>NZ_CP113059.1:2960258-4440388 GCF_026625705.1 Pedobacter sp. SL55 | reverse complement strand
CTGTAAAGATTGCCCGCCTAGGCATTGATCTGCATACAAAGCAAAGCACAAATCCGAAAATTCAGTTACGTGCTCGTTCACTGATACATGTGTGTAGCCCGGTCATTATGCAGCTCTTAAACAAGGCTGGGATACTTGAGGTTCAAATTCAGGTTTCTAAAACTCTCTTAAATTGATTTTTATATGGTTCAGTTATTTCTTCTAAAGATCTAACGTTAGGCTAAATAGTGGTAGCGAGTGGGTAAGCTGAGTTCTTCGATGTAAGATTTTGAAAGAATAATTCCCTAATAAATATTTAAAAAATTCTTCAATATTTATGTTGTTATTGATGATTGGTTGATTGTCCTTATTGATGAGATATAAGCACAAGTTGCGGAAAACAAAAGAAATTAACTTATCTTGAGAGAGTTGTTGTAGAATTATAATTTCGATTGATTGCTAATAGATGAAGTTGTTGATTTCTAATTCTCGACTAAATCAAATCTTTAGAATGGTTAGGATAGCTTTGATAGAATTTTTCGCTAAGCTAGATATAATAGTAATGATTTAAGGTATACTATATTATTGAAGCGGATATCACTTTTATAATTTTAGAAGGTATAATCTCAGTTTAATTAGCCTGATTATTTAACAGGGATTACCAAAAAAAATGCTTTCGAAATAGTTTTCCGAAAGCATTTTTTATAGCAAATTTATCTTATCTTATTTTAAGGTCAATGTCTGTGTTCTGTCTGGACCAACAGATAAAAATTTGATTGGTACTTCTAATTCTTTTTCTAAGAACTCGATGTAAGCGCTTAACTGAGCAGGAATTTGATCAGTTGAAGTAATGCCAGTTAAATTAGTTTTCCAGCCTTCAATTGCTTCTAAAACTGGTTTAGGTTCTACAGTGATGATATCATAAGGCATATAATCGATAGTTTGACCGTCGTGCTCATAATGTGTACAAGCGTAGATGGTATCAAAGCCATCTAAAACATCAGCTTTCATCATAATTAATTCGGTAACACCGTTCAACATGATCGCATATTTTAAAGCAGGAAGATCAATCCAACCACAGCGGCGAGCCCTACCTGTAGTTGCACCAAATTCGTGACCTACGGCACGTAAAGTTTCGCCAGTTTCGTCAAATAACTCGGTTGGGAATGGGCCACCACCAACACGTGTACAAT
Source organism: Pedobacter sp. SL55 (assembly GCF_026625705.1). Lineage (NCBI taxonomy): Bacteria > Pseudomonadati > Bacteroidota > Sphingobacteriia > Sphingobacteriales > Sphingobacteriaceae > Pedobacter > Pedobacter sp. SL55. The sequence goes on along the minus strand of NZ_CP113059.1, from coordinate 4,439,216 downwards.
AAGCTTTGAAAATACCGTAAACATCGCCCACTTTATTTGGAGCAATACCTAAACCGGTACAAGCACCTGCGGTGGTAGTGTTAGATGAAGTAACAAATGGGTAAGAGCCAAAATCAACATCTAATAAAGCGCCTTGAGCGCCTTCTGCTAATACTTTTTTGCCATCTTTTAGGTAGCCGTTTACAAAGTGTTCGCTATCTACATGAGGGATAGACTTGATGAATTCGATAGCTTCAAAGAAAGCTGCTTCTTTTTCAGTTAAATCATACTCAAATTCGTAGTGAGATAAGATTTCTTTATGTTTTTGAACTAGTTTTTCGTATCTCTCTTTAAAATCTGTCAAGGTAGTATCGCCAACGCGGATACCATTTCTACCGGTTTTGTCCATATAGGTTGGGCCAATTCCTTTTAAAGTAGAACCAATTTTACCAGCGCCCATTTTTTGCTCGTTAGCAGCATCTAATAGTTGGTGTGTAGGTAAAATTAAGTGTGCTTTACGTGCTAAAACTAATTTTCCTTTACCAACTGGATCATGACCAGCGGCTTTTAAATTGTCTAATTCTCTTTTTAAAATAATTGGGTCAATTACCACACCATTGCCAATTAAGTTCATGGTTTTTTCATTGAAAATACCTGATGGTATGGTGTTCAATACAAATTTTTTGCCGTCAAATTCTAAGGTGTGGCCAGCATTTGGCCCGCCTTGAAAACGGGCTATTAAATCATATTGAGGACTTAGAACATCAACGATTTTTCCTTTACCTTCATCGCCCCATTGCAGGCCTAGTAGTACATCTACTTGCGTCATTATAATAAATTAAGAGAATAAGATTGGTTATTGTAAATAATTAGTGTGCTTTGTTTTTGATGGTTGCAGCTGCGCTACAATCAAAACATATTCCGTAAAGATTTAAAGAGTGATGTTTGATGTCGAATTTTAGCAATTCGCCAACCATATTTTGAATTTGACCAATACGTGGATCGCAGAATTCTACTACTTTGCCACAATCGATACAAATTACGTGATCATGTTGATGATAACCGTAAGATTTTTCGAATTGAGCCATGTTTTTGCCAAATTGGTGTTTAGTTACCAAATCGCAAGAAACCAATAACTCTAATGTATTGTAAACCGTAGCTCTACTTACACGGTATTTTTGATTTTTCATGTGTATGTAAAGGGTTTCCACATCAAAGTGATCATCTCTTGAGTAGATTTCTTCTAGAATAGCAAAACGCTCAGGGGTTTTTCTTAAGTTTTTATTTTCGAGATAAGCTTCAAATATCTTTCTAACTAACTCGCTTGTGTTCTGTTCAGACATAGTTTTAAACTCCATTTCAAAGGTAGTTAATTGATTACAGAGATTAAAGGATTACAAGGATTTATGTTGATAAAATGATGGAATGTTAATGGTTAGTTATTAATGATTACTTATAACAGTTGTTTACTTAAAACAAATTCCTTTTTCTGCCTTTGTAGATACTGATTGAGTTTTACAATCGGAATAGAAAACTTAAAGCTCTTGTTCTTTATGATATTCTCTTTCATCATTAACAATTAATCATTCATAATTAACCATTAATTAGGCATCAAATCTAGTTACCCCAGTTATGCCTTTTACGTCTAACAAATTTTTAATCAGATTATCTAAATGCTCCTTATCATTTACAAAAACCTTTATAGAACCATCAAAAATGCCGTCTTCGGTATCAATGGTAATGGAACGGATATTTACTTTAAAATCGTTTGAAATTACCTTGGTAAGGTTATTGATTAAGCCAACATCGTCTATGCCGACGATACGTAACCCTGTTAAGAAACTCAATTCTTGTTGCCTGTTCCATTTCGCTTTTACTACACGGTAACCATAATTGGCCATCAGTTGGGCAGCATTAGGGCAATTGGTACGATGTATTTTGATGCCTTCATTTACCGTAACAAATCCAAAAACATCATCTCCCGGTATGGGATTACAGCAGACTGCCAATGTGTAGTCTATTTTCTGTAAATCTTCGCCAATTAATAGGACGTCAGATTCAGGGCCTTTAACCTTTTTAAGTAGAGCATCTATGCGTTCGTTATCACTTGTTTTTTCGTTGCCTCGGTTCTCAATTTCCTTTTCACTTGCAAGATATTCTTTCAGGTCTTTAAGCTCTATTTTTCCGGTAGCAACGTTTATGAATAAATCTTGCGTAGATTGAAGTTTGAAGAAATAGCTTAGCTTATTAAGGTTGTCTGTATTGTAAGTGATTTTAAGCGATTTAAGTTTGCGCTCTAACAGTTCCTTGCCTTCTTCTGCAATTTTACGTTTTTCTTCTTTTAATGATGATTTGATTTTCGATTTGGCCTTTGCCGTCATCACGATATTTAACCAATCCTCTTTCGGCGTTTGCTTGCTAGATGTGATGATTTCTACCTGATCGCCGTTTTGTAGTTTATAAGAAAGCGGAACTAATTTGTGGTTTACTTTGGCGCCAATACATTTTGCGCCAATATCTGTATGGATTTCGAAGGCAAAATCTAAAGCAGTTGCACCTAAAGGCAACTGTAACAAAGCTCCTTTTGGTGTAAAAATGAAAATCTCATCAGAGAAAAGGTTCATTTTGAAATCGTCCAAGAAATCTAATGCGTTAGATTCTGGGTTACTTAGCATTTCCCTCACTTTTTGGATCCATTGATCTAAACCATTATCATTGCTGCTTTCTTTGTATTTCCAGTGTGCGGCAAAACCCTTTTCTGCAATCTCGTTCATACGTTGTGTACGAATTTGAACTTCTACCCATTGGCCTTTTGGCCCCATCACAGTAGTATGTAAAGACTCGTAACCGTTACCTTTTGGAGAAGAAACCCAATCACGCAGACGGTCTGGATTTGGACGGTACAAATCGGTAACGATAGAATAGGCTTTCCAACAATCTGCTTTTTCTCTTTCTAAGGGGCTATCTAGGATGATTCTAATGGCAAAAAGATCGTAAACCTCCTCAAAAGGAATGTTCTTTTTCTTCATTTTATTCCATATAGAATGGATTGATTTTGGGCGGCCATAAACATTGGCTGTTAAACCTTGCTCGGCCAAGATATCAGTAATAGGTTCTACAAAGCTTTTAATAAATGCATTTCTTTCTGCTTTTTTTTCGTTAAGCTGAGTGGCTATGTATTTGTAGGTATCTGGTTCGAGATATTTCATTGAAAGATCTTCGAGTTCGGATTTAATGGCATACAAACCCAGACGATGTGCTAACGGGGCATATAAGTAAATGGTTTCTGATGCAATTTTTAGCTGTTTGTGACGAGGCATAAAGTCCATCGTACGCATATTGTGCAACCTATCCGCCAGTTTAATTAAAATTACCCTTACATCATCAGCAAGTGTAAGCAACATTTTTCTGAAATTCTCTGCCTGTAAGGACTGTTGGTGTCAAAAACGCCAGAAATTTTGGTTAAACCATCAATAATTTTCGCTGTTTTTTTACCGAATTCACGTTCAATATCCTCCAAAGTGATATCGGTATCTTCTACTACATCGTGCAGCAAGGCGCAAACAATAGAAGTGGTACCTAAACCAATTTCTTCGGCGGCAATTTGCGCCACAGCAATTGGATGGTAAATATAAGGCTCCCCAGATTTGCGTCGCATGTCTTTATGGCTTTCTAATGCCATATCGAAAGCTTTGCGTATTTCTTTCTTATCTCCTTTTTGAAGGGTTGATTTAGAGGCACGTAGCAAAGCCCTGTACCTTTTTAGTATTTCTTTTTTCTCTGCCTCAAGATCAATAACCAAAGTATTCTTCATTTGTGTTTTATAGGTAAAATTATAGTATTTTTATACTATAAAGTGTTATATTGGGTTGTAGTTAAAACGAATATATAAAAATTGCGCTAACTTTGAATAGGCATAAATTTATGAAATTTTATCGTCTTTTTGCTGTTTCTATTGTCATGATTGCTGTTTTTGATGCAAATGCTCAAGACAGTTTATCAACTGGTATTTGGCCAAAATTAGGCAAAAATGATACCATTCGTGTGGCGGCTACAAATGATGGTGGTTACATGATTCCATGGATTGGCCTTAAAGAAGTTGTTATTCTAGGTCAGCGTATTTGGAAATCGCCGCAAGAGCAAGCCGCTTATAATAGGTTGAGATACAACGTGCTTAAAGTAATGCCTTATGCTTTATTTGCAAAGCGAAGATATGAGCAGCTAGAGCGGGATGTGGCTGTTGTAGCAGATAAAAAGGAACAAAAGCGTTTGATAAAAGAATGCGATAATGAAATTAAGAAGATGTTTAACACCGAAATAAAGGAGTTGACCATTACACAAGGACAAATATTAACTAAATTAATTGATAGAGAGGTAGGGAGAACAACTTATGACATCGTAAAGGAAACAAAAGGCAAGTTTGCGGCGTTTTCTTACCAATTGGTTGCTAGAGTTGTAGGACATAACTTGAAAAATACCTACAGTGTTCAAGAAGATAGAGATATCGAATCGATCATTAGAAATTCTGGCTACTATCAATAAAGTTTAAATATGAAGGTAAATCCAACAGTGTATCCATTTAAGGCTCGCCTTATTGATGGAACAGAAAAAAACTTGGCCGATTTTGACGGTAAAGTATTGTTGATTGTAAACACGGCTTCTGGTTGTGGTTTTACTCCGCAGCTAAAAGAACTGCAAGAAATTAGAGACGAATTTTCTGGACAAGGTTTTGAGGTTTTGGGCTTCCCTTCCAATGATTTTGGTAAACAGGAACCTTTAGATGGCGCAGCAATTAACGAATTTTGCGAAGTTAACTATGGCGTACAATTTCCTATTTTTGATAAAGTAATGATAAGAGGCAAAGCAGCCCATCCGCTGTTTAAATTCTTAGCAGATAAAAAGCAAAATGGCAACCTAACTTCTACGCCGCGTTGGAATTTTCATAAATACCTGATCAATAAAAAAGGAGAAGTAGTGGAATATTTCTTTCCATTTACCAAGCCAACTTCATCTAAAGTGAAGAAAAAAATACAGAGGTTATTATTGGAAAATGACTAAATGAAAAAATGATTACGTGGGTAAATAACGACTGGATTTTCAAAAGTATTTACTTATTTAATCATCTACTCATTTAAAATTAATTATATGAAATTAGATTTATTGGTGTTAGCTGTTCATCCAGACGATGCTGAACTAGGGTGCTCGGGTACGATTATCAAACATATTGCACAGGGTAAAAAAGTAGGGATTGTAGATTTTACCCAGGGCGAGTTAGGAACACGTGGTACGATTGAAACCCGTACAGAAGAATCTAAAAATGCTTCGGCAATTATGGGAATTCATGCCAGAGAAAATATCGGTATTAGAGATGGTTTCTTTAAAAATGATGAGGAGCACCAGCTGCAAGTGGTAAAGATGATCCGCAAATACCAACCCGAAATTATCCTTACCAATGCTTTACACGATCGTCATCCTGATCATGGTAGGGCTTCTGATTTAGCTAACGATGCCATTTTTCTCTCTGGATTAAGAAAGGTAGAAACTGAGCTAAATGGTGCAGCGCAACAACCTTGGCGACCGAGATTAACTTTGCAATACATTCAGGATACGTATATCGAGCCAGATATCATTGTTGATATTTCTGAGCACATGGAACAAAAAATAGCAGCCATTAGAGCTTTCAAAACGCAGTTTGATAGTCCAAGCGAAAATGAGCCTCAAACTTATATTTCTACTCCCGCATTTTTGCAATCGGTAATTGCCCGGGCTAGGGAAATGGGTAAAAATATTGGCGCCGAGTATGGCGAAGGTTTTACTTCCAGAAAGCTTTTAGGTGTAGATAGTTTGTTCGATTTGAGGTAAAAATTAGATGTTTCGAAAGAAGGAAAGATCTTATAAGTTAGTGCGAAAGGTTGGCGGAGACGGCAACGTGTAATTTGCTTTGCTCTTTGTTGTCGCTCTCGCTAACAGGGAATACGTTTCGAAAACCTTCGGGAGAAAATCCTTCAAAACCCAACAATTTTGGTCATTTTTTGTTTAAGTTTAAATCACAAAGTCAGTTAGTTTTGGCTTTTAACTTTTACTTTAAACATATCCCATCTATGGCCAATCTATTTTCCTCTTTAAAAAACGCCTATCAATTGTTTAAAAGTGTAGACTTCCAGAAACTGGATGCACTTTCTAAAAAGGTAGATCTGCCTAAAATGGTAGAAACCATTTCCAGTCTCGACGAAAAGCAACTGCAAGGAATGATGAAAATGATGGGTGGAGGTTCTCGTAAAAAGGAATTACCACCTATTGAAGGAGATTTTTATCAATTGGGCGAAGAAGCACTTAACGAAGAAGACAGAGCTTTGCAGTTAAAAGTTAGGGCTTTTCTAGAAAAGGAAGTTAAGCCAATTGTAAACAGTTATTGGAACAGAGCAGAATTTCCTTTTGAGGTTATCCCAAAATTAGCCGAGCTAAATATCTGTGGTTTGACTTACAAAGGTTACGGCTGTCCGGGGAAATCAAATTTAATGGAAGGAATTTTAGCTATGGAAATGGCTAGGATAGACACCTCGCTTTCTACGTTTTTCGGTGTGCAAAGTGGATTGGCCATGGGTTCCATCTATATTTGTGGTTCAGAGGAGCAGAAACAGAAATGGTTGCCATCTATGCAAAAATTCGAAACCATAGGTGCTTTTGGACTTACCGAACCCGAAGTAGGTTCTGCAGCTGCTGGCGGATTAACCACAACCTGTAAAAAAGTAGGTGACGAATGGATTTTAAACGGCCAAAAAAAATGGATTGGTAATGCCACGTTTGCAGATATTCTAGTGATTTGGGCCAGAGATGAAGATAGCGGCGAAGTGAAGGGCTTTATCGTTAAAAAGGATAATCCCGGGTTTGCGGTAGAGAAGATGGAAAATAAAATGGCACTTAGAATAGTTCAGAATGGGTTAATTACGTTAACAGATTGTAAAGTGCAAGAAGTTGACCGATTGCAAAATGCGAATTCATTTAAAGACACTGCTAAAGTATTGCAGATGACAAGAGCTGGCGTGGCTTGGCAGGCCGTGGGTTGTGCCCGTGGTGCTTACGAAAACGCTTTGGACTATACTAGGACTAGAAAGCAGTTTGGCAAACCTATCGCCTCATTTCAACTTATTCAAAATCACTTAGTAGAGATGTTGTCAAATCTTACCGCCATGCAAACGCTATGTTTCAGACTTTCGCAGTTACAAGATCAAGGAATGCTAAAAGATGAGCATGCGTCTTTGGCAAAAGTATTTTGTTCGCTTCGTACAAGAGATGTGGTAAGTAAAGCCAGAGAAGTAATGGGTGGCAATGGTATCCTTTTAGAATATAATGTAGCTCGATTTGTGGCAGATGCCGAGGCTATTTATTCTTACGAGGGTACCAAAGAAATTAATACGCTAATTGTGGGTAGGGCAATTACTGGATATTCTGCTTTTGTTTAAAAGCCGAAGACTTACGAAGTTTCAAAAACTTCGTAAGTCTAACTATATATTATTTAAACGGCCATTTAACCAAACCTACGTTACCCATAGCGCTTTTTTCGTATAAAGCAAAGCAGTTGTTGTTAAATTGGCTGTCAAAATTAACATTGCCTGGAGATAATGTTTTAGGTGCTGTTTTGCCTGCTAAAAAATAATAAACCTTAGTATTGCCATATTTAGTGTGGGGCATTAAATCTCCGTATTCTTTTAATTGGGCAGCTGAGGTATCCACAACTGTAACCGCGTAAATTCGCTGAATTGGACCTGTGTTGTTCTCATTGCGGTAAGTTGCTACTTCTTTAAAACCCCCTTTTAAATCCTCAATGCCTGATTGTGTAAAGGTATCTTTTAACATCCAGCCAATAAGAACAGTTACAAATAAGGCTATACCGATTTTTTTCATGTCCCGAAATTAAAAGAAATTGATTTTGGGTTTGTAGCAGAGAAGTCATGAAATGATAAAACCATTAAGAAGTAGGTGGCTATATGTTTTACTTCTTAATGGTTTTGAGCAGGTTAAATTGTTGACAAAATCTTGCGCATCACTTCAATTCCTTCATCAATATGTTGTTTTTCGATACAAAGTGCAGGTCTAAAGCGGATGGTTTGGTTACCACAACCTAAAAACATCACGTTTTCTGCCATTCCTTTTTCTACAAATTTATTCCTCATTTCCTTATCAGGGAAATCAAAAGAACATAACAAACCTTTACCACGAACATTACTCATTTTATCATATTTCGTTGCAAGCCCATGGAGCTGATTTTTCAAGTAATCGCCAACAACTGCTGCATTTTCGCAAAGATTATCTTCTTCTATGATGTTTAAAATTTGAGTAGAACGAACCATATCTACCAAGTTACCTCCCCAAGTAGAGTTAATACGTGATGGCACATTAAAAACATTTCCAGAAATTTCGTCAACTTTGTTGCCAACCAAAATTCCGCATACCTGCATTTTTTTACCAAAAGCAACAATGTCTGGTCTAGCTTTTTCACTAAAATGCTGATGGCACCAAAACTTACCTGTTAAGCCTACTCCTGTTTGCACTTCATCGTATATTAAAAAGGCTTCGTTTTCATCCGCCAGTTGGCGAAGTTGGATTAAAAACTCTTCTCTAAGATGGTTGTCGCCACCTTCGGATTGGATAGGTTCTATGATGATGGCACAAATATCATCTTTGTGATCCGCAAAAGCTTGTTTGATTTGAGCTAATGACGTAGCTTCGGTTTCTTCGGCGATTTTTAAATTTTCATCGTTAAGTGGGAATTTAAGTTGAGGCGTACTAACCCTAGGCCAATCGAATTTGGCAAACCATTTCGTTTTATCGGGTAGCGTATTGGTTAAACTTAGCGTATAGCCACTTCGGCCATGAAAAGCTTTTTCAAAATGGATGACTTTAAATCCTTTCTCTTCTTTGTAACCTTTAGCAAAGTTTTTCTGAACTTTCCAATCCATGGCCACCTTTAGTGCATTCTCTATGGCTAAGGCTCCGCCTGCTACAAAAAAGGCATGCGGCAAGTAAGAAGGAATACCCACACGAGAAAAAGTATGCACAAATTCTGCGTATTGTTGCGTGTACACATCAGAATTTGACGGATTTGCTAATGCCGCTAATAGTAAATGATGTGTAAAGGATTTATCATTAACCATTTTAGGATGATTGTATCCTAATGGCACGGATGCAAAACAAGTGAAGAAATCTAACAGCCTGCGGTTGTTTTTCGAATCGTAAATATAAGCGCCGTTACTTTTTTCTATATCATAGGTTAGGTCGTACCCATCGGCAAGGATATGCTTTTTTAATGTTTGTTTAACTTGGTTTGGCGCTACACTTAATTGATACATAGATTTAAGTTTTGGTATAACTCAAATTTATTAAAATGTGCCAAAAAATCAAATTTAGGCGGTTTTTGAACTCTGAGTTCAAAAACTAGGTTTAAACAGTTTAAAGTTAGATTTTGACCGAAACTTCCACAGCCTTGAATAAATGTGGAAAAAATATTTTAAGATCATTTATCGAATTCGGCGAGTTTTCCCAAAATTCCAAATAAACCTCCGGTATGAATTGCTAGTATTTTAGCTTCTTTTGAAATCTGATTTTTTGCTATCAAATCGTTAATGGCAAAACACATTTTACCTGTATAAATGGGGTCTAAAAGGATACCGGTTTTTGCCGTAAAATCTTTAATAAAGAAGATTAACTCTCTAGTTGTTTTGGCATATCCACCAAAATGATAATCGGTATGTAAATGTAACTTAGTTAAATTGGGCTTAAAGCGTGCAATCTCTTCTGCAATAAAATTACCTCCCTTTAAAACTGGTATTACGTGTAACTGAGTGTTTAAATTAAGTTGGTTTATTCCTTTTAGCAAACCTGCAGCGGTGGTACCCGTTCCTGCTGCACAAAAGATATGATCGAAAGGTTGGGGTAGCTCGGCAATAATTTCTGCACATCCTATTATGGCTTCTGCACTAGCTCCACCTTCGTTAATGAAATAAGCATCTTCATCATTTCCGTAGTTTGCCTCAAACAATTGTAGCTTGTTTCGGTAGCTTTCTCTACTTACAAAGTGTAATCGCATGCCAAATATCTTGCAAAGAGATAGCATTTCGTTACTTACTTCTTCGCCTCTTACAAACGCTGTTGCTTTTAACTGATGCTTTGCTGCTGCTGCTGCTGTGGCTAATAGGTGGTTAGAGTAAGCGCCGCCAAAAGTTACCAAATGTTTTTTGTTCTTAGCCGCTGCATCAAGCAAGATGTATTTTAGTTTTCGCCATTTATTACCCGACACAAAAGAGTCGATCAAATCATCTCTCTTGATAAAAAAAGTGTGGTTGTTGTAAGTAACCTGATGTATTGGACTAGGTAATTGCATAAAAAAAGCTTCTACAAAGAGAAGCTTTTAAAATCTATTTTTAAAATTTTATTTGCCCATTCCAAAGCCTATACCTGCGTTTACATATCCATATTTAGCTTGCGTATAAGAAGCGTAAAGTCTAAAGAACGCCAAGTGTAGTTGGAAGCCTAAAGAAGCCCTCATTCCACTTACATCTGTGTTGGAGAAGGCAAATGGGTCATTGTATGTTTGTCTTCCGGTTGGCGTTGCAGGACTTACCTAAGCACCGCAAACTCATAAGTACCTAATGCTTGTAAATCACTTTCAGATTTTTGATAGCCTACACTTAAAAAAGGTGTAAACACTGCCAAAGTTTTAGAAACAATGGCATCGGCGCTCATTCCTTTTACCTTTGCCTTTAATTGTTGGTTAGGATTTGGGGTAGTGCCTACCTCTAAAGGTAAACTATAATTTAGCTGTGTGAAGCCTAGCGCTACGGCAACATCAACGGGTACTATTTTTTCTGTTTTCCCTAAAAATAGAGGTAAAACTTCAATTTTTGCACCGGCACCTATCATGTCTATTTTTCCATAGTCTTTTAGATCAATGGTTGGTACATACCTTAAAGAAATATCAATATTTTTAGGAATACCAACAGTTAGTTGCAACTGCGGCGCTGGTACGTAACCAATATCAATACCGTTTGGTAGGTTAAAATCTCCACTTGCATCGGGAGCTCCGTTTAAACGCATTAAAGTACCTTGTGTATCTTCTCCAGAAAATGTTGGAGAAATAGGGTTTGCTCCAGGTGCGGGTGCCATGCTTGTTAGGCCAAGCTTAGTTACATCAAAGGTTTTATCGCTATTGGGTACTATGGCTACTGTACCTGTAAACCTAAAATCGAAGCGGAGCGGCTTTTTTGCTTTTGCCGAGGTAAACCAACCCGAATTAATAGCGGTGCCCAGGCCTGTAAATAATGGCGATAAGTAGGCTTGCGTTAATTTAGAAGCATCTGCTGGTGCTCCCTTAAATACATCGCCAATTTGATCTTGTGCCTTTAAGCAAAAAGGCAATAAAAAAGCGCTAAGTAAAAAAGTATACTTTAGCGCTCTAAATTTTTTCTCATGTTTATTTGTTTGATTATCAGTGGCGAAAGTATATCTTTCTAATCAAATAAGGAAAAAAATTGATGACTATCTTAAAGTTTTCGGAAAATTGTTTCATAAGCCTTGCATTAAATTATCAAACTAACTACAATAAATAAGCCAAATTGTTTTTTAGGAATATCATTTTTGAAGAATTACTTTTGTAGCATGGAAAATTTCGCGATAGGGCAAGAAGAAGAGGAGCAAGATTTGTTCGAGCATTTTAACATTGTTGTAGATAAAGGACAATCGTTATTGCGTATTGACAAGTTTTTGATGCACCGTATAGAAAATGCATCAAGAAATAGAATACAGAATGCCATTGATGCTGGAAATGTACTGGTTAACAAACAGCAGATTAAAGCCAGCTATAAGGTAAAACCATTCGACGAAATTTCTATTGTATACGCCCAACCGCCACGAGATACCGAGGTTTATCCAGAAGATATTGCTATTGATATTGTTTACGAAGATGACGATTTGTTGGTGGTAAACAAGCCAGCTGGAATGGTAGTGCACCCTGGTTTCAATAATTATACAGGTACTTTGGTAAATGCCTTGGCGTTTCATTTTGAGCAATTACCTACACTGCCTGGAAACGATGGGAGGCCCGGTTTGGTACATCGTATAGATAAAGATACCTCGGGATTATTGCTCATCAGCAAAAACGAAATTACCATGACCAAGCTTGCTAAACAATTTTTTGACCATACCATTACCCGTAAATATTTGGCTTTAGCTTGGGGCGATATAGAAAAAGACGGAAGGATAGAAGGGTATATAGGCCGTAGCTTAAAAAATAGAATTATTCAAGATGTGTACGATGATGAGGATAAAGGCAAATGGTCGGCAACTAATTATACGGTTTTAGAACGATTGAACTACGTAACCTTGGTAAGCTGTCAATTAGAAACTGGACGTACGCATCAAATTAGAGCGCACATGAAACATATTGGCCATCCACTATTTAGCGATGCTACTTACGGTGGCGATAAGATTTTGAAAGGAACCACGTTTTCTAAATACAAGCAGTTTGTAGCCAACTGTTTCGAGCTCATGCCTCGGCAAGCTTTACATGCGCAAACTTTGGGTTTCATACATCCAACTACAAAAAAATATATGGAGTTTGAGGCACCCATGCCATCAGATTTTGAAGCGGTTTTAAATAAATGGCGTAACTATATCGTTTAAATGTCGCAATTTATTTTATTCAACGATCAGTTTTTTACGAAGGATTCGGCTGTTTTACAGGCTTCTAATCGAGCTTTCAAATTTGGAGACGGTTTGTTCGAATCTATGCGGATGTGCAATGGTAAACTGCAATTCCCAGAACTACATGCCGACAGGATTAAGGCAAGCATGAAAGCCTTGAAAATGGATGGTTATAACCTGCTAGATGAGTACTTTTGAAGCAAAAAACCGGCGAACTTGCCCGTAAAAACAAAATACAAAATAATGCCCGCTTTAGGCTAACTATTTACAGAGACGGCGAAGGCCTTTATGCGCCCGAAACCAATAAAGTAGGTTATTTGTTAGAGGTTAAACCATTAGAAACGGCCGGCTACGAGTTAAACAAAAAGGGAATTATTGTAGATGTTTACGATGAAATAGCGAAGCCTGTTAACAAACTTTCTAACTATAAAACAACCAATTCGTTGCCTTTTGTAATGGCGGCTATTTATCAAAAGCAACATCGGTTAGATGAGGTTTTACTGCTCAATCAACATGGTTTTTTGTGCGAAAGTACTAGTTCTAACCTATTTGTGGTCTATCAAAATCAGATTTACACCCCCGCACTTTCTGAGGGCTGTGTTGGCGGTGTGATGCGTAATGTGGTAATGCAATTGGCAAAAAAGCATCAGCTGCCGCTAATTGAGGCACAAATTAACCCGCAGATATTAAACGAAGCCGAAGAGGTTTTTCTAACCAACGCTATTGGTGGTGTGCGTTGGGTAATGGGTTATGGTCGCAAAAGGTATTTTAATGAGGTGGCCAGAATGTTTAGTGGCTGGTTAAATCAATCGTTATAAGCCTTTAAAAGTTAAAAGTAGAAAGTATAAAGAGACATGTTGCCTATTTTTAGTTGAAAAGTATCGTTAGGCTCTTTTCGGTAACCACAGTCCTTCTTTCCGCTGCAATCTTTTTATGGTTTTCTGTTTTTATTTCTAGGTACGAGGAATCCACAACTTAAACTGCTTGGATAAACAGATCCTTCACTATCGTTCAGGATAAGATTAACCCAAAAAGTATTTCTGCTACAATAAGGTTTAATTAACTTATTACGGTAGGTCTTCGGCAAAACCGCCATTCTTCCTCCGTAGATCGAAAAATGAGCCAATCAAAATTTGGCGAGGCAATTAAGATATCTTCCGTAGGGAAATCATAAAGTGAATCGGCGTAGGCAATAATATCCTTTAGTTTTAGTTTAAGAACTGGTGTATAATACAGATAAAACAAAAAAACTTCCTCTTCTAAGTCAACTTGGAGTTGTAGCGCAAAATCAGCTATAATTTTACCCGCATTTTCGTAAGCCAAAACTGGGACGGTATCACTGGGCATATATCTTAAGGGGTAGGTAGATGGAAAAGTTGCGTAAAGTTTGCTAACAATGTTCTTTTCATCATCAGTGTTTAGCTTTTGTAGGTCTAAATTGAATTTGTTGAAAGGCTCAGTAGCCATCCTCTTTTCCCAAAAGCTAATCTCTTCATCCGTTATATTGGCCAACTGAACCAATTCATGATTAACATCATTTTCTACAACAATTTCATAAATCTCTAGCCAATTTATTAAATGCCTATCAATAAATTCATTAGCGCTAATACGTAGTTGTATTTGGTGTTTTTTAGCTGCTAAATTCTGTTTCTGATTTTCATCCATCTAGGTAATAAATTAATGATCAATAAGCCAATAAACCAATAAACAATAAGCTAATATTCAATATCTAATGAACTATTGAACCAATAAAACTATAACCTTACGCCCCTCAAAAATTCATCAACTTGCATTCGTTTTTTTCCTTCCAATTGCAGTTCTAATAATTTAATATAGCCGTTGTTAGTAGCAAATTTCAAAAAGGTTTTGCCATCGGTTTCAAATGTTCCTGCTTCGATAGTTGGAGTTATATCTTCCTTTCCTACTTTGAAAACCTTCAAAGTTTTCTCGTTTAAGAAAGTAAAAGCTGTAGGGTAGGGACTTAAACCTCTAATATGGTTGTAAACAACTTGATTGTCTTTTTTCCAGTCAATTTCACAGAAATCCTTGAAAATTTTCGGTGCTGATTTTAATTCAGTATTCATAGGTTGCGGCACTTCGCTATAGTTGCCCTCTTCAATAGATTTTACTGTTTTAACGATCAGGTCTGCACCAATATTCATCAATTTGTCGTGCAATGTTCCGGCGGTATCGTCTTCAGTAATTGGTGTGTTGGCAGATAAAATCACATCGCCGGTATCAATTTCTTGCTTTAAAAAGAAGGTAGTTACGCCACTTTCTTTTTCGCCGTTAATGATAGCGTGGTTAATTGGGGCCGCACCTCTATACTGTGGTAGCAAAGAACCGTGTAGGTTAATTGTTCCTTTTGGAGGCATATTCCAAACGATTTCTGGTAACATTCTAAAAGCAACAACAACTTGTAGATCTGCATTTAAGGCTTTTAACTCGGTAATAAATGCTGGATCTTTCAGTTTTAACGGTTGTAAAACCTTTAATCCGTTTGCTACAGCATATTTTTTAACGGCACTTTCATTTATTTTTTGCCCACGGCCAGCAGGCTTATCCGCTGCAGTAACTACTCCAACAATATCAAATCCCGCATTTTTTAGTGCAGCTAAAGAAGCTACAGCAAAATCAGGGGTGCCCATAAAAACTATTTTCATAAATTAATTTTGAATGGTAAAATGACTAAATGAGTAAATATTTATAGGATAGTCTAATAATTTTATCATTAATTCATTTTCTCAATTACTCATTTAAAATTTCATCGCCCTATCCAACTCCCGTTTGCTATCTCTTTCTTTAATACTATCGCGTTTATCAAACTCTTTTTTACCTTGAGCTAAAGCAATTTCCATTTTGGCAAAACCTCTTTCGTTGATGAAAATTCTTAGCGGTACAATAGTAAATCCTTTTTCCTCTCCTTTTATCCGGATTTTTCTAAGCTCCTTTTTTTGCAAAAGTAGAACTCGATCTCTCTTGATATCATGATGGTAAAAAGAGCTGTGGCTGTATTCTGAAATGTGGAGGTTTCTTACATATAAACTACTTCCAATAAAAGTACAAAAAGCATCAGTCATGTTTGCTTTCCCTTGTCTTATTGATTTAATTTCGGTGCCAAGCAAAGCAATTCCAGCTACATATTTATCTAAAATATGGTAATCAAAATAGGCTCGCTTATTCTTTATCTGTATATCGTTAGGCATGTTGCAAAGATAGGTTAATTGCTCTATTGTTTAATTGCAGAATTAGTTAAAAATATAGGAAATGGTAAGATACCAAAAGATTTTTTCATTTGGGCGGATGGCTTATTGCGTTTAAACATCGTATGATGTTTTTTATGTTTGGCTAAAAATAAAATTTAATTATTTATAAATATATTTTTAGATTTGCCTAAATTTATGTTTTTGTAAAGCTAATAGATGAAAAAATTCATACTTCTTATTTGTTTTTTGCTGTTGTCAATAACTTTATTTGGGCAAGATTTGCTGTTGAAAGGAAAAGTCGAAAGTAACGGTGCGGCCATATCTAAATCTAGCTTGCGTATTATCGAATTGCAGCGATCAACGCAAACCAATACAGATGGAGAATTTGGTTTTACGGCATTAAAAGCAGGTAGCTATCAAATTAGAATTACAGCGATTGGTTATAAACCGCAAGTGATAAATATTGAACTTTCTTCGGATACCGTCCTGAATTTTAATCTGGAAGAGCAGAAGGAAGATTTAAGTGAGGTGGTAATTACAGGTACACAAAAGGAAGTAAATAGGCTCGAAAGCCCAGTGCCAGTAGAAATTTACACTGCCAAGTTTTTTCAGAAAAACCCAACCCCAAGTATTTTTGATGCGCTACAGAATATCAACGGCGTGCGACCTCAGTTAAATTGTAATATCTGTAACACAGGCGATATTCACATCAATGGTTTAGAGGGGCCATATACCATGGTAATGATTGATGGAATGCCAATTGTGAGTAGTCTTTCTACTGTTTACGGATTGTCGGGCATTCCAAATTCTTTAATAGAAAGGGTAGAAGTGGTTAAAGGACCAGCTTCTTCTCTGTATGGTAGCGAAGCTGTTGGCGGTTTAATCAATATCATTACTAAAGATGTAGGTAAAGCTTCCAATTTAAGTGCCGATTTGATGACCACAAGCTATTTGGAACATAATTTGGATGTAGGGTTTAAGGTAAAAATACATCCTAAATTGAACGTACTCACTGGTTTAAATTATTTTAAATACGGGAACAAAGTGGATCATAACCATGATAATTTTACAGATGTTACTTTGCAAGATCGAATTTCGGTATTTCAAAAATGGAATTTTAGTAGAAAGGAAAATCGATTGTTCTCTTTAGCAGGTAGGTTTTTATACGAAGATAGATGGGGTGGCGAAATGAACTGGACAAAGGCTAATCGTGGAGGAGATGAAGTGTATGGCGAAAGTATTTATACCAAACGTTTCGAGTTGTTAGGAAATTATCAATTGCCTATCAAAGAGAAAATGTTCTTTGCATTTTCTTTGACAAGCCATCATCAGGATAGTCGTTACGGAACTACGTCTTATATCGCTAGACAGAATATTGCCTTCTCGCAACTTACCTGGGATAAGAAAATTAATCATCATGATTTACTTTTCGGTACGGCTTTTCGTTACACTTATTATGATGATAACACGCCCGCTACGTTTTCGCAAGCCAACGGTAATACTCCCGAAAATACTTACCTGCCAGGGATCTTTGTACAAGATGAAATTAAGTTTGCTCAAAAACATTCGGTTTTATTAGGGATACGTTATGACTATAATTCGAACCACGGTAATATTTTCACGCCTCGTTTTGCTTATAAAATCAATTTTGATGAAACGAGTATTTTAAGATTAAACGCAGGGACTGGCTTTAGAGTAGTAAATATTTTTACGGAAGACCATGCCGCCTTAACTGGCGCTAGGGATGTGGTAATTGCGAATGAACTTAAGCCTGAAAAAAACCTACAACATAAATTTGAATTACCTGAAAAAGCTTTACACCAACGATGGAAATATATTTACGTTCGATTTTTCGGCCTTTTACACGCATTTTAACAATCGTATTGTAGCAGATTATGAAACTAACACCACGCAAATTATATACGATAATTTAACTGGTTATGCCGTAAGCAAAGGCTTAACAGGAAATTTGGATGTCAGCTTAAATTTTGGTTTAAAATTAAATGCTGGGATTACTTTACAGGATGTCGGTTTGGTAGAAGATGGGATCAAAACCCAGCAAATACTAACTGAGAAATGGATGGGGACTTGGTCGGCTTCTTATTTAATTAATACGCTAAATTTAGGGATAGATTATACAGGTAACATTTACGGTCCAATGCGTTTGCCTTTGTTGAATGATTTAGATCCTCGTATGCCTAATTCTCCTGTTTGGAGTTTGCAAAATATTCAGTTCACTTACCGCGGGTTCAAGAACTTGGAAGTATATGGCGGTGTAAAAAACTTGCTGAACTTTAAACCAACTAGAAATAATCCGTTTATTATTGCTAGGGCAAATGACCCATTTGATAAGCAGGTACAATTTGATGCAAATGGAAATGCAATGGCTACGCCGACTAACCCTTACGGTTTAACTTTTGATCCTAGTTATGTATATGCCCCAAACCAAGGGATTAGGGGTTTCTTTGGAGTGAGGTATAATTTGAGGTAGATTTTTGTTGCTGATTATAAATTAAGGGTGTTCGAAACAAAACTATATAAAATCCTTAGGTTGGAAATTATACTGGCAATATGAATGGGGATAATAACAAATCGAAGAGCGGTAACATTATTTCATCCAATCTTACAATAAATTAAGGTTTCGAACACCTGTAATTGCGATTCCGCCGATAAGTCCTCGGAATTGCAAATTCCGAAGAGGTGAGTACGATAGGGTATCATTTAATGCTTTATTTCAGAAATTAATAATCATTATTGTAATCCAAATAGATATAGACGCGATGTTCTATGCTGTTTTTTCTGTGGCTGGATCGAGTTTTAAGGATCACAAATCTGCCGATGGTGGTTTGACATATAAAACCATAAAGTTTTAAGAAATTTAACTAATTTCTGAAGTCTAATAATTAGCCTTATTTTTGTAAATACTTAGAATATAATATTTTATATGGACAAAAACATTTGTAACAAGCTATCTAATATTCACGATTTTCTTTTAAAGAACAAAAATTTTTGCGGCGACTACATTATTTATGAGAAAATAATGCTTCGAAATAGGAAAATTACTGTTGATTTTCTTAAACAATTCAAGGAAATTAAGGTTAAATTTTTTTTCAATGAAAGCTATCTTAAAAAAAATGATTTATACGGGGTTTATTTCAATTCTGATGCTGTGGTCGACACAAAAACAGCTTTGAAGATACATACTGAATTTCGTAGGGTTATTTTGCGTTTTTGGTTATACAAATTAAAGGATGTAGTAAGAGATTTTTTGAATCTTTTGAAATCTGAAGAATTTAGAAAGAACTGCTATGGATATTATAAGAATGATGGTGATAATATTAAGTTGATTGATAATGAACGTTTTTGGAAATTCATATCTCAAAAGGTGCTTTATGCTGAATTGGTATTTGATTTTCTCTATGCTGCAAGCTTTCTTATTAAAGACTTCGATTTTTTCAACCAACAAGTGACAACTAAATTGATAATTAAACTAGGGGAGCTAGATCGTTTATTTAAGGAAAATGAAGAAGTCTACAATTTTGAATTTTTAAGAGTTAGCTAGCATCCAATCGCTCTTCGCGATTACAAAATTAGGGGTGTTCGAAACTTAATTATATAGTTATATAACTTACGCTCTTCCTAATTTGCAATCGCGAAGCCCTATTAGCGGATTTTACACACTTAGGAATAACTTAATAACAGCTCTCGTTTTTTTATACTGTATATTTTGTTTATCGAATTGCTTTTAGATAAGTTTCTGGAGACATAATAGAGAGCTTACTCGTTTTATAATCTTTAATATTTCGGGTAATGATTACCTTAATTTCTTTATGGCTTTTTGCTGCAAAATTTTGTAACGCATCTTCAAAATCTTTAAAATTGGAATTCATGGCATCTAATATTGTTTCTTTACCTATAACAACTACGTCTATTATTCCTAGTAGTGCTCTTAAATTTTCAATTACTTTTTCATGTTTTGCTGTTTTTCTTAGGAGATAGTAGATGTTACTAATCATTACTGGTGTCACAAATCCATTAATTTTTCGTTTTTCGCATAGTGCTAAAATTTTAGATGCATCATCAGAGAAAGGTAATCTATCAAAAAAGAAATCGAGAATAACATCTGTATCGATTAAAATTTTTTCCATTACAAATATTTTTCAGATAGACGATCTGTTAATTCCTTTTTGTAATCGAAATCTGCGGGTAATTTAAATGAGCCTTTTAATGATTTAACAGTTGGCGTTAATTGATCCTCAATAGGCGTTTCGCTTGTTAAGGCTTTTAAGTAGTTTTCAACCAAATCTGATAAGCTCCTCTTTCTCTTTCGAGCATATTCTTTAGCTTTCTCTATAGTATGCTGTTCTATAGTCAGCGTTAGTTTTGTATTCATAATTTTATACCTTTTGCATAAAGATACAAAAATAAATGTTATACGTGTTTATTTTTGTTTTTTTACACGTGTTTGGCTGGGTTTTAAGCTTACCTCACAATCAACACCGGAATATCCACTTTGTGCCTTACCGAATCTACCGTTGTACCAAATATCAAATCTTTTAAACCTTTATGACCGTGGGCACCCATTACCAAAAGCTCCAATTTATTGGTATTACTGATCTCTGCAATAGCTTTAGCGGTACCTCCAAAACCAACATGTGGCGTAGCGTGATAGCCTAAATCTGCGAGGTTTTCCTGATATTTTTTAAGATTGTCAATATCGGCTTGTGTCTCGTGATCCATTGCCGTTTTGCCATGATAACGGGCGGCTGCGGTTTCTACCACGTGAATTAAATAATAATGGGCTTCTTTTCCGCCCTGTATTAGTGCATGGCGGATGGTTTTTCTGTCATTTTCAGAGAAATCTACCGTAATGCCAATGCGTTCGTAATTGATTTTTTCTACGCGGCCAATAGCTAGTGCATCGCCATGTGGAACATTACCAATTCGCTGTTTTTTACCGACGAAAGGATAGATGAAAATGTAAACTAGCAATACTAAAATAAGAATAGAGATAGGAAGTACAATTGCGTACATATACCAAGCGTTGTGAGATTCTGCCATCCAGCCGCCAATTTCTTCTATAGCTAATTTGATGTTTAAAGCAACGATCACTGCCGCACTTAACCAAGCCAGTACTTTAACCCAAGGTTTAATGGTAAATTCTTTCATCTCCTTTTTATCCGAGTTAAGGTGGATTAAAGGAATTATGGCAAAGCCTAGCTGTAAACTCAAAACCACCTGACTTAAAATTAGCAAGCCTCCCAACGCATCATCTCCAAAATAAAGGATAGTGAAAAATGCAGGTACGATAGCCAATAAACGCGTAATTAATCGGCGTAACCAAGGTTGTATCCTTAGGTTTAAATGACCTTCCATTACAATTTGGCCGGCTAGCGTGCCTGTAACAGTGGAACTTTGCCCGGCAGCAATTAAGGCAATGGCAAATAGGGCAGGAGCTACGCTGCCGAAAATGTTAGAAAGCAATTCGTGGGCATCTTGTATCTCTGCCACTTCATGAAAACCATTTTTATAGAACGCTGCCGCTGCTAAAATTAAAATGGCCGCGTTAACAAAAAAAGCTAAATTTAGTGCAACAGCAGTGTCTATAAAGTTAAATTTAATGGCTTCTTTAATTCCTTTGCTGTCCCGTTCAAATTTTCGCGTTTGCACCAACGACGAGTGTAGGTAAAGGTTATGCGGCATCACGGTTGCACCAATAATACCAATGGCAATGTAAAGTGCCTCGCCTCCCAACATAGAAGGTTCAAAACCTTTGGCAATTTCTTTTAGCGAGGGTTCAACAATAAACATTTCTACCAAAAAGGAAAGCCCTACAATAAATACCATAGAAACAATGAAAGCTTCCATTTTGCGCATGCCTTTGTTGAGCAAGAAAAGTAAGAGAACGGTATCGAAAATGGTAATAGAAATGCCCCAGATTAAAGGCAAACCGAAGAGTAAGTTTAAGCCAATCGCCATCCCTATGATTTCGGCTAAATCACAAGCAATAATCGCTGTTTGCGCTAATATAAATAAAGGGAAATTAACCCATTTAGGATAAGTATTTCTCGAAGCTTGTGCCAAATCTAGCCCTCTTACAATACCCAAACGAGCGCTTAGCGATTGTAAAAGCAGAGCGATAAGGTTAGACATGAGCAAGACCCAAATCAACTGATAGCCAAATTTACTACCTCCAGCAATATCTGTAGCCCAGTTACCAGGATCCATATAACCAACGCTTACCAAATACGCAGGGCCTAAAAAAGCCAATATTCTTCGCCAACCCTTTTTTTGGCCGGTAGCCACACTTTGGTGTACTTCGCTTAACGATTGCTTCTCTGCCATTAGTTTTTGGTAATTAAAATGTGCTTAGCTACTTCTCTACTAATATTTGTTTTTTGTTGTTCAACCAACAATTCTACCGAGCCGTCAAATTCTAAAACTTCGACAATTTCTATGCGTTTGCCTAAGGTTAGGCCAAGTTTTTCCAAGTGCTTAAGAAAGGCTGATGAGTGTTCGCTCACACCAGTAATCGTTCCTTTGTCGGTAGCGTTAAGTTTACTTAATTTGATGAAAGAAAGATCGGCGAAGTTGCCGTTTTTATCCGGAATTAGGTCGCCATGAGGATCTACTTTTGGGAAATCTAAGAACTCATCTAAACGTTCAATTAACAGATTAGATTGGATATGTTCCAATTCTTCGGCTACATCGTGTACCTCATCCCATTTAAAATTGAGCTTATCTACCAAAAACACTTCCCAAAGTCGGTGTTTTCTTACGATATTGACAGCTGTTAACTTTCCTTTTTCCGTTAATGTTACCCCTTGGTACTTCACATAATTAATCAGTTCTTTTTCCGACAGCTTTTTAATCATATCGGTAACCGATGCCGCTTTGGTTTGAATACGCTCGGCAATGGCATTAGTTAATACAGGGTTACTAATTTCTGATAAATGATAAATGATTTTCAGGTAGTTCTCTTCGGTATAAGATTGCATTTTTGCTTTTCTAATCTATTATTTAGACAAATCTAAATATTTATCTATAAAATTTTATCTAAATTTTTACATTATTTTTAGAATAAAATTTTGCGAGTTGGCTGTCCTGTTATATCTTTGGGCAATTCAAATAAAAAGTATGGCCTTCGAACTAGATAAAATCGATTTTAAAATCTTAAAATTATTGCAAGAGAACGGTAGAATTACCAATTTGCTGCTCTCGCAAGAGATCGGTTTATCGCCAGCGCCAACTTTAGAACGTGTGCGTAAGTTAGAAATGTCTGGCTACATTAAAAGTTACCATGCTTTGGTTGATGAAGAAAAATTAGGTTTAGGTATCAAAACTTTCATCCAAATTCAGCTAGATTTTCACAAGAACAATACCATTCAAATCTTTTTAGATGAGGTTAATCAAATCAAAGAAGTAACTGAATGTCACCACGTAACTGGTCAGGCAGATTTTTTATTGAAAGTTTATGTAAGCGATATCAAATCGTACGAACGTTTAATTATGGATAAAATTAGTAAGATTTCTGTAGTGAAGACTTTTCAAACGATGATGATCATGTCTACTACCAAGAAAGAACCGATTGTACCGTTGGAATATTAATAGGGATCAGGTATTAGTAGATAGGTATTAGTCTTAATTGAAATCCTTGTCAATCGTAATTCGTAGATCTAAAATCGTAAATCAATCGATTTGCCAATTAACCTCTTCTTTTCCTTCTTTTTTAAGGATGGCGTTGGTTTTAGAAAATGGCTTTGAACCAAAGAAACCATTGTAAGCTGAGAATGGCGATGGGTGTGCGGAGCTGATGATGAAATGCTTGCTCTTATCAATTAAAGCTTCTTTTTGTTTGGCGTAATTACCCCAGAGAATAAATACTAAACCAGTTTTTTTAGCAGAAAGTTCGGTGATTACTTTGTCGGTAAATTGCTCCCAACCTTTTTTCTGATGTGAGCCAGCGGTATGCGCTCTAACCGTTAACGTAGCGTTTAATAACAGCACACCTTGGTCTGCCCAAGCCGTCAACTCCCCATGATTTGGTATTTTGAAATCAGAGAATTCATCCGCGAGTTCTTTGTAAATATTTTTAAGCGATGGCGGAGGAACTACACCTTTTTGCACAGAGAAAGACAAGCCATGTGCTTGTCCCACGCCGTGGTAAGGATCTTGACCTAAAATTACCACTTTAACTTTTTCAAAAGGCGTATGTTTAAAAGCATTGAAAATATCCGAACCTTTGGGAAATACGGTAAAACCAGCTTGTTTCTCTTGCTGAAGAAAATCTTTAAGTGATTTCATGTAGGGCTTGTCAAACTCGCCCTCCAATACTTTAAGCCAACCTGGTTCTAAATCTACAGCCATTTTTTTAGTTAAAAGTGTAAAGTCAAAAGTTGAGTTATTTTATTTCTTAACCGTCAAAATTTCTATTAGATCTAGTTCTATACTTTTTTTAGGGCTTTCTACTATGCGGCCAATTTCTTTTCCTTTTTTATCGGTAATGATAAATGTAGGTACACGTTGGATATCTAGTCCATCTAAGAGGCCATTTTCAGCTTTTTTAGCTCCGTCAACAGCAATGAAAGAAATATTCTTTTCATTAACCTGAACCGCATCAGTTATTTTTAAAAAATTAGGTACTTGATATTTGCTATCGCCACACCATGTGCCTAACACCACTTTAATCTTTTTGTCTTTCATTAATTTGGTTAGTTGCGGCAGCGATGCAGAGTCTACTTTATAGTTTTCGTAGTTCGCATCGTAACTTGCTTTAAATTCTGGGAACTCTACTAAGCCCTCTCTTGAACACTCGTTTAACATGATTTGTTTATGTTTAATCTGATCTTCTAGTTTTTTATTGATTTCTTGAGCGTTTGTTGTCATAAAAAACAACCCAATTATAATAGTGAATAGGTATTTCATTTTATCTAATTTTTGTTGAAATTATAAATTAAATCGCTATTTTCTGCTATAGAAAACCGATATTTGCAGAAATATTGAAAAACTATGTCAAATTTAGTACGCTTAATTATAGGCTTCGCTTTACTTGGTGCAGCAGTTGCACTTTTTATTTTAGGTCATTGGGGTTGGGGTATTCCAACTGTTTTCGTTAGCATATTTGTTTTCGTAACCTATTTTTACAACGAAAATATGCTCATTGCACAGTGGTATTTGCGTAAGGATAATATGTCCAAAGCAGAAGCTTTTTTGGGAAAGATAACCAACTACGAGAAGCAATTGAACAAAATGCAATTTGGTTATTATAACCTTTTGTTGGGTTTGATGGAATCAAGAAAGGCGCCAATGAAATCTGAAAAGTATTTTAAAGCGGCTTTAAGTTTTGGCTTGCACATGGATCACAACGTTGCTTTAGCTAAATTGAGTTTAGCTGGAATTGCGATGGGTAAACGCAATAAACGCGAAGCTCAAATGTATTTAACAGAGGCAAAGAAAGCCGATAAGAATAAATTATTGGCTGATCAGATTAAACAAATGAAAGACCAGCTGGGCATGTTAGATAAGCAACAACAAGTGCGCTACAGCCACAGATAGAAATATAAAAAGAGCTAATGCCTATAGGAATTAGCTCTTTTTATTTGTCGCATAGGCGATCAAAGTTGTCTTCGTAAGCAGCATCTGCTCTGCTCAACAAATCATCATCATCTTCCATTCTCTTTTTGTTGAAGAAAAGTTCTTCTGCCTGAATACGTTTAATTAACTGACGAATAAGTGATAAATCAAAAGTGTCTTTGCTTAATTTAATGCAGTATTCGTTTTCTGTAATTTCGATACTTGAACTATTCATTTTATTTTAGATTTAGTACGGCACTAAAATAGAAAAGGCTTGTAAATCTAAATCTACAAGCCTTTTAAGTTTTTATTAAGCTTTTGTTAACTATTTGTGGCTCAAAAACAAACCGTCATCCGTTTTATTTACTTTAAGGATGTTTTTTCCAGTTAAGCCTTTCAAAGTGGTATCCCATTTTTTGTTGCTCCAGTCTGTTAATTGTGCTTTTACGTCACTTAACAAGTATTGTTCGCCTTCTTTTACCAAAGCGTATAATTCAGCTTCTTCAGCAGAAAGCTCAACTTTCTTTTTCTCTGGACGCATTTGCGGGAAGAACAATACTTCTTGGATGGTCGATTGATCGGTCATTAACATCACTAATCTATCAATACCAATACCTAAACCAGATGTTGGTGGCATACCATACTCTAAAGCACGAACGAAATCATCATCCATCGCCATAGCTTCATCATCGCCTCTGGCCGCTAATTTCAATTGTTCTTCGAAACGCTCTTTTTGGTCAATTGGGTCATTCAACTCAGAATAAGCATTGCCAATTTCTTTACCCATTACAAAAAGTTCGAAACGCTCTACCAAACCATCTTTGCTACGGTGTTTCTTCGCTAAAGGCGTCATTTCGATAGGGTAGTCGGTAATGTAAGTAGGCTGAATTAAGTTCGCTTCCACTTTCTCACTGAAAAGCTCATCAACCAATTTACCACGACCCATGCTGTCATCAATCTCGATACCTAAATCTTTACAAGTTTGAGCCAATTGCTCTTCGCTCATCTCAGAGACATCGATACCAGTATATTTTTGGATTGATTCGTACATCGTTAATTTCTCGTACGGACCAGCAAAATCAATTTCATGTCCACCAACTTTTACCACAGGCGAACCGTGGATAGCCACAGCAATTTTCTCCAAACACTCTTCCACCATCCCCATCATCCAAACGTAGTCTTTGTAAGCTACGTAGATTTCCATTGAGGTAAATTCGGGGTTATGCGTTCTGTCCATGCCTTCGTTACGGAACATTTTACCGAACTCGTACACCCCATCAAAACCGGCAACAATTAACCTTTTTAGGTAAAGCTCGTTCGCAATACGTAAAAACAAAGGCATGTCTAAGGTGTTGTGGTGTGTGGCAAACGGACGAGCCGCCGCACCACCATGCACCGCTTGTAAAATTGGCGTTTCTACTTCCATCCAGCCTTGGCTGTCGAAATAATTACGCATGGTATTAATTACCTTAGAACGGTTGATGAAGATTTGTTTGTAATCTGGGTTTACCGTTAAATCTACGTAACGCATTCTGTAACGCAACTCCGGATTGGTAAAACCATCGTAAACATTGCCTTCATCATCTCGTTTTACAATTGGCAACGGACGTAAAGATTTAGAAAGTACTGTTAATTTATTTACATGCACCGAAATTTCGCCAGTTTGAGTAGTAAAAACATAGCCCTCAACACCAATAAAATCGCCAATGTCTAATAACTTCTTAAATACGGTATTGTACAGGGTCTTATCATCAGTAGGGCAAAGCTCATCACGCTTCAAATAAATTTGGATACGACCAGTAGCATCTTGAAGTTCGGCGAAAGAAGCCGCTCCCATAATGTTGCGACCCATAATTCTACCGGCAATGCTGATGGTCTTGTATGCTGTTTTATCTTTTTCGTAGTTAGCTAAAATGTCTGCTGCATTAGCATTGATTTCGTACGCCTCTGCAGGATACGGGTTAATACCCAGTTCGCGAAGTTGTTTTAACGAATCGCGACGCAATAATTCCTGTTCTGATAATCCTATACTCATTAATTGTATTTTTTGCAAAAATAGTAAAATACTTGGTTAATGCCGCTTACACAAGCCGTTAATATCACATCGAACTGATTGCAATTATTAGGCTACGAGCTACATCTGTTATCTTACAGGCTTGGCAATTGCGTTTTTAAATCTTTTCGTTAGTTTTACTGTATGCAAACATCGCAAAAACCAGATGAGATAAGATTTGAAAGTAGTTTAGAGCTTTTAGCTAAGCAAGTGGTAGAGGGTTTTATTACTGGCTTACATAAAAGTCCTTTCCACGGTTTTTCTGTAGAATTTGCCGAGCACAGGCTTTATAATAATGGCGATAGCGTTAAAAGTATCGACTGGAAATTATTTGCCAAGACTGATAAGCTATTTAGCAAACGTTACGAGGAAGAAACCAATTTGAGGTGTCAGTTTGTAATTGATGTTTCCTCGTCTATGTACTTTCCTAACGATAAATATAACAAGCTTGCTTTTTCAGTGCAAAGTACAGCGGCTTTAATTTATTTGCTGAAACGCCAACGAGATGCATTTGGTTTGAGTTTGTTTACCGATCAATTGAAACTAAATACACCTGCAAAATCAACCAGTGTGCATCAGAAGTTTTTGTTTGCTAAATTGGAAGAAGTTTTAGCCACTTCTCAGTTAAATATACAAACGGATTTGTCTTCGGCTTTGCACCAAATTGCAGATTTAATCCATAAGCGTTCTTTAGTTGTGGTGTTTAGCGATATGTTGCAGACTGCGAATAGCACCGATAGGTTGGATCAAATTTTTTCTGCGCTACAGCACCTAAAGTTTAATAAACACGAAGTCATCGTTTTTAATGTAATCGATAAAACCAAAGAGCTTGATTTCAATTTTGAAAATAGACCTTACGAATTTGTGGATATGGAAACGGGAACAGTGTTGAAAGCACACGCAGCTAAGGTGAAAGATGCTTATTTGAAGCAGATGAATGAATACAGAAAAAATCTTACGCTAAAATGTGCGCAATATAAAATTGATATGGTTGATGCGGATATCAACGCTGGCTTCAATCATATTTTGGAAGCTTACTTGATTAAGCGCCAGAAGATGAGTTAACAAGGCTTCTCTTTCTTTCGCTATTTCGTCATTCCCGTGTATGCGGGAAGCTTAAAGCGTATAGCTAGTTATAAAGTGTGTGTTCAGATTTCAAGCATTAAGATCCCAGAAATAAATTTGGGATGACGTGTATTGTTTACGTTGAAGGCAGCACTAAAACAACACGTCTGCAATCTCAGTATTCTTGTCAAATACAGATTTAGCGAACGGACACAAAGGCATAATCTTTAAATGATTTGTTCTGGCGTATTCCACAGCTTTCATCAACATTTGTTGCCCAACTCCTTTACCTTTAAAATTTTCATTCACTTCGGTGTGATCTATGATAAATTTGGTTGGCCCAGCCCAAGTGTAAGTCATTAAACCCGCTTCTTTACCATCTTCTATAGCTTTGAAAAAGCCTCTTCTTTCTTCGTTTTCTTGAATGATTTGCATATCAATACTTTTAACTTTCTACTTTTAACTTTCTACTTTTAATTTCAACCGTTACCGCTTCAATGTTCCTTAAAATCACATTGCAAGCTTTTTTAATTTCCTCTTCTGTAATGGTTAAAGGCGGCGCAATACGCATGGCATCGCTGCAATGCAAGAACCAATCACTAATAATTCCATCCTCAATACAGGCGTCGATAATGGCTTTGTTCGTTTCAAAACTATCAAAACCTACGGCAAGCATTAGGCCTTTTCCTCTAATTTCTGTAATAGCCGGATTTTGTAACAATTGCTTGAAAAGCTCTCCTTTTGCTTCCACCTGATCCACTATTTTTTCATCCAATAAAGTCGTCAACGTGGCCAAACCTGCAGCGCAACAAACAGGATGCCCGCCAAAAGTGGTCATGTGGCCTAAGATAGGATTGTAAGACAAAACCGACATGATTTCTAGAGAGCTGATGAAAGCACCGATGGGCATTCCACCACCAATGCCTTTAGCTAGCAGTAAAATGTCAGGAACTATATTGTAATGCTCAAAAGCAAACATTTTTCCAGTTCTGCCAAAACCTGATTGTATCTCGTCGAAAACTAATAAAGCTCCGGTTTCTGTACATTTAGCTCTCAGGGCTTCCATATAAGTTTGGTCAGCCACTCTTATTCCTGCTTCTCCTTGTACTGGTTCAACAAAAACTGCCGCAGTTTCGGCGGTAATTTTATCTAAATCGGTAAGGTTATTGTGATTGATAAAATCAACGTTTGGTAAAAACGGCCCATAACCAGCAGAATAGCCCTCGCCATCGGTGCTTTTCATTAAACTTTCGGCACCTTGCGTGCTACCATGGTACGAGTTTAAACAAGCCACAAAGCCTTTTCTGCCCGTATAGCGCTTCGCTAATTTCATGGCGCCTTCCACTGCTTCGGCACCAGAGTTTACAAAGTAGGTGCTATTAAGATTATTTGGTAAAACCGATGCTAATGCCGTAGCAAAATTTACTTGCGGATTTTGAACATACTCTCCATAAACCATTAGGTGCATGTAAGTTTCGGCTTGCTTTTGTACAGCCGTCACCACGTTAGGATGGCAATGTCCTACGTTGCTAACACCAATTCCCGCAATTAAATCGATGTATGCTTTCCCTTCAGCATCGTAAATATATACTCCTTGTGCTTTTACAAATTCGAGCAATAGTGGAGTGGTAGAAGTTTGAGCGTTATGTTTTAAAAAGAGTTGTCTTTGAGTAAGCATAGCACAAAAATAGTTGATTTAATTCTCAGTTTTTTGAAAATAAGTTCAAATAAAAAAGTCCCGACAAAGGTCGAGACTTTTCTAAAGCTTATCGTTGTGCAATTTAATTTGCTGGCTGAGAAGGCATGGCCGCCCTATACTGTTGTAAAATCTCTTTCTTAAAAGCCTCTTGTGCCCTGTAGAATTTTCCTACAGTTTTTATGGGCAAGCTAGATTTGAATTTATTGTAGTATTTACGTTCTATATTCAAATCTCGTTGTCTAAAATTGAAATCGTTTAAAATTAAAGTCTGGATTTCTTCATCATCCAAATCTTCAATCTCTTTTAGTTTTCTAAAACTGATCATTTTTTGAAAGCGTTCTTTTCTCAATATAGATTGCTCTCTTACGTAATCGTTATAAATTGGCCAAAAAATCTTGGCATCTTCTGCAGATAGATCTAGTTTAGTGGTTAACCAAGCAACTTTTCTGGCTTCCATTTTTTCGCCGCCACGTGAGCCTTGGGCTATAGCCAAGCTAGGAACGAAAATTAATAGTGCAAAAATTAGCTTATTCATATTTTATAAATTGTTAGATAAATCGTTAGTAGAAAAATTATCTAAAATGTAGTTTTCCATTTCGCTTTCAGTGAAACTTGCAGTTTTAACATTTTGAGCCTCCTGCATGTATTCCATAATTACGCTTTCGTCTATATCATAAAGCATTTGCTCTTTAGCTAATTCTGTTTTGCGTAATTGGTTATTCTGATAATGTTCATTTGCAAACCAGCCCGCAGTAGAAGCAATTACTAAACATGCTGCAACAGCGTATTTAAATAGTGGTTGATGCCAAAGTTTAAGAGTTTTTTTTGTTTCTGTAGTTTTGGTAACAATGTTTTGCTGGAGTTTTTCGAAGTAACCTTCCGGAACTGAAAATCCTTGCGTTTTGGTTTTAAGTTGCTCCAAAGAAATTCTAGATGTAATCTGATTTTCTAGTGTCTCGAAATAATTTGCAGGAACAACAAACCCTGCGTCCTCATTTTTTTGTAGAGCACTGATAAATACAGATTGATTGATCCTTTCTTCTAGCCCCTCAAAATAATTAGAAGGAACTGTAAAAGGATTAGATTTTTTCAGCTTTGCTAGTTGTGGCGCTTCGTTTTCCCATTCCATATTGTCGGCCATTTTACTCATTTGTATTTATTGATGTTTTTTTTTGCAAAAGGTTTAATATCAATCTTGATTTATTAAAATTGCCTCTATTTTTTTGACAGCAATATGAAAAGACGCTTTTAGGGCGCCTACCGTAGTGCCTAAAACTTCGGAGATTTCTTCATATTTCATGTCATCAAAATATTTCATATTAAAAATAATGCGCTGCTTTTCTGGTAGCGTTAAGATGGCTTGCTGCAATTTGCGTTGAATTTTGTCGCCATCAAAATGGGTAGAAGAAGCCAATGTTTCTGCTAGTTCAGAATTTACTTCATCTAACGAAATGTTGTTTCTGTTTTTCTTTTTGTTAAGAAAGGTAATAGACTCGTTAGTGGCAATTCTGTAAATCCAGGTGTACAGTTGCGAATCGCTGCGGAAGTTATGTAAGTTCTTCCAGACCTTAACAAAAGTTTCTTGTACTAAATCATCAGCATCGTCGTGGTCTATTACCAAGCGACGAATGTGCCAATAAATTTTTTGCTGATACTTTTGTAAAAGCAAGTTGAAGGCTTCGTTTTGTGTTTTTTCAACACTAAACTTAGAGAGTATTTCTTCGTCTTCAACTTGCTTCATTTATAATTAGATAAGAGATTCGAGATTTGAGATATGAGATTTGGCTCGATGTCTCAAATCTCATATCTAATGTCTCCATTCTATTTTTTCCTAGCTATCGCTTTTTGCGCAGCAGCAACAATATCGGCTGGGTCTAATTTGTATTTCGTCATTAATTGATCTGGCGTTGCACTTTCGCCAAAACTATCATCAACAGCTACAAATTCTTGCGGAGCCAAATAAGTTGTGGTTAAGAAACGTGCAACACTCTCGCCTAAACCACCAAATTTATTGTGCTCTTCGCAAGTTACAATACATCCAGTCTTTTGTACCGACTTTAAGATGGCTTCTTCGTCCAAAGGTTTAATGGTGTGGATATTTATAATTTCAGCATCGATACCTAGTTTCTCTAATTCCTCGCCAGCTTGTATGGCTCTCCATACCATGTGGCCAGTTGCAACAATGGTTACGTCTTTACCTTCGTTTACCATCCAGGCTTTACCAATTTCAAATTTTTGATCTTCTGGCGTAAATACAGGAATTACCGGGCGACCGAAACGTAGGTAAACTGGCCCTTCGTAATCCATAATGGCTAGGGTAGCAGCTTTGGTTTGGTTGTAATCGCAAGGGTTAATAACCACCATTCCTGGCAGCATTTTCATTAAACCTATATCTTCTAAGATTTGGTGGGTTGCTCCATCTTCTCCCAAAGTTAAACCGGCGTGAGAAGCACAAATTTTTACATTTTTGCCTGAGTAAGCGATTGACTGGCGGATTTGATCGTAAACTCTGCCTGTAGAAAAGTTAGCAAAAGTACCTGTAAAAGGAATTTTACCGCCAATGGTTAAGCCGGCTGCAATGCCCATCATGTTTGCTTCAGCAATTCCAATTTGAAAGAAACGCTCAGGGAAATCCTTAATAAAAGCATCCATTTTTAATGAACCTACTAAGTCTGCACAAAGCGCAACTACATTTTCGTTTCTTTTACCTGCTTCATGCAAGCCTGCCCCAAAACCAGAGCGAGTATCTTTTTTATCTGTGTAAGTGTATTTTTTCATTTTTCGTGAGACATGAGACATGAGATGCTAGATGTGAGACAGGTATTTCAGTCTTAAATCTTTTTTCTCAAAATCTCTTTGTTGTTATATATGATATGCGATTTTAAAAGTTTCTCAAATCTCATATCTAAATTCTCGAATCTAATTAATAATCCCCAGCTGTTTCTTTAATTTGGCCTAGTGCGCTTTCTAATTGTGCATCATTAGGTGCCGAGCCATGCCATTTGTGGGTGCCAACCATAAAATCTACACCATAACCCATTTGTGTGCTCATTAGATTTAAGATAGGTTTGCCTTTTCCTGTTAGCGATTTTGCATAGTGTAAAGCTTTTACAATTCCTTCCATGTCGTTACCATCAGAAGTAATTACATGCCAACCAAAAGCTTCAAATTTGGCTTGTAAATTTTCTAAAGAAAGTACCTTTTCGGTAGGGCCATCAATTTGTTGACCATTGTAATCTATCGAGGCAATGATGTTATCTACTTTGTTATGAGGGGCAAACATGAAAGCTTCCCAGTTTTGGCCTTCTTGTAGCTCGCCATCGCCTAATAAAGCATAAACTAAAGAATGATCTCCGTTTATTTTTTTGGCTAGGGCAGCACCAATAGCTACAGATAGTCCTTGCCCCAAAGAGCCTGATGCAATACGTACGCCTGGCAAATGTTCGTGTGTGGTTGGGTGTCCTTGAAGCCTAGAATCTAGTTTTCTAAAAGTGCTCAGTTCGCTAACTTCGAAATAACCTGCTCTTGCTAGTACACTATACCAAACTGGAGAAATATGTCCGTTAGATAAGAAGAAGAGATCTTCGTTCTTGCCGTCCATGTCAAACTCTGGGTTGTGGTTCATTACTTCGAAATATAGTGCTGTGAAAAAATCTGCGCAGCCTAGCGAAGCGCCAGGGTGTCCAGATTGTACAGCATGTACCATGCGCAGGATATCTCTTCTTACTTGCGAAGCGATATCTTCTAGTTCACTGATTGTATGTTTCATCTAAAAAATATAATTATATGTAATGTAACAAAGTTAAGCTAAATATCCATTTGTAAGCCATTTGTATATCACTTTTTATCATTATGGGAAATAAATTGAAAATGTAGTTTTCCACATTTTTTTGATTTTCGATAAAAAAAATGTTAATAAGTTTGCTTTCTTGAAAATAATACTCTTATTTTGAGTATGTAATTACCCAAAAATTACCAATCAAACGCTTGCCGCTTATGAAATTCTTTACGTTTTTAACATTTTTGTTAGCCTCTTTTTGCACGGCTATTTACGCCCAAAATGGTGCAATAGGTATTGGAACCGAAAACCCAAATCCAAAATCAATTTTAGATGTTTATTCTACCGAAAAAGGCCTTTTGATCCCTAGATTAAGCCTTTCGCAACGCGATGCTTTACAACTTGACGGTTTCGCTAATTCGGCCATTAATGGCTTGCTAATCTACAATACTTCTTCCAATAAGTTTAACGTTTGGAATTTGAATAAATGGGATGAGTTATCTACAACTACAGGTATTAAAGGTGACAAGGGCGATAAAGGAGATGTTGGGGCTGCTGGCCCACAAGGTGCCAAAGGCGACAAGGGCGATAAAGGAGATGTTGGAGCCACTGGACTTCAAGGTCCGCAAGGCGCAAAAGGAGACAAGGGAGATAAAGGAGATGTCGGCGCTATTGGACTTCAAGGTCCGCAAGGTGCAAAAGGAGACAAGGGCGATAGAGGAACAGATGGTGCAACTGGTGCGCAAGGACCTAAAGGAGATACTGGTTTAACGGGGTTAAATGGTGCTGTTTGGTCTAATGGAAATCTTAATCCTCCGGTTGCTGCTTCAGAACCCGCAGGAGCAAAAGATGGAGATTACTACCTAAACAACAATAACGGCAAAGTTTTTATCAGAAATAATGGTGTGTGGCAAGAAACAGCCAACTTAACAACTGGTGTGGTTGGTCCTGTTGGCCCGGCTGGTGCACAGTGGTATAATGGTACGCTTAATCCGCCGAGTAGTGTTAACGAGCCTAGTGGCGTTAAAGAAGGAGATCTTTACTTAAATAACAGTACCGGAGATGTTTTTAGGAGGAGTGCTAGTGGTACTTGGAGTTTGGTAGCTAATTTAACCACAGGGATTGTTGGACCTCAGGGTGTACAAGGGCCTGCAGGGCCTGTGGGCGCTACTGGTGCAACTGGTCCTCAGGGTGCAGTTGGAGCTACTGGTCCACAAGGTGCCAAAGGCGATAAAGGAGATGTAGGTGCGGCTGGCCCTCAGGGCGCAGCTGGAGCTACCGGCCCACAAGGTGCCAAAGGCGACAAAGGAGATGTAGGTGCAGTTGGTCCTCAGGGAGCGGTTGGCGCTACCGGTCCACAAGGTGCCAA
Source organism: Pedobacter sp. SL55 (assembly GCF_026625705.1). Taxonomy (NCBI): domain Bacteria; kingdom Pseudomonadati; phylum Bacteroidota; class Sphingobacteriia; order Sphingobacteriales; family Sphingobacteriaceae; genus Pedobacter; species Pedobacter sp. SL55. The sequence continues at coordinate 4,403,795 of NZ_CP113059.1, read as the reverse complement.
AGGCGATAAGGGCGACAAAGGGGATGTAGGTACAGCTGGTCCTCAGGGCGCAGCTGGAGCTACCGGCCCACAAGGTGCCAAAGGCGATAAGGGCGACAAAGGCGATGTAGGTGCAGCTGGTCCTCAGGGCGCAGTTGGAGCTACTGGTCCACAAGGTGCCAAAGGCGATAAGGGCGACAAAGGCGATGTAGGTGCAGCTGGTCCTCAGGGGGCAGCTGGAGCTACTGGTCCACAAGGTGCCAAAGGCGATAAAGGCGACAAAGGAGATGTAGGTGCGGCTGGTCCTCAGGGAGCGGTTGGTGCTACCGGTCCTCAGGGAGCAAAAGGCGATAAAGGAGACAAAGGAGATGTAGGTGCGGCTGGTCCTCAGGGCGCAGTTGGGGCTACTGGTCCACAAGGTGCCAAAGGCGATAAGGGCGACAAAGGAGATGTAGGTGCGGCTGGTCCTCAGGGCGCAGCTGGAGCTACTGGTCCACAAGGTGCCAAAGGCGATAAGGGCGACAAAGGAGATTTAGGGCCTCAAGGCTTACAAGGAGATCCGGGCGAGCAGGGGCCTGTGGGGCCTGCGGGCCCATCAGGAACGGCAGCTGCTTGGATGCGTACGGGTAACGGCGCTGGTTTTACTGGAGGTACCACTAATCCTGGAGTAAATAATGATTTTGTTGGTACTACAGATGCTAAAGAGCTTATCATTGCTTCAAATAGGAACGAAGGAATTAGAGTGGGTACAGATGGGAGGGTAAGAATTGGTCTTAACGGCTCTTATATAACTTCGATTTCAAAAGCATCAATAATTGCAGATTTACCTGCTATTGCCGCAAAAGCATCTTATAAGCAAAATTTTACGCTTACTGGAGTAGGTACAAATGCCAGTGTGGCTATTTCGTCAAGTATAGAACTGCCAGATGGCCTACTCATTGCTTACGCCAGGGTAGTTTCGGCCAATACAATTGAGGTTAAATTTATCAACGTAAGTGACCTTGCTATTAATCTTCCTTCGGCTACTTTTCATATTAGCGCAATACAATAATGGTTAAAAAGCCAACATATTTTGTTTTTGTTGTTGCCTTAGTTTTTTTTGGGAACATTAAAGTTTTTGCTCAAATCTCTAATACCGGAGCAAAGCTATTTCTTGATCATAACGCCATATTGTATGTATCTGGTAACTACTTGCATAAAGATGGCCAGGTGTTAAATCATGGTAAAATGACAGTTTTAGGCGACTGGAATTCTAATAATCGAGTTTTCGAAGACGCCTCTACAGGTACGGTAGTTTTCAATAGCAGTTCAGGATATTTAACTGGTACGGCAACTTTTCCAAATCTCATTTTTAAAGGCAACGGAAGCTATTATTTAAAAGGCACTTTTAATGCCAAGCTATCGCTTGATATCGAAGATGCAGAAATCATGGCGAGCACAGAAGAAGCTTTGACCTTGCTAAACCCAGATCCAAACGCTTTGGTTCGAAGTGCAGGGTACATCAATACCGAAAATCTTGATGGTTCCTTTGTGCGTTATATGAACACTAATGATGAGTACCTTTATCCTTTAGGTACCAAAAGCTTAAAAAGGTTTGTTAAGTTAAAACCACAAAATACAGGCCTAGCTGCTTTCGCTGTTTCGTTTATTGATAAAGATCCAAATACTGGTGGCTTTAATAGGGCAAGTAAAGCAAAATCGGTTGCCGAAATTAATGATATATATTATCACAAAATTAAGCGTTTAAGTGGTGCCAATGCAGTAGATGCAGCTTTTCTAATTCCGCTTTCAGAAAAATACCAGAATTTGGTTACTTGGGTTAAGAGTGCACAATGGGATAGGGCGCTTTCTTCAACCAGTCCTGACAAGTCTGCTCTAGCACCGTATTTAGCACAAACCATACTTCATAAAAATGCCGATTTACCTTTGGGTAGCGATATAGGCTTTGCTTTGGCTGAAACAACCAATGCTGGTCCATTTGAGTTTTACAATGCTTTTTCGCCAGATGGCGATGGCAAAAACGACACTTGGGAAATTAAAAATATCGATACTTTTCCAGATAATGACTTGAAAATATTTGATCGGTCGGGCAATTTAGTCTACCGCATGAGCGGTTACAACTCAACAAAATATTGGGATGGACAAAATGTAGCCTCTGGTACTTATATCTACATTTTAAGAGTTAAAATAGATGGGCAAGATCAGCATTTCAAAGGGTCGATAACGATGGTTAAAAAATAGCGAGATGAAAAGATTTTTACTTCAGCTTTTAATTGTTGTTTCTCCTCTTTTAGCCAAGTCGCAAAATGAGATCACCTATAGCCAGTACATGTTTAACAACTTATTGGTTAACCCAGCCTATGCCGGATACAAAGAAGATATCAATGTAAACCTGCTTAGTCGTAACCAGTGGGTGGGCATAAAAGGCGCCCCAACCACACAATCTTTAATAGCTGATGGTGCATTTTTCCATAATAAGAATGTTGGTTTGGGCTTAACCGTATTAAACGATAGGATTGGTATACAGGGGCAAACGGCAATCATGGCAAATTATGCTTATCGCTTGCCAGTTGGCCAACAGGGTAGGTTAAGCTTTGGAGTTGGTGTGGGGGCGGTGCAGTTCTCGTTAAATAGCGATAAGGCAATTATAGGAGATCAAACGGATATCAATTTTATCGGTACTCAAAATTACCTCTCGCCAGATGCCAAGTTGGGTATTCATTATAGTGATGATGTTTTCTACGCCGGCTTATCTGCAAATAACCTTTTAACAACGGCACTAAATAAGAATAATGAACGTGCCGCATTTGTGATCTTGCCGCCTGTTCACATGTTCTTAACATTTGGTGCTATTTTAAATGTTAATGAAGATATCAAAATGAAACCCTCCCTAATGCTACGTGATGACCCTCAAAGTATGGGTAATTTCGATATAAACGCATCTTTTTTATTTAAAGATGTGCTTTGGTTGGGAGGCTCTTACAGGATGGGTGTGGATATGTGGAAAAAAACTAACAGTTTAAATGCAACTTTTCAACAAAATTCGCTTGTCGGTTTAGTTGAGGTTTTTGTTGCAAAACAGTTTAGGATTGGATATGCTTACGACTACAGTTTGTCTGATCTAAATTCTTACTCGTCTGGAAGCCATGAAATTTCATTGGGCTTTACGCTTGGTAATAAAAACTATAGAAACAATGCTTTAACTACTCCGCGCTACTTTTAACGCCGAGTTATATGATATTTAGAAAGTTTTTTAGAGTTTTAGCAGTTTTTCTTGTTATTTATTTTGTCCCTTCGGTACTTTTTTCTGATGACATCAAAGAAGCCGATAAGCTTTACAGGCAGCTCGATTACAAGTACGCACTAGAGATTTACGAAAAGATAATGAGGGAAAGTCCGAGTTTGGACGTAGCTCAGAAAATTGCTAATTGCTATAGATTTATTAACAACACCGAGGCTGCTGAAATTTGGTATAAGAAAACCTTGGGCTATCCAGAAGCATCATCAGATAATTATAAATTTTTAGCTGATGCGTTGAAACAAAATGGAAAGTTTGAGGAAGCTGTGGCAAACTACAAGATTTGGGGCGAAAAAAATCCGGCGTTAGCTAGCGAAGCCACTAAGCAAGCCAACATTTGCGAAGTAGCTAAAACTTGGACCGAAAACCCTGATATCGGCGCCTTGGTACAAAACGAAACAGGCTTTAACTCCGAAAACTCAGATTTTAGCCCAGTTCAATTTGGTAGCGATGTTTTGCTAATTTCTGACAGGTGGCAAAAAGATAAAAAAGGCGAAGATACTTACGGATGGACAGGAAATCCTTATCTAAAAATCTATAGTGCTAATGCCGCTAAACAGGTAAGTATTTTAAAGGGGTCTATTAATACTGGGTTTCATAGTGGGCCTTTGGCTGTTTACCCAAGTTTAGATACGCTAATTTTTACCAGAGCAGTTTTGCCAGCTAAAAAATCTAAATTAGGAGAAGTTGGCAAGCAATATTTGTTGATGGCCGTTAAAAAAGATGGAGAATGGATTGCCAAAGATAAACTCGCATTTAACTCCGAAGGCCTTTTCTCTGTTCAGCATCCGGCTTTGTCTCCAAATGGCAAGATTTTATATTTTGCTTCTGATATGCCTGGTGGCTTAGGTGGTATGGATTTGTATTTCAGTGAAAAATTGCCCAACGGTAGTTGGACACAGCCGCAAAATTGTGGCGATCAAATCAATACGCCGCAAGATGATGTTTTCCCTACGGTAAGAGCAGATGGTAAGTTTTATTTTGCTTCTAAAGGGCACATTGGCATGGGTGGCTTAGATATTTTCTCTGCCGTGGGCGAAAAAAATAAGTTTGCCGAGGTAGAAAATCTACGTGCTCCACTAAATTCTCCGAAAGATGATTTTGGTATTATGTTTAATGCGAACCATAAAACGGGCTATCTTTCCAGCAATAGAAATGGTGGCGTAGGTTTAGATGATATTTATAGGTTTACCACAGGAATTAAAGCCGAACCAAAACCCCAGCAGGTTTTTGCCGTAAATGGCTTAGTGGTAGAGAAAGATACCAAACAACCTATAAGTGGTTTAGAGGTACTGCTCATTAATAAAAATACAAGCGCAGAAACTAAAGTGCTTTCTGATAGTGAAGGCAAATTTAGTTTTAGTTTAGAAAAAGAAACAGATTACCTTGTTAAAGGAAATCCGCTACAGTATTTCACTAGCCAATCTGGAGAAATCTCTACCAAAGGAGCAAATCAATCTACTATTTATGATATTAGGTTCGAACTAGAACGTGCTAAGGATGTATTTACGGTTAAGTTGAATAATATTTTCTACGATTTCAATAAGTGGAATATTAGAAAGGATGCTTTTGCCGATTTAAAGAAAGTGAGCGAATTTATGAGCAATATGCCAAACGTTAATATGGAATTGGTAGCTCATACCGATGCCAGAGGAACGGCAGCTTATAACCAGCAGCTTTCGGAAAAAGAGCAGAAAGTGCTTTAAACTACTTAACTAAGAAAGGTGTGGCGGCCGAACGCTTACGAGCAATTGGAAAAGGCGAAACAGAGTTGTTAAACGAATGCAGCGATGGTGTAAAATGTACTGCAGGGCAGCATCAGTTAAACAGACGAACAGAGTTCAAGATTGTAAAAGTTAACCCAGTAATGGCGATGAATTAATAACTAATAAGCTTCATGAAAATTATAAAATCCTTCTCGATAAACTCGTGAAGGATTTTTTTGACGGTTTATTATCAACTTACGAAGTTTTTAAAACTTCGTAAGTTGATATGTTCCTGTAAATTAATTAGCCCAGCAACTCTAATACCTGCGCTGTAGCGTTTTTAGTATCTACTTTCTTAATGATGTGGGCAATATTTCCTTCTTCGTCTATCACAAAAGTAGCTCGGTTGGTGCCCATATACTTTTTGCCGTACATATTTTTTTCGGCCCAAACACCATAAGCTTCAACAATTTGCTTGTCTGTATCAGCCAACAAAGTAAAAGGCAAGCTATGCTTGTTAATAAACTTCTGGTGCGATTTCTCGTCATCAACGCTTACTCCTAAAACCTCGATGCCTTTGGCTTGCAAACCCTGATAGTTATCTCTAAAATCGCAAGCTTCGGCCGTGCAGCCAGGTGTATCATCCTTTGGGTAAAAATACAACACCACTTTTTTGCCTTTAAACTGGTTTAATGTAACGGTATTCCCATTTTGGTCTTTTGCTGAAAATTCGGGGGCTTTACCACCTTCTTGTAATGTACTCATTGATTTAACTGTTTAAAAAGGTTAATTGGTTAACTGTATCGATTAACCGATTGTTCGATTAAGCGATTAAACATTAATTATCTGTAAAACTCTATTGCGTATCTTTTGGTATTTTCTTTCATGTCTATAACAAGTAACTCAAACGTATGCTTGCCAGTGCTCGTTCTTTCGTCAAAAGTATGCCACAGGTTTGCTGTTTTGGCATCAAATTCCATCAGTACCCATTTGCCGTCAATATAGCCATTAAAACTCTTAATTCCAGATAGTCCATCGCTAATTCTAAAACTCATTTTGCTAATACCTGCCATGTTTTTGCCGTTGGCTATATTTAAAGGAACGATATTGGGTGCTATGGTATCTATAGCAATAAAGAAACTGCCGAAAGTACGAGGTTTGGTCTTTACCCAGCCGTTTTCAAAATATCCGCCTTGCGAAGAACGATTGCTGTTCACGATTAAAGCTTTGCTCTGGTGTTTGGTAATGGTGCTGTCTGCTTTAATCCAAAGTTCAAAGCCAGTATGTAGCGGCGTAAAATTGTTGTGTATGTGATGAATTTCTGAAAATGCGTTTTGTTGCGGCTTAGCTGTTTTCTTATAGATAAAGTTTAAATCGTTATAGAGCGTGCCTTTAGGTAAAATTACCTTCACGTCGTCTTGGCTAAACTCATTTTGTTTGTTGTAGGCAAAGCTTGTTCCTAAAGGTAGTTCTGGTGTGTTGATGTTAGCCTTTGCATCGGCCAAAACGTTAAAAGCCAAGGTGCTTTTATTGCCTCTCGCATCACTAATGGTATATTTAACTGAGTGGGTTTTTCCATCGTTAAAAGTAACGCGTCCGCTGTTAACTAAATTGAAGTAGATGTTTAGAGGATTTCCGGGATCAACAAAGCTTTTCTGGATACTTTGCTTGGTGCGTAGATACGTTGGATAATCGATGTGCGAGTTAATGGCCTTGCTGTTATCGAAAGTAAACCGCTCTAAAGCTGATGTATAAACAATATTGCCGTCTACAGCTAACTCAATTGCATAAGCGCCATTATTTCCCGAAGCGCCGTTGTGCCTATCGTTTACAACTATTCCAAAGCCTACTTCTCCGTTGAGGTTAATGGTGCTCACTTGGTTTAATTTGTAGTTTCCTTTACTTCCTGCTACTTGGAAATACTGTTTCGGCGTAAATTCATTAAATGGTTTGCCGTTAAGCCTGTAAACATACATGGCATGTATAACAGGAGGAATATTGTCTGGAATGCTAATACCTAATAATTGTGGGTTAATGGTAGCCTCGGTTTTGCTATCGCGAATTTCGAAGTGTAAATGTGGGCCGCCAGAACTCCCAGTGTTGCCTGTGTAGGCAATTACTTCGCCTTTTCTTACGGGGATAAGATCTGGAGAAGGAAACTCGTCAATTTCATAAGAAGTTTTTTTGTATTGGATGTTTTTTACTATTTGTGCAATTTTTGGGTTAAACCTCGATAAGTGACCATAAACTGTAGTATAACCATTTGGGTGGTTGATGTACAATGCTAAACCGAAACCACTGTTCTGTACTCTTAATCTAGAAATAAAGCCATCAGCAGGTGCATAAACGGGATAACCAATGCGTTGGTTGGTTCTAAAATCTATACCAGAATGAAAATGGTTTGATCTTAGTTCTCCAAAAGACCCTGCCAAAGCAGGCGGTTCAATATCCAACGGCGAACTGAAGTTTGTAAGGGGGTAAATATGGTTGCTATAAGTTTGCTGCGCTATGAGTTGGTTTGAGCTAAAAACAGATAAAATGAGTGAAACGTAGGTAATGTAATTGCGCATTATTTTATTTTATTTCAAAATTAAGTAGTTGTTTATCTTCTAACCAAGCCTCTAATCTATCGCCAGCATTTACTTTGCCAACACCTTCTGGTGTGCCTGTAAAAATCAAATCTCCTTTTTTTAAGGTAATGTACTGTGATACAAAAGAAATAATTTTTTCAAACGAGAATAACAGATTGGCAGTATGGCCATTTTGTTTGCTTTCGCCGTTTTTCTTTAACTCAAAATGTAAATCGTACATGTCTTTGTAGTCGCTTTTCGGTAAAAAATGGCTAATCACAGCAGAGTTGTCGAAAGCTTTTGCTAATTCCCAAGGTAAGCCTTTCTCTTTATGTTCTGCTTGGATGTCTCTGGCCGTAAAATCAATTCCTAATCCAATTTCTTCGTAATAATTAGAAGCAAATTTCTCGGCAATATGTTTGCCTTCTTTGCAAATTTTAAGCACAACTTCTAGCTCGTAATGTACATCGTTAGAAAAATCTGGCAAGTAAAATGGTTTGTTATCTTTTAGAACAGCCGTATCGGGCTTTAAAAAAATAATAGGTTTAGTAGGTATAGCGTTGTTTAGTTCTGCGGCGTGTGCAGCGTAATTTCTGCCAATTGCAATGATTTTCATGCTGCAAAAATAAGGTTTATTTGCTTAACTGCTATCTACGATTAAACAGTTCAACAGTTTTACGATTAACCAATTTTAAAGTACAGATATTTTTCTGATTACAGGTTCGCCACCAGCCACAATGCGTAGAAAATAAATGCCAGCATTAAGTTTTGCCGGTACGTTATAGGTTTTGGTATGTTCTCCGTGCTGTATGCGTTCGTTGGCAAGTGTTACCACTTCATTGCCCAGCAAATCTGTTATTTTAATGGAAAGACTGGTTTCTTTTTCTAAACGAAGGTTAATGTTTAGTTGCTCTACTACTGGGTTTGGATAGATTTTGAGAACCGTTAATGTTTTGCCACCTTTTTCTTTTACGTCAGGCTTAATGTGCGCAGCTGTAGATGAGTAGATGTTGTAAGAAGGCTTGTAAGGCTGTACACTTCCTTTAATTATCGGAATTCTACTAAATGCTTTGGCTTTTGGCCTTACAGAAAATTTAGAAGTATCTGCTTTTTGGGCAAAAATAGACGAACAAGAAAGCAACAACATCACTATGAGGTATGCTGCATTTTTGTTGAGCGCTATTTTAACTCTTTTTATTTTCATCTATTGTTGCACAAAAATATAAATATTTAAACAAACAAATCAAACATAAAATGATGTGGTTTTATTATTTAACAATATTTAACAGGATTTTAGCTTGCCAAATAGATTTTATGTTTCGACAAAAAAATAGCTTTTACTACTAAATAAGTTGTTATCCTAATTATTTATTTAATTTTGCGTCAAATTTTTACTAAGTGTCAAGTCATAAAAACGTAAATGCCCTTACTGCCGGAGGGCTGTTGGTAACACTAGGGATAGTGTTTGGTGATATCGGTACATCACCTCTTTATACTTTAAAAGCGATTTTTAAATCTGTAGTAGATTCTGGCCAGCCAATTAGTCCAGATTTGGTGTTAGGTGCGCTTTCTTGTATCATTTGGACTTTAACCCTACAAACCACTATCAAATATGTAGTAATTACCTTACGAGCTGATAATAAAGGCGAGGGAGGGATTTTTTCGCTTTATTCTCTAGTTCGCAAAAAAGCCAAGTGGCTGGTAGTGCCCGCTGTTATAGGCGGTGCTGCGCTTTTGGCCGATGGTATGATTACGCCTAGTATTACCGTAACCTCTGCAATTGAGGGGCTTAAGCTGAAATTTCCCGACGTGCAAGTAATACCAATTGTAATTTCTATTATCGCATTGTTATTTATCATTCAGCAGTTCGGTACCAATTTGGTTGGTAAATTATTCGGCCCCATTATGTTGTTGTGGTTTTCTGTGCTTGGGGTGGTGGGACTATTACAGGTATTGCACGATCCGTGGATTTTTAAAGCCTTAAATCCTTATTACGCAGCGCATTTATTAATAACCAATCCAAGTGCGCTCCTTATTTTAGGTGGTGTTTTTCTTTGTACCACCGGGGCCGAGGCTTTGTATAGCGATTTAGGCCATTGTGGCAAAAGGAATATCCGCATCAGCTGGATTTTTGTAAAATCTATGCTCATCTTGAATTATTTAGGTCAAGGTGTTTGGGTATTAAAGAATGCGCAAGGGTATAATCCTCATGATCCTTTGTCTAATCCATTTTTTAAATTGGTACCAGAAGATATGGTGTTGTACTTGGTTATCTTAGCTACTACCGCCGCAGTTATCGCATCTCAGGCTATGATTTCGGGTTCGTTTACCCTAATATCCGAAGCCGTTCGTTTGAATTTGTGGCCAAAGGTTCGTATCAATTATCCAAGTGTGCAAAAAGGACAATTATATGTGCCTTCTATTAACTGGTTGCTTTGCGTAGGTTGTATCATCATTGTTTTGGTGTTCCAAAAGTCCGACAATATGGAGGGTGCTTACGGCTTAGCTATTAACCTAACCTTTTTAATGACCACCATTTTGGTAGCAGTTTTTATGCTTCGCAAAAAGTTTCCTATGTATCTAATTGTGCTTTTTGTAGTGGTTTACATGGGTATTGAACTCGCTTTCTTGGTAGGTAACATGGCCAAATTTATTCATGGTGGTTGGGTAACGTTGCTTATTAGCTTGGTGCTGTTAAGCATCATGTGGACTTGGTATGCGTCTCGTAAAATCAAAAATAGGTTTGTTAAGTATGTAGAGATTGAAGACTACTACGATATTATAAATGAATTAAGTAATGATGTTTCAGTGCCTAAATTCTCTTCGCAATTGGTGTATTTAACCAGTGCCAATTTTAAAACCGAAATAGAGTCTAAAATCATTTACTCTATTATACAAAAGGAGCCAAAAAGGGCTGATGTTTACTGGTTAGTACACGTAGATGTAGTAGACGAGCCTTATACAATGGATTATAAAGTAGAGTTTTTGATACCTGGAAAACTAATTAGAATTGATTTTAAACTAGGTTTTAGGATAGAACAACGTATCAATTTGCTTTACCGCAAAGTGGTAGAAGAGCTAGTTAAAAACGGAGAGGTGGACATTACAAGTCAATATACTTCGTTAAATAAACACAAAATTACTGGCGATTTTAGGTTTGTACTGCTAGAAAAAACACTGAGTAGGTTTACCAATTTAAGTTTTTACGAAGAAACAATTATGGATTACTACATGTTGCTTAAAAAAATGAGTTTATCTGAAGTAACCAGTTTTGGTTTAGATTCGAGTTATGTAGATGTGGAGAAAGTGCCGTTGATTTTTGTAAGCCCAGATGATATTGAATTAAATAGATTGCCGGTGTAAGAGTAGTCAGGCACTAGGGGTCAGGTATCAATAAGAATTGACAGCATAGAAGAGAAATATCTCCTTAGATCTGCGGTGTCTTAAATTAGCGAAATCAGCGGGAATTAATCTTAAGGCTATCAGCTATAAACTATAAACCTTTATACCTACCTGCTCTTCAAATAAGCATCAACCAAAAAGCAAATAGCAAATACCACTGAGGCATAACCATTGGTGGTAGCAAATGCTCTATCCACTTTACTGATGTCATTGGGTTTTACCAAACGATGTTGATAAACTAGCATAGCACAGAAAAATACAACGCCAGCATAATATGGCCAGCCAAAATCCATGAAATAGATTGGAGCAATAACGCAGGCTGCGGATAAAATGTGAAGGAATGAAGACAGGTGCAACGCATTCTTCCTCCCTAAAGCAGATGGGATAGAATGAAGTTTCTCAGAACGGTCAAATTCTTCGTCTTGTAGGGCATAAATGATATCGAAGCCACTTACCCAAAATAAAACAGCAAAAGAATATAATACTGGTACGATGTTAAATTGACCAGTTACAGCAATGTACGCTCCAATAGGAGCAAGCCCTAATCCAAGTCCTAAAACTAAATGGCACAAGGCTGTAAAGCGCTTGGTGTAACTATAAAATAGCACCACAAAAATGGCAATGGGCGATAAATAGAAACAAAGCGGATTAATGAAATAAGTAGTTGCTATAAAAAGTGCACAGTTTGCTATCACAAAAGTTAAAGCTTCCTTTGCAGAAATTTTACCGGCAGGTATATCTCTTGTCACTGTTCTAGGGTTTTTCGCATCGATATCCCGATCTAAATATCTGTTAAAAGCCATTGCTGCGTTACGAGCAAACACCATACAAAGCACTACCGCCAACAGTAAATACCAATTGAAGGGGTTGGTAGTAGTGGTTACGCCTAAGAAAAAACCAATAAAGGCAAAAGGCATGGCAAATATAGAGTGGGCAAATAATACGAGCGAAAAATACTTTTTCATTGAAATAGGGTGTAATACAATAACTGGGCGCTAATAAAATTTACTTGTCTGGGTTACTGGCAGCGTAAAATTTCGGATCAATCACAGGTTTCACAAAGTCCTCATTCACTTCCTGTACAAACTGTAAAACATCTTCTCTGCCCTGACCTTTTTCTGCTGAAGTAACAAAAAAAGGAGGTAGTTCTTCAAACCAGCCTAGCAAAGTCTTGTTAAATTTAGCCACATTTTGGTCGGTTTTTGGTCCCGATTGTTTATCGGCTTTAGTGTAAACCAGCGCAAAAGGAATTTGGCATTCGCCCAACCAAGAGCAAAACTCTAAGTCAATTTTTTGAGGTTCCAACCTACTATCAATAAGTACAAAAACACACTGCAGGTTTTCTCTTTTAGTGATGTAAGCCCGAATAAATTTTTCCCATTTCTCTCTGCTGCTTTTAGATACCCTTGCATAGCCATAACCCGGTAAATCTACGATGTACCATTTTTCATTAACCAAAAAGTGATTAATTAGCTGGGTTTTACCTGGCTTTTGAGAGGTTTTAGCTAATCCTTGTTGGTTTACTAACATATTGATTAACGAAGACTTGCCTACATTAGAACGCCCAATAAAAGCATACTCGGGCATGTCTGGTAATGGCAAAGCCGATACTTTGGTGTTGCTAACTACAAAGGTTGCAGATTTAATGATCATGAGGCAAAGATAAGGTTAATTGTGAGAAACGTTTAATTGGTTAATCGATTGTCAAATACAATTAACCAGTTTTTACAGTTAACCGATTAACCAAAATAACCCTATCTTTGCAAAGCATGAATCCACAAATCACTCCTTATTCTGGCACCGAAAGCAAAAAAGAACAGGTAGCTAGCATGTTCAACAATATCTCGGGCACTTACGATTTTCTTAACCACTTTTTATCTTTAGGAATTGATATCATTTGGCGTAAGAAAGCCATTAAAGAGCTTTTGTCTGCTAAACCTCAAAAAATATTAGATGTGGCTACTAAGTACTGGCGATTTTGCATTCGAATCAATTAAAATATTAAAACCGCAACAAATTATTGGGGTAGATATTTCTGAAGGAATGTTGGACGTAGCTAGAAAGAAGATAGCCGAAAGGAAGCTGGGCGAAGTGTTTTCTGTTAGGTTAGGCGATTCGGAGGGTTTGCACTTTGATAACGATACTTTCGATGCGATAACAGTAGCTTTTGGTGTACGTAATTACGAAAACTTAGAAAAAGGCTTGGCCGACATGTTTAGGGTACTTAAACCGGGAGGTAAAGTAGTGATTTTAGAATTTTCTAAACCTAAGGTTTTTCCTGTAAAGCAGTTGTATCATTTCTACTTTAAATATGCAACGCCATTTTTTGGCGGTTTGTTTTCAAAAGATAAAAAAGCTTATGCCTATTTAGAAGAGTCGGTACAGGCATTTCCTGATGGTAAAAACTTCACAGCACTGATGGAAAAAGTTGGCTACCAAAATACCAAACATCGTTCTCTAACGTTTGGTATTAGTGCCATTTATACCGGTGTTAAATGAAAAAACAGCTACTAGTCCTCTTATTTTCTGTACTTACTTTAAATGCCAATGCCCAAAATTGGGGCGGTGGTATTGATGAGCAGGATTTCAATTGGGGGTTTAGCTTTCAATATATCGCATCAGAGTTTAAGCTCACTAAATCGCCTAATTGGCAAGATATTTTCTTAGATTACGAACAGAACAATAGGCCAATCACCGATAAATTAAACGCCATAAGTTCTCCCGTTTCTGCTGGTTTTGGTATTGGTTTCGTAATGAACTACAAACTAACCAAGCATTTTGACTTGCGTAGTACACCTACATTAGTTTTTACCGATAGGTTGGTAAATTACCAATACGCCTTGCCCTCAGTTAATGTTCCTTCTGATTTTACAGATGGAAAATGGCAGCAAAAAGTATCGGCAACCATGGTAGATTTACCTTTGGGCATTAAGTTTAAATCCGAAAGAAGAAAAGATTTTAGAGCTTACTTACTGTTAGGCGCTAAATATTCTATGGACTTGGCATCAGGGAAAAAAGTGAACGATGCGGATAAAGCGTTGATATACAAATTTCTAAAAAACAAAAAAAACTTTGCTTCCTATGAGGCTGCCATAGGTTTCGATTTGTATTTCGAATACTTCAAAATGTCTCCAGAATTAAAGGTTAGCCATTCTTTTGGCGATATCTTGAGGCACGAAAACCATCCGTTTGCTACACCTATTGATAAAGCCATTTTAAGAAATTTTACTTTCAGTTTGTTTTTCGAGTAATTGGCTTCTAAGAAAAAGCATAACTTTGTGCCAAACGAAATATTTATAAAATGGCCAAAATCGCATTAATTACAGGATCTACTTCTGGCATTGGAGCCGCTTGTGCAGCTACGTTTGCCGCACAAGGATATGATTTAATTTTAATAGCCAGAAGAAGAATCTGTTAACCACCCAAACTCAAGAACTTACTGCCAAATACGGCGTTCAAATTAAAAAAATACAAGCTGATGTTAGAGATAAGGAGAACATCAACTATGTATTAGAAACTTTGCCCACAGAGTGGAAAAATGTAGCTGTTTTGGTTAACAATGCAGGGTTGAGCCAAGGTTTAGATCCAATAGATAAAGGCGATACCGATGATTGGGACAGAATGATTGACACCAACGTTAAGGGCTTGCTTTACGTTACCAAGATCGTTTCTAGCTGGATGGTAGAAAGAAAGCAAGGTCATATCATCAATATCGGTTCTATTGCTGGTAAAGAAGTATATCCTAACGGGAATGTATATTGTGCCTCCAAACATGCGGTAGATGCATTAAACAAAGGAATGCGTATTGATCTTTTGCCTCACGGCATTAAAGTAACGGCAATAAATCCGGGTATGGTAGAAACAGAATTTTCTATTGTGCGTTTTAAAGGAGATGAAAATAGGGCTAAAAAAGTTTACGATGGACTAGAGCCTTTAATGGCACAAGACATTGCAGATGCAATTTGGTACGTGGTAAGTAGGCCTGCACATGTAAACATTAGCGATATGCTAATTATGCCCACCGCACAAGCTACAGGAACTATTGTAAAAAGAGATTAATTTAAAGTTACAAGTTATGGGTTTCTAGTTTGGATGTATAACCCACAACACGTAACTGATAACACATAACACATTATGATATCAACAACCATAGATCAAGAAATTAAACAAGCCATGTTGGCTAAAGACCAAGTTAAACTACGAGGACTTAGGGCTATTAAAGCCGCAATTTTGTTGGCAAAAACAGAAAAAGGTCATGCAGAAGAAATAAATGAAGAAGCTGAAATAAAAATTTTACAGAAACTGGTTAAGCAACGTAAAGAGTCGGCAGATATTTATAAAACTCAGGGTAGGGAAGATCTTTATCAGGTAGAACAAGAAGAAATAGATGTAATTGCTCAGTTTTTACCTAAGCAAATGGAAAGATCAGAGATCGAAGCTGTTATAGCTAAAATTATTGCTAAAACTGGCGCTAGCTCTATCAAAGAGATGGGTAAAGTAATGGGCTTGGCTAACAAAGAACTAGCAGGTAAAGCCGAAGGAAAATTGATTGGAGAAATTGTAAAAAGCTTGTTAGCTTAGTATTAAATAGAGTGTAAAGGATAAAAATGTAATTTTATTTCACATTAATTACATTTACTCTATTAACTTAGTGGCATATACCAAACCACCATGGTTAACAAATCGGGGCGGAATAATTGATGATGGCAGCTTTACCACCATCGAAAAAAAAATATATAGGTAAAAAATATACACAATCATATTTATGAAATAGCCGTGTTTCCGAAAATACAAACGAAGATAAAAAGGCTATTATATATTACAATAAAACCGAGCTCGCGAGTTCATTGATACAATTTTAAAAATATCAAATAATCAATAAAACATCATTATCCATATATGAATTACGAAGTAGTTGAACAGGAGGGGTTTAAATTTATAGAGGTTGGCCAGGGCGAACCTTTAGTGTTGCTTCATGGTTTGATGGGAGAATTGAGTAACTGGGAACAAACAGTAGAAAAATTTAAACATAAATACCGTGTGTTGGTACCTATTTTGCCTATTTACGAACTTCCTATATTAACATTAGGAGTAAAAAGCCTGTCAAAATACCTGCATCGTTTTCTAAAATTTAAAAAACTAAGCCAGGTAGTTTTAATAGGAAACTCACTTGGCGGGCACGTTGGCTTAGTATTTACCGTGGCACATCAAGAGTTTGTGAAAGCATTGGTACTTACCAAGCTCTGGTCTGTATGAAAATGCTTTTGGAGGCTCTTTCCCTAAAAGAGAGAACTACGATTTTATTAAAGAGAAAGTAGAATTTACGTTTTACAGCCCAGCAACTGCCACTAAAGAATTGGTAGACGAAGTATTTAAAACGGTTAACGATCGTTCTAGGGTAATTCGTATTTTGGCATTGGCCAAATCTGCCATAAGGCACAACATGGCTAAAGAACTAAAGAAAATAACTATTCCGGTGTCGTTAATTTGGGGCAAACAAGATAAAGTTACGCCACCAGATGTAGCTAAAGAATTTTATGAATTACTGCCAAATTCTGAGCTAAACTGGGTAGATGAATGCGGCCATGCACCTATGATGGAGCAGCCAGAAGTATTTAATAACTATTTAGAAAAGTTTTTGGACAGAATTTTGCTTAAATAATAAATTGGCATAAAAGATTTAAGATATTGCCAATAAAAAAAATAGATAATGATTGCAGGAGAACTCATAACGAACAATATTCCACCTCTTCGTACGTCAGATACGGTTAGGAAGGCTTTGGATCGTATGAACGAGTTCAAGCTATATCACCTGCCTATTGTAAACGAAGTGCAGTACCTCGGTTTAGTCTCCGAAGAAGAATTAATGGCGGCTAAGGATACAGACACAGCCATTGGTGCATTACCGCTAAGTTTGCTCAGTTCTTTTGCTTTCGAGAATGCACACATTTACGAAGTTATCCGTTTATTTAGCGAGCTTCAGTTGTCTGTTGTGCCAGTTTTAGATCAGCAAAAAAATTACCTTGGGGTGGTTTATATCAATCATTTATTAAATTTTACTGCCAATCTTTATGCGGTAAGCGAACCTGGCGGTATCATTGTGCTTTCTATCAGTAATCGAAACAATTCGTTGGCGCACATGTCGCAAGTTGTAGAAGCAGAAAATGCGCAAATATTATCTTCTTATGTAAATTCTTTTCCAGATTCTACTAGGTTAGAAGTTACCTTAAAAATTAACAAAACAGATCTTTCTGCCATTATAGCTTCTTTTGAACGCTACGATTATGAAGTTAAAGCTGTTTTTAACAATAGCAGTCATGATGACGGTTCTATGGATAGATTCAATTCGTTCATGAACTATTTAAACGTTTAATTCCTAATACGAAAACCATCAAGATTTCATAAAGAATTTAGCTGTAAGATAATTATGATGCTTTCGTCATCAAAAAAATAAGTCAAAACAAACGGATGAAAATAGCCCTTTACGGTAGAGATTTTAATGATAATGTACTGCCTTTTGTACAAGAAGTATTTGATGCTTTGGCAGCTAACCAGATTGAAGTAACGGTTTATCAAAAGTTTTTTGATTTTGTAAAGGACAAATTAACCTTGCCACCAAATATTGCTACTTTTTTAGGATATAACGATTTGCTCGGCAAAACTGATATCTTGTTAAGTTTGGGCGGCGATGGAACTTTGCTAGACACGCTATCTTTGGTAAGAGATTCGCAGGTTCCGGT
This sequence comes from Pedobacter sp. SL55, assembly GCF_026625705.1. Classification (NCBI taxonomy): domain Bacteria; kingdom Pseudomonadati; phylum Bacteroidota; class Sphingobacteriia; order Sphingobacteriales; family Sphingobacteriaceae; genus Pedobacter; species Pedobacter sp. SL55. Next base: position 4,386,100 of record NZ_CP113059.1, on the reverse strand, counting down.
GATAGGTATCAACTTTGGGCGTTTAGGCTTTTTGGCCAGTATCAATAAAGCAGAAATAAACGATGCCATAAAAGCATTGGTAAGTGGGGCTTATTCTATAGATCAGCGAAGCTTGCTCAGTATCGAATCTAAAAGCGGCCTATTTGGCGATGAAAACTTTGCCTTAAACGATATTACCATACACAGAAGAGATGATTCTGCCATGATGATTATTCATGCTTACATGAATGGCGAATTTGTAAACTCCTATTGGGCCGATGGGCTTATTATTGCCACACCAACGGGTTCCACGGCCTATTCGTTGAGCTGCGGAGGTCCAATTATTTTGCCAAGTGCACAAAATTTTGTGATTACACCCGTAGCGCCACATAATTTAAATGTAAGGCCAATTATAGTGCCCGATGATGTAACGCTTACTTTTGAGGTTGAAGCCCGTAGCACCAAATTTTTGCTTACCTGCGATTCGAGGACAGAAACTGTAGATCGTAGCGTGAAAATAACTATCAGTAAAGCAACATTTAACATAAATCTTATCCGCCTTAACAATGAAACGTTTCTAACTACGTTAAGGAATAAATTGCTTTGGGGCATAGATACCCGTAATTATTAGGATGTTTTATAAAAAGACGTTATTAGCCATTGTTTTAAGCGCTATTTTTGTAGGTAAATCTGTTGCCCAAGTATGGGAGGTAGGTTTGCAGGCAGGCGGTGCGGGTTATATGGGCGATTTAAACCCTACCAATCCCTTAAAAATTAGTGGCCTTTCCTTTGGTGGTTTCGTTAAAGCTAACTTTGATCCCAACTGGGCGCTGTCTTTTAATTATACTAACGGTAAAATTAAAGCAAACGATGCACAATCTACCAGCGAGCAGTTTAGGCAAAGAAATTTGAGCTTTTCTAACAAGCTAAACGAATTTAGTCTTTTGGTAGATTTTAACTTTTTCGATTATTTTTCGGGAGGTGGCTATTCAAGGTTTTCTCCTTATTTATATACTGGTGTCGGGGTGGTGTTGTTTAATCCTAAAACTAAATACCAGGGAAGTGAATACGAACTTCCTTTATATCAAACCGAAGGTGCAAAATATAAAACTGCCGCTTTAAGCGTGCCTTTTGGCTTCGGTATCAAGTATAATTTCAAAAATAATTGGACCGTAATGAGCAATATAGGCTATAGAAATGCCTATACAGATTATTTAGACGATGTAAGTGGCAACTATATTGATCCAGCACTTTATTCTAACGACCCAGATATACGCCCTATGCAGATTATGTTAAGCGACCGTTCTGGCGAAATTAATGGCAATTATATTGGGGCAAGAGATGTGCAAAGAGGAGATTTTAGAAAAAGAGATACTTATATGTTTGTAGGTATTGGCATAACTTATACCTTTGTGAGCCAAAAGTGTTTTTAACTTTTGACGGCCTCAGCAAAATAAATGGATTTTAAAGATCAAATAGATATTAAGCGTTTGCCAGAACATATTGCCATTATTATGGATGGTAATGGACGTTGGGCAAAAAATCAAGGGAAATTTAGGGTTTTTGGCCACGAGAGCGGCGTGCTTTCTGTAAAAGATATTGTAGAGGGCTGCGTAGAAATTGGAATAAAGTACCTAACGGTTTATGCTTTCTCTACCGAAAACTGGAACAGACCGGTAGAAGAAGTAAATGCTTTAATGGAATTGCTCATTTCAACCATTAACCAAGAAGCAGAAACCCTTAACAAAAATAACATTAAGCTAAATGCCATAGGCGATTTAAAATCTCTTCCGCAAAAATGTATTGAAGACCTAGCAGATGCTATGCACAAAACCAAGGACAACGTAAAATGTACCTTAACCTTGGCGCTAAGCTATAGTGCAAAGTGGGAAATTGTAGAAGCTGCGAGAAAATTAGCCACCCAAGTGCAAGAAGGAAAAATTAGTGTAGAACAAATTGATGAGCAGTTGTTTGCAAATCAGCTAACTACCGTAAATATCCCCGATCCTGAGCTAATGATACGTACCAGCGGAGAGCATCGTATCAGTAATTACCTATTGTGGCAAATGGCTTATACCGAATTATATTTTACCGAAACACTATGGCCCGATTTCAGAAGAGAGCATCTTTTTGAGGCCATTGTAGATTACCAAAAACGCGAACGTCGCTTTGGGAAAATTAGTGAGCAATTGAACTAATTTTTCTTTTAACACTTTTTAACATGAGTTTAAATTAACTTAGCAACGTTTTTTAGATTGTAAATGAGAAGAATATACCAACTAGTATTTCTGCTTTTGATCGGTTTTCCGTCATTAGCTCAAATTCGTAACCAACCAACACAAGCAACTCCTTCCTTAAAAGTAAATGGACTAAATTTAGACTATTTCACACCAAAAGAATACATTATTGGAGGTACCACTTTAACTGGCGCAAAATATCTTGATAAGGATGTAATTGTTGTGCTTTCTAAGTTAACCCAAGGCGAAACAATTATGCTGCCTGGAGAAGGTACTGCTAATGCCATTAAAAACTTATGGGCCCAAGGCTTATTTGATGATATCAAGCTAAACGTTTCTAAAATAAATGGAGATACGGTGTATTTTGATATTGAAGTAGTAGAGCTTCCTCGCCTAAGTGGTTTTGAGTTTACTGGTATCAGTAAATCACAAAAAACCGATATCCTAGAAAAACTAGGAGACAGACCTGGGAAATCTATCATTAATGATAACTTGTACAATACTACGAGGTCTATCATCACAAAATATTTATACGAAAAAGGATTTTTCTACACCAAAATCAATTACACTTCTAAACCCGATCCAAATCAGGAAAACAGCGTAATTCTTCAAGTTAACATAGACAGAGGCCGAAGGGTAAAAGTGCAAAAGATTGATTTTACAGGTAACAAAGAATTTAGCGCTGCTAAACTTAGAAAATACCTTAAAAAAACTAAGCAACGTGCCTTTTATAAAGTTTTTGGTAGTGGTAAATTCAACAAAGAGAAATACGAAGAAGATAAATTGGCTTTTGTAGCTAAGCTGCACGAGAAAGGCTATCGCGATGCCGCAATTATTAGCGATAGTGTTTATAAATACAATGATAAAACCGTTAGCATTAAAATTAACATGTACGAAGGGCCGAAATACTATTTCGGGAAAATTACGTGGGTGGGTAATGCTAAATACAATACTGAGTTTTTAGAGAAAGTTTTCGGTATCGAAAAAGGCGAAGTATTTAGTGAAGAAAAACTAGAGAAAAAATTAAGAGGTAGCGCTAATGGCGACGATGTTTCTAGTATTTACTTAAACGATGGTTACCTTACCTTTAATGTAGACCCAGTACAAACTAAAATTTATAATGACACCGTTGACGTAGAGATGCGTATTTACGAAGGTCCAAAGTATACCATTAATAAAGTAAGTGTTTTAGGAAACACCATTACCAACGATAGGGTGGTGTTAAGAGAAATCCGTACAAAACCAGGAGATTTTTTCTCAAAAGAACAACTCATCAGAAGTGTTCGGGAAATTGGACAGTTGGGTAACTTCGATGAGTCTAAAACTAACCCCGTACCAAAACCTAATCCGGCAGATGGTACTGTAGATATTGTTTACAATGTAGAAGAAAAACCATCAGACCAGATTGAGCTTTCTGGAGGTTTTGGCGGTGGCCGTGTGATTGGTACCTTAGGTTTAACCTTTAATAACTTCTCGTTAAGAAACTTATTTAAAGGCGAAGCGTACAGACCCTTGCCTAAAGGAGATGGGCAACGTTTAAGCTTGCGTGGGCAAACCAATGGTAAGTTCTACCAATCTTACAGTTTTTCGTTTTCTGAGCCTTGGTTTGGTGGTAAAAAGCCCGTTAGTTTTGGCGTTAGTGCATTTACTTCACTACAATCTAACGGTTTAGCTAAAAGCAATGCCAATTACTATGGCATCCGTTTAAATGGTGTGTCGTTCAGTTTAGGTAGAAGGTTAAAATGGCCAGATAACTGGTTCTCGTTAACGCACTCTATTAACCTAAACCAGTACATCTTAAATAACTATCCGGGCTTCCTTTTCAGTACAGGAGAGTCTTATAACTTAAACTTTACCCAAGAAATTTCAAGAGATTCTAGAAATCACAATATTTTCCCAACGGGTGGTGCGTATTTAAGGTTTACCGTACAAGCAACCCCGCCTTATTCTTTATTTAACAAGGTAAATTATAACACAGCATCTGATAAAGATCGCTACAGATTTACAGAATATCACAAGTGGAAATTTGAATCGCAGTGGTTCGAAACCGTAGTTGGCAAGTTGGTATTTAAAGGACAAGCGCAGTTTGGTTTCTTAGGCTCTTACAATAGTGCCGTTGGTCAATCAGCATTTGAGCGCTTTAAATTAGGTGGCGATGGTATGCAAGGCTTCGACTTTTTACAAGGTTCTGAGATCATAGCAATGCGTGGTTACTCAAATAACTCGGTAATTCCGGTAGGTGCCAATCCAAACATTGCACAAAGTTCTGGTAGCCCTATCTTTACCAAATATGTAATGGAATTAAGATATCCAGTAATTAGCTCGCAACAAGCAACCGCTTTTATGACCGTATTTGGCGAGGCTGGTAATACTTGGGACAGGTTCCGCGACTTTAATCCATTTAACGTGAGAAGGTCTGTTGGTGTTGGTGCAAAAATATTTTTACCGATATTTGGATTACTTGGCATAGATTATGGTTATGGATTTGATAACATCCCAGGAGTGCCAGATGCTAATAAAGGACAGTTCCACTTCAGCATTGCGCAACAAATGGGAGGTTTTAACTAATCACACACAATTAAAAGCTTGTTTAAAGCGTTAAGCAAACGTTCAATTATGAGAAAGATATTTTTAGCTAGTTTTTTACTCCTTATGGCCTTAGGAGTATCGGCACAGAAAATGGCCTACGTAGATACAGAATACATTTTGAAACACGTTCCAGACTATAAATCGTCGTTAACTCAAATAGAAGGGCTATCTAAACAGTACCAGAAAGAAGTAGACGAAGTATTTAAAGAAGTAGATGCCATGTATAAGGCTTATCAAGCAGATCAGGTATTATTAACTGATGATATGCGTAGACGTAGAGAAAATGATATCATCGAAAAAGAGAAGAAAGCCAAAGAATTACAACGTCAAAAGTTTGGTCCAGAGGGAGATTTGTTTCAAACCCGCACCAAATTATTGAAGCCTATTCAAGAAAAAGTTTCTTCTACCATTGCAGAAGTTGCAAAAAACAAATACATTGACTTCGTATTTGATAAAAGCAGCGAAAGCACCATGATGATTTATGCTAGCGCCAACTATGACATCAGTAACGATGTAATTATTAGATTAGGCTTTAAGCCAGGTACTTTGGTAAAATAACAAAACATTACACATTACAAAAAATGAAACTATCCAAGTTTAGCGGGGGTGGTTTTATTTACTTAAAACGAGCTTAAAAGCTTATTGAAGCCTTAAAAACAAAAACGATTATCAACAAAAACAAATTATATTATAAATGAAAAAGTTAATTAAAGGATTATTTGTAGCTGCAGGATTACTTTTAACTACGCAAGTTGTAAGTGCACAACAAAAATTTGGTCACTTAAATTCAGATGAGATTTTCTCTACTTGGTCGGAAGCTAAAACTGTTTCTAGTACGATAGAGAACTTGGCAAAAACAAAACAAGCAGAAATTGATAAAATGATCACTGAGTATCAAAACAAATTAAAAGCTGCTCAAGACAAAGAAAGAACATTAAGCGAAGCAAATAAAGATGTTGTTGTTAAAGAATTGCAAGTTGCTCAAACAGAGTTAACAGATTTACAAAAAAGAATTGAAGATGCTCGTAACAAAGCAAGAACAGATGTTGAAGCTAAGCAAGCTGAGGTTTTTCCTCCGTTGCAACAAAAAGTAGCTACAGCTATCAATGCAATTTCAAAAGAAAAAGGTTTGTCTTACGTTTTTGATATTTCTGCATCTCAAGGTTTTAACAATTTAGTTTATTTTGATGGTGGCGAAGATATTACTGCTGCTGTAAAAACTAAATTAGGTATTGCAGCAACTGCTAAACCAGCTACAACTCCGGCTAAAAAACCATAATCTTATTTAAAAATTAAAAAGCGGAATTAGGTAAGCTTAATTCCGCTTTTTTATGCTCAAGAATGTTTAAAATGGGCTAAATAATCTTTACATTAACATTCAAAACCTTTCAATAAAATGATATGCAAGGCAATAACGCTATAGGTATATTCGATTCTGGCTTTGGGGGCTTAACCGTTTTTAAAGCCATTGCCGAAAAATTGCCCAATTATAACTACATCTATTTAGGAGACAATGCTCGGTCGCCATACGGAGACCACTCTTTCGATACCGTTTATAGATACACCCTAGAGTGTGTAGAGTGGCTTTTTGAGCAGGGATGCCCATTGGTTATTTTAGCCTGTAATACGGCTTCTGCAAAGGCTTTGCGTAATATACAGCAATTAGATTTACCCAAAAAATATCCCAACCGTAGGGTTTTGGGCGTAATTAGACCCACCGCAGAGGTTGTTGGAGAAATGAGCAAAACCAAAGCTATTGGTGTGTTAGGCACAAGAGGAACAATACGCTCAGAATCTTATCTAATAGAAATCAATAAGTTTTTCCCCGATGTGGAAGTTTATCAACAAAGTTGCCCAATGTGGGTGCCTTTAGTAGAAAATAATGAACATGAGTATCCCGGAGCAGATTATTTTGTTAAAAAGTATATTGATGAACTTATGCAGCAATCGCCAAATATTGATACGATTTTACTAGCTTGTACCCATTATCCTTTAATTTTACCTAAAATTAAACAGTTTTTGCCTCAAGAAATTACTTTGGTTGCCCAAGGAGATATTGTAGCAAGTAGCTTAGCAGATTATCTGGATAGACATCAAGATATAGAAAAAGCGTTAGCAAAAGAGGCAAAGCAAACATTTTATACGTCTGGAGATACCGATATATTTAATGCTCAGGCATCTGTATTTCTTGGTAAAAAGTTAAATTCAAAGCCCATGGGCAGTAACTGATTGGCATGGTATGGTCTGTTTTTATAATTTAGGTTTGTCTTTAAAATGTTAAAATTACATTCCTATAATTGCTAAAAAGCTAATTAGCAGGGTATTCTTTAGGTTATAATAATTTTACGATAAAACTTACATTTTCTGTTAGGTTGTGGTTAATTAAAGCGGTAAATTTGCGGCTCAATCACAATCAATGAGCGAACAGATCAAACACGAATGCGGGATAGCCTTTATCCGATTGTTAAAACCTCTCTCATACTACCAAGAAAAATACGGTACTGCACTTTACGGCCTTAACAAATTGTATTTGTTAATGGAAAAGCAGCACAATCGCGGTCAGGATGGAGCTGGTATTGCCACCATTAAATTGGACATGAAACCTGGTAGCCGATACATTAGTCGCTACCGCTCAATGGCTCAAAATGCTGTTGCAGATATTTTCGGTTACGTGCAAAGCAAATTTGTTGGTATACAAGAAGAAACTCCAGAACTAATGAAAGACACGGAGTTCTTAAAACAAAATGTGAGTTTTATTGGAGAGGTGTTGTTAGGGCACCTTCGCTACGGTACACATGGTAAAAACAGTATCGAAAATTGCCACCCATTTTTACGCCAAAACAACTGGATGACCAGAAACTTGGTAATTGCCGGTAACTTTAACATGACTAACGTAGATGAGTTGTTAGAGCAATTATACGAGCTGGGGCAGCACCCTAAAGAAAAAGCGGATACCGTAACTGTACTGGAAAAAATTGGTCATTTTTTAGATGATGAAAATCAAACTTTGTTTGATGAATATAAAAAAGAGGGGTTAACTAACGTAGAAATTACCCACAAAATATCTGAAGGCTTAAACGTTGCAAATATCCTAAGAAGATCTGCAAAAAGCTGGGATGGTGGTTACACTATGTCTGGCATAGTTGGGAACGGCGATGCTTTTGTGATGAGAGACCCAGCAGGTATTCGTCCGGCATTTTACTATATGGATGATGAGGTGGTGGTTGCCGCTTCTGAGCGACCAGCAATTCAAACGGCCTTTAAAGTGCAAATCAAGAATGTAAAGGAAATTAAGCCAGGACATGCATTGATTATCAAAAAAGATGGTACAGTTACCGAAGAAATGTTTCGTGAGCCATTAGAGAAAAAAGCATGTTCGTTTGAGCGTATTTATTTCTCAAGAGGAAGTGATGCAGACATTTATAAAGAACGTAAAAAATTAGGCGAGCTACTGTGTCCGCAGGTGCTTAAAACGGTAAACTACGATCTTAAAAATACTGTTTTCTCGTTTATCCCGAACACGGCAGAGGTTTCTTTCTACGGAATGGTAGATGGCCTACATAAATACATTACCGATTATCAAAAGGAAACTTTACTTAAACGTAAGGAGGTTTTAGATGATACCGCTTTAGATGAGCTGTTGTCTATGCGTCCAAGAGTAGAGAAATTGGCTATCAAAGATGTAAAGTTACGTACCTTTATTACTGCCGATGCAGATAGGGGCGAAATGGTGGCTCATGTGTACGATACTACTTACGGGGTAATTAAAAACCATACAGATACTTTGGTAGCTGTTGATGATTCTATTGTGAGAGGTACTACCTTGAAGCAAAGTATCATCAAGATTATTGATAGGTTGCATCCTAAAAAAATCATTATTGTTTCTTCTGCTCCGCAAATTAGATATCCAGATTGCTACGGTATCGATATGTCTAAAATGGGACAGTTTGTAGCTTTTGATGCCGCTATTCAGTTGTTAAAAGAAAGAGGTCAAGAGCATATCATTGAAGAGGTTTACCAGAAATGTAAAGCTTCTTTGGAGTTGCCGAAAGAGGAAATCGTTAACCATGTGAAAGATATCTACAAGCCTTTCACTCCTCAAGAAATTTCAGATCAGATTGCGAAGATCATTACCCCGGCAGATACGGTGGCAGAAGTTGAGGTAATTTATCAAACTTTAGAAAGTCTTCATGAGGCTTGTCCAAATCACTTGGGCGATTGGTATTTTTCAGGAGATTATCCAACACCGGGTGGTAACAAAGTGGTAAATAAAGCCTTTGTAAACTGGAAAGAGGGTAACAACCAAAGAGCATACTAACGGGGCAGGGTTTAAAAACCTACTTCGCTTTGCATATAAAGGAGAACTTAACAACGGTTCTCCTTTTTTCTTTTACGAGAACGATTTGTTGGTTATTTGTTTGGTAACCTGAGTTCGATTTTTAACCTATTAAAGTGAGTTCGATTAATATTTATATCCCTACAACACCCCGGTCTTCGACCACTCCTCTGAAAGAGGGGAATGTAGGTCGCAATTCCCCTCCTTTGGAGGGGTGCCTGAAAGGTGGGGTGGTTACAAATCGTTATAGCGTGTTTAAATACCACCCAATCACACTTTAACAATCGAACTCAGATTATTAATCAGAATTAAAACTGATGCTGAACTAAATTAAATTTAGCATGAAGAACTGCCGATTTTCCGTTACCCTAAACCACGTAGCAAATTTATTTAAGGGTTGGTTAGCGAAGATTAAGCCCCATAATTCACGTTATTTATTTCTAAAATAAACGAAAGATAAAGCAATATAAAGCAATAAGATTATCGGGATAGCTACAAATTGCTGCCAAGCGAATAACACAACAGATAAAATCATGAATACAAACTTGATTTTATTTTCGCTCCATCTTAAATTGCTGAATTTGAGTGAGAAGATTTTGATTTCGCTTACCAGTAAATAACTGCATACTATAGAAATTACGGCTAAAACCATCCAATTTCCAATTACTTGTGGGTGGTAATCGGCTACATAAGGTAACGATACAATAAAAAGTGTATTCATCGGGGTATTTAACCCAATAAAATCTACGGTTTGGCGGGTATCGTTATTAAATTTAGCTAGCCTTAACGCCGAAAATAAGGTAATGATAAAGGCAAAATACGCAAAATAGGGATGAGGTAAATCGCTAGCTTTAAATAGATGGAACATGATTGCTCCAGGTAAAAAACCAAAGCTCACTACATCAGCCAATGAATCTAAATCTTTACCAATGCTATTTTTTATTTTCAATGCTCTGGCAGCCATCCCATCAAAAAAATCAAATATTCCAGATAAGATTACAAAGTAGGCTGCAGATTTTAAATCGCCATTAAAACAAAATACAATACCTATACAACCAGAAAATAAATTGGCGCAGGTTAAAGCATTAGGGAGGTTTAGCATTTGAGTGTTACGTTATAGGTATTACGTTATACGTTTTTTATTGCAAGCCAAACTTACAACTTATAACGTATAACGTAAAACTTTTACTATCCGTTCATTCCCAAGAGGAATTCTTCGTTGCTCTTAGTGCCTTTAATTTGGGCTTGTACCAATTCCATAGCTTCTTGAGAGTTCATATCTGCCAAGTGGTTACGTAACACCCAGATACGCTGTAGGTTCTCTCTATCCAATAATAGATCATCTCTACGTGTACTCGAAGCCGTAATATCAATTGCTGGGAAGATACGTTTGTTAGCCAATTTACGGTCTAATTGTAGTTCCATGTTACCTGTACCTTTAAATTCTTCGAAGATAACCTCGTCCATTTTAGAGCCTGTTTCTGTTAACGCAGTAGCTAAAATAGTTAAAGAGCCACCTTTTTCTATGTTACGAGCAGCACCGAAGAAACGCTTAGGTTTGTGTAAAGCATTAGCATCAACACCACCAGATAAGATTTTACCCGAAGCTGGAGCGGTAGTGTTATAAGCTCTTGCTAAACGAGTAATCGAATCTAATAAGATCACTACGTCGTGGCCACATTCTACCAAACGTTTAGATTTTTCTAAAACGATGTTAGCGATTTTTACGTGACGCTCGGCAGGCTCATCAAAAGTGGATGAAACTACTTCTGCTCTTACGCTACGAGCCATATCTGTAACCTCTTCCGGACGTTCATCAATTAACAATATAATTAAATAAACTTCTGGATGATTTTTAGCAATTGCATTGGCAACTTCTTTTAATAAATTGGTTTTACCTGTTTTAGGTTGCGCAACAATTAAACCACGCTGACCTTTGCCAATTGGGGTAAAAAGGTCCATGATACGGGTAGAATAATTGGTGCTATCAGTAAATAAGTTTAATTTTTCTGTAGGAAAAAGCGGCGTCAAATAATCAAAAGGAACGCGGTCACGCACATCAGCCGGAATACGGCCATTAATGCTAATTACCTTTACCAAAGGAAAATATTTTTCGCCTTCTTTTGGCGGACGGATGCTTCCATTAACGGTATCTCCAGTTTTTAAACCAAACAATTTGATTTGTGATTGAGATACATAAATATCATCCGGAGAAGATAAATAATTGTAATCTGCCGAGCGCAAAAAGCCATAACCATCAGGCATAATCTCTAACACACCTTCGTTGGTAATGGTATTATCAAAATCTAAGTTAGAATAACTTGTTTCGTTTTGCTTGTGGTTACCATTGTTATTTTGGTTTTGGTTTTGGTTTTTTTGCTGGCGATTGTCGTCTTTTTGAGGCTTTTCTTCTCTTTGAGGTTTTTCGCTTCTGGCAATTTTCTCCTCCTTAACAGGTTTATCCTCAACTACAATAACTTCTGTGTCGTTACTGTTGTTTTTGCCTTTTGGAGTACGGTCTTTTTTATTTTTCTGATTTTGGATTTTATCTGCAATGCTTTCTTGTTTAGAAAGGTCTTGGCCGGTAACCAAGGCAATAGCTTCAAAATCTGGCGAAGGAATTTCTATCTTGTCAGATTCATCAAAAAGTGTAGGCCTTTGTGTTTTTTCTTCTGCAACTGGTGCAGTATCTTTAACAATGCGTGTTCTTTTTCTGGCAGGTTTTTCATTAGAAGGAGCCTCAGTTACCACGTTTGGAGTAACGGCCACTTCTGCAGTTTCAGTTTGTTTTTGAAGAATTTGTTCGATCAAATCGTTTTTGCGTAAATCGCCAACATTATCAACACCATTCGCTTTTGCTAACTCACGCAATTCGGCAGTTAGCTTTTCAGTTAGTTCTGTTTTACTAAACATTTATATTTTGTCGAGAATTTTATTTTAAGAGTTTAACCAAATAATACAACCAAAAAAGGGCTTAAAAGATTTAAAAGAATTTTCTTGCTTAAGATATTTTCGGGAGGTATTCAGATAAACGTTCTGAGAATTATGGCACAATTGTAGGCAATTGAATTTTAATCTGCAAGAGATTTTGAAAAAAAGTTTAAACATCTCTCCTAATAACCGTTAATAGAGCTGTTTTTTACGCTTTTAGGTAGGTTAAAAATAAGCGTCACATTTTTATCGGTAACTTTATTCCGGCTCCAAAGTAATCCTTTTGTGGCTTTATACTGTAGCCAATAATTATATTTTAATAATCAGCAATTAAAAAATCTTTGTGGTTCTTTGGTTCTTTGTGGTTTTAATCCTCATCTTTGCACATCTTTAAATCTCATCGTAAATGAACAAGCAGCAGCTTTTTGAACAAATTCAGCGTAAAAAATCATTCTTATGTGTAGGTCTAGATCCGGTTATGGATAAGTTGCCCAAACATCTATTAAAGTACAATGATCCAATTCTAGAATTTAACAAACAGCTAATTGATGCTACCCATGATTTATGCGTAGCCTATAAACCTAATACGGCATTTTACGAAACCCGTGGCGTTAAAGGTTGGAACACGCTGGTAAAAACTTGGGAACATTTCCCAAAAGATGTTTTTACCATTGCCGATGCCAAGCGTGGCGATATTGGTAACACATCGGCCATGTATGCAGAAGCTTTTTTTAAAGAAGAAAGTTCTGGTATGAGTTTCGATTCGGTTACCGTAGCACCTTATATGGGTAAAGATTCGGTTACACCGTTTTTAACTTATCAAGATAAATGGGTAATCCTTTTAGCCTTAACTTCAAATGCCGGAAGCCAAGATTTTCAAGCTAAGCAAAGCGACAATCAAAAGCTATACGAACAGGTAATTAGCACTTCGCAGCAATGGAGTGATAGCAGCCAAATGATGTATGTAGTAGGTGCAACTAAGCCAGAGGAGTTTCAAAATATCCGCCGTTTGGCGCCAGATCACTTTTTATTGGTGCCTGGTGTTGGCGCACAGGGTGGTAGCTTAAGCGCTGTTTGCGAATATGGCTTAAATAGCGAGTGCGGTTTGTTAGTCAACTCGGCCCGTAGTATCATTTACGCAAGTAGTGGCGAAGATTTTGCCGAAAAAGCAAGAGAAGAAGCATTGGCTTTACAGCAAGAAATGGAGCAGATTTTAAAGGCTGCCAATTTGATATGAGCCAAAAGAAAGATGTGAAATTAATTGTAGCGTTGTTTGCCATCGCTATAGTTTGGGGTACAACTTATTTGGGTATTCGTATTGCGGTACATACTATACCCGCTTGGTTTGTAGCAGGTTTTCGCCAGGTAGTTGCCTCTTCTATATTGTTAGCTATTTTACTTTACAAAGGAGAATTTAAGTGGATTGGCTGGAAAAGTTTTGGACGACAAATTCTGGTGGCCAGCTTAATGATTATCGTAGCCAATGGCATGACCACCGTAGCCGAAGAAAGTATTCCCAGTGGATTAACCTCACTGCTAACAGCGCTATCGCCAATTGTGGTGTTTTTGGGAAGCTTAATATTTGGTCTACAAAAGCCAAGTTTAAAAGGGTTTATTGGCGTTATTATTGGCTTTAGTGGCGTAGCCTTTATTTTTAGAGATGGTATTGGCGATATATTAGACCCCAACTACAAAACTGGTATTATTTATTTGGCTATTGCTATTTTAGGATGGGCAGCAGGAACCATCTATACCAAAAAATACACACATAAAAGCAGCAATATTTTTCTAGATCTGTTTTATCAATTTGCTTATGCTGCAGTAGCTCAGCTCATTATTGCTTTGTTCGTTTCTCCTACTACAGAATTTACGCAGTGGAGTTGGCAAAGTATAGCCGCCGTAGTTTATTTAGGGGTTTTTGGATCGGTAGTTGGTTTCTTTTGCTATAACTATGCGCTTAAAAAAGTAAGTGCTACCGAGGTATCTATTTTATCTTACTTTAATACCATTATTGCCATATTTTTAGGCTGGCTAATTCTTAACGAAACAGTTACTTACGATTTATTAATTGCTACAGTGCTGATTATATTGGGTGTTTTTATTACGAATTATAAAAAGAAGGAAGTAAAATAAGATTGAGATAGGCTTGCGAAATATTTAAAAATTCGCAAGTATTAAGGATGCAACTCCTTTTGGTTTTAAAAAGCGGATTAATGCATTTTTATTGCTAATTTCAAGTATGCGTTTTCCAGAAGAATTTCTACATTTTGTATGGCAATTTAGGCTTTACGATACGCAGCAGCTACACACTGTTGATGGAAAGCCATTGAAGGTTTTAAATTGTGGTTTTCCAAACAAACATGCAGGACCAGATTTTACCAGTGCGAAAATTATTATTGGCGAAACTACTTGGGTAGGGCAGGTAGAAGTTCATTTGAAAGCTTCGGATTGGAAAGCGCACCAACACCAAAACGATGATGCTTATGATAACGTTGTTTTACATGTAGTTTGGGAGCACGATACAGAGATTGCCATGAAAGATGGCACCATCTTGCCTACGTTAGTTTTACAGGAGAAAGTGCCAGCGCATCTGTTCAATAATTATCAAAACCTTATTAATGCAGTAAATGCTTTTCCTTGCGAAAACCAATTGAAAGAAATAGATGGCTTTGTGGTAAATGGTTTTCTCTCGAGGGTTTTGGTAGAGCGTTTAGCCCAAAAATCTGAAGAAGTTTTTGAACGGCTAGAGCAGCTTAACGGTAATTGGGACGAAACTTTTTATCATTTTATGGCCAAAAACTTTGGTTTTAAAGTAAATGCCTTACCTATGCAATTGCTTGCGCAAAGTTTGCCACAAACGTTATTTGCCAAGCACAAAGACCAATCCTTACAAATCGAAGCTTTGATTTTTGGCCAAGCAGGTTTTTTAAACCAAAGTTTCGAAGATGATTATCCCAATCAATTGAAAACAGAATATGCATTTTTAAAACAGAAATACAAATTAGTGCCCATTGATATTTCTTTGTGGAAATTTTTGAGGATGCGTCCACAGAATTTTCCTACGTTAAGATTGGCACAGTTCGCGGCTTTAATTTTGAAATCAAGCCATTTGTTTTCAAAAGTGTTAGAAGTGAAAAACGTTAAAGAATTACATTTACTATTTGAGCAGTTGCCAGTGAACGATTTTTGGTTAAGACATTATCATTTCAATAAAGAAGCAGAAAAAGTAAGTGTGCAGTTGGGCAAATCTTCTATCGATAACTTATTGATTAATACCGTAAGTTTATTTTTGTTTGCTTATGGTAAGTACACAGGGCAGGCCAACTACCAAACTAGGGCATTTTATTTGTTAGAAAGTATTGCTGCAGAAAATAATAGTATCATTTCTCAATATGTGAAAGCTGGTATTATGTTAGAGAATGCATACCAAACGCAAGCTTTACTGCAATTGCGTAAAAGCTATTGTAATGAAAAGAAATGTTTAAATTGCGGTATCGGATTGAAGATTTTGAAAAAAACTTGAAGCTAAGCGGATTGAGTAGCACTTGGATTTTTAATCATAAATACTTGAAGATATCAAAATATTGAACCTTTCGTTAAATATTAACTGAAAATTAATATTTATGTTCTTAACTATTAAATTTGTAAATTAGGTCTAAAATCAACGTAGCATGTTTCAACGTATAGTTACTTTTTTTGAACAACGTAGTTTTGGAGTATCTGCTTATTTGGCCAACAAATTAGATATGAGCACTAATAAAGTTCGTTTGTTCTTTATCTACTCCTCGTTTTTGGCCGTAGGTTTTCCAATACTGTTTTACATCTTAGCCGCCGTGGTGTTAGATATTAGAACTTATATGAAGCGTGTGAGATCTAAAGTTTGGGAATAGACCGAATTACGATTTTAGATTTACGAGTTACGATTTGCCGTATTTAACTTTTAAAGTCTAATTCCAGTTTTTTACTTTATACTTTTGCCTTTTCACTTTTTCAATCATCGTCTCTCAATATCTCTGCAATTTCTGCAAAACCTTTCTCAGCAGCTAAATCGGCAGGTAGTTTTCCTCCTTCCATCCTTAAAGTTACCTCAGCGCCATGTTCTAGCAATAAGATAATCATTTCTATGTTGCCCAACTGTGCTGCGCTATGTAAAGGCGCAACGCCAGATTTCTGACAAACATTTGGATAGGCACCGGCGTCTAAAAGTATTTTCGCAATATTGTAGTTGTTGTTGGCTACCGCAGAGTGTATCGGGAAAACATTGAAGCCATTTTTGCTAGGCAGGTTTACATCAGCGCCTTTCAAAACTAGAAAGCGAGCAATTTCTTCGTGACCAAAATAGCAAGCCAAACCTAATGGTGTAAAACCATCGGCAGAATATTCGTTTACGGCTCTAGGTTCTTTGAAAACTAACAAGGTAACATCATCGAATTTGCCAATGGCGCAAGCGTCGAAAATGCTCAATTCGGACATAAATTCTGCAATTGCATTGGCAATATCCATCTTTTTATAATAGCAGGCCAACAGCATTGGCGAAATTTGATGTGAAGTGACCTGTGTAGCTAATTGCGGTTTTTGCGACAACAAAGCCACTATTTCATCTAACTGATTATTCTCTATGAGCGTTTCTAGCTGCGTGATATCCATTTTCTTAATTAGGTTTCGCTAATAGGTTAAATTAACGAAATTAAATTAACATTTAGAAAACACCTTTTAAATGAGTTTAGCCACAGATACACAAATCTCTTTTAATTGATACGCCATAAATTTAATACTAAATGCCAATCTGAGCGCCTCAATATACTAAAACAATAAGTTAAGGAACCCGATGCAATAAACTGATAGCTTCTATTAGTAGAATACTAAAACCAAAATCTGTGCATCTGTGGTTCTCAACATAAAAAAATCCCGCACAGCTGTTACTCCGCAGGATTTAAACTAAAATAAAAAACCTAGGCAATAAATTAATTGCTTTGTAGTTTCAGACTGTAACAGGTGTAAAAGGTTTAAACTAAATAGTGATAGCTAAATGCTTCGCTTATTAGAAGAATATAAACAGTTTCTTATATTTGTTCATTAATTTTAAATGATACGATGTCGGTAAGGGGAAATTCATTCAAATCTAATTCTTTTAAACAAAATGCCGAGCCAAATAAAGGCGGACAGAAAACCAGCCCGAAGGAGCCCCGAGTAAAATCCGAGTATCTTCCTACATTTAACCTGCAAGATGGCAGACTGGTAAAAATTATCGGCCTGTTTTTTGTTATTCTGTCGATTTATTTTTTGGTAGCTTTTACTTCTTATGTTTTTACTTGGGAAGAAGACCAGAGCTATGTAATAGATGCCAATGGCGGATGGAGTAACTTATTTAAAAGTATAGAAGAACTAAAGCAAAGTGGGGTAGAAGATCCAATTGTACAAAACTGGTTGGGTAAAATAGGTGCACTGTTGTCACATCAATTTATTTACGAATGGTTTGGTGTGGCCTCATTTCTTTTTGTTTTTGTGTTTTTTGTAATTGGCTACCGCATGCTTTTTAAGGTAAAGATTTTTGCCGTAGAAAAAGTGCTAGCATATAGCTTTTTTTCTTGCTGTTTGTATCGTTAGCTTTTGGTTTTGGCCACTCATTTTTTTCTAAAACGCCCCACTTTTTAGAGGGCGAGTTTGGTTACTGGACCAATAAATTATTAGAGGTGCAAATTGGTAGAACTGGCGTAGGAGGGTTATTGATTTTCTTAGGGCTATCGGTACTGATTGTAGCCTATAATATCGATTTTAAGTTTCCAGAGAAGCAGCCGGCTCCAAATCCTAGAAGAATTATAGAACCAGATATTCCCGAAAATATAGCGCTGGAAGAGGAAGAGAAATCTGAACCTGTTGAGTTTAGTTTGAATGATAGGTATGCCAACCGCCAAAAGCAAGAACAAAATATTGTGCTAACGCCAAGTAGGTTTGATAGGACCGAGCCAGAGGAAGAAAAAGATAATTCAATACCGTTAGGGGCCAATGTTTTGTTAACGCCAACGCCAGCAGTAGTGGCGCCGCCAGTTGTGGCTTCGGTTGGCGAAATGGTGTCTTCTACGCCAATGGAAATTACTCCGACTATAAAAGTTGATGATGCAGTTGAAGAACCTAAGTTTGTGATAGAAAAAACGGAGGAAGAAGTAAAATCTGATGAGCTAGTTGAGCAATTTGGCAACTACGACCCTACGTTAGATTTGTCTGGTTATAAGTATCCGCATTTAGATTTGATGGAGAATTACGGGACCAATAAGATTTCCGTAAATTCTGACGAGCTAGAAGCTAATAAGAACAAAATTGTAGAGACGTTAAATCACTACAATATCGAGATCGATAAAATTAAGGCGACTATTGGCCCAACGGTAACCTTGTACGAAATTATTCCGGCGCCAGGGGTTCGTATTTCTAAAATCAAAAATTTAGAAGACGATATTGCTTTAAGTTTGGCCGCTTTGGGTATTCGTATCATTGCGCCAATGCCGGGCAAGGGAACTATTGGTATAGAAGTGCCTAACTCGCACCCAGAAATGGTAGCAATGCGTAGCGTTTTAGCTACCGAAAAATGGGCGCAAAACACCATGGATTTGCCCATCGCTTTAGGCAAAACAATTAGCAATGAAGTTTACATCGCCGATTTGGCAAAAATGCCTCACTTATTGGTTGCCGGAGCAACGGGGCAAGGTAAATCGGTAGGGATCAATTCTATTTTGGTATCGCTGCTTTACAAAAAACATCCTTCGCAACTGAAGTTTGTATTGGTAGATCCTAAAAAAGTGGAGCTTACCTTATTTAATAAAATTGAAAGACATTTCTTGGCCAAATTGCCAGGCGGCGAAGATGCCATTATTACCGATACCAAAAAGGTAGTGCATACGCTAAACTCGCTTTGTATAGAAATGGATCAGCGTTATGATTTGCTGAAAGATGCGATGGTAAGGAACTTGAAAGAATACAACGAAAAGTTCATTAAGCGTAAGTTAAACCCAAATAATGGACACCGTTTCTTGCCTTACATTGTTTTAGTAGTAGATGAGTTCGCCGATTTAATTATGACCGCCGGTAAAGAGGTAGAAACGCCAATTGCTCGTTTAGCGCAATTAGCTCGTGCCATAGGTATTCACTTGGTATTGGCCACGCAACGTCCGTCGGTAAATGTAATTACAGGTACTATTAAAGCCAACTTCCCTGCCAGATTGGCGTTTAGGGTGCTTTCTAAAATAGACTCGCGTACCATTTTAGATAGTGGCGGTGCCGATCAGCTAATTGGTAGAGGAGATATGCTTTTGGCCACTGGTAGTGACTTAATTAGGCTACAGTGTGCGTTCGTAGATACACCAGAGGTGGATAGGATTTCTGATTTCATCGGTAACCAACGTGGTTATCCAGATGCTTATTTACTGCCAGAATATATCGACGAAAATGGCGAAGGAAGTACAAAGGAATTCGATCCAGATGATAAAGATGCGCTTTTTGAAGATGCAGCAAGGCTAATTGTAATGCACCAACAAGGTTCAACTTCGCTGATACAACGTAAAATGAAATTGGGTTATAACCGTGCGGGTAGAATTATAGACCAATTAGAAGGCGCAGGTATTGTTGGCCCTTTTGAAGGTAGTAAAGCACGTGAAGTTTTAATTCCTGATGAATATGCTTTGGAACAGTTCTTGAGTAACCTTAATAATAAATAGAATTTAAGATTAGATAAAATGAAGAAATTAATATTGGCGTTTTTAGCACTAGGTGTTTTTGGTTCGGTAGCTTCGGCACAAACAGACCCTAAGGCCAAAGCTATTTTAGCAGAAGTAAGTAAGAAATACCGCTCTTACGATATAGTAAAAACAGATTTCACTTTTACCTTAGATAATAAGCAAGCAAAAGTTAAAGAAACGCAACAAGGAACATTATACGTAAAAGCCAATGCGAATAAATACAAGGTGGCTATGACTAACCAAGAGTTAATTAGCGATGGTAAGGTACAGTGGACTTATTTAAAAAATGATAAAGAAGTACAGGTTTCTAACGTAGATCCAAGTGGCGAAGCCTTAAACCCAGCCAAAATTTTTACTATTTACGAAAAAGGTTTTAAATATATCTATACTGGAGAACAAAAAGTGGGTGCTAAAACTTATCAAATGATAGATTTATCGCCAACTGATGCTAAAAAGAATGTATTTAAAGTACGTTTAAGCGTAGACAAAGCAGCTAAGCAAATTGCAAATATTGTGGTGTTCGAGAAAAACGGAAATACTTATACTTACAATGTAAAAACATTTTCACCTAATGTAAAGGTTCCTGAAGCAACTTTTGCTTTTGATAGTAAGAAATATCCAGGTGTTGAAGTAGTAGATTTGCGATAAACAAAATATAAAAAAATATAAGTGAAAAAGGGTTTAGGCTATTAGCTTAAACCCTTTTTTGTTAGCTTTGGAAATCAGCATAAATCAATTGTTTTGAAAATAACTTTTTTAGGTACGGGTACATCACAGGGCATTCCAGTAATTGGATGTGGTTGCGAGGTATGCAAATCTGCCGATAAAAAAGACAAACGGTTAAGGGTTTCTGTTTGGATAGAAACTAACGATCGGAGCATTGTGATTGATAGTGGGCCAGATTTTCGGTATCAGATGCTAAGGGCAGGAGTTAATGATTTAGATGCTATTTTATATACCCACGAACATAAAGATCACGTGGCGGGCTTAGATGATATTAGACCGTACAATTACATCCTCAAAAAACGTATAGCTATTTATGCTACAGAGCGGGTGCAAGAGGCCTTAAAGAGGGAATTTCAGTATATTTTTGCAGATGTGAAATATCATGGCTTGCCACAAATTAATTTGCACACTATTGCAGAAGAGAAATTTAAAGTAGGCGATACCGAGATTATTCCTCTTGAGGTAATGCATTATAAGCTGCCTATTTTGGGTTACCGAATTGGAGATTTTACCTACATTACAGATGCCAAGACCATCAGCGAGGCTTCTTTAGAGAAAATTAAAGGTACAAAAGTTCTGGTATTAAACGCTTTGCAGAAAGAACCCCATATTTCTCATTTAACTTTTGATGAAGCCATAGCTATGGCAGAGAAAGTGGGGGCAGAAATGACTTATTTTACTCATATTAGCCATAATTTAGGCTTGCAACAAACCGTAAGCAAGGAGCTGCCTGCTAACATTCAATTAGCTTATGATGGTTTAATTATTGAGCTGTAGAACCAAAATCTAAGAACTATTTAGCAAATAGGGATTTTTTTCATTTCAAATGATATATTTGCAGCATAAATACCCGGGTGGCGAAATTGGTAGACGCACCATCTTGAGGGGGTGGCGCTGGCAACGGCGTGGCAGTTCGAATCTGCTTCCGGGTACAGGCAAAGAGCCTTTAGCATTTAGCTAGAGGCTTTTTTGTTTTTATACACACAGTTTTGCACCCACAAATGCTCGATAACTTTCAAAAACTTTTATAGAGTTGTAATAAATATTATCATTATGTTTTAACGATGTTATAGAAATATTCGTTAATAACCAATACTACCGATTAGCAATTAAGTCCATAGCTTTGCAAAAGCTGAACAATGGGTTTGGTGGCCAGTTTGGAATGGAAGGCGTTGGTTAATTTTGACAAAATCTATAGGCGGAAAACGTATCTATAAATAAAACAGTTAGTAATAATAGGAAAAGTCGGTTTTTCATTTTGATTTAATTTTTCGTGGACAAAAATTGATTGATTTTAACAAGCATTTCCTTGGCATTATCATTATTTGGATTCAGTTCCAGTGTTTTCTGATAGTCTTTTTTAGAAGCATTGTAATCTTTCTTATTCAAATAAGCTTCGCCTCGGCTGTCATAAGCGTTGGCTGATTTTGGAAACTCTTCGATATTTAAATTAAAAATCTTAATTGCAGAATTTATATTTCCATCTCGCAAAAACTCATACCCGAGTTCATTCAGCTCACTTTCATTTGCGAAATTATAATCATTAGCATTATTCTTTTTAAGCTTTTTGTAAAGCGTAATTCCTTTGTCAATGTTCTTTTCACATTCTTTTCTAATAGTTAGAGAAATCGATTCCTTTTGAGATTCGACAAGATAATTTTTCCATTGATTGAGACTTGCAACATTGTTGACAATCTCTTCTATCAGTTTCATATTTCTGCCATTGGTCATTACTGTAATGCCGTTTCCATCTTCCAGACTTCCTACATAATAGCATACAAAACCCTCATTACCACCGCTGTGACCAAAATATTTTGTGCCTTTGAAATCATTTAGAAATACACCGTAATTATTTTCTAATCTTTTGGATGACATTTTTTTAGACAATATTTTATTTGATTTCCTTAATAATGACAATTGGGTTTCGATAACATATTTTGCCAAATCTGACGGATTAGTCCATAAACCTGCCGCTGCTTTTTCGGGATAGATATGATATTTTCCTTTTACCTCTTTACCATTGGCATTATATCCCGTTGCGAGCAGATTGATTTTATTTTCTGATGGAGGCTGATTAAAAGAGCTTTCGTTCATTTCCAGAGGTAAAAGAACATTTTTCAACATATAATCTTGGTATTTTTCTCCAGTTGTATTTTCAAGTATTAATTGCGAAATCGTGGTTCCTCCGCCTGAATATTGAAACTTAAGACCTGGTTCAAAAACCGAACGAACTGCAATTGAATTGGCTGGTTTTAATCCGTCAAGAATTTGTATTGTGTTTGGTAATTCTTTTCCTTTTTCATAACCGCCAAAACCTCCAACTGACAAACCAGCTTTGTGGCTTAAAAGATTTCCAATCGTGATTTTTTTTCCTTTTGAAACCTCATCGTATGGAAATTTCCAAGTGGTTAAATAATCATTGATATCATTATCCAAAGCTAATTTGCCTTCCTGAACTAATTTCAAAATCCCAAGGCTGTTGAAAGATTTGCTTATCGACGCTGCTTGGAAAAGTGTTTGAGTTGTTGCTGGCCTATTTTCCGAAACATCTGCAAAACCATAAGCTTTTATCCATTCTACTTTGTAGTCATTGATGACTGCAATACTCACTGCATTGACATTGTAGAAAGCCATTCTTTCTTTTAATGATGACTTCTTTTTTGATTTGTCCCAATAATTCAGGTCATTTTCTAATAGTTTTATTTTATCATTTACGCTTTGGGCGAAAGTGTTGAGTGATAAAAACAAGATGAAGATTAGCTGGAGCTTTTTCATTTTTTATAATTGATTTTATAATTAATAAGACAATTTAAAGATGGATATTATTACATTGTGGAATTGGTTTATTTTTCAATTTCCTTTTCAATTTTTAAGAGCATTTCCTTGGCGTTATCATTATTAGGATTAAGCTCTACCGTTTTCTGATAATCTTTTTTAGAAGCATTGTAATCTTTTTTTATGAAATAAACTTCGCCTCGTGTGTCGTAAATATTGGATGAATTGGGAAATTCTGAAACTGCATAATTAATAATCTTCAAAGCATTATCCGTTTTTCCTTCGCTTAAAAATTTGTATGTCAATCTGTTAAGTTCACTTTCAAAACCATTGAAATTATAAGAATCAAATTTATTTTTCCTAAGCTCTTGCAAATAAACGATTCCTTCTTCTACAGAAGTTGCTTTCATTTTTTTATACACTTCGAAGATGATTAATGGTTTCGGCAAATCAATTTTACCGTTATATAAAATCCCGAAAATATCATCAATAATAGCTTCCAATTGTCCGCCTCTTTTCCCAGCTCTGGTATTATCTAGCAAAATCACATAGATTTTATCTTCTGGAATTCTGGCAATATTGCAGGAAAACCCATTGATTCCGCCACTATGCCCCATTGTCGTAATATCTTTCCCAGAACCTAAAAAATTCTGTTGTTTCTGAATATTCAAACCGTAAGCGTAATTACCTGTGTGAGGCGTAAAATAGATTTTTTTGTTCTCGTCATTTAGTAAAATATTGGTGTACAAAGCATCATCCCATTTCCGCATATCATTCGCCGTACTGTACATTGCGCCGGCAGAAAACACAGAAGTTTTCATATTGATGTAGTCTGTTTTTTGGTAGCCTTCGTAATCAAAATCATAACCTTGTGCGTAATTTGAAATGATTTCTTTCGGGTTTTCAATGCCTGTGTTTTTCATTCCAACCACATCAAATATTTTTTCCTTGAGAACATTTTCATAGGGCTTTCCTGTAATTTCTTCGATAATCAAACCCAATAAATAATAGCCCGTGTTACAATAGTTCTGTTTAGTTCCGGGTTCAAACGCCAGATTATCTTTGAAGTATTTGACTGCAAATTCTTTCCCAGATATATTTTCGAAAACCATTTTAGTTTTAAAATCTGGAAAATCTGTATAATTGGGCAAGCCAGAAGTGTGCGTCAATAACTGATGGATCGTGATTTTATTTCCAATTGTTTTGCTGAACCAAGGCAGATAATCACTTATTTTATCATCAAGTTTGATTTTTCCTTCCTGTTTCAACTGCATAATCAGCATTGCAGTAAAATGTTTGGTTACAGAACCAATTCTGAATTTGGTATCTGATGTTGCGTTGATATTCCAGCTTTTGTCTGCTTTTCCATAATTTTTTTGAAGTACAATTTCGCCGTTTTGCACAATTAGCGCACTTCCGTTAAAAAGGTCAAATTGATGATATTTTTCGATTATCAAATCGATTTTTTTAGCTTTTTCCTGTTTAGATTTCAAAGCATTCTGCTGACAAAAACCTCCAATTGATACAAGCAGAAAATACGCAAACAAAATATGTTTCATATAAGATTGATTTTTAAAATTCTCTACAAAGATGCTTTAGAAGCCGCAGATACGCGACCGACTAAAAAAAGTCGAACGCATTTGTCCTCTAAAAAATATTAATTTGAATTTTTTCTAAAATCAGTCGGCGTTTTTCCCGTGTATTTTTTGAAAGAAGTATTGAAAGAAGATTTAGAATTAAAACCAACTTGGTATAAGATTTCCAAAACAGTCAGTTCTTTTTGCGAAGGGTCTTTCAGAATTTGCATTGCTTTTTCAATTCGATATTCATTCACGAAATCGAAAAAGTGTTTATCCATATACAAATTAATCAAAGTAGATAAATCTTTGACCGGCATTTTTATTTGCTCTGATAAATCCTGAATGGTTAGCGATGAATCCAAATAGGGTTCTTTTTCCGCCATAAAATCTTTTAAGAATTGGATTTCCTTATTTTTTTCTTCAACGATTAAAGGACTGGTTTTCTGTTTCTCAACAACCTCTGTAATAGGTTTCAGAAAGGAATTTACTCCTCTGAAAAATTCGGGATTATTTAATGCCGTAAATAGATACCAGCAAGTACAAAATAAAAATGCGAGCCCATCAATCGTTACAATCCAAGCTCTGAACTCTCCCAAACCATAGGTAAAAGTGACCAGCCATCTGAGAAGTACTAAAAAATGCAGGAGATAATATAGAATTGTTATCCTGTAAAGTGCATTAATTAAAGAAATATTCGGATTCGTATAATTCTCGAGATAAACAGTCCTAGACTTTCTAATAACCAGAAAAGAAGCAATAAAATAAGCTTGAAATAGAAATTCGAAAAGAAATTGAAAAAATTGATTTAGAGGCATCTGGTTCATTGCCTCGATAAAATGCAATTTCATTGCGTTAGACTCAAAATATATCCCTGAAGCTAAATACAAGTTGTAAGCAACAAACGGAATAGCGTGAAGTAAATGTTTCGTTTTTAACCGAAAATCAGAAAAACAAACGGACATTACGTAGAGATAAAATACAGCAGGAACCAAATAGACGATGCTCCAACGAAAAGCCTCGAGGTTGATGAGGTTTTCAGGAATATGATGGATCAAATATTTACTAGCATCTATTGCATTGGCAATCAGAAAAAAAGAGAAAAGCCGATTGCCTAATTTGTACTTCGTTTTTACGGTTAGCAGAAACAAAGCAAGAAAAAGTATTATAAAAATCCCGGTAAAAGCCGTTATATCTAAAAAAGTATGTTTATTCATTTTTAAACGAAAGCTAAAATTACTTTTTTTAGGTGAAGTTATTGATATATTCGGTTTGAATTAAAGCCCCAACTGAGCAACAATAAATTAATTATTTGTAAAGACTAAATAGTCCTTGAATTTTAGCCACAGCGCATATCATTATACTTTTGAAAGCCAAAACTACAATTTATCATATCTGCCAACTTTTTTGTTCTAAAATAATCTGCTCAAGGTGTTCTTGGTAAAAAACTGAAAAATTTTCACTTACGTTTTATATGAATCCTTTTCTCTCTAAATCCTCAATTATGGGCTCAATAAGCAATAAAAAGCGATTCAAATGTTCAAAGTATTCTTGCTGATCGGTACTAACAAGATTCATGATCAGTTTTTTAAAGGTTGCTCATTAAAAAGCAATCCTTTTTTGTTGATTTTTCAGCAGGTTGTAATGGAAGGCTTTTTACATAAATTTTGTTCTAAATGAACCTTGACCCCATACAAGATTATCTTTAAACAAACCTCTAATCAAAGTATGCTTTTGAGTTACCTTACTCTTGTCGTAAATGATAGACAGGTTTTTAAGCCACAGAAGCATTTTTTTAACATATATCTTTGTCTGAATTTATTTTCGGTTTCTCGTCGGAGTTCAAAGTAGTTGAGATGATCCTCTTTTCCTGATGCAATTTTTTAAAGCGTAGCAGAAGTGCCATTTTTAAGTATAAAAGGTGGTCGCTTTTAACAACCTGCCAATATGCCTCGTAATAAAGTTACTTGTGGTATAGTGAAACAGGTTTTTATTTGTTCTAAAAAATATTAGTTTTGCCTCTGGCCTTTCTAATCAAATACATATAATTGTCTTCAGTGACTATAGATTCTTGTTATTTACAAATAGGATCCTTTCTGTATAATGGAAAATAGTGATATTATTCTTGGTCTTAAAGCTGGCGATAATGATGCATATAAAATCTTATATGACGAACATTATAGTGCCCTTTGCCTTTATGCTTATAAAGTTACAGGAAATTCCTACACTGCTCGTTCTGTAGTTAATGAGGTAATTTTTTCAATTTGGAAAAATCGTTCAGAGCTACAAATTCAAAATTTAAGAGGCTACTTGTTAACGGCAGTACGAAACCGCTGTTTCAATACTTTAATGGAAGAGAAAAGAAGGGGGAATATCCATTCAGAGCTTCCTGAGCATAATTATTTTCAGAAGGAAGAAATGCCATATAATAAAGAATCTACTCCTATGGATTATTTATTAGCTAAAGAATTAGATTCTAAAATTCTACGCAGTATCAATAAGATGCCTCAACAAACTCGAGAGATATTCTTGTTAAGTAGATACGCTGATTTGAAGTATCACGAAATAGCAAGCAAATTAGCTATTTCAGTAGATGTAGTAAAATATCACATCAAGCAAGCACTTTTTAGGTTGCGAGAAGACCTTCAAGATTATTTCTTCAAAAAAAAATAACATTAAGTTTACCCTAAGTTCTTTTTTGATTGTCTTTTAATTGTGGATGCTTAGAAAGGCATAACAAAATTAAATGGAAGATAGATCAAAAGAATACTGGTTGGAGCTAATTTATGAAGCTCTTACTGGAAACATAGATAGAGATGATGTTACGAAGTTGGAGGAATGGCGCTTGCAATCGGTTGAAAATACAGCTTTTTATGAGGAGGTAGTTGTATTTTTTGAGATGATGGAATTTGGTGAGCAGTTAAGCGATAATGAAATAGAAGCGGCGTATAAAGAATTTCTTGATAAAAAGGAAGTAAAAGTTGTGCCTTTGTATAAGCGCTTACTTCCTCATATTTCTGTTGCTGCTGCACTTTTAGTTGCATTTTTTATTGGCCTATATGTATCTGAACCTAAAAATGACACAGTTGTTGAAACGGTTTTTGCTGTAGATAAAGGTTCAAAATCAAAAACTATTTTGCCTGATGGTACGGAAGTGTGGCTTAACTCTGCGACTAAGCTTAAAGTTAGTCGAAATTTCGGTAGAGAAGATAGGAGAGTGAGATTGGAAGGGGAAGCTTTTTTTGAGGTGGCCCATGATAGGAAGAAACCTTTCATTGTCGAAACATCCTCTCTAGATTTAAAGGTGCATGGTACTTCTTTTAACCTGTCTTGTTATCCTAAAGAAGAGACTCGGGTAGCTTTATTCAAAGGTTCTGTAGAGTTGCTATCTGCTAATGGCAAGTCTGTTATGATGAAGCCTGATGATGTAGTTGCTTATAGATCCGAAACAGGTAAATTTCAATTATTGAACGAAACTTTAGAGAAAGAATATGCGTGGAGAGATTCGAAGTTTATTTTCAGAAATGAAAAATTTGAACAAATAGCTTCTCAACTTGAGCGAGTATTTAACGTAGATATATCAGTGATGAATAAGGAAGTTATGAGTAAAAAATTCACAGGAGATTTTGTTCAAAACGAACCTCTTCCAGAAATTCTCGGGATTATGTCTAAAGTAGGAGGGTTCTCTTTTAAGATAAAAGGGCGCCAAATAGTGATTTATTAAGTATACAACTCGTTTCGTTTGCGAAACAATATTCTAACCATAAATTATAAACCATTAAAAAACTTATTATGAACGCAGAAAAGACCTAAAAAGAAAAATAAAAAAAAGAATCGGAGGATATTCGCAGTATCCCCGATTCTAAAATAGAATAAACGTAATTCGTCTAAACTTCAATTATTTTGCATAATGTACAAAAAAATACACTGTGATAGATATTTATTGCTAAAAAATTGTCATCGCGGTATTATAAAGACAATGAAAGTAACCGTACTTTTGATGTTTGCCCAAGTTTTTGCGGCAGTAGCATCGGTATATTCACAAGACGCTCGTGTGTCGCTGAATATCAATAATCAACCCCTTTCAACAGTAATATCAACAATCAAAGAACAAACCTCCTATTCTTTTTTCTTTGATGCCGAAGAAGTTGATGTGACTCGAAAAATTAGTATCTCTGGGCGAGATATCAAAGTTAAAGATGCACTAGAAAAGGTGTTGAAACCTGTAGGTCTTGAAACAAGAATGAGCGGTAATCATATCCTGATTATCAAAAAAGAAGCTCCTGCTCAGCAAAAGGAGATAAGGGGAGTTGTTAAGGATAGTTCTGGCCAGCCTGTAGTTGGTGCTTCTGTATCTGTAAAAGGTACTAGTGGAGGCGCTCTAACTGATGCCAATGGAAATTTTCGCTTATTGGTTCCCTCTGCAAATTCAGTTTTAGTGATTTCATTTATAGGTATGCAGACTTTAGAGAGGCCTGTAGGAAATGAAACTGTTTTGAACATTACGCTTCAGAGTTCCGAAATTAAAATGCAGGAAGTGGTTGTGACGGCTTTGGGGATCAAGAAAGAGGCAAGGTCACTTTCTTACCATGTACAACAACTTAGCGCAAATGAGGTGAATAGGGTTTCTGATGCTAACTTCGTTAACAACCTAAATGGTAAAGTTGCAGGTGTTACTATCAATAGTTCTTCATCTGGTGTTGGTGGTTCATCTCGTGTAATCATGAGGGGGGTAAAATCTATTTCTGGTAATAACAATGCGTTATATGTGATTGATGGTGTACCCATGCCTAACTTATCATCTGATCAGCCTGAAGGCGTGTTTGCTGGAGCAGGACAGACTGGCGATGGTATTTCCAATCTCAATCCAGAAGATATCGAAAGTATCTCTGTGTTAAGTGGCCCTTCTGCTGCTGCATTATATGGTAGTTCTGCAGCTAACGGTGTGGTTTTGGTAACCACTAAAAAAGGTGTTCAGGGAAAATTGTCACTTAATCTCTCAAATAGTACTTACCTTTTCTAGTCCATTGATTTTACCCGAATTTCAAAATACCTATGGGCAAACGGAACAGGGAAGTTATTACAGTTGGGGCGATAAACTTGCTACACCTTCGAGCTATAATCCGTCAGATTTTTTCCAAACTGGATCGAACGTTACCAATTCAGTTAGTTTGTCTACTGGAACTGCTCAAAATCAGACCTATTTTTCTGCAGGTACAGTAAATGCCCAAGGAATTATTCATAATAACGACTATACGAGATTAAATTTCTCTGTTCGCAATACTTCAAAATTTCTTGATGATAAGTTGACCATGGATCTTGGTTTTATGACCAGTAATGTGAAAGAACAGAACATGATTTCACAAGGTCAATATTTTAATCCATTAGTTGCCATATATCTTTTCCCAGCAGGTGATGATTTTGCGAAAGTAAAAAGTTTTGAGCGTTACAATGCTACAAGGAACTTTCAGACGCAATTTTGGCCTTATGGCGACCAAGGTTTATCTATGCAGAACCCATACTGGGTAACTGAACGTAATTTGTTTTCGAATGATAAAGGCCGTTATATGGCTAATGGATCTCTTAAATACGAATTTGCTAATTGGATCAACTTGACCGCTCGTGCCAAGATAGATAGGAGCAACGATCGTTTCGGAAAGAAGTACTATGCTTCAACCAATACCTTGTTTGCATCTGACAATGGCTACTATTCATTGATGGGAACTAATACCCGTCAATTTTACGGAGAGGCATTGTTAAACATTAATAAAAATTTTAATGATAACATGTTTGGCTTAACTGCCAATATAGGTGCTAATATAGAGGATGTTAGGTATTTAGAGGATATGTTTGGCGGAAGGCTAGGTAGTGTAGCTAACTTATTTACTTATGCTAACGTAAATAGAACTACATCGGAGTATGGTCAGTCAGGATATCGTAGACAAAAAAACGCTGTATTTGCGAGTTCGCAATTAGGTTATAAAAGTATGGCCTACTTAGATGTAACCGCTCGTAACGATTGGGCTTCTACACTAGCAGGCTCAGATGTTAAATCATTTTTCTACCCAACGATAGGTCTTTCGGGTATCATGACAGATATTTTTTCAATTAAGAGCAATGTCTTGTCTTACTTGAAGTTAGAGTCTCTTATTCTGAAGTTGGAAACGAACCTAATGTGTTTTTAACTATACCAACATACCGGATGAACTCCAATTTGCCAAATACTAGAGCGAGAATGCCTAATACAGATTTGGTACCAGAGCGAACAAAATCATGGGAAGCTGGGGCTAATTTAATGTTGTTTAAGAGTAAGCTGAAATTAGATGCTACTGTTTACAGCTCAAGTAACTTATAATCAGTTCTTTGAGCCAGATTTATCCGCTTCATCAGGCTTTACCAGTGTAATTGTAAACGCTGGACAAGTTGACAATAAAGGTATTGAGGTTTCTGCACGTTACAGCGACAAGTTTGGTAAATTAAACTGGACTACAGGTGTAACTTACTCACTTAACAGGAATAAAATCATTGCATTATTACCAGGTTGGGTAAATCCATTAACTCAAGAGGTAATTAGCTTATCTGAGGTAAATAAGGGTGGAACGGCAAGTTATAGGATGATATTGAAAGAAGGCGGTACAATGGGCGACATTTATGTAAATACCTTAAGAACGGACGAACATGGTGCTATTTATGTACATCCATCAGACCAAGTGGTGGTAGCCGATGCAAATAATTTTGTGCGTGCCGGAAATACCAATCCTAAGTACAATCTAGCTTGGAACAATAGTTTCGATTGGAATGGTCTATCTTTAGGATTTTTGTTTACTGGCCGTGTAGGTGGAATTGTGGTTTCAAATACCCAAGCCGTACTAGATGCTTTTGGTGCTTCGAAGGCCTCTGCTGATGCTAGAGACCAAGGAGGTGCATTAGTAAATGGATACAGAATTCCTGCGAAGGAGTATTACCAAACTGTAGGCGGTGGTTCTTCAGGTATCGGTTCTATGTATACCTATAGTGCTACGAATGTGCGTTTGGCAGAGCTTTCTTTAGGATATAATATTCCAGTAGAAAAATGGACTAAAACGATAAAAGGTTTGAATGTATCTATGGTAGGTAGAAACTTATTCTTCCTTTATAATAAAGCGCCTTTTGATCCAGAATTAACGGCAAATACATCAACTTACTATCAAGGGATAGATTATTTCATGCAGCCAAGCCTTCGTAACCTAGGTTTTTCTGTAAAGGTTCAGTTTTAATTATTTTAATAAAAGAAATGATGACAATAGATAAAATATTCTCATTCAAGAGAAAGCTATTCCTTTCATGTGTTTCACTGGCATTATTCAATTCGTCATGTAGCAAGTTTGAAGAATATAATACCAACCAGCATGAGGCTACGGAATTGATTATGAGTTATGACGATCTTAAAACAGGTGCTTTTTTTGCACAAATGCAAAGAAACGTGGTTTTGTTTAAAGAAGGTTCAACAGAGGGGAGTAATCAAAGTAGCGACTATCAGGTTGCTCAGGGGCTTACCAGCGATTTGTATTCAGGATATATTGCGCCAACAGGAACTTGGTACGGAGGCGTACACAATGGCTCTTATAATTTTATAACCGGCTGGATAGAAAAAACGTTTACTTCAGGATTTGTAGGTGTAATGCCTGCATGGCAGGAAATTGTTAAAATAGCAAAGGAACAACAACGCCCACAAGTGGCTGCTTTGGCAACAGTAGTTAAGGTAGAAGCGATGCACCGTGTTGCTGATGCCTACGGACCGATTCCATATATCAACTTCGGAAGCGGTACGCTAAGAAACAATTACGATGGATTGGAAGAGGTATATACCAAGTTTTTTGCAGAGCTAGATGAATCGATTGATGTATTAACTAATTACGTACAAGGTAATCCTGGAGCTACAATTTTGCCAAAATACGATTTGATTTATGGTGGAGATGCAACCAAATGGGTTAAATTTGCCAATTCACTCCGCTTGCGCTTGGCTATGCGTATAGCTTATGCTAACCCTAGTTTGGCAAAAACAGAAGCTGAAAAATCTATCAGTAACCCTATTGGGGTAATTGGTTCAACAAATGAGAGAACATCTTTAAAGCATTCGGCTAACTTAGTTTACTATCATCCATTATTCGAAATTTCGACTACGTTTAATGCCGGTGAAGCCCGTATGAGTGCCTCTATGGATGCTTACATGAATGGTTATAACGACCCTCGTTTAGCAGCTTACTTTACGAAAGCCACTGCCGATGGTGGTTATCATGGTGTACGTTTAGGTATTACTTCTTCTGTTTGGACAAGATATGTAGATCCAACTAGGATTTCTGGTTTGAACATGAATCAGAGTTCTACTGAAATCGTTTGGATGACCGCAGCAGAAACTTATTTTCTTAGATCAGAGGGAGCACTTCGAGGATGGTCAATGGGCGGTACAGCTCAAGAACTATACGAAAAAGGAATTAGTACTTCATTTGAAGAAAATAATGTTGCTGGAGCAGCAGCCTATATTGCTAACTCAACTAATACTCCAAAAGCTTTTACAGATAATGCAGAAGGATCTAGTTTTAATACAGCTGCACCAAGTACAGTTACAGTAGCATGGAATGCCGCAGCTTCTACTGAGCTTAACTTAGAACGTATCATTACGCAGAAATGGATAGCAATGTATCCTGATGGACCTGAAGGTTGGGCGGAGTTTAGACGTACAGGATATCCTAAATTGCTTCCGGTTGTTGTCAATAACAGTAACGGAACCATCAATACCGCTACACAGGTTCGCCGTATTCCTTTCCCTCAATCAGAGTACAATAACAATCGTGCTGGAGTGCAGGTGGGTGTATCCAAACTTGGCGGCGCAGATAATGGCGGTACTAAATTATGGTGGGACAAAAAATGATCCAATATTCAACAATAAATTTGAGTAAGATGAAAAAAACTAAAATTCAAATATTTGGCATGTTGCTGTCGGCTTTATTTGCTTCGTTATTATTTACGGGTTGCGATAAAGAGGTAGAGGCTTTGCAAATTCAGAAGTTAAAAACTTACGATGAGCAGTATTATAAAAACTTACGTGAGTTTAAGAAAAGTAAACATGAAATCAGTTATGCTTATTATGAGGCATGGTCTCCGGTAGAAGGTGTTTCTGGCACCAAGTATCCGGCATCGTGGGGAGAGCGTATACTGGGCTTACCTGATAGTCTTGATATTGTAAA
Source organism: Pedobacter sp. SL55 (assembly GCF_026625705.1). Lineage (NCBI taxonomy): Bacteria > Pseudomonadati > Bacteroidota > Sphingobacteriia > Sphingobacteriales > Sphingobacteriaceae > Pedobacter > Pedobacter sp. SL55. The sequence goes on along the minus strand of NZ_CP113059.1, from coordinate 4,351,993 downwards.
TCTTTGGATGGGCATACCCACAAAAGACACTCATCCGTTGGCGTATGAAGATATGAAGATATCTCAAGAAAAACTGGGAACACGTTTTGTAATGCATGCAGATGCTTCACACTATAGACATAAGTTTACCGTAGATGGTGTAAATTACGATATGGGGGGCGACGGTAACAATATCAGTGATGCTACCATGGCTGCTTATGCAAAGTGGATTGTAAAGCAAGTATTGGAACCCGGCCTTGATGGGGTGGATGTAGACTGGGAAGGTTGGAATGGCCCAAATCTAGTAAGACTTATAAATGAACTGAGCAAAGAGTTTGGGCCTAAAGGAAAAGACCCAAGTAAATTATTGATTGTTGACTTTTTTAATAGTAATCCGCCAACATCAATTATACCTTTTTGCGACTATTTTGTTAGTCAATCGTATTCTAACCAAACTGGAGGGATATATCACCCAGCGGGCTTTCCTTATGAAACAATGATTTATTGTGAAACATTTGGTGTTTTTTATGCCACAGGAGGTAAGCTACTTGATTATGCAAGATGGCAACCGGCAATTGGTCGTAAGGGAGGAGTTGGTGTTTTCTTCTTAGGAAGAAATTATTATTCGTCTTCAGGTATACCTTATAATGAATTCAGGAAAGCTATTCAGATCATGAATCCAGCGGTACACTAATGCCTAGGTTTACATTTCAAGAATAGATAAACAATTATATTGAATAGATATGAAAAAGAAATTTAATTTAAAATTGAGCCTATATATTTTGTTGTGCTCGTTTTTATTTGTAACAGGTTGCAAGGAGTCTAATTATAATAAAAATGTGATACTTGTAACTGGTACAGATAGTAATCCTGTAGCAAGGTTTGTGGTAGAGAACACACCATCATCTTATACCGTAACCGCTTCTGCTACAGATAAAGTTACACAAGATGTGACAGTAAATTTTGCAGTTGATAATTCATTGATAGAAGAATATAACCGCAAACACGGAACTAGCTATTATGCAATTCCAGCGTCGGCAATACAAGTAGACGGGTCGCAAGGCGTAATAAAAGCAGGCAGTGCAGCTTCAACTGGTATCACTGTTAGAGTTGTATCTACAGCAGATTTTGTAGACGGACGTACTTACGTTATTCCTGTTACTATCAAAAGCATAGAAGGTGCTAAAATTGATGTTTTAGAACCATCTAAGACTATCTTTTTAAGAGTGTCGAGGGTAATCAATTTTAACTCGTTAAACATGAACAACACTAACTTGTATAGTAATTTCATATTTGAAGATAATAAGGCTGTTAATTTGGTTAATTATACTTATGAAATTAAATGCTATATCAATGCTTGGCATACTACCCCTGAGCAGATTAGTCGTTTGTGTAGTTTTACAGCTAAAGACGAGTCAGCATCAAACATGCTTAGGTTCGGAGAAAATGGTCAGGACATCAACTCTTTACAATGGGTTAGTCCAGGTGGAAGTGTAGTTTCTGCTAAACGTTTCAATACTGGTCAATGGTATACTATTTCTTTAACCTTTGATGGTAAGAAATATGTGATGTATGTTGACGGTGTGAAAGATGTTGAATTGATAGGTAATAAAGCCTCTACATTTCAACGATTTGAATTAGGTATGTCTTGGGAAAACTATCCGGCAAGACAGTACTTTAATGGTCGTGTTGCAGAAGCCCGGGTTTGGAACAGAGCTCTTACAGCCAATGAATTACAATTAGGGATTTGCGGTGTAGATCCTAAGTCTACAGGATTGGTGGCTTACTGGAAATTCAATGAAGGTACTGGAAGTATATTTAGAGATGCTACAGGAAATGGCTATGATATGGACTGGTCTAAAACTGTTAGGGACAATACAGGAAATGGTACGCTAAACCCATTCAACAAGAGTGCTTTTGTTACTTGGCAATCTGATGGCGTAAATAAATGCAGTCAATAACTTTAAAATTAGTATGATGAACAAAAATATTTCATTAAACATCAGGTTTATAATAGTTTCATTTTTTGCTGTTATGGTATCTGTATTTCAATCATGTAGCAAAAAGGAAACTTACGACGTTACAGGAGATACTGAAACCAGGATCTTTATCAATTCTGAAGGGCGCAGTTCGCTCGCAAATCTCAAAAATAGTTTTACTTACACTATTCAACATACTGTAGAAAGTTCTACCAGTAATGCTGATATTCAGGCTAAGTTCGCTGTACAATCTACCAAACCTGTTAGCAGTACGGTTACTGTGAATGCAGAAGTAGATAATTCTTTGGTAGCGGCTTACAATACCGCTAATAATGTTTCTTTTGCGACTTTACCAAGCGGCGCTGTTACGCTTAATAAAACTTCGGTTACCATAGAACAAGGCAGTAGCATTTCGTCAGATCAGATATTGGTTTCAGTAGATCAGAGTAAATTTGCGGAATTGACCGCTCCAGCTTATCTGCTTCCAATCAAATTATCGTCTATATCAAACAACGCTGCAAAAATTAGCACAAATTATCAGACAGCGTATATTGTTATTAATACCAAAGAGGTAATAGTTAAGCCTAGTGTGCCCGCAAGCGGAATGTTAGGAGCTCTTGTTACCAATTATTCAACATGGGGAATTACAGCTAATGGCACACCTACTACAGGAACCACTTTAGCCCAAATGTTTGATGGTAATGTTTCAACTCGTTGGGGATTTGCAACACATCCTTTAACAATTACTGCAGACATGATGGAAACCAAGACTATTGGTGGTTTTAGGTTATTTGCCTACAGAGCCCTAACAAATGGTATTTCTTTCAGTAATGTGGTTGTTTCTGTAAGTGATGATGGTGTAAACTATAAAGAGTTAGGTACGGCAACAAATGCAACAATGACAAATGCTGCAGGTTATCAATATATTGGTCTTTACAAAACTGTTCAGGCCAGATATTTTCGCTTGGCAGTAACTTGGTCATCTACAAGTCAGCGAGGAATTTCTGAACTAGGTGTTTATGTTCAGTAACTAATTGAATTGATGTAGTACAAATCTTACAAAATTCTTTCAAAGAGGCTGTCTCAAAAGCCACAAAACCTACGATTAGTAGACCCTGAATTAAATTCAGCGTGGCCATTTATAATTTTGAGACAGCTTCTTTTTTTGCAACTTATTTGGACAGGAGAATTTCTTTATTGGTTGCTTATGCTCATCATCTTAAGGCTTAATCTTCATCATTTAATAGCGCAACTGAATTAGTCGTTTTTAATATATCAATAGATAGTACCCAAGTAACTTGAAAGGGTTTGGATACTATCGAAGCATAAATAACCAAAAAAACCAATGAACAAGAAGCTAATTCTTAAACTCATTCTGTTATCTATATTCCTGATAGGTTTTTCTATCAGAAGTTTTGCTCAGAAAAAACATGCTTTCGAAATAAAAGATGGACATTTTTTCTATGATGGAAAGCCTGTTCAGCTCATTTCAGGAGAAATGCATTATCCCCGTATTCCGCATCAATACTGGCGCCACAGGTTCAAGATGCTTAAAGCAATGGGGTTAAATACCATTGCCACTTATGTATTCTGGAATGCTCATGAAACAGAAAGCGGTGAATGGGATTTTTCTGAAGATAAAAACCTGCGTCGTTATATTGAAATTGCTGGGGAAGAGGGTTTACATGTCATTCTTCGTCCAGGACCTTATGCTTGTGCCGAATGGGAATTTGGCGGCTATCCGTGGTGGTTGCAAAAGGTAGAAAAGCTAGAATTACGTAGCGATAATGCGGCATTCTTGACTCATACAAAGAATTATCTCAAACGTTTATACCAAGAAATTGGTGATTTGCAAATTACAAAAGGCGGACCAATTGTAATGATACAAGTAGAAAATGAGTTTGGTTCTTATGCTGCTCAACGAAAAGACATTCCATTAGATCAACATCGAAAATATAACCAGAAAATAAAAGATCAATTGGCTGAAGTTGGTTTTGATGTACCTTTTTTTACTTCAGACGGTACTTGGTTATTCGACGGGGGAGCTATTGATGGAGTTTTACCAACAGCAAATGGCGAAGGAAATATCGCTAACTTAAAAAAAGCAGTTGATCAGTATCACAATGGTAAAGGGCCATATATGGTTGCTGAGTTTTATCCTGGCTGGTTGGCTCACTGGGCAGAACCTCATCCAGCTATAGATGCTTCCATTATAGCCCGTAAAACAGAAGAATATCTGCAGAATGATGTCTCTTTTAATTTATATATGGCTCACGGAGGCACAAATTTTGGTTTTACAAGTGGTGCCAATTACGATAAAAAGCATGGCATCCAGCCTGATCTTACCAGTTACGATTACGATGCGCCTATCAGTGAAGCTGGTTGGGTAACACCTAAGTTTGATTCGTTGCGTAACGTGATTAAAAAATATGCTAAATACAGTATTCCATCTGTTCCTGCACCTAATAAGGTAATTGAAATACAAGCTATTAAGTTATCAAAAGCTGCTGATGTTTTAAGTATGCTAGAGAAACAAAAAGCTGTTCAAAACAATACGCCACTAACCTTTGAGAAACTAAATCAGGGACATGGGTACGTATTGTATTCCCGAAAATTCAACCAACCCATTTCTGGGCAGTTAAATATTTCAGGATTACGTGATTATGCAGTTGTATATGTTAACGGAGAAAAGGTAGGTGAGCTGAATAGATATTACAATCAATATTCCATTGCTGTAGACATTCCTTTTAATTCTACACTCGATATTTTGGTGGAAAATATGGGAAGAATTAATTACGGAGCCGAAATTGTTCACAATAATAAAGGAATTATAGCACCTATTACTATCAATAATATAGAGATTGAGGGTAACTGGGAAATGTATAAATTACCAATGGACAATGCTCCTGTTTTTGATAATCTTTCAAAATCTGATGTTTATAATGTAGGCGAACCAAAAGCTAAAGCATTACAAGGAAGACCAGCTTTTTATGAAGGAACTTTTAATCTTTCTGAAGCAGGAGATACTTTTCTTAACATGGAAGATTGGGGCAAAGGGATAGTTTTTGTTAATGGGAAAAACTTAGGCCGTTATTGGCAGGTGGGACCTCAGCAAACCTTGTTTGTACCAGGCGTATGGCTCAAAAAGGAGAAAACAAGATTGTAGTTTTCGAACAAATCAATGATAAATTGAAAACAGCTATTGAAACAACCAAAGTTCCAGTTTTAAACAAGTTGAAATAAACTATAGCATTAATATCATGAATAATAAGAATATATGCCTACTTGCAATGGCAATACTTCTATCTGTGTTTTTTTCATGTAAGAACATAATTTCAGTAGCTCCTCCCAAACCGTATGCGGCTATTCCATCTAAAACTCAATTAGATTGGCAGAAGATGGAATATTATATGTTTGTCCATTTTGGCCCAAATACTTTTACTGATATGGAGTGGGGAAATGGGAAAGAAGATCCAAAACTTTTTAACCCTTCTTCGTTGGATTGTCGTCAGTGGGCAGCTACAGCAAAGGCCGCAGGAATGAAGGGAATTATCATTACAGCTAAGCACCATGATGGTTTTTGTCTGTGGCCTAGTAAATACAGTACACATACGGTTAAAGAAAGTCCTTGGAAAAATGGTAAAGGCGATGTGTTGAAAGAACTTTCAGCAGCTTGCAAGGAGTACGGTCTTAAATTTGGCGTATATCTTTCACCTTGGGATCGTAACCATCCAGCTTATGGCACACCAGAATACAACCAGATTTTTGCAAATACGTTATCAGAAGTATTATCTAATTATGGCGATGTGTTTGAAGTTTGGTTTGATGGAGCCAACGGAGAAGGGCCTAATGGCAAACGCCAGGAATATGACTGGGATTTGTTTAGAAGTACGGTATATAAACATCAGCCCAATGCTGTGATATTTAGTGACGTTGGCCCTGGTTGCCGTTGGATAGGGAATGAAGCAGGTTTTGCGGGCGAAACAAATTGGTCGCGACTTAATGTAAAGGGCTTTGCGCCTGGTCGTTCTCCGGCTTTAGATACTTTAAATTCAGGAAATAAATATGGAGCGGCGTGGGTACCAGGAGAAACAGATGTCTCTGTTCGTCCGGGATGGTTTTATAGTAAAGCTACAGACGATAAAGTAAAAACTTTAGACGAACTGCTAGGGATTTATTTTGCTTCGGTTGGTCGTAACTCAAACCTATTACTTAACGTACCTGCAGATAGAAGAGGATTAATTCATGCCAACGATTCACTTCGTTTAATGGAAATGAAGCAGGCAATCGATAAATCTTTCGGTGATGACTTGGCAGCTGGTAAAAAAGCATCTTCTGCTGCGGTAAGAGGAAACAGTAAGACTTATGCTGCAGCAAATTTGCTAGATGGTAACTACGATTCTTATTGGGCTACAGATGATAACATATTAACTGCTGCCGTGGAAATAGATTTGGGTAGCAGTATGGATGTGAATGCAGTAGTATTACAAGAATATATTCCCTTGGGGCAACGTGTTGCTCGTTTTAATATAGAGGTATGGAATACTGCCAAAAATGTATGGGAACAAGTAGCAGAAGAAACTACTATTGGTTACAAACGAATCATCAGGTTTAATACTCGTCGTACCAATAAATTAAAATTAAACATAGTCGAATCTTTAGCTTGCCCGGTGCTAAACAACGTTGGAATATATCGTTTGCCAGAAGCATATTTGCCTAAGAACGCGAACCAACAAGTGATTGTAAGGGAAAAAGGAGATTTGCCAGTTGATAAATGGAAAATCTTGTCTCCATCTATTGATAATATTGCTGAAGTTATAGATGGAAAGGCTACTTCGATAGCTGTAGATTTTAGTATACCTATTGTTATTGATTTAGGCGAAGAAAGCAAATTTAAAGGCTTTTTCTATGTACCAAAAGCTAAGGTATCAGCAGCAAATATAGCCCGTTACAATTTTATGATAAGTAGTGATGGAAAGAGTTGGAAAGCGTTAAAAAGTAATGCCATGTTTGATAACATCAGGAATAATCCAATCAGGCAAAATCAGTTTTTTGAAAATCATGTAAAAGGGCGTTATATTAAGCTAGAGCCATTGGAGCTTACAAATTCTTCAGAAAAATATCTGATTGCTGAGATTGGACTTTTAAAGTAGTTAATTTTTAGAAAAAGCATTGTTAAAAGAATAACTGTAGAAATAATGAAGAATAACTGCATTCATTTTATGTTTTTGCTAAGCTTTTTTATCACAACCGAGGTTATATACGCTCAGGATTATAACTGGCGAAAAGGGATATTAGTGGATGAATTTATTTATGATACTGCGCCTTTTCCCGCTGTACATGCTGCAACTATAGCAGAAACAAAATCAGGACTAATTACAGCCTTTTTTGGGGGGGAACACGAAGGGCACAAGAATGTAAATATTTATGTAAGTAAGCAAGTGAAAAATAAATGGACACCACCCGTGAAAGTAGCGGATGGAGTGCTGAATGATACACTAAGAAAAGCTTGTTATAATCCTGTCTTGTTTTATTATCCAGACGGAGAACTGCTGTTATTTTATAAAGTTGGTAAAAATGTGCAGGATTGGACCGGACATTTGATTCGTTCTTTCGATGACGGATTGACTTGGTCTGCTCCAGAAAATTTGCCCAAAGGATTTTTAGGACCTATCAAAAACAAACCAGTACTGATAGGCAATAAATTGCTTTGTCCTTCTAGTACAGAGAACAATGGTTGGCAGGTACATATAGAAATAACTGAAGACCGAGGAAAAACTTGGCGGAAAACAGCGGCCATTAACAGTAAACCATGGAATATTATCCAGCCAAGTATTTTAAAACTCAAAGATAATCGTTTACAACTTGTTTGCCGTTCGCAAAATGAACATTTGATATCTTCTTTTTCTTCTGATCATGGCGAAACCTGGAGTGATCCTATAGCATTATATCTTCCAAATAACAATTCGGGTACAGATGCGGTAACGCTTCGTAATGGAAAACATTTGTTAGTTTACAATCATGTTGGGGTTAAAGAGAGTGCTTATATCGAAAAAGCCCGTACACCACTTAATGTAGCCATTTCTGACGATGGTATTACTTGGAAGGCAGCCGCAATATTAGAAGACTCCGTTATTGGAGAATATTCGTATCCATCGGTTATACAAGGAAACGATGATATTGTTCACATAGTTTACACATGGCGTAGAAAAAAAATCAAATACGTAAAAATTAATCCTTCTAAATTATTAGAAAAAAATATTGCTAATTCTAAGTGGCCCGAATAATCATAAATCATTGCTAAACCCATTTTTATGTCGTTTAAGAATATTAAACTTACTATTGTTTTTTTGCTTTTTATAACTGTGAAAGGCTTCTCGCAAAACAATTATGATCTTATACCTTATCCTCAGCAGCTTGCTGTGCTCAAAGGAAATTTTGTGTTCTCCTCAAAAAATAAAATTCAAATTTTGAGCGAACAAAAATTAGATAAAGAGGTAGCCTATCTTCGTTCTGTTTTATCTCAATATCAAATAGAAACAGCTGCAAAATCAGCGACATCACGTATAGAATTGAAATTGTCTGCCGATGTTAAAGGAGAAGAAACATATCGACTTCAAATTAAATTTGGTTTAATTTCTATCACTGCTTCCAAGCCGTCGGGTATTTTTTACGGTATACAAACTTTACACCAATTAATGGCACTTAACCATATTGGAGCTGATCAAAAACAAATCCCAGCTCTTAATATAGTAGATCAACCTGCATATAGCTGGAGAGGATCGATGCTGGACGTATCAAGACACTTCTTTAATATGGACTATCTTAAAAGGCATATCGATAGACTTGCTTTTTATAAAATCAATAAATTTCATTTCCACCTTACGGATGATCAAGGCTGGCGTATAGAAATCAAAAAATATCCAGCGTTAACAGAAAAGGGTGCTTATCGCACTTTCAATAATCAAGACAGTGTATGTATGGAGTTGGCAAAGGAAAATCCTGATTTTGAGATAGACCCTCGTTTTATCAAAATAAAGGATGGAAAAGAAATTTATGGTGGATATTATACACAACAAGAACTTAAAGAGTTGGTAGCTTATGCCGCCGAACGCCATGTAGAAATTATTCCCGAAATTGATATGCCAGGGCACATGATGGCTGCGATATCGGTTTTTCCTGAACTTGTTGATGGTAAAATGGGCTGGGGCGAGCTGTTTTCTACACCACTTTGTCCGTGTAAAGAAGAGGTATATACTTTCGTAGAGAATGTGCTTAATGAAGTCATTTCTATTTTTCCTTCTAAATACATTCATATTGGAGCAGACGAGGTAGATAAAACAAGCTGGGAAAAATCTGAACTGTGTAAAGCAATGATGAAACGAGAAGGGATGAAGGATATACACGAACTACAAAGTTATTTTGTTCATCGTGTGCAAAAAATGGTAGAAGCTAAAGGCAAAAAAGCCATTGCTTGGGATGATGCCTTGGAAGGAAAAATCAACTCAGATATTACGGTAATGTATTGGAGAGGATGGGTTGCAGGCGCACCGCTAAAGGCAGTACAAAATAATCATCCTGTGATTATGTCGCCTACTAATCCGCTCTATTTTGATTTTTTTCCGGATAAAAGTTCGCTTAGAAATGTTTACAACATGAAGGTTGTTTTTGAGGATGTTCCTGCTGATAAAGTTCACTTAATTAAAGGTGCACAGGCAAACTTATGGGCAGAAAAAATTCCTTCAGAAAATAGAGCAGATTTTTTGTTGTTTCCACGATTAACAGCGCTTTCAGAAAGATTATGGACAAATAAAGGGACTTTTGAGAATTACAGCAACCGGTTATTAGCTCATTATCCAGTAATGGATAAGATGAAAATAGCTTATCGGTTGCCAGATTTATGCGGCTTTGCTTTAGAAAGCGTATTTGTAAAAGATGCTATTTTAGAAGTTAAAAATTCGCTGAAAGGTAAAACGATACACTATACAAAAGATGGTAGTACGCCTACCACCAAATCTCCTGTTTTAACTGGAAACTCTTTGGCTATCAATCAGCCAACCAGTTTGAAATTTGCGCTTTTCAGTAGTGGAGGAGCTCAATCTAAGGGAGATATTTACACGGTTAATTATAAGCCATCAACTTTTGCAACTGCCATAAAATCTCCTGAAAAATTAGAGAGTGGTCTGTCTTGTGATTTTTATAATCAACCTATAGATAAGGTTGCAAAAATAGCAGGTAAGCCAGATCAACAATTTTTGGTAAACAATATAAACGTGCCGAAAGAAGCGAAGGCTCCACAGTTTGGCTTAAAGTACGATGGTTATATTGAAGTACCTGAAACCGGAATTTATACTTTCAATCTTACTTGCGATGATGCAGGGATGTTGTACATCGCCGACAGGCTTGTGATAGATAATGAAGGGCCTCATTCTCCAATTGAAAAAAGTGGACAAGTAGCACTTGAAAAAGGCTTACATCCTTTCCGTTTAGATTTTGTAGAAGGAGGCGGTGGTTATACCTTATTGCTGCAGTATGCAATGGATGGTTGTAACGCAAAGGATATTCCGAATAATTGGTTTTATCGTCAAATAAGTAAGTAAATAAATGAAACCATTATGAGCAAACACTTACAAGTAGAAAATTATATCTGATGAAAAAATATCTGCTATCACTTACATTAACTGTAAGTGTGCTTTCTTCATACGGTCAAAGCGACCTAAAATATAAGAATCCGAAATTAAGTTCAGAAGTTCGTACGCAAGATCTACTCAGTCGCATGACTTTGGCAGAGAAGATTGGTCAATTGCGTAGCCCTTTGGGGTGGGAAATGTATGATAAAAACGGGAAGACAATTACACATTCTAAAAAATACGAAAAGCAATTAGACTCAGCACATACGGGCATGTTTTGGGCAGTTTTTAGAGCTGATCCTTGGACTAAAAAAACTTTATCCAACGGTTTAAATCCCGAACTCGCCGCCAAAGCAGCAAATGAACTTCAGCGTTACGCACTAAAAAATACCCGCTTGGGTATTCCTGTGTTTTTTGCGGAAGAAGCTCCTCACGGACACATGGCCATTGGTACTACAGTTTTTCCGACAGGTATAGGTCAGGCCTCTACTTGGAACCCAGATCTGTTAGAAAAAATGGGTAAAGTAATTTCAAAGGAAATTCGTTTGCAGGGCGGGCACATTAGCTATGGACCTGTGGTAGATATAGCTAGAGAGCCACGTTGGTCGAGGGTTGAAGAAACTTTTGGTGAAGATCAGGTACTCAGTGCCAAATTAGCTGCGGCGATAACCAAAGGCAATGGAGCAGGACAGTTAAATCAAGAGTTCAGTACCATTACCACATTAAAGCATTTTATTGCTTATGGCATACCAGAAGGCGGACACAACGGAAATTCGGCCATTGTTGGAAACAGAGAATTGCATGAAGTTTTTCTACCTCCGTTTAAGGAAGCAATAGATGCTGGTGCTTTATCTATAATGACTGCCTATAACTCTATAGATGGTGTGCCTTGTACTTCTAACAAAGAACTGCTTACCAATTTATTGCGTAATGAATGGGGTTTTAAAGGCTTTACCATTTCAGATTTGGTTAGCATAGATGGTTTGATGGGAAACCATTATGTAGCGGGAAGTTTAGAAGAAGCTGCTGCGTTATCGCTTAATGCTGGAGTAGATGTTGACTTGGGGGGCAATGCTTTTGCAAAATTGGAAAACGCTTTAAAGAATGGGTTGGTTAATGTTTCGGCTATTGATACTGCTGTGTACAGAGTGTTAAAATTGAAATTTGATATGGGCTTGTTTGATCATCCCTACGTAGATCCTAAGAAAGCAAAAGCAGGTGTACGCACAAAAGAACACATTGCATTAGCGCATAAGGTAGCTCAAGAGTCTGTAGTGTTGCTAAAAAACAAAGATAAGGTATTGCCGTTGGCTAAAAACTTGAAGGTTGCGGTTATTGGTCCTAATGCAGATAACCGTTATAATATGCTTGGCGATTATACAGCGCCGCAGGAAGAAGGAAATATTAAGACCGTGCTAAATGGTATTCAGACGAAGTTAAAACCAGAACAAATTATTTATGTAAAAGGCTGTGCTATTCGCGACACAACAGATGTAGAAATAGCTAAAGCTGTAGAAGCAGCTACAAAATCAGATGTTGTGGTTGTAGTTGTTGGCGGCTCTAGTGCCAGAGATTTTAAAACCGATTATTTAGAAACCGGCGCAGCGGTAGTATCTTCTAAAACCATAGGGGATATGGAAAGTGGCGAAGGTTTCGATAGAGCTACCCTGAGTTTGTTAGGTAAACAATCCGAATTGTTAAAAGCATTAAAAGAAACTGGAAAGCCATTAATTGTGGTTTACATTCAAGGAAGGCCGTTAGATATGAATTGGGCTAGCGAAAATGCTGATGCATTACTTACCGCTTGGTATCCAGGACAAGAGGGCGGGAATGCTATTGCCGATGTACTGTTTGGTGATTATAATCCAGCTGGCAGATTAGCTATTTCTATTCCTCGGTACGAAGGACAATTGCCAGTACATTACAACAAGAAAAACCCTCGTGGACACGACTATGTAGAAATGTCTGCAGACCCATTGTATTCATTTGGTTACGGATTAAGTTACACCCAGTTTGACTATACTAATATCGAAGTTCAACAAAATGGGAAAGATAGTTTCGAGGTATCGTTCTCTTTAAAAAACACAGGTGCCAAAAGCGGTGATGAAGTGGTACAGCTCTATTTGAGAGATGAAATAGCTTCTGTTGTACAGCCAGTTAAACAGCTTAAAGCTTTTAAACGAATACATCTTTTACCAAATCAGGAGCAAAAGTTATCTTTTTTACTTACAGCTAAAGATTTATCAATAATTGATAAAGATTTCAAAAGTGTTGTAGAGCCAGGAACATTTACGGTAATGATAGGTAGTGCATCTAATCGTATTAAGTTAACTAGTAAAATTGAAGTAAAATAACTTATGGAGAACAAACCTATTTTAGAAAGAAAATCCCCTATTAATTGGGTGCCAACAGTCTATTTTGCAATGGGGCTTCCATTTGTTATCCTTAATATGGTCTCGGTATTAATGTTTAAAGGAATGGATATTTCTGATGCACAAATTGCTTTTTGGACATCTTTAATTATGTTGCCTTGGACATTAAAACCATTATGGAGCCCATTTTTAGGAATGTTCAAGACCAAGAAATTTTTTGTCGTATTAACACAGATCGTTACCGGTTTAATCTTCGGTTTAATCGCTTTATCCTTGCAGTTGCCTCACTTTTTTGCTTTATCTATAACCTTGCTGTTTATTGTAGCTTTTAGCGGAGCTACACATGATATTGCTACAGATGGTGTTTACATTACTGAATTAAGTAAGGAAGATCAGGCACAATGGATTGGTTGGCAGGGTGCTTTTTATAATCTAGCAAAAGTGGTTGCCTCTGGAGGTTTAGTTTGGCTTGCTGGTTATTTAATTGGACATTTTGGGACAGTCAATGCTTGGATGATAATTATGATGTTATGTGGAGTAATGATGCTGTTGTTAGGTATTTATCATATCAAAGTTCTTCCTAAAGGAGGAGTTGCCAGCGGAGAAGCCCGATCTCTTAAAGAAGGTAGTTTGTTACTTTGGGACGTGATTAAAAGTTTCTTTGAAAAAAAGTATATCCTATGGTACATCGCCTTCATCATTCTATATCGTTTTGCAGAAGGCTTTGTAATGAAAATTGTTCCACTCTTTTTAAAAGCGCCCATAGCCCAGCAAGGTTTGGGATTGTCTGAACAACAAATAGGATTGTTCTATGGTACATTTGGAGCAATTGCCTTTATACTCGGTTCTATTTTGGGAGGGTATTATATTGCTCGTGTGGGCTTAAAAAAATCGTTATTCTTACTGTGTTGTACATTCAATATTCCTTTTGCGGTTTACTGGTTATTGGCCATTTTTCAGCCTTCAGAAGGTTGGATTATAGCTTCTGGAATTGCCTTTGAATATTTTGGATACGGATTTGGGTTTGTTGGCCTTTCACTATTTATGATGCAACAAATAGCGCCAGGTAAGTACCAGATGGCTCATTATGCTTTTGCTTCCGGAATTATGAATCTTGGAGTGATGCTTCCGGGCATGCTAAGTGGCTATATGAGCGATACATTGGGTTATAAGAACTTCTTTGCTTTTATCTTATTGGCAACAATACCAGCATTTCTCATTACCTACTTGGTTCCATTTACCTATACTAACGAAAAAAACGACAATTTTTCTTCTAAAAATAGATAATATAAAAAAATAAAATAAATGATACAACAAATGCCTTGGGAAGATCGTCCCGCTAATTCTAAAGACGTAATGTGGCGTTACTCAGCCAACCCAATTATTCCACGTAATTTATTGCCAACATCAAATAGTATTTTTAATAGTGCAGTTGTACCTTTTGGGAACGCCTTTGCTGGTGTATTTCGTTGTGATGATACTAACAGACGCATGCGTTTACATGTAGGATTTAGCGATGATGGTATTAATTGGAACATTAAAGAAGAACCACTAAAGTTTATTTGCGATGATAAAGAAATAGGCGAGTGGGTATATGGTTACGATCCGAGAGTTTGTTTTATAGAAGATAGATATTATGTGACTTGGTGTAATGGTTACCACGGGCCAACTATTGGAGTGGCATGGACAACCGATTTCGAACATTTCTATCAATTAGAAAATGCTTTTATTCCATTTAATCGTAATGGAGTAATGTTTCCTCGTAAAATTAATGGCCGTTACGCCATGTTAAGCCGCCCTAGCGATAACGGACATACACCATTTGGAGATATTTTTTATAGCGAATCTCCCGATATGAATTTCTGGGGCAAACACCGTCATGTGATGGCTCCAGCTCCATTTGAACAAAGTGCATGGCAGTGTACCAAAATAGGGGCAGGACCTATACCTATAGAAACGAGCGAAGGTTGGTTAATGATTTATCACGGTGTGCTACAATCGTGTAATGGCTTTGTCTACAGTTTTGGCTCTGCATTATTGGATATCGATGAACCCTGGAAAGTTAAATACCGTTCTGGACCTTATCTTATTTCGCCTCAAGCTTATTACGAGTGTGTAGGGGATGTTCCTAATGTATGTTTCCCCTGTGCTTCGCTACACGATGAGGCAACTGGGCAAATAGCTGTATATTATGGTTGTGCAGATACCGTTACCGGTTTAGCCTTTGGTTACATCCCCGAAATTATTGAATTTACAAAGCGTACCTCAATCGTATAAACGATATGAAATTGAAAAATCATTTCAAAGCAACTAAGTTGTATTGGCTGGGCGGCATGTGTGTGATGGGATTGCTAGTAGTTTTTGCTTCTTGTAATAAACAAAAAGCTAATAGTTTCTCTCAATATGTAGATCCATTTATTGGTACGGATGGTCATGGTCATGTTTTTATGGGGGCTAATGTGCCGTTTGGCTTGGTGCAATTAGGGCCAACACAAATAACCCACGGTTGGGATTGGTGTTCAGGCTACCATTATTCAGATTCAACCATTGTAGGTTTTGGTCACATGCACCTAAGCGGAACAGGTATTGGCGATTTGGGAGATATTTCATTGATGCCTGTAATGGGCGACGTAAAACTAACCAAGGGTTCTTTGCCTGACCAAAAAAGTGGTTTGTACTCTTTCTTCTCTCATGAAAAGGAAACTGCTAGACCTGGATATTACGCAGTTCATTTAGATCGCTTCGGTATTGATGTCGAGTTAACCGCTACCAAACGTGTAGGTTTCCATTCCTATACCTTTCCAAAATCTTCTGAAAACCCTGCTGTTGTGATAGATCTCGAAAGAGGTATCGGTTGGGATAAACCGACAGAAGCGTTCATTAAAATGGAAAACGACACTACCATATCAGGTTATAGATATTCTAAGGGTTGGGCCAAAGATCAACGTGTATATTTTATCGCTGTATTTTCTCAACCCATAAAAAAGTTTACCATATTAGATACCATTCGCATGAGTGATACCCAGAAAGAGGAAATGCGTAGCATATTTGGTAAAGTTAATTTTGATAAAAACTTATCTGATCCACTATTGGTAAAGGTGGCTTTATCTCCCGTAAGTGTAGAAAATGCTGCAATGAACCTTCGGGCTGAACTGCCGCACAGCAATTTTGAGAAAGTTGTTGCTGATGCTGATGCTGCTTGGAATGAACAATTAGGTAAGATTGAGGTAGAAATGTCTAATGATGCAGACAGGAGGTTGTTTTATACATCTTTGTATCACACCATGATAGCACCATCGGTATTTGGTGATGTAAATGGCGACTATAGAGGGGCTGACTACAAAGTTCATCGTGATAGTTCTTTTACCAATTATACCACATTTTCTTTGTGGGATACGTATAGAGCGGCACACCCACTAATGACCATTATCCATCCCGAGATGGTAGAAGATATTGGTAAAACGATGTTGAATATTTATCAGCAACAAGGAAAGTTACCGGTTTGGCATCTCATGGGTAATGAAACAGACTGTATGGTAGGTAATCCAGGCATTCCAGTATTGGCCGATTTGATTTTAAAAGGCTATAAAGTGGATGAGCAACTTGCTTTTACAGCAATGAAAAAATCAGCCACTTTAGATGACAGAGGCATGAACTGGTTAAAACAGTACGGCTACGTTCCTTACGATAAAGAAAAGACTTTTGAAACTGTTGCGAAAGGTTTAGAATACGCACTGGCAGATTGGGCTGCAGCAAAAATAGCAGAGCGTTTGGGTAAAACAGAAGATGCGAAATATTTTAATCAACGTTCAAAATCGTACCAAAAATATTTCGATAAAAAGACACAGTTTATGAGAGGCTTGTCTTCTACAGGTGTTTTTCGTGAACCGTTTAACCCATTTCACTCCGTACACATGGAAGACGATTATACCGAAGGCAATGCTTGGCAATACACTTGGTTGGTACCACATGATGTGCCTGGGTTGATTAACTTGTTCGGTGGAGAAAAAGCATTTGTTGCTAAGCTAGATTCACTGTTTGTGGTAAAGGGAGACATGGGCGAGAAAGCATCTAATGACATTACTGGTCTTATCGGCCAATATGCTCATGGTAACGAGCCTAGTCATCATATCACTTACCTTTATCCGTATGTTGGGCAGCCTTATAAAACGGCAGAAAAAGTAAGATATATTCTTTCAGAGCTTTACCATGATAAACGTGATGGACTTTCGGGAAATGAAGACGTGGGGCAGATGTCTGCATGGTATATTCTTTCTTCACTCGGTTTTTATCAGGTAGCTCCAGCTGGGGGTATTTATGTTTTTGGGAGCCCTTTGGTAAATAAAGCAACCATAAAAGTAAAGAATGGAAAAACTTTTACCGTTATAGCTAAAAACAATAATAAAGAGAATATCTACATTCAATCTGCTAAGTTAAATGGAAAGACTTATAGCAAGTCGTTCATCAAATTTGAGAATATGATTGCAGGTGGAACTTTAGAGTTCGAAATGGGGAATAAACCTTCAAAAACATTTGGAGTGGCTAAAAAAGACAGACCGTAACAGATCATAGAATATAGATAAAAATGAAACGAAGAAACTTTATTAAGAACGCAGGAATTGCCACTGCGGCATTTTATATCGGAAATACTAAGGCGTATGCGCTTTCATCTGATTTTAAAGAAGTAAGAACACCCTTAAATAAACGTCACTTTAATAGCACTGCTATTGAACAGGCCATTGCGGAGTTCAGTAAAAATGTAAAAAATAAGGAGTTGGCATGGCTGTTTGGGAACTGTCTTCCAAATACATTAGATACTACGGTAAATTTTAGCGTCAAAAATGGAAAACCCGACACTTATGTAATTACTGGCGATATTGATGCAATGTGGCTAAGAGATAGTACCGCTCAAGTTTGGCCTTATCTCCGTTTCGTTAAAAAAGACGACAAACTGCGCTCACTTATAGCTGGTGTAATTAACAGACAAACCACTTATATCCTTAAAGATCCTTATGCCAATGCTTTTTACGACGATCCGAACAAGTGGGGAGAATGGAAAGACGATAAAACGGATATGAAACCAGGTACGCATGAGCGGAAATGGGAGATAGACTCTTTATGTTATCCTATTCGTTTGGCCTATCATTATTGGAAAGAAACTGGCGATACCAGTTGTTTTGACAAAGAGTGGGAGCATTCGATCAAAGCCGTATTAAAAACATTTAAGGAACAGCAACGTAAAGACAGTTTAGGACCTTATCATTTCCAACGTACTACATTTTGGGCCACTGATGGTGTGCCGCTAGAAGGCTATGGATATCCAGTAAAACCTGTTGGACTTATTTGTTCTACTTTTAGACCGAGCGACGACGCCACAATTTTTCCCTTCCTTATCCCTTCTAACTTTTTTGCCGTAGCGAGCCTTAAACAAGCTGCCGAAATGCTTAAAACCATTAGCAAAAACAATAAACTTGCAGAAGAGCTTATTGCATTGGCATTAGAAGTGGAAGAAGCCCTTAAAAAGCATACTATAGTTAATCATAAGAAATATGGAGACATCTATGCTTACGAAGTAAATGGGTTTGGAAGTTATAGCTTAATGGATGATGCGAATATTCCGAATTTGTTAGCCCTGCCTTACTTGGGAGCTGTTGAACTGAATGATCCGATTTATCAAAATACCAGAAGGTTTGTTTTATCTGAAGATAACCCATTCTACTTTAAGGGTAGCGAAGGCGAAGGATTAGGTAGCCCACATACTGGATTGGATAGAATTTGGCCAATAGGATTGGTGGCCCAAGGTTTAACAAGCCAAAGTGACGATGAGATACGAATGTGTATTAAAACCTTGCAACAAACACACGCAGGGACAGGTTTTATGCATGAGTCGTTCCATAAAGATGAGCCTTCAAAATTTACCAGATCGTGGTTTGCTTGGGCAAATACTATTTTTGCCGAGTTTTTATGGAAAGTATACCAGAAAAACCCTAAACTTCTTTCTTGATGAAAGGTAAATATAGATGTGATAATATTTTTGATGCTTTAATGTGTGTAGATTTAAGCTAAATTGTGCTGAGATAGCTTGATATACAGCTATATCCAATGTTGTTTTGATGAAAAAAATAATAAAGAGAAAATATTTACCAAGTCTTACCATGTTTTAATGAAAAAAAGCTTGGTAACGTGAGTTCGGGATAATAGAAATAGGCTATTTGCCAGCGATAGCCTCTCAAATCTCCGTTCCGCTAATTTTCGGTCTCCTATTTTATTCCTAGTTTATATAGTTTCAATGGTGTTCAAGAACGCTAACGCGGTTTTCGGGTCGCACCGATAAGCCAAAGCAATTGCTTCGAAAGAAACCTGCGGAGCAAGCATGAAGACAAATAAAACAAATACTAAAGCGGAATAAATAGGCAACCGAGAGTTTATCAGCAAAGCTGATGAGCTCCGTAAACTCTGGTTTTGTTAATTTTGCGGTCAAACCTGAGCATAGCGAAAGCTTGAATACCGAAGAAAACAAAATAATAAGCATGAAAAATTAAGAGCCCAGCGGCGGCGAGCTAAGAAAACAGGTCAAATACTAATTAGACAAAGTTAGAGGGTAACGCTTAACCCGAACTCACGTTTGGTAGATAGGATTAAAAAATAAATTCGTAAAAATGAAAATTCTCTATATCGTTTATTTTGGAATAAGGTGTTGTTGTTCTCTGAGCAGATTTGTAAACTAAGGCCCGACTACAATCATAGTACTTAACGTAAATTATGGGTTTTTGTAGTTGTTTATCAATGGTTTATGTTTTTGGTTGTATTGGGGATGGTCGTCATTTCTGTAAATGACAAATCAAGACCCAAACTCACGTTACTTATTGAACAGTTTGGAACGTAAGGGGATGGATAGTATTCCCAAAATACACAATCCGCACCAGCGTTTGTCACTTTTTATCTCCTTATCCACCAATAAGAAACAGGTGGCCTTATCAGTTAAAAATTATAAATTGAAGAATAACTGCTTTTGAGTTTATAGGTTTTCGCTATTGCTATCAACCTACGTTTTCTTATTATTGTATTCAAATGTAAATTTTAAGACTGTGGGTTAAATGCAGATAAGAAAAAGTTGCTTTCTGTTTTTTTTATTGTTAATAGGTGCTAGTCAAGCTTTTTCACAGCTGTCATTTGATCATCTCACTGTATCCAATGGTTTGTCGCAGAGCACGGTGCTTTCTATTGCCAAAGATAGCCGGGGCTACTTATGGTTTGGTACTAGAGACGGCCTTAACCGATATAATGGTAAAAGCATTAAAGTTTACAGGCACGACGATCAGAAAAATACCTCCATCAGTGCCGACGATTATATCTACACCATTGTAAAATCAAAGGACAACAGCCTTTGGATAGGTACCCAACGTGGACTAAACTACTATCAGCCAAAAACAGATGCTTTCGAAAAAATATACCATAATCCCAAAGATCCGTCTAGCCTTAGCAGCAATGCTGTATTAAGCGTTTGCGAAACTAAAAACGGACAAGTGTGGTTTGGTACCAACCAAGGCTTAAGCATGTTGGCCAATGCCAAATCCCGTAAATTCAAAAATTTTAAACTTAAAGACGGATTGGCGGGTAATGAAATCTATTGCATTTTTGAAGATAGTAAGCAGCATATTTGGGTAGGCACAACTACGGGGCTCACTCAAATAAAATCGTTAGGCAAGGAGAAATTTCAGTTCGTTAATTTTTTTACAAATCCAATGATCCCAATAGCTTAAGTGGAAATTCGATCAAAACAATAGTGGAAGATAAGGAGGGAAAGATTTGGATTGGCACCGAGCGCAACGGTATCAGTGTTTACGATCCTGAGCAGCGTACCTTTTCGCATATCCAGCAAAATTCATTAAGCAATAACTTCATTAGAAAAATCATCATCAGTAAAGAGGGTAAGTTTTGGATTGCCACCATGAACGGACTAAATATTTATGATCCGAACAGTGGGAGGTTTACCGTTTATAAGCACGATTCCGAAAACAGAAAAAGCTTGATTGATAATTCTATCAAAGACCTTTATGAAGATGAACATGGTTCGGTATGGATTGGAACCAATTTTGGCGGCATTAGCGTAGCCCATAAAAATGCCGTACCTTTTGAGGTGTATAAGTATAGCAAGTACCGCAACAGTATCAGTAATGATATCATTAGTGTAATTGGCGGGGTAGATGGCCAACATATTTTGGCAGGTACAGAAGGCTCGGGTATTGATTACATGAATACCCAAACCGGTACTTTTAAAAACTTTAGCAACCAACCCAATAACGCTGCAAGCATCAACTCTAACAATGTAAAAGCCATTTTTAAAGATCAAAAAGGCTTGTTGTGGATTGGCCTTTATGAAGGAGGTTTAGAGCAATTTGATTTGGCCAGTGGCACCTTTAAACATTTTAAGCCTAACCCAAAAGACAGTAACAGCATTAGCCACGGTTATGTGAGCAGCATTGCACAAGATCAGCAGGGAAGATTATGGATCGGGACCTCATCAAAAGGAATTAACCTCTACCATTACGATAAGCAAAATTTTACAAAGGTAAATACCAAGTCTAGTGGGTTAAAAATTAGCAGCGATTACATACGCGTAATGCTGGGCGATACCAAGGGCAACCTTTGGGTAGGGGCGGCCGATGGACTAAGCATTTTAAGAAAAGGTAAAAATCGGTTCGAGCGTTTTTATAAAGATAAAGATGGCCTACAATCAGACTATATCAATTGCATTTTAGAGGATAACCAACAACAAATATGGATTGGCTCGCATCGGGGTGGTTTGGCCAAATACCTGTCCAAGCAAAATAAATTTGTTACCTACAGCACTAAAAACGGACTGCCAAGTAATAATATCGCCGCCATGGCGCAAGATAATGAAGGCAATTTATGGATCAGTACCGATAGGGGATTGTCTAAGTTTAATGTGAAGCAGGGCAATTTTAAGAATTACTATGTAAGCGACGGACTACCAAGTAACGAGTTTAGCTATAATGCGGCTTATAAAGCACCCAATGGCACTTTGTATTTTGGCAGCTACAATGGTTTGGTAGCTTTTAAACCGCAAAATATATCAATTAACCAAGCCGCACCTAAAATTATATTTACCGCTCTGCGTTTGTTCAACAAAAATGTGGAGGTTGGCGGCGAAGATGGCTTGCTGGAAGAAGACATTTCATTTGCGCCAAAAATTACTTTTAGTGCTAACCAAAATATTTTTACCGTAGATTTTGTGGCCCTCAATTATATTAAACCAGAGCGCAACAAATATGCCTACAAACTAGAAGGATTTGAAGATAACTGGAACGAAGTTGGCATTCCATCTGCAACCTATACCAACCTGCCCGCTGGAACTTACCATTTATTGGTAAAGGGCAGCAATAACGATGGATATTGGAATAAAACCCCCGCAAGGCTAGAAATAAAAATATTGCCGCCACTATGGCAAACTTGGTGGGCATACGTGCTGTACGCCGTTGTACTTGCATTGATTTGGTATTACATCAATAGGTTTTTAAGGCGACAAGAACGTTTAGAAACCGAACTGTATTATGAGCACCTCAATTATGAGCAACAGCAGCAATTACATCAGCATAAGCTAGAATTTTTTACCAGGATATCTCATGAAATCCGCACGCCACTAACCTTGATCTCGGCGCCAGTAGAGAAATTAATTCATTTAACGCAAGACAATACTTTGCTAAACGCCCCTTTAAAAGGGATCAAGAGCAATACTGATAGGCTGTTAAGATTGATTAAGGAACTGCTAGATTTTAGGAAAATAGAAACCGGAAATTTACAATTAAAGGTTGCCGAGGTAGATTTGGTAACTTTTGGCAGTGCCATTTGCCAAGCCTTTAAAAGTCAAACTGCTGATAAGGAAATTGATTTTAGATTTGACCATCCATTACAGCCTGTTAAAGCATTTATAGATGCTTCGCAGATGGAAAAAGTATTGTTTAATTTGCTGGCCAATGCATTAAAGTACACTCCTAATCGTGGCAGTATTACGCTCAGCGTAGAAGAACTGGCCAACCACATTCAAATTAAGGTTCATGATACGGGTACAGGCATTTCTTCGGAGCATTTAGCTCATATCTTTTCAGATTTTTATCAGATAAAAGGCGAAAATGCCCAAACTGGATGGGGCATAGGTTTGGCCTTAGTTAAGGATATTGTTGACATGCACCAGGCCCAAATCAGCGTTCAAAGTAAAGTGGCAACAGCAGATGAAGAAGGGTATACCGAGTTTTGCATTTCGATGTTAAAGGGGAGTGCGCATTTCTCGGCCCAAGAGTTGGCAGCAGCAAGTATGACCGAGCACAATGAAGTTACAGCGATAGAATTGCCATTGGCAGAAAGTAATGTCGTAACTACTTCGGTTGATGACCTACCTCCACATGCAAAGCACATTTTGGTAGTAGAAGATAACGATGAGCTACGAGAGTTCATTGTCCAGTCGTTACAACACAGCTACAAAATAACGGGCTGTACCAACGGTTTGGCAGGTTTGGAATATGCCGTAGAAAACCTGCCAGATTTAATTATCAGCGATGTGACCATGCCTATAATGAACGGTAATGAGCTTTGCAAGCAGATCAAGACCGAAGAGCGCACCAACCATATTCCGGTAATTATGCTTACGGCTATGGCTGCCCACAACCACCAAATAGAAGGTTTGGAAGCTGGCGCCGATGTTTACATTACCAAGCCGTTTAGTGTACAGGTTTTAGAGTTAAATATTAAAAATATATTGCTATCAAAAGAGGTGCTTAAGGCTAAGCTTCATAAGCAACTGCTGTTAACGCCGGCCAAAGTAGAGGCGCAATGTCCCGAAGAAAAGTTTTTAGCCAAACTGATGCAGATTATAGAAAACAAAATGGAAGATCCAGATTTTAATGTAACTGCTTTGGTAGATGAAATTGGAATGAGCCAAACGGTACTCTACAAAAAAATAAAGGCATTAACCGATCTTTCCATTACCGATTTCATCAAGTCTATTCGTTTAAAACGAGCAGCTCAATTGTTAACCGCTGGTCAGTTGAGTATTGCAGAGGTAGCTTATTCGGTTGGTTTTAATGATAGAAAGTAACTTTAGCAAAGAGTTTAAGAAACAATTTAGTGTAGTACCATCTGATTACAAAAGCTAAAAATGAAGCAAATTAAAATGTTACCCTTCTAAAACCAATTTGGCCTCCTGTTTTTTACTTACTTAATGGATATTTGGACTAATAAGAACTTTTCGTCTAGCCAAAATAAATCATGAGAAAATCGATTTACTATATTGCTTTTTGCTTTTTTCTGTTTCCTACGCTAAGTTATGCACAGGCAACCTATCCTTTTGGTACCATTCTCAAAAAAGTATATGCCGATCAGGGTAAGAATGCAAACAATGTAAATAAACCTGCGCAAACCGACTTTGAAAGTATAAGAACTGACGGTTCTTGGGCTGATGTTAACTATGAGGATAAATCTACTACAGCTTGGCTACCTGTTAAACACCTAGAGAAAGTAAGCGATTTGGTTTATGCTTACAGTACCGCAGGTAGTGCTTTTTATCAAAATGAGAAAGTATATCAAGCTATTGTAAATGCTTTAAAACTGTGGTATGCTAAAGATCCAAAAAGCAGCAATTGGTGGCATAACGAAATTTCTGTACCACAAAAATTAGGGCTTTTGTTGGTAATAATGACTTCGGCAGCGCAACAATTACCAGATGATTTGCAAAGCCAGCTGATAGAGCGCATGAAACGTGGAGATATGGTAAGCAAAACCGGCGCAAATAAAACCGATATCGCCATGCACTATTTTTATAGGGCTTTGTTAACGGAAGACACGAAGCTCTTGGCAGAATCGCTGACCGAGTTTTTTAAACCTGTGAGCTTGGTAGAGGGGGAAGAGGGCCTACAGCACGATTTTTCGTATTTACAGCACGGTCCACAGTTGTACATTGGTGGTTATGGCAATGTTTTTTTGGGTGGAGTTATTAAAATTGCCAATTATGTGGCAGGTACCCCTTATGCGTTAAGTAAAGAGAAATTGGCACTGTTATCCACGTTTTATCAAAACACATATTTAAAAACATTTAGAAATAGGTATACAGATTTTAATGTAGAAGGACGCGGGGTTTCTAGGCCCAATAATTTACGTAAACCTTCAGAAAAATACCGTTTAAACGCTATGAAAACCATAGACGCCGCCAATGCTTCGCTATGGGAAAACGAGCGGTTAAGGGTAGATAGTGCTGCCGGCGCCGTGATTACGCCTTACCATCAACATTTCTGGAAAGGAGATTATACCGTACATGTGCGTCCTGAGTATAATTTTAATGTGCGTATTAGCAGCAAACGCACTAAACGAGCAGAGGCTGGAAACAATGAGAATTTGTATGGTAAATACTTATCTGATGGGGCCACCAACTTGCAGCTCAATGGCCCAGAGTACTATAACATTATGCCCGTTTGGGAATGGGATAAAATTCCGGGGGTTACAGCGGCAGACCATGCAGAAGATGTGAAAATGACGGTAAATTGGGGCGAAACAGGCACCAACGAATTTGCGGGAGGTGTTTCAGATGGCATATATGGCGCAACAGCCTATCAGCTAGATTACGATGGCGTTAAAGCAAAAAAAGCTTGGTTTTTCTTCGATAAAGAAATTGTAGCGCTTGGTGCCGATATCAAATCAAAAAATGAAGCACCTATTGCTACTACCCTTAACCAAACCTGGTTGTTGGGGGCGGTTAACACATCGGCTGGTGCCGTAAAAAAAGGAGAATTGAAAAACTTAGACCTGCCCCCTGCAAGTTGGGTACAACATAATGGAGTTTTTTATTACTTCCCAGAGCAAAGCAAGGTAACTATGAGCACGCAGTTACAGCAGGGCAACTGGAATAAAATTAATCAAACGCATAGCAAAGAGAATGTTGCTGGCGATGTATTTAAACTTTGGATAGCGCATGGTGTACAACCCGACACGGCAAGTTACCAGTACATTGTGTTACCTGCGGCTAAAAACATCAAAAGCTTTGATCCTAAAACCATAGCTATTGTGAGTAATAGCACTCAAAACCAGGTAGTTTATCACGAGCAGTTAAAAATATTACAAGCGGTATTTTATAGTGCTTCAACGGTGGTTGCTAATGGTTACGAGATAAAAGCCGCAAAGCCTTGCATCATCATGTGGAGAGAGGGTAAAGGAAATGAAAAGAAGTTGTATGTGGCAGATCCGCTGCAAACAGAAAGCGCAATTCAGCTACAAATCAAAAATATCAAAACAGGAAAGTTGGTTGAGCTGGCCGTTGCCATGCCTGATGGTGCGTATAAAGGCTCGTCAAAAGAAGTAGCTTTTTCGCTATAGGCGAAAGCAGTGGTTTTAGTAGCAAACCCGAAAAGCTGCGGGGTACAACCAATTTGTACCCCTAACAAAACTATTCAATATCCCCATTACAATGGTATTGCGTCTTACTTTCGTTAAGTAATTGAGCGTATTCGTTTGCTAACCAAATAGCCTTTTCAAAAGGGAAAGAGTTTAATCTATTGAGCTACTTTTTATATGGTATTTGCTAAGCAGTCTGATGCTCGATTACCTAATTAACCTAAACTAATTTCTAACTAAATAATTATGAAATAGCCATGATTGCCGAAACACCATCACAAATGAATATAATCTGGCTATTCCATATGACAACTGAAAATAAAATTAAAAACATATGAAAAAACAATTACTTTTAATCTTTGGTATGCTATTTAGCATCAATTTTTTGTACGCACAATGGGCCAATAATGGAGAATGGAATTACGGTTTAACCACCACGCCAAGTACTTTCAGTACGGTAGGTACAAATTCATCATCAAATGCTACCACGGCTGGTTTTTTGCCGCTAACCCCAAGTGGTAATGCCGGAGTTTACTTGAACGCGAGCGCAGCATCTGGAAGCTTTAGCCTAACCAACGACAACAAGTTAATCGCTCAACTTCCTACGGCCAGTTTCGCTCGTTTTTCGGTAAATAGTGTTACTAGTGCCACAGATGTGGTGATTAATTCATTTAAGATTAAGTTTAGTGGCGCAATCAATACTGCAGATGCTGGCAATTATGTTTATGCTATTGGCAAACATTCTGGCAATTTATTTAACCCAGCTAGTAATAACAATGTGTTTAGGAGCAGTGCCGAGTTGTTTACTGCATTAAGATGGACACCTATTGCTACGGCAAACTCTACAGCCATTAGGTTCGAGTACAGGCTAGGAAGCGATGCCTCTAGCACTACTACTTACACTACAATAGATCAAACAACTTTTGTTAAGGGAGGAGAATACGATGTAGATGTGTATTGTAATAATTCATCGGCTGCTAAAACTTATACCGTTAGCGCTACACCTTATTCGCTTCCGGCTAATTCCTATCACATTTGGGTTAATGGCAGCAAAATAGGCGCAGATTTTCCTCGTTCGGTAGAGGTTACTGGTAGTGGGGGCTTGGCAGGCGGAACTTCTATCGCTTTCGCAAATGGAGATGCAATCAACTCATTCTTGTTTACGGGTAACGGAGCTGCGGGTGCTGCTGGAAATATTACCTTGTCTAATTTAAAATTAACTTACCTACTTACCACTACGCCAGTAAATTTAATTTCTTTTACAGGGAAAGTTTTGAGTAATGGTATGGAGCTAAACTGGATTACTGCTTCTGAGCAAAATAACGATTACTTTGAATTGTTAAGGGCTAGCGATGGGAAAAACTATACCTCGTTGGGTAAAATTACTGGTAAGGGAAATTCAAATGAAGTGAGTAGATATGCTTTTACAGATCGTAACCCAAATGTTGGCTACAATTACTACCAGCTAAAACAAGTAGACAAAGATGGTACGGTTCATCAAATAGAAGAAACTGTAGCCTTAAAATATAGCTTAAACCAGCAAGATGATTTTAAGGTGTTTTCTAAGGATAATATTTTGAGTGTAGCCATTAACGCCGCTAATGCTAGTGTAGCCGATTTTTACGTGTATGATACCAATGGTAGAAAATTAACACAAACCAAGCTGAAATTAAATACCGGTAACCATACCTACGTGGTAGATGCAAGTAATTTGCCCAAGGGTGTATTGGTTGCTAGAATAAGCGCTAAAGATGGGGCTAGTAGCGTGAAATTTTTGAGATAAACCTTAGTCTTTTAGCTAAAAAGGATGCCAAAGCGTGGTTTTTGGCATCCTTTTTTGTTTAATAATTTCCAGATTGATTGATACCTGACTTTAAATTTATCAACCCATAATCGTTATTGAAAACGCCACCACCAACGGCGTTAAAGTTAGCGACATTCAAATTACTTCCATTGAAGCTAATGGTGCCATTAGGGAGGATGTTTCCTTCTATTCTAATCGAGTATTCTGATACCGATGTGCTATTTCGCCAGTAGCCAATGCCATGGTAAATGTCATTTATAGCAGATGCAATATTAATTTGGTTGTTCAGCACTTTTACGTAATCTAAATACGGAAATGCTGGTGTATTATCGTAAGTGTACAGTAGAATGCCAGAAGTGTTCAACGTATTGTTAGAGATGATGATATTTTGTCCATTGCGGGCTTTAATAGCACCGCCGTCTGCGTTAGTAGGCCAGCCGCTAATGGTGTTGTTGTGAATGGTAACACCATTAAAACTGTGGGCATAAATGCCATGGTCGGTTTGTAAAAGATCTGAGTTTAGCGCCGTATTTCTGTTAATGGTATTGCCTTCAATTAATGAGTTGCTTTGGCTGTTATCGTTAATTGCCGTAACGAAATATCCCGTGCTACCGCCATTCCCGAAGGTGCAATTGGTAATTTTGCTGTTGGTGGTTCCGCTACCAATCCAAATGCCACGGCCACTGTTGTTTACCCTTCGGGAGAAAACACAGTTGTTAATTAGCGGCAGGTCCGAATTGTTGAATTGTACATAAGCATCCGAATAATAATTTTCATCGGTACCAGTTTTTCTAACCCCATAATCGAAAATACAGTATTTTGAAGGTAGTTTTAGAAGAGCCATTAATCACAAAACGGATGTTCCAAAACGTAATGCCAGAGAAGGTGCTGTTGCTTAAATCTGTGGTATAGCTAAGCGCTAAAAGTTGTGCCGTGCTTCCAGTGGCATCAAAAATTGGATTGGTGCTGGTTTTCTTTGCCATGGTTACACCAGCCTTCATATTAATTCTGCCAGTAATGTTATAAGTGCCAGCTTCTACCCAAACGGTATCTCCTGCATTGGCAGCGGCAATTACTTGGTTCATTTGGGCCAAAGTCATTCCGGTAGTAATGGTTAGGTTGGTAACAGTATTAGTTTGGCTCAATAGTTTAGCACTTTCGGTAGCCACGTTTTCTGTCAATACGCTTTTGGTACAAGCGGTTATGCCAAAGCCCAAGAAGGCCATTGCCATAAGTAATTTCATGTTATTCATTTTTTTTTTAGTTTATAGGTTGGTTTTAGTTAGCATTAAATTTACAACACTACGGGAAGCGTAAGGGGATATAAATTAGCTTAAAAGGGGATGCTATTTAGCTGATGAACTAATGACCAATGAGCCAATAACCAAATAACCAACATCAAATCATCAAATATCAGCGGTGAAATCTGCGGGCATCTGCGGGAGAAACAGTTAGCGGTTGCAAGTTATCAATGAACCAATAACCAATAACCAATATCAAATCATCAAATATCAGCGGTAAAATCAGCGAATATCTGCGGGGGAACAGTTAGCGGTTGCCAGTTATCAATGAACGAATGAACCAACATCAAATCATCAAATATCAGCGGTAAAATCAGCGAATATCTGCTGGAGAAACAGTTAACAGTTGCCAGTTATCAATGAACCAAAATCTGCGGGATATAGACAAATGAACTAATGACCGATGAACCAATTAACCATATTCATCAATATAAATTAATTATTACCCTTATTTTAACTGATTGTTACCCCCTACAAACCCTAGTCTTATTCATAAATTTGAAAAGATGATTTAGCACAATTAAAACCACGCTAATTGATCTAACCAAATAATATAAACTATAAACAATATGAGGAAAGTCTTTATTTTTCTTTTGGTACTATTCACAAGCATGCAGCTTTTTGGGCAGGCCACCAGACAGGTAACGGGTACGGTAAAAGATTTCGACACCGGCGAACCACTTGTGGGTGCTAGTGTTACCGTTAAAGGAAAAACCCTAGGAGCGGTTACTGATTTGAACGGAAAGTTCTCCATTAAACTAGCCGATAATGATGAAACGTTGGTGTTCAAATTCATTAGTTACGTAGCACAAGAAATTACGGTAAAAGGAAAATCTACTGTAGAGGTAAAGTTAAAAACAGATAATGTATCGCTAAACCAAGTGGTAGTGGTTGGTTATGGCGAGGTGCAGCGTAAAGATTTAACGGGTGCAGTAGGTTCGGTAAAAATAGAAGATTTACAGAAAGCTCCCGTAGGTTCTGCCATAGAGGCATTGGCAGGTAGGGTAGCAGGCGTGCAGGTATCGTCAGAAAGTGGCAAGCCTGGAGCAGGCGTTAATATCATTGTACGTGGTGCTAACTCTTTAACTCAAGATAACTCTCCGTTATATGTAATAGATGGTTTCCCGATGGAAGAGGCAAACGCCAGTATTTTAAATCCTGCGGAAATAGAATCTATCGAAGTTTTAAAAGACGCTTCTTCTACAGCTATTTACGGTGCCAGAGGTGCCAATGGCGTAATTATGATTACCACCAAACGTGGTAAAGAGGGAGCGCCAACCATCAGTTACAACGCTTATGCAGGCGTGCAAAAAATCATCAACAAAATAGAATTGATGGACTCGTACGAGTATGTGAAATTACAAGCCGAAAGAGATCCGATAGGTATTTTAACCAATTATTTAAGAGATGGCAGAACGCTAGATTATTATCGTAACGTAGAAGAAATAGATTGGCAGGACAGGCTCTTTCAATCTGCACCAATGCAAAGCCACAATATTTCTGTAATGGGCGGTACTAAAAACACCAAATATTCAGCTTCTGGCAATATTTTCGATCAAGAAGGGATTTTGATAAACTCTGGTTTTAACCGCAAGCAATTCAAATTTACGTTAGACCAAACCTTTACAGATAAATTTAAAGTGGGCTCTTCGGTAATGTACACGGGTGCTAAAACCTATGGTGCTAATCCAGCAACACCCGACCAAAATTACTCGGCAATGAATTATCTGATGTACAGCGTTTGGGGTTATAGACCAATTTCTTTCAGCGGTTTAGAATTAGAAGATTTACTGACCGATCCAGATTTGAGCGCAGACGATGGTAGAAACGATTTCCGTGTCAACCCAATTCTTTCTGCAAAAAACGAACTTCGACAAACCTTCGAAAACCGTTTGGTAGCTAATGGCTTTGCAGAATATGCCTTTACCAAAAGCTTAAAATTTAAAGTTACGGGTGGTATTAACAATGTCGCTTACCGACAAGAGACTTTTAACAACTCACAAACCAGGTACGGTTATTTTGGCAGTACCGAGAAAGTAAACGGTGGTTTGCTGTACACCAATAGCAATACTTGGCAAAACGAAAATTTATTAACCTACAACAAAAGAATTGGTCAACACAATTTAAACGCCGTTGGCGGATTGATTTTTCAGGAAAACAATTACAAAAGATACGGCTTGAGAGCAACCCAATTACCCAACGAAGTTTTAGGCTTAGCAGGTTTAAGTCAAGGTATTTCGCAACCAGTAACGTCAATTAACAGCGAATGGTCGTTGATGTCTTACTTGGGTCGTATCAACTACAATTACAAGTATAAATATTACATCACAGCATCATTTAGAGCAGATGGTTCTTCTAAATTTAGAGATGGTAACAGATGGGGATATTTCCCTTCTACAGCCTTGTCTTGGAGAATTATTAATGAAGATTTTATTAAAAAATACAAGTTCATTTCTGATGCAAAATTAAGAGTAGGCTATGGCGTAACGGGCAATAACCGCGTAACCGATTATGCCACTTATGCGCAAATGAATTTCGATAATACCAATGGTAATTTTAACGGATATTATTCTTTCAACAACAGTTTAGCACAAGGCGTGTTCTTAAGTTCGTTGGCTAATCCAGATTTAAAATGGGAAACCACCGGCCAAAGTAACATTGGTTTAGATTTAGGTTTTTTTAAGCAACGCCTTACCATCACGGCAGATTACTACAAGAAAATAACCTCTAACTTGCTGTTAAACGCACAACTTCCTTATTCTACAGGTTATTCGGCCGCATTTAAAAACATTGGGAAAACTTCTAACGAAGGTTTTGAGCTAAGTTTTACAACAGAGAATGTCAAAACAAACAACTTTAATTGGACAAGCTCTTTTAATATCGCCTTTAATAAAAATAAAGTGTTGGAGCTTACAGAAAACCAAGAAAGTTTAATTAGTACGGTAGGTTGGGATCAAAACTACCGCGAACTGCCAGGTTATATCGCCAAAGTGGGGCAGCCTTTAGGCCAAATGTATGGCTTTATTTGGGAAGGCGTTTATCCTTATTCAGATTTTGATCAATTGCCAAGCGGTGCTTATCAGCTCAAATCAAATGTGGCTACCAATGGTAATACGCGGTCATTAATTCAGCCTGGAGATATCAAATACAAAGACTTAAATGGCGATGGCGTGGTAGATGACCTAGACCGTACCGTAATTGGAAGGGCTTATCCAATACATCAAGGTGGGTTTAGCAATAATTTCAGGTACAAAAACTTCGATTTGAATGTGTTTCTACAGTGGTCGTACGGTAACGATGTAATGAACGCCAACCGATTATTGTTCGAAGCAGGAAACAAGCCTTACCTGAACCAATACGCTACTTTTTCTGATAGATGGACACCTGAAAATACCAACACCACCATGTTTAGGGTAAATGGGCAAGGGCCTAATGCATACTCAAGCCGCATTGTAGAAGATGGTTCTTACCTGAGGCTTAAAACGGTTGATTTAGGCTACAGATTGCCTTCGGAATTGGTAAAACGCATCAAGTTAAAATCGGCAAGGTTTTATGTATCGGCACAAAACTTATTTACACTTACCAACTATTCTGGCTACGATCCAGAAGTGGCGGTATATTACACGCCTCTCACACCAGGATTTGATTATTCATCTTATCCTCGTCCTAAAACATTTGTGTTTGGTTTAAATGTAACCTTATAAGCAGGCAATCATGAAAAATTATAAAAATATTCATCAGTCAAGATCTCAAATGAATAAAATTGATCAAAAAGGTTGGAAAGAAAAATTACTGTTCACGCTTGCGATAGTGATGTTTTTCGCAATTAGCGGGTGTAAGAAATTTTTAGATAAAGAACCAACTTTTATTGTAAAAGAAAACTACTACAATAACGAAACAGATGTAAATGCAGGTCTGGCCGGAGTTTACGATGTATTGGCGAAAGAAGAAATATATGGAGGTAATTACCAATTGTTGCTATCGGTAGCAGATGATGGCTTTTACTCTAGAAGTGCTTACACCTTTGGTCCGGCCGTTTATAACTTTGATGCCTCAGATCCTGCGGTAGCCAATTTTTGGAGGTTTTTATACGAAGGTATAGAGCGTGCAAATGTGTTTTTGAGCCGCATTGATGGGGTAAACATGGGGCAAGCGGCTAAAGATGCGGCTAAGGGCGAAGTGAAATTTTTAAGAGCCTATTATTATTTTTTATTGGTGGATCATTGGGGTAACGTGCCACTTAAACTTACGCCTACAGTTTCGGTAAATGATGTAAACATACAGGCAACTCCTCAAAAAGAGATCTATGATTTCATTACCAAAGAAATGGAAGAGGCCGAAGCATTGGTAAAAACCGCTACAGCCATTGGCTTCGGCGGCAGAGTGTCTAAATCTACGGTGCGTGGTATTTTAGCCAGAGTTTATCTAAAAATGGCAGGTGCGCCACTTAGAGATCAAACTAAATATGCCGAAGCTCTAAAATGGGCAAGAAAAATAGTTTATCCCGATGCAGGTCCAAAAGAGCACCGTTTATTGCCAAGCTATCAGCAAATTTTCACCAATTACGCTGGCGATAAATATGATGTTGGCGAAACCATTTGGGAGGTAGAATTATACGGTAACAGAGGTGGCGATTTCGAATCTGGTCGTGTAGGCAACACCTTTGGGTTACAATGTAACGATGAGGTGCATGGCTACAGCTACGGTTTGGTTAATGCTACCAAGAAACTATTCGATAGCTACGAAAATCAGGATGTGAGAAAAAATTGGGCCATAGCTCCTTATCAGTACACTTATTCTACTGTAAACACGCTAATTACAGTAACCGACTCTGTGAATTGGACATCGGCGCAGATCTACAACAGAAACGTAGGTAAGTTTCGCAGAGCTTACGAAAAATTGAAGCCCAAAAATAAGAACTACACCCCACAAAACTTTCCGTTGTTACGCTACGCGGATGTATTGTTGATGTTTGCCGAAGCCGAAAACGAAGTAAATGGTGCAAGCTCTTTGGCAAAGCAGGCCCTAAAAGAAGTAAGAGATAGAGCCAACGCATCAGATTTAACCGCAACCATTTTTTCTTATGAGGATATGAAAACAGCCATCCGCAAAGAACGTTTCTTGGAGCTGTCTTTTGAAAGTTTACGCAAATTTGATTTGGTAAGATGGGATATGTTCGTATCAGAAATGAACCAATTGGGCACATCCATACAGGCAGATGCACCCGCCGCTTGGACCTTTGCGGCAATGGCAGCCAAGAATGTGAGCAGTAGAAACAATTTATTGCCTATTCCGGTGCTAGAACTCTCGTTAAATAAAGCAATGTCTCAAAATACAGGTTGGTAAATGATGAATAACATGATGAAGAAACTATATCTACTCCCGATGTTGCTGGTTAGCTTATTCGGTTGTAATAAAAAAGAAGTTATTGTACTTGATTTTGATGTAAAGCCAGAGAAATCGAGTTATAAAGTTGGAGAACCAGTTAATTTTTTAATTACTGGTAACCCAGATCAAATATTGTTTTACTCTGGTGCCGAAGGACAAAAATACGTGTACAAGGATAGGACACAAGCCCAAAGCGATAACATTACCTTAGAGTTTGCTACCAACAGACGCTACGGTTCTGATGCGCAACAGCCACAGTCGTTAAGGATAATGGCCTCGCAAACTTTCGCAGGTACCTACACTACAGCAGGTGTAAATCCAGCAGACTGGACAGATATTACCTCGGCCTTTACCTTGTCGGGTATCCAATCTACAGATTTGGCTTATGTATCTTCTGGCGTAGTAAATTTAACTACATTAGCTAGTTTGGGCTTTACTTTAGATAAGGCAAAGCCGATTTATTTCGCCTTCAAATACACAGGTACAACTGGTACAACGCAACCACGTTGGTGGGTAAATAAATTCGATATCAAAACCACTACCACAGATGGTCAGGTACTTCCCGTTGCGAACATTACAACTGCCGGTTTTACTTCGGTAAAGGTATTAGCCACATCGCCCGTTAGTTGGACTTTTGGGACAGACAACATCTTGAAATACCAAGGCGGTGCTGGTACGGTAGGTAGCAATCAGGTGTGGGCCATTTCTGGTGGATTATCTTTAACTAAAGTACAACCAGATAAAGGAATAGCACTAAAAAATATGAGTACCCGAATGGATAGTTACCAAAATACCTATACAGCGGCAGGTACCTATACGGTAACCTTTGTGGCTTCGAATGTAAACGTTTATGGCGAAAGCAAAACCATTAAAGAAGTACAAGTAACCATTGTGCCCTAATTAATTAGTGGATTAACAATTAATCCTCATCAAATTTATTACCCAGGTTAAGATTTGGAAGTTCGAGTAACTACCAAAAGGAGACCCTTTTATCTCAAAAAATGATTAAACAAATAAGTTCGGGCTTTAAAAATACAAAGTTCGCTGCCTTAGCTGCCTTATTTTTAACCACTGCCACCGCAAATGCGCAAATGATTAAAAAAGATTTTGAAGTGGCAGACAAACAGTATAAAATGATGCTAGAAACACAGCATGATTTAACTAGTTTCCCTAGAAGTACAGACGAAAATGGCGAAGTTAAAGGCGTAGGCGTATTCGATTGGACGGGAGGCTTTTTTCCAGGGGTAATGTGGTATATTTACGAATACACTAAAAATCCAACTTGGAAAGCTACTGCAACCAAATGGACAGAGGCCTTAGAAAAAGGGAAAGATCTTGACCAGCATCACGATATTGGTTTTGTAATGTACTGTTCTTATGGCAATGCCGTAAGGTTAGAGAAAGACCCAGCAAAAATTAAAGCTTACCAAGATATCCTCATCCATTCGGCAAAAACGGCCTTAACACGTTTTGATCCAAAGGTTGGATTAATCAAATCTTGGAACACCAAAGCCTCTTGGGATGGGAAAACGGTATGGCAATATCCTGTGATTATTGATAACATGATGAATTTGGAAATGCTTTGCTATGTTTCTAAAATTACGGGAGATCCTATATATAAAAATGTAGCCATTAGTCATGCAGAAAATACCATGAAAAACCATTTCAGGAAAGATTTTAGCACTTACCATGTGGTAGATTACGATCCTGAAACAGGCAAAGTGCTGCACCAACAAACTAATCAAGGCTATTCGGATAATTCTACTTGGGCTAGGGGACAAGGCTGGGCTATATATGGTTTTACCATGATGTATAGAGAAACTGGCGACAAACGTTTTTTACAAACAGCTAAAAAGGCAGCCGATTTTTACCTTAACCATGCCAATTTACCTAAAGATAAAATTCCCTATTGGGATTTTAACGTAGGCCAAAAAGGTTATCAGCCCGATTGGGAAACAGCAGGTAGAATAAACCTGAAGGAAATCCCTCGTGATGCTTCGGCAGGTGCTTTAGTGGCTTCTGGTTTGTTAGAGTTAAGTGCTTATGTAACAGGCAAGCAAAAACAGTTTTACTTCAAAAACGCAGAAATTATGTTACAATCGCTTTCTAGCGATAAGTATTTGGCCAAACCTGGTACCAACGCAGGTTTTATCTTGAAAAACTCCGTAGGCAGCTTTCCACATAATTTTGAGGTAAGTACGCCTCTGGTTTATGCCGATTATTATTTTTTAGAAGCCTTGTTAAGATATCAGAAAGCAGTAAATTAGTCCAATAAATTTTTTATGAAGAAAATAGCCTTATCCCTCGCTGCCGTATTTATCGGTGCATCTTGTTTAGCACAAAACAGCAAAATTTATAAAAAAGATTGGATCGATCTGAATAAAAACGGCAAGAAAGATGTTTATGAAGATCCATCACGCCCCACAAAAGAACGTGTTGCCGATCTCATTTCGCAAATGAACCTGAATGAGAAGACCGCTCAAATGGCAACTTTATATGGATACAAGCGAATTTTGAAAGATTCGCTACCTACATCCTCATGGAAAAATGAAATTTGGAAAGATGGCATCGCTAATATAGACGAACATTTGAATGGTTTTATCAATTGGAACTTGGTTGAAACTAAATTAGATCTGGTAACCGATGTGAAACGTCACGTTTGGGCAATGAACGAAACGCAACGTTTTTTCATAGAGCAAACCCGTTTAGGCATTCCAGTAGATTTTTCTAACGAAGGCATTAGAGGCATTGAAGCCTATCAGGCTACAGGTTTTCCTACGCAATTAAACATGGGCATGACTTGGAACCGCTCTTTGGTACGTGCCATGGGACAAATTACAGGAAAGGAAGCCAGGGCATTAGGTTACACCAACGTGTATGCACCCATTTTAGATGTGGCAAGAGACCAACGTTGGGGTAGGTTAGAAGAAGTATATGGCGAAGATCCCTACTTAACTGCTCGCTTGGGCGTAGAAATGGCCAAAGGTATTCAAGAAATGGGGGCAGCTTCTACACCCAAACACTTTGCGGTTTACAGTGCCAACAAAGGTGCCAGAGAAGGTTTAGCCCGTACCGATCCGCAGGTTTCGCCACGTGAGGTAGAAGATGTGCTGCTTTATCCATTTAAGAAGGTAATCAAAGAGGCAAACATCATGGGCATCATGAGTTCTTATAACGATTATAATGGTATTCCGGTTACGGGAAGTAGTTATTGGCTAACCGATCGTTTGCGTACCGAAATGGGCTTTACTGGATACGTGGTAAGCGATAGCGATGCTTTGGAATATCTTTACAATAAGCATCAAGTTGCAGCAAACTTAAAAGAGGCGGTTTACCAAGCTTTTACTGCTGGGCTTAACGTGCGTACAACTTTTAGAAGACCAGATAGTATCATCATTTTCTTGAGAGAATTAGTGAACGAAAAAAGAATTCCAATCGAAACCATTAATAGTCGCGTAGCGGATGTATTGAGTGTAAAGTTTAGGTTAGGTTTGTTCGATAGCCCTTATGTAAAAGATGCCGATGCAAGTAAGAAGTTAGTCAACAGCGCAGCGAACCAGCAGGTAGCTTTACAAGCATCGTTAGAAAGTATCGTTTTACTAAAAAACACTAAAAATGCATTGCCTTTAGCTAAAACCGGATTAAAAGTTGCCGTTATTGGACCAAATGCTGCCGACGCCGATTATGCACATGCGCATTATGGTCCGCTAATGTCGTCAAGCGTGAATATATTGGAAGGTATTAAACAAAAAATTGGTGCTCAGAACGTGACTTATGCCAAAGGCAGCGAACTGATAGACAAAAACTGGCCAAACAGCGAAATTTTACCTGAGGAGCCAAATGCAGAAGAGCTAGCTTTAATTAATGAAGCAGTAGCAACAGCTAAAAACTCTGATGTGGTAGTATTGGCTATTGGAGGCAATACCAAAACTGCAGGAGAAAATAAAAGTCGTACTTCTTTAGATTTACCAGGACATCAGTTGGCCTTGGTAAAAGCTATCCACCAAACTGGTAAGCCTTATGTGGTGGTGTTAATTGGTTCTCAGCCTATGTCTATCAATTATGTTGATTTGCATGCACCAGCAATTATTTACGCAGGTTACCCGGGTGTAAAAGGTGGTTTGGCAGTGGCCGATGTGTTGTTTGGAGATTATAATCCAGGTGGCAAATTGACGTTGACATTTCCTAAATCTGTTGGGCAGTTGCCGTTAAATTTTCCAACTAAACCCAATGCACAAACGGACGAAGGCGAAACGGCTAGGGTAAAAGGCTTGTTGTATCCCTTTGGTCACGGCTTAAGTTACACTACATTTAGTTACGAAAACCTTTCAGTTAACAACAAACTTAACCAAAACGGAAAAGTAGAAGTAACGCTAGATATCAAAAACGCAGGAACTAAAGATGGAGACGAAGTGGTGCAGTTGTACATTCGCGATGTATTGAGCTCGGTAACTACTTACGAAAAACTTTTGAAAGGCTTTGAGCGTGTTAAGCTAAAAGCAGGAGAAACCAAAAAAGTGAGCTTTACCTTGGTGCCAGATGATTTGATGCTTTGGAACCGAGAGATGAAGCAAGTGGTAGAGCCTGGAGATTTTAAAGTGATGGTGGGCTCTTCATCTGAAGATATTAGGCAAACAGCTGTTTTTACGGTACAATAGTTTGGGATGAAAAAGATCATTATATCAGTTATATTTCTACTAGTTGGTTTTGGAGCTAGTGCACAAGAAATTGCACTAATTCCAAAGCCAGTGAAGGCCATCAAGCAATCATCAGAGGTTTTTTCGCTTAATCAGCAAACACAAATCACAGCCAATAAAGAAGCTCAAAAAATTGCAGCTTACTTACAAACCGAGCTGTTAAAACACAAAGGTATAGCTCTGCGCAATGCGGATAAGGCCAGTACGAATTACATTGATTTGCAAATAAAACCCAATGCGAAACAAGCTTTGGAAGCTTATCAGTTATCCATAACAGCCAATAAAATAGAAATTAAAGCGGCGCATGCGCAAGGTTTATTTGCTGGTGTGAGCTCATTGCTTCAGCTCGTAAGGCAGCAAAAAGTAGAAAATAATCAAATTTTTATTCCTTCTTGGCATATAGAAGATCAACCAAGATATGCTTGGCGAGGTTTGATGTTAGACGAATCGAGGCACTTTTTTGGAAAAGAAAAAGTAAAGCAAATGCTAGATTGGATGGCTTTTTACAAGCTCAACAAGTTTCATTGGCATTTAACAGACCAACCCGGATGGCGTATCGAAATTAAAAAATATCCGAAGTTAACTGTAATAGGAGGGTTGGGTACTTTTACCGATCTGCTGGCAAAGCCACAGTATTACACGCAAGAAGAAATTAAGGAGATGGTTAGTTATGCTGCAGAGCGATTTATCGATGTCATTCCAGAGATAGATATGCCTGGCCACGCAACGGCAGCAAACAAAGCCTATCCCGAATTTAGTGGCGGCGGTTCGCCCAAATATCCCGAGTTTACTTTTAATCCGGGTAAGGAAGGTACTTACCAATATCTCACTAACATTTTAAAAGAAGTAGATGCGCTTTTTCCTTCGCAAATGATCCATATTGGGGCAGATGAAGTGCATTTTGGTAACCAACATTGGAATAACGATGCTGCGGTACAAGATTTAATGAAGCAAAAGAATTTTAAAGATTTGCCTGCGGTAGAAGCCTACTTCGTTAAAAGAATGGCAGATAGTATCAAAAGTTTAAACAACGAAGTGTTAGCTTGGGATGAAATTGTAAGCGGTAATTTGCCTGCTGAGAAAACCACCGTTTTTTGGTGGCGACACGATAAACCAGAAATCCTCAAACAAGCCTTCGCAAAAGGATTTAACGTGGTTTTATGCCCACGTTTACCCTTGTATTTCGATTTTGTGCAAGACTCGGCACACGTGGTTGGTCGTAAATGGGCTGGTAGTTTTGTAGCTGTTCAAAATGTTTACAATTTTCCATCCAAAGAAATTACAGATTTGCCCAATGCTTCGTCGTTAATTAGGGGTATACAGGCAAATATTTGGACAGAAGTAATTGTGGACGAGCAGCAGTTAGATTTCAAACTTTTCCCTCGTATTGCCGCATTAGCAGAAGCAGCTTGGACAAAAGTAGAAACTAAGGATCTTACTGAATTCAATAGCAGATTAAAGAAACATTTTGAACTTTATACTGCTGATGGTTTGTACTTCTTTAATCCTTTTAACCCCAAAGCATCGCCAGAGTTGCTCACGCCAGCACAAAGAAAAGGCTTGT
The DNA here is from genome assembly GCF_026625705.1 of Pedobacter sp. SL55. Lineage (NCBI taxonomy): Bacteria > Pseudomonadati > Bacteroidota > Sphingobacteriia > Sphingobacteriales > Sphingobacteriaceae > Pedobacter > Pedobacter sp. SL55. The sequence goes on along the minus strand of NZ_CP113059.1, from coordinate 4,310,878 downwards.
TGCCAGATAATGAGGAACAAACGGCACGAGAGAAAGAAAAAATCAAATAATAATGTTTAAGCATAAAAACCGATCTATCGATCGGTTTTTTCTTTAATTCGCATCGTAAATGATCACTTTTTCGAAGAAAACTCTAAATTCTTCTAAAAAGGCTTTATGAATTGGGTGTACTTGATAAACATCATGTGCTGCTAAATCTTCAAAAAATAAGATCAAGCTAAAAGTATAAGTAGTGTCTACTACCGCACGTTCAATTGGCGCAGGTGTACCTACGTGGAAATTTTTTACAACTTCAATGTTTTCCAAACTTTTTAATCCCCCCTAAAAAAGCTTCTTTTTGGGCTGCTGTGGTATCGGCTTTTAGCCAGAATAATACGTGATGTGCAATCATTATGTTTTTTACGGGCGAAGATATATAAATTGATTTATTGTTGTGAGTTTTTGTTCCAAATCACTTCTCCTGTGGTTTCAAAACTAAATCGTTCGCTTCTGCGAAGAAGGAAGTTTTAATTTTTACATAAAGGAGCAAATCGAGCCAATGCGAACTCATTACCGTAGCATTATTAACTAACGTAAATTCGGGTTAAGTATTTTTACAATTCTTGAGAAATTCGCATTGAACGTATTTTTTTAACTCGCCGCCGCTGGTCTCTTACTTTTTTTCAGAATTTATTTATGTTTTTAATTGCCTTCAAGCTTGCTTCGCAGGTTGACCGCAAAATTAACAAAACCGGAGTTTACGGAGCTCATCAGCTTTGCTGATCAACTCTCGGTTGCTTATTTATTCCGTTTTAGTATTTGTTTTATTTGTCTTCATGCTTGCTCCGCAGGTTTCTTTCAAAGAAAGTGCTTTGGCTTATTGGTGCGGCCCGAAAACCGCGTTAGCGTTCTTGAACACCGTTGAAAATATATAAACTAGGAATAAAATAAGAGACCGAAAATTAGCTGAACGAAGATTTGAAGCGCTATCGCTAGCAAATAACATAATTTTCTTATCCCGAACTCACGTTAACTACTACTTTTCTCTAAGTCTTCAGCCATCCTTTTTATAAACCCTTCTTTATCCTTTTTTACCTCGGTTAAACTTGCCTTTCTGTCGGCAGGCAAATCATAATATTTTTCGGCCCATAAGTTTATTTCAACCATTAAAGGCAATAAATCAATTCCTTTTTGTGTGAGTTGGTATAAAACTTTCGCTTTACTGTCCGGATGGTCCGACTTTGTAATAATTCCGTTTTCTTCCAGCGTTTGTAGTCGGGAGGCTAAAATATTGGTGGCAATCTTTTCCCCTGATTTTAAAAAATCGCCATAAGTACATTGTTTTGCAAACATTAAGTCCCTCACAATCAACAGCGACCATTTATCTCCCCAAACCTCAAGAGAACTACTAATTGGACAATCAGATCTTTTTTTATTATCAGCCATAAATTATTTTTTTTAATCTACTTGCAAAATGAAAGTTGTTTTATATCTTTGTACTTGCAAATTGCAAGCGAAATTACGAATTTTTTAAAATAAATAAAATGAAAACAACAGGAAATACCATTTTTATAAGCGGCGGAAGTGCCGGAATAGGTTTAGCAATCGCTAAAAAACTGAATGCCGAAGGCAATAAAATCATCATCAACGGACGTAGTGAAGAACGCTTGCAGGCGGCTTTGTCACACTTAGACGGTGCTGTTGCGATAAAAGGAGACTGGGCAGAGGCATCGGAAAGAGAGCGTATTGCCGAAGAACTGAAAACTAATCATCCCGATGTGAACATCATCGTGAACAACGCAGGAATTGCATTTGCTTACCTGCTTAGTCAGGATGCTGATGCTTTGGAAAAGGCTCAGATAGAGATGAACCTCAATTATTTCTCAGTCATTCATTTCAACCAGCTTATGATGCCTCATCTTCTTCAAAAAGAGGAAGCGGCAGTTGTTAATGTATCTTCTTTGGCCGTATATGGAAGCGAAAAATTTCTACCTACTTATTGTCCAACAAAAGCGGCACTTCATAATTACACCCTAGCTTTAAGAGCTACTTATGAAGAAAATAAAAATATCCAAGTGTATGAAGTATATCCGCCCCGTACCGATACGGAGTTTTCTTCTTATCTTGATGGCGACAAGGGAGTTCCTGCGGCAGAGGTAGCAGAAGAATTGTTTATCGGTTTACAAAACAATCGGTTCGATGTGCCAGTTGGCGAAACGAAAATTTATGCCGCAGCCATTAATGAGGCAATGTCTAAAATTATCAATCAGTCAAAGTAATTTAAAAACGGATGCTGTTCATTGCAGCAGTATCCATTTTTTTAATAAATCATTGTTATGAATATTAAAGGCAAAACGATTTTGATTACCGGTGGAGGTTCTGGTATTGGCTTGGAAGCGGCCCGACAGTTTTTGCAGGCAGGTGCTAAGGTAATCATTACCGGAAGAAATCAGCGTAAGCTGGATGATGCATTAAGGCTTTATCCAACACTTGTTGCTATACAAAGTGATGCTTCTAAGGAAGATGACGCCAACAGCTTGCTCAAAAAAACAGAAGAACGGGGCGGCATAGATATTTTGTACCATAATGCAGGCGTAGGTGTACCGCCGTCCAATTTGGGTATTCCGAAAAATGAGCATTTGGAAGGTGCTATTTACGAAATGGAAGTCAACTATTTTGGTGTAATACGGCTGAACAATCTTTTTATGGAGATGCTGAAATCCAGAAAAGAAGCGGCGATTATCCATACTACGTCCATTCTCAGTATCGTACCGTCTGCCATTGAAGCTACCTATTCGTCTTCTAAAACGGCTTTGGCTTTTTATGTACATTCGTTACGCAAACACCTGCGGGTTATCAACAGCAAGTTGAAGATTTTTGAATTGCTTCCACCTTTGGTTGATACGGATATGGTGGCCGATAGGGATGATAAAAAAATCAGTCCTTCGCAATTGATAAGTGGTTTGATTAAAGGATTGGAAAACGATATTTATACCATTAGAATTGGCGACAGTAAGATTGTTTACTTTTTGAACCGCTTGCTTCCAAAAGTGGCTTACAATATCATCAATTCAAAAAAGCACGACAAAAAATTAGTTAATTAATTACAATCGATATGAAAGCATATAGTATTTCGAAATATAGTAAAGGCGACAAAATGCAACTGGTTGATATGCCAGAACCGAACATCGGGGATAACGAAGTTTTGGTAGCCATACACGCCACAGCCCTCAATCAGTTAGATAATAAACTGAAAGAAGGCGAGTTTAAATTGTTGTTGCCCTATAAGTTCCCCTTGGTTTTGGGGCACGATTTTGCGGGAGTAATAACAAAAGTTGGCTCGAAAGTCAATGGTTTCAAAGTAGGCGATGAAGTATTTGCCCGTCCTGCCGATTTTCATATTGGCACATTTGCCGAGTACATCGCCGTTAATGAAAATGATCTGGCGTTGAAGCCTAAAAACATTTCAATGGAAGAAGCCGCTTCTATTCCTTTGGTGGCTTTAACGGTTTGGCAGGCATTTTTTGAGAAAGCACAACTTAAAAAAGGACAAAAGGTTTTTATACAGGCAGGTTCTGGCGGTGTAGGTACCATAGCCATTCAGCTGGCAAAACATTTGGGTGCCACTGTTGCCACAACTGCAAGTGCTAATAATTTTGAATTGCTTGATAATTTTTGTTGATGACGTATTGCCCAAGAATTCCTGCTGTCAACGCTGTTACACGCTGTTGTCCGTCAATTAAAACCTTTTTGCCTTCGCTTAAACTTCCGTCTTTCAATTTTACGTTCGGATTTCTCCAAGCGATTACGTAGCCAATTGGATAACCTTGATACAAACTGTCCATTAAGTCACGAACTTTTGAACTGTCCCAAACAAATGGTCTTTGAATTTCTGGAATTGCGATTTCGCCCGAATTTACCCAAGCTAAAATTGTCTCTATTAAATGTTGGTTTACTGAATATTTTTGCATTTGTCTTTTTGTCGTTCGTTTCTATTTAGCATGGTCGTTCATAGGGTGACACATAACGTTTTGGCGCTTGGCGCAGTGGCGGATTTCGGAGCACAAAACTGTCAATACACCACAAATGTTGATGCGTGGTAGAATGTTCAATTAACCACTTCACCCGCCATTGAGCCAAACGCCTGTTATCAGCTGCCCTTCTGTCCGCTGTTAGTTGTTTATCCATTCTGTTGTTGTATAGTCGCAACCATATAAGTAATTCGTGCAACCGAAGAATTTATATGTATTACCATTTCTTGCTTTACCTGATTTTCTTAACACAACATCTGCCGTTTTACAGGTCGGACATTTCTTGTTTGGTGATTGTCCGCTTTTGTGTGCTTCCCTAAATTTCGTACCAATCAAAAATAGAATTTATTGGCATAATTTGTATTCTATTGGTGTTTTATTTTTGAGTGCTCTATGTGGCCTACTATAGTTATAGTCATTCATCCATTCTTCACTTATTGTTCTTACTTCCTGAATTGATTTAAATACGTAGGCATTTAATATATCCCTTCTGAAAGTTCCGTTTAACCTTTCGATATAAGCATTTTGCGTGGGCTCACCAGGCTGAATGAACACAAGTTGGATCTTATTTTCCTTGCTCCAAATATCCAGTTTTGCACTAATAAATTCTGGCCCGTTGTCAACCCTTATCATTTTGGGATAACCCCTTTGCTGGGCGATTTCTTCCAAACTCCTTATTACCCGTAATGTTGGCAGCGATGTGTCTGTTTCTATCGTTAAAACTTCCCTGTTAAAATCATCAATCACGTTCAATAACCTTATTTTTCTGCCATCCCATAAGCTGTCACTCATAAAATCTATGCTCCAGACCTCGTTGATTTTGCCGGGCTGGAACAAAGCCTGTTTTACCCTTGCTGGCAATCTTTTTTTAGCCCTTCTTCTTATGTTCAGTTTTAGTGCGGTGTAAATCCTGTAGAGTTTTTTATGGTTGATCATTTCCCCTGACTTTCTTATCCGATGGTAGCATTGCCAAAAACCTATGCTTACGTGCTTTTCTGTCAAACCATTTAATAGTTCAATGTACTTGTCATCCTGCTTTATGCGGGCCAAGTAACTGAAGCTGCTTCTTGAGATTTTAATGCTATCACAAGCCTTGCGCTTACTGATCTGATGTTCGACAAGCAGAAAAGTAACAGCTTCTTTTTTATCGCAAGGCGCTAAAGCTTTTTTCAATCAGATCCTTTAGCGCATCGTTCAAAAGTGCCAGATCGGTATACATCCGTTTCAGCTTGGAGTTTTCTGCCTCAAGTTCCTTTAGGCGTTTGAGATCGTTAATTTCCATCCCGCCATATTTGCTTCGCCATCGATAGAAGGTCTTCTCTGATATGCCGTTTGCTCTGGCAATATCTGTTACCTTAACGCCTTTTTCATGCTGTCTCAATATTGAAACAATCTGTGCCTCTGTAAATTGTGTTGTTTTCATAATTGTTAATTAAAAATAGTGTCTTTTTTCTATTTTTAATCGGACCAATTTCGGGGAAGCATACAATAGAATAAACGTCTTTCTTCTCCATTTTCAAATTGGTCTGCTTCGCTAAGCAATAAATTCAAAACTTGGTCGTCAGACATTTCAGAAGGAAAACCAAATTTGCCCGAGTTACAATTAAATGCACTATAATTATATCACCTTCCAGTCCTTTCGCTTTGTGAACTGTCATAAATTGGGCTTTAAGTCTCTTTATTTCTCCTTCTTCGGTCTTGATGCCGTATGAAATAACTTCATTTGTCTTGTCAATTTGAAATACAGATTTTTCGTTTTTTATTCTATCAATATCAAAACCATATCTACCAAGAATAATAATTTCTTTGTCTTCTATTCCTTCATCAAATTCCAATAATTCATTGAATATTTTTTGAACCGCTAAAGTATCATCCTGATTGTCTGTAACTGAATAATGAATTTTATACTCTGTTTTTTTTCTGCTTGAAATTCCTTTTAGTTCTTTTATAGCTTGATTTGGATTTTTCTGTATGAATTCACTTGAAAGACTAATAAGCGGGTTATGAAAGCGATAGGTTGTTTCAATTTTCGATTTTACAGTAAAGCCAAAATAATTTTCAAACTCTTTGAAAAGTGCAATATCACTTCCACTGAAGCGGTAAATCGACTGCCAATCATCACCCACACAAAATAGCTTACAAGATGGATTGCTTGTTTTGATTGCCTTAACTAACTGATACCTTCCAATTGAAATGTCCTGAAACTCATCAATGATAACATAGCTGAATTTCCGTTTGTGCTTACCGCTTGCAATATGTTTAGAGGCTTTATTAATCATATCGCTAAAGTCAATTTCGTTTCTTTCCTTTAGATGATTTTCGTAGCGTTCAAAAATTGGTTTTATGATTTCAATAAATAAAGCATTTCTGTCTTTAAAGAATTTGTCTTGGGTTTGTTGATTTCTTTTTATAACATCATTGATTGAATAATTATTTGATTTCATTAATGTTATAAACGTCCCAAACAAAGTGATAAAACTATTTATTTCATCTTTAGCTGCTTCTGAAATGATTTTCCAAATTTCATCTGGCGATTTAGGGTTAAGTACTACTCCAGCAGATTTTAAATTTTTCGTTAGGTTTTCAAATAAAATTCCTTCACTCATTTCATAGCTATAACTCTCAATTAAAGTAGTTCCGTTATTTCTGTGAGTGTCTCGTTTCCATTCCATATCAGCTCGATACTTTTCACTTGGAGAACGAGTGCCGTCACCCGTGAACCAACTCGGAACATTACCGCTTCGTGAAATCCCAAAATGTTCTATATAAATTTTCTGTCCGTTTTGAATTACTGTGAAATCTGGTTTGTATTGTCGAAATGCTTCGGTCGCTGTGTCGTGTTCGTATGGGAATTCGTATTCATAGTTCACACCATTGAATAAAAGAAAGTTTGCTATTTTACATTCTTCAATACTTTTAACGACTTCCATTTTATAAGTCATTCTTCCGTTTACAGGAACTTCCTTTAGTTTATAGCTTTTAAAATTTTGGTCTTTAATGTATTGAATGTAGTCACCTTGATTTTCAAATTCAAATTGCGATTTTGCTGGTTTTAAGAAGTTCGTAAAATATTCAGTAACAATTTGAAGGTAGCTTGTATTCTTTATTAAGTCAGTAAAATATCTTGTGAGTAGCGGTTTAAATTGTGCTTCTTCAAAAATACTTGGTTGTCTTCCTTCTGTTTCAACTATAATGTCTTTTCCAAATTTGTGGAAGGTTTTTGCTTCCACTCCTTCAATGTCAATTCTTCCGGCAAGTGTTGTGGCAGATTTATTTGTGAAGGAAATAAGTAAAATCTCTTCTGGTCGAACTTTATATCGTTCAAGAACATAGTTCACTTTTCCAACAATTGTTGTCGTTTTACCAGAACCTGCACCTGCAATAACAATATTATTGTCTTCATCTGTTACAACTGCGGTGCGCTGCTGAATGTCAAGTTTCCTTCCTTCAATATTGTCAAAGAATGAGTTGTATGTTCTAAGCTCTTCCTTTATAAAAAGTTTATTAAAATCATTTCTTAAAGTAGCTGCATTATTGAAATATTCTGTAAAAGTTTTGATTGACTTAACTTCTTCGCTTGAAAGATTAATGAAATCAAAAGGTTTCCCTTTGATTTCATTAAACAGATTAGTTTGCTTGCTTTTCCAAGTAGTCAATTGATAGTTTGTAAAGTATCCAGTTTTAAGGTCGATAAATTTTGAAAATTGGTTGTTGGCTGTCTTAATGTTGTCCAGTTTGGATTTAAAAAAGTCGAACAACTTCTGTCTTTCTAGTTCCCGTTGTTTAGCTTGTTCTGCTTCAAGTTCTTTTTTCTTGCGCTCATTTTCCTGATGTCTGCGATAAAACCAAACACCTGATATAATCAGTAAAACAAGTAATAGAAAACTTCCAATCTCTTTCATTCAATGTTGTTTATTTTGTGGTGTGCTGTCGTCTTAGGCTTGCTGATAACGTTTCGGGGCTTTGCGTTCGGGCGGGAAATCGAAGCACAAAAGCCGATATTATTACTAATGTTTAATTGAAAAACTGCCGTTGAATTTAGCACTTCAGCCCGCCTGATGCAAAACCCGTGTTGTGTGCAGTTCTTTCTATTTAAGCAACTCTGTAATCGGTGTGTTTCTTATTGTTTTATTTGTCAATGATAAACTTGTTAAATTGTCAATTAGGATTTCGTCTGACTGGAAATCAGTAATGATACTCTCTTTAATTTTTGCATAATCATATTTGTCAATTATTTCGCCATTTTCGATATTGAAAGTGTACAAAGTCCCACCTGCGTTTTCATTTTGGTCACTGGCAGGTGTAAAGCCCTGAATACAACCTAAATTACTTTCTGTCGTTAATATATTATAACACCAAATTCTATTGTCTTTTTTAATCTTGGAAAAATTTAATGTCCAAACTGGGTTTGTGAAATTGTTATGTTCAAAACAGTGCAATGAGTTCTTTTTGTCACTTATTAATATATGAGTTTGCAAATTATTGAATTTTAGCCAAGCGGTTCCTCCCGTATTTTCCAATTTTATTTCATTGATTTTTTGTTCATTAAAGTCAAAAGTAAGAATGGATTTTTTCTCTGTTGGTATGTAAACAACATTACTTTCAAGATGTAAGTCAGCGTTGTATAAACTTTTATCAATTTTATCTTTTCTGAAAATAATCTCTCCATTATTTAGGTCAATTGAGCACAAACCTCCATAATGTTCAAGTAAAAAATATTTTGAATTTTTGTCTATCAAACCTCTATACGCTAGAAATTTTTCAATAGAAAATAACTGCTTTTTACTATGAATGTCAAAAGCTGTAAGTTTAGTTTTATTTGCATTCCGTATTGTCAGCCATTCCTTTGATTTTAAGAGAACAATGTTTCCATTTGGTGCAAAGTCTATAAGACGGAAGTTGTCAAAGCCTATACTTTCGATAATGTTCAGATTACAGTCTGTTAAAAACAAGCCTTTCTTATCATCTTCGACAATTGTTTTATTTATAAGTCTTCGATTTACAACTCGTCTATTTTCAATTCTCATAATTTAGAATGTTTGGGTCTATTGCAGTGTCGGTCGAATTGCACACAACTTATTTATACCCCTCATAAAATGGCGCTAAGTCAACCAAAATGTGTTCGCTTTGCGCCATAAAACCGAGGTATTACGTTAAAATCAAATATATGTTTTTTTATTACAAATCATCAAAGGGGCTTTTAATATTCTTTAGGCTCTTAGTGCTTACATGTGTATAAATTTCAGTGGTTCTGCTGCTGCTATGCCCTAATAGCTCTTGTATAAAACGTAAATCTGTTCCACTCTCTAATAAATGAGTAGCGTAACTATGCCTTAACCAGTGCAAACTAACTGGTTTGTTAATTTTCGCTTTTTTTAGAGCTTGTTTTAAAACATTCTCTAAACTTTTCTCACTATATTTTTGGCCTGCAAGCTGACCTTCAAACAGCCATTTTTTGGGTTGGTAAGCTTTATAGTATGCCCTTAGCAAATTCACTATTTTTTCAGAAATAGGGGCAACCCTGTCTTTTTTACCTTTGGCTTGCTTAATTAACAACAAACCTCGGTTGCTATCTATATGTATTGGCAAAAGGTTTAGAAGTTCGCTTCGGCGTAAACCACAAGCGTATATCAGGCTAAGCATGGTTTGGTGCTTCATATTATTGTGAGCCGTTAAAATGGCTTTAACTTCTTCTTTGCTTAAAACATTAGGCAATGTTTTAGCTCTTTTTGGTCGGTGTATTTTGCTAATGTCTAGTTGCTTTTGTTGTACAATACTAAAAAATAGTTTAATGGCATTTACCATCTGGTTTTGGTATGAGGCCGAAAGTTCATTTTTTAAGATGTATTGGTTGTTAAAATAGATCAAATCTGTGTTGGTAATTTCTTCCGTTTTTTTTTCGCCAAAGAAAGATAGAAAGATACGAAGTGCTTCTGTGTAGGTTTTTACGGTGCTGTTACTATATCTCCTGCTCTTTAGCCAATCTATAAATTGCGCCAACTCGGGCTTAATAGGTATTGTTTCTTTTTTTTGATGAATGTTAACTGCCTCAGTTATAATTTTAAATTGTTTAAGATAAGCCGCTGTGGCTGGTAAATGCCAAACTTTTAGTGTGGCGCTCCATTTAGCACCTTGTAATTGTTTAAAACGAGCAGTAAGCTCGGGCTTGTTCTCAAAATAAACCGCAATGCGACTTTGCCCTTTATGGGTAATTGTTTTAGCTTTAAACATAGGCAATTGGTTGATGTAGCACTAATTTAAAAATAAAAGTCTGTTCTTTTATTATCCAAATGCTCTTTTGAAGTATAAGCCGGGCTATTTCATCAAGAACAGTTTTTGCCTTGTTTTAGCAAAAACCATAAACTTATTTGCAAAACAAATTTGAACGAACTTGAGCCTAGCTGCAGCGAGGCAATGTTGTTAGGCATTTAGCTGGGTAACTAAGTAGCCAATTTGTAGAAAACGTGGTAAAATAAACCTTGGCGAAGCGGTTTCCCGATTTAAGCCGCTGTTGTTATTTTTTTAGGGTATGCTTTGGTGTTGCATAAGTTTCATCGGCATTAGCAAAGCAAAGGACTGTATTTGCCATTATTGCTGCTGTTGCTTTTCTAAAAATAAATTAAGAAAATATTAGCATTTCCTTTTTTATTATCTTCGCATCATGTATCGTTTGGTAAAGCCCATATTTTTCAAGTTCGACCCAGAAAATGTCCATCATTTTGTGGTTAAACGTCTTAAATGGTTCAATGATGTTTTCCCCTTTGGGAAATCTGTTTTGAGAGGCAGTTATGATGTTAGCTTTAAAGGTTTAGAGCGTGAGGTTTTTGGACTGAAGTTTAAAAATCCGGTGGGTTTAGCCGCTGGGTTCGATAAAAATGGAGAGTATGTAGAAGCGCTAAGCAATTTAGGCTTCGGTTTTATTGAAGTAGGTACGGTTACGCCATTACCACAACCTGGTAACGATAAACCTAGAATGTTTCGTTTGCCAGAAGATGCCGCATTGATAAACCGAATGGGTTTTAACAACAAAGGTGTAGATACTATGGCCGAGCGTTTGCGATTGCTAAAAGACAGACATCCTGAGATTATAGTAGGCGGAAATATTGGCAAGAACAAGAATACACCCAACGAAGATGCGGTTTACGATTACATTAAATGTTTTGATAGGCTGTTTGATGTGGTAGATTACTTTGTGGTTAACGTGAGTTCGCCAAATACGCCGGGTTTACGAGCTTTACAAGAAAAGGAACCTTTAATGGAGCTTTTAAATACGCTGCAAAAGCGTAATTGTAAAAACGATATATCGAGGCCAATTCTACTTAAAATTGCGCCAGATTTAACAGATGAACAGTTAGATGATATTATTGAAATTGTAAAACAAACGGGCATTGCCGGTGTAATTGCTACCAACACTACCATTGGCAGAAATGACTTGGGCTCGCCAGAGAAATTGAAAGGGGAAATGGGTGGTTTAAGTGGTAAGCCCTTAACCCAACGTTCTACCGAAGTGATCCGCTACTTGTCTGAAAAGTCGGGTAGGGCATTTCCTATAATTGGCGTAGGTGGTATTCACTCCGCCAAAGATGCGAAAGAGAAATTAGATGCCGGAGCTGCTTTAGTGCAATTGTATACTGGTTTTATTTACGAAGGCCCTGGTTTAATTAAGCGTATTTGTCAAGCTTTGGTTTAGCTTTCATCGTTCTCTAAATATTCTTTTAGGCTGGTATGTAAAATGTAGTTCCAGCCTTCGCTAAAGTTTTCTTTGCTAAAATCTGGGCTACCTTCGGCTAGCGAAGGTATGTCTGTATGTGTCAATCTTACAATGGTTTTTTCTCCTCGGTCTATTAGTTGCCAACAAACTAAGGAGTTTCCTGGGTAATTGTCATAACGCCAAGTATACGCTAGTTTTTCATTTTCTATAACTTCTGTTACTTCGCATAAATGTAAATACTGCGTATCTTCATTTGGCCCTCCCATAAAATCGAACTTAAAACCAACTTTAGGTTCAAATTTTTCAATATCAAAGTACCATTGTTTCATATCGCTGATATCGGTTAAAGCGCTCCATACTTTACTGGCTGGAACGTTAAAGGTTCTTTCAACTAAGATGCTGTCTTTTTTCATTTCGTATAAGAATTAGTGTGCGCTCTATAACTAATAACCTAACAATTATTTTTTTGTTTTGATTGTATTATTTGTAAGTATTTGATTTTCAAAATGAAACAAATAATCAATTTTATTATTTGGAATTATTCTAAATAGTTGGATATTTGTATTGTCAGTTGCTAAAAAGATATGTGCAAGAAAACCATCATCGCTAATTCGGGGGATATACAGATTACACAATGTAATAACTGTAAAATGATTAATGTTTGGAAACCGGGCTTATTGCTTAGTTTTTCTTTTAGTCAATTTTACGAGTTTACCAAAGTGGCTAGGCAATTAAACTTTGATCAGTTTTTTGAGTACAGCCCAGATGGAAATAGGGTGGTGGTTTTATCTACGCCTTTTCCGGATATCTGTTTAAAATTTACAAGGGCAGAGCTGCATGATTTTGTACATGCTATTGACGAGGCGATGTATATGCACAAGGTTTACCAACTGGTGCATCATTAAATTTTCGGTTTATTTGGTTGTAAACGAAAAAAGCTCCGATGGTTAAATCGGAGCTTTCTATTTTTTGTACTAAAGATTATTTAGCTAAAGCAGCTAAAACAGCATTGTTTTTTGCTAATTGATCTTTTGTAGATTGCTGAGAACGGCTACCTAATTCTAAGTTAGTCGCCAATTTCAAATTTTTTACTTCTAAACGAGAAACAGTTTTATTGTATCTGTCTTTTCTTTTTAATCTGGTAACTGCCATGATAATAAGCTTTTTTTCTTTTTAAATATTTTTACTTGAGGTCGAGAGCGGATTCGAACCGCTGTACAAGGTTTTGCAGACCTCTGCCTAGCCACTCGGCCACTCGACCTTTTCTTTTCAAGGCTGCAAAAATAACAATTTAATGTAAGCTTGCAAACTATATTGCCTAAAATGTTTAATTTATTTTTAGTTGGTTCATTAGTTCATTAGCTCAATGGTTCATTCGGGGATTTGGTTATTTGTTGATTTGGTTAACTGTTTAAATTGATGATTTGGTTAACTGCAAATTGTGAACTGTTGATTTGGTTAACTGTGAACTGCAAACTGTGAACTGCAAACTAACCCCTAACCCCTAATCCCTAACCCCTACAAACTTCACTACAAAAAATAGCTGCAGATACGGCTACATTAAGCGATTCTGCTTCTCCAAAACGAGGTATGGTAACCGGGAAATTGATTTTCTCTATTAGTTCTTTGCTAATACCGTGGCCTTCGTTGCCTAGTAAAATTAAGCCTTCATTACCCCATTGCGTTTGGTAAATGTTTGCTCCATTTAGCAATGCGCCATAAATTGGAAGCTTTGCCTTTGCTAAAAAGCCATTTAACGAGGTGTACTGAACGTTTACCCTACATAACGAGCCCATGGTTGATTGAACTGTTTTAGGATTGTAGGCTTCTACCGTGTTTTCAGAACAGATGACGTTTTTAATGCCAAACCAATCCGCAGTTCTAATGATGGTACCAAAATTACCCGGATCTTGTACATCATCAAGCACTAAAGAAAACTGGTTCTTTAATAAATTAATATCAATATCTTTTTTAATTGGAATGTGTACTAAAGCAAGGATGCTTTGTGGCGTTTGCAGCGTGCTAATCTTTTGTAACTCAGCTTCTGTTACTTCAAATAAGTTTATATTTGCACTAACTTTAGGTAAAGTTGCCGATATTTTTGGAGTGTAGTAAATGCTATGTAGTTGATAATCAGATTTTAAAAATTCTACAATAGATTTTATACCTTCAATAATAAAAATTCCGTTTTCTTTACGGTACTTTTTTTGATGAAGCGATTTAATAAAACTGATCTGAGATTTTGAAAGCATATAAAAACTACAATAAGCAAAACATTCAACTTCTTGCAATATTACTATTTATTCTTGTTTTTGTAGCAGGGTGCGCCTCAACAAAATATATTGAAGATTACCAAGCCATTGTAAAAAAGGTAAAAATAGATAGCATTGGAAAAGAGTACGAAGAGGCTGCTTATACTTACGTGCAAAAAGATATTAAACCTATCGAAGGTTTGGGTATTAATGTAGGTATTTATAATGTTTTTAATACTAAAGATGGTAAATACCGTAAAACTAATATCAAGCCACTAGGCAGTCCGCCGCCTATATTAGATAGCACATTGGTAGAAATATCTCGAAGCCAGATAGAGAAATTTCTAAAAAGTAAGGGTTTTTTTAATGCTACGGTTAAATCAGAAATTTTTGTAAAAAAGAAAAAAGCAAAGCTGATATTTACCGCCAAAACCGGCGAACCTTTTATGGTAAATGAGCTTACCAATGATATTGCAGATGAAACGGTTAAATCATTGTATTTAAGCGCTAAAGGTAGTTTTTCGCGGTTGCGTGTTGGTATGCAGTACGATGAGGACTCTCTATCTTACGAACGTGAAGAAATATACAAGCTGTTACGCCAAAACGGATACTATGATTTTGTTAGGCCTTATGTAAAATTCAGTCCAGATTCTAACCAAAACAATAACAAGGTAAAAGTAAAACTGATTATCGATAATCCAATTGATAGTACGGCCGACAGGCATAAGGTATACACCATAGGCGAAATGAATATCATTGTGGCACCAAGCACCGAAGGATTTACCGACTCGATTACTTTGAACAAGCGAATTTTTAATCGCATACGGTTTACAGATTTATCCGGAAAATTTAGACGAAATCCGATTACTCGTTATAATTTCATTAGGCCTGGCGAAAAGTATAATATAGATAACGAGCAGCTAACCTACGATAGGCTTTACGAGCTAAATATTTTCAAGAACGTAAAAATCGACTACTTGAAAAATAAAGATACAGCTAGTGTTATTGATCCGGTAATTTTGCTTACGCCTCAAAAAAGAATGAGCAATAGGATTGAGGGAGAAATACCCTTTAACAATGCTACAGTGGGTTTTACATTGAGTAATACTTACACCAATAACAACTTTTTAAAGGGCGGAGAAAAATTTCAATTTCAGGTTAAGGGCGGTTTACAATCTAGGTTTATAGATGGCAAGTCTATTTTTTCTGATATTTATCAGCGAGATTTTTCTGTGGGAGCAAGTTTAACCGTACCAAGGCTAATGGTTCCCTTTATAAATATTCCGGTAATGGGTAAAAATGGTATACCCTACACCACGTTCTCTACCAGTTACCTTTATGCTTTGCAAAAAGATATTACCATTAGAAGGGTATTTATCAATTCTGTAACCTATGATTGGGTAGAAACCAAGTCTAAATTGCATTCATTCACTCCTTTAAATTTCGAGTACCGTTTTGGTAGCGTGCTTCTCGACCTCAATAATCAAGATGTCATAAATAACCTTTATAGTATTTTGTTGTTGGGCCGTAAGGATGTTACATTGGGTATGAAATATGCATATTCGCTAAATGCAGACAAGTTGTTGCAAAATAAAAGTTTCATTTATTTTAGGGGCAGTATTGATATTGCCGGGAACTTGTTGCAAGGAGTTTCTACATTGTTGGGGAACAAGAGCAATCCAGAAAATAATGAATTTGGTAAGGTGTTGGGGCTACCCTACAATCAATATGTACGCCCAGAAATAGATGTAAGGTGGTATAAAAATTTAGGAGAAGAATCGCAATTGATAACCAGATTGAATGCTGGTATTGGTTATGCTTATGGCAACTCAACCGATATACCTTTCGAGAAGCTGTTTTTTGCTGGAGGATCAAGCGGGGTAAGAGCTTGGCAAGCTAGAACTTTGGGGCCCGGAAATTATAACAGGGCCGAAGCATTTACAACAACAGAAGCTAGGGCTGCAACCTTTGGTATAGATCAATTGGGGCAAATGAAGATAGAGGCTAATTTAGAATATCGATTTTCGTTGGCACGAAAGTTCTTTGGTGGCAAATTGAATGGAGCAACTTTTTTAGATGCAGGTAATATCTGGAATATTTCTCCAAATGAAGCCCAAAAGGGATCGCATTTTAAATTGGATAGGCTTGGACAGCAAATTGCCTTAGGTACAGGTTTAGGTTTCAGGTACGATGTGCAGTTTTTTGTTTTTAGGTTCGATGTAGGCTTGAAACTGAAAGATCCGCAGTTTGTAGGTGGAGAACAGTGGGTTATCAGCAAATTTATTAATGGAGGGAAAGCCTTTAAAGCAGATTACTATACTACGCACAGTCCTGATAGGTACCGCTTTGTACAATATAATTTTGGTATCGGGATGCCTTTTTAAGGAGTCAGGTATCAGGAGTCAGGTGTTAGGGATTAGTTTTCCGTTTTCAATTCACAGTTAACCAATTAACCAAATAACCAAATCAACAAATAACCAAATTCCCGAATGAACCAACCTCAAATCAAATTTTTCAAATAATCAAATATCGTTTCAAAGTAGGTAGAAATATTTAAGCCGTTACTATAGCTAAAGAAAAAGAAAATTAAGAAGATAATTACAGCTAAGTAAATAAATTTCTTAAAAGCAAAGGCTAAAAGTATAATTACCAAAGGGATGATGATGAAAAAAATCCTGCTGATGGTTATTGGGTTTAAATCTCCATCTTTCTTGTAAACATAAAGCAATTTGCTGTGCGTGCCGCTTTCGTTGGCATGTTTAACATAAACGAAAGTAGATTTATCAATTGGAAGTGGTAGAATGGCTACTCCACCATTAAACACAAGTTGCTGTGTAAAACCACTCACGCTAAATGTGTAGGTGCCGTTAATGGTTTCTATTGGGTTTTCTAAACTATCGGCTGCAATAATTGCTATTTTGCTATTTTTTAATAGACTTTCTTTAACTATAAAATTGTTGATGCTTGTGGTTTGAGCAAAACTTATCCCCGATGAAAATAACAAGCAAATGAAAACGATTAACCTCATGTTTTATTCTAAAGATCTCTTATTGTAAATTAAATACCCAATGTGCAAAAGTGCCCCATGTTTTCTCTTTGCCTCATCGTATAAATTGTAACTCAAACTAATTGGCCCCAAAGGCGATTGATAAACTAAACCAGCTGTGCCAGCGTAGCGCCAAGTGCTTAAAGTTTTTTCAAAGCCTACACCTTGTAAACCAATTTTTTTAAATTCTTGATAAGGTAAAAATACATAACCTTCTACACGAAAATCAAGTTTTCTTTGAATATTGAAGATATTTTTTATTCCGCCGGCAGCATAGTTATAAGCCCTAAAGTTTTCTAAGAAATTAGAGCGGCTATCTTGCAACGGATAAAATGCAGGAGCGGCTATCAGTGTTGAATAATAATTACTGTAGAGCGGTTGGTTAGAAGCCACTACTTCTGCCAAGTAACCTAGCGTATATTTTTTAGCTTTTAAGAAATAGTTCTCGTAACTAAATTTGGCTTGCACCCATTGCCTCAAATTTTTACTATACGCTGGTGCCATTTGCGGACCTAAGCTGTTAACCTGTATGTTGCCTGGCGAGTAATTTTCACTTCCAGTAGTATAGTTTATGCTTAATAAAATATTTTGCCCAGCAGTGGCATACTGTTTTCGGTTAAGCGAGTTTTTTTCGAAGCTTAAATTTGCTCTAAAGCCATTAAACACAGTACGATCTAACAAATCGCCAACTACAAAGGTTTGCGTTGGACTGTAATTATCACTATTATTGATGAATGCGGTATTTAAAATAATTCTAGCGTTTCTATTCAATGGCATGCCAAATTTAATATCTATTTTACGGTCAGCCTGGTCTATATAAGTGAGCGATGGGTTTTCTACAAAAATTTTACTGGTATTGTAATAATTCCAATGATTATAAGTGATTTCTGCACCTAAAAATAGCGGTGTTTTGCTGGGGAAATCAATCCTGCCGCTTAGCTGCGCCGACTCGTAAAAACGACCGGAGTAAAAATTAGCAGCAAAGGTATAAGCCCTACGGTTAAGGTAATTGTACTGTACACCTAAAAAAACATTACTAATGGGGCGTGTAGAAATATTACCTCCAAAATCTATTTTTACAGCTTTTTTAGGCTGCGCAACAATCTGGAAGTTGTAGCTATCGGTAGCGGCATCGTAAGAGATTTTAGGATAAATTGCTTCAAAAACTTCATCGGCTACCAGCTTGTAATATCCCCTTTTAATGTCGCTTAAATCAAAAGTTTCGGCATCGCTTTTAAAAAGACGTTCTATATACTTACGCTGTTGCGAGTTAACGCCCGTTACCGAAATGGCATTGAAAATAAGCTCTGCTTTCTTACTGTTAAATTCATTTCGTTTTCTTTCCAGTTCGCTTGTTGCAACTCTTCTATTAATCTTGCTTTTAATGTGATCAATTTCAGCTATGGTGGCATCATAACCCTTTTTAATGAGTTCTTCTACGGGTAAAAAATTGGTAGAACTAAAATCAGCTAAATTTGGTGCGATGTAAATGCCATTTTCGCCTACTAAAGTAGAATCTGATTTAGCAAGAAACATATAAACCAAAAACCTATTTAACAACCTGTCGTCATCTTTAGGATACTCATTAAAGGTTTTAGACGAAACATTAGCACCAATAATGAGATCTGGTTTAAACTCTTTTTGCATCACATCGGCAGGGAAGTTGTTATAAATTCCGCCATCAAAAACAAATTTATCGTCTAGCTTTATAGGTCTGTAAATAAGTGGAACGGTCATACTGGCTCTAACAGCTTCGGTTAAACTGCCTTTGCTTACCATAATGCTTTTTTGCGATAAAATATCTGATGCCATACACCGAAAAGGAATCAATAGGTTATCAAAATTATCTTTGGCAGCAGCCGATGCTTGCGAAAAAAGCTCGAGCAGGGCGAAGTTTAAGGGGATATCGTTAACCAAATTTGGCCTAAAACTAAGTCTCAAGCTAGTGTCTATAGCCATTTTAGCGGTTACAATAGATGGGTTTGGTGCCGATTTTTGGAAATAAAAGCTGTAATCACTCTGGTAGCGGCCACTTACCCAATTTTGAAAATCGCTACTTAGCGCAATTTTTTCAATTTGTTGGGGTGTATAACCTGCAGCATACATGGCGCCAACAATAGCGCCCATAGAGGTGCCAGTAATGTAATCTATTGGGATGTTGTTTTCTTCTAGTGCTTTTAACGTGCCAATATGTGCCAAGCCCTTTGCCCCGCCACCACTAAAAACTAACCCAACTTTTTGCGCACTAAGTTGCAGTGTAAATACTAGTAATGATGTGATAAATAGACTTTTAAGGAGCATGTTGCTTAAAAGTACCTATTTTTTTCTGTTTTTAATAGCTAATTATAGCTTAATTAAGTACAAATATGGAGTAAGTAAGGTATGTGGCAAAGCTTACCCAAAGAAAATAAGGTAAAAATAACCAACCTGCCAATTTATCAAAGCGATAAAATATAAAAGCATTAACGATGATCAGTAAGAGTAGTAGCAAAATCTCTATAACTGCAAATCCAACTTGGTGTAAGCCAAAAAAAATGTACGACCACATTAAATTGAACAACAGTTGTACGATATAAATAATCACAGCCCAATGAAACCATTCGGTTGTTTTACGTTTTTTCCATACCCTAAACGAGGCGATACCCATTAATAAATAAAGCGTTGTCCAAACAGGAGCAAATATCCAATTAGGTGGATTAAACGAAGGTTTATTAATGGTAGTGTACCATGTTTTTACCGAATCCATAGTAAACATACTGCCAAAAAAACCAATAGCTAATGGTATGGCAATGCAAATTAAAAATGCAAGTGCGTTAGAAACAGGACTTTTATTTGTCATGATTGATGATTATGCTAAGATAAACAAGAATTTAACTGAAGTGTTTATTTGTAAAGTAAAAATTACCTGTGCAATTATGCTTTTTTATATTTTTGCTCTCGGTTTTTTCCAAAATTCCATGGGCAGTGCTTGCATTTATTTTTACAGCAATGGCCACGTTTTAAGTGGTAAGCTTTAGTAAATACCATTAAACCTTCTTCATTGAAATAGAAATCTTCGCCTTCTTTCATGCGGCTTAAATATTAAATGATAAAATGAGTAATTAATTTAATATTTTAACTGTAAGTTGATCTTTAAAATGTGCTTTTAGCTGTTTTCCATCGCCATGTAAAGTCCAAACTTCTTTAGGTTTTACTTCATTTATGGTTTCAATAATGCCTTGCCAGTCTACATGATCAGAAATATATAAATGTATGCCGTTGCCTTGTTGCAGGTATTTCCAGCCTGTGGCAAAAACCCTTACTACATTGATAGCTCTAATGTAGCTGTTAAAAACCATTGGTGGTACCAGGTAGATATTACCTTCTAACTGCTGCTTCATCATCTTTCTATCGTAAACCTGATAATTACCTAAAGCGATGCCCTGTTGCTCATAAATATTAACGAAGGGCATAATGTTGTGATGCACCAAAATCTTTTTGTTTGGGCAATGCTTGTTAATTAACGAAATTAACCTCTGACTTTTTCCTAAGGCGTAAGCACCCAACATGATATTGCTACTTACGGAGTTTAGTTTTTTGATTTCTTCTTCGGCATTGGGGTGTGTTACTTCTGGGTCTGCAAAAGTGGTTTCGGTAATGAGCACATCTGCCTGTACAAATTCAATAGGTTCGCAGGTAACATCTGGCTCTACTTTATAATCGCCAGTGTATAAATAGCGCACATTTTGATATTCCATTAACACCATTGCCGAGCCTAAAATATGCCCCGCAGGGTAGAAACTAATTTTTACGCCATTAATCTCAAATTTTTCATGATACGCCTTAACTTCGAAATTAGCAGCTGCAAACTTTTTATAACGGTGCTGCATAAAAAGCTGTGTAGCTTTAGTACAATACACATTCTCGTTTCCACTTACGGCGTGGTCGCCATGGGCATGAGAAATTACGGCTTCTAAAACAGGCTCTTGGGGGTCTAAATAGAAGTTGCCGTAAGAGCAATATAATCCAGTTTTAGTAAGTGTAATAAAATCTTGAAGTATAGGGTTGTTCATTTCTTGTGATGGAAGAGGGTTGATAGCTGATTATTGCTATTAAAGCTGAAGTTGTTTATAAGAATATGATTTACTCAGTCATTCAAAATTTGATCATTTAGTCATTTCTATAAACTGTTGGTGCAAATCTAAAACTTGCAGTATAATCGAATTGTTTTCGTTGTTCTCTATCATGTAATCAGCAAGTTTCAATTTTTGCTTGTCGGTAAATTGCTTGCTCATTCTTGCCAATACCTGCTCTTCGCTTACCTTATCCCTTTGGGTAACCCTAGCAATTTTTAAAGCATGGGGCGAAGTAACCAAAATATTCTTGTCGCACATTTCGTAAGAGCCGCTTTCGAACAAGAGGGCTGCTTCTTTTAACGAGTAGGGCAGGTGCTTTGGCAGTTTTGCATCCCATTCGTCAAAAGCTCTAAACACGGCTGGGTGTACTAAGGCATTGAGTTTGTTTAACGCTGATTGGTCGTTAAATACAATATTGGCGATATGCTTATTGTTTAAAGCGCCATCTTCAAAATAGCTTGGTTTGCCAAATGTATCTTTAATGCCTTGTATCAATATGCTATCGGTAGTCATGATTTGCTTAGCCACCGTATCTGCATAAAAAACAGGTACGCCTAAGGTTTCGAAAACCTTGCAAATTGTAGTTTTTCCACTACCAATGCCACCAGTGATACCAATTTTCAACATTATTTTTCGATGATAAAATCTACACTGCTAGGCGTAATGCTTACCAGTTTAGAAAATTCGGGAAGTTTAGTGATTTTAACAGAAAGTTTGTTGTGTTTTAGCATTTTCCATTCGTTTAAGTCTATGGCGGCTTTTAACTGGTCTTCATCCGCTTTTGCGTAATTAGAAAGTGCAACTAAGATCACTACACTAACCTTTTTGGGATATAATTTTACATCGTAATATTCTTTATTGTTAAGGATACTAAGAGGTACTTCGATGGTTTTTTCGGTAAACTCATCTACTGGGATATTTACACCTATGTTAGCTGGGTAAATGCTCACATTGCTAATGGGGTTTTTAAGGATGTTTACCCTAACATCTACATTTTTATTAATATCGTTAAGTTTCAGGCTGTCGGTGTGCCAAACATGTATTTTCTCCAATTCTTCGTGTGGGCCAGAAATATTTACATAGGAAGGCGTAAGCGTAACTTCTTTAGAAATACCAAATTGTGGCGCAAAGGTAAGTTTAGAAATCAATTTTAACGGCACACGTTTATTTGTTCGTCTAGAAAAATCGAAATAAAGCGTATCTGGTTTGATAGAAATTACTTTTTGCGATGTTTCTAGCTGCTGGTTAACTTGGTCTAGCTGTTCTGAGAAAACCACATAACTTCTGCTGTTTAATTTTTGTAAGCTTACAGTAATAGAAGGAGGTTTAATGCGTAAACGAGCAAATAGCAGTTGCCATCCTGTACCTTCTACCTTTAAGTCTACCGTGTCGGGCTGTAATGCCTTAAATGCTTTTCCCTGTGGTTCGTCTTTATATAACAGTTCGGTTTGTACCGTGTAAGGGTATTTTTTGTTGAGGGCCAAAAATAACCAGGCACCTACAGCGCAGAATATGCACAGCAGTACTGCTCCGAAACGTTTTTGTTCTAACCTGGTTAGTTTAATAAAAGGCATGAGGTAAAATTACAATAAAAAAGCCACTCCGAATATATCGAAATGGCTCTATTTTGTTGATAGCCAAAGATGCGCAGATATCTTATGGTAAATTATTTAATTTATAGAATTGAAGTATATCTAAATCTGTGTATCTGTGGCTTATTTTTTAAGCTTTTGGCGCAGTAGCTTTTGTAGCGTCTAAAGAAATTGCAGATTTGTCGAAACGGATTTTGCCACCGCCTTCTGTTTCAATTAAGAACGTAGTTTCTGCAGTACCTACAATTTTACCGTGTATACCTGCGGTAGTTACTACTTTATCGCCCACTTTAAGCTCTTCCACTAATTTTTTATGGTCTTTAGCTTTTTTCATTTGTGGTCTAATCATAAAGAAATACATTACCACAGCCATTAAACCAAACATAATTAACGTTTGTGTTCCTGAGCCTCCTGCTTGTAAAATTACTGTTGATATCATTTTTGAATTGTGTTATTGTTATATTTATTGTTGAAATATTCATTAGTCATTAGTTCATTCGGAATTGACTGTGTTTCCTCTTACCGATCCCTAACACCTAGTTCCTGATCCCTAATTACTATTTCTCCTTAACGTCGCCCACCAAATGCAATTGCTCAAAAGCAGGGTTGGCATTAGAAGTAACCGTTACTACTTTATCTTGCAGGCCCATTTTACCGGCACTATCAAATATTACTTTAATTACGCCTTCTTCTCCTGGTTTAACCGGTGCCGAAGGGTATTCTGGTACGGTACAACCACAAGTAGCTGTAGCGTTAGTGATAATTAAAGGAGTTTTACCTACATTTTTGAATTTGAATTCGTAGCTTACTTTTTCGCCTTGCTTAATTTCTCCAAATTCGTAAATCGCTTTTTCTACCTGTACTTTTGGTGCGTCAGCTTCTGCAATTACAGGTGTTTCGCTAGCAATACTATCTGTCGTTGTGGTTTTGCCTTCGCTAGTTTTGTTTTGGCAAGCACTAAAGGCAACCGCACAAAGTGCTACTAAAAAAAGTTTCTTCATTTTATTATTGTTGAAAATTTGTAACGTCGAAAGTTGAAATGTTGTAAACTGAAAACTTGTAAATCATTTATTTACTCATTCAATCATTTAGTCATTCAACATTTCTTTATTCCTCTATCAATCCTCTACCTAATTTTTTAATACTGTTATTTTTCTTCAGATCGTTTAAAATCTTGTCTAAGATACCGTTTATAAAAGTATTACTTTTCGGCGTACTGTAATCTTTTGATAATTCCAGGTATTCGTTAATCGTAACTTTTACTGGAATAGAAGGGAAGTTCATCAGTTCGCAGATGGCCATTTTCATTAAAATGGTATCCATCAGTGCAATACGTTCCGATTCCCAGTTTTTAGTTCTTTCGGCAATCAGTGCTTGATATTTATCGTCGTTTTTAAGCGTATAAACAAAAAGATCTTGCACAAAAGTGCTGTCTTCTTTCCAGTCGGCACTAATTGGAGTTAGTTTATTTTCTAGCGGATTTTCCGATTCGAAGTTTTTCAACGTTTTGGCAATCATACCTTGCATAACTTCGCGGTCTACCGGCCAATTGATAAATTTATCTTCGAAAGCCTGTACCACGTTCACGTTTTTGAGTAACATTTTGCGGAAAATAAATTTAATGATCTCTTTTGAGCTTTCTAAAGTTTCCTCAAAATCTTCGTTTAAATAAGCTTCGTATTCTTTGGTTTCTTTTAATTTGTTGAAAATTGCTTTAACCAGTTCTGGATCGGCAAACCAATTGATTTGATATTTGTTAACCGAGGCAACATACTCTGGGTTGTGCTTAAGTACGCTAACAAATTTATTGTTCAGTAATTTCTGATTTGGATTTAGATCTTCGGCGCTGGGCAAATGCTTATTTGCTCTTTCTATGGCGTCGTTAGCGGTATACTCTGTAACATCTACAATAAGTGCCAACATTGAAACGTACATCTGGTATACTTCATCAATGCTTTTCATCAAAATTTTCTGACTACTTACGGTGTCTTTTTTTTCTGTGGTGTGCCAAGCAAATATATTTTGCATGGCTTTAATTCTTAAGTGCCTTCTGTTTAACATGAATGTAAGAACGATTCCGGTTTAATACCGTGTTGTTGTGTGTATAAATTAATTAATATGACGATTTTATTTTCTTAATATCTTCGATACGCTTTTCGGCGATACGCGATGCGGCTAAATTAGTTGGTATATTTTCTGATTTCGATAATTTGATGACTTCTCGGGTAGCTTCATAAATGTTTTCGGTAAGTTGGATGGTGCGTTTTTTGCCAAATCCGGTTAGTTCCGAGTAACAGCTGATAATGCCTCCAGCGTTAATTAAATAATCTGGCGCATATAAAATGCCTTTGTCTTGCAACATTTGTCCGTGAATTTTCTCATCTGCCAATTGGTTGTTTGCCGAACCAGCAATAATGGCAAACTTCATGGTTTTTAACGTTTTATCGTTAATGGTTGCACCCAGTGCGCAAGGGGCATAAATGTCGGCACCCATATTAAAGATTTTGTCAGCATCAATTGCTTTCGCTTTATATTTGCGGGCAATCATTCGCATGCTGTCTTCGTTAATATCGGTTACGTACACTTCTACATTGTCGGTTCTTAGCAACTCTACCAAATGTTCGCCAACGTTACCTGTACCTTGTACAACCACAGAACGGCCAGCCAATTCATCAGTGCCAAAAACTTCTTTAACACACGCTTTAATACCTAAATAAACTCCTTTTGCTGTGTACGGAGCTGGGTTTCCGGCGCCACCTAACGACTCAGGTACGCCTGTAACATGTTGGGTTTCCATACGGATGTATTCCATGTCACGTACCGTAGTGCCCACATCTTCTCCTGCAATAAACTCTCCGTTTAAGTTTTTAACAAACCTGCCGAAACTGCGCATTAAAGCTTCTGTTTTTTGTCGTCTCGAATCGCCAATAATTACTGCTGCGCCACCGCCTACGTTTAAGCCAGCAATGGCTGATTTGTAAGTCAACCCTTTAGATAAACGCAAAACATCTTCTAAAGCTTCGGCTTCCGAGTTGTAATTCCACATCCTAACACCGCCTAAAGCTGGGCCTAAAGTGGTGTCGTGAATAGCAATGATGGCTTTTAATCCAGTGGCGGGATCGTTGCAAAATACCACTTTTTTGTGGCCAGATTGGCTTAATTGCTCTAAAATGGAGTGGTTAGAAGAATTGATTTCTGGCATACAAAATAACGTTGAAACGTACCCTGCAAAAGTAAGACAAAAAAACCATTAAATCTAGGCGTATTTTAAATAATTAGTGGTCAGGTATCAGTGGTCAGGTATCAGTGGTCAGGTATTAGGTATTAGGTATCAGGGGTTAGTTTGCAGTTCACAGTTTACAGTTTTCAATTCACAGTTAACCAAATCAACAGTTCACAGTTCACAGTTTTCATTTTACAGTTAACCAAATCAACACTTTGCAGTTAACCAAATCAACAAATAACCAAATCCCCGAATGAACTAATGAGCCAAAAGCGTAACTTTGTTCAGCAATGAAACACTTATTCTTCCTCAATAAATATTTTATAAAGTACAAATGGCGAGTTATACCAGGTGTTTTGTTTGTGGTAATCTCTAATATTTTCGGCGTGGTGCCTGCTCAGGTAATTGGCCATGCCTTTAATTTAATTACAGAAAATATCGCTATTTACAGATTATTTAATGGTTTTGATAGACAAGCAATTGTTTACGATATTTTTGGATACAGTTTATTGTTTTTTGGGGCGCTCATTTTGTTTCTTTATTTATTAAGAGGCTTGTTTCTGTTTTTTATGCGCCAAACCATTATTCTCATGTCTAGGCATATAGAGTACGATATGAAAAACGAAATCTATGCACATTACCAGAAATTGAGCTTAGGTTTTTATCGTAGAAATAACACCGGGGATTTGATGAATAGGGCAACTGAGGATGTGAATAGAGTGCGGATGTATGTTGGCCCAGCAATTATGTATGCCATTAACACTACTGTACTTTTCTGTCTGGTTATCTATTTTATGTTCTCTGTTAATAGTACCTTAGCCATTTATGCTTTGTTGCCATTGCCAGTTTTAGTTGTTGCTATTTACTATGTTAACACCATTATCAATCAAAAAAGCGAAAAAATACAAGAGCAATTGTCTAGGTTATCTTCTTTTGTGCAAGAACGTTTTTCGGGTGTTCGGGTAATGAAATCTTACGTAAGAGAAGCTCAAGCTCAAGAGGTTTTTGCAGAAGAAAGCAATGCCTACAAAACAAACTCGATGGGTTTGGTAAAAGTGCAAGCATTTTTTTATCCAACTATGTTATTGTTGGTAGGGATTAGCACCATTTTAACCATTTATATTGGTGGAAAGCAAGTAATTAATGGGGCCATTACGCCAGGTAATATTGCAGAGTTTATTGTTTATGTTAACCAACTTACTTTTCCGGTAACCATGTTGGGGTGGGTCACTACCTTAATTCAGCGTGCAGCAGCTTCGCAAAAGCGGATCAACGAATTTTTACAGTTACAGCCAGACATCAATTCTGGCAAAGAAGAGATTACTTTAGATGGAAATATAACATTCAAAAATGTAAGTTTTACTTATGCTGATACCGGCATACAAGCAATAAAGGATATTAGTTTTGAAGTTAAGAAAGGACAGTTTTTAGCCATTATTGGTAAAACTGGTTCAGGAAAATCTACCTTGGCTAATTTGATGATGAGGATGTACGATATTACCTCGGGAGAAATTTTGATAGATGGTAAGCCTATCAATAAATTAAACCTGCAAGAATATCGCTCGCAAATTGGTTTTGTGCCGCAAGAGGTGTTCTTATTTTCTGATACCATCAAGAATAACATCGCCTTTGGTTTAAATACTGTAACCGATGGGCAAGTAGAACAAGCTGCTAAAGATGCGGCGGTTTATCATAATATTGTAGGTTTCGATCAGCAATTTGAGACCATGCTTGGCGAACGTGGCATTACTTTATCGGGTGGGCAAAAACAACGGGTATCTATAGCTAGAGCTTTAATTAAAGAGCCGCAGATGTTAGTTTTTGATGATTGTCTTTCTGCTGTAGATACCAAAACAGAAGAAGAAATTCTGAGTAATTTAGGTAGGTTGATGAAAGGCAGGACGAGTGTTTTAATTGCACACCGTATTTCTACCATAAAAAATGCAGATAAAATTTTGGTTTTAGACGAGGGCAAGATCATAGAAGAAGGTACACACGAAGAGCTACTGAAGCGGGGTGCAGCCTATGCCGAGCTTTATCAAAATCAGCTTTTGGAGGAAGAAAATTTATAATATATCAAAAAAAGCTACAGTTACTGCCATTTGTGTTTTGAAATTTGATAATTATTACATTATATTTACCCCAACCAAAACCACACTACACACATAACAAAATGGGAGATTTCGATAACAAAGAGAGAGAAGAGGTTTTTTCGAAAAAAGTAAGAGCAGGTAAACGTACTTATTTTTTTGATGTAAAAGCAACGCGTTCAGGTGATTATTACCTTACGTTAACCGAGAGCAAGAAAAGATTAGAAGATGGCGTTTTTGTAAAACATAAAATTTTCTTGTACAAAGAAGATTTTGAGAAATTTACTGAAGGCTTAACCGAAACTGTTGAGTATATCAAATCTCGTCAAGATGTGGTAGAAAAACGTTACGAATATTCTGAAAACACAGAATATGCAGCAAAAACTGATGATGACTTTACTTTTTAGTAAATAAAAAATAACCATATAATCCTTCCCAGTTTGGGAGGGATTTTTTGTTTAATTTAAAACCGAACTTAGCCACAGATGCACAGATAATATTTGATGAGAAAAATATGATCTGTGCATCTGTGGCAAAACAAAAACTATGACGAAGTTCTCCGCATTTTTTATCGCTTGTCTTTTATCACTAACTGCCTTTGCTCAAACCGAAAGAGTAGACTCAAAACTCAATAAAATGATTAACGGGTTGGCAAAAGATTTTAATGGTGATGTAGGTATTTACGTAAAATCTTTAAAAACGGGTAAAATAGCTGCTTTTAATGCGGACACCATTTTCCCGACGGCGAGTATGGTTAAAGTGCCCATTACCTGTGGCATTTTTGATAAAATAGAAAAGGGAGAATTGGATTATAAAGCGCAGTTAACTTACAAAGATAGTTTGCTTTATGCCGGCGAAGATATTTTGGGTTCTTTTAAAAATGGCGAGAAAATTTGGTTAACAAAAGTATTAATGCTAATGATTACCACTAGCGATAATACCGCAAGTTTGTGGTGCCAAAGTTTAGCTGGAACTGGAGTGGCAATTAACAACTTAATGGCTCAATATGGTTTGCAGTATACTCGTGTAAATTCGAGAACACCAGATAGGCAAGCTAACCAACGTAAATATGGCTGGGGGCAAACCACGCCTAGAGAAATGGCAACCTTGCTAACGCTGATAAGAGATGGTAAAATGATTAGTCCGGCTGCTTCTGAGCGCATTTACCGCAATTTGATACGTATTTACTATGATAAGGAAGCATTGTCAGAAATTCCTCCATATGTGCAGGTGGCTTCTAAATCTGGTGCTGTTAACGCTTCTCGCTCTGAAGTGGTTTTGGTAAATGCGCCACACGGCGACTATGTTTTTTGTATCACTACAAAAAATCAAAAAGATACCAGATGGGTGTACGATAACGAAGGAGAAGTTTTAGTTCGTAAACTAAGTAAAATGCTGTGGAATTATTTCGAGCCTAAAAGCAAATGGGAGCCTGCAAAAGGAATGGATAAATATCACTAGCTATTTAATTCCACCTAAAACCGCCGAAAATAAAGTCATTAAATAAAGCACAATAAATACAATGGTTAGTACGCCAAAGTATTTAAATATTGATTTTAATCTGTTTACCGCTTCGTTTAAATTTTCTTGTTCGCCATACAATACGCCTTGTTTTGCTTTTGCTGCATAGCGAAACATTAGCAGGCTAGGATAGAAGATGAGTGCTCCATAAATAATAAATACAATAGAAATTGTGGTGCCATCCATAGCGCCTAGTTGCCCCAGCATTTTACCCATTTCTGGATTAGCATTAATTGTGGGGCCAACGGTTAACGCTGCTAAAAACAAAAATGCAGAAATTACAAAGCCCACAATTCCCAGGAAATTTGCCCATTTAGCCATATCGTAGATGTAGCTGCGCATATCTTCCGTTACTATTAACTGCGGATATTTTTGTTCTTCTAAATTTTCAAATTGCTTTTGGTCTTCCATGTTTCGATAATGTGAATGCTAAGCTAGGGATTTTTTTATAAAGTTGGGAAGTCCGAAGTCCGAAGTCCGAAGTCCGAAGTCCGAAGTCCGAAGTCCGAAGTCCGAAGTCCGAAGTCCGAAGTCCGAAGTCCTTAAAAATTGGGCATACAAGGTAGCTATAACTTTGCAACATTATAAAATTTCAACAATATAAAACAATTAAGCCATAAGACAATTTCCCCTAACCCCTAACCCCTAACCCCTAACCCCTAACCCCTAACCCCTAACCCCTAACCCCTAAACTTTCCAAATTTCCACCTTTCAACAATCAAACTATTACTTATCTTTGCGCCTTGGTTTTAGGTTGTAGTAAATCTAAAATCGTAAAATCTAAAATCGTAAATATAATGGCATTACAATGTGGTATAGTAGGTTTACCAAACGTAGGGAAATCGACTTTATTTAACTGTTTATCTAACGCAAAGGCGCAATCTGCTAACTTTCCATTCTGTACAATAGAACCAAATGTGGGCGTAATTACCGTACCAGATGAGCGTTTAAACAAATTGACAGAACTGGTTAAGCCGCAACGTGTGGTACCAAATACAATAGAAATAGTGGATATTGCGGGTTTGGTAAAAGGCGCCTCTAAAGGCGAAGGCTTAGGTAACCAGTTTTTGGGTAATATCAGAGCTACAAATGCAATCATCCATGTTTTACGTTGCTTTGATGATGGAAATATCATTCACGTAGATGGTTCAGTTGACCCAATTCGCGATAAAGAAATTATTGATACTGAGTTACAGTTGAAAGATTTGGATACCGTAAGCAAGCGTATCCAAAAGATAGAAAAACAAGCTAAAAATGATAAAGATGCGAAGAAAGAATTCGATATCTTATCAGTAGTGAAAGATCATTTAGAAACTGGTAATTCTGTTCGTTCAGCCAACTTAACTGTAGAGGATTTCGAGTTTATTGGCGGTTTAGGTTTATTAACCCAAAAGCCAGTAATGTACGTTTGTAACGTTGATGAAGCTTCGGTAGTAACTGGAAATGCTTACGTAGAGAAAGTTAAAGCTGCAGTAGCTAACGAAAATGCTGAGGTATTAATTATTTCTGCTAAAATTGAATCGGAAATTGCCGAATTGGAAGACTACGAAGAGCGTCAGATCTTTTTACAAGATTTAGGTTTGGATGAGTCGGGCGTGGCAAAATTAATTAGAGCTGCTTACCGCTTATTAGATTTGTACACTTATTTTACTGCCGGTGTGCAAGAAGTTAGAGCTTGGACTATTACCAAAGGTTTCACTGCACCGCAAGCTGCGGGCGTAATCCACACCGATTTCGAGAAAGGTTTTATCCGTGCTGAGGTAATTAAATACAACGATTTTGTAACCCTAGGCTCTGAAAATGCTTGTAAAGAAGCTGGTAAGTTAGGTGTAGAAGGTAAAGCTTATGTGGTAGAAGATGGCGATATCATGCACTTTAGATTTAATGTTTAATCCCTAAATTTCCTAAAGGGGACATTATAATACTTAAAAACCTCATAGATTTTAAAATCTATGAGGTTTTTTTATGTTATTCGTCATTGTGAGAAAACGAAGCAATCTTAAAGCCTCAAATAATTGTAGATTTTTAATAATTACTGTAGAGCATTATAGAGCGTTAGAGAGCGAGGGACTAAAGCCGAAAAGCAGGACTAACATTGTGAAATGTACTGGTCCTGCTTTTCTAATATGTACTTCTATCGCTTTAAGATTCCCGTTTTCACGGGAATGACGGCAATGGGATTGTAAATCCTAATGGCTTGGCCCTGCGCCATCAATACGCCTAATTTGAGCACCTAAAGCACGTAAACGAGTATCGATATCTTGGTAGCCACGCTCAATTTGCTCGATGTTGTAAATGGTAGATTTACCTTCGGCAGAAAGTGCTGCAATTAACAACGAAACTCCGGCTCTAATATCTGGCGAAGTCATGCTGATGCCACGTAATTTGTACTTTTTGTCGATACCGTTAACGGTAGCACGGTGCGGATCGCAAAGGATGATTTGTGCACCCATATCAATCAGTTTATCAACGAAGAACAAACGGCTTTCGAACATTTTTTGGTGTATTAACACCGAACCTCTAGCTTGCGAAGCCACCACCAACACAATACTCAACAAATCTGGGGTAAAACCAGGCCAAGGCGAATCGGCAATGGTTAAAATAGAACCGTCGATAAAAGTATCGATTACATAATGCTTTTGAGAAGGAATGTAAATGTCATCGCCGCGGCGCTCTAGTTTAATGCCTAGTTTTTTGAAAACTTCTGGAATTACACCCAACTCATCGTACTGTACGTTTTTAATGGTAATTTCCGACTCTGTCATTGCTGCCAGACCTATGAAAGAACCAATCTCAATCATATCTGGCAACATACGGTGCTCTGTACCACCCAATTTTTTAACGCCTTCAATAGTTAATAAGTTAGAACCAATACCGCTGATTTTTGCGCCCATACGGTTCAGCATTTTACACAATTGTTGTAGGTAAGGCTCGCAAGCAGCGTTATAGATAGTGGTAATTCCTTTAGCCAAAACCGCCGCCATTACAATATTTGCTGTTCCGGTAACCGAAGCTTCGTCTAGCAAAATGTAGGTTCCTTTTAGGTTGGTTGCATCTACGTTAAAGAACTCGGCTTTTTGGTCGTAAACAAATTTAGCACCCAATTTCTCGAAGCCTAAAAAGTGGGTATCTAACCTACGACGACCAATTTTATCGCCCCCTGGTTTAGGGATTGCCGCTTTACCGAAACGTGCCAAAAGCGGTCCAACAATCATGATAGAACCTCTTAAACCGCCACCTTTAGCTTTAAAAACATCCGATTGGAAGAAATCTAGGTTGATGTTTTTTGCTTCGAACGTGTAAGTGTCTTTGTTTAAACGTTCAACAGTTACACCTAAATCGCCTAATAATTCAATTAATTTATTTACATCTTTAATATCGGGGATATTGCTGATGGTAATTTTTTCTTCCGTTAATAAAACGGCCGATAATATCTGTAAAGCTTCGTTTTTGGCGCCTTGAGGGATAATTTCGCCCTTTAGCTTTTTGCCGCCTATAATTTCAAATGCATTCATTCTATTTTGGTTTTTGCCTTTAAAAAAGGTTAATGTCTTTGTTTGTTGTTGTTATTGCGCTGACGGTTGTTGTTATTTTGGCGGTTTTTGTTGTTGTTCTGGCGACCGCGGTTGTTGTTGTTCTGCCTGTTGTTTTGGTTTCTAAACTCTACTTTTTGCAGGTTTACGTTTTCTTCCAATGCCAAAGCACCGCCAGAAAGCTCGCTCAAATTTTTAAGGATCACTTCATCAGCAACATTGTCTTTGTTCCACTGCACGTAAGCCATTTTCATAAAGTTAGCAATGCCTTGCACCATACCAGCTTTACGCTCCGGGTTTTCTTCGGCTATGGCCGTTTCAATTAATTTTTCTACTGTTCTGCCGTAATGTTTATATCTAATTCGCTGTTGCGGATAACCAATGTGCGCTGGTTTAATCTCCTTTGTTTCTGGCGTAGGTTTAGGGTATGGGCTGTCTACATCAATCTGATAGTTGGAGATGATGTGCAAATGATCCCAAAGTTTGTGCTTAAAATCGGCCACATCACGCAGGTGTGGATTTAAAAAGCCCATTAAATCTATAACGGCTTGGGCATATTTATTGCGTTCTTCTTTAGTTGGTAAAGTAATAATGTACTTTACCATGTTTTGGACATTACGTCCGTATTCGGCCAGAATTAACTCGCTTCTGGTGGTGTTATAATCGAAATTCATTTTTTTAAAATTAAAATTTTGATGTTATTTCAAAGTTGCTGTAGTATGTTTTTTTGAAAACCAATGTCAGTTTTTCATTGCAAATTAGCCCTGCTGTACGCTATTATTTTTTGTGTTAACGTTAACTGCTTTCAATTGTCATGCTGAGTTTATCGAAGCATATGCGATTAACTCAAAAATCCTTCGACAGGCTCAGGATGACACCACACAAAAAAGATAACCGCTTCCATCAGGTTTATTTAACAACGGTCAGCTTAAAGACAAATCGCAAAATCCCTGCAAAATTGAAATAACCAAAAGGTAAAAACTGTATCAAATCATTATGAAATAACTAAAAACTGAAGTTGTAGACTAAGGGAAAACCCTAAACTTCCAAAGATGTTTTCAATTATGAAATTCATCGGAATGGTTTGTTGTCTACAAATATAGAAAAGTTTTAGGTAATAAGTCATAGGTTGTACGTTTTTGCAATGCCCATACGTCGCTCGTCATTTCGAGCGTAGCCGAGAAATCTTTAATGTTGCTTTTTCATACTAAGTCCAAAGATTTCTCCACTCGCTTCGCTGCGGTCGAAATGACGAAGCAATTTGCCGAGCAAAACGTATAACCTAAAACTTATAAATTACTTCACAATCCTCAACTTCGCAAACTTTAATAACAACTGCTTGTTACCCAAACCTTGAAAAAATACCGTAGCCTTCACATCAGGTAACTTTCCTTCTAGTTGTACAATTTTACCGAAACCAAATTTTTCGTGTTCTACGTCCATCCCCATTTGAAACTCATTTGCTGCGCTTGGTGTAAAGCCAGCTGTTGGTACGTGAGCTTTAGGCAGAATAGAGGTAGTAGGTTTTGGCTTTGGTTTGAAAGCAGTTTGCTGAGAGCTAGGTTTCTGTTGCATTTCTCTTTGTTGACTCCACGATTTACGTTCGGTGTCAAATCCGCCACTGCTGAAACTAGGTTTAGCAGCCTTAATTGCATCTAATTCTAAATATTTAGGGCTAATTTCATTAATAAACCTGCTTGGTTCGCAAGAGGTTAGCGTACCCCAACGGTAACGAGAAGTGGCGTAAGTTAAGGTCAGTTTTTTTTCTGCCCTGGTAATGGCTACATAAAACAAACGGCGTTCTTCTTCCAGATCACTTCTCGATGTTAACGACATTTGCGATGGAAACAAGTTTTCTTCCAAACCAACTACAAATACATTTTTAAACTCTAAGCCTTTAGCCGAGTGGATGGTCATTAACGAAACCGTATCTACATCTTTGTCCTTATCTTTATCATCGTTAGTTAACAAAGCCACATCTTGCATAAAAATAGCCAAGCTGCGGTCTTCAATATCTTCGCGTTCGGCAAATTCTTTGATACCGGCCAGTAATTCTTGAATGTTTTCGTAACGAGCTCTGCCCTCTACGCTATCATCACTGTGCAATTCCTTTAAAATGCCCGAATGTTGCGCAATGTATAAGGCAGTTTCATAAGCATCTAATTTGGTGGACTCAGCGGCAAATGCCCTAATCATCATCGAAAAATCATTCAGTTGGTTAGGGATGCGGCCGCCCAAATACTGGTGTGGGTTGCAAATGACTTGCCACATCGTAATGCCGTGTTCATTTGCTGCTACCGATACTTTATCTAAGGTAGTATCGCCCAAACCACGACGAGGATAGTTGATGACGCGTTTTAATGCTTCTTCATCTGCTGGGTTAAAGGTTAAGCGGAAGTAAGCAATTAAATCCTTGATTTCCTTACGTTGGTAGAAAGACAAACCTCCGTAAATTTTGTAAGGAACGTTTAGCTTGCGCAAAGCCTCCTCCATAGCCCTACTTTGTGCGTTAGTACGGTAAAGAATGGCAAAATCGGTATAGTTTAGTCCGTTTCCAGTACGTTCTTGTACAATGGCTTCTGCTACTAACTTACCCTCTTCGTTATCTGTAAAAGCTCTTGATATTTTGATTTTATCGCCTTGCTCGTTAGCCGAGAATACATTTTTCTCCAACTGATTTTTATTGTTGGCGATGATACTATTGGCGACCTCCACGATGTTTTGCGTAGAACGATAGTTTTGTTCCAATTTGTAAACTTTCAAATCTGGATAATCGCGTTCTACGTTTAAGATATTTTGAATATTGGCTCCACGAAAAGCGTAGATACTTTGCGCATCGTCGCCCACTACACATAAGTTTTCGTGTGCTGCCGCCAATTTTTTTACAATGGTGTATTGCGAATGGTTGGTATCCTGATACTCATCTACCATGATGTATTTAAACTTGTGTTGGTATTTGTTCAATACATCTGGGTGTTTCCTAAGCAACACGTTGGTTTTAAACAATAAATCGTCGAAATCCATAGCGCCTGCTTTGTAGCAACGTTTGGCGTATGTTTCGTAAATTTGCCCCAACATTGGCCGTTTGTTACCTATATCTTCTGCTTGGATGGTAGGGTTGTTTACATATTCGGCAACAGAAATGAGGTTGTTTTTTGCTTGCGAAATGCGATTGTAGACAATGTTGGCTGCGTAAAGCTTATCATCTAATTGCATTTCTTTAAGGATCGTACGGATTAAGCTTTTACAATCGTCAGTATCGTAAATAGTGAAATTGCTTGGATAGCCGATTTTTTCTGCCTCCACACGTAAGATTTTAGCAAATACCGAGTGGAAAGTTCCCATCCAAATGCTTTTAGCTTCGTTGCCTACCACTTTTTCGATACGTTCACGCATCTCTTTACTGGCTTTGTTAGTAAAGGTCAGTACCAAAATATTGAACGGATCTATACCTTTTTGTATCAAGTGTGCCACACGATAGGTAATTACCCTCGTTTTCCCCGAACCTGCACCAGCTACAATCATTACTGGTCCGTCGGTATTCTCTACTGCTGCTCGTTGTTGTGGGTTTAATCCTGCTAAATAATCCAAATCTTTATCCTCTTTTTTAAAGGTTCAAAAATACGAAATTGCTAGGGAATTAGTTGGTTAATTGTGTAAACTGTTTAAACAGTTGATTGTTGAAAATGGTTAAAGATAATTTATAAATGTCAGCCGCGTGGGCGACTTTATGGCAGTATAGTAGATATTCCCCTCCTTTGAAGGGGTTAGGGGAGGCTTGGAATAGAATTTGATAATTGCAGCTTATGGAAGAAAATAATTTAAACCACAATTTGGAATTTAACGATATCCCAGAGGGAAATAATGCTGATATGTACGCTAATTTTAAAGAGAAGTTAGAAAGTGTACAGACTTTTCCAGGTTTATATGCCTTCAAATTTATTTTAACAGGTGGTGTAGATAAAATTAAGGAATTAAGAGAAGTATTGCCTGAAGAAGAGTTTATCGAAACACCATCTAAAACTGGGAAATACATTTCTATAACGGTAAAAAAATGGATGCAGGATGCTGATGCTGTAGTGGATATCTATAAAAAAGTAGGAGAGATTAAAGGAGTGATGATGCTTTAGTTAGTTGGGGCGAAAAGCTAGTTGGGGCGAAACATTTTTCGCCCTTATGTATAGATAAAAGGCTTGGTTGGGGCGAAAGATTTTTCGCCCGTACGGCGAGATTAAAGAAGTGATGATGCTTTAGTCGCGTAAATCTTATTATCTTTCTATTTATTTAGCATTAGAAAAAGATTTCTCCTTTAAGCTGCGCTCCAGTCGAAATGAGGGAGAATGAGCTTAATTTCCACTTTCCACCAGCTTTTTAAAGTTATCTAAAATCGCTTGCCAACCTCCACGTTGCATTTCTATTGGGTTTTGATTTTCAGCTTCAAATGTTTCGGTAATTTCTACAGTATCGCCATTGGCTTCAAAAATTATCTCTACCTTTCTGCCGTCGGCAATGGTGTAAGCAATGTACTTGTTTTCTTGAATATCATCATAAATGCCTTCAAAATCGAAACTGAAACTGCCATCTTTGGCTGCCATGGTGTAAGAGAACTTGCCGCCTACAATTAAGTCATTGGTTGCTGCGGGTGTATGCCAATCTGGAGAAGCATTGTTCCATTGCATAATGTATTTGGCTTCGGTAAAATACTGCCAAACCTTTTCAATTGGGGCGTTGATGGTTGTTTTGATGGTGATGTTTTCCATATTGTTCTGTGTTGGGGCGAAAAATGTTTCGCCCGTACTATTATTATTTAATTGTTGTGTGCGAAAAATGCTTCGCCTGTACTAATTATCATTCGATTATTGCGGCGAAAAATATTCGCCCCTACTATTTATTATTCGATTATTGGGGCGAAAGATTTTTCGTCTTTAATCCCTCCAATCTTTTTGGCTACTTTCTACCTGATAAAGCCACCAATTTACTAAAATTTTAATTTCGGTGTAATTACCATAGCTAAATGAAATATTTCCCGCCGCAGTATGCAAAGTTACATGACCAATATCTAAAGATTTATGCCAAGGATATTGAGAAGTACTTATAGACTGAATTTTATGAGGCTCTATAATTTCCTGCGAAATATCCCAAATGCCGCTTTGTTTTATAATAAAATCTTCGGAAACCGTAATTCTATGTTTAGTGTACGAGATGTAGATCATTAGCGAGGCAACCAGAACATAGCCAATGGTTAAAGGGTAAAAAGGCCTAATCTCGGGTATGTACTGAAAAAAAGAAAGTAAGCCGCTAGGGGAATGACTACCCAGAATAACACTGGTAAATTCATGAAACGGAAATTAGGTTTGTAGCGTGTACCTTCAGCCGGAAGTTTGCCCAAAATCATTCTTAAAACCTCATCTTTTTCTGAAGCGCTACAACCGGGCACTTCCATGTTATTGCTTCTAACTTCTTTTTCAGATTGTTGTTGCCCTGCATGAGCTTGCTTTAAAGCCATATTAAACAGGCCAATTTTTTTCTGGAAATAGTTTTGGCTGTATTCGGTAAGCTGTACTTTACTTGGATGAAGCAACGTATTTTTCTTTGCTAAAAGTCCAGAAGAAATGAGTAGCGACTTTTGATGTTTGCTGATTTGAAAATCAAAGTATTTTACAAAAGTTCTAATTACATTGGTTACCAGTAAGATTAAAACAATTGCGGCCAATAATACCCCAATTGAAATGATGGTAATTCCACTTTTTAAAACAGCCTCAATTTGTCCATTATCATTATCAAAAGCTTTTAATAATTCTTTAATATTATGAAAAACAGCATAACCAAAAGTAATGAGCAATGCAATACTGCGGCCATAGTTGCTGGTAAGACCAATTTTTAATAAGGTGGCAGCACTTATTTTTATAAATGGGGTTTCCTTTTGTAAATGCTGGGATGCAGCTAGCTCATCGTTATTTTGTTCAGAAATTGCTTCTTTTTCGCCGTTTAGCAAATGTTCTTTCAACGCAAATGCAATTTGTCCGCTAATAGCGCTAATATTTACTTCTTTGCTGTCAGAGCCAGCCGTATCTACTTGTAAGCTGTAAACGCCAATCAGTTTTTGTAAAAAGCCTTGGTTAATGTTTACCTGTTGTATTTTTTCAACCGGAATAGTTAAATTTTTTCTGCCAAAAACACCTTTGTCAATCACAAATTCTTGCTTTAAGGTATCGAGATAAAAAGTGAATTTGCGGTAGTAGAAATAGCCGTAAATTAAAGAAACAACCAGCACTGCAACCAAACCTAACGCCGTGTACAACAAGGCAATTTTGTTGGATTTAAAGATAAGTAAGACCAAGGGAATAAACATGGCACGTACAAAACGCTGTACAATATAAGCGCCATTAATCAATATTCCAGCTGCCGATTGGCGTTGTGGTTCGCTAAAATCTAAAGACATTATTCTGCTGTGGTTTTACGAATTTCGACTAGGCTCTGTGCCAATGCTTCCTTTATAGCTTTCGCTTGCTCAATGGGCACTCCAGCAATGCGGATTTCTCCGCTAGAGCCACCAGCAGTATAAATGTGTAAAGTGCCCAACTGAAACATTCTCGATAGCAAACCTTCATTTAATGCCACATGTTGGATACGGTTTAAAGGTATAACGGTAGTGGTTTCGGCAATAATTCCACTTTTGTACAACACATCTTTTTCTCGTAAAGCAAAACCTCGGCGTTTAAAACTTGCTCTAAATACTAAAAAGAGTGAGGTTGCAAGAACAAGATACAGGCTTGTCCATATCATCCAGTTATGCTGAGCATCTTCATTAAAAAAGATAATTAGCGCTAGGCCAATGCCAATTAGAAGCAAAAATAGTGTTAAGTTAATAACCATTATGTTCCAGTATTTTTGATCTGGATTAGTGAATTTGGTTGCTTCGTATTTTGGAAGAGCATTGAGGTCTATCGTTTCGTTGGTAAAATGCTGCATGTTTGTTCTGTGGTTTTAAAGTTGATTAAATAGCTTTTAAAGGAATGCCGTTCAGAGTAATGCATCACACCAGCCTCAAAAAAAAAAGCCTTCTTCATGAAGTAAATCTATGAAGAAGGCTTTCAATATCCTAAAAAGCTTTAGAGATTATTCGTCTATTTTTTTGCCTTTCATGGCCTGACCAATAGCGGTGTCCATTACTCTCTCGGCAAATGGGCGGGTAAACTCGTTTAATTCATCGGTTTTTTTAAGGATGGCGTCTTTATCTCCGCTTCCCAAAGCTGTTTTTAAATTACTGATGTAAGTTTCAGTTTCGGCAATTTCGGCAGCTTCCAGTAAATCTTTGTGCTTTGCTATAAATCGCTCTGCAGTATAAACCAATTGTTCGCCTTCGCTGCGTGCTTCAATCAACATACGTTGTTCTACATCACTTTTGGCGTTGGTGATGCTATCAATTAGCATTTTTTCTACCGCATCGTCGCTTAAGCCGTAGCTAGGTTTTACCTCAATTTCCTGCTTTACGCCAGAGCGTAACTCAATTGCTTGTACGGTTAAAATTCCATCAGCGTTCAGTAAAAAATTGATGTCTACTTTCGGTAAACCTGCAGGCATTGCTGGTATACCTTTTAAATCGAACTCTGCCAGTTTACGGTTTTCTTTCACTAAATC
This sequence comes from Pedobacter sp. SL55, assembly GCF_026625705.1. NCBI lineage: Bacteria > Pseudomonadati > Bacteroidota > Sphingobacteriia > Sphingobacteriales > Sphingobacteriaceae > Pedobacter > Pedobacter sp. SL55. The sequence continues at coordinate 4,270,144 of NZ_CP113059.1, read as the reverse complement.
ACGTTCGCCTTGGTAAACCGAAATCTTCATGTTCACTTGTCCATCTACCGAAGTGGTGTATTGGCGACCAGCTTTGGTGGGTACTTTGCTATTACGAGCGATAATCACATCCATTAAACCACCCATAGTTTCGATACCAAGCGATAAAGGTGTTACATCTAGCAATAAAATATTCGACCGATTACCAGCTAAAATATCTGCCTGTACAGCAGCACCTAAAGCCACCACCTCATCAGGGTTGATGTTATCTTGAGGGGTTTTTCCGAAAAACTCACTTACTGCTTTTTTAACATGCGGGGTACGGGTAGAGCCACCAACTAAAACCACTTCATCAATATCAGCTATGCTCAATTCTGCATCTCTTAAGGCCGATTTACAAGCTTCGATAGTTTCTTGCACTTTAGCTGCAATTAAACTTTCAAAGGTTTCTTTATCTAGCGTACACCAAATTTCGCCTAATTTTTCGTTGTACAGATTTTGGGTGGTTAATGCTTTTTTAGCGGCTTCGGCTTGTAAACGTAGGCTTTGCGTTAACACATTGTCTTTTGCTAGTTCTTTCGCATCAAGCTGATTTTTTTCTATCCAATAATTGAATATAGCACGGTCAAAATCATCGCCACCTAAGAAAGTGTTGCCGTTGGTACTTAACACTTCGAAAATGCCATTTTGGATTTGCAGGATGGAAACATCGAAGGTTCCTCCACCTAAATCGTAAACGGCAATGGTTTTTTGCTGCGTTGGGTCTAAGCCCAAACCGTAGGCCAAACTTGCTGCGGTAGGTTCGTTTACAATACGTAAAACATCTAAACCCGCTAACTTTCCAGCGTCGCGAGTGGCTTGTCGCTGACTATCATTAAAATAGGCAGGAACCGTAATTACTGCTCTGTTTACAGGCGTTTTTAAAGCATGCTCGGCACGAGCTTTTAATTCTTTTAAAATCTCAGCAGATAGTTCAATTGGTGTGTAAAACTTATCGCCAGCTTTAATTTTCACTAAGGCATCACTATCATCATCAATTATTTTATAGCTGAAAATATCGCTGTGCTCAGCAACGTCTTTGTACGAACGGCCTAATAATCGTTTTACAGAAAAAATGGTATTAGATGGGTCGGTAGTTAGGTAAGCTTTGGCCTCGTTACCCACTTCTGCATCGCCTTGTTCATTAAAATGCACTACAGATGGCACTAAAACGCCTTTTCCAGCATCGTTAATTACCTGCGGCTGTTGCTCAGGATTGATAAAAGCAACCAAACTATTGGTAGTGCCTAAATCAATGCCTACTATAATTTCTTCTTTTTGTAATGAACCTGTTGCCAGATTGATGGATATTTTTGCCATGAGGCAAAGTTACAAGAATGTTGTAAGGTTTTTGGGTTGTAATGTTTGAATGTTGTAAAAAAGGTGTGTTAGTGCAGCACGTATTCTATCGTGATAACATCTTCGAAACTGCTTACTTTTTTATGTTTTGTATAGGCTGGAAACTCTTTACTAGTTGCTATGACTATAGTTGAATTATCTTTCCACCATGCTTTAACAGTAGGTTGGATTCCAGTTGTGCCATAAACTGGCCCGTTAACGTTTGGAAAATCAACGGATACGTACGTGCCAGAATTATGTTTATTAGCCCACTGCGTTGTGCGTAAACGACGTTTTCCATCTGGAGAAATTTCTATATATTCTTCTAAGTGTTTTAGGTTTCGTACCAGTTGTATCGAAAATAGTTACTTCTACTGTTTCTTCATCAATTCTTCTGACAACTTTGTTTATCATCCTTGATTTCGTTTTAGAAATTGATTGACCCTCAACATATCTTGCTAGGAGTACATTAAGCCTTTCTATATCATTCTCCTTATTTGGACGCTGTTGGTACAATTTGAAAGCTATAGAAACATCATTAAGATTTTGTTGGTTGAGAATTTGGTTTTGCATAAAAATGATATCAATACGTTTTCGTAAATCTTCGAAAATATCAATATCATAACCGGTTTTTTCCTTGATATAAGTAGAAAAATTTAAGTCAATAGAGTTTTGTAGGCTTTTAGTTAGGCTTTTAAACCTATTTTTAAGTCTGTCTAGTCTACGTTCTTTGAAATCTTTTTCCGTTTTTATTTTCTGTTCTTGATAATACTCGGTTATTGGGTTAATATCACCATAAATAATGCTTTGGCCAGAACGTTTTTCTAGATAGGCTAGGGTTGCTAAAATAATAGCATTGTATTTCTCTAGATTTTTTTGCTTCTGTTCGTTAATCATAAAGCGATTGCTAATTTAAATTTCTAGCTTTCAACTCTTCTTTTACTCCTTTAACTTTTTTACTGCCAGTAAATAGTAAATAAGCGAAAAATAAGGGGAAAACAGTGAAAAATCCCAGGCCATTTTTTACACCGCTATACAATGCAATACCCACAAAAGCGCCAATTAAAAATGCGTTAAAAGTATTGCTCTTTTTCAGTTTTTTGTGTTCTTCAAGTAATTGTTCGTCGGTTAAAGCTTTTAAATCTTGTGGTTCCATGGTGCTAATATCGGTTAAATATTTGTTTCGCTTTCCACAATTTTGTAATCGCCAAAAGTGCCGTCCCAGTTTTCTTTATAGGTTGAAAACTCTAGGTGTTCAATTAGCCCTGCGGTTACATCAATTACGTAACTTAAACCGTCTTTTAGACTAGGTATTTCTATTTTTTCGCCATTGCTAAATAGGGCGTTAACCATCTCCGGCTCTTCGCTAAAATCTACATAAGAGAAATACACATACAAGCTAAAGCCAGATATTTGTCGTTTGGTAACTCTTAAATGTGGTAGATGCGATTTTAAGGAAGGGTATTTTTCGGCTAAGCCATCTAGCAGTATTGTTTCTAGGTCGTTTAGTTCTTGCATTTTTCGGTTTTGTTAGTTTCCTTAAAATTATTCTTCAAATATTGTTTCATCCATTTTTAGTATCCAGACTTTGTGGTAACATCTTTAAAAAAGGCAAAGCTTTGTTGTAATCTAAATCTTCATATTCTATACCTAATTGTCGTAGGTTGTGATAATACGTTTGATGTTGCTCGTAATAATTTCTTTCACTACATACGAACCAAGCCTTCTGTCCCAGTTTCTGTGCAATAAACCATTTTTCAAGCAAACGAGAAATTCTGCCATTTCCATCTTCAAAAGAATGTATTTTGGCTAAAACCAGATGCAGCATTGATGCGAAAAACAACACTTCCTCAAAACTTAATTCTGTTTGCAATAATGTTTCGATATCTGTAAATAGTTTCTGCATCTCGTCATTCACTTGGCTAGGTAAAGCCGCTACATATTCTATTTTTCCAGTTGTGGTAACTACAAACATATTTCCAGTTCTAAAACTGCCTTGTTGCTGGGGTTTTAAGATATGTTTAGTAAGTTGAGCATGGGCAGCTAAAAGGGTACTCTTATTGATTTTATTTTGTTTTGCAAATACATAAGCCTCATACAAATCATCTATTTTTTGTGTGTAATCTGGCTTAAAATGCGCCCCGAATCGCTTGTGTTTAATATATGAGTCAAGTTCAATAGGTTCGCCTTCTATTTTTGAAGAAAAAACGGCAGAAACCGAGGTGTAAAAGCTAAAAGTCTCTATGCTGAGTTCGCTGTCTTTTAATTGCTCAAACTTTTGTTTTAAAGTAATATCAAAGCCATTTTTGTAAGCGGCAAACAGGTTAGTAGGAATAATAAGCAAGTCTAGATTTTCCATAGCGATTGAGCTTGTTCAAATGTACAGCTTTATAGTTATTTAGCATCAATATCGCATAGTTGGCAGTTTTAAAAATTACAAACTGAAAACTATTTTCTATTCTTTTCCTCAATCCACAAGGACATATACTTGGTGCTTTGTAGCGTATGGTGCTTTAAAATTTCGCTAAAGAAGTTTTGCTGGCGATGATCTTTCAGACTTTTTTCAATATTGGTAATGCGTTCTAAAAATGGTGCTTCAAACTGATTTTTGGCATAAACCTGATTGATAATTTCGATACCATTATGCTGTGCTTGTTTCCACTTCTCTTCATCGCTGTAAAGTGTAGTGGTTTGGTCAACATAAGTTTCCAAATCATCACTGATAATTCCTGCCCACTCCAGTCCATTGGCCATCCCTTCGGCTCCAACTTTAGTGCTAGCAATTGGAGTTCCTGTTTGCATGGCATCAATAAACTTACCTTTAGCGCCAGCACCAAATAGGAGTGGAGCCAACAAAACCCGATGTTGAGCAACGGTTGTTCTGGCATTTTTGGCCCTGCCATAAACTAAAAATCTCTCTTTTGCATTGTGAAGCTGTGTTACTTTCTCTGTGGCGTAAGCGCCGTAAATATGCAAAGAGGCTTCGGGTAGTTTTTTCCTTAACAAAGGCCAAACCTTAGTTTTGAGGTGCTTTAAGGTTTGCCAATTGGGTTCGTGTAGGTAATTTCCAATAAAAACAAAGTCCTTTCTTTCTTCAAAAGCTTTAAAGTTTTGGCTTGATGTGATTGGTTCTTCTAAAAAAGGCAAATAATAAATTATGCTTTCATCGATGTTGAATTTTTGTAAAACCTCCATTTCAACCTGGGAAATTATTAACGATAAATCGCAGCGTAAAATAGAGGCCATTTCTCGTTTGGTAACATCGTTATTTAAATTTAAATCAGCACTTTGTTTAAGTGCTTGCTGCCTTGCATAACGCAGAAAATGCAAATCTTCGGTATCTAAAATCAATAGCGCATTTGGGCATTCTTGTTGCACTCGCCAACCGTATTGCTCCTCAATCATAAACCTATCAAAAACTACTGTAGAAGGATTTAAAATCTTTAACCATTCGTTAAAAGAACTGTCGTTAAGTTTAATTTCGTGTTCGGTAACTCCCAAACTTTCCAAATTAAAACTGAACTCGCTTTTACCTGCCGCCGAGGCAAAATGAACTTCATCGCCATTGGCTAAAAATAGTTTTACCAACTGTACAATTCTTGTTCCAGCTGCAGATGAGGTAGGCTCTGGCCAAACTAATCCAATAAATAAAACTTTTCTTTTTGCCATATTTTACAAAGTTGCAGTTTATTAGCCACAGATGCACAGATTTTGTTCCGTTAATGTTGTTAAACAATAAAACAATATTTTAAAACATCTGTGCATCTGTGGCTATTTTCTTAATTTTGTACCTTATGCTAGGACTGAAATTACTTACCGACCCGCGTTGGGCAAACATTGCCGAAGGAAATCTCGAAGAAATATTGACCGACCACGCTTGGTGCGAGCAAAAAGCGGCGAGTAATGCCATTACTTTAATTACGCAGAACTCCGAACATCAGGATTTAGTAGATGAACTTACGGCAATTGCTTTGGAAGAATTGGAACACTTTCAGATGGTCATCAATATCATTAAAGAACGTGGTTATACTTTAGGTAGAGAACGTAAGGATGATTATGTAGGGCAGTTGGTTAAGTTTAGCAAAAAAGATGGCAGCAGAAACCAGGCTTTTATAGACAGGCTGTTGTTTGCCGCTATGATTGAAGCCCGCAGTTGCGAACGTTTCCGGGTGTTATCGCAAAATATTAAGGACGAAGAACTAGCAAAATTCTATCATGATTTAATGGTTTCTGAAGCGACACATTATACCACTTTCTTAAATTTTGCCCGTAAATATACCATTGATGTAGATGTAGATAAGCGCTGGAAAGAATGGCTAGAATTTGAAGGGAATTTGATTAAAAGTTACGGTAAAAAACAAGCAATACACGGATGATGGGTTGCGTGTTGCCAGTTTTGGTTTATCGGTTTTAATTATCTAGCCTCGTAACACGTAACTTTTAACTCATAACTCCCTTTTGTGATAATTCACTAACCAAAGCACAATATCTTGGTAGCTTTTAATGCCTTTTCGTTGGTTGTTCAGTTTTAAGATTTTATCGAAGGTTTTACCCATATAAACCGACATAGCCCCGTTATATTTTGCCCAAAATTCTCGTTCTTTTTTAAAATTATCTAATATGCTTTCAGGGATTTTTTCAATGATGATATTGTAATCTTCTGGGTATTTCATTCTAATTTCAAACAAAACATACCTCAACATATTGTAATAGGCCGAATATTGAAATTGCTTATTTTTACTCTGAATGGCAGTGAGATAACCCACCAAGTTGGCTTCATCTTCCTTTGCTACACCTATTTGGTGCGCAATTTCGTGACAGGTAACAAAAGGTAGTACAAAATTAGGTAAACGCTGGTTAATGTTCGCCTCGCCAGAAAGCGGGTTGTAATAGCCTTCAATGCCTGTTTTGCTCACTAGCCAAGCACTTGTTACGGGTTTAACCGACATATACTTGTAGCGGAAAAAGGGTTGCTTTTCTGCTAATTGATTGTAGGCCGTAGCAGCAATATCTTCTAACTCATTTGTTGTGTAATTGAAATGAATACTATCTGCAGATTGACTTAACGAGCTTAGCTTTTGCAGAAAAAAGGAGCTCAATCTTAAAAGCTGCTCTTTTTGATAAGGTTGATTGCTGATTTGCAGTTGCTCGTTAATTCTAGGACGAGCGTAGTTTAAGCCCCATAGTAGTTTAAATGAAATGTAGATGATCAACACAAAGTTGATGCTTTTTAACCCGAATGAAGTGTAATCTTTTTTTGTCTTTTTTTGCCTACTGATGAAAAAGATGATGTTTTTGAGTATATAGATAACAAAAAGCGCATAAAGAAAATCGCCTATGGCAAATGGGAAAATAGATGAAATATAGCGTTGTAAAAATGAAGTAATTAAGTAAAAACCTCGACTGTAATAGTTTTCTACAGCTTGCGGGAAATAGCCGAAAATGAAAATTAAGGCAGCAAGGCTTATGTAGGTAAATGTAAGTTTCTTCTGCACTTATTTGTAATGCCCTTTTAATGATTGGATTTCTAAAATTACTACAGTCTCATTGTCATGAATTTCATAGATAATTCGATGCTCTTCATTTATACGTCGAGACCAAGAACCTGATAATTCATATTTAAGTGGGTCGGGTTTTCCAATTCCTGAAAATGGATTTTCTTGTATGGCTGTAATTAATTGTTCGATCTTCTTTTGAATTACTTTATTTCCAGATTTTTTCCAGAACATCAAGTCGTTAATAGCTTTAGGGGAGTAGATTACTTCCACAGGTCTTCGATTGCAATTTTAACACCTTTTCCATTTTTAATATCTTCTTTCGCTTGTAGTATTTCTTTCACGAAATTAGGATTGTAAAGGCTTTTTTCAGTAGTGAAGTCAATTTTTAATGCTTTAACGAAAGCTTTGATAGCTGCTAATTGCTCTTTGTTTTTAGGATGTATGATTAAAGTTTCCATTTTCGCTATCTTAAAATCAATACAAATATAATTAATTATCGGTCAAACGTTAAACGCTTACCCGTTTCATTTGTCATAAACTTGCCTTTTTGATAAGCCAAATTACCCGATACAAAAGTATGCGTAATACTAGCTCTAAAAGTTTCTCCATCAAAAGGCGACCAACCACATTTGTACAGTGTATTTAACGAGGTTACCTTCCAATCATCTTTCAAGTCTACCAAAACCAAATCTGCCCAGTAACCTTCTCTCACAAAACCACGTTCGCTTAAATTAAAACAAGTTGCTACGTTGTGCGATGCCTTTTCTACGATTTTTTCTAACGAGATTTTGCCTTGTAAGTGCATTTCTAGCAAAGCTGGTAAAGCATGCTGTACCAAAGGCCCGCCAGAAGGAGCTTGTGCATACGGCTGATTTTTCTCATCAATGGTGTGTGGGGCGTGGTCGGTAGCAATCACATCAATATGATCGTCTAGCAAACCTTGTAAAATGCCAGCTTGGTCTGCTGCGGTTTTTACTGCTGGGTTCCATTTAATAAAGTTCCCTTTTGTGGCGTAATCAGCATCGTTAAACCAAAGGTGATGTACGCAAGCTTCGGCGGTAATTCTTTTATCGGCTAATGCTAGTGCGTTATCAAATAAGGCCACTTCTTTTGCAGTAGAAATATGGAGGATATGCAGACGAGTATTGTAACGTTTGGCCAGTTCTACTGCCAATGATGACGATTTGTAGCAAGCCTCGGCACTTCTAATTAAAGGGTGCATATCTATCGTTAAATCATCGCCATATTTTTCTTTGTAAGCCGTTAAGTTATGACGGATGGTGGCTTCATCTTCGCAATGCGTAGCTACCAACATGGGCGCTTTACTGAAAATATTTTCCAATGTTTTCTCATTATCTACCAGCATATTCCCGGTAGAAGAACCCATGAAAACTTTAATGCCGCACACATTTTTGGCATCGGTTTTTAGCACTTCTTCTATATTATCATTGCTGGCACCCATATAAAACGAGTAGTTAGCCAACGATGTTTGTTGAGCAATGGCGTATTTATCGGCCAGTAAATCTTGTGTTAAGGTATTGGGAACGGTGTTGGGCATTTCCATAAAAGAAGTAATTCCACCTGCTACCGCGGCCATACTTTCCGAAAAAATATCAGCTTTGTGGGTTAAGCCAGGTTCGCGGAAATGCACTTGGTCGTCTATCATTCCGGGTAAAAGATGTAAGCCTTCTGCATTAATTTCTAAATCGGCTGGCGCATCAATTGTTGGTGCAATTTTTTCAATTCTTCCGTTTTTAATCAGTAAGTCTGAGGTGAAAATTTGCCCTTCGTTAACAATATTAGCTGCTTTAATCAAGATTGTGCTCATGTTGGTAAAGATAAAGATAGATTTGAGATTTGAGATATGAGATTTGAGATTTGCCGCGTTTTTGCACTGAATTTTGTAGAATAAACCTGATAGGAGCGGGCACGTAGCGGCAAACCTATGTGTTTGCCCGAAGTAAAGCGGATAGCAGGTCTTTCGCGGCCGATGAAATACTGAAACTGCTTTGCTCAAAATGAATTATTGTTTATTTTTTGTTACTGACGAAAGCTAGCTTCATTCAAAATTCAGTCATTAAAACCTGCAACTCGTATTTCATAAATCTAAAATCGTAAATTCGCAGCTATGCCAAAAAAATTCGATGAGTTTAAGCTCAACAGACAAATACTTAACGCAGTAGAAGAAGCGGGTTTTACCGAAGCTACGCCAATTCAAGAGAAGGCCATTGCGCCAGTTTTGTCGGGACAAGATTTGTTCGGTATTGCGCAAACGGGTACAGGTAAAACTGCCGCTTACGTATTGCCAATGCTCATGAAGTTAAAATTTGCGCAGGGCGAAAATCCTAGAGCTTTAATTTTAGTGCCTACAAGAGAATTGGCCCTGCAAATTGAAGAGCAGGTAAAGCTGTTTTCTAAATACACCGATTTAAGAACCGTGGTAATTTTCGGTGGTTTGGGTCCTAAAACGCAAAAGGAGCAAATTGCTAAAGGTGTAGATATTTTGGTAGCTACCCCAGGTCGTTTTTTAGATTTGTATTTGGCAGGCGATATCAATACACGTAGCCTACAGTTTTTGGTGCTAGACGAGGCCGATAAAATGATGGATATGGGCTTTATAGGTTCTATACACCGTATTTTGGAAGTGGTGCCTCGTAAACGCCAAAACCTACTTTTCTCGGCCACTATGAGCGATTTGGTGCATAAAATTGCCGGCGATTTCTTGAAAAACCCGCTAACCGTTGAGGTGGCTACACAGGCCACACCAGCCAAAACGGTAACCCAGCTGATGTACGCCGTGCCAAATTTCAAGACCAAAATCAATTTGTTGCAGCATTTGTTGAAAAACGATGAGGAATTTAAAAAACTGATCATTTTCTGTAAAACGAAGACAGTAGCAGATAACATCAATAGTTTTATTGCTAGAAGATTGGGAGAAGATGCGGTAAGGGTAATTCACGCTAATAAGGGGCAAAATACTCGTATCAATTCTATTAATAGTTTTAAAGAAGGAAATATTAGAGTATTGGTGGCTACAGATGTAGCTTCGAGAGGTATTGATGTAAGCGAAGTAAGCCATGTAATTAATTTTGATGTGCCTATAATTATTGAAGATTATGTACATAGAATTGGCAGAACCGGAAGGGCTTTTAACGAAGGAACAGCCATTACTTTTTATAACGAAGCAGAGCGATATTACATCGATAAAATAGAAAGGTTAATTAGACAACAAATTCCCGAAATGCAATTGCCAAGCGAAGTTTTTGTTGAAGAAACGCCCTATGAGGAAAAACAATTTATAGCAAGGGAAATTGATACCCAAAAGAGGAAAGAAAATCCCGACTTTAAAGGTGCTTTCCACGAAAAGAAAAAACAGTACCCTTCTACAAACAAAAAAGTTACAAAGGGAAACTACAAATCCAAACCTAAATCGCGAAGATAAATTGAAAGTAAAACTAACCCCCTTAAACATTGTATCTGCCCTTAGTATTATGGCTGTAGTTGGCCTAGTTGTCAATAAAAATTGGTTATTGGCTCCTGCTAACCAAGGGTTTAAAGGGCTGTTTATTGCCTTAGGTTTGTTAGTTTTTTTTGTATCGTTCCTTTGTGATCAAATTTTCAGAAAGTTTATTCCCACTTTGGCAAGACTTTGGCTTATGCAACTTATGGTTGTAATACTGGCTGTTGTTTTTGTCTTAGTGTTAAAAATAAGCGTGTTTGGTTAATACGTTTTAAACATTAAAAAAAAGATAAAAATGAAAAAAGCAGAAATAAAAATTACAGTAGAGTTGGATGAAAAAAATGTTCCAGAAAATATTCTTTGGGAATCAACAGACTCGGAGAATAAAGATCAGGTTGCTGCAAAATCAATGATGTTAGCACTTTGGGACCATAACTATAAAAATGCGATGAGAATAGATTTATGGACTAAAGATATGCCAGTAGACGAGATGAAACGTTTTTTTTATGAAACATTACAAACCATGGGCGATAGCTTTTTAAGAGCTACAGGAGAGAAGAACATAGTTGAAGATTTACGAGATTATTGCGCACATTTTGCAGATAAAATGGGTATCAATACCAAAGGATAGCCAAGTATGATATTTTTATGGGCCAGCCTGCATCTAAACGAATTTTTATAAACTTTGTGGTAAAGTTACTGCTAATTTTTGCGGTAATTGGTGGGGGCGTGGCCTTGTTGTATTATAATAAAGATAATACGGTTTATTTTAGGCAAACGCAACGGCAGGTGGCAGGCTTAATAGAATTAAATGGCGCATTGCAGAAAGCTAGTCATGCGTACCTTAATTTTGCAGATGGAGATACTACTCAGCTAGATAGCCTAAAAAAATATCAAAAGCTAATAACCCAAAGCAAAAAAGTGCTTGCCTCATTTGCCAATGCCAACGAAATTTACAACCACGAAGCGCTACAGATAACAAAGAACTTAGCCGAAGAAGAAAATTTCTACACCATACAGCTTGAACTGTCTGCTCAGGCACATGGTAATCTTACCCCTAAACCTGCATTTAGCCATAAAATAGGTTCTACTGCACCACTAATTATCCAATTGGTTAAACTGTTAAGAGATGATCTTAAAAGCCGAATTTCGCAGAACGATAGTTTTTATGAAAAGCTAGGATACTTGGTTATTGCCGTTGGAGGGCTGATCTTGATTATGGTAGTGGTGCTCTATAACCGGTCTCAAAGAGGATTGAGAAGACAGTTGTTGCATGATAAAGAAATTTACGAAGCTAAATTGAGCGCTCAAGCTGCAAATAATGCCAAAACAGAATATTTGGGAATGATTAGCCATGAAATTAGAACACCCATGAATGGTGTTTTGGGAATGTCTAATCTTTTATTGCAAGGTACTTTAAGTGCCGAGCAAAGAGAATATGCAAAAACCATTTCGAATAGTGCAGAGTCGCTACTTCGTATTGTAAATGATATTCTTGATTTTTCGAAAATTGAAGTTGGTAAAATACATTTAGATGCCACTTCGGTAAATATTAGAGCGCTCATTGCCGAAACTTTTGCCCAAAACCTGCCACCGTCTACACCACAGTTATCTATCAGTTTCAAGGTGGATAAAAATGTGCCAAATGCCATCTATTGCGATCCTAAACGGTTAAAGCAAGTACTGCTTAATTTTTTAAGCAATGCAGTAAAGTTTACCGAAAAAGGCCATATTATTTTAGAGTGTGCAGTAATAGATAAAGATGAGTTTGGCAAAATACGCCTTGGTTTTGTAACCAAAGATACCGGAATTGGCATTGCCGAAGACAGAATTAAACAGCTGTTTAAACCATTTGTACAAATAGACCAATCTACCATGCGCAAATATGGTGGCACAGGTTTAGGCCTTAACATTGCATATAACCTAATTACCATGATGGGAGGTAAGGTAAAAGTGAAAAGTGAAGTTGGTAAAGGTTCGGCATTTACTTTTTTTATTACTACCAACGAGGCCGTAGAGAAAAAGGCACCCAAATTACCTAAAGAAGAAAATAAATCAGTATTAGATGATAAACTTTCTAGCCACTATCCTTTTAAAATATTAGTGGTTGACGATAATGAGATTAATCTCATGCTCATCATTAAAACTTTGGGTAAACTGGGTTACGAGTGTAAAAAAGCTTCGAATGGGCAAATTGCTGTAGATATGGTTAAACAAGAACATTTTGACCTTATTTTTATGGATATGCAAATGCCAATTATGGACGGAACGGTAGCCACCACCGAAATTAGAAAGCACTATCGAGTGTATGAATTTCCAGTTGTGGTAGCCTTAACTGCAAATACCTTAGGCGATGGAAAAGATAAGTGCCTAGAAGCTGGTATGCAAGATTTTATTGCAAAGCCTTTTAAACCAGCAGAGATAGAAGAGGTCATTAGAAAGTGGGCTCCAAAAATTATCGAATACAAAAGCAAACATCAATCTAATTGATTAAGTTAGCGGCTTAAAAGAAGTAAAGATGCTAATTGTAAATAAGCCAATGGCCTTTATTGGGCTAATCTTAGTTTTTGTTGCCGGCTTTTGCCCAATACTACAAGTTAAAATTATTTTCGAATGGGTTAACTGGGGCTTGTACAAAACAGACGTTCGCCTTTTCCTAATTACTTACTCGCTTATTGCCATAATGGCGCTGTGTTATTTTATTAGACAGTTAAAAGCCTTTAGATTACTAACCAGGGTAATGTTTATTTGGGTTTTGCTAATGGCTACGGCAGTTTATTTTAAATCTACTCACTACTTTGGGATGAAAATAGCCGACAATTTATTGGGTAAGGCCATTCACTTCCAATGGGGATGGATCATTCTGCTTATTGGTGCCGTTTTGTTACTGTTCAGTGTTAAAAAAGAAAGATTAAACGCTTAAATTTTAAGCAGGTATTGGTAAAGTTTCTCGGTAGGTAAGCCCATTACATTGGTGTAAGAACCACTTAATCGCTCAACAACGGTTAAGCCAAACCAATCTTGTACGCCATAGCTGCCCGCTTTATCAAAAGGTTTAAAGTTATCAATGTAATAGTCGATTTCCTCCTCGTTTAACCGCCTACAAAATACTTCTGTTTGGTCGTAAAATGAAGTTATTTTGCCTTTGTAATTGATGCTGACGCCAGTATAAACCTCGTGTTTGTTGCCCGATAATTTCCTGAGCATTTGTTGTGCCTCAGTGTAATCTTTCGGTTTACCTAATATTTCGCCTTTAATGGCAACAATGGTATCAGCGGTAATAATAATTTGATCTGGATTGGCAATAAAGGCTTTTGCTTTTTTTTCGGCAATGTACACGGCAATTTCTGGAGCACTTAATGTTTCTGGGTAACTTTCATCTACATCTTTTAATTCTACAGTAAATTTTAAGCCCATTAAATTTAAGAGCTCTTGTCGTCTTGGAGATTTTGAAGCAAGTATAATTGGTGCGGTAAGCTTTAGCATATCAAATTTTTTCCAAAAATAACAAAAGCGACAAATAGCCGCTTCTATTATAGTCTTTTATTTGCTAATTAACGTGAGTTCGGGTTGAGTGTATTTACAATTCTTGAGAAATCCGCATTGAACGTATTTTTTTAGCTCGCCGCCGCTGGGCTCTTACTTTTTGACCGCAAAAAGTAACAAAAACTCTCGGTTGCTTATTTTTCTTTCAAAGAAAGTGCTTTGGCTTATTAGTGCGGCCCGAAAAATAAGAGACCGAAAATTAGCTGAACGAAGATTTGAAGCGCTATCGCTAGCAAATAGCATAATTTTCTTATCCCGAACTCACGTTAATTAGTTTCCGCCTTAGCGCTCTTAGCGCTCCTGACGCTCTTTCATTCTTTTTTCCATCTCAGCTTTTTGCTCATCAAGCATTGCTTTGTAGGTTTTTTTCTGATCTTCGGTTAATACACCGTTTACCTTGGTTTCTAATTCAGCTCTCATTTTCTGCATTTTTTCCATCATCGCTTTTCTATCGCCACCATCTTGAGCCTCTTCACGCATTTTCTTTTGGGCCTCAACTTGGTCGGTAAAAATTGCAGTTAGTTTTGTTTTTTGATCGTCAGATAGCTTCAGTTTCTCATCTAGCTGCTTCACTCTGGCTTCTGGGTTCATGCCCATACGTCCACCAGGGCCGCCACCTGGTCTTCCGCCACCTTGTTGTGCTTGTGCAAAAGCTACCATACCAAATAATAGCCCGCAAATCATCATTAATTTTTTCATTTTTTCTGTTCTAAGTTTTATGTTGTAATGTTTCTTGTTGGAGTAGAAAAACAAAACAAAGTTTAATCGATAGAAGAGAATAAATTGTTAAAAGATGTTAAGTTTTTTGATGTGATGATAACTAATGTAATAATTAGCTAATGTGATGATTGGATGATAAAGGTTTGTTGCCAACCAACCGCTAGATAAACAAACAACTAATTATTTGCTCGCTTCTGCGGCAGTGGGCGCATTTGTATACCAGTTGTGTTGCACTTTAAGTACTTTTTCTATCACATCCCTAACTGCGGTTTCGCCTCCTTTTTTCGGCGATACGTAATGACTGATCGCTTTAATTTCTTCCGAGGCATCGGCAGGGCAGGCGGCTATACCCACTAATTTCATAACTTCCAGATCAGGAATATCGTCTCCCATATACAATACCTGCGACGGAGAAATGTGGTGCTGAAGTATGTAGCTATGGTAAATTGAAGCCTTGTTTTCTACTGCTAAAAATACATCAGCTATGCCTAAATTTTCGAAGCGTTTATTTAGTGCTGAACCCCTACCCGCAGAAATAATACAAATTCGATAGCCATTTTTAGCCGCCAGCTGCATGGCATATCCATCTTTGGCATTAAATGATCTTAGAAGCTCTCCGCTATCCGAAGCAAACAATTTGCCATCGGTTAACACGCCATCAATATCAAACATGAAAGTGGTAATATTCTTAAGGTTTTGTAGCATACAATGTTTATTGCTTCACTTGTTCATTAGTTCAATTGTCAAATCGCTAATTAAACTAGCCACTGATACCTAATTCCTGGCAACTGTTTACTGATTATCTCTCCACTCGTAAACCCAAGCAGATTGAATTTGCTCTAAGTGACCTTCTGTACATTGCTCTCTCGTACCTGCAAAGTTTGGTAATGCTAATACCCATTCAATCAAATCGGTAAACCTAATTCTATAGATTTTTTGCTCATTAAAATCATCGCCAAATTTCTCGTAAAGCTCTAAGGCAATATCTTCAATGTCGTTCCAGTGAATTGGCAAGGCGAATTTATCGTTGTTCATTTATGGTAATTGCTAAATTGTTCTATTGTTAAATTGTTGACTAACTGTGTAGCTGTTTAATCGGTTAACTGATAACTGAAAACTGCCGACTGAAAACTGTCTAGTGTCCTAAAAATCCAGATTGATCTGGAATAGTAACTTCTATATCGCCGTTTAGAACTACGCACTGGCAAGCCAATCGAGAGGTGATTTTCGGTCTAACCGCTCTGTCTACAAAATCTTCTTCTTTTTCGGAGATTTCTTGGATGTTATCCATGCCTTTGGTTACATAAATATGGCAAATACTACAGCCACAAACACCACCGCAGTTGTGCTGTAATTTAATGCCATTATCTAACACCACGTCTAACACATCTTCGCCAGCAGCAATAGGTAATTCTACAGGCTCTTTCCCTTCTTCTTCGAAATTTATCTTTAGTTTAAAAATACTCATAATTTGATGCAAAAATAAGCAGCCAAAACTAAAAAACAGTATGATTTACCCTTTTTTAATCTGCTCGCTTAATAATTTATATATCGTTAACCATTCGGGATGCTTTTGTAGCATTTCCTCATGCTTATTTAATGTTTGCACATCATTTCTAATGGCGGGGCCAGTTTGTACGTTTACCGGTAAAGCGGTTTGTATTTTATTAGCAGTTTCGATAATTAACGGTTTAATAATGTTAAAATCTAACTGGTTTTGGGCTAATAACTGCTGTGCAATTCCATAAAGATAGTTGGGGAAATTACAGGCAAAAACGGCAGCCAAATGTAAAATTTTTCTTTGTTCGCTATCCACATCATAACAATGTCTGCTTAACAAGGCTGCCAACTTTTTTAGCTTTGCCAAGGCTGATGGGGTACTTGCTTCTAAACAGAGCGGAACAAGGCTAAAATCAATCTCTTTTTGCTTAGAAAAAGTTTGTAATGGATAGAAAACGCCATGGCTTTCTATACCGTTTAGTGCCGTTAGGCTTACCGAACCAGAAGTATGTGCTACTACGCCGCTGTAGCCATTTAACTTTTGTACAACGCTGCCAATGGCATCATCTTTAACCGAAATGAGTAAAATATCGCTTTCATCGGCTGCAATTTCTGTTAGTTCTTTTACTGCTTTTGCATTAACTAGTTGGGCTAGCTCTTCCGCATTTTCAAAACGGTTAGACCAAATACTTAAAACCTTCACATTAGCAGTTTTCAAAGCTTTGGCCAGGTGAGTAGCTACATTTCCCGAACCGATAATGGAAACTGTCATTACTCTGTTTTAAGCTCTTTTTTCCTTCTAAAGATAGAAATTAAGAAACCAATTACCATTACAATTGTTCCAATCCAATACAAATTGATGAAAGGAAATTCTATAGACTTAAATACTAACCAGTCTTTAGCTTGCTGCGGCTTCTCAAAAATCTGTAATTCGAACTTATCTTGATCTGGGATGATTTTTGTAAACCTTATTCTTAACCCAAGTTCATCAATTTTACGAGCAAAATCGAACGTATTGTTCCCTTTAATTAAAAACAAAGGCTCTGCATTGTAAATTTTGCCACTTACGTTAATTTCTAACGGCAAGCTTACTGCAATATCTTCTTTCTCAATCTTTAAGTCTTTAACTACGGGTTGTTTATTTAGCGATTTTACCGTAAGTACACCACTACTGGTGTGTACCGTATCGCCAACTTTTAAGGCAACAATGCGAGGAGCCTTATAATTCTCTTCTTCGGTATGCCCTTCGTGGTCGGCGTGTTCTTCTTTTTTCTGTGCCGCACTGGTAATGTGCGTATAGATATCCTTAAATAGGTAGTGTTTCGTATCTGGAGAGGCAATTAAGCCCATTCTTCCATTTTCTTGGATACTTGGGTCAACCGTAAAATCTTCTTTTACCTTTCCAGTTTCTTCATCAATTACCCTAAAATTAAGCTTATAATAAGTATTGGGCTGTATGGTGGTATCGCTCACATAAGTAACGGTGTATTTGCCCATTTTTTTAGGCTCGTTCTTATATAACATGATATTTTCGCCTGGTTTGGCTGCTTTTTCAAAATCCTTAACGGGAATGAAGTTGGTTTCGTTAATAGAAATTGGATTGCTTGTTGCTGCAGCCACCAAAGCACCAACTAATAAGATGGCAAAGCCGATGTGTGCAATAGCCGAACCTGCCAACTTGCTACCGCGTTTAGTGAAAATTCCAGTGAGCAGCCTTGCATTGGCCAATACAGAGAATATACAACTAAACGTAAGAATAATATACATTAGATTGGTGTATATGCCACTTACCCATGCAAACGCAGCGGTAATTACCAAGGCAAAAACAACAGAAGAGATTAAGCTACTATAGAATTTACGTGGATCGGTACGCTTGTATTTCAAGAATTGTGAGAAACCAGAAATTAACGCAATGAGCACTGCAAAAGGCGCTTGCCATTGGTTGTAAAATCTAATTGCATCTTTGATAGGTGCATAATTTGTTCCAAAAACCGCATTAAATACCGGAACAGAGGTAGCAAAAATAATGTGGATACAAGAAACGGTTACCACCAAAGCACCAATAAACATCCAAAACTCACGAGAATAGGTCTCTTCATCTTTATGCGTAATTGGTAGCTCTTTCCATCTCGATACCACTGCTAACACGGCAATGCCCAAGAATGTTGCGATGTAGAAAATCAACTGGCCAGACATTCCCAAATCGGTAAACGAGTGTACAGAAGTTTCGCCCAAAATGCCGCTTCTGGTTAAGAACGATGCGTAGAGCACTAAAATAAAACTTACCAAAATCAGCGCCATTGCTGTAAAATAAGCATGGCCAGTATTTTTATAGGCTATAATTACGTGTAAACCACCAATTAAGGTTAACCAAGGGATAATAGAAGCGTTTTCTACAGGATCCCAAGCCCAGAAACCACCAAAGTTAAGTGCTTCGTAAGCCCAAAAAGACCCCATAATGATACCCGTTCCTAAAATCATCACGGCGAATGATACCCATGGCAATACTGGTTTAACCCAATCTTTATAACGTTGTTGCCATAAAGCGGTAATGCCGTAAGCAAAAGGAACAATCATACTGGCAAATCCTAGAAATAAGGTTGGCGGGTGTATGACCATCCAATAATTTTGCAATAGCGGATTTAAACCTTTGCCATCTGTAATGAAACTTAGGTAATTTTTATAATTTTCGGGATCGGCAAATATGGGTGCCATTTCTTTTAAATTCACTGCATCTCTTAATAAGATAAAAGGAGATGAACCTATATGAATTCCAAAAAATTGAACTCCTAAAAGCATCGAGGTTAAACAGGTTTGTGAAAGCGCAACTATGGTCATTACACCATTTTCCCAAGATTTAGCTTTAGCGATTAATACAAGGCCCAAAACTGCCTGCCAAAATGCCCATAGCCAGAAACTACCTTCTTGCCCTTGCCAAAATGCAGAAACAATATAGTAAACGGGAAGTTCTTTAGACGAGTGCGAATAAACGTAGTTGTACTCGTTATAGTGGTTTAATATCAGATAGAATAAGGTTGTGCCAATACCGATGATACTGATGACGTTAAGGCCAAATCCAATTCTTCCTAATTTAGTCCAAGAACGGTCTGCTAAGTTTTTATTTTTAGTAGCAAAAAAATAGGCGATAGTAGAAAGTAACGATGCGCCAAACGAAAGTACGATGAAAAATTGGCCTATTTTGCCAGGAAGGAGGTTCTCTCCAATAAACTGAATATCCATTAAGATTTAGATTCTTTTGCGTATTTACTAGGCTGATTATCGCTCTCTTTAACAGTTCCGTCTTGATTAACTTCAACCATGTTGTCGTTATATTTAGATGGACACTTCATTAATATTTTAGAGGCATAGAAGGTGTTGTTTTCCATTTTGCCAATTAAAACCAATTTTTCCGAACGTTCAAAATCTTGTGGTTTAGAACCATTAAGTACCACCTTGTTTACTACGCCTTTTTCATCTTTCATAAAGAAAGCAAAATGGTTCGGGTCTTTTGCAGCATCGTAATACATGCCTTTACTTTTTTCCCAATGGCCCATCACGTGTTCTTCTTTTTGCGATTCAGCAGCTTCGTTGAAGTTAGAATAAGAATCGGTATCAGCGTTTAAGCTAACTAAAAAACCAATGCATAATGCAATTGTGATTAATCCGATAATGGCACTTTTTCTCATTAGTGTTTAATTTATTTTCAATTGTAATGAGGGCTATCATGATTTGTTTACCGATTTTTTGAATAGGTAAATCATGATGACCTCATGCGTACAGATTTTGGTGTGATTTAAAATATAGCACACAAAGATAGAAAAACATAAGAAGCTCAGCGATTTCGAAGGCTTCCAAATACATAACGTGACAATTAGTTGATAAACAAAAAAGCCCCGTAACATATAAATTACGGGGCTTTGTCTTATTTAGAAACAGTCTATGGCCAAACGCCTAAGTTCATGTAAGAAACGGCAATTTTATCAATCGAATTTACGAATGCTGCGGTTCTTAAAGTTTTAACTTCAGGTTTGTTCAACCATGTCTCTCTAATCTCACGGTAAGAGTGGATCATGGTGTCTTCCAAACCAGAGTTTACCAATTCTAACTCTGATGCGCCTTTAACAATCATCAATCGATTTTCTGCTGGGATAGTTTTTCCTGTTAAGCTTTCTAAAGTGTTGATCAGGTTGGCATTTGAATTTTCTGCATAACGATTTTCCATACGGCCAAAAGCTACGTGAGAAAGATTTTTTAACCACTCGAAGTAAGAAACAGTAACACCGCCTGCATTGCAATACATATCTGGAATGATCATGCCGCCCATTTCTGTGAAAATTTCTTCTGCTTCTGGCGTACAAGGTCCGTTAGCACCTTCGGCAATAATTTTTGCTTTAATGTTGCGGATGTTTTCGGCAGTAATTTGGTTTTCTAAAGCGGCAGGCACCAAGATATCGCAATCTTGTTCTAGACCTTCTTTAGAGTTCTTAAAATTTGTTGCGCCAGGGAAACCTAATAAAGAACCTGTATTTTTACGATGTGCAAAAACCTCATCAACGTTTAAGCCATTAGCGTTATAAATTGCGCCTTCAAATTCGCAAATACCTACAATGGTACCACCAAACTCGGTTATAAATTTAGCCGAGTGATAGCCTACGTTACCAAGACCCTGTACAATAACTCTTTTACCATCTAAGCCAGCAGTTAAGCCAAGTTTTTTCATATCATCAGCGTGGCTTACACACTCACGTACGGCATAAGCAACACCACGACCGGTAGCTTCTTTACGACCACGGATACCGTGTAAGGCAATTGGTTTACCTGTTACACAGCCCAACGCATCTAAAGAGCCTGGGTTCATGGTCATATAGGTATCGGCAATCCAGCTCATTTCACGTTCGCCAGATCCATAATCTGGAGCAGGAACATCAATGCCGGGACCAATAAAATTCTTTTTAATTAACTCTGTAGTATAACGACGGGTAATGGTTTCTAACTCGGCAACCGTGTAATTTTTAGGGTTGATACAGATCCCACCTTTAGCACCACCAAATGGTACATTTACGATAGCGCACTTATAAGTCATTAGCGCTGCAAGTGCCATCACTTCGTCTTCGTTTACCATATCGCTGTAACGAATGCCGCCTTTGGTAGGGCTCATGTGGTGCGAGTGCTCTACACGCCAAGCGTCTATTACTTCAAAGCCGTTTCCCCTGCGTATAGGGAACTGAAAACGGTATACACTGTTACATGCTTTAATTTGTGCCAACAAACCCTCAGGGTGTGAGGTGAATTTAGCGGCAGCGTCAAAGTTTTTACACACATCGGTGAAAAAACTTGTTTCATTTGCTGTACTAGCCATTTTTATAATTTTTGGTTTTATGCTTTTACGGCTGCAAAATTGCAGTAAAATAAACCACTCTGCCAAAAATAATTTTCTTAGTGTACGCTAAACACTATGCGTTTTTGGCTCGAAAGCCGTTCCTATTGCGTTTAAAATTAGTTTTTGTTAGCAGATTTTTTTTCTAACAATTTTAAACGTTTATCTAATGCAAAAAGATAAAATAGCAAGCCTGCCAAAATAATAACGATGCAAATCACTACAATGTAAATTTTTCCATCGGTACGTAGTTGGTCTGCCATCTCAATATCGTTGTTTTGAGCTAGCAAATTAAGTGAAGAGAAAAGTATGATTATTAAGGTTAATATTTTTTTCATCTGTCTGTTTATTGTTTTTATATGATGATGTTATTGTAAATTATACCAGCTAAAGTGCTTTTAAAATGAAACTATTGTATAGAATTAAAGCTCTTTATTCTCTAAAATTTTTGTTCTGAAACGAAGTGTGTAAACCCAATAGCCTATTAAAATCCAACCTAAGCAAGCCGGGTAAAATACCATTCGCATTCTGCTATCCAAGTCGTAGCTGTTAAAGCCGGGGTTGCCACCATTGCCAGGGTGGAGCGAGTCTTGCAAACGAGGCAGTACAAAAAGTAATACCACCATCATCGGGAAAGCGAAAATATTATAGATGGCTGCAATTTTGGCTCTTTTCTGTTCTTCGTCTATCGCATTGCGTAAAACAAAGTAGGCAAAGTAAAGTAATAGGGAAATTGCTGCAAAGTTTTGTTTAGGATCGAAACTCCAAAACTGCCCCCAAGTAAATTTGGCCCAAACTGCCCCAGTTACAATGCCAAGTATGCCAAAAATTACTCCTGCATTTGCACTTTCTACAGCTCTAATATCATCGGCTTCGCTTTGCGTGCTTAAAGACCTAACGCTGTACCATACAGAAATACTGAAAAGAACCACCATGGCAAACCACATAGGTACGTGGAAATACAGGTTCCTAATGGTTTCGTTTAAAATGGCCATTCTAGGCACATCTAACAATAATCCGGCAATTGCCGTGTACACTACTAAAACAGCGGCCAATATTTTCCACCAGGTTTTATGCATAAGTTTTTTGAATTTTGAATGATTAAGTTTTGAATGATTAAATAGCCTGTATAGTTTTTGAGTTAGATGGTTAGCAAATATTTCATCATTTACTCATTCAAAATTCAATCATTATTTTTTAATCTCGCCAAAGGTAAGGAAATAACAATAAAGCTACTGTCATTACTATTACATTTATCACAGCCAGTAGGCCAATTTCATCTAAGCTTACCGATCTATCCAAACCATCCATGGCATTTTTAGCAAACTTGATGAGTACGATAAGCACTGGAATGATAATAGGAAAGCTTAAAATGGCCATCAGCATACCTCCATTTCCGGTTTTAGAGGCAATGGCAGATACCATGGTAAAAATAGTAGAGAAACTTAAACTGCCCAGTACAGCCGCTAGCAAATACATTAGTATGTCGATGTCTTCATTTGGTTCAAAAACCAAGCTGTAAAATGCCAATGCAATTACGGTTAGTACAATCATCAACAGGCTATTGTATATGGTTTTGGCAATAATTAGCGCCGCCGGACTTACCAAGGTGTATATATATAACTGTCTGCCTTTGCTTTCTTGCAAAAAACTTTTGGCAATGGCATTAATTGATGCAAAAAGCATAATGATCCAAAAAAGTGCATTCCAAGTGATCTTATCAATAATTTGGAACGACATGTAGCATACAAATACGGTAGAAACTACGTAAAGTAAAACGCCATTGAGGGCATATTTAGAACGCCATTCTAAAATGATTTCTTTTTTAATTAAATGTTTTACTTGTTGGGCCAGTTGCATTTGCGCAAAGATACAATGATTTACGGTTTTAGATTTTAGAATTTAGATTTTGACAAGAATGTTGGAAATGTATTTACGTAAAGCTATAGATGTTACTATATGGTTTTTAATGTATTTTGTTGGTGTACAGTATCTTATTGATTTACTGAAATGGTTGTCTATATGCGTAAATTATTGTAACGTTGCTGTCTAATCAAACTAATCTAAATGAAAACTTATCTCAAAGGTAGGCTAGCGTTGCTATACGCTTTTTTATTAACTTATTTAGCACTTTCTTCGTTAGTACGTTTAATTCTTTTTGTTTGGGCAAAGCCAAACATTCCGTTTTCGATAATTGCAACTGCTAAAACTTTTGCTACTGGTTTGTTTTATGATTTTGGTACTGCTTTATTTTTTGGAGCTATTTATGCTGTTTATGTATGGCTTTTGCCCACCAAGTTAATTGGTACTTTGTTAGACCGAATTGTAACCATAACTATTTTTAGCCTAACCTTATTTGTTACCCTTTTTGCCTTTATGGCCGAGTTTACCTTTTGGGAAGAATTTAGCACTAGATTTAATTTTATAGCTGTAGATTATTTAATCTATACTTATGAAGTGGTAGAAAACATCAACGAGAGCTATCCCATTCCTTTAATTGTTATAGTGTTAGTGGTTGCGGTAATATCTGTGTTGTTTTTTTATAAGAAATTGGGTGTTTTAAGTAATGTTTTTGTAAGTAAACAGCATTTCTTAGCAAGAACAATTGGTGTTTTACCACTATTTGCTATATCGTTTATATATGTCTTTTTTGTGAAAAGTAAAGATGCAGAATGGAGTAATAACATTTATGAGAATGAGCTGAGTAAAAATGGGGTATATTCTTTTTTCGCTGCATTTAGATCTAACGAATTAGACTATAACACTTTTTATGCTACTTTGCCAGAAAAGCAAGCCTATCAAGTAATTAAAAAAGAATTGCTTCAGGCTAATGAAAATTATACTGTTAATGAGGTAGATAACATTAAAAGACACGTTGTTGGTACTGCCGCTAACCATCCAAACATTGTAATGGTGGTAATAGAAAGCTTTAGTGCCGATTTTTTGGCGAAGTTTGGGAACCAGCAAAATATTACACCTACGTATGATTCGTTAGCAAATGAAAGTATCTTTTTTAACAATATTTATGCAACAGGTACACGTACTGTACGAGGTATGGAAGCATTAACTTTATGTGTGCCGCCTACACCAGGTAACAGTATAGTGCGTAGACCTAATAACGAAAACATATTCTCTGTAGCAACAATACTAAAGAAAAAGAACTACGATTTGAAGTTTATTTATGGTGGCGATGGCTATTTTGATAACATGAACTCTTTTTTTGGTGGTCAAGGTTTTGATATTGTAGATAGGGATAGGGGAAATCCATTGTCTGATAATGTAAAACACATAGGTATACCATAAAAGATGAAGAAGTGGCTTTTGAGAATGCTTGGGGTATTTGCGATGAAGACCTTTATAAGCAGTCGTTAAAATATGCCGATGATTTGTATCGCAAAAAAAAGCCTTTCTTTCAATTTGTGATGACTACCTCAAATCACAAGCCCTTTACCTTTCCAGAGGGAAGGGTTGATTTTCCACAAGGAAGTAGAGAAGCTGCGGTAAAATACACGGATTATGCCTTGGGAGGATTTTTAAAGCAGGCAAAAAATAAACCGTGGTTTAATAACACCGTTTTTGTGGTGGTGGCAGACCATTGTGCCAGCAGTGCCGGCAAGTGGGAAATTAACATCGAAAAACATCGGATACCAGCCTTGATATTTAATTTAGGTGGAAAAAAAGAACAGCTTAACCAGCTTTGCTCGCAAATAGATTTAATGCCTACGCTTTTTGGTTACCTTGGTTGGAGCTATGATACGGAGCTTTATGGTAAAGATGTAAACAAGATGCAAGCGAGTGATGAACGAGCGCTAATTGGTAATTATCGTACCTTGGGATTGCTTAAAAATAAAGTATTTACCCAAATAGACGATAGAAAGAATATCAAGTTTTTTAAATGGAATGCTGACCAAAAAGGGATGTATACCTTGGATAATTATCAAAATGATAGTTTGAAAAATTTAACAATAGCATATTATCAAACGGCATCAGAACGGTTTAAAAATGGCAAAATGAAACAACATTAACTATTCGCTAGGTCTTCCCTTTGGGAAGGTTGAATGGGCTTTTAATGATTGTGGCCTGCTCCTGCATAAAAACCTATCAAAGCAACGCCTATACCCAGCAATACGGCTATCATTTTACGTTTGTTAATTTTATGGTCGGCGCTCGATTCGAAAAGTATGGTAGTAGAAATATGTAAAAATATACCAATTACAATGCCCATAATTTTGTTGAAGTAGGCTTCTACGCCTCCAATTGTACCATTGCTTAAACCTAAACTTACCCAATAGCCCAATGGTGCCATTATGGCAAATAAGATTAGATAACTTATGATGCCCGCTTTTTTAATGTGACTTTGCACCAAAATACTAGCTAAAGCAAAAGCAGCTGGAATATGGTGCAGTGCAATGCCGAAAATAAGCTCGTTATGTTGGTCTTTTGCTAAAGGCATTCCTTCTAAAAAGGCATGTAGGCATAAGCTAATCATAATGCCGTACGGAAATGAGTGACTATGCGAATGTTTATGGATGTGCCCGTGCTCTATGCCCTCAGAAAACTGTTCTAAGAAAATTTGCAATAAAAAACCAATGAGGATATAAATACCAATTTCATGGCTGTCTGACCCATGATAGGCATCAGGAATTAAATGTAAAACCGTAATGGCAAAAAGATAGGCGCCACTAAAAGATAGTATGAGTTTTAGTAACTTCGATTTATCATTTTTAACCAAAAAGATAGTTAAGCCACCTAAAAAAGCCGCAAAAAATAAAATCAAAAATTTCCAAAGTTCCATTAGTTGATATAATAGTTAGAAAATCAGGCTTAAAAAAGTCAGCGTTTTCTAGTTAGTTGCTACAATTGTTCTTTTTAAGAATTTTTGCTCTGTGTACCTGTAAATAGCAGTAGTTAGCAGGCCTAATAAAATACCTAATATCATGCCGCAAAAAACATCAATAGGGTAGTGTACACCTACGTAAACTTGTGCAAAACTAATGGCTGCAGCCCATAAAATCCCGATAGGTAAAATGGCTTTCCATTTGCGATAAAAAACGCCAATTAGGAACACCGCAATAGCAAAATGGTTGGTGGCATGAGAAGAAGGGAAACTTTTGCCGCCACCGCAGGATACGCGATGAATAATTTGATCTGCCAAACGTATTTCATTGCAGGGTCTTATTCTGCCAACATTTGGCTTGATAATTTTTGCTGAAATTCCATCTCCCAATGCAAAAGTTAAAAGTACACCGCCAATAATAAATAGCCCGGCTTTTTTGTATTGCCTGATACAGAATATAACGATGAACAAGTACAAAGGCGACCAAAAAAAGCGGTTGCGTAGTAAAGGCATAAGCCAGTCGAAAAAATCGTTGCTTAAACTGCGATGTATCTTTAAAAATAGTTCGGTATCGAACTGTAAGAGCTCTTGCATCATGCTTTTTTACAAACTAAAATTAATCGGTCCGATTTCAGTTCATCAAATGCTTCTAAATGGTAATTGCCGAATTTTTCTACGATTTGCAGGCCGCTTTTTTCGAGCATCGTTTCAAAATCACTCAATAAAAAAGCTTGCACACGCTCTTCAAAGGCATAATCTTTTAATCGGTGTTCAAAGTTAATGTGCTTGATAATTTTTCCTTCGGCCACAAATTTAGAGAGATGAAACTCTATACCATCAATGGTTTTAATTTCTTGGTGGGTTAAGTTTTTGATAATTTTTTGCGTGTTGAAATAATCGATCACAAAAGTACCATCATCTTTCAAACTTTTTCTAAAAGCTTTTAAGGCATTTACATGGTCTTTTTCTGTTTCGAAATAGCCAAAGCTGGTAAAAAGATTTAAAGCAACATCAAAATAATTGATGTAAGAGAGTTTACGCATATCATGCACATAGAAATGTAAGTTCTTTTGCTCAAACTGCTGTGCGTATTTAATATTTTGTTCAGAAAGGTCGATGCCTGTAACATCGTAACCTTTTTTATTTAGATAAATGGCGTGCCTACCTCTGCCACAGGCTATATCAATAATTTTGCTATCGGCCTTTGGTTTCAAATGAGCTAATAAATTATCAATCAATAATTCAGCTTCTTCATCATTTCGGTTGCCATAAAGTATATGATAGTATGGCGAATTAAACCAATATTGAAACCATTTACGTTGCATTTTTACTCTTTTTTAGGTCGACAAATATAGTGTTTATGCAATTATGTTGCATATAAAAGTTTGCTGCTTTGGGTGTTTGTACAGCTAAATTTAGTGTTATTAATTTTAAATTAATAATGTATCTACTACCTAACTCATAGATTTACTTGAAGTTTAAATGTCAAAAACATGATGATGAACATCAACTTTAAGCATTTATTTTTCTTAATTTTGGGCAAAAAATAAACGACTTGACTTTAATTAAATCCATCTCTGGTATAAGGGGCACTATTGGCGGCAAGGCTGGCGATGGTTTAACCCCAATTGACGTAGTAAAATTTACAGCTGCTTTTGGTTCGTGGGTAATCAGCAAAGCTGAAAATAAAAGAATAGTAATTGGCCGCGATGCCCGTATTTCGGGCGAAATGGTAAATAATTTGGTGGTGGGTACTTTGCAAGGGCTGGGTATTGAAGTGATTGACCTTGGTTTATCAACTACGCCTACCGTAGAAATTGCGGTTCCGTTAGAAAAAGCAGCTGGTGGAATTATTTTAACTGCAAGCCACAACCCAAAACAATGGAATGCACTAAAACTGTTAAATGCCAAAGGCGAATTTATTAGTGATACCGATGGTAAAGAGGTTTTAGAAATTGCAGAAAATTCGGATTTCAGCTTTGCTGAAGTAGACGAGCTTGGCCAAGTAAGAAAAGACGATACTTATATACAAAAACATATTGATGCGATATTAGCTTTGCCTTTGGTAGATGTGGATGCCATCAAGAAAGCCAATTTTAAGGTAGCTATTGATTGTGTGAACTCTACAGGAGGTATTTTTCTTCCACCTTTGTTGAAAGCTTTAGGTGTTGATACCGTTTACGAATTGTATTGCGAACCGAATGGGCAATTTCCTCATAATCCGGAGCCACTGCCAGAAAATTTGACAGAAATTGCTAAAGTAGTACAACAAAACAATGCCGATTTGGGTATTGTAGTAGATCCAGATGTGGATAGGTTAGCATTAGTAAACGAAGATGGCTCTATGTTTGGCGAAGAATATACGTTGGTAGCTGTAGCAGACTATGTACTGAAAAACACACCTGGTAATACGGTTTCTAATCTTTCGTCTACAAGGGCATTAAGAGATGTAACAGAAAAAGCGGGTCAGCAATACAATGCAGCTGCGGTAGGAGAGGTAAACGTAGTTAACCAAATGAAAGCAACCAACGCTATTATTGGTGGCGAAGGAAACGGCGGTGTGATCTATCCAGAATCGCACTATGGCAGAGACGCTTTGGTTGGTATTGCATTGTTCCTGTCGCACTTGGCAAAATTTGGCAAACCTATTTCTGTATTAAGAGCAAGTTACCCATCGTATCATATCTCTAAAAACAAGATTACCTTAACACCAGAAATGGATATCGATGCCTTGTTAAAAGAGGTAGAAGGAAAATATGAAAAGCAACCCCATAGCACTATAGATGGGCTTAAAATTGAGTTCGATAAATCGTGGGTACACTTACGCAGATCTAACACCGAGCCAATTATTCGTATCTACAGCGAGGCAGAAAATGAAACTACAGCCGAGAATTTGGCGCAAAAAATCATCTCTGATATTAAAGAAATATTGCAGATAAGCTAATTAGGGACTAGGGATTAGGCGTTAGGACTTAGTTTTGAAGCTAAATTTACTAATACCTAACTCCTAGCAACTAAAAATGAACTAACACACACTTATAAAAATGAAACGAGTTTATTTAGATAACGCTGCTACCACGCCGCTAGACCCGGTTGTAGTTGCAGAGATGACCAACGTAATGACAAATTACTTCGGAAATCCTTCTGCGATACATGCTTTGGGTAGAGAGGTAAGAACTTTGGTAGAGAAGGCACGTAAAACGGTAGCCTCATTATTGAATGCTTCGCCGTCAGAAATTTTCTTTACTTCGGGAGGTACAGAGGCAGATAATACGGCCATTCGTTGTGGCATTGCCGCCTATGGTATTAAACACGCTATTACCTCTAAAATAGAACACCATGCTGTAGAGCATACTTTAAGTATGTTGCTTAAAGATGGCGTTATCGATAAACTGAGTTTTGTAAATATTGATGAAAAAGGTAATGTTGATTATGCGCACTTAGAAGAACTGTTGCAAAACAACGACCGCACTTTTGTTTCGTTAATGCATGCCAACAACGAGCTAGGTACCTTAACTGATATGGAAAAAGTGGGCGATTTGTGCGAAAAGTACAATGCCATTTACCATGCAGATACCGTACAAACTATGGGGCATTACGTTCATGATGTGCG
This sequence comes from Pedobacter sp. SL55, assembly GCF_026625705.1. NCBI lineage: Bacteria > Pseudomonadati > Bacteroidota > Sphingobacteriia > Sphingobacteriales > Sphingobacteriaceae > Pedobacter > Pedobacter sp. SL55. Next base: position 4,240,237 of record NZ_CP113059.1, on the reverse strand, counting down.
TAAACTGAAAGCTCATTTTATTGTTTGTGCTGCACATAAATTACACGGCCCAAAAGGGGTAGGTTTTTTATATGTAAATAACAGCATCAAAATACCACCAATGATTTATGGTGGTGCGCAAGAACGCAACATGCGTGGTGGCACCGAAAATGTATATGGTATTGTGGGCTTGTCAAAAGCTTTAGAAATTGCTTACACAGAAATGGAAGCACACCAAAAGCATGTACAGGATTTGAAAGATTACATGAAAGCGCAGCTAATTGCCGAAGTGCCGGGTATTGCTTTTAACGGCGAAACTGATGCTGATAAAAGTTTGTATACGGTTTTAAACGTTTCTTTCCCAGAAATGGATATGGCAGATATGTTGTTGTTTAATTTGGATATTAACGGTATCTGTGCTTCGGGCGGTAGTGCGTGTTCGTCTGGGTCTAATATTGGTTCTCACGTTTTAAACGGCATTAAAGCAGATCCAAATCGCCCTGCGGTACGTTTTTCTTTTAGCAAATACACCACAAAAGAAGAAATAGATTACACCTTAGAGAAAGTGAAAATGGTGGTTAAGCAAAACGCTTTGGCTTAATCTTTATCAACTTGTTGGGAAGAGAGAAATCGTAATGGTTTCTCTCTTTTGTTTTTAGAAGAGCAGGTTCTCTGTTCTTTTCTTCCTCCAGTCCCGCTTTCCGCTACAATCTTTTTGTGTTCGCTCTGTCTTCCATAGTTGTCATGCTGAGTTTATCGAAGCATCTACAAAATAGCGGCTATCCTTCAACAAGCTCAGGATGACATAACAAAAAGTATTTTGCTACAATCGGGTCTAATTTACCTCAACCTGTGCTTCTAAAATAGCCAGTCTGAGCAATTGCAAAAAAAAGCGTTCCACCACATTATCTTCGAAATTAGACGCCTATCTTTGTGCTCTTCGTGTCTCAGTGTTAACAATTTTAAATTATTTACGCTTGTAAATTTGCTTATAACCCAACTAACCAGCAAACTGGTAAACCAATTTACTGATTATCGCCAAAACATTAACTAAACTTGCTTTTTTTTTATTAGTATTGTAATTAGAACCATTGTTGATTATCAACATAAAAACAAATTAACCATTATAAACCTTTCGAACCCCTTAAAGTTATGCATGTAAACAGCACAACCGAGGAAAAAGAAATCGTAACCCAACAAAAATCTAAACTGGGCGTACGGTTATTTTTCATTTACCTAATCTGCTATGCAGGTTTTGTTGCACTCGGTGTATTTAACTACGAACTACTATCTACTACCGTGTTTTCTGGACTAAACCTAGCCATAGTTTACGGCATTGGTTTAATTGTATTTGCCGTTATTATGGGTATCATCTATAATTATTACTGCACGAAATATGAGGATGATGCCGATAAACAAGAGGAATTAGTGAAGGGAGATCAAAGATGATTTATGATATTTCGATTACTGCGCTGATTTTCTTTTGCATTTTCGTGGGCTTAGTGCTCGGCCTATCCTTTTATTTTGGCCGCAAGAAGAGCGATTCTTCGTCGTATTATGCTGCGGGCGGGCAAATCCATTGGGCGGTTAACGGTATTGCTTTTGCTGGCGATTACTTATCTGCAGCCTCGTTTCTTGGTATTTGCGGTATGATTGCCGTTGCAGGTTTCGATGGGTTTCTATACGCTATCGGTTTTTTAGCAGGGTGGATTGTAGCGCTGTTTTTAATTGCAGAGCCTTTCAAGCGCTTGGGCAAATATACCTTTACCGATGCTTTAAACTCAAAATTCAACTCAAGGGCAATTACTTTAGCTGCATCGGTTAGTACATTAATTATCTCAGTGTTTTACCTTATACCACAAATGGTTGGGGCGGGAGACCTGGTTATGCCACTATTAGGCTTACCACATTGGGCTGGCGTAATTTTAGTAGGTGCAATTGTAATTGCCATTGTGGCCAGTGCAGGCATGGCATCAACTACCTATGTGCAATTTTTAAAAGGTGGATTGCTTATTGTACTTTCCTTAATTTTAACTGCATATATTCTTAAAAATGGTCTAACATTATCTCCCGGAAACAAGGAAAATCCTTACCATACATTTACAGAGCTAAAGCCGCAAGTAAACGGAGATAAAGTTACGGTTGTTCCTAATTGGGAGTTGGTAAGTCAGCAAAATGTTGGTGGCAAAAACTTTGTGAAATTAAGTCAGAATGGTATAGAAAGATGGTTTGTTTTAAGTACGCCTAATGGCGAGCCAGTGCTTAAAGAAACCTTGACCATTGTGCAAAAAGCCAATGGCGAGAAATTATACAATGGAGAAACTAAAGACAAGAGGAAATTTTATCAGGTTGGTCATTTAAGTAAAATCATTGTTAATGGCAAAGAAGTAGATAAAACAGGTGCATTAGGCCCTTTTCAGTATTTATCCACCATTAAAGAAAGTCAAGTAGTGCGCTTTTTGCAGACTAAACTTACAGATGGAACCGACCAGGTTGCGATTTATTACCCCGAAGTTACGGCCGGTGCTAAATTTATGTTGCCAGGTTTGAAATATAAAATAGGTACAGATGCTAGCCTGTGGAGTAAATTGGATTTTGTATCGTTAATGTTGGCGCTGTTTTTAGGAACAGCTGCTTTACCACACATCCTTATCCGTTACTATACTGTAAAAACACCTCGTGATGCACGTAAATCAACCATTTTAGCTATTGCAGCCATTGGCGGTTTTTATATTTTAACTTTGTTTATTGGCCTTGGTGCCGGTGTTAATGGCGTAATGGATGTAGAATCTAGCAACATGGCTGCTCCTTTATTAGCTAAGGCCTTTGGCGCAGTGCTGTTTTCTATTATCTCTGCTGTAGCTTTTGCTACAGTTTTGGGTACGGTAGCTGGATTAATTGTAGCTTCATCGGGTGCTATAGCGCATGATTTTATTGATATTTATTTAAAGAAAAACCTAACCGACGACAATAAAGTTAAAGTAGGTAAGATAGCAGCAGTGGTAGTTGGTGTTTTCGCTATTTTATTAGGGATGGCATTCAAAGGTATCAACGTTTCGTTTTTAGTAGGTTGGGCTTTTGCTATTGCAGCTTCTGCTAATTTACCGGCAATTTTGTTCTTGTTGTTTTGGAAACGAACATCGTCAACCGGTATTTCTGCATCAATTGTGGTAGGTATTGTGGCTTCTTTAGCTATTATTTTAACCTCGCCAACCATGTGGGATAAATATGGTTTAGGAGCAGAAAATGCAATGCATCAAATGGAAAACCCTGCATTAATTTCGTTTCCGCTAGCGGTATTAACGGTGTACGTGTTTTCAATTTTATATCCTAAAAAGGAAGTTAGAATAGTAGAAGCTGCTTAAAATTTTTTTTACTTGCGTGTCAGTCTGAGCTTGTCGAAGACTGTTTTTCATAAAGTGTTTCGACAAACTCAACATGACGAGATGTATAAAACAACAAAGCCATTGTTATTTACACTGGCTTTGTTGTTTTATGATCCCATCCACTTCGGATTACTTTTCAAAACCTCGGCATGAATTGCACAAGAAGCATCGTGAGCGCCTGGCAAATAACCAATACTCATTAAAAACTCGCCAACTATTTCTCCGCCAGTAAATTTGAAAGTTTTTTTAAAGAGCTTAACCCACTCTGCTTTGGTTTTAGGATGATGATGCTCCAACCATTTTTCGAAACTGCCAAATTCTTGCTGTATGCCTAAAATAGTCTTCGCATTTTCTATGGCGGCATTTACTTTTAGTTTGTTTCGGATGATACCGGGGTCTTGTAATAAACGTTGCCTATCCGCTTCGTTAAAATTAGCTACTTTCTTGATATCAAAATCCGCGTAAGCTTTTCTAAAACCTTCTTCTTTTTTTAAAATAGTTTCCCAGCTTAAACCCGCTTGGTTGATTTCTAAAATTAACCTGCCAAACAACTCATTATCATCATGTATAGGGAAGCCGTAATGGTTGTCATGATAGTTAGCATGCAAAGCCTTACGTTCTTCGGGTTGCATATTTGGTATTGCACTACAATAGCTCATATAGAAGTATTTGTTTACTTGCAAAAATAAGCATCGTACTGACAACCCTATGGCAGTACGAAAAATTATTTAACTAAGCTCTATCATCTCCTTCCAGTGGTAAAATTTAACTTTTTCCGTTGGTATTTGCGCAGCTTTTATCATTGCTTTTGCAATATTTTCGGCGGTAATTCCTTTGTATTTATTCAGTTTGCCCACCAATAAAAGGTTAGCTACCGAGAATATTTTGATGAATATCTTTTCTAAAGGCCTGCTTTCTGCTCTGTTGCCCATAATTATTGAAGGACGGAAGATATGCGTATGCTCAAAGCCAACCGCAATAACATCTCTTTCTGCTTCGCCTTTAGTTTTCGTATAGAAGATGTTCGATTTGGCATTAGCCCCCACTGCCGATAGCAACATTACTGCACTTGCGCCATTTGCTTTGGTCAGCTGCGCAGCTAGCACCGGGTAATCATGGTCTATTTGATAATACTCTTTTTGATCTGGAGTTTTCTTTTTAGTGGTTCCCAACGAAATAAAAACATCATCTGCAGCCAAATATGCTGCGTTTTGTGCTAAGCTATGATAATCGGCAATTACCATTTTTAATTTTGGATGCTGAATGTTCAATGGTTTACGTACAACTATAGTTACTTCGCTGTAGGTATCGCTTTGCAATAAATTACTTAATAAATAGCTGCCGATAAAACCGCTTGCCCCAAAAATAATTGCTTTTTTCATCTTTTTTTAAATTGATGTATGATGTTACAAACAAATTTGAAAACGAGTTTGTTAGAAAAATGTACCAAAACTTTAATAGCATGGAAAATTATAAAGATAAAAAAGAAAAAGAGACCAAGGTTGACTTGATTGATATCGATGATACAAAGCCAGCTAGAAGCGAAGAGAATATTGAAAAAGCTCCTACTTCTGCAGTAGAAACTAAATTTAATAAAAATCATACCCGCAGGCACGAGCCAATGGGTGGCAGTCATGAACCTGGCACCACTCCGGGCACTGGATTTTAAATTAAGGAATAAATGTATGGACCTAAGCCACGGCAATTAAGCTGTGGCTTTTTTAGTTCATATAAAATGACTAAAAGAAAAATAGTTTAATTTATAAACGTTCTATATTTCAAATATTTCTTTTAGGGTTGTTTACAGGCTTAGCACTTAAAGTGTTAACACTTATATTTGTTCAGTCCTAATCCCCTAAATCATGGATGATTTTTTAGCTGCCCGTTCGCAAATGGCCCTTTCGTTGGGGTTTCACATTATTTACGCTTGTATTGGTATGGTAATGCCGTTTTTTATGGCTGTTTCGCACTACAAGTGGTTAACAACCAATAGCGAGGTTTATAAGCACATTACAAAAGCTTGGAGCAAGGGGGTTGCCATTTTCTTTGCTACGGGTGCTGTTTCTGGTACCATGCTCTCGTTCGAATTAGGTTTGCTTTGGCCTAAGTTTATGGAACATGCTGGGCCAATTTTTGGAATGCCTTTTTCGTTAGAAGGAACTGCTTTTTTCATTGAAGCCATTGCCTTGGGCTTTTTCCTTTACGGTTGGGATAAACTGAATAAATGGTTTCACTGGTTTACGGGAGTGGTGGTTGGCGTGAGTGGCTTGGCTTCGGGAATTTTGGTGGTAGCGGCCAACGCTTGGATGAATAGCCCGGCAGGGTTTAATTACGTAAATGGCCAATACACCAATATTGACCCTATAAAAGCAATGTTTAACGATGCTTGGTTTACACAGGCCTTGCACATGTGTTTGGCTGCTTTTACGGCTACCGGATTTGCTGTAGCTGGCGTTCATGCTTTAATGCTGTTGAAAAAGCAGCACAACGATTTTCACTATAAATCATTTAAAATTGCTGCTACTTTTGCAACCATTTGTGCATTATTGCAGCCCATAAGTGGAGATATTTCTGCAAAAGATGTTGCCCAACGCCAACCTGCCAAGCTTGCGGCAATGGAAGCGCTATACAAAACCGAACAACCTGCTCCCTTGTTGATTGGTGGTATTGTAGATGAAAAAAATAAAACCGTAAAAAATTATATTGAAATTCCTGGAGCATTGAGTTTTTTGGCGCATGGCGATTTTAATGCAGAGGTAAAAGGTTTAGATCAAATTCCTGAAGACGAACATCCACTAGGTAGCCATTACACATTACGCTTTCCAAATTATGGTGGGTTTGGGAACGGTAATGATGATGATATCTTTGATTTATTTCTTCATTTTGTGGCGGAGAAAAACGATTTTGAACACTAAATGGCTGCTTAAACTTTTCGTGTTTGCTATTCCGTTGGGCTATATCGCTCTAGAAGCTGGTTGGGTAGTAACCGAAGTGGGTAGACAGCCTTGGATCATTAACGGCATTATGCGAACCATTGATGCGGTAACCCCTATGCCGGGCATTGCTTGGTCCTTCTATTTGTTTTCTGCCATTTATTTCTCGTTAAGCTTAATCGTTATCTTTTTGCTGTATCGCCAAATTAAAATGGTTCCGGTGCTTTATCAATCCTCAAATATTGATCAATAATGGAACAGGTAGTCATTGCTTTTTTATGTTTAGCCATTTTGCTCTATTTTTTATTAGGCGGGGCCGATTTTGGAGCTGGAATTATCGAACTGTTTACTTCTACAAAAAACAGAAGTCGTACCCGTAAAACCATGTACCATGCCATTGGCCCAGTTTGGGAAGCCAACCACATGTGGTTAATTATTGCAATCGTGATCTTGTTTGTGGCTTTTCCTCGAATTTATACTACCATGTCGGTTCATTTGCATATCCCTTTAGCCATTATGCTTATTGGTATTATTGCTCGTGGTACGGCCTTTGTGTTTAGGCATTATGATGCCGTTAAAGATGATATGCAGTGGCTATATAATCGTATTTTTAGGTATTCGAGTTTTTTAACCGCATTGTTTCTGGGTATTTTAGCCGGAAGTGTCTTGTCTGGAAAGATAGATCCTGTTGCAACCAACTTTACTGATGCCTATATTTTCGGCTGGTTAAATTGGTTTTCTATCTCTGTTGGTTTGTTTACTACCGCTTTGTGCGGTTTTTTAGCGGCAATTTATTTAATAGGAGAATGTAAAACTAAAGAAGACAAAAATCGGTTCATCAAAAAAGCTGAATACATGAATGTGGCAGCAGTTGTTTTCGGAGCGATGGTTTTTTTTAGCGCCGCTATGGAAGATGTTCCTTTGATGAATTGGGTAATTTACAACAGAGTTGGATTAAGTGCCGTGATTTTAGCAAGTCTTTCTTTAGTGTTGCTATGGTATCTCTTGTTGAAAGGAAAGACGAAAATTTTGAGATTGTTGGCCGGTTTTCAGGTAACGATGATTTTAGTTGCCATTAGCTATGCGCATTTTCCTAATTTTATCCGTTTAAAAGGTGGAAATGTGGTTTCTCTGTATGAAACCGTAGCTCCAGAAAAAACGGTGCAGAGTTTGGGATGGGCTTTAGTTTTGGGTAGTTTTTTGATTTTGCCTTTTCTTGGATATTTGTTTTATAAGTTTCAGCAGAAGGAGGAATAGTTGTTTTAAAACCACCTAAGGCGCCTGAGCAAACCTAAGTGTTTATCGAAGATTACGGATTAACCACAAAGACACGAAGAACACCAAGTTTTTTACACAAGAAAACCTTCCAAGAAAATCTAAAAACCTGAGTTCGATTATTATTTGTTTATTTTTATAGCATTTTTTAAACTTATTGAGTTCGCCGACCCTGAAATAAATTCAGGGTGACGGAAAATTGGCGGTTCGTCATGCTGAATTTAGTTCAGCATCAGTTTTAAAGTTTTATTATCAATGGGTTAAAAATCGAACTCAGGTTAAAAAGAACTAAGGTGTCTCAGGTGGTTAAATGAGTTTTATAACCATTTTACGCTTAAAAGTTGGTTTTTTGTACTTTATCATGATAGGGAAGATATTCTGGCAAGGCTGCCGAACCATACCAGTTAAAAATATCAGCATCTAGTAGTTTAGCGCTTACAGCTGGGTCGGTAGCTAGCCAAGTTTTAGCTTCTTCTAAAGATTTGGTGTTAAGGATAAAAATGCCTCGATACTGTTTGTCGTTTTTAGCTAAAGGACCAGCCACTACCAATTTATTTTCTTTAGCTAATCTGTCGATGTTGGTCATGTGTCCTTTAAAAAGGCTATCGGTTTGTGCTTTGGTGGCTGTGGTATTGCTCCCGGTTTTAAGGATAACTAATACGTACATTTTCATGCCATAATTGTCGGCGCCCAGTTTTTTGGCTAGGGCTTCATCATACTTCGGCTTTTCTTGTGCTTGCGATAAAAAAGCAAATAACGCAAAAAATAAAGTAATGAGTATTTTTTTCATTTTCTGATGAGTAGTTTGTGTAGGTTAAGGTAGAAAATGTTTTTGAATAAAATGGTTTGTTTGGTTAATGAACATCCGTTCCGTCAAAATAGATTTCCGTTATAGCTGTATCATCAAACTTCTGTCCTTTGTAAACATCGGTTATTTCAAATTTGACCATCTTGGTTTTAATAGTAGTGCTTTGTGACTAATCGCATACGGCAGCGCTCCAAGTATAACGAGCGTCTAAAGCCCACGAGCTCCGATGGGGTTTCTTGGAAACAGGACTTCGGTAACCAATTGATTACTTCCATTACTTTTCAAAAATTTTTAACTGATATAATCTCTATCTTCGTCGCTTAGCGTACTTTTTGGTTGTTCAGCAGGGTAGTTGCCTTCAATTTCGTCGTTATAGCTGCTGTAGGTTTTGCGTGGTCGGCCTACTAAAAACCCCAATACAAAGCCTATTAAAATGCAGATTCCAATTACCGCTAACTTAGATACGGGTACATCGTCAACAAAAATGAAGTTAAAATCTACGGCGTCTTTGTTGTCCATTAAAAAGATGGTTAATAAGACAGTTACGATAACGATAAATATGGTTTTTGCTTTCATCTTGTACGTTTTTAGGTTTTTCTGTAGTTAAAAGTAATAATTAAACAACAATTCGAAGATAGGGTTTTGATTATAGTTTTTGTTAACGAAAATTAAACGAGCACCAACATCGGCTATAGGTTGGTAGCGAAGTAGGTTCATATCACTGCGCAGCTCTAGCCCAAAAGTTTTAGGCTGCGTTAGGTTATTCTCGTGACCAATATTTTCGTAATGGCTAAAAAAGGTGGCTCTTAGATTTCTTACGTAAGCAAATGATCCAATTTCGAGATCGGGAAACAAAAACGGGAAGCGGTAATTGAATAGGAGTGTATTTTTAAGCAAACTTGTGGCTGCAATTTGGTTGTAGCCATAAACCACAGGAATGTCGTTTACGGCTCTAAAAGTTCCGTTGTTTTGTTGGTAATTAAAACTAGCCAGTAAGGTGTGGTTTTTAGCCAAGCCAGGGAAATACAGGTAGCTCTCTATAGCAAAAATTTTTCCGTTTAAATTTTGCTCAAAAGGTAGGTGTTGGTATTTCAATTCTATTGCTTGCGCCCATTTCGGTGCAATATCTCGCTCTGCACTTCTAATTTGATGGGTAAAACCAAAACGATAGGTTAACGGAAATTCTATGGTACTTACCAGTCTGGAGGCATCAACAGCGTTAAAATGCCTGTTCACATAGTAAGTTCCAGCTTCGCCAATAAAACTGAAATTGTGGTTAAAAGAATTGAAGCTTAGCGGTAATGAAGTAGTTAAGCTGATGTAATCTTCTCGCCACTGGGCTTGTCGTACGGCATTTTGGAAGCGGTAGTAGGCTAGTCGTGGCCGGTTTCGGTAACCTAAATTAATGACCGGATATAGTGCTTTGTACCTAAAACCTGCATTGTACTCTACCCTGCGCAGCGAACTCTCGTAAGTTACACCAGCATAAAAACTAGTGGTGTTCAATAAATCGTCTGATTTGAGTTGTAAGCCCACTCTTTCTACAGCATCATCGGCCGTTGGGCTAATGCTGTGAAAGTTGAACATGTGTTTTAACGGGCTGTAAGGTTTAGAGCTAAACGTGCTATCCGGAACGTTGGCAAATACGTAATCTTCTTTTTGGGTTTCTTGCCCATGGTAAACAAAACTGTTTTCTTGTATTTCGGTTGGGGCTACAGTCGTTTTAGCTACTTCATGCCCCATTAATTTGTAATCGTTAAACAAGAGTGTTTTACCGCTATCGTCAAAACTTGCATTAAAGGCGCCGTATTTAGAAGCCGTTAAAGCGCTTATTTTTTTTGAGGCGGGGTCTATTTCGTAAATATTGTCTACGCCGCTATAATGGGCATTAAAAGCTATTCTGTCGTTAGAAAATATCGGTCTGCTAAGCTGCTGTCTGGTGTTACTAATTAAAACTTCTGTTTTTTGCTTGTTTTTTAACCAAAGGGATTTGCCTTCTTCACTAACACTGATCCAGGCAATTTCGCTGCCATCTAAGTTTAGAGCTGGCGTTTGTAATTGATAGTTTTTTGGATTGGGCAGGCTATCGATAATTTTGCCTGTTTCTAGATCTAGTAGTACCAGATTGTGCTGGTTGCTCATATCTATTTTTACTGCAATCAGTTTTTTCCCATCTCCAGACAGGCTTGGTGCAAATAACCTCGTTTTGTGAGTTAGTTGTTTCTTTCTGCCAGTTTCAAAATCGTAGGTGCAGATAACATTGTAGCTGCGCTGTTTATACCTTGGGTCTTCTCGTCTTTCTTCCCAAACAATTTTTTGGTTTGCATAGCTAAACCAAGGTTGTTCTTGGTAGCCAATTTTAAATAACGTTTTCTCTTTTTGGTCTGCAGAGATCATTACAAAACCTGGGGTTTCGCTCTTGCTTTGCTTAATCACAAGAATGTCTTTATTGGGTAATTGAGTAGGCAAATAAAAGTGCGTTGCATAGCTCGATTTTTTGTTCAAACTTGCATAGTCAATCGACTTGTTTTTTTTGGCTTGTTCTGCCCAATCTTGCTTTAAATTTTCTAAGGTTTGCAGGTAATAATTTTTGGTGTTTTTGCCTGTAAATTTTTTCAAGCTTTGAGAAAATGGATACAACCTAAAAGGTCTTTTGTTAAGGTCCGAAAGTAGTTGATTTCCGATGTCGGTTCCGTACGCTTTTTGTAGTTGCGAATTCATCAAATAGCCGAGTTGGTAATAGCCCGGAGTGATGTCTTTTTCGGAGCCAAAATATGACTTCGAATAAGCGAATTTTTTGCCTTCTAAAAGTGAAGCTCTGAAAGGCATAATCCAGTTGGGTTGTCGCCCTCTTCCGGAGTAGGTCAGGGCGGTCTCGGTACTTACCGCATCTCCCTCTAAAAACCATAAAGGTGTACTTACCCCAATGTACCCAAAATAGATCTCTTCTGGGAATGGGAAACCGTTCTTTCCGGTAAGCTTATCGAACTGAGCTACGTGTCGTAGTTCGTGTACTGTTAGGTTGTTTAGCCAGTCTTGGCTGTCGAACTGCTGCGGAGAGATAGTGTATAGTTGTGATTTTTTTGGGGCTAGCTGCACAAAGCCATTTGAGCTGGTTCCTTGGTTTTGTAAAAGTATAGGGATGATAGTTTTGTTCTCTCTTAGGCTTTTGCCAACGGTAGGGTAGGCGTGGGCAAAGGTGTTGGCCATTCTCTGTGCATCTTTTTCTAGTTCGCTCGGATAAATGATTTTAAAGCCGCTATGCTCAATTTGACGCCATTTTACACTAAGAGGGCTTTGACTTTCATCGAAAAATTGAGGAAAAACATTCGAAAAAGTAAAACTTAAAATAACTGTTGCTAATAATCTGACTTTCAATTTTATGATTTGTTATTTGTTGGCTAATTTGTCTGTTTGCTAATAAATTTAGTTTTTGTGTGTTTGTGTTTGTTTGATTGTTGTGAATTTTTAATTTATTTAAAATATGTAATTGATTGATTTTTAAATGTTTTTGTTTTTTATGTTGGATATTTGATTTTGCTTTTTTATGTTGCTTTTTACTGTGATTTCTCTCCTTTTTAAAGTTCGATAACAACTCTAATATAGGATAAAATTTTGATAAAATGTGTACACTATTTGCGTTGGTTTTTAAGTTTGAAAATTCACGCTATTTTTTAAAATGTATACAGAACGGATCAGAATTTTTAGAGAATTTAATGAAGGTTTTTATATTTCTTACTGCGGTATACCGAAAAAATACTAGCCATTTTAGTTTCGTTAAGCTGGTGGTTTGGTTTCATTATTTTTGATGTTTATTAAATTTCACTTCGCTTTTTGTTTTACACTTAGTGTATATATTTTTTAATTATTTTATGAATTTTGATTGGGTTTTGTTTAGATAGTTTTTTATTTTAACTGATTTGTTTGTGTGTTTTTTGGTGTCGTATTTGTTTTGTTTGCTGGTGATTTTTGCTCTCCCTTGGTGCCTGTTTATTCGAAATAATTTGGGTTTTTTTTGAAGGTTTCTTGTGTAGGTTACTTTATTTTTGGTAGTCCAAAACAGTGTTTCATGTCGTGGTTTTTCTGGTAGTTTTGTTTGTGTTTCTACTGCCGTTTTAGTTTGTTTTTGCAGGCCTATTTTAATCGCATTTTAGTTGCGTTTTTATTTCATAAAGTGCGACTTTTACTAGTCGTTTTTCTCGCTGTTTTTCGCTTCCCAAATCAAGAAGTTTTTAGGGCGTTTAATTGGTTTTTGGAACTTGCAAAATGACTGGTTTTTGCTGTTTAAAATTGTCTGTTGAAATGAGTTTTTTGGCCTAAAATTCTGATGCTTTTTTAAAGCTTTTTAATTTTTAATATGGATTTAGCCTAGTGTAATAATGTGAAGTTTTTGCGATTATTTTCAGGGGTTATTACGCTCTTTTTTTGCTTAATGTTAGCTTATGTTTTTAGGGGTTTGTATGGTTTTTGGGTCTAGTGAAGAAACAAAATTTGACGAAAAATTGGTCTTTTCAAGTCTTTATGTGAAGTGTTGGCTCAAATAGCTTCGATTTAAGGCTTGAACAGTTGTTCGAACAGTCTATTAGGTTGTTTTGGTTGGTAAGACTGTTAGATGTCTTGTAAATAGATTTTGGGAGGGGTAGTTTCTTAAATTGCAAACAAATTAGCAGCTTTAGCTAAAGGATAACAGATGTTGGAGCCCGTTAAATCATAGCGATAGCTGGCTATAATTTGCATGCTAAGCAGCGTAAATTTGGTGGAACTGTAAGATGCAAAATGGTGTAAAATAGCATAAATTATAAAGCCTTTTCCGTCTTGGCAAGGTTCAGTCCGTACCTATTTATCGGCGAACCAATCTCACAACTATTGCATTACAACAACACTACTGCTTTAAGATTTTTTATTGATATTCAACTTTTGCTCAGGAAAGTAGCGAGCAGAGAAGACTACTATCAACGCCTGCCCGAAAGCTGTAAAATACCTTGATTACTCCAAAATTAACGCTAAAATCGGTAGTGTTAACTAAAAGTTACGCAGCAGTGAGCTTACAAAAAGAAATAATCCTTAATTAGGCGCTAAATAATCTATTTCGGCGCTCTCCGTAACAGATATAGTCCTAGCAAACCAAATATAGCTACTGGTAGTAAATTAGCTAATAAAGGTGGTACGCCTCCTTTGGTAGAAAACATTTTGGCGAACTGGTTTAGTACAATGAACAAAAAGCTCAGCACTATGCCAATTCCTAAAGGCAGGCCTACCCCGCCACGTACTTTTCTGGACGAGAGCGCAACGCCAATTAAGGTAAGTACAAACGCTGATAAAGGTTGTACGTAACGCTTGTATTGCTCAAAAAGCAAGTCGTTCATTACACCAGATCCTCTAATTTTTTCTTTTTTAATTTTATCAGAAAGTTCCTTGCTGGTCATACTTTCTACTACATTGTCGTATACCGAGAAATCATCAGGTTTCATATCCAAAACGGTATCTTTTGTTTTAGAACTGGCATAAACCATGGTTTCTTTTAAATCTTTAATGTTTCTGGTGGTGTAATTGGTCAGCTTCCAAACACGTTTTAAAGAGTCGTAACTAATTTGTTCGGCAACCAATTTTTTCTCTAAAACATCGCCCTTAAAACGGTCTAAAGCAAAGCGGTAGCCGATATTACTGCGGTTGTCAAAATTATCGATATAGATGTAGGTATGCTCATCTATCTTCATGTGTATGTTCGACTTGGTGTAAGGGTCGTTCTTTTTAATTACCTGATTTTCGAAGCTGTTTTTAATCTTATTAGTATAAGGTAATAGGTATAAATTAGATGCTAAGTTGATGGAGAAAATGATAAATGCAGAAATAAAATAAGGCCTTAAAAACCTGTTGAAACTTACACCTCCACTTAAAATTGGCACAATTTCGGTTTGGTCGGCCATTTTTGCAGTAAAGAAAATTACCGCAATAAAGTTCATTAAGGGCGAGAGCATGTTTACATAAAATGGGATAGAACCAGCATAATACTCAGTTACAATTTCCCAGGCGGTCATATCGTTTCCAAGAAAATCATCCAGCTTTTCAGATAAGTCAAAAATTACAATAACCACTACAAATACAGCCAAGGTGTACACAAATGTGCCCAAGTACTTGCCAATAATGTAGGCGTCTATAATTTTCGAACGTCGCTTTAAGAAACCCATTTACAGTTTTGTTCCTAAGATAGTAACCATTTTGTTTTTCCACTCATAAAACTCGCCAGCAATAATTTTTTCGCGAGCCTCGTTTACCAGCCAAAGGTAAAAATGAAGATTGTGTAAAGTTGCAATTTGTGCACCCAAAATCTCTTTGCTGTGCATTAAATGACGTAAATAAGCTTTAGAATATACTTGGTCGGCTAGTAAATCGCTATCCGCGTCAATTGGCGAAAAATCGTTTGCCCATTTCTTGTTGGTAATGTTAATCATCCCATTTCTGGTAAAAAGCATTCCATTACGGGCATTTCTGGTGGGCATTACACAATCAAACATATCTACTCCTAACGCAATATTCTCCAGAATATTGACTGGAGTACCCACGCCCATCAAATATCGTGGTTTTTCGTAAGGTAAAATGTCGCAAACCACTTCAGTCATGGCGTACATTTCTTCGGCGGGTTCGCCTACAGATAAGCCACCAATGGCATTTCCTTCGCGGTCCATTGAGGCAATAAACTCTGCAGATTTTACCCTCAAATCTTTATAAATCGAGCCTTGTACAATAGGGAAAAGTGTTTGGTCGTAACCGTATTTTGGTTCGGTGGTGTCAAACCTATGGCAGCAACGTTTTAGCCAACGGTGCGTCATGTTAATGGAGTTGGCAGCGTATTTATAATCACAAGGGTAGGGCGTACATTCATCAAAAGCCATAATAATGTCGGCACCAATGGTACGCTGAATATCCATTGCATATTCTGGTGTAAACAAATGCTTAGAACCGTCAATGTGCGAACGAAAAGTAACACCCTCTTCTTTAATTTTACGCACTTTGCTTAACGAATACACTTGGTAACCACCACTATCGGTTAAAATAGGCCTATCCCAACCAATAAATTTATGTAAACCGCCAGCGGGCTCTAAAATATCCAGTCCCGGACGAAGGTATAAATGGTAAGTATTGCCCAAAATAATTTGAGCTTTAATATCTTCTTTTAATTCTTTTTGGTGCACTGCTTTTACTGTTCCGGCAGTGCCTACAGGCATAAAAATAGGGGTTTGTATATCGCCGTGAGCCGTGCTAATTACGCCTGCTCTTGCTTTAGAATTAGGATCTTTTGCCTGTAAATTAAATTTCATTCGCTGTTATCTCATCAAAAAAGAAGTGCAAAAATACGATTTATTGTGGTAGGGTAGAAATGTTGTAAGCTCGAAAAGTTTTTTGAAAAGCAAATCATGTGCTATTACTTAACGGTTGTCCCGCTTTTCGCTTTACTTCGGGCAAACACATAGGTTTGCCGCTACGTGTTCGCTACTATCGGGTTTAATTTGCAAATGTTGTGCTGGTGGCAAGCTTTGACAAACCTCAAGCAAATGGGTAAAGGTTTGTCAAAGCTAGCAACCGTAAAAATTACCATAGCTTTATTTGTAGCTTGGGTAGGCTTTACGGTACTTTGCGAAAACTTCTAAAAACTTTGCGGTTAATTTTAACGCAAAGAAAGATATGCCACGCAAAGAATGTAAAGGTTTTTTTCTCTCGTTGGGGTCCTCGCCAATGATTATAATAGCTATAAATACACTAAATATACAAAGGTTTAGGCTCGTGGTTTTTTAGTTTTTAGCACAACAATTGCATTTTAAACCCAATTGCAGCGGCAGCTCCCGATTTTTTCATCGGGACTATAGCGGAAAGTGGGAGTACCGTAGCCGAAAAACTACTACAACTGCTTTTCAAAATCAAAAACTAAAAAACTAAGCCACCAACACGCCAAATTAATTACCTTTGCAGGCTTTAAAATACCATCGTGGAATTTAATATACTCGAAATCTGCTTATTATCGGCGCTCGCAATTTGCTTTTTAATACACCTTTATTATGTATTGGGTGTTCATTTGAAATTGGCGCAATATCGCATTCAGGAATTGCCATCGTCTAATGGTAAGCCTATCAGTATAATTATTTGCGCCCGTAACGAACGCGAAAATCTAGAAAAGTACCTGCCTAGCATTTTTGAACAAGACTACCCTAATTTTGAAGTGGTGGTGGTAAATGATCGCTCTTGGGATGGTACGGCCGATTTTTTAGAGGAGTTAGAAAAGATACATGCCAACCTAAAAGTTGTTCATGTAAGAGAAGGCGAAAAGTTTATAGCGGGTAAAAAATTTGCTGTTACCATGGGCATTAAAGCGGCTAGCCACGATTGGCTGGTTTTTACCGATGCAGATTGTGAACCTGCCACTAAAAATTGGCTAACGGCAATGCAATTGCCTGCCGATAATAAAGTAGAAATTTTGCTAGGTTATTCGCCTTACTTTAAAAAAAGAAGTTTGTTAAACGCTTTGATCCGTTTCGAAACGTTTTTTACGGCGGTTAATTATTTATCGTTTGCTTTAAAAGGAATGCCTTATATGGGCGTAGGTAGAAATATGGCTTACAAGAAATCGTTGTTTTTTAAAAGCAAAGGCTTTGCGGCACACATGCACATTCCTTCTGGCGATGATGATTTATTTGTGAATGCCAATGCAACGCCGAGCAACACCATGATCCAAATTCATAAAGATGCACACGTGTGGAGCGAACCTAAAACCTCGTTTTTAGCT
The DNA here is from genome assembly GCF_026625705.1 of Pedobacter sp. SL55. NCBI lineage: Bacteria > Pseudomonadati > Bacteroidota > Sphingobacteriia > Sphingobacteriales > Sphingobacteriaceae > Pedobacter > Pedobacter sp. SL55. The sequence continues at coordinate 4,223,077 of NZ_CP113059.1, read as the reverse complement.
TATTTAAGGCAGAAGAAAAGACACGTTGGTGCTGGGAGTTTTTACAAGACCAAACACAAGTTCATTCTATCTGCGCAAATTACGGTACAATTCTTCTTTTATGCACTTACCATAACTTTGGCCTGTTTTCCTAGTACGCACTTCATTGCGGTTGGCGCTTTTCTTTTGAGTTTAGTTGTGAGGTGTTTTGTTTATCCAAAATTGTTGAAACGCTTAAATTACGGTAGCTTAAGTTGGTGGTTCCCTATTTTAGATATCATTTTGATGTTTTTTTTAGTGCTAAATGCATTGCTATCTGTATTTGTAAAAAAGGTACATTGGAAATAGGGCGGTTTTAGATTTACGACTTACGATTAATTAATGTATGGGGTAGTTAAATTCCTAATAAATGCCAACTGAAAACTAATTCCACTTTCCACTTTTTACTTTTAACTTTGCCCCATGGTAAAACCCGATATCATCTTCAAGTATTTTAAGGATTTAACGCCTACTCAGGTAAAGCAGTTTGAGCAACTTTTTGATTTATATAGTTTGTGGAACTCGCAAATTAATGTGATTTCTAGAAAAGATATTGAGGAGCTGTACGAACGTCACATTTTACATTCGTTAGGTATTGCCAAATTTTGTACGTTTAAACCTGGTGAGAAAGTGTTGGATGTAGGTTGTGGAGGTGGTTTTCCGGGCATTCCGTTGGCTATTTTGTTTCCAGAAACTGATTTTCATTTGGTAGATTCTATCGGTAAAAAAATAAAAGTAGTTACCGAAGTTGCAGCGGCATTGGGTTTAAAAAACGTAAAAGCGTCGCACAGTAGGGCAGAGCAAATTACCGATAAATATAATTTTGTAGTATCGAGAGCGGTAACTCGTTTGGGCGAGTTTTATCCGTGGGTACGAGGTAAATTTGCTAAAGAAAACATCAATGCCGTTAGAAATGGTATTCTTTACCTTAAAGGTGGCGATTTAACCGAGGAGATTAAGGAAAGTAAACTGAAAGCAGAGTTGTATCCACTTTCAGCTTATTTTGAGGAAGATTTCTTTGAAACTAAGTATGTGGTTTATGTGCCGCAGTAACCTAGTTTAACAATTATCATTTTTGTTTTCTTCTACTTTTGGTTTGTATAAAGTCCAAGCTTTGAAGAAAACGTTGTTTCGGTTTTGTGGTGTAGTTTTAGTTGTTGTAGCCTTTTGATGATCTTTCGTTTGGTAGTTGCTAACCCTTTTTAAAGAACTTGTTTTATCTAAATTATCTTTAGGCATCGCTTTTGAGCTATTTCCTTTTATCAATATCCAGCCTTTTCTAGAAGTATTTTTGTTTTGCTTATATGAAACAATATAAAAATAGGTTCCAGCGGCTAGCTCCTTATTGGCTGCTTCGTTAATGTTTCCCTCACTGCCATCCCAGTTATTTTGATAATCTTCACTATGATATACTTCCTTTCCCCATCTATCGTAAACTGCTAAAACCTTGGTTTGCATGCCACCAGCCGATATTACTAATTTATCGCCTTTGCTTCGGTCTATCGAAGTTTGTTCTTTATTGCTGTTATTTGTTTTTTCTTTATTAGCGTCGCTTATATTTTCGTTATGTTTTATTACGGGAGGTGGAAATTTTTTAAGCTTTTTGCCTGAAGGTGGAGCTTCTATGGGTGGAGGTGGAGGACTAATCTGGCCATTCTTAACTTTTGGTGGACTTGCTGGCGCCGCCGATAGCATTATCGGCGGTGGAGGAGTGCTTACTAAGTTCTTCCCAGTAATTACCACAGCACCATTTTTTCCAATTTTACTGCCATACTTTTTTGTTGCTTCAATGCTTGTTGAGATAGGTAATTTCGTCAGCTTCGGCAACGCCGTAATATTTATTTTTATCGGCTACTAGTTTTCCATTAACAATAATTGCCCGCTTTTCTAACGAAATGAAGTTGTTTTTTTCGTCGTACCTATGTTCGGGATAATATACGGGTTTTTCTTGCTTGTTTTTGGGGGTGGTTTGCTGCACTTGTTTTTGTGTGCCAATTTCTAAGAAACCATAGCTTTTGCTAAAACTTAGTGTTGATACACAGAGTAAACCTACGCCAAGCGGAACTGCCAGCAAATATTTGAGCCTTGCCCAATTTGCCGTTTTTTCTTTGTTTAACATGTTAATTCTACTTTTTAATATGGATTGATTGAACAATTGATTGACAAGTGAAGATGAATAAGCGGCCATTGAGTTCTCAATTAAAAACATCGCATATTCATGTTTAGAGATATTTGCAGCAGTAGTTTTCTCGTCGGCAATGTATTCGTGCAAAAGTGTGATATCTTTTTTCATCAAATACACTATCGGATTAAACCAACAGCAGATTTTTAAGAGTTCTAGCAAGAGAATATCCCAACTATGTTTTTGTTTGATATGGATCATTTCGTGCCTTAGCACTGCACTGTTCTTCGCCATTTCTGGATGAATAAATAAGATGTTAAAGAACGAAAACGCGGTATGTTGGGTAGTTAATTCTACTAAAGTATAACTACTTAGTTTTCTTTTGTTGCTGCTTATATAAATCTTAATGATTTTCGAAATCGAGATGATGAATTTCAAGCTTAAAAATAATGCCAAAGCTAAATACCCATAAAAAATGTAATCTTGAGCAGTTAAGGCAGGAGATTTCGCAACCGTGGCAATTTCTATAGTTGCTAGCGGAATTTCGTAAGGTATTTCTTCAATTTCTAGCACTACCGTTGGTTTCAAAAAAGCCAACTGTATTAATGGAATAGCAAAAGCAGCCACAACACTCAATAATAAAAAATATCGATTACTGTTGTAAAAAGTGCTATGCTGCAACAACAGCTTGTACATGCCGTAGAAAACAACCAAATAGAGGTTAGCTTCTAAAAGATAATGGAGCCAGTTCATCACTTTTTATTTTTAAGTTGTTCGGCAATCGCAATAATTTCATCTAGTTGAGCCATATCCATCTTCTTCTCGTTCACAAGAAACGATACCAAGCTTTCGTAACTGTTTTCGAAATAGTTGTTCATTACCTTGTCGAAAGCAAAATGCTTGTACTGCTCTTCGCTAATGGTAGGGAAGTAAATATGCGTATTGCCAACAGCCTTGTGATCTACAAAGCCCTTGCCTTCTAAAACCCTGATTACTGTAGAAACCGTGTTATAGGCTGGCTTTGGAGGGTCCATTTTATCAATTACCTCTTTTACAATGGCTTCTTTTAGTTCCCAAAGTATCAGCATAATTTGTTCTTCGGCTTTTGTTAATTCTCTCATAATGAAGTATCTTGTTGTTTTATAAAGTTAAAACTATAAAAGTAGTTTTCAAACTATTTTTATAGTTTAATATTTAATTATCTGTATTTCAAGTTTTTATTTTTCATCTATCCATGAAACATCAAATAGCGCTTACGTTAATTAACGGAGTAGGTGCACTTATCTCCAAAAAACTGCTACAGCATTTTGGTAGTGCCGAAGCCGTATTTTCTGCTACCCATAAACAATTGTTAAACATTGACGGAATAGGCAAGAAAACTGCCGAAGCCATTGTAAATACTAACGCATTAGAGTTGGCAGCGCAAGAGTTGGCTTTTATAGAAAAGCATCAAATACAGGTGTTGTTTTATAATGATGAAAGCTATCCTAAGCGATTGAAGAGCTGCTATGATGCACCTCTGCTGCTTTACTATAAGGGAAATGTAGATTTGAACAAGACCAGAATTGTGAGTATTGTTGGTACTCGTAATGCAACAGCTTATGGTAAAATGCTTTGTAAACAACTCATAGAAATACTCAAACCTTACGATGTGCTAATCAGTAGCGGACTTGCCCATGGCGTTGATGCCGCGGCACATAAGGAGAGCGTCTTAGCAAATGTGCCTACGGTTGGTGTTTTGGGCCATGGTCTAGATCGAATATATCCAGCCGCTCATCGAGAATTAGCGGCGAAGATGCTTAAAAATGGTGGGTTGCTTACCGAATTTCTGCCAGGCACTAATCCAGATCGCGAAAATTTCCCCAAACGAAACAGAATTATAGCTGGCATGGCCGATGTGACAATAGTGGTTGAAGCGTCGATCAAAGGAGGTGCGCTCATTACCGCCGAAATTGCCAATTCATACAATAGAGATGTCTACGCTTTTCCGGGAAGAGTAAATGACGAGTTTTCTGAGGGATGTAATTTCCTTATCAAAACCAATAGGGCAGGTTTAATTAATCATCCGCAAGATTTGATCTATTATTTAGGTTGGGATGAAGAAACTTCAACAAAAAAAGCTCCGGTGCAGGTGCAGTTACCTTTAGATTTAAATAAAGACGAAAGAACGGTTTGCGAAGCACTGTTAGGATCTGCTTTGGCTGTAGATGACCTTTTTGTAACCACCAATATTCCGCAAAGTAAATTGGCCATTATTCTTTTAACACTCGAAATGAGAGGAACTATTATCGTTTTGCCAGGTAAATTATACAAGTTGGCTTAGTTTTGCCATAATACTCATTCCAAATACGGGATGCACAGATTTATTTGCTTTATAAAAATTAAAAAAAATCTGTGCATCTGTGGCTTATAAACACATCACGCCAAATTTATAACATATTTAGTATATCATTTTTGTAGATTATAGAATTAAATTTTGTTTTGATATTTTTTTTGAAATTTAATTTTAAATAAATATTAATCTCGAAATACTTATTGCTGTTCGTTACTTTTGTAACATGTGGTATAACAATATATTAGAAACCATTGGTAACACGCCTTTGGTAAAACTGAATAACATCGTAAAAGATATTCCGGCTACCGTTTTGGCGAAAATAGAAACTACCAACCCAGGTAATTCTATTAAAGACCGTATGGCTTTAAAAATGATTGAAGATGCAGAACAAAGTGGCAAACTTAAACCAGGCGGTACCATTATCGAAGGTACATCGGGCAATACGGGTATGGGCTTGGCCATGGCAGCCATTATTAAAGGATACAAATGTATTTTTACCACTACAGACAAACAATCTAAGGAAAAAGTAGATGCTTTGCGTGCTTTTGGAGCCGAAGTAATTGTTTGCCCAACCAACGTAGAGCCAGAAGATCCGCGTTCTTATTATTCGGTATCTTCTCGTTTAGAACGTGAAGTGCCAAATTCTTGGAAACCTAATCAATATGATAATTTAGCCAACTCACAAGCGCATTATGAGCAAACTGGACCTGAAATTTGGGAACAAACCGAAGGCAAGATTACGCATTTAGTAGTTGGGGTAGGTACGGGAGGTACCATTTCTGGTACCGGTAAATATTTGAAAGAGAAAAACCCTAACATCAAAATTTGGGGCATAGATACCTACGGTTCGGTATTTAAAAAATATAAAGAAACCGGTATTTTCGATAAAAACGAGATTTATCCTTACATCACAGAAGGCATTGGAGAAGATTTTTTACCAGCAAATGTAAATTTCGACGTCATCGACTTATTCGAAAAAGTAACAGATAAGGAAGCGGCATTAATGACCAGAGAAGTTTGTCGCCAAGAAGGAATTTTCGTTGGCAATTCCGCAGGATCAGCAGTTGCGGGTTTATTGCAGTTGAAAGATCAATTAAAACCCGAAGATGTAGTAGTTATTATCTTCCATGACCACGGTAGCCGTTACATGGGTAAAATGTATAATGAAGACTGGCTGCGTGAACGTGGTTTCTTAAAAGACGAAAAGCTAACAGCTCGTACTATTCTTGCTAAAAAAGATACGGGAGAAATTGTAACTATAGATTGTGAGAAAACAGTTTCTGAAGCCTTTAATACCATGAGCACGTTAAACATTTCTCAAATTCCGGTAACGCAAAAAGGAATGCTAGTGGGTAAATTAGAAGAAAGTGACATCCTAGCTGCCTTGTTAGAAAACCCAAGCGTAAAATCTGCTAAAGTAGAAGATATTATGGGAGCAACTTTCCCATTTGTAGATTTGAATACTTCTATAGATCGCTTATCATCCCTAATTAATAAAGATAACAGTGCGGTTTTAGTAGAGTTAGAAGATGGCAAGTTTGATATCATTACGCAGTACGATATCATCAATGCGATAAAAGGATAGATTTTAAGTTAAAAGTCTAAAGTAAAAAGATTGGTTTATTGCCAATCTTTTTACTTTAGCAATAATAATAGTCTGCTTAACAGAAAAAGATAATATGCTTGGTGTAAGACTTATGAAGTTTCTGAAACTTCGTAAGTCTGTAAACGACTGAGGCTTGCGTCATCTCTATTGTAATGGATAGATCTTTGAAATAGTTGTTAATAATTGTTTTCAAAGATTTAACTTCGTTGATTTTCAAGTCTCGACTTCATGTTGTTCCGCTCGAAACGACCTTGACAAAGCATTCTGTCAATCACGCTACAAATAATTATCCTTCGTCACTTCCCAAGTCCAAGGTTTTTTAAAATCCATTAAAGTTCTTGGGCTGCCAAAAACTAAAATGTCTTCGTCTACCGAGTTTAAGATGTTGCGGTTAAAAATGCTTCCCACAATCGTTTTAATGGTTCTATCTACAAAATCATACTGTTTATCTACCATTTCGCCGCTGTCTTTATGGTAGTAAACATTGTTGGCCGCTACCAAATTCCATTGTTTTTTATCGTAGGCAAACTGGTAATTGAGTTTCCAACGCCAATCGTTGCCTCCTTCAAATGAAAGGGTAAACTTATTGCTGTCGATACTAAGGTTTTTTAATGGGTCGCCCATTTTACCGCCTTCTTCAGATCTTAACACAAAATCATTGTTTTGAGCAGCTAGTTGATAAACTCCATTTTTTTTGAAATAAACTGCCAAAATTCGAGGCTTTTGCGTTTCCGTAATCAACTCAACTTCGTAATTTCCATAGGCTCGGTCTTCATCTACAGCGGTAAGGTGTTCTAAAATCAGTACCAAATCTTGCTGCTTGTCTTGGTTAAGGTCGCCTTGTGCAGAATCTAATAGTTTCCATTGCTTCGGGATTAGGCGAGATACCTCTTTCGCTTGGTTTGCAAGCTTAGGGAATATGAATTTTTGTGCCCAGCTTTGGTTCGAAAAAGTAAGTAACAGAAAAAATATCAGCCATCTCATTCCATACCAACGCTTAAAATACTATTTTAGCATAATTGCGTTGTAACTTGTCATTCCAACGTCGTGAGGGATCGTTAGTCTATTGTTTTAACTTATAGATTTCTCACTATGTTCGAAATGGCGGCAAGGCAAAACCAAAATATAATCAACCTATATGGATTTGACATTTAATAAAAACGAAGATTACAACAAGCAACAAGTTTATGAGCTAAAGACCAAGCTGAAGAAAGTTTACTTGGGTGGAGGCGAAAAAAGTGCTGCTAAACAAAAAGAAAAAGGTAAGCTGTTGGTAAGAGAGCGAATTGCTTATTTGTTGGACGAAGATAAGCCAGTAATTGAATTGGGCGCTTTTGCTGCTGATGGAATGTATGAAGCAGAAGGCGGTTGCCCTAGTGCTGGCGTGGTAGTAAAAATTGGCTACGTTTCTGGGCGGCAATGTGTAATAGTTGCCAATGATGCTACGGTTAAAGCTGGGGCTTGGTTCCCGATGACGGCAAAGAAAAATCTGCGTGCCCAAGAAATCGCCATGGAAAATCGTTTGCCCATCATTTATTTGGTAGATAGTGCAGGTGTTTACTTGCCAATGCAGGATGAAATTTTCCCTGATAAAGAACATTTTGGACGTATTTTTAGAAACAACGCCATCATGTCTTCTGAAGGAATTGTACAAATTTCGGCAATAATGGGTTCTTGCGTTGCGGGCGGTGCTTATTTGCCCATCATGAGCGACGAAGCCATGATTGTAGATGGAACGGGTTCTGTGTTTTTAGCAGGATCTTACTTGGTAAAATCGGCCATAGGCGAAGATATCGATAACGAAACTTTGGGTGGTGCTACCACGCACTGTGAAATCTCTGGCGTTACCGATTACAAACATCCTAACGACCAAGCTTGCTTAGATAGCATTCGAAACATCATGAGTATGCTAGGTGCGCCACAGCAAGCAGGTTTTGATAGGGTAAAATCGGCTTTGCCCAAATTAAATGAGCAAGATATTTACGGAATTTTGCCTGATAACCGCGAAAAGCCTTACGATATGAAGGAGATTATTTTGCGTTTGGTAGATAATTCTGATTTTGAAGAATACAAAGAATTGTACGGGCAAAGCATTATTTGTGGTTTGGGGCGTATAGATGGTTGGGCAGTGGGTATCGTGGCCAACCAGCGCAAAGTAGTAAAATCTAAAAAAGGCGAGATGCAGTTTGGCGGAGTAATTTATTCTGACAGTGCCGATAAAGCCAGTCGTTTCATCATGAACTGCAACCAAAAGAAAATCCCTTTGGTGTTTTTACAAGATGTAACTGGATTTATGGTGGGTAGTAGATCTGAGCATGGCGGTATCATTAAAGACGGTGCTAAAATGGTAAATGCGGTTTCCAATTCTGTGGTGCCTAAATTTACCATTGTGGTGGGCAATTCTTATGGTGCGGGTAATTATGCCATGTGTGGTAAGGCGTACGATCCGAGGTTAATTTACGCTTGGCCTAGCGCTAAAGTGGCAGTAATGGGAGGTGCGCAAGCAGCAAAAGTATTGTTACAAATTCAAGAGAGTGCGCTAAAAGGTAAAGGCGAAACGTTAGAAGAAGAAACAAAAAATAAATTGCTGAACGATATTACTGATAGATACAACTCGCAAACTACGCCTTACTATGCGGCATCACGTTTATGGGTTGATGGTGTAATAGATCCTTTGGAAACTAGAAAAGTAATCTCGATGGGAATTGAAGCGGCAAACCAAGCACCAATTACCAAACCTTTTAATGTTGGAATAATTCAAACCTAATATGATGCTGAAATATAAGTTATTGATCTTTTTATCGTTTTTAGCCACCATAAATGTATTTGCGCAAGCAAAGCCAATTTATTTCAATGGTAATCGAATTACTACTGATAAAGATAGGGCAACATCTTATGGTGTATATGGCAAATTAAGTACCCAAGATTTGTGGGTGTTAAAACGCTACGATTTAGATGATAACCTAATGTTTACGGGCGCCTATAAAGACGAGCAACTGACCAAGCCACATGGTAAGTTTATTTTTTACTGCAGTATTTTCGATTACAATTACCAGAACTTCGCCAATTTTAAAAATGAAAGCACCGATAGGTATATTACCCAACAGGGCGAGTTTGTAGATGGTTTAGAGCAAGGTAAATGGACTGATCATTTTCCAGACGGCAAGATTATGGGCTACCGCAATTATAAAGATGGAAAGCTAGAAGGAGAAATTGCTTTTTTTAACTACAAAGGTAGAAGAATGCTGCTTGGCCACTATAAAGATGGTTTACGGACTGGCATTTGGTACGACTTAAAAAGAAAATTAAAAGAGGTATTTGAGGATGATAAACTGATAAGTTCTACTAAGCTTAAAAAATCCGAAATACGAGAAGTAGAGTAATTTAACTAGAAAATGAATTTAATTTAGCTGCTTCGTAACTAACAAAAATAATCATGCGCCTATCGCTAACTTCCCTATTTATTTTAATTTTTGGCCTACAATTGATGGCTCAAAATGCGAAGCAAATCCATCATAAAGCTATTATGGTAGATACGCATGGCGATATTTTATTTAACCAAGTACAATCTGGAATTGATATCGGGCAATTGCAAAAAACTGGAAATTTTGATTTGGTAAGGGCAAAGCAAGGCGGATTGGATGTACAGGTTTTTTCGATATGGTGTGATGAAAAAGGTGGTTTTGATATGGCCAACCGACAAATCGACTCGCTATATGCGCTCATTAAGAGATACCCCGATAGAATTACGCTGGTAAACAGCGCCCAACAGCTAGAAAATGCCGTAAAGCAACAAAAATTGGCTGCGCTAATTGGGGTAGAAGGTGGCCACATGATAGAAAACGATCTCTCTAAATTAGAAGCTTTGGCTAAACGTGGGATGATTTACCTAACCTTAACTTGGAATAATAGCACACCTTGGGCCAGTTCGGCAGCGCAAGAAAGCAAGGGAGAAATAGCCATGCCCGGTTTAAGTGATTTCGGAAAATCTGTAGTGCGCAAATTAAACGAACTTGGTGTTTTGCTAGATTTATCGCACGTTGGTGAACAAACTTTTTTTGATGCCATCAAATTATCCACTAAACCCGTTTTGGTATCGCACAGTTGTGCTTATGGTATTAACCCGGTGCATCGTAACTTAAAAGACGAGCAAATTAAAGCTGTTGGCAAAAATGGTGGAGTAATTTCTATCAACTTTTATAGTGGCTTTTTAGATCCTACCTACTCAGCAAAACAGCAAAATTTCTTGATTAAGCACAAACCCGAGCTAAAGGAACTAAGTGATAAATATGGACGATCGAAAGCTATTGATACGCTAATTGCCAAATATCAAAGTGAAGCCGATGAGAACAGACCTAGAATTGACAGAGTGATAGATCATATTGATTATGTGGTTAAATTGATTGGCGTAGATCATGTGGGCATAGGTGCCGATTTTGACGGAGCAGAGTCGTTTCCACAAGGGATGGAAAGTGTTGCCGATTTCCCCAAAGTAACGGAAGCGCTCTTAAAAAGAGGTTACAGCGAGGCTGATGTTTATAAAATATTGGGCGGTAACTTTGTGAGGCTACTGCGAGAGAATAAAGGGGGGTAGTCCGAAAGTCGGGAAAGTGTTTAGTCCGGAAGTTGGAAAGTCGGGAAGTTAGAAAGTGTGATGATGTAGTTGGTTAACTGTTTAAATTGTTAAGCTGTAACTGATCCCTAACTTCTAATCCCTAATCCCTTTATAAAATTTTTAAATTGCTTGAATGTTGAAATATCTAATTGCTCTTCTTTTAAGTGGCCTATTGTTGGGTTGTCGTAGTAAAGATCAACTCTGTGTTGGAATCTATAATAATGATTTAGAAATGATGATTTATGAGCAAGCTGATAAAATGCCTTTCTATAAAAATGGAACAGTTGGTGCTTTTACGCGTTTAACACAAATAATTCCAGCAGATACTATGTTAACAGCTGTTAATTTAGAATTTATAGTTTTGCCAGATGGAAAAATTTCAAATTTCCAGGTATACGGAATGAATAATACTAAATTAAACATAGAAGAGAAATCTTTAGAAACTATTAAAATGGATACTTGGATACCAGGAGAATGTAACCATCAAAAAGTTGCAGTGAAAATGAGGTTTCCTTTAAAATTAGATTTTCAAGAATAACAATAAAGCAATTTTACAATAAAACAATTGTCTACTGGCTTTCGGTCAATTAAATTCCTAAATTAATCCCTAACTCCTAATCCCTAGTTCCTAATCCCTAGTTCCTAATCCCTAACCACTCCAATAATTATCTCCACAATTTCATCTTTCTCCACAAGTGTTGCGCTTTATTAGTTAAAGTTTAAATTTGCATCACAAAATACACGCAATGTCACAACAAGAAGAATTAGAGCACATAGAGTGCCTTATCATAGGCTCGGGTCCAGCAGGTTATACAGCGGCAATTTATGCAGCAAGGGCCGATTTAAAACCAGTAATGTACACCGGTATGGAAATGGGCGGTCAGCTAACCCAAACTACCGATGTAGATAATTTCCCAGGTTACCCTGACGGAATTATGGGGCCTGAGATGATGGAAGACTTTAAAAACCAAGCAGAACGTTTTGGTACGCAAATTCGCTTTGGTTATGTAAGTTCGGTAGATTTTTCTTCGCTACCTCATAAAGTAACGGTTGACGAAAGCAAAACTATTTTGGCCGATACGGTAATTATAGCTACTGGCGCTAAAGCTAAATGGTTAGGTTTACCAAGTGAGCAACAATATAACGGTTTCGGTGTTTCGGCTTGTGCCGTTTGTGATGGTTTTTTCTTTAAAGGCCAAACGGTAGCTATTGTAGGTGCTGGCGACACCGCTGCCGAAGAAGCCACCTACTTAGCAAAACTTTGTAAAAAAGTGTATATGTTAGTGCGTAGAGACGAGTTCCGTGCTTCAAAAGCAATGGTACATCGTGTATTAAATACCGAAAATATTGAAGTGCTTTACGATACCCAAACTACCGAGATTATTGGCAATGGCAAAAATGTAACTGGCGTTAAAGTTTTCAACCATAAAACAGAAGAAGCTAAAACTTTAGATATAGAAGGTTTCTTCGTAGCTATTGGCCATAAACCTAACACAGACATTTTTAAAGGTTGGTTAGATATGGACGATACAGGTTATTTGCAAACTGTTCCGGGTACATCTAAAACCAATGTAGAAGGCGTTTTTGCCTGTGGTGATGTGCAAGATAGCATTTACAGACAAGCGGTTACTGCCGCAGGTTCTGGCTGTATGGCCGCTCTTGATGCAGAAAGATATTTAGCAGCAAAGGCTGATACAAAGTAAAATTTTGTTAAATGATATTTTAAAACCTTTCTAATTTAGTTTAGAAAGGTTTTTTTATGTTTTGATTTTTTTCTTTTCGCTAAACTTTAAAAGTTTTATCTTGTAGACCAATAAAGAAGTTAAGTGCTTATCTTTCTTTAAAAACCAAATCTTAAATTAAACCAAAAATTAATGAAAAAGTTGTTTCTTACGGCTGTAGCAGCATTTTATTTTTCAAGTCTGAGCGCTCAAACAGATGCGAACATGGGTATTATACCTGCACCTGTATCTGTTGTTAAAGCATCAGGTTATTTTATATTGAATGATAATGTTGTTATATGTGCGCTACCTTCAGATAGAGAAGTTGCACAAGCACTTAAAACGTTCTTGTCGTCAAAAGGAATTACGGCAAAAATAGTTTCTGCAAAAATGCCGTTAACGGCAAAACAAAAAGCGATTATTTTAAATAACGATTTTGAAAATAAATTGCCTAACGAAGGTTATCAAATAGCTGTAAACGGAAACAGGGTTATGCTAAAGGGCAAAAATGCAGGGTTGTTTTATGCTATGCAATCGTTTCTACAAATGTTCCCTAACGAGCGGGTAAAAGGTGTTTACAGTATTCAAAACGTAGAAATTAACGATTATCCCCGTTTCACTTACCGTGGTTTGCACTTAGATGTTGGTCGTCATTTCTTTCCACTTTCTTTCATCAAAAAATATATTGATGTAATGGCAACTTATAAGTTAAATAACTTTCATTGGCATTTAACCGAAGATCAGGGCTGGAGAATTGAAATTAAAAAATATCCTAGACTAACCGAGGTTGGCGCAAGTAGAAACGGGACTATTATTGGTGTATATCCAGGTTCTGGAGGTACTGATAATGAAGTTTACAAAGGTTATTACACCCAAGAAGAGGCCAAAGAAATTGTAGCCTACGCCGCTTCAAAATACATCAATGTTATTCCAGAAATTGAATTGCCGGGTCACGGTTCGGCAGCCATAGCGGCATATCCAGAATTAAGCGCTTTTCCAGAAAGGGACACTTACATTGGTGCCGATTGGCCCTGGTCTGGCCCTAGAACTGGTAAACAGGTGCAGCAAACGTGGGGTGTGTTTGATGATATTTTTGTGCCTTCAGAAAATACTTTTAAGTTTTTGGAGAATGTATTGGATGAAGTAATCGCCATTTTTCCATCAAAATATATCCACATTGGAGGCGATGAAGCACCAAAAAAATACTGGAAGGAATCTGAATTTTGCCAGCAGCTGATTAAAGAAAAAGGCTTGAAAGATGAGCATGGTTTGCAAAGTTATTTCATCCAAAGGATAGAAAAGTAAGCTTGAATGGTAAAGGTCGTTCTATCATTGGTTGGGATGAGATTTTAGAAGGTGGTTTGGCACCAAACGCTACCGTAATGAGCTGGAGAGGCGAGAAGGGTGGTATAGAAGCGGCACAGCAAAACCACGATGTGTTGATGACGCCAAGTACCAATGGTTTGTATTTCGATCACAAACAGTCTACCGCCGAAGACGAGCCTTTAACCATAGGCAGAAATGGAAAAGGCTTTGCACATTACACCAAAGTTTATAATTACGATCCAGTTCCGGCGGTACTTACTGCAGAGCAGAAAAAATACATCAAAGGCGTGCAAGCCAATTTATGGACCGAATACATTGAAACGCCTGCAAAAGCTGAGTATATGATTTTTCCTAGAGTTTTTGCCTTAGCTGAAATTGCTTGGACACCATTGGAAAAGAAAGACTTGAAGAATTTTAGCGAAGAACGTTTAGCATTGCACTTAGCTAGATTAGATGAAACAGGAACTAACTTTTGGGTACCTACAGCTGTTGGCCAACCAAATAAAGAAGTAACTGGAGAAAATCACGTTATCAATTTGCAATCTCCAATCATTGGTGCTAAAATTTTCTACACGTTAGATGGTTTCCGACCGTCGGAAAATGCCGCAGAATATACATCGCCAATAAAAATAAATGTACCACAAGGCAAGAAAAAAGTTTTGAAAACGATTGTAATTACCCCAAGCGGAAAACGTAGCGTAGTTGCCGAAACTGTTTTTAATAACAGCGCAGAAATTAAATAAGAACCGCAAAGACACAAAGCACACGGAGTAATAAAATTAAAAAACTTTGTGTTCTTTGTGTCTTTGTGGTTGATTGGGCTCGCAATTGACAAATTATTGCTTTACACTATTTTGTAAAAACACTTAAAACACATAAATTGGCATTTCATATTTACAACTCATGGTTTTTAAGGACATATTAAAATCAGTATTTGCCCTAATGGCGGTTGCTATCATTATAAGCGCTTGCTCTGATAGCGACAAACCTTTAGCAGTTGAACAAAAAATAGTAGAAACTAAAGCGCCAAACCCATTTCCATTTTATAAAAGTATAGAGATTAAACCCGGCTATTATTTTGAAGTAGTGAGTTGGGGAAAAGGCGTAGATAGCGTAGGTGGTTTTCTGATTTTAATGTCTGATTCTACTAAGCAAAACTATAAATCTATTGCTGTAGAACGAGAAGGCATCATTACCGATGCTTGGAATATGGATCTGGACAACGACGGCAATCCAGAAATCTACATACAAACCTTAGTGCGTAAAAATGTAGCCGATGTAAATGTTTACGAATATGCTAATGAGTTTAATAAAATAAGTTTTCCGGGAATTAGCACCATGAAAGGCTACAAAGGCGATGATAAATTCTTCGTTAAGAATGGAGATTTGTTTAGGTCGGTGCCTACGGTACAAGTGGATAGTGGTAAAACTACCACTTTGGTTAAAACTTTAAAATATAGATTGTCTGGTAATAGTTTTTCTTCTTCTGAGGTTAAGCCGGGAGAAGAGTAAAAATTTTCATTGCCGTTGGTTTCAACCAATGGCAATAAATTAAAGCTGGCTTAACTCACTCTCAAAAAAAGCATCCCATTTTTTTTGCGCTTCCAAATCTGAGCCATGTTTGGTTTCTGCATCATATCGCTCTTGCATGTCGTTATAAAACCTACTGATGTCTTTGGCGGTTCTGTCTATCAATCGTTTGTAGTTGGCAACGGTATAGCTTTGGTTTTTTAAAATGTATTCGCCCTTTTTTAACAAAATAAAATTAATGTAAACGTGACCTTGTTCGTGGTTTAACAACCTGCTGCTCGCTTCTTTATTTCTAATTCGCTCTCTTTTTACCCAAGATTTATTGGCATCAACACCGCCCAAAAAATTAAAGTCTAGTTGCAGGTTGTTGCCTCTAATGGTAGATCTATAGCCATATTGCCAAATGGTACTGGTTACCGCCGCGAAATGCGAATTTGGGTCTGGGTTGCCTTTAAAATGCGTATCCCAATTGATAGTTTCTGGATAAATACGTTCGTGTGTTGTAAATGCGCAAACAATTACAGCTACTGATATTAAAATAATGTTCTTTAGTGGTTTCATTTAACCATAAAAGAACGAAAGTTGTGCCAAATTATTCTGTGTCTTTAAATTGGTTGCTAATGCGCTCAAATTTCTCAATTAACAAAGCAATTCTCTCTTTATCTCTTTTAATTACTGCTTTTCTTACCAAGGTTGAACAAAATATTATCCATCCAAAACTTAAAAATAAAATTAGCACCTGCAGCCAAAAATCAAAATTTTGCAGCAGTTCAAAAAAGTAAAGCCCCATGCCCAAAGAGAGTGCTATTACATAAAACCAATATAACCTATTGTAAAGTTGGTGCCTTTGCAATTGATAAACTTTTAGTTTTTGCAAGAAAATATTAGGATTTTGGGTAAAATCATTTTGTGCAATTACACGGTGGTTGGCGTATAAAATAATGGTATAAACAGTAACAGCCAATATAATAATGCTAATGCCCAAATGGGTGGCTATAGAAGCAAAATCATAAAGAAACCAAACGGCGGCCACGGCAAAAATAGAAAGCGCCATGCCAATAATATTCAATAACGATTTGGTGCGCATGTTACTTACGTCCTTTTTCGCCTGCTTTAGCATATCATCGGCAGATATTTTTACATCAACTGTATGCTTGGCCCATAATGCCTCTATGTGATCAAATTCTTGCATGTTGATTGTATATTTCAGTAAGTTTCTGTTTAATGCGATGTATTCTAACTCTTAAATTGCCTTCGCTAATTCCAGAGATTTCAGCAATCTCATTATAAGGTAATTCATCTAACACCATGGTAATAATTAAACGATCATTTTCTTCCAATTTAGAGATCGATTTGTATAGGAGGGCTATCTGTTCGTTCTTTTCAGAATATTCCTCAATCCTGTTTTCTATAATATTGTCGGTAAGCTCGTCTTTGGCCTGTCTCTTTTCAGAACGCAGGTAAGTTAAACAAGTGTTTACGGCAATTCTATAAATCCAAGTAGAGATTAAAGATTTGTTTCGAAACTTATCCAAATTTTGCCAAACCTTTAAAAATGTTTCCTGTAAAAGATCGTTCGCCGAGTCTGCATCGCCTGTGTAACCATAACACAAGTGAAATATCTTCTTTGAGTTTTTATCGAAAATTTCCTTAAAAAGCTGATCTTTTCGGTCCATTTAGCGTTTTTGTATGTCTATTAGAATAGGATAACATTAAATTGTTACACCTTAAACGGCTACTAAATTAATAAATGTTTGTGTGCTAAGCGCAAATATTTAATTTTGTCAGCTTTGATGGCTTAACAAAAGATTTAAATGGCTTCGCATTCTTTTGATTAACAAAGTGAAGTATTAAATTGAAAGCATAACCCATATAACCAAATAAACTAAATGTGACTTTGTAAATAACAAACACATTAAACAAGCAGTAATAAAATCATTTTAAATTGAGCTTTATTACTATTGAAAACATAAACTAAATGAAAAAAAATAAGACAGGTCTTGTCACCTTAATTTGCATAACTATTGCATTGATCATTACTTTATTAAAAGAATTTAACATTGTAGCCGTTGCAGAAGAAGTAATGATAGCAGCACGATGGGGCTTAGCGGTGGTTTTAGTGGTCTACGCATTAGCAAAAAGAAATTTAACCACTTGGATATTGGTAGCCATGCTTTTAGGGGTGTTTGTTGGGGTCGATTTCCCGAATGTGGCAGCTGCACTACATCCGCTAAGTAAAGGTTTCATTAAATTGGTTAAAACTATTGTGGGCCCAATTCTTTTTGGAACATTGGTTTATGGTATTGCCGGCCACTCAGATTTAAAGCAAGTGGGCCGTATGGCTTGGAAATCGATGTTGTATTTCTTTTGCGCCACTTCTTGTGCCATTTTTATTGGTCTAGCCGTAATTAATATTACCCATGCTGGTGTAGGGGTTGATATTAAGAAAATGCCACAACAGCAATTGCCAACCACTAAAATAGTAGATACAGAATTAGAGTCTTTACCAGATAATGTGCATGGCATCTACAAATTTGCTCATTTCTTTTACGAGCTTTTCCCAGAAAATGTAGTTAAATCAATGTACGAGAACAAAGTGCTACAGATTGTAGTGTTTTCTGTACTATTTGGTATCGGTTTGGCCATGGTAGAAGAGAAAAAGCGAAAACCTATGGTAGAGTTTGCAGAGAGTTTATCGGAGGTAATGTTCAAATTTACTAACCTCATCATGTACTTTGCACCAATAGGTGTAGGGGCTGCAATGGCTTATACAGTTGGGCATTTAGGGGTAGATATTCTAAAGAACTTATTCATGCTTTTGGGGTCGCTTTATATTGCGCTAATTGTATTTGTGCTGTTGGTATTTGTACCCATTATGCTTTTCTTAAAAATACCCATCAAAAAGTTTATACAAGCGGTAAAAGAGCCAGTTTCTATCGCATTTGCCACCACAAGCTCTGATGCGGCTTTGCCAAAGGCGATTAGCAATATGGAGAAATTTGGCGTGCCACGTAAAATTGTATCGTTTGTAATACCAACGGGTTACAGTTTTAATTTAGATGGTACATCATTATACTTATCTTTGGCTTCTATTTTTGTGGCGCAAGCTGCCGGAATGGACCTAAGTATAGGGCAACAATTGGCCATTGCATTTACCTTAATGATTACTTCTAAAGGTGTTGCTGCCGTGCCAAGAGCCTCGTTAATTGTGCTCATTGCTACAGCAGAACAATTTGGTTTGCCGGTATTTATTATCGCAGCCATTTTAGGTATTGATGAATTGATGGACATGGCTCGAACTTCGGTAAATGTAATTGGTAATTGCCTAGCTACTGTGGTAATTGCCAAATGGGAGGGAGAGTTTGATGACAATGCATCAAATAATTTTACAGCAGATTAAATAAATAATGACTTCAAAAGGTAAAAAGATATTTCTAGCGTTAACCGTAATTGTTCCGTTTTTAATCTACAGCATAGTATATTATGCGCCAATTATTAGAAATGCTCCTTTTCAGGAAAAAGATTTTGTTTCCTTAGAATACAAATGGGGCACCGGAGAGCAATTAGAAAACAGTTACAATTCTGCCACTGGCAAATTTGAATATGTGAATAAAAACGATTCGTTGATCAAAACAAATATTAAGTTAACTACAAGAGATATCAAATATTTGGATAGCATAGCCGATGTGCAGGGCTTTTGGAACTTGCCAGATGTAGTGGCCAATAGTGAGGCAGATTTAAAAGACCCTAAAAAATTACGCTACTTCATTAAGTTCAACTATAAAAAGAAAGCTAAAGAAGTAATTTACTTTCCAAACTTTACAGGTGCCGAAAGAATGAAGGGTGCCGTAAGCAAGGTGCAGAAAGAAATAGAACTTACATTGATTGATAAGGAAGCTACGCTAAACAAATAAATGAAGCCTAAAGCAACAAAGATACTTAACATTGCTGCGGTACTTTTTGTAGTAATTGCAGGAGGTTATTTTGTAATGAAAATGAGAAGTGGCGGCAAAAGAGCAGCATCTTTTACAAGTTTAACTTATAAGTGGGGCGTTGGCGATACCCTGCAAAATAGCTATGATTCTAAAACCGGAGCGTATCAATTTTTAGATCGTAACGACCAGCTCATTAAAGAGAATTTTAAGTTGCGTACCAACAACGTAATTTTTCTGCATAGTAAAATTAACGAACAAGATTTACTCCATATTCCAGATACGATAGCTAATTCAGTAGCCAACCTGAAAGACCCAAATGTATTACGTTACGAGTTTAAATTCGTTTACGATGATACCACTAAAAATATCATTTACCTTACCAATTACGATAAAGACCCTGTAATAGCTAACAAAGCTCAAGCTTTACAAAAAATAGTTCAGCAAGTTATTACCGAAGCCGAAGAGCGTTTCGTAAGTAAATAAATCTTTTTAGAAAAGTATTCTCCTACGGCTATTTGCGGATAGCCCTGTTTTTCGCTGCAATCTTTTTGTTTGCTTTATCAATTCACTTCTTATTGTGCTTGGCTTATCGAAGCAGCTGTTTAATTTCTTTTAAGGTAAAACAAAAAGGATTTACGCTGCAACCAGGTTTATAAATCAAATTTGCTACAACTATTAAAATAGCGAGCGGCAGTTCTGTGCCAAATTAAGCTTGTCTTCCTCATCTTCAATGCCTCTGGAACCGTTATAAACCTTAGTGTTAAAATCTTCTAAAAAATTTGCTTCGTAATTTTATTTGTATAAATTTGGTCAACCAAATATTGGTCAACCAAATTTATTCTTTGTATGAAAAAGCACAACCTGCTTTACGTTTTATGCATCTGCATGCTTGGCTGTGCCTGTAGCAAGCAAAAATCTTCGCCGTTAGAAAAGGAAGTAACAGCGGGCAATGGTAATCCAGTAAATAATACAACAGAAGGCACAACCTTAAGCGCTAACGGCACTACAGAAACCTACCAACTCATTAACAGTGTTTTTGGCGGTACAGGCGATGTAATTGAAGCTCCAGATTGTAGCCATTTAGGCTTTGGGAAGCATATTAACCAAGTTTTTGATAACGATTTGAAACGACAGGTTTTTGCCTTTACCATTCATCTTACACCAGACAACGATAAATGTGAAAATTCGGATAGACAGCGTAACGAAATTAAAACTTATGATAGGTCGCCAGAAAATTTAAAGGCTAGTAAAGATGAAAAGGTGCTTTATAAATGGAAGTTTAAACTCGACGCCAGCTTTAAGCCATCTAGTGATTTTACGCATATTCATCAGTTAAAGCCTATTGATGGCGATAACCAACTACCAATTATTACGCTTACTGGAAGGTACAAAGCTGCTGGCGATGTTTTAGAGGTAATACATACTGGCGATACAGACGCCACTTCTAGAAAATATCTCGCAACTATTCCATTGGCCGATTTTAAAGGCCATTGGGTGGAGGTGGTGGAACGTGCTACTTTTTCTTTCGATGGTAAATACGAAATACAGATCAACAGAATTAGTGATGGAAAGCTTTTGCTAAAGCAAGCCTTTACCAATATAGAAATGTGGCGTAAAAACTCGACCAGCTGCCGTCCAAAGTGGGGAATTTACAGAAGAACGCTACAGCCACAAATGCTAAGAGACGAAACCGTTTGGTTCAACGATTTTAATATTACCGAATACTAACTTTTAATACGATATACGATGAAGAATTTATTTGCTGCTACTATTTTAACGTGCTCAATCTGTACACTTTCTTTTGCGCAAGCACCAGTCATAAATTATGACTTTGGCGATAAGGAGGCTTCTTTTAATCCAAATCCAGGAGCTTCTTCAACTTCTTTTTTGCCAAAAATTGCTAACAACAAAGCAGCTCGGGTAAGAATTCGCACCGCATCAGACGGTACTGGCGCATTTAACTTGGTTAAAAGTAGCGCCAATTTTATTAAAGGTGCTGGTTTAGAGATTGTAGCGGGTACTACCACTAGCAAGTTTTCTATATATAACCTCGCTTTTGAAAATGTAGCCAAAACAAGTTTCAATATCAAAATAGATGCGGTAAATGCTGGTCAATGGGTATTTGCTAATGGCGTTTCAGAAAATTCTGATGATTTATTCCAAGGAAATAGTGGTGTCAAAGAAAGCTCAACAGAAATCTTCGCTGGTTTGCGGTGGAATTTATCTGCCGCCAATCAAATAAATTTCTATAGCCGAGCTGGTGGCAAATGGACTTCAGTTAAAGGAGTTTCATTTGTTAAAAACACCGATTATTTAATAGAAGTGTACAGTAACAACAGTGCTGAAACTAAAAAATATACCAAAGAAGCCGAACAGACTTTAAATGCGGGTACTTATCATATTTGGGTAAACGGTAAGCGTGTGGCGGGCGAATTTGTATCGGGTGGTTTAGTGGCCGGCAATAGTTTAAACGCTTTGATGATTTATGGGGTTACGCCCAAGGCTAATGATACCATGGCTAAAGCTTGGCTAGATAATTTAGAAATTAACGGAACTCTATAATAAATGTAATTAAATGGGAGAGCTTAATTGGTTCTCCCCAATCTATAACCAAATATTTAATCCGTATGAAAAGAATTTTACTATTGATTGTTTTAAGCTGCTTTACTTAAAATCGGAAAATCGAAACGGTACAAAAATAAAAAACCAAACGGCACAATTTCATAATTTTATCAAGGAATAAAAAAAGCCTTTCAAATAACTCGAAAGGCTTTTAGTATAAGGCTGGGCCCGAACCAGCATACCGCCATTACCACGCCCATATCATGCCTTCGGGCTCGACTTTGCAACTTTATTGCTTTCAGGGGCTTTCCTTGTAGCATGTTTTTATCCCCACAAATACATACAAATATACTTTTAATTTCTATTTAGTCAATGAAACAGGACTTGGCGCCACTTTTTCAAGTAGCCGCATAATATTACACTTTATCTTTTCTTTATCTCGCTTCCAATCTGTTTCGCGCATCCCTTTGTCATACTCAGGATATGGTAATTGCGACGACCTAAATTTAAAGCGTTTACACAAAGGATAAATGTAGCGGTATGTCTTTACTTCAAACGCCTTATAATCTCCCACTAGATAAGCGATATTAGCCCGTAAGTAGCCCGTAGCACTCGTGGTGTTAGTTAGTATTTGTTCATGGGTCACTTCTCCGCTTCTACTGTTTATCAAAAACTTTGTGTAATGATAGCCATAATACTGAAAGTTTGCGGCTTTGTAAATGGTACCACAACCAAGACGGCCATCTGCGAAACTTTGGATTGCAACCAAGTTGGGATCATGTTTTCTAATTATCTTAATCGACGCTCCAATTAAAATAGTTTCGGCGTTCTTACCTAAACTATCATCAATCCACATACGGTTTAACTCACACATCCAAGCTTCGGGATTGGGGTGCTCAAACATCTTGGCATTAAGATTTTTCACATAACCGTAAACAGCTACGCCCAAACACTTATTTGGTTCATCAGCTCTAAAGACGCCTACGTTATACACACCAAAGCCGCCATCGTTCCATTTGTGGCTATAATGATTTTTAACAATCATTTCTTTAGCCAATTTCTTTTCTACGGGCTTAATAATTAATTCGCCCAACTTCGTACTCTTTTTAATCTCCATAATCCTATATTTGTAATCTCACCAAAACAAAATGCACAATTTACACCCTAAGGCTTACGCCTCGGTTATGTACGTTGTGCATTTTTCTTTTTTGTTTTGGTGAGGACTTAACAGGAAGAGCCGAGGCGTTTTATTCAGCTTTCAAAATGCCGAGATTTACTAAAAGAGCATTAGCTCGTTGCTCTCTAGTTTCGCCAGTGAGCATAAATTGCTCAATTATTACCTCGTGGTCGTGATGGTCTAAGTAGCGCTCATTATCATCAAAGAACTCAATCCTAACCGTACTCTTTTCAGCAAAAAAATCTCTGCCAACCCAAAACAAGGTAACGAAATTCGCACCTGCTCTTTTTCCAACTTGAGGGTCTTGTATCGCAATTCTTTCCATATTGTTATTCTAAATCGTTTCCTAAACTATCTTTAATTGTAAAACCGTTTTTATTGATGGATGTACCAACAACACGACTATAAGAACCATTCACTACAACATTTCCTTGCAACGTTTTAGTACCGCCGCCAGAAAGTGTAAGATTGGTATAAATTAAACCGCTCCCACTGCCTTGCACATTTTGATTGCCTTGCTGATTGTAGTTTATGTTGGAAGCGTTCAACGTCCCACCAACAATAATAAACGCATTCAACGAGAGGCCAGTGACTTTAATGTACAATGTGCCTGTAACTGTAACTGTAGTAGCGGCCGCAATAATTTTAATCCATCCATTATTACCACTGACTACATCAGAAAACTCAACATCATTGTAAGTGCCGCTCGGGATAGTCGATGTTGCATTTCTACCAAAAACTACCTTAGCAATCGTTAGTGAAAAGCCATTTAAATTAATGCCTGTAGTTATCGATTGGTTTAACGCACACCAAGACAATGTATTTACCGACAAGTTGCCTGTCAATGTTTTAATCCCTGTTATATTTGCTGGGTTATTAAAATTCAATTCATCAAGTGAGCCTGACGGCAAATTTCTGTTAACTGAAACTCCGTTATCAGTAAACTTTGTAAACCCGGCTACATTATAACCGTTCAAATCTAAGGTCGCCGTTCCATCAAAATACAAATGCTCACAAACGGTATTACCTGTTAATGATTTTACACCACTTGTAACTAATCCCAACATTCTATAACCGCCATCGTCCGGAACCCTAATACTTTGCGATCCATTTGCCCCATACATGAAACGATTATCAGCTTGATTAGTATAAAGCAAACCTGCTGGCATTAGGTCAGCTACATTTCCCAAAAACTGAAACCAAAAGCGACAGTCAAAGATAGAGGATGAATTTACCCCTATAATTTTTGTAGTAGATACATAAGCGCCTGACGAATTTTGTGTAACATGTCGCAATGTAACACCGCTATCTATCTTAATATATGGTATTCTATAAGCACCGTTAGTGTTTAAATATTGTAGCGAATTAATGGTGAAAACCACCTCGCTCTCTCCGAAGTCCGCTGTGTTAGCAGTTAATACAATATACAATCCGTTTCTAAATTCAAAAACAGTACCTGTAGGTAGGTTTACTGCCGAAAATACGCCAACCGAATATTGAGTTGCACCAAGCACTATGTATCTGTTATATGAAGTGGCGATGACAGGTGTAAAGTTTGCCGCAGTATCTGCACCTTCGATGGTTAAATTGAAAGCCCCTAAATCTAGATTACCAGCACTTCTAATTAGATAGCCTTTTATAACTAAATTATTCCCTAAACTTCTATTACCGCCGCTAAGCCTTAACCCCCAATAATCTAAGTTTGGTATTACTAAATGGTTTGAGGTCAAAAAAATTACATCAAAACTGTTTACAGTCCTTATATAGTTTCCCCATACACTAAGAGAACCATCTGTGATGTTGAGCGTATTGGCGTAATAAAAAGTTCCTGAATTAACTATGTTACCAGTCGTCAACGAAAAGTTTTGGTTAAAAGAAATGCTCTCTCCAATAATTAGACTTCTTATTGAAGCGTTCACATTTTGCACACAGTTAGCCGATATGATTGCAATCTGATTTGCGGTCGGCAAAACACCCAATCTCCAATTAGCAGGGTTATTCCATAAGTTACTAACTGTACCTAAAAACTCATTGATAGGCTCAACCATTAGCCCCCAAACCATCTTATTATTTTCGTTAACTATTGGCATTACTGTGCTATTATAAAATCCCAAATGTATTGCGTACTAGCTGTTAGAGCAGTACCAACACTAAGTGTTAAAGTTGTAGTGGTTGTCGTGTTGTAGGGTCTAACAGACAATGCCGCCGCATTCGTATTTTTTGGCGACGTTACCACAAAAGGAGCCGAGCCATACGGACGGTTAAAAGTCACAGTAGCGAGCGTGCCAGTAGTTGGTGAAGTACCGACGGTTAACGTTATCCTAAAACCTAAATCCGTGCCTGAAATTGATATACTTGGCGTTGTACCCGCTGCTGCACCTGCTGATATGGACGGCGTAGAAGTCCTACCTCTCAAATGGTCAATTCTACCTCCAATAGGTATTCTAACAGGCGTACCACTATCGTAAAGAAAAAACCAGTAATCTGTATTTTTCCAATATTGAGTTTGTTCCTGTGTACTTATTGCAGGACCGATGTACGCGTTATCGCTCTCTCTCCAATTGCTATCATTATTTAGTAAGGCGGTGACAGTAGAGTTAGTAATGACCGGCAATATTTTTTGCAAAATATCTTCAATGTTCTTATTTGCATCTAAAGACAAAATCCTATTTGCTGTCAAGCTATTCAGCTTAGGCGCCGTTCCAAAAGTAATTAAACCGCCTAGGGTAAAAGCTTGTGTTTTTACCCAAGTCCACCAATAAAATAAACCTCGTCGGCTTACAAATTTGTTATCTTCTACAACAACTGCTTGAGCTTCTAACTCGGCGTCGCTTGCTTTAGTACCCGTCAACTTTGTATCAACAACGGTCGCCAAATAATCAAAGTCAGCTTGCGCACCGTCGGCCTTATCTTCAATCCTAGTTAAGTCCGCACCTAAAGCCTCATTGTCCGACGGATTACCCTCTAACTCTGCAAATGAAGAGGCACCGCCGCCCGCACCCGTAACAACTTTGCTCCAACTAGCCAAAAGATTAACAGCGGCAATATTTTTAAGCCTATAATCGGCGTCCTCGCTTTCGACGTAGACTTTGGTTACACCCTCAATTAATTTACTTTCCAAGCCCACGAAATCCGTTAACAACGTGGTTAAGTCGGCGGTTTTAAGCGCACCACCTTTTACATTGCTTGAGCGTACAATTGGCTCGGCGGGGTTGGCGTGTTCGTATTCGTCTGGTCTTTTAATAGCCATATTAACTAAATGCTAAAGTGTTATTGATAAATGCTTGAGTGGCGTTGCTTCGGTAAATGCGATAGGTTACAGCGCCGCCAAATTCATCCGCACCCGTTAAGTCGCCAACCTTTGTAAAAGCCCCAAGTATCGGCGCCGAGCCATCCATTACCACGCCCGATAAATCGCCGTCGCTTGCTCGGTACACGAACCAAGTATATTGACCAGCGCCAGCGGTAACGTTTGAAACCGTGCGAGCTTTGCCCGAAAGTGCGCTATTACCAAGAGCGACAATTGCCGCCACATCGGCGGGAGCTGATGAAGCATAGCCCAAAAACGAACGGTAAACAAAGTTTGCTTGCTTGGTATTGTTGACAATTAACCCCTCGCTATCTTCTATTGTTAAACGGTAGTAAATTGGCGCATTGTTAACAGCGCCGCCGTTTATATTGGCATCAACAAATGGCGAAGCGGGCGGCGTTGCCGTGTTGATTAACTCTGTCCATGCTAGGCCATCACGAGAGCGCTCCAATTTTAGGTTGACCAATGTAGCACCTAATGAGTTAATGGCATAACTATAATTTACATTCAAATCAACGTCAGTCTTTTTGTTGTAAGTAATAGAGCTTGAGCTTAACGACAAATTAGCCGTTGGTGCAATAGCTTCTTGAGCGCCGATTAACATTAATTCGACGGCAGATTTTCCCGCCGCTGGTACCACTTGACCGTTTCCCCATTTGAAAAAGAATTTACCACCCGAAAGCGACACCGTAAAGTTGCTCTCAAAAACATCGGGATTTAAACCACCACCCGCACCAATTAAACTTTTAAGCTCATTAATTGCAGCAACTATTGAACTCTTTTCGCTGGTTTGTAAATCCTCCAAAGCACCCAAAGCGCTTAATATTGTAGTAACTTGGGTTGTACTTGCTTTACTTGCTAGAACAGTAGCCAAGTTGGCAACGTTGGCAATTGTAACCGTGTCTTCGCTTTTGTGAAAAAACGTGTCGATTAGGTTAGCGAATTGCGCTTGAGTTGGTTTTTTTCCCGTCTCAAGATATTGCTTTAAAATATTTCTTGCTGTTATCGGCATGGCTTAACCTCCTACATATTCTATAAAAACAACCACTCTATAAGGGTTTAACACGTTAATTGGCTCGGGGTCGGCTGAACCTGCCGAGGTAGTATTTTTGTTATTTGCTCCTGGTACTGCAACGTCTCTATCGTTGGCGTTATCACTACGACCATTTACAAAACCAACAGCCACGTTGTGAGCGTGGGCTATTAAGTTTGCCAAAGTCATTTTAACACCTTTTGCACCGCCCGTTTTACCGACTGTATTAAATTCTGCCTGTTCTGTATCTAAACCAATAGGCAGACGGCCTCGCCAGTCTACAACTTCCGCCCATCCGTCGGGAATGTCGGCGGCTGGCCTATTCCAAAGAACCATTCCACCTTTACCAGCAATTGTAAAAGGTGCTGCCACTTTTTCCAATCTATCCAAACGAGCAAGAACGCCCTCGGATTTATTTCGTTTAAAATCCGTCCATTGGTAATTTGTTACACCATCATCGCCAAAGCGGGCAACGCGCAGCTTTTTGGCGGGCTGTAGCGTTCCGTCTTCGTACGGTATGTTAATTACCGTCTCAACGATAATTACTTTAGCGTCGATTGCTCCAGCTTCAAACGGCATAATTTCGCCAGCAATAACAACCACACCCGCCGACACGTTAGAACCTGCCACCTCGCAACCGCTTAGAATTGCTAAATTACCAGCATAAGCAGCTGCTCCACCAGCAGCCGAAAGGATGCTGTTTTGCAAAAAATCAAGTTTGCCTTGATCAAATTTAAAGCCGTTAGGAAACGTAAAATCTAATTGGTTCATATCGTGTAAATTTTATAGCGTTTTGCTGCTAGTTTGTAAAAATCAACTTGCCCCTTAATATCAATCTTGGTTTGGTTGTTGTTTAATTCTGCGGGTATCCATACGATGAAATCCACCCCCGTATCGGCGTAGTCCTCTTCGTTGTAAAGTATCATTTCGCCTAATATTTTTGGTTTGTCCTCTATCTCTAAATAGATGTAAACGGGGTCTTTAGTGTAGCCGTCGGTTATGTATATGCGACGGCTAGCGCTATCAAACAAATCGTTTAACATCTTTTCCATGCTATACACTTGGCTATTGTGGTTAAGCTTGAAAATATTGTTATCTCGGTTAGCCAAGAAAACGCCGTAAGCTTCCGTTACTGGCCAGCAATAGGAACGAAGTAGTGCCAAAGCCTTAGGCTTGCGCAAAAACGCAGGCATCAACCATAATACAAGCTTGCTAAAGTCTACGTTAAACATCTTGGCGGTAATTAATAATTAAGTCCTCGTCGTTAATTCTCAAATAGCCCGCATCGGGAATATATTTCTCATCAATGGCACTAAAAGGGTAAAGCCCGTATTTAGCCTGTGCAAGCTTTACCACGGGCAATTCTACGCCGTCAACAACTTGCAGCCTATCCACTAGGCGGGTGTTTGCGTATTCGCCGTTAAATGGTAAATTTTTTAAATACTCTTTAAGCGCATCTTTTACGGGCTGATTGTTTGTGCCGTCGATGCGTTGGCCAGCAGCATTTAAAACCAAGGGGTTATAAAATACATCTAACACAAGCTTCAATTGGTCGGCTGCGTTACTTTCGCATTGAACTTTAACACCAGCGTCTTTAATCCTCTTAATGTAATTGGTAAAGCTTGCAAGCTCGGGAGCTGATAAGGCAACCAAGTCATCGGCGTTATTTTTAGCCGCTTTAATTCTCAAGCGTCCGTCAATCTCGGTTACACTCGAAACCGCAATAATTTTTTGAGCTGCTATTTGGCTAGGCGTTAAACCTGTATTATCGTAACCACCCGTTACTTCGTTTATATCTTGCCCGTATTGAAAGGCAAGCGCTTGCTCTCGGTACCATCTTGGCGAATGCGGTTTTTGCAAAAGGATATTTGCGTTAACCTCGCTTTTATGCAAATCAAAAAGATTTTCCAAAGCGACAATACAAACGGCTACCACGTAAGCAAACAGGTTATAAATTGCGGTACGGCTAGTTGAATTTAAGCCCGCTAACTCGGTTTGGTTATTCTTGTAAGTAATAATACTTTGATAAACTTGCTCTATCGTTCTTGCCATGTTATTGTACTTTAAAATCTACCTCAATTGCCCAATAGTCCACACCCTCTAAAACTGGCAATGGCGGTTGTCCCGCTGGTGCCGACGTTGTAGCGCTTGCTGGTTTCCAACTGTTATTTCTAAAGGTTTGTGCTACCTTTTTATTTAATGGATTGATACTAAAATCAATTATTTGCGACGTGGTCAACTCCGCCGTTGTCGGCAAACGGTTTAAAAGCGACAAAGCAAATACAGCCTCTAAGCTTCCTAATTCTTGCACCGCTAAATCTAAAAGCGTTTGGCCAGCCATAACACTAACTTGAGCTTTGTCGGGGTTGGCAATAGGCGCCATTACCGACGGCTTAAACTTCAAGCCCGAGCTTTGCAACATTTCGCCAACAACAAGCTCGTCCGTTATACTTTTACCATTTGCAAAAGCAACCCCAAAAACCGCCTCTAAACTTCCATCTAGCAAAGCTGCGTCGAGCATTGTAGTATGTGGTAAAACCTTAATCATAACTAGCGTCTATCAATAATTTACCGTTATCCATTCCCAAGCTTTTTACTCTCATGCCATCGGTCGAAAATTCGAGCCTAACCTCACGAAGTAAAGCCGCTGGACTATCGTCTTTTAAAAAATTAGTCAATCCAACTCCCATCGTTGGAAACTGTTTAAAGCTTCCCTTTTCAGCTAAGAGCAAGCAAGCTTGGTGCTGGTTATCGCTCAAGCCAACAACCAAATCGCCGTTGGCAATTTGCAAGTCGTAATCTTCATCAAGCAAAAAATCGTTCATTACTCAAGCCCTCCGTTAAATGTTCCCGTAACCGCACCGTTAGGAGCTGTTAAACCGCTATTGTATTTTACCGTAGCACTTTTTACATAAGCTTCAATAGCATTCGCCAACTCTTGTATAAACTTAGTTTTCGCTTCCGCTGGCGAAAGCTCGCCGTTATCTAAGGTCGCATCGTAAAGCGTCGTTAAATCTGTAATAAGCTTCGGTTTGTTTAACGCCATTTTAACACCTGTTTAATTGCTATTAAATAGCTGGTTAATGCGTGATGTAATTGCAGTAATACCCTCCACATCTTTAGGAGCGTATATTTTTAGCATTTGCGCCACAATTTCGTTTAATATGTTTTGGAGGCTTTCGTTGCCCCGTTTAACTTCAAATCCTTGATTGGTAATTGTTAGTGAAGCGTCGCCCACACTAACTTTGTATTTTTCAATTTCCGAGCAAGCAACAATTAAATACTCCCCTTCAACTATTTTAACAAGCACCACCTCGGCGCCAACTTTTGGCATTACCTCAATGCTTTTCACAGCACCAGCGACCGCCTTTAGGCGAACGTCGAACAAATCGCCGCCCTCGTTGTCAAGCTTCACATCGGCAACAAAGTCTACATCGTCAACGGAAGTAATTACCCCCTCAAACACTTGGTCGCCAACTTCCATCTTGATATATCTTGCAAGAGCTTCAAGTATTTTATCTTCAAATTCAGCCATTACAAAGACCTCCCAATTTCAATTTTGCGACGGGCGCCATTCATGCCGTAACTAACCTCCGTACTCATTACCATGTAACTACCGCCTCGGTTATACTTCTTGTCAATGATTTTTGCCACGCAGCTAGGCTCAATAAACGGTTGTAGAAAGCAAGTAATTGAACCCTCATAGCCCGTAAATTTTGCCTTTGCTAAAGCGTCGGCAGCGGTACGCTGTAACCAAGATTGGTCGGTAATATTCGGAATTGTAATTTCCCGTAATACACCGTCTTTATCGCCTACCTCATAAAGCAGCCTTTTATTTTTCTTGCCTTTGCCCGTTACCAACCGAACCAAAACCCGAGTATCATCCGCAAGCCTGTATTTTAGTTGGTCGTCCCTTAAAACATTCCATCCCAAACGGAGCGAAACGGTTTCTTTTAACACTCCTTGCTGTAAGCCAACGTATAACTCGTTAAAGTTGAAATAGGCAGTTAAAAGCATTTTCTTTTTGAAGTAATCCAACACCTCTAAACCGTTTACATTGCGCAAGGCAAAATTTGTCAGCTTAACCGTGGGTATAAATCCCGAAAGCTTCACGTCGGTATCTTTAACGAGGTGCTGCAACACTTCTAATAAAGTTGTACTTTTCCAACTTATCAAAAAACGTTTTCGGCGCAATTGCCATCCGAAACCCTCACACTCCAAGACTACTGGAATAGCTGGCGACACCCGCCTAATAAACCCGTCAAACTCCCGCACCAGCTCTCCGTTGTAGCCTAAGTGTATAACCACTCTATCACCCTCTTTAAATTGTTTCGCACTTTCTACCGAGCTTTGCGGCAAAGCGTCGTTTTGCAACACTCGCCCCAAAGCTGGTATTTTGATCGTGGCGGTGTCCATGTAGCTGTTAACACTTCGTTTAACTACTATCTCATTTACACCACCTTTTAAGGAGTAGTCCCCAAGCTGTATTTTACTATTTAACTTAAAAGCCATTAGTCTACTGCATAAAGGTCAAACACTCCATCTTGCACCAGCTCAAATGTGTAATCACGAACGCCAATAACTTTCGCTTTCTCGGGTATCTCCAAATTGCGCATCACAACACGGTCGTCCTTTTCTAAAAACAAATCTGTTAGCGCACTTTTCATCACAATTGGCTCGTTAGTTTCGTACAACTCTTTTAGCTTGTTCAATTGCTCGTCGGGAAATTGGTTGTTTGGGTCTATTAAAAAACCCTTAACCGAAAAATCATAACCCGAACACGCAATTTCTTCTATTACGGCACCGTTACGCTCTACCATTGGCGTTTCAACAATTATCTTGCGGCTACGCACTCCAATCACACAAAACGGAAACTCGTAATCTATACCACCAGCACTAAGGGTAAGCGGGCAAAACACCTCACGTCCCAGCATATCTTGCTGTCCATAAATCGGCGTCCCTTTTATGGTTGTGGTTTTCTTTATTTGGCCAGCTGGCACCACAAATTCGTTGGTGTCGCTCGCCTCGGGAATAGCGCCGATACTAATCGGTCTATAACCGTAAAGCGTATTCATAATATTGGCTATATCGTAAACAACAGGTGTACCCGCTACATTCGTAACACGTTCAACTGCTTTTAAGCCTCGGTCTTCTATTATCTGCTTTATCATTCCGTTGCTGCTGAAACTCCCGAGTTAACCACTCTTAAAAACACTTCTTTAATTTTTTGCTCCATATCGTCAATGCCATTTGAGGCACTAGCAGCATGGATATTTAACTCGTCGAAAAACTTATTGACGGTTATAGTTAGATTTTTGACGCCGCCGCCGCTAATTCCATTGTTAGACGAAGCCATCGAGCTGGGAGCGCCACTAGCAGCACCAGCCAAACCACCAGCCAAACCGCCGATACCATCAGCCGAGGCCGTTCCGCTATCTTTCTTTTTGGTAAGCTTAATTAGCTTACTGTTTTTACTGATAGAGTTTAGGTTATCGGCAAACTCCTTTAGGTTGGATTGGCGTTGTTGCTGCCTTGATTTTTCAAGCGTTTCAATTTCCGCCGTCGCTTTGGTTTTAATCTCGGCAAACAAAGCTTGCTTTGCCTCGGCAAATTTGAACGATAGCGCAAGCCTCATAGCGTTCATTAAATTGGCAATTGCACCGCCAACCCATTGAAACGTTTGTTTGATTTTTAGCCAAAATAATTCGGCTCTAAAACCAATCTCTTGAAACATATTTTTAAAGGCTATCCACGCCAGCATACAAAAGGATTTGATAACAGCCCACAAAGCTTTCATGGCAGCACCCCAGCCCTCGTATTTGGAAACTAGCGCCACAATTAAGCCGATAATAGCAGCGATTAAAAACACAGGCCACATTACGGCAATATTTAAAGCCCATTGCGTGATTGCCGCCCACTTCGTCACCACCTGCCAAATACCAATACCAACCGTTAAAGCTGCTATTGCACTTGCCAAACCATTCAACAATGCGGGGCTATCAATCAGCCATTGGCCGAAATCCATTAACGGCACCATTGCCTCTAAGGTTGAAGCGCCCACACGAGCCATCAAGCCCTCAAACGCACCTTGTAAACCCAAGAGCTTGCCCGGTGCGGTTTCGGCTAAAGTGTTGGTCATGTTGTAAAAACGACCGCCCTCACTAGTTGCCGACATGATTGCTTGCTGAACCATAGAAAAGGAAATTTTGCCCTTTTCCATATCTTCTTTGAGCTTCGCCATTGTGCGCCCCGTGGTACGCTGCAATTCCTGTAAAGGATTAAAACCAGCGTTGATAAATTGGAGGTTATCTTGCCCCATCAATTTACCTTGAGCCGCAACTTGGGAATAAACCAAACCTAAGCTTTTGAACTTTTCGGCGTTACCAATGGCGAGGTCGCCAAGCCTTTGAACGGCTGGCATAACGTTTTTGGCTTCGATACCAAAACCAAGCATCGTTTTACCTATATCCGTAACCTCATTGCCGTAGATGGTGTCTTGTGCATACTTGGTCAAATTGCCCGCCAGCGCTTGGCCTTGCTGCTTACCCGCTAAGACTTCGTAAGAGGTGTTAGTCATGGTTTTTTCCATACCCATGTTAACCACACCACCGAAGCCAGCAACGCCAGCCATAGCCAAAGCACCAGCAACCAAACCGCCCATACCAAAGGCACCACCACCGCCAGAACGCCCCAAGTTTTCCAACCTATCACGACGACGCTCTAATTGTTCCATTTCACGATTAACACGCCTAATTTGGCGGCTATCAACTGAAATTTCACGGGTACGCTTTAAATCATCTAATTTTCTATTTATGGTGCCAATAGAACCGCCAAGCCTTTGAAAGTTGTTGTTTGTTCTATTAAGGCTATTAGAAATTCGAGCAAAAGAGCTTTCGCCAGCGCTCGCAAGTTTTCCTAGCGTGGCGCTGCCTAAGTCCTTAATTTTTACTACAAATTCTACTAAATTGCTCATTAGATTGATTTTCTTTTGTCCTCTTCCTGTCTGATATGCTCAAGCTGCTTGTACATTTCCGCCCAACGCTGATCGCTGTATTTTGCTGGGTCAACACCCAAATGGTACATTAGCAGGGTATCTATGTACCCAATCCAATTTTTGTTTGGGTGTCCGTTGGCTTCGTCTACAACTTTTTTAGCTCGGCACTCTTAATCTGAATTAGATTTTGGAGTTGTTGAGCCGCACCGTAGAAATAGTCGTCGTCGGTTTTAATCTCTTCGTCGCCAGCAACGAAGCAATCGTTTAATATTTGCTCCGACATTCCTAAGGGGTCGGTTGTGGCCATGCCAATAACGCTTCGCATCTCTTCACGAGTTGGCTTGCGCACGTAGGCCACTTTGTCTTCAACTGTAAGCTCCCACAATCCTTGCGGGTACTTCTTTTTTAACTCTTCAATTTGTTGGGGCGATAGTGGTGTTTTCATGTTATTTATCACTTAATGAAAGGTATAAGAATGGTATTTCTACCTCTTTAAATTTGTCGTTTTGGCTCATGCCTTTATCGTACTTGCTAAACTTAACGCCTCGCAAAACATCGGTTTGTAAAGGTCTACCGAAGCCCTCACGATACGTTACCGTAATTACGATAACTTGGTACGGCACTTCTTGAATATCAGCGTAACCCGCTGCTTTTGCCGCTGCATTCAACTTCTGAAGCTCGCCGTTTAAAACTTTTAAATTGCCCGAATATTTGACGTTTCCGTCTTGTATTCCGATGGGCTGATTGCCAGCTGCGTAAAGCGCTTCGGTTTCGGTTTCCTTTTCGTAACCAAGACCACGGAGCTTTGCTAAAGTGCTGTCAAAAATGCGTACCGACATATCGGCGTACGCTACCTCTTGGCTATCAAATTGCATCTTTTAACCTCCTATGATTGTACACCAAACCCAAGGTCAACCTCAATTTCTTTTAGGTAACCTTTTGGCGTAATTCTTAACTTGATTTTTAAATTGCTGCCAGCCGCCAAATTTTGGGTCGGGTCTATAACAGCCGCTACCGAACTAATGCTTTCGGCCATTGATAGGTTGATATTGTTTTCAATATTTGCCTCCAAGTGCTTAATTACAATCGGCGCTAGGGTGCCATTAGCTTGCAACTGAACATCGTCTTTTAACTCTTCTACAAAAGTTTGATAAGCGATAATCGAAGCTTTGTCAATGGTACGGCCATGTGCCAAATATTTAATATCGTCGGTCGCTGCCGTCGACATTGGGTCGTCGCTAATGAAATAGCCAGCTTTTTGCGGATAAGATGTGAACGTGATAAATCCGTTGTCGATTAACGAATTTAAACCCGCAAACTCTTCTACCTTTTTATTGCCGATGTAAGCTTGAGCGATAGGTAAAGCACCGTCTTTTACACGTCCAATATTTCTATGAACGGGCGAAGCTGCAATTTTACCAAGCACCAAACCCATTGATGCATTGCCCGTATTTTCGGCACCACCAACTACAAAGCCGACGTTGTTTGCGTCTTTTGTGTTTGGTACCCAAGCAGGCACTTGCGCATTGTCATGCACACGACAATCCAACAAAACACGAACGGGATTAACCGCCGCAAATTGAGCCGCTGCCAAAGCTTTGGCATTCGCAAGCGCTCCCGTAACATCGGGATCAAAGAAAGCCGTCGGGTCGGGGTCATATTCGGCAGCTGGTGTGCGTGATACGCCAAGCACCTTAATTTTACCAACCGCAAAATCTAACAGCTTTTTAGCGCCGTTTGCGTTATCCTTATCAACCGTATTAGTTACGGTTGCGGTATTGGCCAGCATTAAAATATACAATGGTAAATTTGCGGTACCGTTTACCGAGTAGAACTCTTTTACAAAACGGTGCGCAACGGGGTTTTCGGCTAACGTGATACCTTTTGAAATAGCATCGGCCAACGAGTAAACAACCATTGACGTACCTAAATTTGTGGTACCCGTACAAACCAACCCAACAACGCCGTCATTGGTCTGCGTTGCGCCGCCAATGTTTCCGTTACTTAAACTAACCGTTACTTTAGGTATCATTTGTTTATAATTATTGTTAAACACTATTAAAAGCCGTTAAACAAGCGTTAACGGCTTTTATAATTAATTACTCTTGAGTTGGGGTTTCCGCCTCTTTTTCTTGAACAGCTTTCAACAATTTTTCGTTACCGATATTGTTAGCTGCCTTTTTACCGTACAAAGTTTCGAAAGCCGTTAAAAGCTCTTCTCTAGTCCTTGTGTCGGCGCTATCTTCCGCATGGTCTTTACGCTCGTAGGTTTCAACCTCCTTATCTTCTAAGGTTTTTGAGTGAGCGTCAGCGTGATGCTTTTCGATAAAAAATTGACCGTCGGAGGTCTTGTGAAACGCACCCACACTAGGGTGCGTTTTAAATAATTCCTTTAAATTTTCCACTTAGTTTAATGATTATGTAAACAATGATTAAAATACCAACCGCCCAAGAAGCGGCTTTTAAAAACTCGGTTAATTGCTCTATAAATGATTGCTGCTTGAAGTTAGAAGCGGTTTCTTGCTTCGCTTCCTTAACCGTGTTTTTGGTTTCGGTTTCGGTCTGCAATGTTGAGCGAGCCGTTGGCTTGGCTTCCGCTTTGAAATTAAAGCCGTCCACGCCATTTATTACACTTGGCACAAACCAAAGCTTTAGGCCAGCGCTGTTATAAAAGACGGTGTCTTTTTTTATGGCAGCTTCTTTGTTCAAGTTAAATGCTGGGACAAATCCGATCAACTCGTCGCCGAATTGCTCAACAATTAAATTGCTCTTAGTTGTTGCCGTACTATCTCGGCTTACCTCTGCTAATGTGGCTACCTGCTTTTTAGCAGCGCAACTCATTAGCAAAGCAGCTAAGGCACATTCTACAATTAAAATTCTCATGCTGCGTATAGTTTTAGTTCTCGGTTTCTGCGGGCTTTTAAAACTGCGTTTTCAACTCCCTTAACTTTATTCCAACGCCTCCAAGCCTCGGCGACATCATCAAATGAAGCTTTCGCATTGATGCGTTTTAAAACGGTACTACTCAAGAAGCCAGCAACCCCGATGTTGTAGACCAAGCTTAGTAAAGCGTTAAACTGATTTTGGTTTAATGGCACTTTAACACCATTGTTAACCGCCACTTCGTAATTTTGTACGGTTAAAGCAAATAGCTCGTAAGCAGCTGCGATACTCGGGAGCTTATCGCCCTTTTGCACCTTTTTGCCATTGGCATAGTACGTCGAACCTAATCCGATAGTCCAAACACCAGCCGAACATTGATAAGCGGTTAAAACCAAGCCCTCTTCGTTAGCTATAAACTTTGTACCTGTTAAATCAATTTTCATTTTGCTTACTTTGACGTTTCCACTTTTTCAACTCGTCTAACAGCTTTGCGTTTTCGGTTCGCAAGGCGTGTACCTCGTTGCGTAATTCTTCTACTTGCTTGCCCAAGTCCTCGGCCATTCGGCGCCAAATAGTAATCGCCTTTTCTACTACGTCCAACTCACTAGCTGCGACATCTGCCTTTTGCTTTCTTCGGGTTAGGAACCAAGTACCGAGACCCGATGCAAAACTGAATATCGCTGGCCATAGCACTACATCTAAAAATGATTGCATGGTGCATTAGTTTAAATGAAGCGGGTCGCACGAAGCGTCCCCGCTATAATTGCGGATCACTAAGACCCTGCCGCTTGAATTAATAATGCTACCGAGTTGGTGTTTTTAACACGTCCACCACTTCTTAAAGCGGTCGACATTACGTCGCCGTAGTAAGTTGGGTCGTCAGTATTGTCAAAAACTTTTACTTCGCCCATTGCGAATGCCAAGCCGTTTTTATGATAGAATAAAGCAACTTCATTATCGGCTGCCGCTCCAACAGCTCCCAAAGCTTTAATGGCGTTAGTAGTAACGGTTGCAACTGCTACGCTTGAGCGCTCGATGATTTTAAAGCCGTACAATTCGCCAACAATACCCTTTGTTTCGTCAACAGCTCTCGAAAAATCTCTTGATTGGGTTTCGCTTAAGCTATCAACCAATTGTTGATACATATCAGAACTCAACAATGCGTAACGCTCTGATTTTGGCACATTCAATTTGTTGAACTTCTTTTGCATCTTAGAGAAGTCCTTTGTTGTTACGGCTTTTCTATTTCCAGTTGCAGACGGTGCCGAAGCTTCAATATCAGCACCCGTAGTATAAGCAATCATGTTGCTCGCAACGGTACCACAAACCTTAATCAACAAATCGTCGGCGCTGGTTTCGTTTACGGCTGCAACGTGTTCGCCATACTCATCGTCCATTTTATCATAACTCAACTCAATTTTATCAAGGTTATGAATGTGCGTAGGGTCGGTTGAATACTCGTCTAACGTATAAGTAATATCAGTATCCGTACGTCTTACTGCCGTTGCTGGAAATGTAGACCTATTTTTTACGGTTGTCGGTTTTGCTCCAGGAGTGGGAATGTGAACGACCCTGCCAGCCAACACGCTTTTTACATCACTAAACCAAGTTTTCAAGAAAGCATTATCTTTCCAAAAGCGCTTAATGATATAATCAACCCAAGCCTCTTTTTGAATACCCGCAACATGCACTCCTTGAACGCCACCGCCCGAAAACGCAGCCAAAGCAACAAAAGCCACTAAGCCGATACCGTTCGCCACCGCTGGGCTAATCTCTGCCTTATCAGCCAACACCGATGTGGCGGGCGATAATAAAAAGGCCATAGTAAACAGCCCAATAATTACACTTTTTAAATTTTTCATACTTATTTTAACCTAAATTCTTACTCTGTTAATTTGCTCTTAAATCCGTAGCGCTAAGGCTATTTTTTAGCGTTTGGAAATTTTTCCGCATACTTTCTTTCGGCGTCGGGAGCGCTCAATGTTTTAAGCTCGGTAAACCAGCCTTTTTCGAAAAGCTCGTCGTAAGAAAGCTTTACCAGCTCGGCCAAACGGTCTTTTTGGTTTTGCTCCAAACTAGCCGCAAGCTTAGTCTCAATGGTTTCGCTTGGCTTGCGCTCGTCTAAAATTGCCTTTACAGCTTCCAAGCCTTTTTCTACACCCTCGCCATGAGCTAAGGCAATAGCACTAAACGATTTTTTTTCTTTTTCGGTAATTACACGAGCCTCAACTTTTGCACTTAGATAGGTGTTTACCGCCTCTTCTTTGGCCGCTTTTTCAGCCACCGCAAGCTTAACCTCGGCGTCTTTTGCCTTGTCTTCCGCTTCTTTCTTTTCACGGGTCAAGGTCTCAATCTGCGTTTTTTGGGTGGCCGCTAATTGCACTACTTCATCAATTTTCGCCTCGTATGCTTCGGGCGTGTCGGTTTCTTTTAAACCGAGGATTTGGGACGCCCTAGCGGCGCTTAATTCGATTTTTTTCATTTCGTTATCAATTAAAGGTTGTGTTAACAGTGGGATTTGAGCGTTGAGCGTTTCCGCAGACAATTGTATTAGCTCGTGGTCTTCGTTGTATAGCGCTATTGCCAAAGCGTTAGTGTCGGCGCCCATATCAACCATGCTAATTTCTTCAAGTACCGATTTGATTAAGGTTGGTCGGGTTTGACCAAGAATTAACAAGCCCTCTTCTTCGCTCCATTCAACGGGTATTAAACCCGCCGACGCCATGCGCAAGGTGCCGTTTTCAAACTTGTTATAAATTGCTTTTGCAAAGTCGTCGGTATCATCAAAAACAGGTTGCCCCGTTATACATAAACCTACGCCCTCAATATCTTCAATTTTAAGCTCAATAACGTTACCTATCGGAAGCCAAGATTTTCCATTTTCAACAAAGGCTCTTTTGTGCATCCATAGCATTAAAGGATTGGTATTGTAGTACGTTAAATCTACACCCTTAACCAATGCTCTAAAACCGAAGCGATTTACTTTCTCACTTAATACAATTACTCTTTTGCTTGCTCTTAACATCCCATTTCTTTTGTCGAATGAGCAGCAAACGTACAGGCTAAAAACAAGCAAAAAAAATCAGGTTTTTATATCTAAAATCCTGCTTTATAGTATCTATAATGCTATTGCATAGATATAAAAACTCAATTTTTTACCCCTATATATAGTGTGCATTTTTGGTCTGTTATGGCAAAAGAACAGGTTAAAGAAAGGGCTTCAAAAGCCGAAATCGAACGCAAAAAAGAACATGCAAAAATCTTGTATGTAAAAGACGGCATCAGCACTCAAAAGGAGCTTGCCGAGCGTGTGGGCGTTAGCGAAAAAACAATAGGAAAATGGATTGTTGACGGCGAGTGGGAAAAACTAAAAAAGAACGTCGTACTAACCCGTCAAGAGCAACTCTTACACCTAATGGACGAGCTGGCAGAATTAAACGCATCCATAAGATTAAAGCCCGAGGGTGTACGCTTTGCCGATAGTAAGCTTGGCGACGTTCGTCGTAAGCTGATTAAAGATATTAAGGATATGGAAACAAAGGCTTCCATACCCGAGATTATCCACGCCTTAACCTTGCTCTTAGACTTTGTACGCAAAGGAAATTTGGAGCAAGCAAAAGATCTTGCCAAAATAGTTGACGCCTTTATTAAATCCCTTTTATAGCATGGCAACGAAAGCAGAAATTAACAGCGCCGTAAAGTATTGGGACGACTATAAAAGAGGCTTAGAACGCAGTACTGTAATAGACCTCAACGAGAGCGAAATTGAACGGTTATCCCGTATTAGTAGGCTTGAAAGTAACGACGAAGAGTGGTTTGCTTACTACTTTCCAAACTACTACTCGTCAAAGCCTATGCTTTTTCATACCCGAAGCTCAAAACGGGTAATGAACAACCCCGAGTGGTACGAGGTTAGGGCTTGGAGCCGTGAGCTCGCCAAATCAGCCCGCACCATGATGGAAATTATTAAGCTGGCACTTACCAAAAAAAGCGCTCGGTTTTATTCATTTCCAACAGCGAAACAGCCGCCATACGTTTGTTGAAGCCTTACAAAATCAACTTTGAAAGTAACCAGCGTATAATAAACGACTACGGTGTGCAACAAACACTCGGTTCGTGGACGGAGGGCGAATTTACCATTAAAGCAGGATGTAGCTTTTTAGCGGTCGGCGCTGGCCAAACTCCCCGTGGCGCACGTAATGAAGAGGTGCGTCCCGATGTAGTGTTAATGGACGACTACGATACCGACGAAGAGTGCCGAAACCCCGACACCATCAAAAAGAAATGGGATTGGTTCGAGCAAGCGGTGTACGCTACCCGTTCCATTTCAAACCCTATGTTGATTATTTTTTGCGGCAACATCATTGCCGAACATTGCTGCATTAAAAAAGCGATAGAGAAAGCAGACGCTTACGACATCATCAACATTCGAGATAAAAACGGGGTAAGCTCTTGGCCTAACAAAAACACCGAGGAAATGATTGACCGTGTGCTTTCAAAAATTAGCCACGCATCAGCTCAAAAAGAGTATTTCAACAATCCTTTAACAGAGGGCAAAGTATTTAAAGAGCTAAACTATAAGCGTATGCAGCCGCTTAGGGAATATAAAAAGCTCTTGGCCTATACCGACCCAAGTTATAAGAAAAGTGGCGACACCAAAGCAACCGTATTGCTTGGAAAGTATAAAGACGAGTACCACGTACTTAGAATGTTTTGCGGCAAAGTTTCGGTTAGCGAAATGTTGGAGTGGAACTATGAAATACACCGCTGGGTTGGCGGCAGGGTACCCGTTGAGTATTGGATTGAATGGCCTTGGATTGACGAAATGTTTAAGCTTGAATTAGCAGCGGCAAACAAACGCCACGGGATCACAATTAACCCAAGACCAGACGACCGTAAAAAGCCTTTCAAATACGACCGTATAGAGCAAACGCTTGAGCCGTTAAACCGAAATGAAAAAGGCATCCCGCCGAGGCTTTGGTTTAACGAACAAGAGAAAGACAACCCGTATATGAAAACAGCCGAAGAGCAATTTTTACTAATCAGCCCTAACAGCCGAGCGCACGACGATGCGCCCGACGCAGTCGAGGGCGGGGTATGGCGAATTAACCACATGCTAATTAACAATATGGCATCAGTACAGGCCATAAGCACACAAAGAAACGGAAGCAAAAGATTTTAAGCTATGGCATTTATTACAAAAAAAGAATTTGAAACACACGTGTTTCCCGAGATTATCAATGCAATATCTCGTAACGACCAAAGCAAACTAAAAATGGCGATTGAAGCCGCCATTACACAAGTAAGTGGTTATCTATCACGCTATAAAATTAATGAGATATTGGCGACACCGCCGCCCGTTTATACCGATGTAACAGACGACGACGAGGAAGAAATCGACGAAGAGCTTTCAATCATTTTAGACCCTTACGCTAGTTTGAGGACTTGGGTTAAAGACG
Source organism: Pedobacter sp. SL55 (assembly GCF_026625705.1). Classification (NCBI taxonomy): domain Bacteria; kingdom Pseudomonadati; phylum Bacteroidota; class Sphingobacteriia; order Sphingobacteriales; family Sphingobacteriaceae; genus Pedobacter; species Pedobacter sp. SL55. The sequence continues at coordinate 4,180,451 of NZ_CP113059.1, read as the reverse complement.
TTACAAAATGGCACTTCATCAATTTAGTTAACCCTAATATTGATTTAGCCCTTAGTCGTTCCCGCTACGAGGACGCTATTAGCGAACTCCAAAAAATACAGGCTGGCAGAGTAGCGCCGAACGGCTGGCCACTAGCCGAGCAACCGCAAGGGGCAACGGGTCAATTTCATATTGTTTCAAGCACTAAACGTCAAAACCATTTTTAACAATGAAAAAGCAAGCGAACATCAAAAGAGAGAACGAGCAAAAGCTCATTGTTAACACCATTGAGGTGCGACCATTCAACAGAGAGAGCGCCGACTTGGGAAAATGGCGTAACGCCACAAAATCGGCAGAGGCAAGACACCCCCGCCGTAGCTTATTGTACGACCTTTACCACGATATTTGCACAACGGACGCTCACATTATTAGCGTTTGGGGCAAACGTGTTGATGCTATTACTTTGGCCGATTGGACGTTTACCGACAAAGAGGGCAATACAGTTGACGAAGTAAACGAGTTAATCGACTGTATAGGTTTTGAAAAGCTATTAAAGCATATCATTGATAGTAAAGCTTGGGGTTACTCAATGGTAGAATGCACTTTTTTTGAAAATGCCAACGGCCAAAAGGAAGTAAAAAGCTATTTGGTACCACGTAAACACATGCGCCCCGAAATAGGACACGTTGCAAACAATGAATACGATGAAACGGGTACAGATATAAGGGAGGGTATTTACGCCAAGACCATTTTGGAAGCTGGCGACGCTACCGACTTGGGTCTTTACCTTTCGGCGGCAATGTACGCCATCTTAAAACGTGGCAACGTTTCAGATTGGGCGGAATTTATCGAAATATTCGGGCGTGGTATTGTAGACGCTACTTGGGACGGTTTCGATGAAGACCAGCGCAACAAACTATCGGAGGCCATTAAGCAAATGGGCGGCGGCGGTGTAATCATCAGACCCGAGGGAACCAACCTTGATATTAAAAATAATACAGGTAGTGCCAACGGTCAATTGCAAGGAAGTTTCCACGATACCATGAATAAGGAAATATCTAAAGCCTTATTAGGTAGTACCGAAACCACCGAAGCAAGCAAAAGCTCGGGCTATGCACAAAGCGAAACCCACAAAGAGCAAGACGCCGACAAAAAGGAAACCGACGTTAATTTTGTACGCCGAACCTTAAACTCTTGTTTTATCCCAATTTTACAAGCGGCTGGCTTTAATACAAAAGGCGGCACATTTGTACTAAAAAGCAAAAACCATCTTACCAAAAAGGAGCGTTTCGAGATAGCTAAAACAATGGTTAAGGAATTGGATATTCCCGTAAGCGACGACTTTTTCTATGAAAATTTTGAAATAGAAAAGCCCGAAGATTACGAAAAGCTAAAAAACGAGCTTGCAGAGGCTAAAAAGGCAACTTTAGAGCAAATGCAAGAAAATAAAAACGCAGATACCCCCCCAGCTTCGGACAAGAAAAACAAACAAAAGCTCCATTTCTTCACAGATGATGAAGACCTAAAGCTATGGGATAGGATTAAAAGTTTTTTCGTATAAGCCCCGAGCTATCGGGGCATGATTTACTAAACCTTTACGACGGTTGTTGCACTCATGCCATTACCTTAGCGGCTAACGATAGTAATTACGATAGGATATTAGAAGACCTTTTAAAACGCATTTACGACGGCAAAATTGGCGCTAACGAGATAGATTATAATTACTACAACTACATTAGTGCGGTGCTATCTACGGCGCTCACTAAGGTATTAGGGGCGGAAATGTATCCGACAACCGATTATCGCAATACGTTAAAGGCTTACTTTCAACAAAACATTGCTCAATTTTCGGGTGCTAAGAGTTTGGCAACCTTAAAAACTTACAATAAGCTTTTATTGGACGAAAACGGCGAAGTGCGAAGCTGGGAGCAATTCAAATCTAAGGTTGCAGATATTGACCCAATTTTAAACGTACATCATTTAAACGTTGAGCGTAACGACGCAATTGCCGCCGTACAAATGGCCGACAAATGGCAAGGGCTTAAACGCTTCGCCATGTTGGAATATAGCACAGTTGGCGACGATAGGGTTAGACCAAGCCACGCCGCTTTAGACAAGCTGATTATCAAAACAGACGACCCGCTTTTAGATAAGATTTACCCGCCTAAAGACCACGGTTGCCGTTGCAATATGGTACCAGCCCCAAGCGGCGCAACGCCTACCGATAGAAGCTTGGTAAAAACTTACGCCGACGAGATGGAAACAAAGCCATATTTCAAGGGCAACGTTGGCAAAAAGATGGTTGTTTACGATGATGAACACCCGTATTATAGCTACCTAAGTAAAAAGTCGGAGTTACAAGCAGAGCGAAACTATGGCATGCGAAGTGTAAAACAAATTTACGATTTAAGCCACTTGCCCGACGCCGAGCATTTCGACAATATAGACGATGCGCACCAATGGTGGACAAATGCGGCGGGCGGCGATAAAAAGGGCGGCTTTGAGGTAATTGCGCAAAATGGCGTTAGTATAAAATTTGACTACAACTTTAAAGTGCATGTGTTTGAAGACAACAAAGACAACCGTTGGAGCTACATACACAATTTAGCTAAAGTGGTTCAACAGCCCGATGAGATTTGGAGCGTACGAAATAGCAACAATGTAATTGAACACCGATATATTAAATATTTCGATGATTATCCAATGATTGTAGGCGCTAACGACTTGAGAGCTTTCTCTCTATTTCAAACTAAGTCGGGTAATAGGATTAACGTTGAGGGCTTGAGAAAGAGTAGGCAAGGTGTACTCCTATATAAAAACGAAAACCGCTAACCTTCTTTAAACAATAACTTACAAATAAGCTATTTTAAAGCTGTTAGCGGCTTTCTTTATACAAAGATAGTAAAATGTTTAATAGAAACATACAAAGACAATTAAGCAGCTATTTAACAGATAGAGCGCAAGGTATGATTATCAATAAAACCTTGCGTTTTGTTGATGGCAACTTTCGGGCGCAAGGCTGGCAAGACAGCAGCTTTAAAAAGTGGCGAGGCATCGAACGCAAAGGTACTATCTTGGTAAAAACGGGCGCCTTGCGTAGAAGTTGGAATTACCAATATGCTACGGGCGGCGGCGTTAGATTTTATAACAACGTGCCACACGCCAAAGCTCACAACGAGGGGTTTACAGGTACGGTACAAGTAAAGGCGCACACTCGCAATAAATACGCCAAATCTCAAGTGTTTAGCTTAACCGATTTTAACCGAAACGGCACCCGAAAAGTGCGCACCGTAACCAATAAAGTGGGCAGCAACCAAGTAAAGGCACACACCCGCCGTGTGCATATCGTACAACGGCAATTTGCGCCTTATGCTGGCCACGAAAGTCAAACTTTAAACAATAGCATCATTAGAGAGCTAAACCGAGAAATCAACATAATTTTAAGACAATGAACAGCATTTTAGCAAACATCTTTTTAACGGTTCAAAATCGGCTAAAAACAGAAGTGCCAGCACTTAAATGGATAGACGGCGACTACGGGCAATTAGAGTTTTACGAGCAAAGACCAAACGTTGATTGGCCATGCGTTTTGATTGATATTGACGACGGAACATTTAGCAACAACGGCGAATTTTCCCAGCTGGGCGAATGTGTGTTGATTATACGCTTGGGCTTGCCCTCTTATTCGCAAACGAACGCTTTAACGCCTAAACCTGTTATTGAACTTGCTTTGGAATATTACAACCTTGAGCATGCCGTTAACAAAGCTTTACACGGTTTTCAATCGCAATACTTTAGTACACTATCAAGGGTTAAAGCCGATAAGGAAAAGCGAAACGATAATTTAAGGGTTAGGACAATGCGATATACTTTTACTTATGCCGACAATACCGCAATGCCTGTTTATACAGCTCCCGAAACGGCGGTTGATGCTGAAATTTTAACAGAATGAAAAAGGGGTGTTAAACACCCCTTAAACAAACCTAAAACTAACTAAACACAAAGTACGGGAATTTAGCGGCCAACTCCTTAGCGTTGGGCTTTTTGCTAATTATATCTTTTAAAAGGTCGGTGTTTTGCTCAAGCCTTTGCATTACCACACCAGCCGTTAAATCAAATTCATTTTCTAGCGCAAGCAAACAATCGTCGTATCGGGTGCGCTTAATTTCTGCGTGGTAATAATATCTATAACATAGTTTTTCATCCCTGCTATACATCAATACGTTTCTGCGGCCTTTATTGTTAGGATTGGCTTTGACAGAGGACGGAAATAAAGATGTATATAAGCTATATTGGCCACGCATTGATACAAATATCTTTAATAGCATCAACACGTTAAAATTTAGTTTTAGACAACAAAAAAGCCCGCTATTTGCGGGCTTCGTTCATTTTCCAAGGTTTCGACCAATAGTGGCCTTAATTGTGTTTTCTTCGTGGGTTATTTCTACTTTTTGAGAAAAAGAACCTATCAGCTGACCTGTTTTATTTTCATCGTCCCAATCTAAATATAATACCCATTCGTCTGACCCCGTGCTTATCTTGCTTACTCTTGCCGTACAAAACGCATAAAATTGAGCCTTGTGTTCAAACTTATAACCTAGACGTTCAAGGTTGTCACTAACATATTTTTCTAAAGCAGCATTCCATTTCGCATATGTTTCACTTATAATGTTGTTAACCACGGTATCACGGAAAGAATACAAGTCGTCTAAATCTTTCGTAATCATATTTTCACTACCTCAATAAAAGGCTCTTTTTGTGAATAATTAAACCTTACAATCTCGTCAAAAACTTGCTTTTGAGCAATCGTGCCTTGCTTTAATTTACTGCTATCTGCATAGTCGGCATTAGTAGGCCAGTAGTACAAAAACAGTTGAGCAAGATCGGTAAACGAGCCGTATATTTTAGCATTAGCCACACGGCTATTTTGCAAGTTTAACACTAGTTTAACGTCGGTAGGCTTAACGCTGCCAACGTAATTTTTAGCGAACAAATAAACCTCTTGGTTTGCGGGAGCTTCTAAAGTTTGAGAAGTAAACCCACGGTCTTGCATCCATAAACTAAGCCCGTTGGCATAGTAGGGTGTAAAGCCAACTAAGCGGTACAAATTGCGGTGCTTGCTCTTTTTTGCAAGTTCCATTTGTGCTTTATATTCGGCTTGGTTGCCATATACTTTTTGGTCGGTTGCGCTCCATTCTTGAGCGTAGGCACTAAAGGTAAGTGCGGTTAGAAAAATGAATAATACTTGTTTCATAATCTAAAGTTAAATACTTTTTATAATACTTTCGTGATACTTACTAAACTGCGTTACCAAAGCGGGCAACTCGTCGGCTTTATAGCGGTCTAATGGCTTGTGCAAATAGCTGTATTTGATCATCCAATTATTAACTCGCTCCATATCAATTTTGTTTGATTTATTGTGCCTTTGCTCGTCTAACTCCCAACGCAATTCGTGTGCCATTGACAAGATTTTACGCACCATGATTTGTTTAGCGTTAAAACTTTCCTTTTCCCCTATTAAAGCGGTTAAAAGTTGCTTTGCTTCGTCTTTAGTTAATTCGCTTACATGGCTGGTGCGACTGTTAGAGTAAGAAAGCGCCATTTCGGCGCTCTCTATTTTCTTGCGGCTGCAAGTGGCTTTAATAGCCTGTATTTGGGGTTTGGTTATTGGCTGCATGGGCTTATCATTTGAGCATTTACAATCTCTGTTAGAGCGGCTATATCTGACACGTCCAAATTATCAACGCCGTTGGCGCCTAAAAGCTTTCCGTCAACCCTAACAACGTATTCCATTATTACAAAAAACATTGTAGTGTTGTCGCCTTTACATCGTTCCGTTGCCTTTCGCATTACGCCGCCGTCAATTCTTAAAACTTCAGCTACAACGCCGTTAGATAGCGTAATTTTAGAGAACACAGATACTACTTTTGGTTTAATACCAAATTGCTCCCTAAACCTAAGAGGTATTGCGGAACCTTTCAATTGTTCCCATTTGTTTAACCAAGCTTCAATTTGTTCTGCTTGGGATTTAGTTAGTTTCTTCATAACTTTTAAAATCTTTGATTGTTATTTTAGTATGAGTTCCGAAATTGTTTTTAATGCCGCTTTTGGTAATGTTGACAAGCAAGTGCGCATGTTCTATTTGTCGGGTGTGGTGCATCCTACCTACATCGTTTCAATCAATGGAAAAGAAGTAGGCAGGGTGCGTTATGTTAAACTAACTTTAGGAGGTAGACCCGAAGTTTGGAGGTGCGAGTTTGAAGATAAATTTACCACCCTTTTTACCCCCGACGATTGCCAAGAACTTATTGCGATTGCTAGTGAGCATTACGAAAATCATATTAACAAAACATCAAGCTTCTAAATAAAGGCCGTTAGTTACTTGTCTCTTATAGCTGCCTCCTTCTATATCTTCCATTAAGAGCCTATCTTGATACTCTTTGTCGCTCATATCCGAATAGGTAACAGGCTTAAGCTCGCCGTCTTTATATAGTTTGCTCGCAATCACGTAACGAGAAAAGAAAGGTTCTTTTAATTCTTGTAGCCGTTTTTTACGTGTTGATGCCTTACGTTTCCGCTTTATTTCGCCAGCGCAAACAATTTTCCATTGCTGCGCCATGTGTTTTTTGAAATATTGGTAAGCGGTCTCAATTGTAACCCAATCTATATATGTAAGGCTTAGCTCAACCTCTCGAACTTTCCAAACATCTTTAACAGCATTATCCCAAGCTTTACCATCTGTAAACACAAGCACAATTCGACCTAATAGCCAAACATCAAGCTCCGTTTTGTACTTAAATCGGTACTCGTTAAGGTTTAGATTTTCAAGGTCTATACCTTGCAAATTGTATTTTTCAATCAGCTTATCAAGCTGGTTTTTAGCTGCCGCTTGTTCGCCCGCCGTTGAGCCTCTTTTTACTAACTCGTAAATCTTAGCTAGCTTACTTTTTAAATTTGTATTTTCCATTTTATCGGGTATTTAGCCGATATTTTAAAATATCGGCTTTTTAGCGTTAGACTGTTCTTAAATAAACTACTGTTGTTTGAGCTTTCATGTAGTCCAAAACCTTTTTGTGGTCTTGCTTAACTTTAACTAAACCGCCCGTTGGCGTTTCGGCTACTTGATAAACTTTTTTGTTTTTATCAGAGGCTTTGTGAAATCTGTCACCAGCTCTCAATTCTTTTAATTGCTTTTGCATTATTTAGTTCTCCTCTTAAAAATACCCGCTATACATTCTACGCAAGCGTAAACAAACACAGATACAGCAAAAGCTGTAAACGGGTAATCACTTATTGCTTTTAAAAATTCTCTCATTATCTTTCTTTGCTCCAATCAGTATCGTAATAACCATTTCTTAAATATTTCTCGGGGTCTGCAATGCCTCGGTTGTTATTTTTGCAGTAAGTTTGATAAGGCTTCACTCTCATTATAGCGAGCGCCTTTGCGGTATCGTCAAGTTTCTTGTATAGCGGTTCGGTACGCAAACGGTTTATCTTCTTTCCGTAGGTTTCCCAAAACACATCAAAGCTCAAGTCCATTGGTACTTCTTTTAGAGTGCCTTTGATTTTTTTGCTCCATGGTTCTATCACACCTAACTTTAGAGGTAGATTTTTTATCAACCATAAGTGTTGATCATCGCTAAATTCTGCCGAGTTATCGAAGCCAACTAACCAGCCCTCGGCGTTATAAACGAACACCACCGTACCCGTAAATAGTACCGATGTAAGCATATATTTTTTCATGTTTTGCAATAATTTGTGTTTAACAATAGGGGCTATGTGCAATTTATCCAGCAATAAAGCCGCTTTTTAATAGCAACAAGCCCGTTTTTAGTGTTTTTTGGTTTGTTTTTATGCACTTACCCCCTCGTCTTGGAGTAATTCTTTTGCTACTTTCTTAGCGTTTACCCCTGCTTTTTTAGCGGCTTTTTTGGGTTCATCGGCTAATTTTGGAGCGAAAAACAGCGGATTTAAAAGCCTTGCTCGCTCTTCGTAGATTACATAAGGCTCAAAAGAACTAAAGCGGTTTTTGTCGTGATAGGCGATATAATCTCTAACAACAGTACCTATGTGGCCATCGTATTTGATGTCTTGCCCTATTGTACTTTTTGGCTCACGCCCTTTAATGTGGCTTATGAAAATGAAACCTTTTTTCTTGCCGTACTTGCGTTTTAGAAATTCATAATCTTCCCATTTGAAACGGGTATAATCAACGCTGTCAATAAAGATAAAATCGGGACTATTACGCTTGCTTAACGTTTTATCTAAATCTTCTAAAAACGTTACCCCTTTCTTTAAATCTTCCGTAGGGTCGGCAACTAAAAAGTTGCCGCTAACCTCGTGCATATTATTTCTATTAATGGCGTTTTGCAAATCCACGCCATGGCCTTGCTCATAACTTAGCCAAAGCACCTTACCAAATCCAGCCAAGTATTTAGCCATTTGAATGCAATACTCTGTTTTACCGTTTCCGCTACGTCCGTAAACTATTGATATGAAGTTTTTGGGTATTAAACCAAGATGTTCTTTAAACGCTCCGTCGGGTTGCTTTAACAGTTTAAAAGCCATTTGCTGAAACTGTTTTACACCTAGTGTCTTCATAAATAAAATTTGTTTAGTTTGATGTTAGTTCTTGGTTATAATTCTTGTCTAATAGCTCAATGTTTTTTAACACTCTTCGATGTATGGCGACAACGAGCTTTATTTGATAAATGCAATCGTCTATAGGGTCGTGCTTTATTCCCGTAAATGGCACTTCTTGTTTAAGCTTAGGCACGTAACGCATGAGTGTGCGCATATCTCGCTCGTTCCAATAGTGCCACGGCCTCGCCTCGTTAATAGCGGCGTAAGCATCCCTAACAAGCGCCATATCAAAGTATTTGCCATTGCTCCATATTTCTACATCGTCGCCCATACTTTTAACAAAAGCGGCAAACTCGTAAAGCACGTCTTTTAATGGGCTAGGGCTTTCAAATACCGAGGCTTTGGCTTTTTCGTCTTGCTTTACCCACCACACCAAGCAATCGGGGTCGAAGTGTAAGCCTACGTCGGTGCAACTGCGAACGTCTACGTTCATTTTAAAGTTGTCGCCAACGTGTCCGCTTTCAATATCAAATTGAACCGCTGCAATACTTAAAATTACCGAGCGCCCCGTTGTGCCTAGCGTCTCTATATCTACCATTAAATGTTTCATAAAAGTTTGTTTGAGGTTTAAAGTTGTACTATTTCAAGCGCTAACAATTTGGCTTGTATGTGTTCGGCAACGGCTCCGTTGCTATCTTTCCAATCGTGTATTTGATAGAAAGTTTGGCAAAGTGGCAGCACCGCTAAACAAAGCTTCATAGCTTCCGTCCAATCTTCATCGGGCGCTATATGCTCGGTTGGGTTAAAAACTTGGTAGCCGTCTTGTATGGCAACCAATGAGGCTTCGTGAAATTTAACCGCTACGTCTTGCGGTTCTAAGCCTGTTACTTTGCCGCTGATGTAGGCAATAGGTTTTTCGCTTTCGGCAAACGAAGCGGCGATTTTTAGCAGCTTCGCTAATACTTGATTTTTCATTTAAAAATTATGTTTTGGTGAGACAATAACCAGCCGACTAGCTGGCTTAACTTATACGTCGTAATTTGAAAAATTAAGGTTTACAAACTGCCACTTCCCAGCTTTATTTTTTCGCTTAAACTCGTAGGTGTACGCTTTAAAATCTTGGGTATAGCTTTCTTTGATTAATCGCAAACCCTCAATCCAACGTGGGTCGTCAAATTCACTTTCGTAGGTTAGCAAATCCATTACTTTAGCGTATTCTAAATCGTTCTTTTTGTTCCTTACCAAAAAGCCCAATAGAATGTTGTAAAGCTTTGCATCACGTTTTTTAATGGTATCAGCTAAAAATGCCTGTATCAATTCAACCGCCTTTGATGCTCTTTCGTCCCAAACGGGCGTTGTATCTCGACGACGTGCAATTTGCAGCTCGCCATTGCTATGCGTAACAGAAAAGCCGCCTTTGCTATTTGTTCTAATTTTACCGTAGCTATCAAGCTCAATCTTTTGAGCCTCCATTACTACGTGCATTTTACTTTTAAGTCTGCCAATAATGCGAGATGCTTCCAAAGCCTCATCAAACATTTGCTCAACTATGCTATCTTTCTTTTTCTCGTAGCGCTTTTTATTAGCGGCTTCTTGGGCTTGTTTTGCTTTTTTACGCTCTTTGTAAGCTTGCTCTAATTGTTCGTCGGTTAATTCTCTTAAATCCATAATTATAATTTGATAAAGTTTATACTTGATAATCTTTCAATCTCGCCGATTTGCTGATTGATAAGGGTGTTTAAATAGGTGTCGGTACTCGTTGGATAATCTTTGAACCAAATACAAAATCCCCGAGCTTCAAATGTTGCAAGCGTAATGGTGTACTTTGCTTGCGGGCGTTGCTCAAGCTTTTGGCGTAATTTCAAATAGATACGCTTTAGCATTTCAAGCAACAAAAGCTCTGTTAAATCGGTAGTGTGGTAGTCTTTTAAAATCGCTTCGAGGGTACTAAACAGATGCTCCGTTTGCTGTCTGCTTAATCTCATTAAATAGTTCATCGGTTTGTTGTTTAGCGGTGTTAAATAGTTTTTTAAAGGTTGGCTCAACTTCTATTCGGTCGTTGCATATATCCAACCTGTAATAAATGTTTGTGCGGGAGCGCTTAAAGAGTTCTTGAATGTCTTTTGGCGAATAATTACGCTCAAACAATATTTTGGTTGCTATGTATGCCGCCTTTAGCGGTTCGGCCTTTTGTGTATCGCTTACCACCTCGTGATAATTAGCGCCTAAGGCTTCGCAGATACGCTCAAGTACGCATTCTATTCTCATTGTATTTTAGCATTGCTGTGAGTTTAGAATTAAAGCTTTCTTCGGTTTCCTTTGCCTCTAAATACGCCGTGTGATGGCGTAGGTAGTCGTTAAAGTTGTCGCTAATATTAGGGGCGTGGTTGGTGTAAAATGCGACGTTAAATTGATGCCATTTGATTTTAAACCAATTCCAATACATTGCTGTATTTAACAGCTTTTTAACGGTTTCTTGGCATTGAGCATTACACTCGGCGAAAGCAATACCAGCTTGTTTAAACAAAGCATCATAAACGCATTCTTGCAGCCTGTAATTAGCGCAAAGCAGGGCTTTATAAATTGCCATTTCTGCTTGCAACTCTTCAATTTGTGTTAGTTTGGCTTTCATATTTGGTTAGTTATGTTTGTGGATTTGGATTAGCTTTTTAACTCGGCGTAAATCGTTGTCGGCGTCGTTTAAAATCTCGTAAACTGCCTCTTCGCTTTCTATGCCATTAGCTTTGATGATAGCAACCATATCGCTATTGGTTGGCGCTTCGAGGTTAACCACCTTAGAACCGAAGCGGCTCCAAAATTCTTGGTACCCTCTTTTGTTAAGGCGTAGACCACGAGTTAAGCGGCGCTCTAAGTGGTCAGTTGCTTGTACCACAATCCCGCACTTATTCTCAATTCGGTTAAAAATTGAGATAACAGAACATAGGATTTGGTCGTTTACTTTGTCGAACTCGTCAAAGATTAATTCGGGGTTTTTGCAGCTGTTAACCTTGCGGATAATATCTTGCACCAACTCGGGAGCTGTGGCACCGCTACCGTTGATACCCATTGCTTTTAAAATCTCAAGCAAAAAGGTTTTGCGGTTCCAAAACTCGTCGCACTTAACTAGAAATATATCGGCGTTTTGGCTTTTGAAATATTCGGCGGTTGCTGTTTTCCCAGCCGCTGGCGGGGCGGTAACAATAAAGCAGCTGGCGTATGTTGCAGCGTGTGTGTAGATAGCGTTTAACTCGGTTAAATTGTCGGTTTCAACAATGTTCCAGCCTGCCGTTGGTTCGCTGATTTGCTTTTTTACCGAAATAAAAATTTCGTCGCTTATCTTTTCCCATTTACCGTTAATGATGTTGCTAACTGTTGCAACACTTACGTTTTTTAAGCTCAACGCCGCTTTATTTTGGCTGTCAAACTTTGATACATACTTGCGTAGTTGCTCTCTGATTTGTTCTTTTGTCTCGTTATTCATTGTGTTTAACATTTTAGAGGGTGTTAGAATGTCGGTTCTAATGCCCTTTGTTTTACCATTTGCTACCGTAGGCAGCTTTTTTGTTAGTTTTAGTTGTTTCTGTTAGTTGTGATTGGTCGAAGTTTTCTATTGCGCCCGTAATTGCTTTTTCTGCGGTGTGGCGTATTTGCTTAATCAATACGCTTCCTTGCAATAAGCTTTCGGCATCAATAGCAGCTCGCTCTAGTAGGGTTCTTCTTTTCTCGGCTTCTTTGGCTGGTACCGCTGCAATGATTTTCTTTTCTTCAATGCGTTGGTGCCATAGTTGGCGGGTTTCTTTGGTGTGGTCTGCAATACAACTCGGCGAACGCTCGTATTCGTGGGCAACAAAACGCAATCCCTTGCCATCGGTAACAAGCACTTGGCTCATATCGTAAGGGTCGTAAATCACGTTTACGGCTTTGTTAACATGCTCGGGGAAATAGAAAGCGGGAATGTCGTAAACAAAGCGTCTATCCATCAGCTCCAAGCCAGCAGGTAAAAGCCTATTTTTGCCTCCGTTGCGTGGCTTATGTAATACACCAAAGATTTGCAAATGCTTTTCGGCGCTTATAGCCCTAGCCTTTGATTTTTCGTTGATGCTATTTAACCACTCTTCTTGACGGCTAACCCCCGTTTTTTGGTTAGGGAGTTTGCGCAACATTTCGATAAACAAAGCGATTTGCTCGGGCGCTTTTTCCTTTGGTGGAAAATTAGAACGGTTACGCTCGATAGCTTCGGGGCTTAATCTTTCCTTTGCGGTAATGTTTTGACCTGCATAGTTGATGAAGCTTTTTAAAGTCTGATGCCAGTTTACACCAAATGCTCTTTCGATGTACTTACCTTGCGCTACTTTAGCAGTTGCGGGCGTGTAAGTCGCCATACTTTGGTAAAATTGCTCAAGCTCGCCGCCTTTGCTTAAACCCCAACGGTCGGTTTGGATTTGGTGCGGTAGATAATAGCCATTTAACAGTTGTTTAACATGATTTTCGGCATTTCTGTACGCCTCTTTAACAAGCTCAATTGTTACCGTTTCGCCAATGGCATAACCTAAAATATAATCGTTAAAGGCATCCATTACCACGTACATAACAGGGCGGTAATAGTAATTTTTTTGAGCGTAGCCCGTTTTTTTGTTAACCTTTTCTTCTACAAAGTACAAGTCTAAGACGTTATCGTCGGAGTTGATAAGTAGAAGCGGCGCACTTGGTCTACTCCTTAAAATTTGCTTGTTAAAACGATTGTAATTTTTGGCTTTACCCTCTCTTTTTTCAGTAATTAAATGCTTGTATTTAGCAGCCCAATAACTCACAGCCCTATCCGTTATTTGCTCGTGATTATTAGCGGTCGCCCACTCGTTATAAGCATTTGCAACTCTCGTGTAGTCGTGTTGGTGGTCATGTGCCAGCAATTCCAAAAGAAGAGCCTCGGCGGTTTCGCTGTTTACCTTGCGGCTATTGGTATTACCAAAGCGAAAAACCTCAATTAATGCCTCGTAGCCGTTACTTTTGTAACGCTTAATAGCGTCTTTAAGTCGGCGCTCGCTGGCTGGCAATCTAACACCGTCAGCTTTTAAAATCATCATTATGCGTTCCCAAAAAACAGCTACCGAAATATTAAGCTGATCTTTTAGCGCCTTTTTATTCTCGGTTAAGTTGATGATGTTGTTTAGCCAAGATGCTGCAATAGCGTACTCTTTAACGTAGTTAGTAACGGGCTTACCTTTAACGTCAAAATCTTGGTCGGGTAACTTTAGGCCATTTGGAAGAGAATAATCCCTGTAAAATTGCTCGGCTTTCAAGTCTTCAATTAAAAGGTCTTTAATTGGTTGGGTTGTGATGTATTGGTATGGGTCGCCAAACACCTTTTTAACTTCATCTTGATACCTTTTTGGTAAGGTATCGTACTCAATAAGAACACCAACACCATAACCGCCACGGCCATGTACTTTAATACTGCCTCTAGCTTTTAAACTGTCGTAGGTTCCTTTAGGTACAATTTGAGTAAATTCGTTGTACTCTAAGCAAAGGGTATTATTTTGGTTAAATCTCATAATCTAACCATTTTTTTTACCGCTTCGATTAGCGCATTTTCGCCCTCATAAAGTAGATGGTCGGCAGTTTTAACCGCCTCGCTTGCTACTGTTTTCTTTAAACCTCGGTCGCCAGTACGAACCTTTTTAACCAAGCTTTCAGAAACACCCACTACCTCGGCCAATTGTGCCGAGCTTAGCCTTGACCTTTTCAAGACAAATGGATTTTCGTTTTTTTGATTATCTTGCATAATGTGTACGTTTGAGGACACAAACATACAAACGAAAAAGAATTATACAAACGAAAACGTATAAAATTTACAAACACACAAGAATATTTTTACAAAAATGTATCAACGCATATTACAATGGCTTAATTATAAAGGTTTTAAAAACTTAAATCATTTAGCCAAATACTTAGGATATACCTCTGCGGAAAAGCTTTATCGTTTACAACGTAGCCCCGATGCTAAGCCATCCTTTGAAATTATTGAAGATTTGTCTCGTGCGTTTGAAACTTTAAATCTTAATTGGCTAATAAGTGGCGTTGGTCAAATGGAAAATACAAACCAAAAAGAATATTTAGCCCCCGAGGCTAGTCACTCAATTGTTAACGAAACAAAAGAAAATTTACATACAGCCCAAGGGCTAAAACCACAAATTGCAAGCGCAAACGCAAGCCCGACCGCAAGCCCGACCCTAAACTTTGGCGTTCCTAACGTTGTAACTGTCGATAGCAGCAATAGAGAGAATATTGTTTTAGTTAATCAAAAGGCTCGGGCTGGTTATCTCAATGGTTTTGGCGACGTTGAGTACGTTAAAACGCTTCCAACGTTCTATTTACCCCAATTAAAGGCAGGTACCTACCGAGCTTTTGAAGTTGACGGCGAAAGTATGGAGCCTACACTTGAGAATAAAGAAATAGTAATAGGGAGCTGGGTAGAGAGTTTAGACGATATTAGAGAGGATAGAGTACACATTTTAGTAACTAAAAGCCACGGAATTGTTATTAAAAGGCTGTTAAACGCAGTTAGTAAGTACGGTTACATCGTGGCTAAATCAGATGCTTTTAATTCGAGAAACCAATATAAAAACCTTTTAATCGACCCCGAAGACATTCAAGAGATATGGTATGCACGTATGCACCTTAACGCAAACTTTAGGTCGCCAAGTGAGGTTTACCACCGTTTAAACAGTTTTGAGGCCGATTTGGAAGAGATTAAAAGAAGATTGGGCGTTTAATTCAGAAAGCGCCCGCACAAAAATGGAAGTAATCAAACAAAGCAATGGAAGTAAAACCGAAGTAATATGTACAAGTGGTTTTTCGCACTCGTTTGTAAAAGCGGCTTCTTTGCACAAATTTCGCACTTTTTTATAAATCAAATTGGGTCACTTCGTTTTACCCCCGTTATACTGCAGTAGGTTTTGCGCAAACAACTTATTATTGGGTTGGCGGTACTGCCGAGGGTAATATCGGCACTGCTGCAAATTGGAATACAATGCAAAATGGTTCGGGAGCACAACGAACTATTATAGCCAATACAGACATTTTAGTGGTAGATGGTACCAATATTGGTGGTGCAACTGTGGCCACAGGCACAGCCTTAATTCACCTTAATTCGGCAACTACTGCCCAGCTTAAACTAATTAATGGTGCTTCGGTAAATTTGGTAAGGGTTGCCAGTTCAAACGGAACACTTACTATAGCCAACAATACTGTGGGCGAGGCAGGTTTAATTATCGATGCCACTTCGACACTGCAGTTAAATAACAATGCTTATGTGGGCAATATCTATATCGATTTTCCAACATCTACGGGTAGTATAGCGGGTACAGTTAGGCTTATCCAGGGTGGTTCTACGGTAGCTAGTTCTAGTCCAAGATTAACTAGCCGTACCCTAGGTGCAGTTGTATTTTTAGCAGGTTCAACTTTATCATACGATAATACTTTAAGTTATCCTTTTGGCACCATTGGTGTAAATGCAAGCAATTCGGCAAATGGTTCTTTTATCTTCGAAAGCGGTTCCACCTTGATACATAAAGGGCCTTTTAATCCCTTTGGTAACAGTTCTACAGCAACTTTAATTAACTTAAAATCAGGTAGTAATTTTGTTTTGGAAGCGGCAAACGTGGCTAATATGTTTAATAACAAATCTTTAGGTAATGTAATTGTTAGAAACAATACTAACGTTACATTAACAGAAAATTTTAGCAATATCGAAAACTTGACGGTAGAAGCTGGTTCGGCGTTTTACATTAGAACTACTTCTGTTTCTCCAATATCAGGCAATATCTTAAACAATGGTATTTTTGGTGCGGCAGCAGGGGTAACTACTTCACAATTGCTTTTAAGCGGAACTACTCCTCAAACTATTTCTGGTAGCGGTACTTTTGCAGATTTAGGTGCAATTTCAATTGGTACAGATGCTAGCGTAACCTTAAGCAGATCGCTTAATTTGGTAGGTTCATCTACTTCTTCTGTTGCTGGTACACTTAATTTGGGTACTCAAGTTTTAACAGGCTCTGGTGGGTTTGTAGCTAGAGGAAAATATGCTAACGTAATTACAGGTGCTACAGTTAATTCCGGAAGTGCAGTAATTACTTTACCCGTAGCTAGTTATGGAAGTGCGGGTGTGGCATTGGGCGTTTTGGTGCAAGGAGCGGGTATTCCAGCTAATTCTTATATTGTGGGCACAAATTCTGGAGCATCGCAATTTACTATTTCTAATGTGGCAACGGCTAACGGAACAGAAGTAACATTAAGTTCAAATACACATTTGATTACTTCAAATGGTGCAGGAATTGATGGTAGTATCACGTTAGCAGGTAGTAAATCTTACGGCAGCGGAACAAATTATACTTTTAATGCTGCAACAATTACACCTTTTACCACTAATAGTAGTAATGCTCTTGGCGATGTAACTTTTAATGCTGCCGCCACAACAAACAAGGGCATTACCATTGATGGTAAACTAACTTTAAACAATGCTAAGTTAACCATTCGTGAGGGAGATGAGGTAACAATGGCAACAACAGGTTCTTTTGGGGGTACATTTAATTCTTCTGCCTATATGGCAACCACAGCTAACGCAACAACTGGTGCGGTAGGTACGTTAAAAGTAAGCGGTTTAACAGCTACTACATTAATCCCGGTAGGTACAACAGGTAATTACAGCCCTGTTACTTTAACTCCAACCACAGCCTCAGATTTCGAAATCAACGTGTTTGCAGGTGCAACCGCTAATGCTACGCCAAACGGAACTGCGTTAACAGCGGCTCAAAAACTAAGAATGGTAGATGCCGTTTGGAGCATTAACCGTACTGCTGGTACTGGTAATGTAGATGTAACCTTAGGATGGGAAAATGCGTTAGAAGGTGCTGATTTTTCAGCGTTTACAAATGCTCAAATTGGAGTTGCAGCTTACAACGGTAGTAGTTTTGGTATGTTCACCGGTACTGGAAATGCCGCAGCAAATACAGCTACGCTAACTACCAGTGTATTTTCGCCATTTGTAGTAGGCGAAGCTAACACAACTTTGCCTTTAACCTTAATCAGTTTTACTGCCAAAGAAAGCTTAAACAGCGTAAAGTTGGCTTGGCAAACTACCGATGAAGTGAATTTAAAAAACTATGTGCTGCAACACCGTAAAGGGAACAGTTTCGAAGATATTTATACCGTTGCTGCCAACAATAGAGCAGGCATATTTAATTACAGCTATACGCATTTAAACCCAACGGCAGGTACAAACTATTATCGTTTGGTAGGAGTAGATTTTGATGGTTCAAAGCAAACCTCCAATCCAATTCCGGTAATTGTTACGTTGGGTAATGAGGTAACGGTATATCCAAATCCGGTAACACAAAAAAATATTAGTGTTTCTGGTGCAATAAAGGGAGATGTGATCAGGATTTTAAATATACAAGGGCAAGTGATGGCTACCAAAGCTGCTAGTGGAAATCAGGTAGAAGAAATAGAGGTTCAAAATTTCCAAGCCGGAACTTATATATTATCGATTGAAAACGCTGGAAAAGTTACCGCAACTAAGAAGTTGATTAAAATTTAATACGTGTTTCAAGTTAAGGGTTACGAGTTATATGTTTGGGCTCGCAACTTGTAACCCATAACCCACAACTAAAAGAAAATGAATAAACACTTAAAAGTATTACTAGCGTTAGGTTTGCTTTTAGCCATCTCGGCTGATGTAATGGCTAAAGTAAGATTGCCTCAAATCTTTGGAAGTAATATGGTTTTGCAACGCGACAAGCCCATCGCTTTGTGGGGTTGGGCTGATGTTGGAGAAAAAGTAACTGCTAAATTTAAAGGTAGTAACTACACCACTAAAGCAAATGCGCAGGGTAAATGGCAAATTGAAATGAAAGCGGCACCAGCCGGAGGTCCTTACATGCTTACCATTAACGAGCTTAGCCTAGAGAGCATACTTTTGGGCGATGTTTTTTTGTGTAGCGGTCAAAGTAATATGGCTTTTATGCTAATGAAAGCCGATGGGGGAGAAAAAGACATTGCAAATGCTGACAATCAGAACATTCGAATTTTTAACGTTAACAGAGATATCGAATTTCAACCGTTGGAAGATTTAACAAAGAAAACGCCTTGGCAAGTTGCAGCTCCGGCTTCGGTAGGTAAATTTTCTGCGGTGGCCTACTATATGGGGCGTAAACTACAAAAAGAACTAAATGTACCCATAGGTTTAGTAAGCAGCGCCTATGGCGGTACCGTCATCGAAGGTTTCATTAGTACGCCATCGTTAGATACTATTCAAAGGCTAAAGCCCGTACTTAACCAAATTGGCGATAAAAACCAGAAGCAATATATCGCTGCAAAAGTTGTAGAGCTAGAAAAAATACATGGTAAGCTAAATCAGTACACTAAAACCGAAGTGCTTTGGGATACTATTAAACCGGTTATTCCTGCTTACTCAAAACAATGGGCAATAATGAAATTGCCAACATTGTGGGAACAAGCTGGTTTGCCTAACGTAGATGGTGTAATTTGGTTCTATAAGGAATTGAGTTTAAGTAGTGCCGATATTCAAAAAGATGCTTTCTTGAGTTTGGGAAGAATTGCAGATCAAAGTGTGGTTTTCTTTAACGACGTAAAACTAGGCTCATCGCCAGATAGTAGAGATTTAATTAGAGAGTTTACCATTTCCAAAGACTTGCTAAAAGTAGGAACAAATAAAATCGTGGTTCGTGTTGCTAACAAAGGTAGAAATGGCGGTATTTGGGGCCCACAAAGTAAAATGTTCTTCAAAGCTGGCAATAATAAAATCGCTATCGATGGCAATTGGGCTTACAAAATTCAGGAGATTAACATCGCTGTGCATCCAAATGATGTTTCTTCGTCCATCTATAACGCCATGATTAACCCTTTGAAAAGTTTGCAGTACAAAGCGGTAATTTGGTATCAGGGAGAAAGCAACGCCAACTGGGCAGATGAATACGAAGGTTTAATGAAAAGCTTGATTAAAGATTGGAGAAAGAACTTTAACCAGCCACAATTGCCCTTTGTAATTGTGCAGTTGCCTAACTATAAAAAAGTACAAAATTTGCCAGAAGTAAATTCAACTTGGGCTTTATTAAGAGAAGGGCAAGAAAAGGCTTCGCATTTGCCAAATGCTGGTTTAGTAAATATTATCGACTTAGGTTTAGCAAATGATATTCATCCAACAGATAAATTTCCGGTAGGCGAACGTGTGGCGGCTAAAGTGCAACAGTTAGTTTACGGACAAAATGTAGCAGCCGATGGGCCTATTTTTAAAGCAATGAAAATAGAAAACGGCAAAGCCATCATCTCATTTAATAATGCCGAAGGTTTAGCTGTTAACAAAAATGCACAGCGTTCCAACTTTATTATTGCTGCAAAAGATAAAAAGTTTGTTTGGGCACAAGCTAAAATAGTAGGAAATACAGTAGAAGTTTGGAGCGAAGATGTGAAAGAGCCTGTAGCTGTGCGCTATGCTTGGGCCGATAATCCGGGCGATAATTATTTAACTAACAGCAATGGGCTGCCTATGCGCCCTTTTAGAACAGATAATTGGAAGATTGATTTGGAAATAATTCCAAGATAAAATGATTTAATTTGAAATAAATTTTAAATAACCAAATGAATGTTTATTTTTGGTAAACCAATTAATTGGTCAACCAAATAGAGAATTACAGAATGAAGTCATTGATAGAGAACATAACAGCCATACAAGTAGAATCACCTATTGATAAAATTATAGGTCAGCTAAAGCAACTGATTGTTTCTGGGCAGCTAAAACCTGGCGATAGATTGCCCGCAGAACGCGTACTTTCTGAGCGTTTTGGCGTGGGCAGAAGCTACATCCGCGAAGCAATCTTGAAATTAGAGTTTTACGGATTGTTGAGAACCAACCCACAAAGCGGTACTTATGTAGCCGGTTTAAGCATTAACGTAATAGATAATATCATTTCAGATATCATCAAATTTAATAAAGATGATTTTAATGCCTTAATTGAAGCTCGTTACCATTTAGAATTAAACGCGGTTAAATTGGCTGCAGAGCGTAGAACTGAAGAAGATTTAGAGAGCATTAAGGCTGCAATGATAGAGTATGAAAATAAAGCCAGTTCTGGTGGAGATGCGGTAGAAGAGGATATGGTTTTTCACATTAAAGTGGCTAAAGCAACTAAAAACTCGGTAATAGAATCTATGATTTTAATCTTAGTTCCAGACTTGATTAAGAACATTGTACAGAATAAAATATGTGGAGATAACAGAGCTAAAACAGCAATAGAAGAACACAGAATGATTTATGCCGCTATAGAATTGCAAGATATGGCCAAAGCCGAAGAGGCAATGGCAAGCCACCTTGACGAGATATGGCAAATTAGTAAAGCAGGTTTTGCTGCACAAAGCATCATCAATAAAGTAGAAGTATAATTCAATATAAATAGGGCAAGCCTAGCTTAATCAAATCAATATAAATTAAAGCGTATGAACTACTTAAAAAAAGTGGTATTAGTAATCTTTTGTGCCTTTTTTAGCCTAGCGGTAATGGCTCAAACACATCCAAGCTTAATGCTTACCAAAGCAAATGTAGTGGCTGTGCGTAAAGGAGTAGCTACTTATCCGCTTTTGCGCCAATCTTACCAAACGGTTAAAAATGTAGCAGATAAAGCTTTGGCAGCGCCGATAATAGTGCCTGTGCCTAAAGATGGCGGCGGCGGTTACACCCACGAAGCACACAAAAAAAACTACAGTAATATGTTAAGCGCTGCAACTGCTTATCAAATATCTGGAGAAAAAAAATACGCAGACTATGTAAAAAATGTATTGTTAAATTATGCTTCGCAGTACCAAAAATGGCCATTACACCCAAAAAGTAAAAACAAAGCAGATGCAGGACGTATTTTTTGGCAGTGCTTAAATGATTTTGTATGGCAAATTTACACCATCCAAGCTTATGATTTGGTGTATGATGCTTTGCCAGCTTCGGATAGGAAAACTATTGAAACGCAGCTTTTTGCACCTATCTTAAAGTTTTTTACGGAAGATAAGCGAGAGGTTTTTGATAAAATCCACAATCATGGCACGTGGAATTTGGCTGCGGTAGGTATTAGTGGTTATGTATTGAATAAAAAAGAGTATGTAGAAACTGCCATTAAAGGTTCTAAAAAAGATGGAAAAACAGGCTATTTAGCACAAATAGATCAACTGTTTTCGCCTGATGGTTATTACATGGAAGGTCCTTACTATCAGCGTTATGCTTTGTTACCTTTTGTGCTGTTTGCAAAAGCGATTAACAATTATGAACCATCACGTAAAATTTTCGAATATCGCGACAAGTTACTTGCTAAGGCTATCCAAACTTCGTTACAAACTTCATATACCGATAAAACTTTCTTTCCAATTAACGATGCCATTAAGGACAAAACTTATGAATCAATTGAATTGGTATACGGGGTAGATTTAGCCTACGCTGATATTAAACCAGAGGTTGATTTGCTGGATATCGCAAGGCAGCAAGGTCGTGTAATTGTTTCTGATGCGGGCTTAAAGGTTGCTAAAGACTTAGCGGCGGGTAAAGCGGTGCCTTTCAAATACCAAACTTTGTTTATTAAAGATGGTGCAAAAGGAGAGGATGGCGGTTTAGGGATTTTACGTAACGGGCCAAATACAGACCAACAAGCGGTATTGTTAAAAGCAGGTTCGCAAGGTATGGGGCATGGACATTTCGACCGTTTAAACCTTTTGTTTTATGACAATACCACAGAAATTTTTCCAGATTATGGTTCGGCAAGATTTCATAACATTGATACTAAAAACGGAGGTGGATACTTGCCCGAAAATAATACTTGGGCCAAACAAACCGTGGCTCATAATGCTTTGGTGGTAGATCAAACTTCTCATTTTAATGGGGAGCTAGCACCAGCAGATGCTACCAGTCCGAGTTTGCTTTATTTCTCTAATCAGCCAAATTTAAAAGTGGTAAGTGCTAAAGAAGCTGAAGCTTATGCAGATGTAACGATGGTTAGAACTGTGGCAACGGTAAAGGTAGATGGTTTAGAGAAACCTTTGATTATCGATGTGGTACAGGGTTTGTCGGCCAACCAACATCAATACGATTTGCCATTTTGGTATCAAGGCCAATTGGTAAACACGTCGTTTCCTGTAAGTGCAACTACCGATGGTTTGAAGGCATTAGGTACAGAAAATGGTTACCAACACATTTGGTTAAATGCCAGCAATAAGCTGCAAAATAATACAGGCTTGGTGGGTTTAATAACTAAGAATCGTTTTTATACTACACATTTCGCGTCTAGTAATCCCTTAGAGATAAAGCTTGTCACTATTGGAGCAAACGACCCAGAAATGAACTTGGTACATAGTAAAGCTTTTATGTTACGTAGTAGTGGCAGCAACCAAACTTTTGTCAGCATTGTAGAAACTCACGGCGAAAAAGACCCGGTTGATGAGACGGTAACAGGAGCGCAAGCCTCGGTAAGCGATGTAAGAATTTTAAATTCCGATGAGAAGCAAACGGCAATTAGCTTCATGTTGAACGGTAAAACGCACAACTACCAAATTAACTATACAGATAAACAGAACTACGTATACTTTAGATAAAGGAATGAAGAACAAGAAGCAAAGACAGTCCGAAATGCTTTTCTCTCCCTTTTGTGGAGAGATACCAAAGGCAGAGAGGGGATAAATAAATAAAATTATATTTCTTTTAAATAGGGGACAGGTATTAGTGATAAGGTATCAGGTAACCGATTTAAACATTTAACAGATTACAAAAAAGACAAAAAATGCAAAGCGAATTATTTCAAATAGAAACAGAAACCACTTGGGAAGATTTAGGTAATGGCGTACAACGTAAAATCTACGGTTACGATGATAAAATTATGTTGGTAAAAGCAAAATTCGAAGCTGGTGCTATTGGCCCATTGCACGAGCACTACCACGTACAAGTTACTTATGTAGAAAGTGGCGTTTTCGAAATGACCATTGGCGATGAGAAAAAGATCATTAGAAAAGGAGATGGTTACTATGTGCCACCTCATGCAGTACACGGTTGCGTATGTGTAGAGCCAGGTATTTTAATTGATGTTTTCGCTCCTCACAGAGAAGATTTTATAAAGTAAAAAGCCTCCCCTAACCCCTCCAAAGGAGAGGGACAGAACTTGCTTAATACATCCAATTTAACCCTTTGGAGGGAAAGGAATTGACTAGTTAAACAGAATTACGATGAAAAAATTAATAATCAGCTGCTTCTTAATTGCGGCAATGAGCGTTGCTAAGGCACAAGAAACTACAGAATTTAAAAAAGTTACTTACCCGGCAGGCTATACCGAACAACTCAACGTGGTTTATACCAAAGCTGGCGATTGGGAGGGCAAGATGGATTTGTACTTGGCACCAAAAGAAAAAGGTCCATCGCCAATTGTGATTAATATTCATGGTGGTGGTTTCAATAAAGGTGTTAAAGAATCGCAAACCGGCTTCAATACTTTTTTAAAAACGGATATGCCGTTGCCAATATAGCTTACCGTTTGGTACAAGTGGCGCCTGCACCCGCTGCGGTAGAAGATACGCGTTGCGCTTTAATTTACCTCATCAAAAATGCGAAAGCGCTGAATATCGACCCTAATAAAATTGTGATTATGGGTGGTTCTGCTGGTGGTCATTTAGCTTTAATGGGCGGTTTATTAGGTAACGATACCAAATTTGATGGTAATTGTCCGGGTGTTAAAGATGTGAAAGTGGCAGCTATTATTGATAAGTACGGTATTACACATATTGGCGGTTGGAAAAGCCGTTCGGCTACTTGGTGGTTGGGCGATAGGGCTAACGATCAGAAATTTATCGAGTCGGTTTCTCCTTTATTTCAAGTAAAGAAAGACAGTCCGCCAGTATTTATTGTACATGGCAATGCCGATCCAGTAGTGCCTTACCAACAATCTGTTGATTTGAAAAACAAGCTAGATGAATTTGGCGTAAAAAACAAGTTCATGACAGTAGAAGGTGGCGAACACGGTAAGTTTCCAGCAGAAAAAAATTCGGAAGTAAATAAAGCAATCATCGATTTCTTAAAAGAATTAGGTATTCATAAGTAAAACAATCTTCTGGCGTTCGCCTTTACGTCATTGCGAGCCTGCGAAGCAATCTTAAAGCGGAAAATAAGAAATTGGATATGCAAAAAATCTTCAACATATATTTGGTTATGGTCGCTATTGCTATCTCAGCTTTAACTGAGGTGGGATATGCAATACGACCTTTTTTATCTGCTAAACCAATTACAGTAGCAAATAGCAGCCAATTAAAAAGAGCTTTGGCAACGGCTAAGCCCGGAGATTCTATCATTTTAAAAGATGGTGTTTACGAAGGTAAATTCGTAATTGAAGCGAGTGCAAGCGGAACAAAAAATGAACCTATTGTACTTACAGGAGGCAGAAATGCCATTTTAGACGCTGGCAGCATAGAAACAGGTTATGTGCTATCCTTAAAAGCCAATTACTGGAAATTAAAAGGTTTTACCGTTAAAAACGGTTTGAAAGGTATTGTTGCTGATGGTGCAAATTACAACGTGATTGATGGTGTTTTTGTTACCCAATTAGGAGAAGAGGGCATTCATTTCAGAACTTTTAGTAAACACAACACCGTTAAAAACTCTGAAGTAACGCATACAGGTAAAAAAAGACCGGGTTATGGCGAAGCCATTTACATCGGCTCTGCTTACAGCAACTGGGCAAAATACACTAACGGAGCACCAGATAAATGCGACTCGAACCAAGTGTTGAACAACAAATTGGGACCTTTTGTGACTGCCGAGTGCATCGATGTAAAAGAAGGTACAACAGGTGGAATAATCAAAGGAAATACTTTCGAAGCGCAAGGAATTACTGGCGAAAATAGTGCAGATAGTTGGATGGACATTAAAGGAAACTATTATCTGATAGCAAACAACATCGGGTACAATACACAACCCTCGGTTTTACTAGACGGCTACCAAGTGAACTGTGCTTACGAAGGCTGGGGTGCTTACAACATTTTTAAAAATAACATCAGTAATGTAAACGCTGAAGGCTACGGGATAAACATTAAACTTAAAAGTAGCAAGGGAGAAGCGGTAGGAAATGAGGTTTATATCGACAATAAAGTGTTGAACGCCGCAAAAGGTATTACAAATATCGAACTAACTAAAAAATAGAAACGTTGTTAGTCATTTCGACTGGAGCGCAGCGGAATGGAGAACTTTAAGAAGGCGAAGCTAAATCTTTGGATTGGTTATTATCAAATCTCTCAAAAGATTTCTCGGCTACGCTCGAAATGACGGAACAATTAATGGCGATAGCAAAAAAAATGTGCTGATAAACCAGTGCTTAGTGGCTATTAATAACGGATAACTTATAAAAAATATATATGAAAGTAAAAGGTTTAAGGTGGTGGATTATTGCGCTTATTGGACTGGCAACGGTAATTAATTACATAGATAGAAGCGCCATTAACATTCTTTGGCCTTACATCTACAAAGAATTTGGCATTGCCGATGCAGACAACAAAACTGCCTTGGCGTTAATTACCACCTTTTTCATGATTGCGTATGCGTTGGGACAGACTTTTACAGGTAAATTAATGGATGCCATTGGTACTCGTTTGGGTATGACTATCTCCATTATTGGATGGAGTATCTCTATCGCTTTGCATGCTTTTGCAAAATCATTATTGTCGTTCAATATTTTTAGGTTCATGCTAGGTTTTAGCGAAGCTGGAAACTGGCCAGGGGCAACCAAAAGCAATGCAGAGTGGTTCCCTGCAAAAGAAAGAGGAATTGCACAAGGTATTTTTGGTGCTGGTGCATCTTTAGGTTCGGTAGTGTCTGCTCCAATAATTGCAGCGTTGTATCTAATTTTCGGCTGGAAAATGACTTTTGTGCTCATTGCCGTTTTGGGCTTGATATGGGTTATTCCCTGGTTATACATCAACAAAACTACGCCAGATAAACATCCATGGCTTACCGAAGAAGAAAGAAATCATATTTTAGGCAAGAAAGAAGATGTAGCTACTGAGGTAAAAGAAGAAGCGCCTGCATTAACTTGGAAAGAACTTTTAAAAATAAGAAACACTTGGGGTATTATTACCAAGCAGGTTTTTTATCGATCCAGTTTGGTGGTTGTTTGTAACTTGGCTGCCAACATTCTTGAAAGAGCAGTTCATGTTTGATATCAAACAAATTGGAGCTTTCACTTGGGTGCCATATCTGTTTGCTGCCATTGGAAGTCTAGTAGGTGGTTACCATGCATCAGTTCAAATTAGAAAAGGCATTGCTGCGGCAAAAGCTCGTAAAAATGCCATTGCTGTAGGGAGTGTAATCATGCTGGTTGCATTGGTAGCCATTGTTTATCAGTTAGATAGTTTAAAAGAAACCCCCATGTTGGCCATGGTACTAATTGGCTGTACTTTGTTTGGCTTTCAATATTTAATCGGTAATATTCAGACCTTACCAAGTGATTACTTTAACGGTAAAAATGTAGGTACTGTAGCCGGAATGGGCGGTACAGCTGCAGTTGCAGGTACCTTATTAACCACTTGGGCAGTGCCAGTAATTACACAAACAAGTTATGTGTCTTTCTTTGTACTGGCGGCAGTTTTAGTGCCCGTATCATGGTTGTGCATCAAATATATTTCATCAAAAAAATAAAAACATTAAATAATAAATTATGCGTTTAAAAAACAAAGTTGCGATAGTTTCTGGAGGTGCTAGAGACATAGGTAGAGCCGTTTCATTACAATTGGCTAAAGAAGGAGCTAAAGTGGTAGTAAACTATTTCGATAGTAAAGAGCAAGCAGATGAAACCTTAAAATTAATTGAAGAAGCGGGTGGTCAAGGTGTTGCCATACAGGCTGATATGACTAAAGCCGCAGAAGTTGAAGCTTTAGTAGCCGAAACTAGAAAAGCTTTTGGCGATGAAATTAACGTATTGGTAAATGTAGTTGGCGGTTTAGTAGCTCGTAAAACAACTGCCGAAATGGATGAAGATTTTTGGGATTTCGTAATGAACGTGAACTTGAAATCGGTGTTTTTAGCTGTGAAATCTGTTTCTCCTTTCATGCCAGCAGGTTCTTCAATTGTTAACTTCTCATCATTAGCTGCAAGAGATGGCGGTGGCCCGGGTGCAAGTGCTTATGCAACTTCTAAAGGTGCGGTAATGACTTATACTAGAGCCTTGGCTAAAGAATTTGGCCCTAAAGGTATCCGTGTAAATGCTTTGGCACCAGGTATGATTGCGACAACTTTCCACGATACTTTTACCAAATCTGAAGTTAGAACTAACGTAGCTAATGCCACAGCTTTGAAAAGAGAAGGCGATGCAAAAGAAGTTGCCGATGTGGTAGCTTATTTAGCTTCTGATGAGTCCAGTTTCTTAACCGGAAATAACATCGACATTAACGGTGGTTTAGCATTCTCTTAAATAAAGAGATTACTGCCAATAAAAGAGGCTGTTTTAAAAGTAAAGCAATGCCGTAATTTCGACAACTAAAGGAGTATAAAGTCTCTTTCAGAAGCACTTCTGAAGCAGATCATTCTCTAGTGTTCGAGATGACAAGTGACTTTTAAGACAGCCTCTTACAATATTAGCGATTGTTTCATCTCTGGCAGTGATGAACAGGTCGCCTAAACAACCAAAAACCAAACAGCCAAATTCTTTTTTAAGCTCTCCACAAAATTTTAAATAGTTCTACTATTTTTTTTGATTACAAATATTAATGATATATTTGGTATACCAATTTTTGGTTTACCAATTTAAAGCTCCGATTTTTAAATCGGAACAACCTAACCAACATATAAACTGATTTGCTATGACATTAAAAAATTGTGCTAGCAGCGTTGTTTTTTTACTGCTTTGCCTATTTTCAGTGGGCTTAAGTGCACAAACGGTAAAAATTAAAGGCGTTGTTAAATCTGAAGATGGACAGGGTATTCCTGGTGTTTCTGTAGTAGTTAAAGACACCAATAAGGGGGTTTCTACCAACGAAAAAGGAGAGTATGAAATTTCTGTTCAGAAGGGAAAAATACTAGAGTTTAAATCGTTAGGTTATAAAACCCATTTACAAGGGGTAGCCAATGCCACCACCATTAACGTAACCTTGGTAGATGATGTGAGTGCGATGAACGAAGTGATTGTGGTGGGCTATGGAACACAGAAAAAATCAACCGTAAGTTCGGCAGTAAGTAAACTAGAAAACAAGAACTTAGACGAAATTCCAACTTCGAGGTTAGATAATGCTTTAATTGGTAAAATAGCGGGCTTAACCGTTCAAAACAATACTTCAGAAGCTGGAGCAGATCCAACCTTGCGGGTTAGGGGAGCAAGCTCTATCAACGCCAATGCAGATCCTTTGGTAGTAGTAGATGGGCACCCAATTGCAGATGGTCTGGCTTTTATCAATCCTTACGATGTTGAGTCTATCGAGGTATTAAAAGATGCGGCTTCGTCTGCCATTTATGGTTCTAGAGGTGCAAATGGTGTAATTTTGGTAACCACTAAAAAAGGTGTAGCAGATAAGCCAAAGTTTTCTGTAAAATCATTTTATGGTATTAAAGAAGCTTACGAGGTTTATCCAATCTTAACCACTTCGCAGTATACCGAATTGCTTTTTGCAGAGGCAAAATTGAGAGAGAACGATCCTAGTGTACCTGCAGCCTCTAAAAATTTGATAAATGCTAACGAAAGGGCAGCATATATCATCGAAAACCAAATTAGTGGTTCGCCAACAGATTGGCAACAAGAATCGTTAAGAAATGCGGGTATTTATAACCTACAGCTTAATGTAGCTGGTGGTAAAAAAGACATGAGGTATTACGTTTCGGGCAACTTGCAGCAAGACCAAGGCGTAATGAAAGATAGCGAGAACAACAAGGGCAATGTGAGGGTAAAATTAGATATTAATCTTTCGCCAAAGCTAATGTTGAACGTAAACATTAACCCAACATACACTAAAATTCAACGTCCGTCAGAAAATTTTACCAACTATTATAGGTTCCCATCGTTTTTGCCAGTTTTCCATTCGGCATTTACGTCGGCATTTGTAAACCAAAATGCGCAATGGTCAAACATCAGATCTGGCGATTGGGCACAAGCACGACACTTTACCAACCTTAACTATGCCGGCACCATGCCAGATGGTACGTTTTGGCAAAGTACAGGTGCGGTATCTCCTTTTTCATCTACCAACAACACGCCTTTATCTCACGCAGAGCGAGAAGATAGATTTCAAGAGAGCTATCGTTTTCAATCGGGAACAGATTTAACCTATAATCCGAACAAAAATCTTTCATTTAAGAGTTCGGTAGGAGCTTATTATTTATCTAGAGAAGATAGAAACTTTATAAGAAGCGAGGCTAGAAAAGATGGCGATGTAAACCAAGCCACCATTACTACCGGAACTACCGTAGATATTCTATGGGAAAATACCATGAATTATAAAAAGAACTTTGGTAACCATAATTTCACGGGTTTATTAGGTTTTACGTTGCAAAGTAATTCTGTAAAAGGTTCGCAGCAAATTGGTTATAATTTTCCTTCAGATGATT
The DNA here is from genome assembly GCF_026625705.1 of Pedobacter sp. SL55. NCBI lineage: Bacteria > Pseudomonadati > Bacteroidota > Sphingobacteriia > Sphingobacteriales > Sphingobacteriaceae > Pedobacter > Pedobacter sp. SL55. The sequence continues at coordinate 4,150,273 of NZ_CP113059.1, read as the reverse complement.
TTAGCACTTTAAACCAAGCTGCTTATTTTGACCAAGCACCAGCTATACCCGTAAACGTAAAAACTGGTTTGGTGTCTTACCTTGGTCGTGTAAATTACGATTATAAAGGCAAGTACATTGCTACGGCCAGTTTACGTACAGACGAGAGTTCTATTTTTGGCCCAGGTAACAGAAGAGGTTGGTTCCCAGCTTTCTCTGCAGGTTGGAACATTGCATCCGAATCGTTCATGAAAGGCTCAAAAAAATGGTTAGAGAACCTTAAAATTAGAGCAAGTTATGGCGAAACAGGAAACAACCGAATCACGCCATTCTCTTATTTAGATTTGTTGTTTAGATCTAACTATGTATTTGGCGAAGGTACAGGTCAAGTTAGCCCGGGTCAATCGCCAAATAATTTGGTAACCTTTGGCCCAAATATCACGTGGGAAACCACAAAGTCTACCAATATTGGTTTAGATGTGGGCTTATTTAGAAATAAAATTCAGTTAAGCTTAGAATATTACCACTCCATAACCGATAAACTTTTGCTGCAACAAGCACAACAGGCAATTACTGGTTCTGATTCTTTTTGGACAAACAACGGCAAAATCAGAAATCAAGGTTTCGAAATAGAATTTACCTCTAACAACATAGGTACTAAAAACTTTAATTGGACAACCTCTCTTAATGTGGCGGCAAATAGAAACAAACTGCTAAAGCTTGGGGGTAATGAGCCTTACTTGCTAAACTACGGCGAGCGTAGCGAAATTTACGCTTCTATTGTTGGGCAACCTTATGTGCAGTTTTTTGGTTACAAAACCGATGGCGTGTGGATATCGCAAGACGAAGCGGATGCAGCTGTTGCTGGCGGACAAACCTCTATTTTGCAAGGCTACTTTGCCGCAGGAGGTGTAAAGTTAAAAGACATCAATGGCGATAATAAAATTGACCTTAGCGATAGGGTAATAATGGGAAACCCTTTTCCAGATTTTACCTGGGGCTTAACCAATACCATCAGATATAAGAAATTTGATTTGAATATCTTGATGCAGGGTTCTCAAGGTGGCCAATTAATTAACGGCGATTTATTCTATAACGAATCGAAAAGACAGAACGAGCGATACATCAAAGATAGATGGGTAAGTCCAGCCAACCCCGGCGATGGTAAAACACCATATTTTACCAATGGTATTGCCGCAGATTTGTTGCTAACAGATTACGGTGTAGAAAGTGCAACCTACGCCTATCTTAGAAACATCATTGTAGGTTATACACTACCAGCTAAGGCACTTAAAAAGTTTAATGTAAGTAGTTTAAGGTTGTATGCTTCTGTAGATAATGTGTTTTTTATTACAGGTAGTTCTTACCGAGGAATTAATCCCGAAGCTAGGTTAACTACGGCCTCTTATGCATCGCCAGTAGTGGCGGGTTACCAAAGAGGTGGTTTCCCAGTGAATAGAACTTACACTTTTGGTCTTGATTTTAACTTCTAATACCATCAAATCATGAAACAATTTAAACAAATAACAACTCGCTTCATTATTGTGGTATCATTGGCTGCTGCCCTTACTTCATGCAAAAAAATAATTGATGTAGAACCTGTATCTAACGAAACGGTAAACAATTTTTACAAGAATTATAAGGAGGTTAGTGTAGCCTTATCAGGATGCTACAACGGCATGCAAGAACCACTAATTAACGAATGGCAATTTACAGAGCTAAGAAGCGATAATGCCCGCCAGCGTTCGGTAAATAGTACTACCAATACCAACATGGAGCTTAATGTGCTTAACCTGTACACCGCTGGGCCACAACACCAGCAAATTTACAACTATTGGTTAGCAACTTATAAAAATATCAGAAACGTAAATTATGTGCTCAGAAGTTTGGGCGTAACCTATCAAAACAATCAATTGGTATTTAGTACGCCTACGGCAGATGTTACCGAAGCACAACGTGATGAATTGGTGGGGCAAGCACTTTTTATTAGAGCTTATCACTATTTTAACCTAGTGCGTTTGTACGGTGGTGTTTTTTTAGTTACAGAACCTTTAGAGGCTGCACAGGCCAGAAAAGTTAATCGTTCTTCAATTAACGATACCTACAACCTAATTACAAAAGATTTAGAAGCTGCGGTAGCAAAAGCTAGTTTAAGGCCCTACACACAAATTGTTTCTACCGATTTAGGCAGGGCAAACGCATGGGCTGCCAAAGCATTATTGGCCAAAGTTTACCTAACCTTACCGGTACCTCGTGCTGCTGATGCGTTAACGCTATTAGATGATGTGATAGCCAATAGCGGCTATGGGTTAGAAAGTAGTTTTGCTCGTGTATTTGCCATTAATAACGAAATGAACAAAGAAATTTTATTCGCTGTGCGATATAAAGCGGGTTTGGTAGGCTTGGGTAATCCAATGGCAAATCTTTTTGCACCAGCCAGTAGTGGCGATGCCGTAATTAACGGCGATGGTAGTGGGTTTAACTATCCAACCACGAGCGTTTATAATGCTTTCACAGCCAGTACAACTAGTTTTTCCGACGCCCGTAGAGACGTAACAGTCGCTGTTTATGCTAACAGTACCACACCATTTTATGTTAATAAATTCTTTTCTAAAGTTGTAGTAGCGGGCGATGCGGAGAATGATTTTACGGTACTTCGTTTTTCTGACGTGTTATTGATGAAAGCAGAAGCGCAGGGTTATAATGGTGCTTCTGGTACTTCGGTAGGCTTAATTAACCAAGTAAGGGCAAGAGCAGGTGCGGGCAATTTTACCAGCGGTACTTTTACCAGTGCATTTTACCAGTACCCAGTAACTGGCCCAGATGCTATTGCCAGCGAAGCTGATTTTCAGGCTGCTTTGTTAAAAGAGAGACGTTTAGAGTTTGCCTTCGAAAACCAACGTTTTTTTGATTTGGTACGTTTTGGACAAGCGGTAACCACCATGCAAAACCATTACAGTGCAGAGTATAGTGCCTATTATAGTAGGTTTAGACCGCAAATTCCGTTGGCTACTTTACAAGCTAACATTAACAACAACAAATTATTGTTGCCAATTCCGCAAAGAGAAATTGATACCAATACAGAGATTACCATTCCACAAAATCCAGGATACTAAAAACTAAGCAGATGAAAAAAATTCTAAAAACCTTATTGTTTTGCTTTTTAGCAATAGCGATAATTGTTGGTTGTAAGAAAAACGATTTCTCTGATATTGGAGAAGGAACCGTTGAAGCCAAAGAATATACCTTTAACAGGGCAACCAAAACCTTTGATTTGGGCGACGAGCTGAAAAGCAATATTGCGGCAGCGGAAGGAGTTAAATTTGTTTATTGCTACCTACAACGTACCGATAAAACAGATTCTTTAATTCATGTAACCGATAATAAAGGGGTAATTTCGCCCACTTACGAACTAGCTATCCCAATTGCGGCCTTTCCGGTAAACAATATGAGTACCGTAAAAGGGGTAAAGGTATTGGTAAAACAAGGCAACAACAGTTCTTTAGAAGGTTTCGTGCCTATCAAATATTTAGATCCAGCTCTGCCTCAATTTAGTGCATTTCCAGCAACCATCAATGCCAATTTAAATGGTTTGCCAACTGCCATTACGGCTACCATTAAATCAGAATTTGGTATTAAACAAGTTGATATTTTAGACGATTACCAAACCGAGAACACTTATGTGCTGGTAAACAGCATTACTGGTATTGCCAATGTTAAAGAGTACGTATTAAACTATGCTTACACTTACCGTAAGGCAGCTCAACATATCAAAATTAGAGCAACCGATATTTATAACCAAACTAACGAGCAAATTATCGACATGCCAGTTGATGTGTCAATTTTCAAGCCTAGGTTCGAAAATTTTTCAACCACGATAGTACCTAACACTACCGGAACAACGGCTATAACTGGGTTAATTACATCAATAACCGGATTAAAACAAGTAAAAATATATGATGATTATCAAGGTGCTTACGTAGAAATTGCCGATCTAAATAGTTTGAATAATACTTTAAGCTACTCATTTAATTATGCGTACACTTTTAGAAAAAGAGCACAACATTTAAAATTGATAGCTATAGATAAGGAAGATCTACAAACAGAGTTTATCATTACTTTAGATTACAGTTACGGAAGTTTTGTTTATCGCGATGTGGTAATGTCTGCTCAAGGTACGGCATCTGCTGGCTCTGCCAATAGTGTTTTCATATCCGAAACAGGAGCGGTGGTAGGTAACTGCGAATTAAGCGCCAACGAAGACAAAATGGCTTTTGTAATGTATGGTGGTGGTAGTGGCGTAACAGCTAGTATGAACTTCTATAGTCCAACAAATACCGCTAACGTGGCCACAAACTACAGATGTAACGGCGTATCGTGGATTCGCGGTAACGGTACTTTTAAAGCAACCAGGTTTAGGGTGTTAACACAGGGTACCACAGTTAATGATAAAATATATAGCGATGTGGCTAGCGGCGATATTGATTTGATGGATGCAGCTTATTTTACAGGAATAGCAGCGCCAAGTAGTTCTAGCGTACCTTCTTATCATGCAAGCTCGCAGGTTTACAATACAACAAATGCCTCAATTATTTATGCGCAAATACCAAATAGCGCCGGGGTAATGAAAAACTGTATCATCAAAGTGAAAGAGTTTAGCGTAAATAGCACCGTAGGTAACTCAACAATTAAGTTCGATATCTATATACAGAAATAATGATTTTTTTGGTTTATATGTAAAATGATTGCCGTTTCGGTTGGGACAAAACAAGGAAGTAGTATTTCTATTTTCTTCTCCAATTGAGACGGCAGCATTTTTTTTAAGGGATCGGGTATCAGTGGTCAGGTATCAGTTGCTCAAAATTATCAATAACCAATGAACGAATAACCAATGAACCAAAATCTGCGAAGATCTGCGGTTAAAATCAGCGTACATCAGCGGGAGAAAAAGCAACCAATAACCAATAAACCAATAGACCAATGAACCAATGAACCAAAATCTGCGTATATCAGCGGGAGAAGTAGCAACCAACAAACCAATAACCAATAAAACCAAATTCCTTCGTTCAATGATGAAGTTCCATATTCTTTTTCTAGCCCTTTTCCTTACTGTATTTTCAACCAATGCAGCCGAAATTCTGGTAAACTCGCCACAAGAATTAAAATCTGCTGTTGCCAAAGCCAAGCCTGGAGATGTCATTTTACTTAAAAACAAAGTTTGGACAGATGTGCAGTTGGTGGTTGCTGGCAAAGGAACCAAAGAAAAACCAATTTGGATAAAACCCGAAACAGGGGAAAAATTACAGATTTCTGGGAAATCGAACCTGAAAATAGGAGGCGAATATATCTACATCAAAGGGCTTCATTTTAAAAACGGTTACAGCCCAAAAGATCATGTCATTAATTTTAGGGTTGATAACGATAATTTGGCAAACAACTGCCGCATCACACAATTTGCGATAGAAGATTTTAGTCAACCAGAACGGTTTAAGGGAGATTCGTGGGTGGCACTTTGGGGAAAGAACAACCGTGTAGACCATTGCACTTTTACCAATAAGTTAAATGCTGGCCCAGTAATTATTGCAGAGCTTAACGACGAGCGTAGTCAGCAGAATTATCACAGTATTGATTCAAATTACTTTAATGGCCGTCAGCGTTTTGGTTCTAATGGTGGCGAAACTATTCGCATTGGTGTTTCTAGATATTCTTTAACAGCATCAAGAACTCAGATTGTACATAACCTTTTCGAACGTTGCAATGGCGAAGTAGAAATCGTTTCTATCAAATCTGGAGAAAATAACATCAGTTTCAATACTTTTTTAGAATGTGAAGGCAGTTTGGTGTTAAGGCATGGTTCTAAAAATGTAGTGCAAGGCAATTTATTTTTAGGAAACAACAAGCCATTTACCGGTGGCGTAAGGGTAATTAATCCAGGGCACCAAGTTTTTGATAACGTATTTAAAGATTTGAGAGGAACTGCTTTCCGCTCGCCATTGGCAGTAATGAACGGCGTTCAAAATTCGCTCATTAATCGTTATCATCAAGTGGTTGATGCCAAAATAGAGCGCAATACTTTCATTAACTGCGAGCCATCCTTATTTGGTGCAGGTAAAGATGCCGAACGGACTTTAGCTCCACAAAATGTGATTTTTTCGAAGAATTTATTGGTTCAGCCAGTAAATGCACTCTATACAGACGAGAACAAAGATGGTGGCATCAGTATTAAAGACAATGCGGTGGTTTCAAATCTGGCAGTTCAAGAAGGTTTTGTAAGCAAGAAACCATCATACGTAACTATTAATAGCATTTCGTTGCCTTACTTGGCAAATTACGGCGCTCCGTTAAATAAAATGAAGTTTGTACAAAAGGCCGATGTGGGTGCAGCTTGGTATAAGCAAGAAGTAAAAGCCGTAAACCGAAATCCCCAAATTGTTAAACTTAGTGCTAAAGAAAGCAATACTATACAGCAGGCAATTGCGAAATTAAACGGTGGCGATGTTTTAGAACTAATTGATACAGGTTTTTACAGCGTGGAGGACGAAATTGTAGTAGGAAAATCTATTACCATTAGAGCGGCAGCAGACTTAAAAACCAAACCAATCTTTGTAAATGGTAGTAATAAAACTTTGCCCGCTTTTATCACTATAGATAATGGGGCAACGTTAAAAGTGTACGGCATTGCATTTAAGGGCGCATTTGGTAGTGCTGGCGAGGTTCGCTGCGGTATCCGCTCTACAGAATTACCCATGAATAAACCTTACAAAGCATTTATTGATGGCTGTGAGTTTTACGATTATAACGAAAGTTCATTTGCCGGCTTTAAAGGCAGCAAATCTACCTTGGCAGATAGCCTGGTAATTACAAATTCAATATTCAGGAACATTTCTGGTACAGGTATCAACTTGGCCGAAGAAAGGGATGATAAAGGTATTTACGGAGCGGAATATACGGTGATTAAAAACTGCGTGTTTACCAATATTTTGGGAAGTGCAATTAACGTATATCGTGGCGGAAACGACGAAAGTACACTGGGTCCCTTTGTAACCATAGAAAATTGTACCCTTAACGAAGTAGATAACAGAGAGCAAGGCTCTGCCGTTCGTTTGCTAGGTGCGCAATATGCCAGAGTGTTAAATTCCAATTTCGTAAATAGTGGTCAGGGTGGTAGATCTGTAGAGTTTAGAGAATTTCGTTGGGACAATATTTTGGTGGATAACTGTAACTTTTATAATTCAGGTAAGGTTGACACTTTTTATAATAAAGCGCTAGGCAAACGTATTTTCGAAATTAAGTCAGAGTTTAACGATACCGAAGCTTTTGATTTCACATTAAAGGCGGGTAACGCTTTACTAGCTAATGGTATTGGCGCAAATATTCGATAACAAATAAATCATCCAATTAGTATGAAAAAATTTAATAGCCTATTCTTGATGTTTTTATTGGTTAACTGCGTGTTTTGCAGCTCTTGTACAGCTTCAAACGTGGCAGAGGTAGTCGAAGAAAGAAAACAGCAGGCTCCATCAGAAGCTAAGGTTTACACTATAAGCTCAGCTATAGAGTTAAATGCATTAACTTTAGCGCCTGGCGACAAGGTAGTGATGAAGGCTGGCGAATGGAAAAACCAGTTGATTAATTTCAAAGCCAAAGGCACTGCCGAAAAACCAATTACCTTAATTGCGGAAACAAAGGGTAGTGTGATACTATCGGGAAATTCTAACTTAAAGATAGACGGAGAGTGGCTAGTGGTGGATGGATTATCTTTCAAAAATGGTTTTTCATTAAAGGATGATGTGGTAATTTTTACTAAAAACACTGCTAACAGCCGATTAACCAATACCAGTATCGAAAATTATAACCCGAGCGATAAAACGGTTGACTACAAGTGGGTGTCGTTGCATGGAAGAAATAACCGCGTAGATCACTGCGCTATTTCTGGTAAAACGCATCAAGGTACAACCTTGGTAGTCTGGTTAGATGATAAGCCTAACTATCATCAAATAGACCACAATTATTTTGGCCCACGCCCAGATTTAGGGGTAAACGGAGGCGAAACTATCCGTATTGGTACCAGCACCTATTCTATGAACGATTCGTACACCACAGTACAGCACAACATTTTCGATAAGTGCAATGGCGAAATGGAAATCATTTCTATCAAATCTGGCTACAATAAAATTCTGAATAACTTATTTTACGAGTGTGTAGGTACCATAACGTTTAGGCATGGCAACCACTCTGAGGTTAGCAACAATTATTTGGTTGGTAATGGTGTAGCTAATACAGGTGGTATCCGCATCATTGGCGAAAGCCAAAAAGTAACGGGCAATTATCTTTATAAAATTGCCGGAACCAGTTTGCGTGCGGCTATTTCTGTAATGAACGCTTACGAAAATCCAGAGTTAAACGAGTATTGGCAAGTTAAAAATGCTGTTATCGAAAATAATATCATTGTTAATGGAAGAGAAGCTTTTGTGTTGGGTGCAGGAAAAGATAGTAAAAGGGTTTTGGCTCCAGATGGAGTGAAAATCATGAATAATTACATTATCAATGCAGCAACATTGTTGGTAAGCCAAGACGAACCCAAAAACTTAACCTTACAAAATAATCAGGTAGATGGAGGTAATTTCTCTAGCGGTTTCGTAAAAATGGGTAACGATTTGCAACTGTCTGATGGTATTTGGCAAAATAAAACATCGGTAAAAACTCCCTTTTGGTTAAACACAGCCGTTGGTCCAGATTGGAAAAAAGACAATCGGAGTTTTATTTTTAAGTAAAAAGTTTAACGTAAATTTAAACAGTTTCTCAAAAGCATCTTAAATTCCTTAACAAAATTTAACGCATCAACCTTTGCTTCTTAATCAATAACTTTCGTATATTTACGATTATTTCGTAATTAATTGATGGAGAAGTTAACACAGCAAGAAGAGGAAGCAATGCTAGCCATTTGGCAAGTGGGCCCAGGGTTTATTAAAGAATTTATGGATGCCATGCCAGAGCCTAAAGCGCCTTATACTACGCTTGCATCAACAGTAAAAAATTTAGAGCGCAAAGGTTTTTTAAAGGGAGAGCGTTATGCAAATGCCATTCGTTACAGCGCCAAAGTGAAAGAAGCTGATTATAAGAAGCGTTTCATGAACGGTTTTGTAAACGATTATTTCCAAAGTTCGTATAAAGAATTGGTGGCGTTTTTTGCTAAAGATAAAAAGATAAGTGCAGCAGAATTAAAAGAGATAATTGACCTTATTGAACAACCTGAAGATAAATAGAGATGCCATATCTTTTTATTATTCTGTTAAAGATAAACTTGGTGCTGCTGCTATTTGCAGCCACTTATTATCTGGTATTGCGTAGGTTAACTTTCTATATTTTAAATCGTTGTTTTTTGGTTTTAGGGATTGTTTTTTCCACAGCTTATCCATTCATAGATTTAACAGAGTTTTTCCATCAACGAGAAGTAGTTGCTTATTTACCAGAACTTAATCAAAAAGCATCGGCATTAGTACCTACTGGATTTTTTATTAATAATTGGCCAATTTTAAGCGCTTTGTTTTATTTGGGTGTGTTATTTATGACTGTAAGATTGTCCATTCAGTTCATCTCACTTTACAAAATCCATAAAAAATCTAATCCAAATACAGTAGCTAACTACAAAGTGAGAACTTTAGATGAAAGTGTTAGTCCGTTTTCATTTTGGCAAACTATTTACGTTAATCCTAGCTTGCACAACGAAAAGGAATTGGATACCATTTTAGCACACGAAATGGTTCATGTTAAACAATGGCATTCTGTAGATATTATTTTAGCCGAACTAAGTGTGGTTTTTTATTGGTTTAATCCAGGCGTTTGGTTAATGAAAAAAGCTGTAAAAGAAAACCTAGAGTTTATTACCGACCAAAAGATTTTGAAAAAAGGGATGGATAGAAAGGCTTATCAATATAGTTTGTTGGGCGTTGGTCAGTTAAACAATTCAGTAGCCATTGTCAATAATTTCAATATTTCCGATTTAAAGAAACGTATTCAGATGATGAACTTGAAGCGTTCTTCTCGTTTAACTTTAAGTAGGTACGCCTTAGCTTTGCCAGTATTGTTGGCAACAACTTTAGCATTTACGGTTTCAAAAAAAGAAATAAAAACCAATTTGCCACAATTGGTCAAAATTATTCCTCAATTGGCAGATAGCGACGAAAAGCCGAAAGAAGTGGCTCCTGTGGTTAAGGCAAAGCGTACTAAAATATCAGCAAAAACCCAAGAAACTAAAATTAAGGTCGATACGGTTTTCGAAATGCGTGAGGTGGTAAATGCCATTTTTATTAAAAGAGATAGTGGCGCTATTGGCAAACTAACTGCATCAGAATTGGCAGCAATGATGGCAGCTATGAAAGAAAGAGTAGGTTCTTTTACCGATGTAAACAACCCCATAACAAACGGGAAAGTAAACAAAATGGTAATTTACAGGCAAAACGGAGTTGATACGGCAAAGATGGCTGAAGCAAAAAAAATTGCTATTACGTTTAAAGCAACTGCTAAATTTGAAGATGACAAACCCTTACAAACTGACAAAGCAAAAATGGTCACTATTAAAGCTTTTAAATTTGGAGATAATACTACCCACGATCAAATAGAGTATGTAGTTAATGGGAAAGTTTCTCGTGTTAACGATATTAAAAACCTTAATCCGAACGAAATAGAACAAATTAACGTAATTAAGGGTAGCGAGAACAAACCTCAAATGCGTATAGAGATGAAAAAGAGAGCCGAATTGTAGTTAGGCACTTTTTGTTATAAAATGCTTTTTAAACGCAAATGTTGTATTAGCATTATGGTTTTGGCATCTTTAATTTCACCATTATCAATCATTTGTAATGCTTTCTCAAAATCCAATTCCAGTACTTCAATATGTTCTTCTTCGTGAGCTAAACCTCCGCCATCGTTTACTTTCATGCTTTTATTGTAAGCCGCAGTAAAAAAGTAGAGAATTTCTGTTACCGAACCTGGCGACATGTACACTTCAAATATTTTGCGTACATCTGTTATTTTGTAACCAGTTTCTTCTTCGGTTTCGCGTTTAATACAATCTTCTGCATTGTCTTTATCTAATAAACCCGCACAGGCCTCTATCAACATCCCAGAGGGATTTCCGTTTAAATAGGTAGGTAAACGAAATTGTTTGGTAAGAATAATCGACTTTTGTTCTAAGTTATAAAGTAGGATGGTGGCGCCATTTCCTCTATCATAAGCTTCTCGGTTTTGGATCTGCTGGCTACCATCTGGCTTGGTAAACTGGTAGGTAACTTTATTTAGCGTGTACCAATTGTCGCTTAAAATTTCAGTATTTAAAATTTGTATATCCTTGATCATTTATAGAAGGTTTAGATGATAGACGCAATTTTTCAGTTTTTGTAACAGTAAATATCAAAAAAAGAAAAGCGGAAGTATCGGCAATCCTGCCACTTCCGCTTTCATCTAAATTAACGCTCTCGTATATATAAACTAAATTTTAGCGAGATTATTGTTGGGGCGAAAAATTTTTCGCCCATTATAATGGGTTACTGTTGGGACGAAGTTTTTTTTTCACAACCTCGCAATGAGGAACTTTATAAACGTCTAGTAATTAAATGTTGCTCTAAACATGGCTACTCTTCCCGGAATTTGATACGTTCCTACCGTTAAAGAGTTGGCGGTAACGTTAATTGCTTCGAATTGCTTAACATTAGTTAAGTTGGTAATACCAAATTCCAGATCGGTTTTTAGCTTCAATACTTTGTATCGGATGTTAAAATCGGCAAATAGGTATTTTAAATCTGGCTGACTAGATTGTTGCGTAAAAATATGTTCTGCAGAGAAATTTAAAAATACAGATTTGAGCATCGTTACCGCTAAGCCAGATTGTTGCCTCCATTGCTGATAGTTAGTGCTTATTCCAATACCGGCAGTTTTATTTTTACTGTTGGTAAAAGTGCCTAGATAAGTAAAGTTCATAAATTTGGTCAACTTGGCTTCAATACCCGCTTTGTAAGTAAAATTATCGCTTTCGAAAGGCAACAATTGGTTGTTTTGTAGCTGCTGGAATTGGCTGTGCGAATAAGCAAAACCCGCATTTACGGTACTTTTTAAAGCGAATAAGTATTTGCTTAGGCCAGAGTTTAAGCCAAAGTTTTTTGCTTGGTTTGCCAGTGGAATCACAATACGTTGTTGCGCATTATCGGTAAGTATTGATGAAGAAATGGTATTGAGGTTGGTGGTGCTGTAGTTCAAGCTAATGTTGCCAAAAATCATTTCAATCGCTTTGCGAAAGTTAAAAGAGCCAGAAAACGAGTGCGAAGAATTTTCTGAAACAGGCGCATTATTAGCGAAAAGAGAACGGTAGTTGCGTAAAACAGTTCCACTAAAAACATCGTCTATGGTACCTAGATTATTTCTGAAACTGTAAGCTGCATTTACATAGTTTTCTGCACTGGTTTGGTATTTAAAGCTTACCGCTGGGTTTACAAAAAAGCGATGAAGACTTTTATCCATGTCGTGGTTCGCATCAGCATAACTAATACTGTTGTAGCTCAAAGGAACTCTAACTGTAGCCGTTATTTTGTCTGTAGTATATTCGTAGCCATTTTCTATGTATAACCTCGAGCGTAGCCAATCTAAATCGTTTATAGCGCTGGCTGCGGCAAGTTCGCTGCTGCCATTATTTTGCAATTTAGTTAAATTGGTAGATAAGTTTTGTTGTTGAACTAAGAAACCTGCCCTGTAGCTTTGCACAAAATTACCCTTCGGAAAAGCCATTGAAGCAAAGTTATTGGTGTAAAAGGTGGGTAAATCTAAATACTGGTTTAAAGCTGCGTAAGGAGTGCCGCTATTCAAAATTTCCTCATTTAAACCCGGTTTAATATTTAGTGTTTCTGGCTGTGTGCTTCTGCTAACCGCCGATGACAAATGTAAAATGTTGCCAGATTTCAGTTTTTTGCGATACCCTAAATCGTTAGATAACGCAAACATGTCTTGCTTTAACGACTGAAAAGCGCCTACGCCATTGATAAATACATTAGAATTTGTGCGAGTTGGATTATACTCCACAGCAAGAGCATTATTAAAATAGTAGCCATCTGTATTTCCGTTTAAAGTAAATTGACCTTTTAATTTTTGTGGGTTAAGAAAATTGTCTTGATTTTCTTGGTAACTGATGGTTTGCCCAGCCAATCTAGTTTCCGATGATTTATTATAAACCTGTTTGCGTTCATCATACAAATAAGAAACATTTGCTCTTAATTGCAGTTCGTTTTTAAACTTAAAAAGGTTGTTTAAGTTGGCTTGGCCAGCTTTATTAAATAAGGTACGGCTTTGTGGTAGGGTAGGTACGCCTGCTGCTCCGGCAGAGAGTAGGTTGCCAGGTTTAGAGTTTTCATTTGCCAATGGATTAAATGAGGTAAGGTCTAAACTTGGGTCAATACCAATATTGTTGCCTTTTAAATTGTTGAGGAACTTAACCTTTTTGTTGAACAACATGGCATTCACATTGCCATCAAACCGGTCGGGAGCGCCCAAACCTGCTTTCACTTCGCCCATCACTTTTAGCTTGGCGTCATCTTTAATTACCAGGTTTAAAGCAACATCATCGCTGGTATTGTTTTTTTGCAGCATTTTTATGGGCTGGTCTTTTTCAATTACCTGCACTTTATCTACTGCTCCATGTGGAATAGCTTTGGTGCCAATTCCATATTTATCCTCCAATAAGTTGTCGCCATCAATGTACATGTTGGAGATGTTTTTACCGTTATAACTTATTTTTCCGTTTTCTGCTACTTCAATACCGGGCATTTTTTTCAAAACATCGCCAATGTTACGGTCTTGCTTATCAGAAAAATCAGAAGTTTTATAGTTTAGCGTATCTCCGTTAGCGCTTAGCCGAGGGCGATTTTTAACTTCTACCGTTTTAAGGTTAATCTCGCTTTCTGCCAAGCTAATTTCATTGGTTTTTGCGAAATCTAAAAGGTTAATGGTTTTCTTTCCAAAACCTAAGATGCTAAATTCCAAATTTAAGTCTGCTCCGTTTTCGTCTGTATTGATTATGAAATCGCCTTTCTCGTTAGTTCTGGCAAAACCAAGCGTGCTTCCTTCTTTGTCTTTTAAACTAACCATAACAGAAGGAAGCGGCTTAGCTTCATCATCTTTAACCTTGCCTTTAATTTGCTTTTGTGCGAGCACGGCAATAGTACTAACACTCATAAAAATGAGCATAAATAATACCTTTTTCATTAGAACGTGTGTGAGTAAAAGGCTGTATCAAAATAGGAAGGACACAATTTTAAAAGGATTAAATTTGGCGTTATCGTCATTCCCGCGAAGGCGGGAATCATAAAGCGATTTTAATTAAAATAAATTTTGCTTCACAATGCGCAGTAGAACTGGGCATGGCAACTTTCAAAATATTATTTCGCTAGCAAATTCATTTCATCATTTTTGAGACAGCCTAAATAGTTTGTTTGGTTTGGTTTATTTTTTTTCGGGCAGTTCAATAGGGTTATTCATTACCATTTTTTTGGCTCCGCCAGGTGCAGCTACAAAACTGGTGCTGGTTTTTATATTTGCTCCCATGTTTCTTCCTGCCATTTGGGCGTTGATAAATCCTTGTGGGTCTTTGTCTCTGGCTTCTTTTAGCTTGTCTATTTCTTTTTGGGTGGTTTTTACCGCATCCGTAGGTAATTTAATTTCGCTACCTAAATAAGTGCCGCTGTCCATGCCACTAAATTTAAAGGTGCCTGTGCCACCATTGGGCATAGCAATAGTTTGCTCTGCTTCTTTAGGTTTTTCTTCTTCTATCACTTTGTCAATTCCTGCAAACTGAAATTTAACCTCATTTTTTTCATCATGAGCTTCGATAATTAAGCCAGGCAAACCATTTAGTTTCCAAGGGCCACTTTGAAAAGGCAATTCTGGAGCAAACCAAGCAATCCAGTTTCTACCTTTAAAATAAGCAGTTGCTTTTTGGCATTTTATACCCGAAAAGCTTGCGGTATCTTTATTTATTTTCCAGTTAATTTTTGGTGCAGTTTCCTCTACCAAGTAATTACTGATCACACGTTCTTTCGTGTAGAACTTATTTTCATTTGCAAAATAGAAATAGTCTACAGGGCTAACAGGTTTGGTAGAAGTTCTGTTGATGTTGAGACTTGTTAGCGTGCCTCCTTGGCTTTTAATTTGGTCTTCTATAGATTTTTTGATTTCTAGATCACGATTAATCTTATCATAACTGGTATACACCGAAGCGTTGTTTCCAGTTACCAATAGCATGTTTTCGGTATAGAAATTATCTCTTTGTGTGGTATCTCTCATGTGCGAGAAAGTGTACCTTACCCTGGCCAAAGCTTTATCAGCCTTTTGTGCGAATGCAAAAGTGCTAATGGTTGCGGCAATTAATGTAGTGGTTAAAATTTTCATCTGTTTGTTTTATTTAATGGTTGATGAATGGTTTACTGTCGATTAATTTTTCGTAAATCTACGAAATATTCGTAATAAGAGAATATTTTTTAACATTTTTTAACGAGGCTATGGTGTGTAAACTAATTCTCATTGGTAAGAAACTAAGAACTTTGTCCCTTAAAAATATAAAACAAATGAACTATTCAGGGCAAACGCATTAAAATTAAGCATTCTGTTTTGTTGATACTCTAATAATAGCAGAACCTTACCCAAGAACGGATTGGCCTAGCGGATATTTTGAGGAAAAATAGTTGAAACCACCTGTAGTTCCTCTCTAATTGCATTGCACAAAATAATTTTCAGTCGCGAGAAGGCAAAAGGGAAGGGCAAGACCTTAAATTATTTTCGAGGGTGGTTTGACTAATTTTTACCAAAATAGATGCAAGCCTTGATTTTTACTCCACTTTTTGTCAAGAAAAAGTGGAAAAACCTTTCTGGCAAGACAAAAATATTTTAATGCATTTGCTCTGGTAAACTATTGAGCTCATTTGCCTCTTTCGAAAAAAAGAATAGCTTTGTAGCAACACCAAAAATGATATGAACATGCAGCAAAATCCATTTAAGATAGGCGTTACTACCGAAATTGGACGGTTAAGAAAATTATTGGTACACAGCCCAGATAGTGGCTTGGGCAAGGTTGTCCCTTCTAAAGCGCAAGATTGGCTTTTTGAAGATATTGTGCATTTAGACACGATTAGAAAAGACGAATACGATTATTATACGAAGCTCTTAATGTATTTTCTTGATCCGGAAAAGATTAAAGGAAAACTGGCTGAGATAGACAGCGAAGCTGCAAACCGCGGTTTTTACAAGCCCAATCATCCAAACTTCCATAATTCTGAAAATGTGATAGAGCTACAGAATTTATTGGCTGATATTTTGGCAGATGAGTATATCAGCAAGAAGTTAACAGCAGCAGTTTGTGCCATAGAGGGCTGTACCTATAAGCTGCAATTAAAGTTAAGCGCTACAGACCCAAAAGAATTGGCAGAGATTTTTATTTCGGGTACCATGGCCGATGATACGATGGTTTTTGCACGGTGCCCAATTTGATTTTTACTCGC
Source organism: Pedobacter sp. SL55 (assembly GCF_026625705.1). NCBI lineage: Bacteria > Pseudomonadati > Bacteroidota > Sphingobacteriia > Sphingobacteriales > Sphingobacteriaceae > Pedobacter > Pedobacter sp. SL55. The sequence goes on along the minus strand of NZ_CP113059.1, from coordinate 4,133,756 downwards.
GATGTGGGTATAACCATTAACAATCATGTTTTACTGAACAAACCTGCAAAAAAAGCCCGCGTTCGCGAAACCATGTTGATGCGTTACATCTTTTTTAACCATCCGTTTTTTGCTACCTACCAAAATAATGTCATCGAAATTCCTGACCCAACACAACATTTTTTAAGGCCAGGAGATGAGCCTGCTTTTCGTACTACTTTAGAAGGTGGCGATGTGATGATGGTAGCGCCTAATCACGTGCTAATTGGAGTAAGCGAACGTACTTCGGAAGAGGGCGCAAACGAAGCAATTAAGTTGCTTTTTGAAAATAATGTGGTAGAGAAAGTAACGGTGGTAAAAATTCCAGCTAAGCGAGATTATATGCACTTAGACACCGTTTTTACGCAGGTAAAACGAGACACTTGGGTAATTTTGCATAGCATAGCGCATAGTCCGGTTTATGATGCCACAGAGCCTATTCATTTTTTAAAAGAACCCGAAAAATTGGAAGCTACTACGGCTATCCAATTCCATAAAGATAAACCTGGCATACCTAAATATTACGAGCATGTAGAAGCTTTGCTAGACGATATCAGCAGAAATGATTTGGGGAGCACTACACCTACTAAAGTAATTTATAGTGGAGACGGCGTTTTCCCTTACGATAGTAGAGAACAGTGGACAGACTCTTGTAATTTGTTAGCATTGAAAGAAGGCGTAGTTCTAGGTTACGATCGTAATGATAAAACCGTTGAAGCTTTTAAAGCCAATGGTTTTAACGTAGTTAATGTGAAAGATTTAATTCAGGATTTAGAAAGTGGAAAAGTTGATGCAGAAACGTTAACGGATACTTTAGTGTTAATGCCGTCAGCAGAATTATCAAGAGCCAGGGGCGGTTTTCATTGTATGAGCTTGCCACTCTTGAGAGATGAGATTTAGCACAACTTGTTAAAGTTACCAATTATTGGTAACTTTAATTAAACATATTATTAAAGTAATGGGACATAACACTTCTGTATCATTAGGCAGCTATTTTGAAGAATTTGTTGAAAATAGCATTTCTAAAGGTCGTTATAAAAATGCCAGTGAAATGATACGTGCTGGTTTACGACTTTTAGAAGAAGAAGAAAACAAGACAATTGTCTTGAAAAAAGCTATAAAAGAAGGCTTGGATAGCGGTATTGCACACGACTTCGATCCAAAAAAACATTTAGCTTCCTTAAAAGCCAGAAGTAAAAATGGCTAATTATTTATTTACCAATAAAGCTGTTGAAGACTTAACAGAGATTTGGTACTGTACTTATTATAGCTGGTCTGAAAAACAAGCCGACAAATATTACGAACTTTTAATTTATACTTTTAATCAAATTGCAGAAAAGCCTGAAATTGGCAAAAAATACGATGGTATAGGTGATGCAATATTGGGTGTAAACATTGGTAAACATATTATATTCTACCATGAAACAAAGCCAGATAGCATTGAAATTATAAGAATATTACACGAGCAAATGGATTATAAAAATAGGCTCAAAGAGAAATAAAATGCAAACAACTTCACATATACTCATGATACGCCCGGTTGATTTTAAATTTAACGAGCAAACTGCGGGCGATAATAAATTTCAAGTAGCAAGCGAGCAGGGCAATGTACAACAAAAAGCTTTAGCAGAATTTGATGGCTTTGTGGCTGTGTTACGTGAAAATGGCATAGATGTTACTGTAGTTGATGATACATTGCAACTAGAAACACCTGATTCTATTTTCCCAAACAATTGGGTTTCTTTTCACGAAGATGGTGCGGTTTTTATACCCCATGCACTCGCCAAACAGAAGGCAAGAGCGAAGAAAAAGATATTATTGATGAGTTGAGCAAAAAATTTGAAGTAGATCACTTAACCGATTTAAGTTTTTTTGAACTGCAAGAACGCTTTTTGGAAGGCACGGGCAGCATGGTTTTAGACAGGGTCAACAAAATTGCCTATGCCTGTTTAAGTGTACGTACAGATGAGGAAGTGCTGAACAATTTTGCGATGTTGATTGGCTATCGTGTCATTGCGTTTGAAGCGGTAGACCAGCATGGGTTCCCAATTTACCATACCAATGTAATGATGTGCATTGGCGAAAAGTTTGCAGTGGTGTGTTTAGAAAGTATTAAGTCTACAGCAGACAAAATTATGGTGCTCGAAAGTTATAAGGCAACCCATAAAACAGTTGTTGATATTTCTTTTGAGCAAATGAACCACTTTGCAGGCAATATGCTCGAAGTGCAAAATAAAGATGGAGAGAGTTTGTTGGTTATGTCTGAGCAAGCGCTGAAAGCCTTGCATGGTACGCAGGTTACTGCGCTTTCTGCATTTTCTAAAATTGTGAGTGCTCCGCTTTATACGATAGAGCAAAATGGAGGTGGTAGTGCTAGGTGTATGTTGGCCGAAGTGCATTTGCCGTTGAAAAGATAAAATCTGATCTGGTTTTATTACGTTGTACTATGTCTGTAAGATTGGCAAAGCTTTTTGCTTGTATTTCGTTAATACAGTCCTTCCGATGACAAACTTGTAAACTAAAAATTTAAAAAACCACCCAACCAACCAACCAAATTCCTATTTTTGCATCTTATTTTTTTGACCTAATCATCAATGAGTTTATCTACAAAATACAATCCACAAGAAACTGAAGACAAATGGTACAGCTATTGGTTGGAGAAGCGTTTTTTCCATTCAGAGCCAGATGAGCGTGAGCCGTATACCATCGTAATTCCTCCACCAAACGTAACTGGAGTGTTGCACATGGGGCACATGCTTAACAATACCATTCAGGATGTATTGATCCGTAAAGCTCGTATGCAGGGCAAAAACGCTTGTTGGGTACCTGGTACCGATCATGCTTCTATTGCTACCGAAGCTAAAGTAGTAGCCATGTTAAAAGAGCAGGGCATCAACAAAAAAGACCTTTCTCGTGAAGAGTTTTTAAAGTATGCCTGGGAGTGGAAAGAGAAGTACGGCGGCATTATTTTAGAGCAGTTAAAAAAACTAGGCGCAAGCTGCGATTGGGACAGAACTCGTTTTACGATGGAGGAAGACCTTTCTGATGCGGTAATTGATAGTTTTATCCATTTATATAAGAAAGGATTGATTTACCGCGGCTACCGTATGGTAAACTGGGACCCACAGGGAAAAACCTCTATTTCTGACGAAGAGGTAATCCGTAAAGAAGTAAATTCGAAGCTGTATTATATCAAGTATTTTGTTAGTCAAAAAGACGGAAAGACGATTGATGGGCAACTAGACACCCAAACTTTGGACTTCGGACTTCGGACTTCGGACTATCTGACTATAGCAACCACCCGTCCAGAAACCATCATGGCCGATGCGGCGATTTTCGTGAACCCTAACGACGAACGCTTTAAACATTTGGTAGGTAAAAAGGTACTTATTCCATTAATTAACCGCGAAATAGAGGTAATGACAGATGAGTACGTGGATATGGAATTTGGAACAGGTTGTTTAAAAGTAACACCGGCTCACGATACCAACGACTACGAATTAGGCTTGAAATATAACCTTACGCCTTTCTTAGATATTTTAGATGATGATGCCAAGCTGAACGAAAAGGCCGAAATTTTAGTTGGCGAAGACCGTTTTGTGGCTCGTAAGAAAATTGCCAAAATGCTTGAAGAAGCTGGTAATTTAGAGAAGGTAGAAGATTACAAATCGCAGGTAGGTTTCTCTGAACGTACAGACGCAGTTATTGAGCCTAAGGTGTCGTTACAGTGGTTTGTGAAAATGAAAGAGTTTGCGCAACCCGCTTTAGACGATGTAGTAAATGGCGAAGTAAACTTAATTCCAAACAAGTTTGAGAACACGTACCGTCATTGGATGGAAAATGTTCGCGATTGGAATATTTCTCGCCAGTTGTGGTGGGGACAGCGTATTCCGGCTTGGTATTTACCAGATGGAACGTATGTAATAGCCAAAACACAGGAAGAAGCTTTTGAGGAAGCGAAGTTGAAAGATCCAGCTTTACAGCCTTCAGACTTAAAACAAGATGAAGATGTGATGGATACTTGGTTCTCGTCTTGGTTGTGGCCAATTTCTGTTTTCGATGGATTCCAAAATCCTGATAACAAAGATTTCAACTACTATTACCCAACTAATGATTTGGTAACTGCGCCAGAGATTTTATTCTTCTGGGTAGCACGTATGATCATGGCTGGTCGTGAGTTTACGGGCAAAAAGCCATTTACTAACGTATACCTAACAGGTATCGTTCGTGATAAATTGGGCCGTAAAATGTCTAAATCATTGGGTAATTCACCAGATCCAATTGGTTTAATTGAAAAATACGGAGCAGATGGTGTAAGGGTAGGGATGTTAATGTCGAGCCCAGCGGGTAACGATTTAATGTTCGATGAAGCTTACTGCGAACAAGGCAGAAACTTTGCCAGCAAGGTATGGAATGCTTTCCGTTTGGTAAAAGGCTGGGAAACTGATGCCAACTTGGGTAATCCTAACGAGCAGGCCATCGCTTGGTTCGAAAGTCGATTTAGCGAAGCATTGGTAGAAATTGAGCATAACTTTAAGCAATACCGTTTGTCGGAAGCTTTAATGGCTACCTATAAATTGGTTTGGGACGATTTCTGCGCTTGGTACCTAGAAATGGTAAAACCAGCTTATCAGCAACCTGTAGATGCTGCTACCAAAGCGGCTACAGTGAACTTCTTTGAGCAGATCTTGAAATTATTGCATCCGTTTATGCCTTTCATTACCGAAGAGCTTTATCACGATGAATTGTTTGGCCAACGTGCTGAGATGGATTGTTGTATTGTAGCCGACTATCCTGTTGTTGGTGCCGTAAACGATTGCTTATTGAAAGAAGCAGAGTTGGTTAAGGGGCTGGTTTCGGAAATTAGAAACGTAAGAAATACCCGTCAGATTTCTCCAAAAGAGGCTCTGGAATTAAGCATTAAATCAAATTCTGAGGTTAATTATAACAACTGGTTAAACATTGTTTACAAATTGGCCAATGTAAGCAAAGCTGATTTTGTAAGTGATAAAATTGTAGGTGCAGCGAGCTTTATGGTAGGTAAGGATGAGTTTTTTATCCCACTAAGCCAAAATGTTGATGCTGATGCGGAGAAAGAACGTTTGACGAAAGAACTAGCCTACTTGCAAGGTTTCCTCAAATCTGTTGATGCGAAGTTGAGCAACGAGCGTTTTGTGCAAAATGCAAAACCAGAAATCATCGAAAACGAGCGCAACAAAAAAGCAGATGCAGAATCGAAAATAGAGATTATTAAGGAGAGCTTAGCGGCATTGTAAATGGAAATGAAAAAACTAATCATATTATTTGTTTGTGTAGCTTGGGTTAGTAGCCTATATGCTCAAAAAGCCCCTAACCAAACGAAAAGGATAATTAAATCTAAGACATTGCAGTTTTCAGATCAAAAGAGTATCGACTCTGTTTACCGTGATTTGTTAAAGAAAAAGACAAAGCCAATCATCGTTTTGGATGGAGAGATAACAGACCTTTCCCCGTTTCAACAATGGGATGCCTCTAGGATTAAATTGGTAGAGATTTTAAGTAAGGAAGAAGCAATTAGCATTTATGGAGCCGAGGGAGTAAAAGGTGTAATAAGGTTTACCCCTAAACCTCATAAAGATGGCCTCGTCTTAATGAATTATGTAGGAGATGACGGGCGTAGACCCGAACCTGTAAAGGAAGAGAGTAGGATATATGATAGTAAAACTCCGAACATTTTTATGGCTTCGTTCCCAAGAGGTTTAGACGCTTTAAATGCATTTATAAAAGAAAAGACGGTTTATCCTGAAGATGCGAAAAAAAATAAAATCAAGGGTAAAGTGTATCTCTCTTTCATCGTTGAAAAATACGGGGAAATCACAAATATTAAAGTAGATAAAGGTTTGGGTTACGGTTTGGATGAAGAAGCTAAAAGATTAATAGCTCTGAAAAGATGGAATCTAGCTATATTAAATGGGAATCCAGTAAGGGTATCTTATCAAATGCCAATTGAGTTTATTTTAGAGTAGTTTTTTAAGAAAATATAAACAGCTTAGTTTACGCATTACGATCCCAGACTAAATCTGGGATGACGTTCTTGGGAGTGGTAGTACGGTTTCGGCGTTTTTTCTTTCTTTCTGCGACATCTTCTGTACCTCATCATTCACTTTTGTATAGTCTTATGCGGTTTGCCTCATTCCCGCGTAGGCGGGAATCTTAAAGCGATAGAAAGGAAATTGAAACATGTCTCAATCTCGAATAACCTAGCTACCGCATTATGATCCCAGACTAAATCTGGGATGACGTTCTTGGGAATGGTAGTATGGCGATCAGCAATTAAAGTTGTTCGAAGCTTAATATTTGTTAGCGGGGGACACCAACAAAGGAACATCTACCTTTGGCGTTCCCGCCATCGATTCGTGTTAACTTATATGGTATTTCTTCTTTCAAACACCCCTAATCAGCAATCCACAACGTCTCAGTTGCTCTCCTGTATCAACCCTTTTACAAGTAAAATTCCAATTTTAAAGTAAAACTTGCGTTCTTTATCATTAGAAATAAAAACGCCAATTATGAAAAGAATTTTCCTGTTTTTTGTAGCTGCAGCAGCTTTATCATGCACCAATAGCGAATCCCAAAAAGCAACTACCGCATCAAACATTTTTATAGAGCAAAAAGTATCTGAATTTGTTGCCCAACACCCAGAGTGGACTAACGGCGACAATACCAATGAAGAAATAACCGACAAGTTTCAGCATGAGGTAAAACGTTGGAGTAATGAGCAAAATTTCTTAAAAGATATGCCTTTACAATTGAAATCAATCAGAGATACTACCATAAGTGGCCAAGATGTTAAATTAGGTACTTTCGCTGGATATAATGATAACACTCGCCCCTCGGGTTCTATTTTAAATTACATCCAAGTAACTATTGACGGTATAATGCCGGCAGATATAGCGCAGCAAGTAAAAGTAGATGGCAAATATACCTTAGATGCGATGATGTACAGACAAGGTAGTCGCAAAGATGTTAAGTTAATCCATGTAGCTGATTTTAAGGGATACGACTTAGGGAAATATGTTTTCTCGGTAGTGAAAGCTAATCCAATAGCAACGAAATAGATTAATGATACTGGTAAAGTCTCTTTGCATTTGCGAGAGACTTTTTTGGGATATTAACTTGAAAACGTAGTAAATTAGGCAGAAGTTAATCACTACAATTACTTTAACCTTTCTAATCTTCCTTTTCGTTTAACAATGTTTTTATAATCCCATTGAATGTCCTTCGCTTTTGCTAACCAACGCTTTAAGTCTGCTATGTTTACCTGCTCAACAGCGGTATAACGAGCTTCGGCAGCTTTAAACTTACCTTCGTTTTGCAAGGCTTCTTCCTCAAAAGATTGCCCGCTCCAGAACAGTAAACGAACGCTGTCTTTCAACTTGCTATAACCAACAACTGGGTTGCCATCTAAAAACCAAACCGGATGCGCATGCCAAATTTTATTTTCTGCTTCGCTCAGTTCAACATCAATGGTTAGTGCTAGTAAATCGCAAATAGCTTTGTCTTCAGCTAACTGCTTGTTGTTGTAATCCTGTATCTCAGTTTTCATTTGGTTTGTTTATAAATTCATCTGTGAAGTGAGCTTTTTGGGGTTGCTCGGCAAATTTTTCTGCATTATATGCTTCAGATTTTCCTTTTGGAATAGATAACGATTGCCAACCTTGGCTAGCCAACATTTTGCCCAGCATTACCATTTGACCGATATGGTAGGGGTAGTGTGCCAATTGCCTGTTAATAGCTTCTGTTACCGTGTGGCCTTGGTTGCGTATATAAACGATTTTATCTAAATCAGCTTCGTTTAACGGGGCAATTGCATTGAAAAGGCAAGCCCAACCTTCTTCCCATTTTCTTAAAATCTCGGTTTTACTGACCGTCTGGTGCTCAAATTCTAGATCTCTATTTCGCCATTGTTTTTCGCCGTCGGTAGTGAGAAACGCTGTAAATCGAGAAAGCATATTACCGTGAAGATGGTTTACAATCATAGCAATGCTGTTGCTATCTTCATTGTATTGCCAAAACAAAGTTTCTTCAGTTAGCTGAGCGAAAGTTTTATCGCCGAGCATTTTGTAATACTGGAATTGCTTTTTAACGCTTTCGAGGTAATTGTTGGTCATTTTTTTAAGGTTGCTTGTTTAAATATAGGGATTATTTGCAACTCTCTCTTTGCGTTGCTTGGCTATTGCTTCTAAAACTTTGTATTTAATTTTTACGGCAAACAAATAAAGAATGATGCTAAGCTTGCGAAGTTTTATGAGATGTTTTTTGTTTTTTAAACCTGATTGTAATGAAAAGCCCACAGCCGAGCTTGCGAGGCGAGGAATTGTAATGAAAAGCAGGGCTTTCGATAAAAAAGAAACACAGGTTTTGCTTTTCTACTAAAATTTTACTGAAAATGAATAGAACTAACGTTTAATAATAAAAAATAAATCAAGTTTTGCTTTTCGAAAAAGAATAATACCTTTGCAGCATCAATAAGGGGTGCCTTGTTTTGTAAGAAACACAAATAAAGGCTGAGATCATACCCATTTTGAGATGTAGAGTAATAAGTAGTAAGTGATAAGTAGTAAGTCTGAAGACGTAGAACTTAAAAACTTAAAACGTAGAACTTAAAACCTCAAATGCACCTGATCCAGGTAATGCTGGCGTAGGGATGGTTTATGAAGTTTAACTAATGTCGGGCGTAACCCCTACAACCGATGGGTTTAACTAAAAAACAACAATAAGTTGAAAAAATTAAGATTTGCAGTTTTGGCTGCACTGCTGTGTCCGCTTGTGGCGTTGGCACAGTTCAAAATTTCGGGAAAAGTTTCCGGAACCGAAGGTAAAGCGCTTTCTGGCGCTGGTGTGAAATTAAAAAACAAAAACTTTACTGCGGGTACTAACGCTAATGGCGTTTACGAGTTTAGTAATTTGCCAGCGGGAAGTTACACCTTAGTAGTAAGCTATTTAGGTTATGCTACACAAGAGAAGAGTGTAACGGTTGCTGCCAACACTACAGCAGATTTTACTTTGCAACAACTGTCTTTTGTTGCCGATGAGGTAGTAGTAAGTGCAACCAGAGTAGCTAAAAATGCAGCGTTTACCTACAAGAATTTAAGCAAGGCCGATTTAGAGAAAACCAACCAAGGGCAAGATTTACCTTATTTGCTTAACCAAACACCATCGGTAGTAGTGACTTCTGATGCTGGAGCTGGTATAGGTTACACCGGTATACGCATTAGAGGTAGCGATGCTACACGTATCAACGTAACGCTAAATGGTATTCCGTTGAATGATGCCGAAAGTCAGGGCAGTTTCTTTATTAACTTACCAGATTTAGCTTCTTCGGTAGATAACATTCAAATTCAGCGTGGTGTAGGCACATCTACCAATGGCGCTGGTGCTTTTGGTGCTAGTTTAAATATCCAGACTACTACCAGAAGAGATTCGGCCTATGCCGAGTTGAACAATACTTATGGCTCTTTCGAAACGTGGAGAAACACGGTAAGTGCGGGTACAGGTTTAATCAACAATAAATTTAGTTTTGATGCTCGTTTATCTCGTATTAAATCTGATGGTTACGTAGATAGGGCATCTTCAGATTTGAAATCGTTTTTTGTAACGGGTGCCTATTATGGTAAAAATGATATTTTGCGTGTAAATGTATTTAGCGGTACTGAAAAAACTTACCAAGCATGGAATGGTATTGATAGAGAAATGCTGCAAACGAATCGTAGACACAACGATTTTACTTATGAAAACCAAACGGATAACTATCAGCAAGATCACTATCAGTTATTTTATACCCGCAACTTAAGTAAGCAATTGGTGGCTAATGCCGCTTTGCACTACACTTATGGCAGAGGTTATTACGAAGAATTTAAGACAGCCCAAAACTTATCGGAATATAAAATTTTGCCAGTTGTGGTTAGAGATCCAATTACCGATAATATTGTAACATTTTATAATACTTCTGATTTAGTACGCAGGTTATGGTTAGATAATGATTTTTACGGAACAACCTATTCGTTAGCCTATACACCATCAAATAATTTAAATTTCACTTTAGGAGGCGCTTACAATCGTTACGAAGGAAGACATTTCGACGAAGTGGTTTGGGCACAGTTTGCCAACTATAATGTTTACGATTTGGCCGGCAATGCATCTGGCATACGTCATAGGTATAACGATAATGATGCTTTTAAGAGTGATTTCAATATTTTCGGAAGGGTTAACTATCAATTAGATAAATTAAATCTCTATGCAGATCTGCAGTATCGTAATGTATTCTATTCTTTCTATGGCAGATTAGATGCGGTTAATTTTGCGCAACAAAATGCCCGTCTAGAATTTTTCAATCCTAAGTTTGGTTTAACTTATAGCTTAACAGACCGAAGCAATGTTTATGCTTCTGTTGCTGTAGGCAACAAAGAGCCGAATAGAAGAGATTTTACAGACTCCAATACAGGAACGCGACCTAAACACGAAAACTTAACAGACATTGAGTTCGGGTACCGCACACAACAAGGTAATTTTAATATTGGTGCCAATGGTTTCGCTATGATTTACAAGAATCAATTGATTAATACGGGCAAATTAAATGAAGTAGGTGGGCAAACCCGTCAGAATGTGCCAGATAGTTACCGTATTGGTTTAGAGTTAGATGCTCGTTGGCAAATTGTTAAGAATTTTTCGTGGACAGCAACAGCAACTTTAAGCCAAAGTAAGATCAAGAACTTTACCGAATATGTTTATGATGATACCAGAATTGGCGAATTGTTGACTTTCGATTATAGCAATACCAATATTGCTTATTCGCCACGTTTTATAGGTTCAAATGAGTTTGCATACACTTATAAAAACGCTGGGATTGCTTTGGTAAGTAAATATGTAGGTAAGCAAAATTTAGATAATACGTCATCAAAAGAAAGAGTTTTAGATGCTTTTTTTATTAATGATTTGCGTTTGACTTATAATGTAAAAGCATTAGGCATTAAAAATATTGGATTAAACTTCTTAGTGAATAACATTTTTGATGTACGTTATGCGGCCAATGGTGGTGCTGGTGCTTACCTATCTAATGGAGATTTTGGTAGATACGAATATTTCTATCCACAAGCTACACGTAACTTCTTGTTAAGCTTAAACTTTAAATTCTAGTATTAACTTGTCACATTGAGCTTGTCGAAATGTTCTTACAAAAGGCTTCGGCAAGCTCAGCCTGACAAGTGGCTTACCTTTTCAACGGCTGCAACAAATATTCCAGCCCATTTAGCTTAATTTCATAAAGTGTAGCTAACAACATTCCCAATTTCCCAGCCGGAAAACCTTTGCTTTGGTACCAAACTAGATAATGCTCTGGGATATCGCACAAAACCCAACCTTTATATTTGCCATAAGGCATTCTCATTGCAACAAGCTCTTTAAGTAATTCTGGGTTCATTTTTTAAAGGTAATGAATTAGTTCATTGGTTCATTGGTCATTGGTTGGTTGGTTGGTTGGTTGGTTGGTTGGTTGGTTGGTTGGTTGGTTCATTGTTCCAACTAAAAATCCCCAACTGAAACTATTGCCTGATACCTGACCACTGATACCTGGTTCCTAACTTTCTAACTCCCAAACCATCACTTTTTTATCATCGCCAGTAGATAGTAATTTGCTGCCATCGTGGCTCCAAGTTAGTTTGTTGATCGAATGACTGTGCCCGAAGCCCATTTTTTCAATACTAATGATCTTATAAAGCTTAAAGTTTTCGGCATCCCAAAGCTTAATGCTTTTATCTTGGCTTGCCGTTGCAAAATAAGGTAGCGTAAGATGAAAAGCGATATCGTAAATGCCGAACATGTGGGCAGGAATACTTTTGCTCAGTTCATAAGTTGGTAAATCCCAAATTTTTAATTGTGCATCTCTGCTTCCAGAAATCAAATATTTTCCAAAAGGATGATAAGCTATCGATGTAATGGCCATCGTATGCTCTTTTAACACATGCTTTAAGCTGTAATCTTGAGCATGGTAAATATGTATAGTGCCATCTTTACAGCCAAAAGCAACTTCCTTTTCATCTGGTGATACAGCGATACACCGTACTGTCTCATTAGAAATTGGCAAACGATAAATTTCCGAAAAATCATTTAGCGACCAAATGGCAACCGTCCCATCTTCGCTACTGGTAAGTAATTCCTTTTTGGTTGCAATAGTTGCCATTCCAAAAATAGGTTTTGGATGTGCATTAATTCTGGCGACAACTTCTTGTTTTTCAAAATCGAAAACAGAGAAAGCACCACTTCTCTCTCCTATAAACAACTGATTGTTGTAATTATGCAAATAGTAAACAGAGCTTTGCACAGGTAGTTTTACCATCACAAATGCCATTTTCTTCAAAGACCATTCTACCACACCTTTGTCGTTGCCAGCTGTAAAAAAAATACCCTCTTTATCAGATTTTACCAGTGCATAAATGGGATTTTGATGCCCTGTAAAGGTGTGTAGGTGTCTTAGCATGAAACAAAAGTAAGATTATCAGTGTATATATTTTTAACTCGTTTAGTTTTTTAGAAGCTTTTGTTATTCTGGAGAAAACAATTTTTGTTTAAATTTGTATTGTAATAGCTTAAACAAAATGCTTTTGGTATCATGGGAATAATCGCTAAGTATTCAATAAAAGAACTAGAAGTTCTAACTGGAATTAGGGCGGCTACATTGCGTATGTGGGAAAAGCGATATCAAATCATTACCCCTTTGCGAACTCAAACTAACATACGTTATTATGGTAACGAGCATCTTAAATTACTGCTCAATGTAAATGTGCTTAATCGAAGCGGAATTAAAATTTCGCACATTGCCAAAATGAATGCCAGCGAAATTATAGAAAAGGTTAAAGACTTAAGTTTTGTTAAAACTGGCGATGAAGACCTTTTTGATGGCCTGATGTTAAGTATGATTGATTTGGATGAGGCTTTATTTCATCAGGCGTTTTATAAAGCCGTGGCACGTTTAGGCTTCGAAGATACCATCAATCGCATTATTTTTCCTTTCTTTAGCCGCATAGGCATCATGTGGCAAATAGATTCCATCAATCCGGCACAAGAGCATTTTATTAGTAACATGGTTAGGCAAAAGCTAATTGCCGCTATAGACAACACCGCCACTATAATGGATGCAAAAGCAAAAAAAGTGTTAATGTTTTTGCCCGAAACCGAACTCCATGAATTGGGAATGCTATTTCTTAATTATCTGTTGAAAAACAAAGGTTACCGAACCATTTACCTTGGACAGGCCGTACCTTTGAACGATCTATCAAGGATTTTGCAAATTAGCGATCCTGATATTTTAATAACCAGTGTGTTTAACTCCATCTCGTTAGGAGATATTACCGCTTTTGTTAATAAGCTAATTGTGGTTCCATCTACAAAAAAAGTTTTTATAGCTAGTGCAGGTATTTACGAGTCAGAAGCAACTTTTCCTTCGCATTTTAAAATATTTGAGACGCTTAGAGATTTAGCAGCCGAGTTTTAACGATATTAATCTGTATATTGTGTGAGTAAATCGTTTTGCTTGTATAGCGATTTGTAACATTTTTTTTGTTTATTTTTTTTTAATTAAAGTTAAACAAAATAGATGTATGTTTGTTGTATACACAAAAATGATGCATAAAGTTCCTCCTCGTATAGTAGTTATCGGCGCCGGCTTTGCCGGATTAAGTGCGGCTATTACTTTGGCAGACAAAGGTTACAGTGTAACTGTAGTAGAAAAAAACAAAGAAATAGGCGGAAGAGCACGAGTGTTCGAGAAAGATGGTTTTACATTTGATATGGGGCCTAGTTGGTACTGGATGCCAGAAGTGATGGAGAAATTCTTTAATCAATTTGCCAAATCTACCACAGATTATTTCGAGCTTAAACGTTTAGATCCATCTTATCAGGTTATTTACGGAAAAGATGACGTGCTTGCTGTGCCGGCAAGCTATCAGGCATTAAAAAATGCGTTTGAAGAAATTGAGGAGGGAAGTTCTGTTCAATTAGATCAGTTTTTGGCAGAAGCCGAATATAAATATAACGTTGGAATTAATGAATTTGTGCATAAGCCGGGTTTAAGCATTTCCGAATTTATGGACGTTAAAGTAATTAAGGCCGCTACAAAGTTAGATTTGCTACAATCGTTCGCTAAGCACGTTCGCCGTTATTTTAAATCTCCAAAGCTGTTGCAACTTTTAGAATTTCCAGTATTGTTTCTGGGTGCGGTACCTAAAAATATTCCGGCTTTATATAGCATGATGAATTATGCGGATATTAAGCTAGGTACTTGGTATCCAATGGGTGGCTTCGGCAAATTGGCACAAGCAATGCACCTTTTGGCAGTAGAAAAAGGCGTAGCGTTTAAAACAAATACCGCCGTGCAATCAATTGAAGTGCAGGCTGGGCAAGCAAAAAAAGTAATTACTGCTCAAGGAGAAATTGAAGCAGATGTAGTAATTGGCGCCGGAGATTATCATCATATCGATCAGCATTTGTTGCCAAAACCGTTAAGAAACTATTCTGAAAAAGCTGGGATAAAAGAGTAATGGCACCTTCTTGCTTGTTATATTATATTGGTGTAAATAAAAAAATTCCTAAATTACAGCATCATAATCTTTTTTTCGAAACAGATTTTGATACGCATGCCAAAGCCATTTATGAAACGCAGCAATGGCCAGAAAACCCCTTATATTACGTATGTTGCCCATCTAAAACAGATGCTGCTGTTGCTCCAGAAGGGATGGAAAATTTATTTTTGCTTATTCCTGTAGCTCCTGGCTTACAAGATACAGAAGAGATAAGAGCTAAGTATTTTGATGAAATAATAGATCGGTTAGAAGATTTTTGCGGTGAGCGGTTTAAAGAAAACATTGTTAGCAAAACCACTTATGCTTATACCGATTTTGTAAAGGATTACAATGCTTTTAAAGGCAATGCTTACGGGTTGGCAAATACCTTGGGGCAAACGGCCGTGTTAAAGCCATCGATAAAAAATAAAAAAATAGATAATTTATACTATGCAGGTCAGCTTACTGTTCCAGGGCCAGGCGTTCCGCCTTCCATTATTTCCGGACAAGTAGTAGCCAATTACATCATAAAGCACCAAAAATAACTATGAAAGCACTATTTGATCAGGTTTCGGCAATATGTAGCCAAGTAACCACCCAAAAATACAGCACCTCATTTTCTTTGGGCATCAAATTTTTGGCGCCTAGCATTCGCCCGTCCATTTATGCAATCTACGGGTTTGTTAGACTAGCGGATGAAGTTGTAGACTCTTTCCATGATTTTGATCAGAAGGGCCTGTTGGATCAATTAAGGTTGGAAACTACAGCAGCTCTAGCAAATAAAATTAGTTTAAACCCAATTTTAAATAGCTTTCAAGAGGTTGTTCATCGTTACCAAATTGATGTTGAGCTGATAGATGCCTTTTTAGACAGCATGGAAATGGACTTAAAAAAGCAGGTTTATACTGCACAATTGTATAATAAGTACATTTTTGGTTCGGCAGAGGTAGTAGGGCTAATGTGCCTAAAAGTGTTTTGTAATGGCGATGAGCAAGAATACAATAAGCTTCGTCCGGCAGCTATGAAATTAGGTTCTGCTTTTCAAAAAGTGAATTTTTTACGAGATATCAAAGCAGACCATTATGAATTGGGGAGAATGTATTTTCCTAACATGAATTTTGAATGTTTTACCGAAGAGGATAAGGCAATTATTGAGCGTGAAATTAATGCCGAATTTGATGAAGCGCTAAATGGTATTTTGAAATTGCCTCGTTGCGCTAAAAAGGGTGTATATTTGGCCTATATTTATTATAAATCACTTTTTAGAAAAATACAGGAGATCCCTGCGCAGCAAATTATGGAGAAAAGGGTAAGAGTGCCCGATTTCCAAAAGGCATTACTCATGCTAAACACCTTTTTTGTGCCGCAGGCTCCGGAAAGATTATCGGCAAATGTGGGCTAAACCAATTTTTATAATCGTATCAATATTTTTTTTGTGGTCTACAGAAATATCAAAACAAAGTGTGAGAGCCATGTATGTTAAATCTGTAGATAGCAAGCAAACCGCAAAAAGTTTACTTGCGCTTTTGTCTAAGCAACAACAAAATGCTTTTGTAATGGGATATACCGGAGCAACCAAAATGATGATGGCCAAACACGTATTTAATCCTATCACTAAGCTAAGTTATTTTAATACAGGTAAAAAAACGCTTAACAAAGCTATTGCTAAAGAAAGCAACAATGTAGAGCTAGTGTTTTTGAGATATGCAACGCAAGTTTCTGCGCCAGCTCTTTTGGGTTATAATGATCATATTGAAGCAGATAAAGAATTGATTTTAAGAAGCCTAAACGATGATAAAAAGGTATTGGATCAAGAACTGACGAAGACCATTGTTTCGTTTATGAAGCAGCAGAAATTAACACCTACAGAAAGACAACAATTAGAAGCTATTGCCAAATAAATGGAAAACGTAATATTAGTAGATACACAAGATAGGGAAGTCGGTGTGATGGAGAAAATGCAGGCACATCAGCAAGCGAAACTACACCGTGCTTTTTCTGTTTTTTTATTAAATGATAAAAATGAAATTTTGTTGCAACAACGAGCCGCTAATAAATACCATTGTGGCGGCATGTGGACAAACACTTGCTGTAGCCACCCGCGGGTAGGAGAAACGCTGCAAATTGCTGTAGATAGACGTTTAAGAGAGGAAATGGGCGTTGTATGTGAAACCAATTGGATATATAGTTTTATTTATAAGGCCGATGTTGGCGGCGGACTAGTGGAGCATGAGTTTGACCACGTTTTTTTTGGCAGATTTTCTGGCACACCACAACCCGATGAAAGTGAAGTAGCCAATTGGGCATACTTAGGCTTAAACGAATTGGAAGAAGACGTAAAAAATAACCCAACTAAATACACACCTTGGTTTAAAATTATTTTAGCCGAAGTGGTAGATAAAGAGATTTTAAATAAAGTGGCCTGAGATGAAAAAATATCAATTATATAGAGAAACTATATTGCCCATTACGCTCTTAGAGGCTTGGGACTTTTTTAGTAATCCGAGTAATTTGTCTAAAATTACGCCCAAAGAAATGGAATTTAAGGTGGTTACCCCTAATTTGCCCCAACACATTCATAACGGTTTAATTATTGAGTATGTAGTTAGGCCTTTGGCTGGTGTACCGTTAAAGTGGGTAAGCCAAATTAGCTCGGTTAATGCGCCATATTCGTTCGCAGACGAGCAGTTGAAAGGCCCTTATGCTTATTGGCACCACGAACATACTTTTGAAGAAAAAGACGGCAAAGTATTAATGAAAGACAAAGTAACCTACGCTATTTCGTTTGGTTGGCTAGGCAGATTGGCAAATACTTTAATTGTGCGTAAAAAGCTAGCACATATTTTTGATTATCGTACCACTCAAATACTTAATATATTTAAAGCTGGTTAATATGGTTTTAATAATTGTACTTTGCGTATTAGGCACCTTTATTGTAATGGAATCTGTAGCTTGGCTAGCTCACAGGTACTTAATGCATGGTTTTTTATGGTACTTGCACAAAGACCACCACAAAAAAGATGATGGACAGGTTTTTGAAAAAAACGATTTCTTTTTCTTGATTTTTGCTACCCCCGCTATCGTTTTGTTTCTTTTGGGCTCTATTTATGGCAATGTAATTATGATGGCTGTAGCTGGTGGTATTACCCTTTACGGTTTCTGTTATTTCATGGTGCATGATATTTTTATACATCAACGTTTTAAATGGTTTAGAAATACCAATAATATTTACCTAAAAGCCATTAGGCGGGCACATAAAATGCACCATAAACATTTGGGTAAACACCATGGCGAGTGCTTTGGTATGCTTTGGGTGCCATTCAAATACTTTCGCGAAGCCTATCGTCAACAAAAAATGCAACAAAACAACTCATGAAGCATTATACCTATCTACTCGTTAACTTTTTCTCGGTAATAGTTCCTTTTATCGCTTCCTTTCATCCGAAATTGATGTTTTGGAAAAATGTAAAGGCCTTTTTGCCTGCAAATATCATTACTACCATTTTATTTTTAATATGGGATGTTTGGTTTACAGAAAAAGGGGTTTGGGGCTTTAACCCAGATTATATTGTAGGAATATTTATCTGGAATTTGCCAATCGAAGAAATTCTGTTTTTTCTCTGTATTCCTTACGCCTGTTTGTTCTCTTACCATTGTTTTGGGGTTTGGAAAGAATTGGGGCTACGTAATTACTCCACAAAGTTGATTTCGGTAGTTTTGGTGGTTTTTGGCTTAGTGATGTTTGCAGTGTATTACAATAAGATGTACCCAATGATGAATTTCTTGGTTTTTACCTTGCTTATAGCTTATCTAGGATTTATTAAAAAGCCCAATTGGCTTGGGCAGTTCTATTTCACTTACCTCATCATGATCGTTCCATTTTTAATTGTAAACGGCATTTTGACTGGTACGGGTTTAGATGCACCAATTGTTTGGTACAACAATCAAGAAATTATAGGTATTCGTATTAAAACTATTCCTTTCGAAGATGTTTTTTACGGAATGAGTTTAATCGGATTGAATATTTTTCTTTACGAGAGGTTTTTGGTTAAATTAAAGAATAACAGGAACGTTTAATTTATTCGACATTCTTTATATAAATAGAGAGAAACATTTGAGCAACCATTTGTTTCTCTCCATTATTTTATCAGCTTAATAGTAAGTTAGCCTTACTACACCCGCAATTTTTTTAGCTAACCTAATTACTTGGCGTGTGTAACCATATTCGTTATCATACCAGGCATACAATACTACAGATCTCCCATCCTTTGATAGTATAGTAGCTGGTCCGTCTACAATTGAAGCGTGGCTGTTGCCTATCAAATCGGTACTTACCAGCTCATTAGAAACAGAATATTCTAGTTGCTCAGAAAGATCGCCAAACAGTGATGCTCCTTTTAATAGCTGCTCTATATCTTCTTTACTGGTTTCTTGGTTTAATGATAAATTTAAAATAGCAAGTGAAACGTTAGGCGTGGGTACCCTAACTGCATTGCCCGTTAATTTGCCTGCCAATTGAGGTAATACTTTTGCTACTGCTTTATCTGCGCCAGTTTCGGTAATTACCAAGTTTAGTGCTGCCGAGCGGCCTCTTCGATATTTTTTATGGTAGTTATCTAATAAATTTTGATCGTTGGTGTAAGAGTGTACCGTTTCTATATGGCCTTTTTCAATGCCAAAGCCATCTTCTATCACTTTAAGAACCGGAATAATGGCATTAGTAGTACAAGAAGCATTAGAGAATATGTTTTCTTCTTTAAAATCAAAATCACTATCGTTAATTCCCGTAACTATATTGGGGATATCGCCTTTGGCAGGCGCAGTGAGCAATACTTTGCTTACACCTTTGGCACTTAAATGCCTACTCAGTCCTTCACGGTCGCGAAAAACGCCAGTATTGTCAATCACTAAGGCGTCATTAATGCCGTATGCGGTATAATCTGCTTCTTCTGGATTTTTAACAGCAATGAGGTAAATCGTTTGTCCATTAATAATGAGTGCTTTATTTTCATGATCTTCTACAATGGTGCCGTTAAAAGGACCATGGATAGAATCGGTACGTAACAGCTCGGCACGTTTGGTGAGCTCTTCGTCGCTGTAGCTGCGTGTTACAATGGCACGCAAACGCAATTGCTCGCCCTTTCCGGCCTGCACAATCAATTCTCTTGCTGCAATGCGACCAATGCGACCAAAGCCGTATAAAACTACGTCTTTTGGTTTTAAGCTCATCTTATCTTTGCCAATGTGTTTGCCCAATTTACTGATGATGAAATCGTGCATAGAAGATTGCGTATTGCTTTCGTCAAGCCATTCAGAGGCTAGCCTGCCTACATCAATGCGAGATGGCGCTAAACTAGACTTGGCAATGGTATTGGCCAATTCTAAAGTTTCGTAGATCGAAATGTCTTTTCCGCTGATTTCTTTTGCATAATGGCGATAAGCTAAAATTTCGCTACTGCCTACATCAAACAGTGGTTTACGGAAAAGCACCAGTTCAATAGATCTATCGAACCACAGATGGCCTACGCACTTAATTAACTCAAGTGCTTTTTTTTCTTTTTCAATCCAGTTTTGAAACTCCGACTGATATTTATTAGACATACAAGAAAATTATTTTGGTTAGAAATTGCCGCAAAAGTAAAAAAGATTGAGCGAGTACCCAATCTTTTTTACTTTTATTTTCTTGTAAAATATTGTATAACAGTGTGTTTAACTTACACTAAGTAGGCTTTTATTTTGAGGTTAGCCTAAGTAAGATTTTAAAATTTTACTTCTTGAAGTGTGGCGTAAACGCTGTAAGGCCTTGTCTTTAATTTGGCGTACACGCTCGCGGGTTAAGTTAAACTTCTCTCCAATTTCTTCTAAAGAAAGTGGGTGGTTAGTGCTTAAGCCGAAAAATAACACAATAATTTCGCGTTCTCTTTCTGTTAAGGTTGATAAAGAACGTTTAATCTCCTCAGAAAGCGACTCGTTAATTAAGTTGCTGTCGGTATTAGGCTCGTGATTTTCTAATACATCTAATAATGTATTTTCCTCTCCCTGCACAAATGGAGCATCCATAGATACGTGACGACCAGAGTTACTCAAAGTATCAGAGATTTTATCTACCGTAGTTTCTAAAATGTCAGCTAATTCCTCTGGAGAAGGTTCACGCTCGTATTCTTGCTCCAATTTAGAGAACGCTTTACTAATTTTGCTTAACGAACCTACTTGGTTTAAAGGCAAACGTACAATACGGCTTTGCTCTGCAATAGCTTGTAAAATAGACTGACGAATCCACCATACCGCATAAGAAATGAACTTAAAACCTTTAGTTTCATCAAAACGTTTGGCTGCCTTAATCAAGCCTAAGTTTCCCTCATTAATTAAATCTCCGAGCGTTAAACCTTGGTTTTGGTATTGTTTAGCTACCGAAACCACGAAACGTAAATTGGTTTTTGTTAATCTTTCAAGAGCGGCTTGATCTCCCTCACGTATTTTACGAGCTAAAATTACTTCTTCTTCAGCGGCGATTAAATCTACTTTTCCAATCTCGTGTAAGTATTACTTGTCTAGCGATTGACTTTCGCGATTGGTGATGGATTGGGTTATTTTGAGTTGTCTCATTTATATGTATTGGTCCTCGTTGGATTTTTCGATTCTGCAAAAATACGTTTTTTATGCGGAATAGAAACTTAAATTACTGAAAATGTTATGTTTTGTCATGTATTTTTGAACGATTTGTTTGTAGCAAAAATCATTCCAAGTTTATGGTGTGTCTATACTTTATGTTTTTTGATTAGAATTTAATATTTATTGAATTTCAATAAATATATGTTGCTAAATAAAAATAAATATCTAGTTTTGTAAACGAATTTTTGTTGCATTTGCACTAAAATCAAACTTTTAGCTGACAAGAGTTTTGGAAGTGCTGACAACAGACGAATGCAGGTGTGTAAAAATATAGGCAGTTAGTAAATAAAAATCAACACAAAATAAATTTTAATAACCTTACAAAAACAAATTAGATGAAAAAAGTAAGATACTATTGGGTGGCTAGAGTGCTTAGATCATTTTTGCTGCTGGGTTTTGTACTCTTAGTAATTACCCTTTTAGTAAATATCTCGGCAAGCTTGTTTAAGATGAAAACCTATGCAACTTATGGCGATTTTACCTTCGGTTCTACTCAAAAAGGCTATAAACTAAAAACGAAGCTGCGGTTAAGCATTCCAGATACGGTAATTAGCTACGAGGATGGTCAAAGACGTATTCATAATGAATTTGAAGATCTTTCTTTTTCAAATAAGCGGCGTGAGGAAAGTAAGAACAGGACAATAACAGCGGTAACTGCCAGTAGTATAAGCTCTTTTGAAAATGAAGAGGTTACGGTTTTTAATAGTTTTACAATAAGTGAACCCGTTGAAGCTTATGTAAGTTCTACCAATAAGAAATATTCGTTCTTTTTTGGTTTGTCAGAGCAACTAGATTTATTGTTTACCATTTTATTCTTTTGGCTCTTAATTAAGCTGCTTAATAGATATATGGTGGATAAGATTTTTGAGCAGAGCACATTTAAACTTATTGCGGGCTTTGGTTGGTTAATGATATGTAAGGAAATTATCGCTTTTATTTTTGGTTATATCAGTTCAAAAATAATGGGAGTTCGATTTTTGGAAACCACCGATGTGCTAAATGACAAGAGATATAATTTTATTGATCTAAGTTTGGATTTTTATAATGTATTTAGTTTTTCGAAGGTAGGTATAGGTATGCTAATTATATTAATTGCTTACGTTATTAAAGAAGCGATTATAGCAAAAAAAGAAAATGAATTAACTATTTGAAATTAAATATAAGATGTTCGCAACATGAATTACAGATGCTTACCAAACATCCGCATAGTATGAAATCCGTAATTCATGTTGCAAACAAATACAATTTTAATTAGCCTAAAATAAACAAGAATAGTGTTGCTTTATTTTGCTGCCTGTCCAATATCTAATCGGTTAAATTTTCCTTCGGCATTTTGATGGAACTTGAAAAACACACGGAAAGTACCCCATTGTCCTGCCTCAAATTGGCCATATATGTCTTTTCCTTCATTGGCTACTTTGTCTATATCTAAAAACTTTTCTTTTTTGTCAAAGGCATTGTCAAAAAAAGATTTGAAGGATAGTGTTCTGCCATCATCAGTAAAAATGGCATCGCTAGTAAAATAGCTATACCAAGCACTTTTATCGTTAGCTTGTAAAGCTGCTATGGCCTTTTTTACGTTTTCGTTTGAGATTTTTGTGAGCTCCATTTTTTGTGCTTTTTGAGGTGTAGTTTTTTTATTGCTTTGTCCGCAAGCGTTTAATGCCAGTACAGACATGACTAATAGAATTATAATTCTCATTTTAATTGCTCTTTAAAGGGTGTTGTAAGTACACAATAATGAGGTTAAGCAATAAGAATGGAATTTCTATTGCCGCCCCCTTTAAATCTTTGTGCCACAACTGCAGGCAAATGATCATTAAAATGCCTGCGGCCATTAAAAAATTGCCCCATACAAAAGTCTTGGGAAACAAAATTAACAAGGCTGCTATTATAGTTACAGCTCCGTTAACCATTATTGCTGTTTTAGAAAAATTCCACTTGCTAAACATTTCTAGCATTTCTGGTTTGCTAGATAGCATTGCCCAGCCTTGTTTTAAGCCCATAAATACTGCAACGAGTATTAAAATGGAGTTTAATATTTTTATAGCCATAGTTTGTTGTTGATAAGAAAAAGGTAAACAAACGTGTTGCCTACCTTTCTCGTGTTAATTTAAATTGATTTTACCTAGTCGTATATCCGCCATTTGCAAAAATGGTTTGTCCGGTAATCCACCATCCTTCGGTTACTAAAAACTCTACCAACGGTGCAATGTCTTTAATATCTGTTAGGCCACCCAATGCCGAAGCTGATTTGTGGTAGGCAACAGCATCCTCACTTTCTTGACCGTAGAAGAAAGGCGTATCCATTGGGCCTGGTGCTACCGCAGTTACCGAAATACCTCTGGCGCCAAATTCTTTAGAAGCTGCTCTAGTAAAATGCTCAACAGGAGCTTTGGCGCCCGCATAAGTAGAATATAAACCAGTATAGGCTGCTAACAAAGAAGTAACTATGGTACAGATTTTACCATTATCGTTTATTTTTTTGCCCGCTTCTTGCAAAAAGAAATAAGCTGATTTTGAATTTACGCCAAACATCACGTCGTACTCTGCCTCTGTAGTTTCTGTAAATGGTTTCTTTAGTACCATACCTACAGTGTTAATGGCAATGTCAACCCCTCCAAATTTGGCAATGGTTTCATCAAATAGTTTGGCAATGTTGTCTACTTTAGTTAAGTCGGCCTGAAACAAGAAAGCCTCTGCACCCATAGCTTTTACTTCGGCTAAAGTTTTTTCACTTTCTGCTTTAGAACTCTCGCTGTTGTAGTGTATAGCTAGTTTTGCACCTTTAGCCGCAAAATCTTTGCTTAATAATGCGCCTAAGTTTTTACCGCCACCAGCAATAAGAACCACTTTTCCATTTACGTCGTTTCTGCTCATTTTTTCAATTTTTATAGTTAGATAATAATTATTTGTAAAGGTCTTTATTCCCGAAAAAAATATCGTGGTGAGCTTTTCGGAATTTTATTTTCTGCTTTCATTTCTGAATTGCCCTGGTGTTTTTCCCTCCATTTTCTTGAAAAATTTTAGAAAGTTAGAGGGGTCGTAGGTAAGTAACCTTGCAATTTCCGAAATAGATTGGTTGGTATTTGTGAGCATTTGTTTTGCCTGCTCAATAATTTTAAGATCGTAGAAGTGGCAGGGGTGGTTACCTGTTTCTTGCTGTACAGTATCTGTTAAATGTTTGTGAGAAACAAATAACTCGCTGGCAATTTGGTTAATTTCCATGAAGCTGGTTGCTTTTCCTACAGCCACTTCCATAATGTGTTTGTCCAAGAACTGAAAATAGTTTTGGGTAAGTTGCTTGCTTCTTTTAATACTTGGTGCTGTCATTAATGTAGATAGGTTATGCAATTAACCTGTAATTGGGTTTCAACTAAATTTTGTAGGATTTTTGAAACGCGTTTTTACAGGCAAGCGCAATAGTCATGCTAAATTAGTATCAAATTAAGTATTTGCAACTTTTAAGCACTGTAGGTTGTAAGGTTTTTGGGGTTGTGAGGAATTTGAAGTCGGCAGTGGGATATAAGTAGCGAGAAAATTGAAAAGTAGGAGCTTAGAAGATGCAGGGCTTATTACTCATTTCCTCATTTTGCTGTTGCTTCATCGTCAATTAAATCTATGTACCAATATCCTTGTTCTGTTTCTCCATTAGGTGCCGCAAAGGTTTTGAATATTTTTTCTCCCAAAGTGAAATTTATTGGCTTTTTAAATAAAGGGCCATCAAACACGAAAGTATGGAACTCTCCGTTTTCGCCGCATGGATCTATGCCTGCCGGAAGCTCATCAATAAAATGCTCATCTATGATGCGGCCGCAAAAATTTTCGAGGCCTTGCTGTGCACATACTACAATGGTTTTGTAGCCGAGCGAAATAAATTCTTTTAATACTGCTGTGGTATCTCTTTTCCATAATGGAAATTCGGCTGTTAATCCTATTTCGGCGAGTTTGCTTTCCCGATAAGCCTTTAGATCTGCCAAGAATAAATCGCCAAATATAGCATGTGTAATGCCTTGGGCTTTAAGCAAGGTAAGGTGCTTGTTCATCTCTAATTCGTAGGTAGCCATATCTGGTAGCTCTGGTAACTTTACCTGATACAGCGGAAGGCCTAAACTATTTGCCTGTTTAACCAAAAGGCTTTCGCGTACGCCGTGCATACTTACCCGATTGTAGGCTTGGCTTACTGTAGTAAGCAAATATTTGATATCGAAAAGTTGATTTTGTAAAATATGGTGTAGCGCTAAGCAACTATCTTTTCCGCCACTCCAATTAAAAACACTTAATGCGATATTCATTTTTTAAAATTAGATGATTTGCCGTAAATATATTAATTGGATGGCTTTTACCAATTGTTTTGTACAAATTAACAACAGCTAAATTAGCTACAGAATTTCTTCAGAATTGCATTTTAGGTTTGTACTTATTAACACATCAAATCTAGTAATATGCACAAGGCAACTAAAAAATATACAGCACATGTTATATTTTGGCATAGGATCAATGTCATGGTAATAAGCGGTTCGTTATTTACCGTGTTCTTAAATTCTACCTTGTTAGATAAAAAAAGCAACGCCAAGTTTATAGCACAGCAACTCGAGCAACAAGGCGCATCTTTAACGGCACAGCAAGCCAAAGCAGTGGCCCACGGTTTAGAAGAAAAGGTATGGGATTGGCACGTTTACGTTGGTTATGCACTAATTGCTTTGCTGGTTTATCGGTTAATTGCAGAATTTTCGCAAAACAGTAATCAAAAATTATCCCAAAAAATAAAGAAAGCATTTTTACTGTATCGTGTACAAAAAGATAAATCGATTGTTAAAGAACTTTTGGTAAGTTTAGCTATGTCTTTTTTTATGCAATGTTGGCGTTTATGGCCATCAGTGGGTTAAGCATAAAATTTCATGAACAATTGAGTATATCCGATACCGTAGCGCATAGCGTCAAAGAAATGCATGAGCTGGTCATGTACCTCATACTGTCGTTCATTATAATCCATATTGTAGGGGTAGTCATTGCCGAAAAAAGCAATCAACCCGGAATAGTATCTGACATAATCAATGGTGGCAACGCAGATAACTGATCTGTATTTCTTTAACCTCAAATAAAAATCCAAAATCTCACAACGTATGAAAACCTTACTGTTTTTAATCTTTACTATGGGCATATCAGTAAGTCCTTGGGAAGCTAATTTCGAGAATGCAAAGAAATTGGCTAAAGAGAAAAACCAATTTATTTTGTTGAATTTCTCTGGTTCAGATTGGTGTATCCCTTGCATTAGGATGCACAAGGAAATTTTTACCGATGCGGGATTTTTAAAGATGGCAGATCAAAATTTGGTGCTCGTGAATGCCGATTTTCCACGTAATAAAAAAAATCAGTTGCCTGTTGATATAAAAAAACAAAACGAGGCACTGGCCGACCAATATAATCCTAACGGAAGGTTTCCTTACATCCTGTTGCTAAATGCAGAGGGTAAAGTGATTAAAACTTGGGAAGGATTGCCCGATGAAACCCCAACCCAATTTACCGCTACCGTTAAACAAATTTGTAATGCTAACCACTAGTATTGAGCTTGCTTTACAATCTTTTAAACGCAGCCAAAGGTTAATGGGTAATACTTTTGAGCTTACGGTAGTAGCAGAAGATGAAGCTTGGGCAAACGCTAAATTGGATCTGGCAGTTGATGAAATTAAAAGGATCGAGGCATTGCTGACCACTTTTGATGAGCGTAGCCAAACCAACCAGATTAACCAACAAGCTGGTGTGACAGCCGTAAAAGTTGATAGGGAAGTATTTAGCCTGATTGAACGTTCCATAAGGATTTCTAAAATAACCGATGGGGCTTTTGATCTATCTTACGGTTCTATTGATAAAAGGCTCTGGAATTTCGATCAACACATGAGCACATTGCCCAGTGCAGACCAAGCTAAAGCTATGGTAAGGCTCATCAATTATCAAAATATCATCTTAGATCATGAAAATTGTACCGTAAAACTGAAGGAAAAAGGTATGCGCATTGGTTTTGGTGGTATTGGAAAAGGTTATGCCGCAGAAATGGCTAAAGCCCTGTTAAAAAGGGAAGGTATAGTTAGCGGAATTGTAAATGCTTCTGGTGACCTTACCGCTTGGGGAAATCAGCCCAACGGCCAGCCGTGGACCATCGGCGTAGTTAACCCAGATCATAAACAACTGCCATTTTCTTACCTCAATGTAACCGATATGGCGGTAGCTACTTCTGGCAATTACGAAAAGTATGTGATGATTGATGGCATCAAATATTCGCACACCATTAATCCTAAAACCGGATTGCCTGTAAGAGGTATTAAAAGCGTAACTATCATTAGTCCCAATGCAGAAATAGCCGATGCTATGGCTACTCCAGTAACCATTATGGGCGTTAAAGCTGGCTTAAACCTTATCAACCAAATTCATCATTTGGCCTGCATCATTATCGACGATAATAATCAAATCTACACCAGTAAAAATATCAATCTCAAATGAATACAAAATCAAAAAAGCACCGTTTACTGCCAATGTTACTGCTAGCGCTGTTGGCCTTGGCAAGTTCTTGCACAACGGTAAAAGAATATCAAAAAAACAGATTGAACGATGCGGAAATGGCTTTGTCTAACCGAAAGGTAGAAAAAACTGAGTTAAGTTTTCAAGGTTACCGAGAGGGTGCCTCGGGCGCCAATGCAGGTAAAAGTGGCGGCGGTTGCGGCTGTAATTAATTCGCAAATATTCATCTCATCTTAAACTTACACTGATGAAAAAAGTATTTTTAACGGTAGCTATGGCCTTTGCGCTCTTGCATCCAAGCTTTGCACAAACTAATTCCAAAGCAGAAAACACCGGCTACCAAAGTCGCAAGTTAAAGCTCGAAGAAGTTAACCTGGTATCTAGCTACTACACACAAGATGGCAACAATGCCGCAGTAACGGGCGGTATAGGTTCGCAAAAACTAACCGATATTGCCAATGTGTTCGATGTAAAGCTGACCAAATACGACAGCAAAGAACGTAAGCATACCTTTGGTTTAGAGGTAGGCATAGATCATTACACCTCAGCTTCGTCAGATAAAATAGATTTGCAGGCCAATTCTTCTGCCTCTCATGCCGATACTCGCATTTATCCTTCTTTAAATTGGAGTATCGAGAACGAGAAAAAAGGCACCACTCTGGCTTTTGGCTTATCCTCATCTGCCGAGTACGATTACCTCTCTTTTGGCGGTAATGTGGCTTTTTCTGCTAAAACTAAAGATAGAAATGGCGAGTTTACCGCTAAATTTCAAACCTATCTGGATCAGGTTACGTTAATTTTGCCGATAGAATTTAGGGCCAACGGCGGCGAACACGAAACAGGGGGTACGGCAGCCAGAAATACCTTTGCTGGTTCACTGTCTTATTCGCAAATTGTCAACCAGCGCCTACAGCTCATGCTCCTCGCCGATGTGGTACAGCAAAGCGGTTACCTAAGTTTACCATTTCATAGGGTGTATTTTACATATGGCAGCGTACATCAAGAGAAATTACCTAACAGCCGCTTTAAATTGCCTTTGGGTTTTAGGGCCAATTACTTTTTGGGCGATAACCTGATCATCAGAACCTATTATCGTTTTTATACCGATAATTGGGGGCTTAACGCACACACAGCAGAGCTAGAGTTGCCCATTAAAATGAACCCATTTTTCTCGCTAAGTCCGTTTTACCGATACTATAGCCAAACGGCAGCCAAATATTTTGCGCCGTACCAGCGCCATACTATTGCCGATCAGTATTACAACAGCAATTACGACCTGTCTAAGTTCAATAGCAACTTTTATGGCTTAGGTATACGCTTGGCACCACCAAAAGGGGTATTCGGGCTTCAGCATTTAAGTATGTTAGAGTTGCGTTACGGGCATTACTCCAAAAATATAAACATGAGTTCTAACATCGTTTCGTTAAATATTAAATATAAATAACTAAATTGTTGGTCTGGTTAGCGCTAATGGCTTATGAAGATTTTAGTTGTTGAGGATGAAGAACTACTGCGGTTAAATATCATGGATTATTTGAAGGCCGAAGGCAATGTTTGCGACTTTGCCGACCGCTTTGATACGGCCTCAGAAAAAATAGCCCTGTATGATTATGACTGTATCTTGCTAGACCTTACTTTGCCAGACGGCGATGGTTTAAAGCTGTTGCTACAACTAAAAAAAGAAGATAAAAGCGCTGGCGTCATTATCATTACCGCCAGAAGTTCAATAGATCAGCGCATAGAGGGTTTAAGCTTGGGTGCCGATGATTATTTGATCAAGCCCTTTCATCTTTCGGAACTGAGTGCCCGCATTTTGGCGGTGGTAAGGCGCAGGTCTTTTAAAGGCAATGATCTTATCGTTTTTAATGAGCTAACCATTGATATTCAGCGTAAAACGGTAAAAGTAAATAACCTAGCCATTAACCTTACCCGTAAAGAATTTGATTTGTTGCTGTATTTTTTGGCTAATAAATCTAAGGTAATTGCTAAATCGGCATTAGTTACGCACATTTGGGGCGACCATGCCGATATGGCCGACAGCTTCGATTTTATCTATACACATATTAAAAACTTACGGAAAAAGCTGGTAGATGGAGGTTGTAAAGATTACTTCCACTCGGTGTATGGCGTAGGTTATAAATTTGCCGACGAATGAGGTTGTTTACGGCATATAATAGGGTGTTATTGATCACCAGTATAGCAGGTTTGTTGCTGATAGGCTATCTTTTTTATCATACACTAAGCAATTACCTAAACAGGCAGATTGACAATTACTTGGTAGAGGAGTTGCTGGAGGTAAAAGATTATACCACAAAAAAAGAAAGTTTTCCGGCACATACCGCCTTCGAAGATTTGGTTATAGAATACCATCAAGTTGGGCGGCTTAGCCTAAAAAGACATTTCGGGGATACCATTTTCTATAACACCAAAAAACAGGTAGAAGAAACGGGCAGATATTTAGAAGAAGACTTGCAGATGGGGGCACAAACTTATCGCGTTAAAATCATAGCTTCTAAAATTGCCCATATCGACCAAGCGAAAAGTATTTTTTTAGTGATTATTTTGCCTGTATTGGCGTTGCTGCTGCTACTACTGTTGGTAAGCCGCTACATGATGAAGAAAATGTGGCTGCCTTTTAAACAATTGCTGCTTAATCTTAAATCGTTTAACCTTAACCAAGAGCAAAACTTTGCGCAGGTAAGTAAACTTCCATAGCCGAATTTAAAGAACTTAATGATGCCAT
This sequence comes from Pedobacter sp. SL55, assembly GCF_026625705.1. Taxonomy (NCBI): domain Bacteria; kingdom Pseudomonadati; phylum Bacteroidota; class Sphingobacteriia; order Sphingobacteriales; family Sphingobacteriaceae; genus Pedobacter; species Pedobacter sp. SL55. Next base: position 4,103,210 of record NZ_CP113059.1, on the reverse strand, counting down.
TGTAGATATCTCGCAACGGGTAAAATCAGATTACAGAGAAATTAAGTTGTTTACAGAGAATGCTTCGCATGAGATGATGACACCAATTGCGGTAATCAATGCAAAATTAGACATGATGTTACAGTCTGCCAATTTGAGTGAAGAGCAAAGTAAAAACCTGATTGATCTGTACAGAGCTACAGCCAAACTTACCAAGCTCAATCAGTCTTTATTGTTGCTGGTAAAAATAGATAATAACCTGCTACGGGATAGGGAACAACTTAACCTCAAATCCATTTTGGTAGAAAAACTACAATATTTTCAAGAATTTACGCAACAAAAAGGTATTGCTGTACATATAAACTTGCAAGATCACACTTTGCTAATGAGCCGATATTTGGCCGATATTTTATTAGATAACTTAATTGGTAATGCCATACGGCACAATCACGAAGGCGGCAGCATTGATATTAAACTAAATAGCCAGGCTTTATGGATTAGCAATACAGGTACTAACGAGCCATTGGATGATAAAATTGCCTTTGATCGTTTTTACAAGTCGCCATCTTCAGAAGGTATGGGGCTTGGCTTGGCCATTGTTAAACAAATTGTAGAACTACATCAGTTTGGTATTACGTACTCCTATCAGACAGGTGTGCATACTTTTGCGGTATTTTTTACCCCTCACTCCATACAATAATTTAATAGCTATAGTGTAAATTCATCAGTATGATTACAATTGAAAATTATTTAGAGCAGCATTACATCCATAAAAGTAATTGGCTTAGGGCTGCGGTTTTAGGTGCTAATGATGGTATTATTTCTATTTCCAGCTTGGCCATTGGGGTAGCTGCAGCAAGTAGTACCAGAGAGCCTATTTTATTGGCTACGGTAGCGGGTTTGGTGGCCGGGGCCTTATCCATGTCGGCTGGCGAGTATGTATCTGTAAGTTCGCAAACGGATACCGAAAAAGCCGATATTGAAAGGGAAAAAGCTGAACTAAAGACCATGCCCGAAGAAGAACTACAGATTTTAGCTCAAATTTATGAAAGGCGTGGATTGACAAAGGAAACCGCCATGCAGGTAGCAATAGAACTTAGCGAGAAAGATGCTTTAGCGGCTCATATACGAGATGAATTGGGTATTAACGAGGTAAGCAAGGCCAATCCTATACAAGCGGCAATGGCCTCTGGTGCAGCGTTTACCGTAGGCGGCTTAATGCCTTTGTTGGTGGTGTTATTTGCGCCAGTAAAACACATGGAGTATTGGTTATATGGTGCCACCCTAATTTTTTTGATGATCTTGGGCGCTAAAGCGGCCAAAACTGGTGGGTCTAATATCACAAAGGCTATTGTGCGCATTACCATTTGGGGCTCTATAGCCATGGGGCTTTCGGCGCTAGTGGGATACTTGTTTGGGGTTAATGTGTAAAGGGATAGTGGCGGGGTATTGGTGTTTAGTTGCTAAAGTTTAAAGTTGAGTACGCTAATTTAAACCGTACTCTAGTTTTTGGAGAGTTTGCATAGGTAAAAGTATAAATAAGGCATTGGCTAGTTTTCTTCGCGAAGATTTTTAGTAGCCGGCATCTTTGTTACCTTTTTACTAGAATAAGTAAGCTTCTATTTCAGTTTAATGGTGTTGTTGCACTTCGGGTATTGGGTACATCCTAAAAAAGCACTGTGCTTGCCAGTCCTTCTTACCATAAAGCCGCTTTCGCAACTAGAGCAAAGTAAGTTTTTATCTAAAATCTCCAAATTTTTGAAAGTCTGATTGCAGATTGGATAATGAGAGCAGCCTAAAAACCGACTGTTGTTTAGCGGATTTTGTTTTACCATTAACTTTCCCGTTTTGCAATAAGGACAATTGGTGCTTTGAAAAGATTTAGCATTTTTTGCTAAAAGGTAGTTGTTGTCTTCGAGCAATTCGTCTACAAATGGGCTCGCTTCATCAGGGATAAACAATACGACCTCATTTTTGGTGCGTGTTAAGGCAACATAGAACAACCTTCGCTCTTCAGCAAACCTATAAGTTTCATCGTCACTTAAAAGTAGTGATAGGATAGGATCGTCAGTTGCTTTATTCGGGAAACCAAGCCAATCATTTTTAAGGTTCAGTAAAATCACGTTGTCAGCCTCTGCGCCTTTAGATTTATGAACGGTTAAGAAATTAATTTCTACATCCTCAAATCCCTTTACTTCCAATTTGCCTGTTCTTTCTATAAATTTGATGTTGCCGTTAGAAAATTTAATTAGATCAATCACATCAAAGCTGTGCCTTCCCAAAACCAAAATTGAAGTTTTGCCATATCGGCTAACCAAATTTTGCACTTCATTTAGAAAAGTTACTTCAATATTGGCACGGCCATGATGTACAAATTTTATTGGCGAAGCAACAGTTTCTTTTTTTGAAATTGGATTTTTAGCAATTTGTTTTGGGTTCTTTTTTACGAAATTTGCAGATACGTCTATTAGTGCCTGCGAGTTTCTAAACGTTTGCTCTATCAATAATTGTTCATGGTAGCCTACATATTTTCCAAAATTGCTAAATAGGGAGATATCACTGCCGGCAAAACGATAAATGGACTGCCAGTCGTCGCCTACACAGGTTAGGCGAGCGCTAGAAAGATCCCTGATCTCTTTGATTAAATTAAAGTGGGAAAACGAAATGTCCTGATATTCATCAATAATAATGTATTTGTAGCTGTATTTTGGTTGCTTGTTCTTGATTAAATCAGTTGCCCTATTGATCATGTCGTTAAAATCTATCTCGCAGCGTTCCCTTAAAATTTGGTTATACTTATTGAGAATAGGCAACGTAAAACTCAAGAACATTTCTTGCCGCTCGGCCATAAAAAGCTCTTTAACACTGAGCTTAGCGGAGTAAATCTCCTTTAAATTTACCTCCTCCATTTTTCTTGATTTACCTAGGTTGATAAATCCCTCGATAAGCTTAATAATTTCTTTGCCAAAGTTTTGGTCATTTTCCGAAACCTTAGTGTAAATGTCTTTCGAATCCAGCGGCTTAAACAATACGTTTTCTGCTGTTAAGATTTCTTTTAGCTTGCTCAATAAGATTTTATCCCTATTGTAATAAGAATAAGTTTCTAGCAACTTAGTGTGGTATTTTTTGTGGGTTTCACGTTTCAACAACATGTCTTCCACATACTTTGCTTCATTAAGAGATGATAGCCATTTCGCTTCATTATGTTCATCAACCCCGAAATGCTCTAAATAAATATCATAATCTGTGAGGTAGAAATCTGGGCGATATACTCCTGTGCCGTGTGGGTAGGCTTTTTCATATTCATATTCAATGCCGTTAACATACAAGAAATTAGCAATAATCAGTTCTTCCACACTTTTAACCTTCTCGCCCTGAATGGTATCTAGCTTTACGGTTTTAACAATATTTGGCGGTTCGCATTTAGATTTTAAGGTTTGTAAATCAATTCCTTTTTCGGTATCTATTTTTTTCCCTAGCGAATCGTAGCTGTCATTTTCTTCGGGTATATTCATGTAGCAGGCTACATACTCCACATAAGCTTCTAAGGCTTTCCTATCGTTTAGTATATCGGTTTTTAGATAATTGGCAATTACCTTACCTAACGTATTTTCATTTGTGATAACTGGTATGTTGTTCTCGAATTTTTTAATGATGTCATAGCCTAATTTATGAAATGTTACCGCACGGGTGCCTAGGCCGAGTGCCATAATTCTTTTGTTAAGGTCTTCAACAGTTTTATTGGTAAATGATAACAATAGGATATCTTCTGGACTTACATTTTTTTGCTCTATAAGGTATTTTACTTTGGCCAGTATGGTTAAAGTTTTACCAGAGCCCGCACCAGCAATAATGAGGTTCGAATACTCGTCTGTAACTAAAGCGCTGCGCTGCTGCTCGTCTAAACTTTTACCTTCAATATCATCAAAGTATAATTTAAGGCGCTCTTTTTCTGCTTTAACGTAGTTTAGGTTATGTTGCTTTATATGCTGTTCAAAGCTGTGGTAAATCTCGTTAAACCGACTAATGCGTGGTTCTTGCTTATAAAATTTGTTTTTGTTTTTAAAGAAGCTGCCCGTAGCTGCGTAGGTTAATTTAATGTTGTCGCGTTCCACCCATGTAATATACCCTCCTAAAGATTTAATCAAGCTTAAAAATTCAGTCAGCTCTTTTAGCCTAGCCAAATAAGTTGCATTGGTATATTTCTTTTTTCTTTGCTTAATTAGGTAAAGCGAAGCTAAAGTTAGTAGGGAAATAACTAGGATAAATGTTTTTAAAAGCGTTGACATGTAAGTTCTGACAAAATACTATTTTGTATTGGAGGATGAATTTTATTCTTGATGAAGCTAAAATAAGCAAAAGTTTAAATGTCTAAGCAAGTGCTTTCGTCAGAAGTAGAGGAAGTAATGATGTAGTTAGAAACTAAGCGAATTAATTAACAAGATTTATAAACTGCGCAACAAATGTGCGCCAAATCCGACAGATATCCTTTAAAAGCTAAAAATAAAAAGGGCTTCTAGTGTTACCTAAAAGCCCTTCGCAGTACCCCCAACAGGATTCGAACCTGTGACCTACGGTTTAGAAAACCGGTGCTCTATCCAGCTGAGCTATGGAGGCCTCTCATAAAACAAACAATTTTACAACCGTTTTTCTTATGGTGGTGCAAAGATATAATTTCTAAATAATAATTAGAAAAAAGTTTGAAATTTCTTTTGCTAATAGTTTCCAGTAATACCTAGCTCTAAACCACGCAGTTCTGCTAAACCACGTAGTCTACCTATTGCCGAGTAGCCAGGGTTGGTTACTTTGTTCAAGTCGTCCAACATTTGATGCCCGTGGTCTGGTCTGAAAGGCATGGGCTCATTTCGCTTCGCATTTTCGGCAGTAACAGCCTTCATCACATCATACATATTTACATCTCCGCCCAAGTGGTCTGCTTCAAAAAAGTTGCCTTCTTCGTCTTTTTTAACATTGCGCAGGTGTAAAAAGTAAACACGTTCTTTAACCGCTTCAAAAATTTCAACCAAATTGTTTTTAGTTCCAGCGCCTAACGAGCCGGTGCAATAGCAAATGCCATTAAAAGACTGGTCTACTCTTTTTAAAATATCGATAAAATCTTCCTTGGTACTTGCAATACGTGGTAAACCTAAAATAGGATAGGGTGGGTCATCTGGGTGTATCGTCATCTTAATGCCCAATGTGGTACAGGTTTCGGCAATGCCAGATAAAAACCAGGCCAAGTTAGCTCTTAAACCATCGTGACCAATAGTTTTGTATTCGCCAATGCTAGCTCTTAAAGTCTCCAGTTCTATTTCTTTTTCGTTAGGGATGCCCATTAACACGTTGATGCGTAAAAAGTCGATATCTTTTTGGCTCATCGTGGCAAATTTAGCCTTTGCTTTCTCCAAAATTGAGGCCGGGAAATCGGCGGCGGCATTTTCTCTTTCTAAGATATAGATGTCGAAAATGGCCAAATCTGTCCAGTTAAAATATAGGGCTTTTGCGCCGTTTGGCATTTCTAGATCTAACTGCGTACGTGTCCAGTCTAAAACGGGCATAAAATTATAGCAAACCGTTTTTATGCCATTGGCCGCCAAGTTTTTCAACGTTTGGTTATAGTTTTCGATATATTGTTGGGCATTGGCTCTGCGGGTTTTAATGGCCTCGTGAACGGGTACACTTTCTACTACGCTCCACGTTAACCCTGCTGCCTCTATAATCGCTTTGCGCTCTTGTATGTCTGCTAGTGGCCAAACTTCGCCATGCGGAATATGGTGCAGCGCAGTTACAATGCCCGATGCGCCTGCTTGTTTAACATCTTGTAGTGATACCGGGTCGTTTGGCCCGTACCAACGCCACGTCTGTAATAGTTTCTTGCTCATTTTAGTTATATAAGGAATAGTCAAGTATACATATTTTAGCGCATAGCTTAATGATTAAAGCATTAAAATAGTTACGGAAACGTTAGCGTAAACGCACTGCTTGTTGTGGTGTGCTAAGATCCGTATTGTTTCTCTCTAATCAGAGATTGAAAAGGAGGAGCTTTTGATTTGAAATCAATTAATTTAAAATAAAATCGAGCCTTTTAACAAAAAGTATAGTCTATAGTTTAAACACCTTTTAAAATGTCATTCACTAAATTGAAAATGAAGTACACCTTGCTCTTGTTGCCGGTTTTAATCATCATCATTGTTTCCTTTAAAAATAGTGACCAGAAATCTGCCAATTCATTATTTACTTATGAAGGTAAAAGTTATAAGCCTGGCGATACGGTATTTGGTTTTAAACAGTATGTGAAATTGGTGGTAGGAGATGATGATGCTCCTCTGTTATTGGGTGTACCCCATGATGGTATTGGTGTTGGCGATCCCGTGATTCCAGAAACCGGAACTACCGGCAGAGATATCAATACGCTGCCATTGGCTATAGAAATTGCCGCAAACTTTAAATCTGCCACTAAAAAAAGAGCATGGATTGTGATCAATACCATTGGCAGAAAAAGAGTAGATCCTAATACTTTCCCCAACGAGGTAGATAAAAGATATGCCAGCGAAGATGGAAAGCAAACCTACTTGAGTTATCATAGCCTTCTAAAAGCCGCCCGAGAAAGAATGGGCGAAATACAGAAAAATGGTAAAGGTGGTTTGTTTTTAGATTTGCATGGTCAGGCACATAGCTACCAAACGCCGCAACCTTATATTTCGGTAAAAGGAAAAGAGCTGAGCAGTAAGTTTATTGATCAAACAGAGCTGGGCTATGGGATAAGTGGATATGCAATTTCTCAAAGCGATGAATATTTAGATCAACTGGCAGATTCTTCTTCTATTGCAGCAATAGTGAAAGCACATCCAGAAGTGCCTTTTTCGCAGCTAATTAGAGGCCCCTATAGTTTCGGTGGTTTGCTAGAGGCAGAGAAGGTAGTGGCCGTACCTGGTACAAATATCAAAACCTTGGTTGCCGATGCAGCGCTTTTCGGCACCGATGCCAAGGGCGAGCCTAAAAAACGCCCCTACTTTAATGGAGGGTATTGTACCCGTAAATATGGTACGGTTGTTTTAGGGAGTACTACGGGCTATAAAGACAATATTTCTTCTATACAGGCAGAAACACCTGGTATTACTGTTAGAAATAACGAAATGGTACGAGAGATTGCTGCCGAAAGGTTCAATAGGGCCATCATTAATTTCCTTAATAAATGGTATGGCTACAGTTTTAAAAATAGATAGATGTTAAGGATTAAGCTAAAAATTAGACCGATAGCTTTTGTTTTAGTGGCAATGGGCACCATGGTTTTGGGAGCTTGTAAAAAAGAAACTCCGGTAATGGAAGTGGGGGATGCTAAAGTACGTTTTGTGAATAGCTATGTCAATGCTGATCCGCAAGACTTTTATCAGGATAATCAAAAGCTCACTAACCAGCCCATTGAGTATGCGACCTACGGTAGCTATATAAAGGTTAAGTCTGGGCAAACGGTCTTATGGTCAAGCAATGCTACAGAAGCTAAGGCTACTGCGGCAATAGATGCCATTTTGTATGGAAATGCTCAATATACGTTGTTTTATTACCAAACAAAAGAGGCAAAACCTGCGATTGCTGGTTATATTAACGAACCAAAAATACCAGCAGCAGGTAAGTTTAGGGTAAGGTTTTTAAACTTGGCTTTAACTTTCGAGGATAGGTCTTTAATCGTAAAATCGATAAATAATTCGGCTACGGTACCAGATTTAGCTTTGAAGTTTGGCGATTATCCAGTGTATTCGGAATTGCTTGTAGGTACCGAGATTACCGTTAATGTAAGTGAAAAAAATGTGTTGACCCGTTTTGGGATTAACGAATTTAAAGAGGGTAAGATATATTTGGTATGGTTTGATACTTTAGATGGTGTAAAAGTTGATTTTCACGTAGTTGAGCAATAATTATTGATTTTTGTAAGTAGATGTAGGTAAAGTCGTTACGGTAAAATGTAGCGACTTTTTTTATTGGGTAATATTGGGGAATTTTGCTGTTTTTATGATGATTGTTTTTTCTAATTTAAGTGCTTTTTGAGTATTTTTTTACCCATTTAAAGGGTGTTTATTTATGTTTAAGTTATAAAGTGTAGAAAATATTTCACTATATGTGAAATATCGTTTACATTTGGTTAAGTTATTCCTAAAAGGTTTAAAATCTTTATGGGATTACGCTCAAACACAATAAAGAATAGATACACATTTTGTGAAGATTTATACCTAAAGGAATAAGTTGTTTAAACAGCTCGTGTGCATTTTTTTGGTTAGCTATGTTAAAAATTGATGCGCTGAAACGTTCTATATCTAAAAAAAATGCGCTGCTAAGCCAATGCTTATTCGTGGTGCTTTTTTGGCTAATCAATGTTTTTTCTGCAAACGCTCAAATTTGCGGAACATCGGGTATAGACGGGCCAAGTACCAATACAAATCCCATCAACACTTACTTTCCTGTTTCGGGTAATAAAACTTTGCAAGTGGGACAAACTTTTATTCAGTTAGATCCGGTGCCACCCACAGATACGCATGGCAACAATTACGGAAATGTAGCTATCCGTCCAGGAGATTTGATCCTGATTATCCAAATGCAGGATGCCGAAATTAACTATCAGGATAGTAGACGTTATGGCTCTGGTACTAATAACAGTGGTGCCGATGGCTTGGGTGGTACGGGTTACACTACTATGGGCTACTCGGGCAAATTCGAATATGTAATTGCACTAAATGCCCTGCCAATTACCGGCGGAACTTTAAATTTTAGAGGTGCTGGCCCTGGAAACGGGGTGGTAAATGAGTATGTAAATTCGGCGCCAACTAACACCCGTGGGCAAAGAAGGTTTCAAATTGTAAGGGTGCCCCAGTACTCTAACTTAACCTTAACTTCTGATATTACTACAGTGCCCTATAATGGTAGGGCGGGTGGTGTAATTGCTTTTGATGTGGCGGGCAACATGAATTTTAACAGTTTTAAAATTGATGCGTCCGAGAAAGGTTTTAGGGGAGGTTTTGGACCCAACCAATCCACAGATCCGGGGCAGAACAAAAGCAATATTTATGTTTTAGAATCTACCGATACCCGCTCTGTAGGTAAAGGCGAAGGCATTGCCGGCACACCTCGTTACATGTACGATGGCTACACGGATGTAGATAACGGTATAGAAGGTTTGCCAGGAGGTTCTTACGGTCGCGGTGCACCAGCTAATGCTGGCGGTGGCGGTAACGATCATAATGCTGGCGGTGGCGGTGGCGGTAACGGTGGGCAGGGCGGCGTTGGTGGACTAGGCTGGCAGGGCGGTGGTGGCAGTACCGATCCTAATGGTGGCAGGCCCGGAATTAATTTTGCCTTAGATTTAACTAGGCTAATTATGGGCGGCGGCGGCGGCGGTGGCGATGCTAATAATGCTTCTACAGGGGTTAAAGGCGGTGTAGGCGGCGGTATCATTTTAGTAAACGTAGAAAAAATTGTAGGTAACGGTGTAATTGTAGCTAACGGAGGTAATGGCGAGCGTGGCGAATACGCCGGAGCACCCGATGGTGCTGGTGGCGGTGGTGCTGGTGGTACTATTTTTATCAGATCTTTAGCTAATAGCGCTGGTGCTACTTTAACAGTACAGGCCAATGGCGGTAGGGGCGGTAATACCGTAAATGATAATAACAATGAGCATGGGCCCGGAGGTGGTGGCGGTGGTGGTGTAGTCTACTACAATGTACCAGGTGCAGTGGTAAATGCTACCGTAACCAGAGGGGCTTCTGGAAAGGCAAATGATGGCAATGGGATAGCGCATGGAGCTTCTGATGGAAGGGATGGCCTACGTAGTCCATTTGCCAATACCGATTTGCCAACCTATTTACAGGGTGGCGGCCAAATCTGCTATCCAGAACTAACGGCTGTTTTAACCGAAGCTAATCCGGGTATACCCGGAAGTAGAAATGCAGGCACTACAGCTATTTACACTTTTACTTTAAGCAACGCTACTACGGGTGGTAATGCTGGTGGTGTACAGGCCGAACTTAAATTGCCTGCTGGTTTTACCTTAACTTCTATCACTGCTAGTATGGTAGGTGCTACGGGGGCAACTAATCCAACGTTTAACTTGGTTGGCGGCGTATACTACATTGGTTCTACCAATTTAGCCAATGCTTATAACATTGCTCCAGGCGGGCAGGTGGTTTTTACCATCAATGTAGATATAGCTAATAACGTAGCTGAGGGTATGCATCATGCCAGTGCACAAGCCACCTATCTAGACCCAACCCGAACTTCTGCTAATCCAAACAGAAGGGTAACGGCAAAAAATAATGCCTTTGCTGGCAGTAACACGGCGTACGAAACCGGTAACGCCGGCGATGTGCATGGCAATAATTACAATGGAGATTTACCCACTTCAACTGGAGAAGATGTTCATATCAATGCCAAGCCCCTGCCTAACGATTTTGAAATAGATGTGATAGAATGTGACGTAAAAGCGCAAGGAACGCTCACCGCAACCGACCCTGATGCGGCACACACACCTGCTACTTTAGTATATACGCTAGAAGGAACTTACGATACCAGTAAAGGAACTTTTACCCTTAACCCAAATGGCGCATTTCTTTTTGTACCTGTAGAACGTTTTTTTGGCGTAATTACTATTCAGTTTAGGGTAACCGATCCGCTGGGTGCCTATCGTATTGGTGCATTAACCATTAACCAGCCCAAACCGCTATTAGATTTAACGGAAACCATTAGTCATATCACTGTTTATGGTGCTAATAACGGAGCTATCACTGTGGTTTCTAGCGGTGGGGTGGGTGCACATACCTATAGCTGGCTTTATCCCGATGGTAGCGTGGTTACTAGTCAAAATATTGGTAACCTACTGCCGGGCCAATACACACTTACTGTAACTGATGCCAATGGTTGCAAATACAGCGAGCCTTATGTAGTAAGAGAACCTCCGTTGGTAACCTTATCGCCCACTCATCCAGTTTGCGTAGGCGAAGTAAATATTGCTTTGCCTTTTGCTAACCCTAGGGTAAATCCAACGGTTTACAGTATCATTTGGGATGGGGCCGCACTTGCGGCAGGTTTAGCTAACGTAAGTGATGCCGCCTTGCCAATAATTGTAGCGCCAGCAAGCAGTGCCAATATCACTATTTCAGTGCCCGCCAATATTGGCATGGGTACCTATAATGGTGTGCTAAAAGTAAAAAATGCGGCAGGAGATGTAAGTCAAGAGCTGCCTTTCCAAATCATGATTACGCCCTATCCAGTAAAAGCGAATATAGAACTCATTCAATAACTAAAAATTACGAAATCCTTAAAACCACCAAAAATGAAAAGAACAATTACCCGCACAGCGTTAGCTACCTTGTTTTTCCTTTTAGGCATAACTTTTTCTAGCTATGCACAAACGTATTACCATCTTTATCTTTGCGATGCCGGTACAGCCAAGCTCCGCACCCCGCAAGAAGCCGGTTTAGCCGTTGGCGATAAAGTACACTGGTTTGTAGATGGCAACCCTTATGGTACACCTTTAACTTACAATGGCACAGCGGGCTCTACAGATATTACTGTACCTGCAAATTTAGCGGTGGGCTTGCACAACTATACTTCTTCTATAGAGTCCAAGGATTTATGTATGGGGCCATTGTCTAATCCGTTTACCGTATATAAATTACCAAGTAAAACGATTGCACTAAGCGCACCTACCAATCCCACCTATTGCGGCGATGCCAGCGGTACTAACCTAAGTTCTGTAATTACGGCAACTACTACACCAGCTGTGCCTCTGCCAGATGGTGTGGGTTATACTTACACTTGGTCGGCAACTCATAATGGTACCGTGGTTAATCCAATTACTTCTATTGGTACAGTGGGTGGCGGTAATGCAGCAACAACAACGTTTACGCTGAGCACTACTGATGCAGGTACCTACGTATTTAATGCAGCGGTGGTTTATACCTTGTTAGCTGGTAATACGGGTACGCTAAGGCCAACCGATGGTTGTGAAGTTGCTACCACTACTACCCAAACCATTACCGTTACGCCTAAACCTGGAAAACCAACCATCGTATTGGCTAACTAGCAGTAGTATTTAGGATTTACCTAAAGAATGGTTATACGTAGGCTTATAGCTATAGTTGCGTTTCTTTTACAGGTTGCTCTTGTAAAAGCGCAAGAACCTACTGTGGTAAAAGTGCCTTATGGTACGCCAGTAACACTAGGCGTAAATAATCCGAATGGCAATTATACTTACCAATGGTATAGGGATGGCCGTGCTATGGCCAATCAAACCCGGTCTACCTTAACGGTAACTGCAGCGGGTAACTATCAGGTTTTGGCAATCAATCAAGGAGATTGTGCTTCCGATTTATCAGATGTTTTCTCGGTGGTTTTAATGACTTCTGATCTGCAGGTAATAAAAAAATCGGAAGCAAGGCATGTAGGCCCTAACGAAACCTTCGAATACTACATCACAGCTAGAAATAACGGTAATTCTGATAATACAAATATTGTGGTTACAGATAGGTTACCCAGCAACTTGAAATTTATAGCCGTAGATAAAACGGCAGCAGTTTACGAAGAAGGCTTAATTACTTGGCGTATTCCTTCTTTAACCGTAGGGCAGGAAGAAACTTTAGTGGTTAAAGTGCAGGGAAAAATGCAAGGATTGGTAACTAATACGGCAAATATCCAAAGCAATAATACCACTTTACCAGATTTGGTGCCCGAAAACAATAGTTCTACCGATACCAAAAAAATAATCGGAAATATTAAAATACCTAACGTAATTACGCCTAATGGCGATGGTAAAAATGATGTTTTAAAGGTAGATGGTATTGAACTTTATAAAGAGAACAGCATTTCTATTTTTAATAGGTGGGGCAACGAAGTGTACCGAAGTCAAGGCTACCAGAACGATTGGAATGGCAATGGCTTAAGTGAAGGTACTTATTTCTACGTACTCAAATTGGTTTCTAGAGAAGGCGTGTCTAGTAGCGTAACAGGTTATATTACTTTATTAAGAGATAAATAGGATGAAAAGAAGATGGAGGCATAAGATCTATTTATCAACGCTCTCAGCAATCTTAATGCTGGTAAGTTTTGGTGGCTTTGCTCAGCAAGATGCACAATACAGTCAATACATATTTAATGCGGTTTACATCAATCCTGCGTATGCGGGTTACCGGGAAAGGTTAAACCTCAATGCTACTTACCGAAACCAATGGACGGGTATAAATGGTGCCCCCAAGAGTTTTTCTTTAGCAGCCGATGCGTTAATGCCTAACGAAAGGGTGGGCTTGTCGCTTACATTAAGTGCCGATCAAATTGGTGCGCAGAAAAACCTGTCGGCTTTTGCTAACTATGCTTATCGCTTTCCGGTAAATGAAGATGAAACCTCTAAGCTTGCCTTTGGTTTGGGGGCGGGTTTTCAGCAATTGGGTATTTATGGAGATATGTTAGAGCCTGGAGATTTGGGAGATAATTTTATCCCTACAGGGGCGGTAAAAGAGCTTGTGCCCGATGTGCGTGCCGGTGTTTTCTTTTCTACCCCTAAAATGTATGTGGGTGCTTCGGTAAATAATCTTATTGGCAAGTATATTTTAGATAAGAAAAATTTAGACTTCAATTTTCCTACGCCAGAGCCACATTTTTACCTTACTGGCGGCACATTAATTCCTATAGTAGAATACGAGATAGATTTTAAGCCTTTCTTTTTAATTAAGGATGATGCTGCGGGGCCAACCGTGTTAGATTTGAATGCGTTTTTCCTTTTTAAGCAAAAATTATGGATAGGAGCAGGCTATAGGACGGGTATAAAACTATACGACAAGCCAGCGGTGGTGGGCAATGTGAGAAATACCAATGCATTAATTGGCATGGCCGAAGTTTTTATTAGCGATAAACTTAGGATTGGCTATTCCTACGACCATAGTGTAGGTGGTTTAGCTGGCTATAGTGGTTCTACACATGAAATATCCATCAGTTGGAATTTTATGAACGAAAGAGAACGCCGTATTAATTTCTGTTATTTTTAACCCTTAGCGCCCGAAAAGAGGAATTTAATAGAGTTAGCTATGCTACTCATTATTCAAAGTTCCTTTTAACCTGAGCTAGATTATTATTTCCTTAATTTACAGTGGCATATCTTATTTTTGGCATGGCAGACCCTGAAATAAATTTGCTTCGCAGCTACTGCGTAGTTAGGGTGACGCTAAATTGGCATTCCGTCATGCTGAATTTATTTCAGCATCAGCTTTTAAGAGTATTTTAACTAGATTTAATTATCGAACTTAGGTTTTTAGGGGATTTAGGGGTTAAATCTCATAACTAACACCTCGTACTGGTATCTCTACGTTATAGCCTTCTTCTTGCAAAGCACCTTTAAAAGCATTTAAACTGCTCATTTCGCCATGTACCAAAAAGACTTTTTTCAAAGTTGCTTTATCTTGCTGCTTAACCACATTCATCAAATCATCATGATCTCCATGCCCACTCAATAAGTCTGTTTTTGCAATTTTGGCATACACCATTAAGTCTCTGTTTCTTAAACGAACAATAGGGTCGCCACGTAAAAGTCTATCGCCTAAAGTGCCTTTAGCACAATAGCCAATAAAAAATATGGTACAATAATAGTTCTGGATGTTGTAGTAAAGATGATCTTGAATCCTACCGCCTTCCAGCATTCCGGCCGAAGAAATAATAATGCAAGGATCTAAATAATTACTCACGGCCAGGCTTTCTTGCTGTGTTTGTAAATAGGTAAGGTTATCAAACTCAAATTCATCGCCTTTGGCTTGGTAAAAACTTTGGGCTTCCTCATTTACATATTGATGGTGTTTGCGATAGATCTCTGTAGCGTGGTTGGCCAATGGGCTATCCACAAAAACTTCTACTGGAGGTAAAAGTCCTTTGCTAAAAATTTGATTTAGCTTAAAAATTAGCGATTGTGTTCTACCTATGCTAAATGCTGGAATGATTAGTCGTCCTGGATTTTTAACGCAGGTTTCTTCAATCGTTTTTATTAAAGTTTCTTCTAATGAAGTGTCTTTAGAATGCAAGCGGCCACCATAAGTAGCTTCGCAAACCAAATAATCAACAGGTGGTAGCACTTCTGGATTTACCAAAACAGGATAATTTTTTCGGCCAATATCGCCAGTAAAGGCTATTTTTTTGTTAGCGCCATTTTCGTTTACCGAGAGTATTACTGCCGCAGCGCCAAGTAAATGCCCTATTGGTACAAAGGTTAGCTCAATATCGCCATTAATTTTAAAAGGCTTATCAAAACCTATAGTTACAAACCTATCTACAGTTTCCATTACATGTTTTTGCAGATATAACGGTTGTGGCCCGCTGTGGTGTTTTTGCCTGTTTCTAGGCTTCTTTTTTTGCTTGCTCAAGAAAATATTAACCGAGTCAAACAGTAATATCTCTGTTAAATCTGCGGTTGGGCCAGTGCATAAAATCTGACCATCGTAACCCATTCTTACCAAGGTAGGCAGGTTTCCCGAATGGTCTATGTGGGCATGGGTTAAAATCACTAAATCGATATCAGCTGGGTCAAAAGGGAAAAATAAATTTTGTTCCTGATGGTTTCCCTTATCGTAATCTAGTCCGCAATCTATTAATATATTGTAGTTGTTTAGCTGTAAAAGATGCATGCTTCCGGTAACTTGTTGTGCAGCACCCCAAATGGTTAATTTCATCTGTCGATTTCAAAAATTAAGTGCACAAGATATGTTTTTGTATCCAATACACAACAAAACAACAATGTTTTTTCTTAAATCTTAGCTAAGATTTTTTTTGCTTTCAAATTAATTATCCACAAATTTTAAATTGCTAATAAAGCTTGTTTTTAGCAATTTAAGGCAGTTTTTTCGGGTGTGGGTATGGCTAATTGGATACTCAAAAAAGTAGTATCGCTAGCCTATTGATTTTATTTTTGGCATAGTTTTTACGAATTACCATCATATAAACACCGGTGCAACAAATGATAGGTTGGCCAAACCATTTAGGTTAAAGTGTGTTTGCTAAATAATTAAAACTTAGGATAATGAAAAAGATATTAATGGTAGCTGCAGTTGGTGCAACAGTTTTGGCATCTTGCGGTAAAAGCGAAAAGCAAGTAGCTTTAGAAAAACAACAAGCCTTAACAGCTTACAGAGATAGCATTAAATTAGATAGTTTTAAACGTGCCGAAGTTGAAGCTGAAAAACAAAGGGTAGAAGAACAGCACCAGGCAGAGTTGGCAGCAGCTAGACGTAGCGCAGCTAGATCTTACAGTTCTAGTGGCACTGTAACTTCAACCACTTCATCTGGTGGTGTAACGAATACCCAAGCTCAGAAAAAAGGCTGGAGCGCAGCGGCTAAAGGTACCGCTATTGGTGCTGGTGTGGGTGCACTTGGTGGCGTTCTTATAGATAAAAAAGACGGCCGTGGTGCTATTATTGGTGGTTTAGCTGGTGCTGGTGCCGGTTATGTAATTGGCAGGGCCGAGGATAGAAAAAGTGGTCGTGTACAACCAAAGCAATAAACTCTATCATATATATAAAAGGAGCGTCCGTTTTTTTAACAACGGGCGCTTTTATTTTTATAGAACATTTTTAAATTAGCAACGTTTATCTTACAAAAGCCCTTACTTTGTAAAACCACCATCTAAAATAGTTAAGATGAAAACAGATTTGATCGAAATTTTTCAAACCATTAGAGCGGCCATGCAGCCTTACGAAACTTTTGGTTTTACATCTAGAATAAATTCAGATACCGAATACGATTTGTGGAGTGACAAAAATGTAATGCTTTTAGGTAAACAGCGAAATGAAATTTATTTTGCCGGATTGAAAGTAATGACCAGTAGTGTTACCCTTCATTTTATGCTGATTTACACCAATCCTGAGGTTAAAGAACTGCTGCACCCAGATTTGATTAAATTGCTAAAAGGCAAATCGTGTTTCCATTTCAAAAAAATGGATGAAACAATGATGGAGCATGTTGCGCAAGCCTTAGATGTAGGGTATAAAACATATAAAAAGAACGAATGGGTTTAAATCCGTTATTTCAAGAAGATTTTTTTTTAACTATTCAGGATAGGTACCGTGTGGTAGAAAACATTCAAGCCCATCCGTTTAATATCGTTGCCGTTGAAAATTCAGTTTATATCAATCTGGTTTCTCTAAATGCCACTATTTTACCCCAACAATTGCAGTCTTTGCAAGTAGCTTGTCAACAGCAGGGTGTTTTATTGGTTCATTTATGGGAAGACGTTTGGCTAAACAAAAGAGGCCAGGTACTCAGTAGGATACATTCTTTTTGCGGCAAAAATATCAGTCTACATGGCAGAAAAACAAAAGTAATAACAATAGATACAGCTACTGCAAAAGCATTTTTACAAGCGCATCATTTGCAAGGTTATATTAAAACGAAGTTTAATTACGGTTTAAGCTTAAACAATGAGCTAGTTGCCGTAGCCTGTTTTGCAGCAGCTAGGCCTATGAAAAGCAAAGGCGATGATTACAGATCGGCAGAATTGGTTCGGTTTGCTACCAAAACAGGGTATACCATAACTGGTGGGCTTGGTAAACTAGTCAAGCACTTTTTGAAGCAGGTAAGCGTAAATGATTTAATGACCTATGCAGACAGGGACTGGTCGTTAGGGAAGGGATACGATAAGTTGGGCTTTCATTTTTCTGGAAACACCGATCCTGTTACATTCTATGTAGATACAAATAGTATGGAGCGTTATTACGCACATCGCTTGCCCAAAAAAATAGCGCTTGCTTTCGATGAGCAAAAAGTATTAAATTTGGATGATTTTTTAAGCCAAAATGGCTTTTCAAAGGTTTTCAATACCGGAAATCTCAAATATCATCTGTATACCAATGTCTGATAAAAACTTGCTGATTGTACTGGGTTCTACTGCGGTGGGCAAAACAAAGTTAGCGGTACAATTAGCTCAATATTTTGGTGGCGAATTGATCAGCGCCGATAGTCGTCAGGTTTTTACGGGAATGGACATTGGTACTGGAAAAGATCTATCAGAGTATGTGGTAAACGGCATTCAAGTTCCTTATCACTTAATCGATATTAAAAAAGCTGGCGAAAGGTATCATGTAAATGCGTTTAAGGAAGATTTCTATCAAGCATTTGAAGAAATTACGGGAAGGCAAAAGCTGCCCGTTTTATGTGGTGGCACTGGAATGTATATTCATACTTTGCTGCAAAACCATCAACTTACATCTATCCCGGTTAACGAAAATTTACGGCAGCAATTAATGCCGCTCCATAAAGAGCAATTGAAGAGTAAGCTCTATGAATTTCCATTGGAACTTAGAACGCATGTAGATGATAGTTCTTCTAAACGACTAATTAGAGCCATAGAAATAGCTCAGTTTTTAAGTGAAAACGGCAAGCTAGAGCTGCAAAAAAGACCTGCGCTAAAGCCTTTAGTAATTGGTTTGTTTAATGATGTAGCAACCCGAAGAGATAAAATTTTATCGAGGTTAAACGATCGTCTAGCTAATGGCTTGGTAGAAGAAGTACAAACTTTGCTAACCAAAGGAGTGAGCGAAGAAATGTTAGTGTTTTACGGTTTAGAGTATAAGTTTGTAGTGTCTTATTTAAAAAATGAAATGGATTTGGCTACGCTTAAAGAACGCTTGGGCATTGCAATTTGCCAATTTGCAAAAAGACAAATGACTTTTTTTAGAAAGATGGAAAAAGATGGCGTGCAAATTAATTGGATAGAGGCGGTAGAAGATAAGCTTGCTATAAAAAATCAAGCGATTAATTTAATTGAACAAAATTTCTAAAATTATTGCATCTTCGGATAATGTTCGTCATTTCGAGCGAAACGTAGTGTGGCCGAGAAATCTTTGAATTATTTTACGCTATCAAAGATCTCTCCATTCCGCTGCGCTCCAGTCGAGATTACGTAGTCGTTTAAATAACATGTATTACGCTTTAGTCGTAAAATAATTGACATTAATAAGTAATGGATCAAAAAATAAAGCCAATTATCAAATGGACTGGTGGAAAATACCGGGAGTTCGCTTTATTTAAAGATCATATTCCATCTTTTGAGCGTTATATCGAACCTTTTTTTGGCGGTGGTGGCGTTTTTTTCGCTTTGCAACCAAAAACTCCTGTAATTATTAACGATAAAAGTACCGATCTTATAAATTTCTATCGTCAAATTAACGAACCAGAATTTAAAGAACAATTGTACAAATATGCTGATGCTTGGGATGAAATCAAGCTATTTTCGGATGAGCTTTGGAAAAAATGTACAGATGAATTTACTTCCTTCATCAATGAAACTAATCAGTTATTAAAAGAAAGTCTGAAAAGGGAACTTTCCCAATCAATAAAGCCATATCAAAATCTCGTTAATACAGCGTTTGTAATTGAGCCAGAATTGTTCCAGAAATACATTCAAGATAGTTTGTTGGATAAGGCGATACGTATCCAACGTATCTGTAAAAAGGAAAATAGGGTATTTGATAATGCTGAGCTAAAAGATCATTTCGAAACTGGAATTAAAAGTGGCATGTACCTGTTCTTTAGAATGCTGATGAACAAAAATGCAAAGACACCAATTTTTTTGAAAGCAAAAGCCGCTGCCAATTGGTACTTTGTAAGGGAATTTTGCTATGCAGCTATGTTTAGGTACAACAATAAAGGAGAATTTAACATTCCTTATGGGGGTATCGCTTACAACAAAAAAAACTTTAGGCAAAAAGCCGATTTCATTTTTGCAGAAGCTACACAAAAGCTGTTTGGCACAGCCGCAATTTATAATCAAGATTTTGAAGAAATGTTAGTCGAAATAGCTTTAAAGCCTACAGATTTCATTTTTTTAGATCCACCTTATGATAGCGAGTTTTCTGAATACGATCAAAATTCGTTTACGCAAACCGACCAAAAACGGCTAGCAGATTTCTTAATCAATTGCCCTGCGAAGTGGATGGTAGTGATTAAAGAGACACCATTTATCCGTGAGATTTATACGCACCCTCAAGTAAAAATCGTAACTTTTGGGAAAAATTACACTTATAATGTACGGGGACGAAACGATAGGAAAGTAACGCACCTCGTTATTACCAATTATTAGCCTATGTATCAACACTTGCAAATAGAACCCTACGTGTTTAATTGCAAGGAATGTCCAACGCCCTGCAATGGTGTAAGTAAAATGAATTATGTTTTTGAAAATGATGCCGCCTTTTCAGAATATTACGAGCAGCTTTTGATCAATCACATCAATCAACACACGTCATTTACAGCTACAAAGACCACAGAAAAAGGCTATCCAGATATTCAGGTAACAAAAGCTGGAGCAAAATTTTACATCGAGGTAAAGGTACAGCGCCGTACTTTCATGACGGTAGAAAAAAATCTTCCTGATAGTGGTTTGAAGCCCTCGGAAACGGTAGCACTAAATCTAAGTGATTTAACGCGGTACTTTGAACTAGAGCAAGAAAAGAAAATCCATGTTTTTATTTTTTGGGTGCTATTAAACAGGCCTTGCATTTTGGGAGGCGAAGAAAGTAGTTATTATTATCGCTTAGCATCAGAACTTAAACCAATTTGGGAAAAGGAAGGAGAAAAAAGAAAATTTAGGCGCAAAAGTGGCGAGGGAGATGAGGTAGATGGAAAGCATTTAGGGGTAACTGTAAATTATCATTTTAGTTTAAAGGAACTTAAAATTTGGAAAGGTAAATTAGGTTAATTGTAACAGAAATGTTCAGTTTTTAGTACATATATTGGTTGTAAAAATACCTTTTTTATAATGAAGATAATGAAAAATTTTAAAAATTAACTTGCTGTAAGTTAATTGAATGTGTTTGTTTTTGCTTGTTTTTCTATTTTTTAATGGCATACAGTTTGAACATTTAGCATCGATCGCTGTTGTTAACATCAGTAATCAAAAATGTTAAATTGTAAACAAGTAATTAAAATAGAAAACACATGAAATTATATACCAAAGCAATGGCAAGTGCAGTAGCTGCATTAGCTATATTCGTAACTACAAATGTTAACGCTCAAACTGCGTCAGAACCTACAAATCCTTCTAGACAAAAATTGGGTATTGGTTTAAATATTGGTGCTGGCACCAAAGATGGTTTAGGGTTAGCCATTGGAGGCGATTTACGTTACCAAGTAGATATTGACAGGCAATTGTCGGTTCCAGTTTCTGCAGGTTACACAAATTTTTCAGTAAAAGATAATTATGACGGCGGTAGTTTTGGTTATATACCTGTTAAAGCGGGTTTGAAATATTTCTTTAGCGACACAGGTTCGGGGGCGTACGCAATGGCAGAAGCAGGAGCTGGTTTTGGAACTAAGAGCGGAACTGGAACGGCTTTTGTTTATGCACCAACCATAGGTTATTCTTGGAGTAACGGTTTAGATTTGGGAGCTAAATACGAAGGTTACTCAAACGATGGAAATATTGGATATGCTGGTATTCGTTTAGCTTACGGCTTTAAACTATAGGTTGCGTTAATAAATTATAATCACAATATAATATTATGAGGTCTCGGTAATTTTATCGAGGCCTTTTTTGTGTTTTTAGAATTATAAATGCTATTTTGAGCACAAAACAAAACATGCCTTTAACCGATTGTTTCCAAATAGCAATCCTTAAATGAAATATGTATGCAAGGGAAAAAATATATGAGCTTAGCAGCCTTGGCTTTAGCTACTTTGGTGGCTTGCCAAAGTAACCAGCAAACTAAAGAAACCACAGATACTGCTATAGTAGCTACAGACACTGCGCTTCACGCATCTTTAAGCTTTAAAGACCAAAAGTTGCAAACCATTTACACCGCTTATATTAACTTAAAAGACCAGTTGGTATCTACAAACCCAGAAATGGCTAAACCAGCTGCTACCGAGTTGGCTAAAGCCTTACAAGAATTTGCAGGCTGCGAAAATGCCGCTACTATTGCCAGTAAAATTGCCGATGCCAAAGACATTAAGACACAAAGAACTGCTTTTACAGCTTTAAACGTAGAAGTTATCCCAGTGTTTAAACATGCGGCGCTAGCTTCTGGTACAATTTACGTACAACATTGCCCTATGGCTAATAATGGCGATGGTGGCGATTGGCTTTCTTCGGAAAAGAAAATCCAAAATCCATATTATGGAGATGAAATGATGGAATGTGGAAGGATAGCCGAAGAAATTAAAGCAAAATCAACTATTTCAAAATTAAAATTAGATTAGAAAGTGCGAAAAAATGTAACAAGTGTATAATTCTTTCGCCTTAAATTTCAATAAACGAAAATAACTACTTATAATTATATAAAATTTTAGATATATGTCAACTACTGCAGAAATTAAGATAGACGGACAGACTTATGAGTTTCCAATAGTTACCGGAACAGAAGGCGAGAAAGCTATTGATATTTCAAAATTGAGAGATCTTACAGGTCACGTTACGTTAGATTTTGGATATAAGAATACAGGTGCTACCAAGAGTGCCATCACATTTTTAGACGGAGAAGAAGGTATTTTAAAATATCGTGGTTATCCTATTGAAGAGCTGGCCGAGAAAGCATCATTTTTAGAAGTCGCTTATTTATTGATCTATGGCGAGCTACCGTCAAAAGAAACGGTAGAGAAATTCCAGAAGGATATCAGCATGCACACGTTGATCCATGAGGATATGAAGAAGTTTTTTGATGGTTATCCGTCAAAATCTCATCCAATGGCTCAATTGTCTTCATTGGTTTGTTCGCTTTCTACCTTTTACCCAGAAAGTTTAGAAGCTAACCAATCTGAAGAGCAAAAAAATGATACCATCATCAAGATGTTGGCTAAAATGACAACCATTGTGGCTTTCATCTACAAAAAATCTTTAGGACATCCTTTGATTTATCCTAAAAATAAATACGATTACATTACCAACTATTTGTGGATGACTTTTGGTCAACGTACCGAAGATTTTGAACCAAACCCGGTAGTGGTTAGTGCCATGAACAAATTGTTAATACTTCACGCAGATCATGAGCAAAACTGCTCTACTTCTACAGTAAGGATTGTTGGTTCATCAGATTGTAACTTATACGCTTCTATTTCTGCTGGTATTTCTGCACTTTGGGGTCCACTGCATGGTGGTGCCAACCAAGCTGTAATTGAGATGTTAGAGCGTATTAAAGAAGATGGTGGCGATACAGATAAATGGATTGCAAAAGCGAAAGACAAAAACGATCCTTTCCGTATGATGGGTTTTGGCCACCGAGTTTACAAAAACTTCGATCCTAGAGCTAAAATCATTAAGAAAGCTTGCGATGATATTTTAGAAAGTTTAGGCATCAATGATCCGGTATTAGAAATTGCTAAAAAGTTAGAGCAAGCAGCTTTAACAGATCAATATTTCATCGACCGTAAATTATATCCAAACGTAGATTTTTACTCGGGTATCATTTACAGGGCATTGGGTTTCCCTTCAGAGATGTTTACCGTTCTTTTCGCATTAGGCCGTTTACCAGGATGGATCGCTCAGTGGAAAGAAATGAGGGAAAACAAAGAGCCTATCGGCAGACCACGTCAAATTTACGTTGGCGATGTAGATAAACACATGTAACTGTACTCTCTTTACAACCAAATATATGATTGCTAAGCCGGTGGATTGCCGGCTTTTTTTTGTGCAGTTTGGTTTTGATTACTTTTGTTATTGATGGTTACGCAGACTACCTTTTAATAAATGCCAATTGGCATTGGTAGGGGGGCGAAACCCGTTATTAGTTGCGGGGACACCAACAAAAGCACAGCAACCGTTGGCGAGGATGCCAACGGTAAAAGTCATTCTTTCTTTTGAATATCTCTAATTTGTAATCTAAGCTGGTAGAAGAAGAATATGTTTTTATTCCCGTTTGGCTTTAGCCAACGGATTGGAAATAATGTGTTAACGCTTTAGCCACATCAATTGCAAAAATTTTGGCTAAAGCCTCTATTTTGCTTCTATAAACCGTTTGCTAAAGCATACAGCAATTGGCCACCAGCACAAATACTAGCCTTCGACTACCTCTTAACCTGAGTTCGATTGTTAAAGTGTGATTGGGTGGTATTTAAGCACGCTATAACGATTTGTAACCACCCCGCCTTTCAGGCGCCCCTCCAAAGGAGGGGAATTGCGACCTACATTCCTCTCTTTCAGAGGGGTGGTCGAAGACCGGGGTGTTGTAGGGCGATAAATATTAATCGAACTCACGTTCCTGATTTGTAATCTAGTCGAAATAGCCAGCAGTGTGCTTTAATCTTTAATCTTTATTCCTTGTTCCTTATTCCTTGTTCTTTATTCCTTGCTCCTTTATCTACTTCCTTACACTCCAACCTGTTTCCTTATCATATTTTAAACGATAGGTTTTGGTTAAAAACTCGCTATTATCTTCTGGTTTTCTTTGAAACGCAGCAAATGGTGTATTTACCTTTTTAAGAGATACGGTTACTTTAGCAGTAGCATCATTTACTTTAGAGAAATCTACAGGCTTTTCTTCTGTCAATTCGTAGATAACAGCTTTAACAGTTGCCTTGTCTGTTTCTTGCTTTAAAACAAAATCGCTTGCTTTTTGCGTAAGTTTTGCACTGTAAACATAGCTGCTATCTTTAGAAAGAAACTTTTTCTTAGCACTCAATAAAGTTAGCGTAATGTAGCCCTCATTGGCCAATTTGCGATAGTTTTCTAATTCGGTATATTCTTTCTCGTTGTTAAATTTAAGCTCGCCAAAATCAAACCTAGTGGTTTTATATTCTGGATTTCCTTTTAGATAGGTAGTAATTACCTTACCAGCTTCATCGGTATTAATACTAGCATTGTTTTGGCAGGCAAATAAGGTAGAGGCGATTAGGGAAATTAATATTGTTTTTTTCATGTTGGTTTCTTTCAATTGTTTATCCTCCCTTTTAATCTCTCTCCAAAGGAAGACGTGTGATGCCTATGTAATTTATATATCCCTCCTTTGGAGGGGTTGGGGGAGGCCGTTTATTTTCTAAAGCTATTTGCTTTCTTTAAATTTTCCAAATTTGGAAGTATCATTGATGATAAAATAATTGCAACCCCAATCCACCTTAACAAACTAACCTCTTCATGCAAAACCAATGCCGACATGCTTACTGCCACTGGTAACTCTGCAGAACTTAAAATAGAACTTAAGGTTAAACCAATTTTTGGGATACCAGAGGCAAAACATAATGGTGGGATAACTGTGCCGAAAACAGCTAAAATCAACCCCCATTTAAGTAAACTACCCCCTAAAGCACCATTGAAAAGAAAAGTTGGAGGAAGTACCGCAAAAATCAACATACAAGCACCTGTAATCATTAAAGCACTTTTTTGCAGTGGCGGATATTCGTTACCTAGATTACCATTCAGCATCAAGAAAATGGCGTAACATAATGCGGCAACCAAACCGTAGCCAATACCAGCAATACTTAAATTTGCAGCCGATTGTTCGAAATAGCCACTGGCTGCAATGGTTCCCAGCAAAATCATGATGATGGCGAAAACCTGAAGCATATTGGGCTTTTTCTTGAAGAATACTAATTCGAGCAGTACGCTAATCCATACAAATTGCATTAGTAAGATAATGGCTATAGAAGCGGGTACAAGTTTTACGCATTGATAGTAAGTTAAACTTACTAAACCAGTAAAAGTACCAGCTAATACCAGTTTAATCCAATGTGTTTTAATAATGGGTTTAGGTTTATCTTTAGATTGTGTTTTACGTTGAACTAAATAGATAATCCACAACATTGAGGCACCAAATAAAGCCTGTGTACCTGTAACATCGCCTAGCGAATACCCTTCGCTATAAGCTAACTTTACGAAAGTAGAGAGAATACCGAAACTACAAGCACCAAATAATACGAGAAGAATACCCTTGAAAGTCAAAATTAGTCAGATGTCAGATGTCAGAAGACGGATGATGAAATTTAATAATTTTTTATTGTAGTTATTAGTTGGTTCTACTGCCAAACTTCGGTCATCAGACATCAGACATTGGTCTCAACTGCGCCAAATAACGTTTAATGGTTTCTTCTAAGCCTAAATAAAGTGCATCGCTAATTAGGGCATGACCAATAGAAACTTCTAATAAGCCTGGGATAGTTTGCGCAAAATACTTGAGGTTATGCAAATCTAAATCGTGGCCTGCATTAATGCCAATGCCTAATTCGTTAGCTTTATGTGCTGCGGCCAAATAAGGTGCGATGGCTTTTTCTCTATTGTTGTAGTATTGTTGGGCATAAGCTTCGGTATAAAGTTCAATTCTGTCGGTTCCTGTAGTTAAGGCATTTTCTACCATTTCTACCACCGGATCAACAAAAATAGAAACACGGATATCCGCTTGTTGGAATACCGCTACCATTTCTTTCAAGTAGTCTTGATGTTTGATGGTATCCCAACCGTGGTTGGAAGTGATTTGACCTTCTGCATCTGGCACCAAAGTAACCTGAGCGGGTTTGTTGGCTAGCATTAAGTCTACAAACTTTTGTTCTTTGCAGTTGCCTTCAATGTTAAATTCGGTAGCGATAACTGCCTTTAGATCAAAAGTATCTTGGTAACGGATGTGTCGCTCATCTGGACGTGGATGCACTGTGATGCCTTGTGCGCCAAATTTTTCACAATCTAACGCAACTTTAACCAAATCAGGATTATTGCCGCCTCTGCTGTTGCGTAGCGTAGCAATTTTGTTGATGTTAACCGATAACTTTGTCATGCAGCAAAGATACAGTTTAGCTTTTGATAATGGCTAAATTGTGGTATTGTTAAATTGCTAAGACTTCGGTTTTTCTGTTTTCTTGGTTTCTACCAATTGTATCGATTTTGCTTTAAATCTTCCGTTAACAATTTCTCCTGTAACGGTTGCTTTTCTAATCGCATTGCAAAAGCCATCATCAGCATGCGCATCGCCAAAGTCGTCTATTTTTCTGCCATCTACAAAATAAGGCTTGCCATCAATTCTAATGGCTAAGTCGCAGCCTTTTCCATCCATTTTGAACATGCACTCGCCACACGCTATCTCTACTTTCTTTTTCTCTATTTTAGTTGTTTTTGAGGGTGTTTCTTGTGCGTTAACGATATACGTTAATAGTGTGAATAATATGAATAAGCTCGTTTTTTTCATGATTTTGCCGATTAGGTAGTACAAATATGCTGAATATAAGCTAGGATGAGCTAATGATTTTTGTCAATTTAGCGTGTCTTTTTCGCTTTGAGTTAAAATTAACTGCAAAGGATTTTGAAGTTTCGCGAAGAACTCGAAGAAAAATGTTGAAACTTTGTCAATCTTTTAGATGGTGATATAGTGGATTGACAAAGTTGGTTTGATGCACAAGCCTTGCATTTTAAACCTGATTGTAGTGAAAATCCTTTTGTTGTACTACTAGTTTTAAACTTCGTAAGTTTTCAAAACTTACGAAGTCTGTTCTATATAGTGCCAATCACAAAAGATTGTAACGAAAAGCAGGGCTACCATTTCCTATAAAACTATAGCCCTGCTTTTCAGTCGTAATTTTTAAGTTTAATACTGATAGATTTCTCATTTGCGTTCGAAAGAACGGCCGAGTTGTTTAGTTTTTTCTAAGCAATTACCTCTTGTAAATGGTGTACTTTTTTCTTGTAACTCCAGTAAAACACAATTGGATATACGAACAAATTAAATAGCGTATTGGTAATTAAACCACCTATTACCACCACTGCTAAAGGTTTTGACGCCTCGGAACCAATGCCTGTAGATAATGCCGCTGGCAATAGACCTATCGCCGCCATCAAAGCCGTCATAATAACTGGGCGCATTCTGGTGGCAATTCCGTCTTTAATGGCATCGGCAAAAGTCCAAGTAGGCTGGTGTTTTAGCTCTGTGATGTTGCTCTTGAATTTTGTGATCAGGATAACTCCATTTTGTACACAAATACCGAACAATGCAATAAACCCAATGCCCGCCGAGATATTAAAGTTAATGCCTGTTGCTAGCAATGCCAAGATACCACCAACCATAGCAAACGGCACGTTGTTGAGCACCAATAAGGCATCTTTCACGTTTCCGAATAAAATGAACAGGATAAAGAAAATCAATAATAAACTAATAGGAACTGCTTGAGAAAGCTGCTTGCTTGCTCGCTGCTGATTTTCAAAGTCTCCTGCCCATTCTAAACGGTATGGCTTTGGCAGTTTAATGGCGGCATTTACCTTTTGCTGCGCTTCGGCAATTACGCTTCCCATATCCCTACCACGGATAGAGAATTTGATAGCGCCGTAGCGGGTATGTTTATCACGGTAAATCATGCTTGGGCCAGTAATTTTCTTAATTCTGGCGATTTCGCCCAAAGGAACTTTAGAGCCAGAAATGGTGGGAACACGCAAATTAGCGATAGCCGTTTCGTCATTTCTGAAATCTTCTGGATAACGGATAATCAGGTCAAATTTCTTTTCGCCTTCGTAGATTTGTGTAGCTGCTTTACCACCAATCGCCATTTCTACAACAGCATTGGCATCGGCAGTGCTTACACCATATAAACCCATTTTACGCTGACTTAAATCGATTTGTAGTTCTGGCTGGCCTAAATTTCTCAAGATCCCTAAATCTTCGATACCTTCTACCGTTTTAAGAATGTTGAAGATTTTTTCTTCTTCCTGTTCGATAAACTCGAAGTTATCGCCAAAGAGTTTGACTACAATAGAACCTTTAACCCCAGAAACGGCTTCCTCAACGTTATCAGAAATAGGTTGCGAGAAGTTTAAGCTAATGCCAGGAAATCCTTTCAGTTTCTCCTGCATACGCTCAATCAACTGCTCTTTCGTTTGTTTTCGCTTCCATTCTTTTTTAGGGTAGATGTCAACATGGAACTCCATATTGTAAAAGCCAGTGGCATCGGTACCATCGTTTGGTCTGCCGGTTTGCGATAAAACCTGTTTTACTTCCTCAAAACTCAAGAAGATTTTACGCATTTCGTTAGAAAGCTTCTTGGTTTCATCTAAAGAAATACTCAATGGGCCAGTAGCACGTACGTAGATAGAACCTTCATCCAGATTAGGTAAAAACTCGCTACCTAAAAACTTGAAACTGAAAATACCTGTGATTAAAATTACAATTGAAGTGTAAAATGCTATTTTTTTGAATTTAAAGCATTTGTCATAAGCCTTTAAAGTGTATTTAGTGATGAATTCTAGAAAGATATTGTGCTTTTCTTTCACGTTTTTCTTCAGTAAAATGCTTGCCATGGCAGGTACCAAGGTAAAGGTTAGCAATAACGCACCTAATAAGGCAAAACTTAGTGTCCATGCCAGTGGCGAAAACATTTTACCTTCTACTTTTTCGAAAGTAAAGATGGGCATCAAGCCTGTAATGATGATTAGCTTAGCGAAGAAAATGCCTTTTCCATTCTCTAAACAGGTCTTTTTAATTAACCCTAGCTTACTTATTTTGTTGAATTTTTCCATGCCCACTTTATGGGCCTTTTGGTCGAGCACTACAAAAATACCTTCGACCATAACTACAGCACCATCTATGATAATTCCAAAATCAATGGCGCCCATAGATAAGAGGTTGGCCGACATGCCTTTTAGCTTTAAACAGATGAAAGCAAACAGCAAGGCCAGAGGAATAACGATGGATACGATAAGCGTAGTTCGCCAATCGGCCATAAAAAGGAAAACAATAACGGTTACAAACAAAATACCCTCGAACATATTGCCCATTACCGTGTGTGTGGCAAAGTTTACCAAATCTTCGCGGTCGTAAAACGATTTGATTTTTACATCATCTGGCAAAATGTTGTTATTGATGTCTTCAATTTTAATTTTCAGTTTTTTGATGACTTCGCTCGGATTTTCGCCCTTACGCATTACCACAATGCCTTGTACTACATCTGGATCGTAATCTCTACCTACCTGACCTAAGCGTGGTAAAGCAGCTTCGGTAACTTCTGCAATGGTTTTTACATAGATAGGGATGCCATTGTAATTATCTACAACTACGTTTTTAATCTCTTCGATATTATTTAAAACTCCAATGCCACGAACCACATAGGCTTGTCCGCCTTGCACAATCACATCGCCACCTACGTTGATGTTGCTTTTAGAAACAGCATCGAATAACTCCGTTGCTGTAACATTGTATTGTATCGCTTTTTGCGGATCAACTGTAATTTGGTAAGTCTTTACTTCGCCACCAAAGCTCACTACATCGGCTATTCCAGAAACGGATAATAATTCCCTTTGGATAGTCCAATCTTGAATGGTTTTTAGTTCTTTAACCGATTTTTGATTGCTAGTTAGCGTGTAACGAAAAATTTCGCCGGTAGGACCGTAGGGAGGTTGTACTTCTGGTTGTATACCGTCGGGTAAATCTGCTTCTTCGATGTGGTTGTTTACTTGCACCCTGGCAAAAGCGTAATCTACGTCGTCATCAAAAGTTATTTTAACAATAGAAAGTCCGAATAGGGAAGAAGAACGAATGCTGGTTCTTTTTTCGGTAGGGTTCATCGCTATTTCTAGCGGACGGGTAACAAATTTTTCTACCTCCTCGGCACTTCTACCCGGCCATTGTGTAATAATGGTTACGTTGGTATTGGTTACATCTGGAAAGGCTTCGATAGTGGTTTTCTTGAAACTCAAGTAACCCGCTAGCACCAAAATAAAGGTGGTAAAGAAGATGAAATATTTATTCTTTAAAGAAAACCCAATAATGGTTTTAATCAGTTTATTCATTGTGAAATAGAATTAATACCTAGTTTGTCAGTCTGAGCTTGTCGAAGACTATTTATGTTTCGACAAGCTCAACATGACAAGATTTTTTAAGGTTATGCTAGCTTATAATTATCAATTACTTCAAACTTTCAAAAAGGAATACCTGTTTTGAAGCGACAACCTTATCGCCTGCATTTAAGCCTTTACTCACATAAGTGCGATTGCTAGTTTTACGACCAATTTCGATTTCTTGTACTCGTATTTTCTCTTTTGGATCTAGTACCAATACATAGTTTTTATTCTCATCGAATATTACTGCTTTAGGATTGACTGATGGCAAATTGATATCTGACTTAGCAGCTACTTTTACCGTGGCCATCATGCCAGGTTTTAGACTTAAATCTTTATTGGCAATACTTACTCTGGCGTTAATTACTCTACTTTCATTATCAATGGTATTATAAATGCGTTCAATTTTACCTCGGTAGGTTTTTTCAGGATAAGACAGTACCGAAACTTCTACTTCATCTCCTTCCTTTAACATGGCAAATTCAGATTCGTAGATATTGATTACTGCCCACACGTTTGATAAATCGGCTACTTTAAAAAGTGCGTCTTCATTATCGGGGCGTAATTGCATGTGGCTATTTACGTTTTTTTCTATCACAAAGCCAGTAATAGGAGATTTGAGGTTATAGGTGCCTTTGGTATTACCGCCGTTTAGCTTTAATGTAGTTTTAGCACGCTGTAGCTCCGCTTTTTTGATAATCAAGTCGTTTTTTACTTCTTCTAGTTCTTTGGCCGAACTTAAACCACTTTTGTACAATTCTTCTGCTTGTTTCAAGGCTCTTTCGGCGATTTTTAATTCCGCATCGGCACTGATTACTTCCTTATCAAAGCCAGCCATTTCTGCACTGCTAATGTTGGCCAGCACTTGTCCCTTACTCACTCGGTCGCCGATTTTTATATTTACCGAACCTACAATACCGCTAACCATTGGGTAAATTGCAGCTTGCAAATCTTCATTAGCCGTAATTTTTGCAGAGAAATTAAGATCCATTCGATTGTTTGGAGATTGTACGGTGTCAATCAATAGCTTGCTGATTAAAGAGTCGGTTACTTCGAACTTGTCTTCCTTAACAGTGGTATTGG
The DNA here is from genome assembly GCF_026625705.1 of Pedobacter sp. SL55. Lineage (NCBI taxonomy): Bacteria > Pseudomonadati > Bacteroidota > Sphingobacteriia > Sphingobacteriales > Sphingobacteriaceae > Pedobacter > Pedobacter sp. SL55. The sequence goes on along the minus strand of NZ_CP113059.1, from coordinate 4,071,397 downwards.
TTGTGGTGCAGCTTTGTGCCAGTATGCCTGCTACAGCAAGGCAGTATAAATAGTTTTTTGAGGATTTAATATAAGACATGCTTTATTTGAATAGGGTGGTTCCAGTAACAAAATTGATTTCTTCTTTGGCATTGATACGCTCGTATTGTAGTTGGTTGAATTGCAAAACGTTCTCCTTGTACGATTGTAGAAGTCTAAAAACTCTAATAAACTGATGTTTCTTTTGGCGAAGTTCTTGGTTACTTCGTCAATCAACTTTTGGTAATCTTGATTAAAGTTTTGATCTCGATTAGCCATTAAGCTTTCTATACGTTTTGCATTTTGATAGGCCTTAAAAACCTCGTTCGATAAAGTGTTTTCTACTTGATTGTATACCGTCTGTTGCGCTTCTATCGCTATTTTAGCTTTTTTAATTTCGCCTTGGTTTCTATTGAAAAGCGGGATGGGCATGCTAATTCCTATGCCTGTGTATTTTTCAGGATAATTGCCCTTTAAATCGTAAGCTAAAGAAAGTTGCACATCTGGGATGGCATTTGCTTTTTGTAACATCAAGTTTTGTTGTGCGTAGGTAATTGCCGTTTGCGCCGATTTTAAGTCTACTCTGTTGGCTTTTGCCGAATCTAATAATGCGGCGTATGCAATTTCGCTAGTTTCAACTTTGTTGGTTTCTGGTACCACAGTTAGGATAGTTGTAGATGTTTTGATTTGTGTAAGCAGTTTCAATTCTGCGGTTAATTCATCTATTTCGCTATTAATTTGATAGTAATCGGCCTGTAAAGTATAGAGCAAAGATTTGATGCGTATCACATCCTTATTGGCGATGTTGCCTAAGTTCAATTGCTTATTAGAAGCTTGTAACAATTGTTCTAAAGCTTTAACCTGTGAGCTGTAAATCTTTGCCGATTGTTGTAGAGAATGTAGCTTAAAAAACGTGCTACGCAATTGATAGCGGAGCGTTCTCATTAAATCGAAGCTTACTCAAATTCTTCTAGCTTTACGGCTGTATTTGCTAGTTTGATACTCTTGTTTCGCTTGCCAGCCAGTTTAAATAGCTGCGATATTTGTGTACTGAACTGCCCCGTAGCAAACGAGGTTTCCAAAAAACGTTTAGTTTCGTGATTGTAAAATAGGTTTTCATGGCTGATTTCTGGGTTATCAAATAATTTAGCAGTGATGACATCGGCTTTTGCCTGTTCTATTTCATATTTCGCTAAAAGTAGCTGATAATTGTTGGCGACAAAAAGCTTTTCAGCCTCGGCAACGTTTAATTTGAGGGTGTCTTGCGCAAAAATGATTTGTTGGAATCCAAGTATGCAACAGATGAATAATAGCTTTACTTTCATTGTTGCCAAAGCTATTTTGACCGAATTAAACGCGAATTAAATTGAAATTAAAAAGTGATTAAAAACTTCTCCATGCTTTGGTCTTCGTCATCCCAGCGCAGGCTGGGGTCGTAAAGCATGAAATAAGATTTAGCCCCGCATTGGCATCCCATACTAATCTGGGATGACGAACGATGTGAAGCAACTGCGGATAAGTTAAATTTTAATCGTTAATGTCCATTAATAAAAAAATCCGATTGTGATCTGCAATCGGATTTCCTCTTCTTTATTTAGGTGTGTTATTTGCTCTGCATTTTACTAACAGCAGTATTCAAAGCACTTTTGATTTTCTCGGTGGCGCCTTTTAGTGCTAAGTCGTAAGTATTGCCCAAATCGCTTGCTACCAACGGCGGTTTGCCATCTAGTCTGGCTTCTATCAAACATTTTTTATCGTTTAAACCAGCTTTGCTGCCGTTTTCGTCAGATAAATGGATTTCTACACGAGAAAGATGGTTGCTGTATCGATCTAAATCTTTAGTCAATTGATCTTTAATCTGTTTTTCGTAAGGCTCATGAATGGTTAAATTCTTATCGGCATTTAATTGAATATTCATATCTAGGTATTTTAAGTGTACCAGATTAACAAATAAAGGATAGCCTTGTTTTTGCAGAACGATATATTATTAAATTCAAATTTTGCTGCTCGTCAATCTCAACCGTAGTGTAGAGGTCTTCAAATATCTTTTTAGGGAATTTTTTTGCCATCCTAGCTCAAGCTACTATAGGTAATTATATAAGAAGAAAAGATATGTCAAAGCTTTAAGATGCCAGACTAAATCTGGGATGACGCATGGTTGAAAGAAGTTGCTAGAAATTAAAATCGTACAAAAAACGTAGTTCCTTTATCTTCCGAAGTAAAACTTAGTTCGCCTTTGGCTAAGGAGATAATTTTATGCGCCATATATAAACCCATGCCGTTACCTTTTAAATTTACATTGCTTGATGAGGTGTAGAAAGGCTCGTAAATATGTTCGCTGTCGTTTTGATTAATGCCAACACCAAAGTCTCTAATTGCAATTTTAATTTCCTGCTTGTTTACCCTTAAAATACAATGCACATCCTGATAATCAGAAAATTTAAAAGCATTGCCAATAATGTTGTTTAAGGCAATTTCTAGCAGGTTTTTATTCACTTGGAGTGTGAGTAAATCGGTTTGGTTTGGTATTTCTTCTAAATTGATAATAAGCTTACTTTGTTTGTTTTTTTGTGCCCAATGCGCTTGCAGCTCCCAAAGTAGTTCATCGATTCTACGGTTTCTGTTTGCGTAGCACCCAATTCCAAATCTGCTTGTGCTAAACTCAGCAAGCTATTGATGGTTGCATTCATTTTATCCGCATCATCAACTACAGATCGTAAAGCTTTTTGGTATTCCTCAGTATTTCTCGGCTGACTAAGGGCTATCTCTGCCTCCATTAATAAGCTGGTAATTGGTGTGCGAAGTTCGTGCGAAGCATTTGCCACAAAGGTTTTTTGTAAGATAAAGGCTTGCTCCAAATGATCCATCAACTGATTGAAATTTTGTGCCAGCAAGTTAATTTCATCTTTGTTTTTGCTTTCCTGCACCCTAAAATCAAGGTTGCTAGACTTGATTTTTTTCACTTCTTCAATAAAAATATCCAAAGGTTTTAGAATTTTATTGGCCATCCATCTAGCCGAAAGCAACAAACCCACCACTATGATGATGAACGTAGCGATCATAATGAGCCTTAGTTTGCCAATTCTATTGTAGGTACTGTTGTCAATTGCCGAAGCTAGGATGACAAAGTCGCCTTGATTATCTCTGTAAAATATGCCTACTGTCTGTCTTAAACCATCTTTTGTGCGTAGTTTTTTAGCTTTCCGTACTTTATTGATGAAATCGTTAGTCCAGAATTGTTGGTTATCGGTAATGAAACGAGGCTTGTTGTTGCTGTCGTAAATCCGTACAATTTCTCCGTTTAGAGTTTCTAGGTATTCTGTCTTAACTCTTTTTAGCGAATCTGCCGAGATTTCGTCTGCTTCTAAATATAAATTTGCATTAATGAAAGCTCTATCATAAAGTCTATCATAAAAATCGCTTTCCAAAAATTTGATAAAAATAAAGTAAACAGCAAATAAAACCGCCAATAGTACGGTGGTACTAATTAGTGTAAAATATACTGCCAAGCGGTCTTTGATTTTCATCAGCAAATTATTTAAAAATGTAACCCATACCTATTTTAGTGTGGATCAATTTTCGCTCAAAACCTTTTTCTAATTTGTTACGAAGAAAGTTGATGTAAACGTCTACTACGTTGGTACGAGTGTCGAAGTTTACGTCCCAAACTTGTTCTGCAATGTATTGTCTGGAAAGCAAACGGTTAGGGTTTTTCATAAAAAGCTCCAGAAGATGAAATTCCTTCGCTGTTAGCTCAATAATAGAGTTTCCTCGTTTCACTTCCTTACTTCTAATATCAAGTGTTACATCTTCAAACTTTAATTGGTTAGGCTGAAGGGCGTTATTGGTGTTTTGCCTACGCAATATGGCTTCTATACGTGCTAGCAATTCCCTAAAATGGAACGGTTTCACTAAATAATCATCAGCGCCTGCTTCTAGGCCATTTACCTTGTCGTCTACAGTTCCAAGTGCCGTAAGCATTAAAATGGGTGTTTGTATTTGGTCTTCACGCAGTTGTCTGCAAATATTTATACCTGTAATTTGCGGCATCATTACGTCTAATATCAAGAGCTGAAAAGTTTTTGATCGAAAGGCTTCGAGGGCACTTTTGCCATCTTGATAGGTGTGCACTTCATAACCGTTTTCTTCTAAACCGTTCTTGATGAGCGCTGCAATTTTATGATCGTCTTCTGCTAAGCCAATACTGTACATGGCTCAAAAGTAACATTTATTTTTTAACGGATGGGAGAGTGCTAGCGACGCTGCGGGCTAATAAGGTAGAATATTTTGTGCCTTCAAAACCATATTAGAAACTACAAAGCCCCGAAATTTTCGAGGCTTTGTGGGCTTTGTTCTTTATTCTTTGCTCCTTGTTCTTTATGCTTTGATCTTTAGTCCTTAGTCTTTATTCTTTGCTCCTTGCTCCTTGTTCTAAATTAAAATTCAGCACTTTTAGGGAAACGAGGAAATGCAATTACATCGCGGATGTTGGTCATACCGGTTACAAAAAGCACCAAACGTTCGAAGCCTAAACCAAAACCTGCATGTGGTGCAGAGCCGAAACGACGGGTATCTAAATACCACCATAGCTCTTCTTGCGGTACACCCATTTCATCCATACGTTGTTTCAACACCTCCATACGTTCTTCGCGTTGCGAGCCGCCAATCATTTCGCCAATACCTGGAAACAAAATGTCCATTGCGGCAACGGTTTTGCCATCATCATTTAAACGCATATAGAACGATTTGATATCCTTTGGATAATCAATTAAAATTACTGGGCGTTTAAAGTGCTTTTCTACTAAATAACGTTCGTGCTCACTTTGTAAATCGGCACCCCAGCTATCAATTAGGTATTTAAACTGCTTTTTCTGATTTGGTTTCGATGCTTTTAAAATATCAATTGCCTCTGTATAAGTTAAACGTTGGAAATTGTTTGCTAAACAAAAGTCTAATTTCTCTAATAAAGAAAGTTCACTGCGCTCGTTCTGAGGTTTTTGTTTTTCTTCTTCTGCCAAGCGATTATTTAAGAATTCTAATTCTTCTTTACAGTTTTCTTTAGCATAGCTGATCACATATTTCATCATGTCTTCAGCCAATTCCATGTTATTTTCCAAATCTGCAAAAGCAACTTCTGGTTCAATCATCCAAAACTCGGCCAAGTGGCGGGTTGTGTTAGAGTTTTCTGCTCTAAAAGTAGGGCCAAAAGTATAAATTTGACCAAATGCCATTGCTGCCAATTCACCTTCCAACTGCCCAGAAACCGTTAAGTTAGTTGCACGACCAAAGAAATCTTCCGCAAAATCTACTTTTCCGTCATCAGTACGAGGTGTTTTATCGAAATCTAAAGTAGTTACTTTAAACATTTCGCCAGCACCTTCTGCATCACTCGCCGTAATTACAGGTGTGTGCATATATACAAAACCTCTTTCGTTGTAAAACTGATGAATAGCGAATGCTAGAGCATGGCGTACTTTGAATACTGCATTAAAGGTATTGGTTCTGAAACGTAAATGTGCAATTTCCCTTAAAAACTCTAAACTGTGTTTTTTAGGTTGCAATGGGAATTTTTCAGGGTCACTATCGCCCAAAATCTCAACAGCTGTAGCTTTAATTTCTACGGTTTGCCCTTTTCCTAACGATTCGATTAAATTACCAGTAGCTTTAATGGCGGCGCCCGTGGTAATTCGTTTCAACAAATTCTCGTCGGTATTATTAAAATCAACCACTACTTGGATGTTGCCCATGCAAGATCCGTCGTTTAACGCAATAAACTGATTATTACGGAAGGTTCTAACCCATCCCATAACCGTTACCTCAGTGTTAAAATCTGTAGATTTTAGTAAATCCTTAATTTGTTGTCTCTTAATCATATTGAGTTTATTATAAAAGCTGCAAAAGTAAAGATTTGTTGCTTAATTTTAGGTATATAAGTAAGTTAAATTTAAAGTAAGTTTGCCTATCTTTCAATGAATATGGCTATGTTTGCTAGTATACTTATTCCTAATACGCAGTGGCAAATTTACGTTCGTGGCTAAGTGCTAATCATATTATCGGCAATCCTCAGAAGTTTTCATTAGAAGAACGAATATTCAATACGTTTTGTGTAATTGCGGTAATAGCGCTTTTTATAGAGATTTTCTTTAATTATTATATAGGCCTAAAAACAGTTGCTTTAATTTGTTTATTTGGTACACTTTTTTCTGCTTGCCTTTATTATTTGTCTCGATACAAGCGCAGTACCAACTTGGCTATCACTTGTTTGGGTATTGTAGCCAATTTTACATTTTTACTCAACTATTTCTTTAATTCGGGCATTTACGGTCCAAATTTAGTATTGTTTTGCTTGATACTGCTCATTACTGTTGTGGTGGTTCCAAAAAAGCAGTTGGCGCTTTGGATTGGCTTAAATTTGGTAACCGTTTTCGGTGTGCTCACTTTCGAGTATTGTTATCCAGAGCTTATTCCTAATGTTTATGTAGATGATTTAACAAAAACGATAGATTTTGGAGTTACCTATGGTGTAGCAGCTCTGCTAATTTCTTTAAGTATTTTCTTTATTAGAAACAATTACGATAAAGAACGAACCATAGTGTCTCTTAAAAATTTAGAGATTGAGGAGCAGAGTGCCCAGATATTAGAGCAAAATAAAGAGCTCGAAAAATTGAACTCTGAAAAAGCGAAGCTTTTTTCGATAGTTGCACACGACATTAGGTCTCCTCTAAGTTCTATTCTGGGCTATTTGGAAGTACTGGTAGATGCGGATATTACCGAAGCAGAAGACCTGCAAGTTAAAAGCCGTTTGTTGGAAGTTACTAAAGACACCTCAGAAATGCTTGCTAACGTTTTAGCTTGGTCAAAATCTCAGTTAGATGGAGCTAGGGTAGATATTGGCAGGATAGATATGGGCTACGAATTGAGGAAGGGTTTGAACTTGGAAAAAAATATAGCTTATAGAAAAGGTATAGAGCTCGTGTTTAATCTGGCAGATGGTGTTTTTGTGGCGGCAGATCTGAACATGTTTCTTATTGTAATGCGTAATCTGGTTAATAATGCCATCAAGTTTACGCCCCAAGGAGGAAAGGTGGTAATTGCTGTAACTCGTAACCATGAAAATGGTTTTGTAAAAGTGTGTGATAACGGATTGGGAATAAGTAAAGAAGAGCGGGATAATTTGTTTAAGATGCGGGCACTATCTACTTTCGGCACCAATAACGAAAAAGGTGTAGGGTTGGGGCTTTTGCTTTGTAAAGAATTTACTGAATTGCAAGGTGGTAAAATTTGGTACGAGGCCAATCAAGAACAGGGAGATTTTTTTGTAGTTTCGTTTGGTCTTTACGATTTGTTTAAAGGAAAGCAAACTAGGTAGCCATTTTCCTGGTTTTCTATTTTTCCTCTGTGCATTTCTATCAACAATTTTCCAATTAAAAAAGCGGCGTCGCTAACATTAGTAGTTTCGGTGTTATATATTTTGATTTCGCTGTTGTTTTCTCTGGTGTGCAGTTCAATATCAATCGTATTGCAATTTTTAGCTGCTATTAGTTGAGTAATGGCTTGCTTCAATTTGGAGTAATCTCCATAAATCACTACGGGGTTGTCTTTTTTGATATTTATATGTATTGCAGGGCAACTGTTTTTAATGTCGCTTACTAGTGTGCTCAGGTTTATTTCGGTTACGCTTAGTTTAAAACTGCTTTGTTCTGCTAAGGGGAATGTGGTTTTGAGGTCTTCCAGATTAGAGAAAAGTCTTTTGCTTGCCCTATCAAGTTTGTCAGAAAAACCTAATATCATTTTAGGGTCTTCCGATTTTTTCTTTAATAATTCTGCGGTTAATGCAATAGAAGTAAGCGGATTTTTAAGATCATGTATGGTTTTGTGCAGAAAATCGGTAAATGTTTTTTGCATGTTTTGGATTTCCAGGTCTTTCTCTATTGTGTTGGCTGTGATTTGAGCAAAGTGCGAAACTGTTGAAATTTCGTCTGTTGTAAAGGTTTTTAGTTTGTTGTAGGTTAAAATTAGAGCGCCAATTCTATTGGCTGTAGACGACATTAGCGGTGCGCTGATGTAACTAAGCCCAAGAGTAAGATCGTTTTTGGGTGTTGTAGACCAAGTGTACACTTCTTTTTTGTCTAAAATTTCTTTTAAAGCGTCTTCTTTAAAGCTATTTAGTTCTTTTTCTAGATGTTCGGGATAGATAAAAGCCTGTTGCTCGTTAACGATAATGGTAAATGAATTAGAAAAATCTAAACTTTTGATCATTAGTTGATTTATTAGAGTTAGAGAATTAACTAACGAAGTGTTTTTTGTGACCTCAAATTTATCCATCTTCTATTTTTGATTTCTATTGCCTAAGCAAATATACACTTTGTTTATTTGTGGTTTTTTTTATGATTTTTTTAAATGTGTATATTTTTTTGGTGTAAAATCTGTTATTACTCTTTGTTTTTTTATGTTTTTTTTGTGTATTTATTGATTTAATTTGATTTTTTGTTTGTTTTTTATGTGTTTTTAATTGATTTATTTAATTTTTTTGTTTTTAAGTTGTTTTGTTTGATTTTTTGAAGCTATTTTATTGTATTTTTTTGATTTTTAGTTAAAAAAAATTAAAATAATAATTGAAAATTGTTTTGAATTTAAAAATTAAGCGCTATATTTGTTGTGTTCATACAAAAAAGTACATTTATATTTGGTTTGATTAAAGCTCTGGTTGGATGGCCAGAGCTTTTTCATAAAACAAGATTACTTTTGAAAAAATATTAAACTAAACCTAAACAACCTATATAAAGCCAGTCAGTTTTTGATTGGCTTTTGTTATTTATAGGGGTTGTTGAGGTGGTTTTAGGATAATACAGATAGTTCGGGCAGTAGCGAAGCTTATTTAGGTGCTTTTATCAACCAAATCTGCTTGCCGCAACCATCTATTTATTTATCGGTATGTTAAATAATAGCGAACAATCTGTTCATAAAAGTATGTAGCGGGCTTATAGTTCTTTTAAATGCCAATAAGGGGTTAAATAGAAAGATTTAAAAAGTGCAATTTTGGCTGCCAACACACTGTCGAAATTACTTTTGATATGCCCAAAACCAGAAAGCTAAAAGCCAAACATCCAAAAACCAATTACTTTATATAGTTGTTCTGTGTAAAAATATTTGTTGGGCAAGCTATTTCTCGAATTAAAATTACATTTTTGCAAAAATTTTTAGACAATGCAGAGTTACGAAGAGTTCCTTGATCTGAGTGTTGGCTTCCCGCAAGAAGGTTACAGCATTATAGATGATGAATTATATTTCCACGATTTAAACTTGATGGAAATGATTGAAACCTATGGTACGCCATTGCGTTTCACTTACTTGCCTATGGTAAGCAAGAAAATTCAGCAGGCAAAACTGTTGTTTCAGCAGGCCATTATTAAGAACAATTACCGTGGCGATTATAAATACTGTTATTGTACTAAAAGTTCACATTTTAAGCACATTGTTGAAGAAGCGTTAAAGAACGATATTCACTTAGAAACTTCGTCGGCTTTTGATATGCCAATGATTGAGGCTTTGGAGAAAAAGGGTAACCTAACCAAAGAAACTACCATCATTTGTAATGGCTTTAAAACTTTTCAATACAAGCAATATATTATCGATATGTTGCATGACGGTTATAGGAATATTATTCCAGTTTTAGACAACAAAGAGGAGTTCAATCTTTACGATGACGAGATTGAGATGGATACGCCTTGCAATTTAGGTATCCGCATTGCGGCAGAAGAACAACCAGATTCGCAGTTTTATACCTCTCGTTTAGGTGTTAGAATGGAGGATGTAATTGAGTTTTATAATAACAAAGTTGCTGCTAATCCGAACTTTAGAGTAAAATTATTACACTTCTTTATTAATTCTGGTATTACGGATTCGCCTTATTATTGGAACGAGTTAGAGAAATATGTGACTTTGTATTGCAAGTTCAAGAAAATCAATCCAGAGTTAGATACATTAGATATTGGTGGCGGTATGCCATTTAAAGATAGTTTGGTGTTCGATTTCGACTACGAGTACATGGTAAACGAAATTGTAAAGCGTATCAAAGAAATCTGTGCCGAGCACGACGTAGTTGAACCCGATATCATTACAGAGTTTGGTAAATATACAGTTGCGGAAGCTTCTGGAATTTTATACAAAGTATTGGGTCGCAAGCAACAAAACGACCGTGAAAAATGGTTGATGTTAGATGGTTCATTCATTACCAACTTGCCAGATGTTTGGGCATTAAACCAAAAATATATATTGCTTCCTATAAACAATTGGGATGCAGAGTACGAACGTGTAAACTTAGGTGGTATTACTTGCGATGGTCAGGATTATTACAACCAAGAAGCGCACATGAACAGTGTATTTATGCCTAAAACCCGTAAGGTGCAGTATTTGGGCTTTTTTAATACTGGCGCTTATCAGGAAGTATTGAGCGGTTATGGAGGTATTCATCACTGTTTGTTGCCTAGTCCTAAACACGTAATTATTCGCCGCAACCGCGATGAAACTTTTAATTTCGAAGTTTTTGGAGAAGAGCAAAACAGTAAGCAAGTACTTAAAATTTTAGGTTACGTTTAACTGGAATAAAGAATAAGGAGCAAAGAATAAAGACCGAGCTTATGAATCCTTTCCATTTTGGGAGGGATTTTTTGTTTTTATTAACCACCTAAGACACCTAAGTCCAATTAAGCATAATGTTGGGTCATCTTCCTTAATCTGCGGATACATCGGCGAAAATCTGCGGGAGAAATAATTATTCAAGTTAATCAAAAAAATGAGGACTTAGTTTGTACCACCTTAGAAACCTAAGTCCACTTAAGCATAATGTTGGATCATCTTCCTTAATCTGCGGACACATCAGCGAAAATCTGCGGGAGAAATAATTAAAACTAAAGTGTGCTAAGGTGTCTTAGGTGGTTCAATTTTTTTTATTTAATCTGCGGACACATCAGCGAAAATCTGCGGGAGAATTAAAGCAGCAATAATTCAGAAAATTTTAGTAATTTGGATATACATCTATCCGAGCTATTATGTTAAAAGACCTTAAACTCAACAATGTCTTTGTCATCGATATTGAAACCGTTCCGCAAAAGGAAAGCTTTGACGAATTATCGCCGCACCTTCAAGATTTATGGGAACAGAAAAGTCGATACCAACGTAAACAAGAACAAACCGCAAATGAATTTTATGAAAAAGCAGGCATTTGGGCAGAGTTTGGCAAAATAGTTTGTATAAGCATTGGCATTTATCATTTAGAGCGTAAACAAATTCATTTAAGGGTCTGTTCATTTGCAGATAGCAATGAAAAAACGATCCTCAAACAATTCATCAGTTTATTAAGTAAGCAATCTAAAAACCTTCAGCTTTGTGCACACAACGGCAAAGAGTTCGATTTTCCTTATTTGTGCAGAAGAATGCTCATTAACGGATTGCCTATTCCTCATCAACTACAAATAACAGGCAAAAAACCTTGGGAAATTAACCATTTAGATACCATGGAACTCTGGAAATTTGGCGATTACAAAAACTACACCTCGCTAAATTTGCTCGCAGCAATTTTCGATTTGCCCACACCAAAAAATGATATTGATGGCAGTAAGGTAAAAGAAGTATATTACCAAGACAAAGATTTGGCAAGAATTGCAGGATATTGCGAAAATGATTTGATAACTACAGCACAAATTTTATTACGTTTTAAAGGATTGCCTGTAATTCCGCCAGAAAATATTACTTTAGTGAAGTAATCGTGTGTTTTTATGAAACGTGAAAAAAATAGCTTTGCTTTAAAAATGTTTTTTTCTTTATTGGCTTTAGTTCTTTCTTGGTTCAGTATTGGCATTGGCTTCTCGACGCCTATCCATCCTCAATTGAACGGCCTATTGTTTATTGGTGGATTGTTAGCTTTTTTCGTGTCAGCTGCTGCCTTAATCTATTTTTTTATCAGACAAATTCAAAGCTAATCGTTGCTAATGCTTAAAGTAAAAGATCTTGCCGTAAAATTTTATAACCAAGAAGATAAAACCTGGTTAGAAACCGTTCATAAAGTTAGCTTCAGTCTCGAAAAAGGCAAAGTTTTAGGCATTGTTGGCGAGTCTGGTTCTGGTAAATCCGTTACTTCTTTCTCTATCATGCGTTTGCACGATAGCAAGAATGCAAAAATAGCTGGCGAAATTAATTTAGATAGTATTGATTTACTTCATTTAAGCGACCAAGAAATCAGAAAATATCGCGGCAATAAAATAGCCATGATCTTTCAGGAGCCCATGACTTCGCTAAACCCAGTTTTTACATGCGGAGAGCAAGTTAGGGAGGCGATTATGTTACACCAACAGGTGGATAAGCAAACTGCCAAAACGCACACCATCAATTTATTTAAGGAAGTGCAATTACCACGACCAGAGAATATTTTCGACAGCTATCCGCACCAACTCTCTGGCGGACAAAAACAAAGGGTAATGATTGCAATGGCTTTAAGCTGCAATCCAGAACTACTTATCGCCGACGAACCCACTACAGCGCTTGACGTTACCGTTCAAAAAACTATTCTCCAGTTATTGGCTCGTTTAAAGACCGAACGTAACATGGCTATGATTTTCATTTCTCATGATTTGGGGCTAATGAGCGAAATTGCTGACGAACTGATGGTAATGTACAAAGGCGATATTGTAGAGCAAGGTGCCGCAAAACAATTATTCGAAAATCCTCAGCATCCCTATACAAAAGGCTTACTGGCTTGTCGCCCATCGCCTAAAAGATTGCTTAAAAAATTGCCAACTGTTGCAGATTTTCTAAACGAAGACAAAGAAGTGGGTTTACAGCATTTGCTAGATAAAAATACTTTTACCCAAGAAGAAGTCAACCAAAGAAGAGCTAAACTGTATAGTCAAGAGCCAATTTTAAAAGTACAAGATTTATGTACTTGGTACCCCATAAAAAAAGGTTTGTTTGGTAAAACGCAAGATTTTGTAAAAGCAGTTGATCAAGTTTCGTTTGATGTTTTTCCGGGAGAGACTTTAGGTTTAGTGGGCGAATCTGGCTGTGGTAAAACTACCTTAGGCAGAACCATTTTACGCTTGGTTGAGCCTACTTCTGGTAAACTGATTTTTGATGGTAATGACATTACTAATTTGAATAAAAAGGAGCTTAGAAAATTAAGGCGAGATGTGCAGTTAATTTTCCAAGATCCATACTCATCGCTAAATCCTAAAATTACGGTTGGGCAATCTGTTATGGAGCCACTAATTGTTCATGGTGTTTATGCTAATGATGCGGAAAGAAGGGCGCATGTAATTCAACTGCTAGAAAAGGTAAACTTAGGAGCAGAGCATTTTAATCGCTATCCGCATGAGTTTTCTGGCGGCCAAAGACAACGTATTGTTATTGCCCGAGCTTTGGCACTTAAACCTAAGTTTATTGTTTGCGACGAATCAGTTTCTGCTTTAGATGTTTCTGTACAAGCGCAGGTTTTAAATTTACTGAGAGATTTGCAGGAAGAATTTGGCTTAACCTATATTTTTATCTCTCATGATTTGGCCGTAGTTAAGCATATTTCAGATCGAATGATTATCATGAACAAAGGGAAAATAGAGGAGCAAGGCTTTCCGGAGGAGATTTATAAAAGTCCTAAAGCAGCCTACACGCAAAAATTAATAGATGCCATACCGGGTAATTTCTAATTTTTCACTGGGTAATTTTTTACTCAAAAAAAGAGTATTTTCCCCAGCTTGAAATTTTTTCTACACTTATTGGTTGTGAGAAAAATGGCTGATTGTTGGTTCAGAACGTTTTACCTTTCACAACTGTTTTTGGTACTATTTTTTCTATGTTTTTATAAAATTTTAGAAAAGAGAATGTTAAAAAAGAGGTTTCTGCTAGTTGCTTCCGTTTTATTTTCTACAACCATTTACTCTTGTAAAAAAGAAACACAAGATTTAACAGCTGTAGAATTAGATAATGCCGCAAAAATTATCAAAATCAATAATTCAAATGTTGCAAACCGTGTAGATCTGAATAATGAAGGTCTGGTTTTGAATTTTCAGGCTAACGCTGCAACATTAAATGATAATGTAACTACTGATGCGTTAACTCCTGCTTTCCCATATCAATTGGTTTACAAAGGAAAAATTGCGCCCCAAGTTGGTGTAAACAATAATGCGTTAAGTGCACTAGAAGTTTCTCCCTATGGTAATTATTATGCTATTGCTTATCAAACCCCAGGCGAAGCTTACGGTGGTGGTGTAGATATTTTTCAATTACAAGCATCGGGTACGCCACAACTGGTTTCTGCTGTGAGTACTACCGAGGCAGATGTAACTTGTTTAAGCAATGGCAACGGTCGCCTTTATCTCGGAATGGATCTTGAAACTCACGAAAATTATAATTTACCAGCACCATCAGTGGCTGGTATCATTAAAGTAGAGGGCAATAGTTTAACTCAGGCACAAGTGGTTGGCTTGCAGGGTTATTCTACAAAAGACATTAAATATAACGAAAGCAACGGTAAGCTTTATGCGGCTTCTGCAAATAATGGAGGTATTAGCATCATTTCTTTTTCCGGTCAAACAGCTACAAAAACTGCATTTCAATCGTATGGCGAGGTAAAGTCTATTACTTTTTCTAATAACGATATCATTGCAACAAATGGATACAGCTATGCAACATTTAACCCTACCACAGCGGTAATTGGTAATTACAAACATTGGATCATCCCAAGCAACCAAGAAGGTATAGGTTCGGTAGCTTCAACACCAAATGGGAATTTTCTTTTTGGCAATAACTATTATCTAATTTATGTAGATAAAAGTAGTAACGCAGTTTTGCATCAAGTAGATGTGGCGGGTTCTATCAATTCCATATCTATAGTAAACGATAAAATATACATTTCTACTGGCAGTAGTTTAATAGTAGCTCAAATTGAGAACGATAAAATTAAAATATTAGCACGAATACATTTTCCAACAACATTTGGTGGCAGTTTTAATGTGCTTAAATCTAGGGTAATAGGCAGTACGGTAATTGTGGCTTGTGGCGATAGAGGCACCTATATCTTTGATTTGAAAAAGATATAGATAATTTAAAAATTTGTACAAAACAGCTCAGGGTTTCCTGGGCTGTTTTTGTTTATGCCCTAATGATAAATTTTAATTGTGCTAACCGTTTTAGGCTAATCGCATTAAAAAGCAACCTAAAAACACAATTAAACGCCTACTTTTGTTATCTTCGGTACAATTGGAAAACGATTATGGCAAAAAACAAAAATGCTCAGTTTAAACTTGTTCTTACTCAGCTAATAAGCGATGTTTTTGAGAAAAATAAGAATATAGCACTTAATCACAAGCAAGTTGCAGCTCGCTTAAACCTAGACGATAAAGCATCTATAGATACAATTTTAGAAGTATTGATAGAACAAACCGAGAAAGGCCTGTTTGTAAGGCCCGAACGCGGTAAGTTTAAAATGAAAGATCTAAAAACGTTTGTAACTGGTACGGTTGATATGACGGCAGATGGTTCTGCTTTTATTGTACCAGATGACGAGTTTGAAAAAGATATTTTTGTTGCGCCCAGAAAGTTAAGAAATGCACTGCATGGCGATAAGGTAAAAGTTTACGTTTTTGCCAAGAAAAGTGGCGGCAGAAGAAACGAAGGCGAAATTGTAGAAATATTAAAGCGTGCCAAAACAGAATTTATTGGTGTAGCCAAGGTTTCAGATCGTTTTGCTTTTGTTATTCCTGATGATAGAAAAATGCACCATGATATTTTTGTGCCGTTAAGCGATTTAAACGGAGCTAAAAATGGTCAAAAGGTTCAGGTAGCGCTTGCAGATTGGCCAGAGGGAGCTAAAAATCCGATAGGAAAAATTATTCATATTTTAGGAGAACAGGGCGAAAACAACACCGAGATGAATGCCATCTTAGCCGAATATGGTTTCCCTTTAAGTTTTCCATCTGAAGTAGAAAAGGAAGCGAACGCTATTCCTGAACAAGTTAGTGAAGCTGATTTGAAAAACCGTAGAGATTTTAGAGATACGGTAACTTTTACCATAGATCCTATTGATGCAAAGGACTTTGATGATGCTATTTCCTTTAAAAAGTTGGATAACGGACATTATGAAATAGGGGTGCACATTGCTGATGTTTCTCATTATGTAACCCCAAATAGTAGCTTAGATAAAGAGGCAGAACATAGAGCAACTTCAGTTTACTTGGTAGATCGAGTAATACCGATGTTGCCAGAAAGATTAAGTAACGGGGTATGTTCGTTACGCCCCAATGAAGATAAGTTGTGTTTTGCCGCTGTTTTTGAGATGGATGACCAAGCTAATATTCACGACCAATGGTTTGGACGTACCGTAATTCATTCTAATAGGCGTTTTACTTACGAAGAAGCACAAGAGGTAATTGAAACTAAATCTGGAGATTACGCAGAGGAAATATTAAAATTAAACGAAATAGCTTACGTACTTAGAGATGCGAAGTTTAAAAATGGAGCCATCAGTTTCGAAAATGCTGAAGTTAAATTTAAGCTCGATGATTTTGGTAAACCTATAGGCGTTTACGTAAAAGAACGTAAAGATGCGCACAAGCTTATCGAAGATTTTATGTTGTTGGCCAACAAAAAAGTAGCCGAGTTTATTGCTAAAAAGGGTAAAGGAAAGCAAAAGTACACTTTTGTTTATCGTTCGCACGATTCTCCTAACCTAGAAGCGCTCACTAGTTTTGCTACGTTTGCGTCTCGTTTTGGCTATAAGATAAGCTACTAAATCTGATAAAGATATAGCCAAATCGTTGAATTTTTTGATGAATGATGTAGAAGGTAAAAAAGAACAGAATTTGTTAACTTCTTTGGCTATCAGATCAATGGCTAAAGCTATTTACACCACTAAAAAGACCAGTCATTATGGTCTAGCTTTTGAATATTATACTCATTTTACTTCTCCTATTCGTCGTTATCCCGATGTAATGGTGCACCGTCTGTTAGCTTTATATCTTGATGGTGGAAAATCGGCCAATGCAGAAGAAATTGAAGCGGCTAGCGTACACTCATCTGCTATGGAAAAACGTGCCGCCGATGCAGAAAGAGCTTCTGTAAAATATAAACAGGCCGAATACTTGGAAGAAAACATTGGCTCTATCTACACAGGCATCATTTCTGGAGTAACAGAGTGGGGCATGTATGTAGAAATTGAAGAAAATAAATGTGAAGGGATGATCCGTTTACGTGACATTAGTGATGATTTTTATGTGCTAGATGAAAAAAACTACTGCATAATTGGCCAGCGTAAAAAACGTAAATATCAACTGGGTGATGAAGTGCAGATTAAGGTTAAAAAAGTAGATTTATCTAAGCGCCAGATTGATTTTTCATTAATGCCAGATTAGGCTTGCGGTTGGCAGTTTAAAGTTAGCAACTTTACAACCTTCCAACTTTAAAACTATCCAATCAAACCGAAATTTGCTAATCAATTTTTTAAATTTGCATCTTCAAACATAATAATGCGCAACTGTTTTCTGTTTCTTTTACTGATAGTGGGTATAGCTGTAAAGGCGCAAACGCTGCAAGGTAAGGTAGTAGACGAAATTACAGGAGAGCCCATCCCTTTTGTATCTATCGGAATAGTAGGAACCAACCAAAGTACTGTTACCAACGATGCTGGAGAGTTTATCATTAAAAACGTAGACATCCCTTCTAAGATAAGATATAGCCATGTAAGCTATGTGATGCTCGAACAAGAGTTAACAAATACTGCTAACATACAGTTGGTTAAATTAAAACCTGCGGCAATTAACCTAAAAACCGTTGTAATAGATCCTTTTAGAGGGCAAAGGTTATTAAAAGCCGCACTGGAAAAGGCTGCGGGTTTTCAAAATCAAAATTTTTACGGAAGCGCATTTTACAGGCAGTTAACCTCAATTAACGGTAAACCTAATCAAATTTACGAGCTGTTTTACGACCTAGAATTTAACGTTTCTAAAGTTAAAGGATGGATTGCCAAGCAAACAAGATTTGCAGAATCTAACGAGGGTATTGCCTTTTCGTTGAGCAACCAATCTTATCTCACTTTTTCGTTGGCTGGCTATCTTTTGGAAACTAAAAAGCAAGGTAAATTCGTTACACTTAAAAGTCTAAAAGATTTTGAAATTGCTGTGGATAGGGTTATTGAGCAGAAAGATCAGGATATTGCCGTCGTTTCTTGCAAGTTTAAAGGAAGCAAGAAACAATTTTATATCAATGCTAATTATTATATCGGTGTAAACGATTTAAAAATCTATAGACTAGAAAACAGCATCTTTAATTTACCGATGACCATTAGCGCTACCGTGAAAATACCACCTGTAGCAACCACTATTGCCACCTTTAACGGCGCTAGTACACCAATACCAGTGTTAGAAAGCATTGCAACTAAATTGCAGCTTAGCTTAAATGTACAAGGAAGAACCTTAAATCCTTCAATTAGCTCTATGCTTACTGTATATCAGTTAGATAAAAAATTGAATACGCAAAAATTTACCGAATTAAATAGAAAAGTTCAAGATAAAACCATTGTCGAATCTATTGTTTACAATCCAGTATTTTGGAAATATAACCCTATTGTAAAGCAAACCGCTTTAGAAGAGTCTTTTGTTAAAATGATGGAAAGCAAATCGGCATTTGGTACCATGATAGATCCACAATAATGCATAACCCTACAGAATTACAGAAACTTATAGAAAATGCTATCCTAAAAATAGCTTACCCTGCGCAACCTGCCAATTTATACGAACCTATTAAATATATTATGAGTTTGGGTGGCAAACGAATTAGGCCAGTAATGGTACTGATGGCAACCGAACTTTTTACGGATGAAGTTGAAAAAGCATTAGACGTTGCCTTGGCGATAGAGACTTTCCATAACTTTACCTTGGTGCATGATGATATTATGGACAATGCACCTTTGCGCAGGGGCAAACAGACTGTACACGAAAAATGGGGAGTTAACAATGCCATTTTAAGTGGCGATGTAATGATGGTGGAATCCAACAAACATCTATCTAAAGTTAATATCAGTGTGTTAAAACCTGTTTTAGATACCTTTAACCAAACGGCACAAGGTGTGTGCGAGGGCCAACAGCTGGATATGGAGTTCGAAACCAGAGATGATGTAAGCATAACAGAATATATCGAAATGATTAGGCTTAAAACTGCTGTTTTATTGGGCGGTGCAATGAAATTGGGTGCAATTGTTGGCGGAGCCAATGAAGAAAATGCAGAATTACTCTATCAATTCGGTGAAAACCTAGGCATTGCCTTCCAGTTACAAGACGATATTTTAGATGTGTATGGCGATCCAGAGAAATTTGGAAAACAAGTTGGCGGCGATATCATTTCGAACAAGAAAACATTTCTTCACTTAAACGCAAAGGCACTAATTAATACCGAAGAAACTGATATTCTATTAGGAAAACATGAAAGTGCTGAGCAAAAAGTAGCAGCTGTTACAGCCCTGTACAATAATTATGGTATTAAAGATTTGTCTAACGTAAAAATGGAACAATACCTCACTAAGGCTTACCAAGCTTTAGATGATTTGGCAGTAGAAGAAACTAGGAAAACTTACCTTCGGGAGTTAACTAAGCAGATTATGGAAAGAGAGAGTTAATCTAGATTGCAGATTTGTTATATTGGCAGTCTAAATTGTTCATAGCAATAAACATCATATATACGTCATTTCGACCGCAGCCTAGCGAGCGGAGAAATCTTCGGATCTAGAACTCCATCATTTATTTAAAGCAGTTTTTTAGTGCAAAACCTTTTCAACTTATAGAGCAAGTAATTAACGTGAGCCATGGATATTACTTATTGACTGTCAATTCGTAAGTTCGGGCGATTGGTTTTTTGTCGTAACGTAATTGCCAGGCACGAAGCACCTGCGTAGCAAGCTTGAATGCAGATGAAGAAAAAATAAAGTAATGAAAAATCTTAAAACGGTAGTTTTTGTCGCCTGTAATAGTTGTACGATTGATTCGTGTCTCTTAATGACGAATTGCCATCTATAAATCATGTTAATTATGGAATGAAAATATTAGACTTGCCAAAATTTATAAGAGTAGTCCAACTTTAAATGCAAAGCCATAATACCTATTGCGCAGTACGGGCATTTGCTCCTTAATAGTTTGGTCTATAAAACCCACACTGCCTACTAAAGCAGTTTTTTCAGAAGGCTTAATTTTATATCCTATGCCTAAATTAAACATAGGGCCTTTGCTAATATTGTCACTAATGGCAACCGATGATCCTACATCTCCGTAAGCAAAAAAGGTGTTTTCATCATTTTTAAAATAATACCTTGCATCAAAAAAAACTTGAAAAGTGTTATCCCAATTATTATTGTCAGTTTTGTGCGTGTAATTCTCTAAGCCCACACCTAGCCCTAAGGCTATTTTATTGGTAATAAACAAACCGTTGATATTTCTTAAACTTATGCCGTAGGCACCATCGTAAACTACTTTAAAACTGTTTGTGCTAGTTTGGCTTTCGTATGCATTGTTAACCATAAAATATCCTAGCTCGGTAATGTTAAAATACCCTTTTTCTTGCTTGGTAATTTCTTGCGCATAAAGCGTAGGCATGTAAAATACGCCGATGACTAGTAAAATTGCTTTCTTCATATTTATTTTTCTTAATCTTTCATTTTTACTTTTAATCTTATACCTTTCCATTGTCCATTGTATTTAACTGCACCAAAAACCATAGCCGTTTTTACTTCGAAACTGGTCGTTAGCTCTTCTGTAATTAATGACTTGGCAATTTGACTTGCACTTAGAGCAATATTACTTGGATTTGTAGATATTTTAATCTGAACAGTTGAGAAATCCAATGGTATATCAATTTTATCCTCGTTATAAGACACTTGTTCATACGGAGATACAAATGTATTTATTTTACTGTTTTTTAGTACATCATCTCTTAAAATATTAGAGGTATAGCTCTTCGGCATATTTTCCATATCATTAATAGAAAGATATTTTACTTCGCCATTTCCATTTAAAGAGTAAACAGGAAATTTAAAATTATAAGGGTCATTATTCGTAATTGAAGCGCCAGATGGGGGTGCCGACTTAACTAATATGTTTTTTAGTTCATTCCATCCTTTCTTAATTAAGCCTTTAAATAAACTTGATTTGACTTCATAACCATCTGGTTGAAAAGGTACTAGCCAGCCAGGGAACATTATTGTGAAAACTTCATTACTTCCTCTTTTCATATTCCATCCATATAAATTGTATCTTTTACCACTACCGCTTGTCGTTCCCCACATAGGTGCTCCATAATATGGTACGTCATAAGGATTAATTAAATAAGGTGCGCCTAAAGAGGGTGGGATTTCTGTATTTGGTAATGTGATTTTTGGTACATTTACCGCAGAGTTATAGGCTATATAATCCCAACCACCTCTAATTTCAGGAGCATTTGTCTTATTCCACCAAAACCACCCTTTCTTTTGAAACTTGATTTTAATTCCTAATGTTTTTACAATAGCGTAATTTCTGTTGTACATCAAAGCACTAATTCTGTAGTTATCATTAAAATAGTTGTAACGTGTCGAGTTTTCAAAAAGTGTTTGAATAATACTTCCAATTCCATTCCTATAATCTATTTCATAATCAACCATGTTTTGGTAAGCAGGGTTAGTTTCAACAGAAGAAATATCATTTGGTACAGCACTAAGATAATTTACTTGTCTTCTCTCTAATGGGATGCTATCATCAGGCTGAGGGATGTTAATTGGAGAAATCGTCCTTGGTGGAAAAATAAATGGATATAGTTGGTCATCGCTAGGGAAATCCAGCGGCTGTAAATTTACATTTTCTGTTTCAATAAAGGAGTCAACAAAATAAACATAATCATTTAGTAGTACTACATCATTGTATTGAGTTCCAGTTACGTCAATTTGATCTAATGCAATTGGTGTAGTAAGATCATTTATTCTCAGCGTATAATCGTTTTGAATATACACTATGTCAAACACACTATTTAAAAGTGCTTCATTTCCGACAGAAGTATAAAAAGTGCCAAATGGGGTCACTTTGTATATGATATTGTTGACTTCAATTTCACCATCTTCATTAAGCATTGTACCGAATGCTTGGTCATCAACCATCTGTTCAAGAACCTCGTCATACATTGGTTGCTCCACATTTACTCCTTCATTATAACTAATTTTACCTGTGGAGTTTGAAGATGTTTTGGATATGTGATTTATATTTTTTTTATCTAAATCCTCTAATTTGCTCGCAGTTTTACTAATTTTATCGTCCAAATTAGAGCCAATGAGTGAAATAAAGTTAGGTGTTGATTTTTTGAGTTTTTGAAAAGCTTGGATATTAACCGTTTGGTTCGAAACTTTACGTAAATCTCTGTAAATCAAATCGAATTCATTTTGATTTAGTTTAAGTCTGGTCGAGGTTGAAACATTAATTTCGTTTACTTTATCAGTAAGTTCTTTTTTACAAGAATTACTAAAAAATAATATTATAATTAGGTATATCCAATACGTTTTTGAATTGTTTTTGAATTGTTTCATAGCAGATGATTTTTAATTTTCTGCAAGGTAATGCCTAGAGTGATTTTGTGAAAATTTTTTACCCTACATTATTTATAGGGTAGATAAGTTATTTATAGGGTAGATAAGTTGCAGTTGTCAAAAAAATAGCTATACCTAATCTTAAAAATCAAACTGTTGGGTTCATACATTCAAAACCTAATAAACGCAAAAGCCCCGAGAAACTCTCGGGGCTTTTAAATGTAATCGAATTACAAATATTATTCTGCAGAATCAGCAGCAGGTGCTTCTTCAACTTTAGCAGCTTTTTTAGCAGGAGCTTTCTCAGCTGCAGCTTTCTTAGGAGCAGCAGTTTTCTTAGCTTCAGCTTTAGGAGCAGCTTCTTTTTTAGCAGGAGCAGCATCTTCTACTACAGCTGGTAATACAGAAACGTATGATTTGTTATCTCTTTTCTTTTTAAAAGTAACGATACCTGGTACCAAAGCAAATAAAGTATGGTCTTTACCAATACCAACACCTTTATCTGGGTGGTGTTTTGTACCACGCTGACGAACAATGATGTTACCAGCGATAGCCTCTTGACCACCGAAAATTTTAATACCTAGACGTTTACTATGCGACTCGCGACCGTTTTTTGAACTACCGGCTCCCTTCTTATGTGCCATTTTTTTATCTTTTATATGACTAGCTAAAAAAGCAGCTAATCATTGAATTTGCAAATAATTTAACTACAGAGTGATACTCTCAATCTGGATTTTGGTGAACGATTGACGGTGACCATTTTTCTTTTTGTAACCTTTTCTACGTTTCTTTTTGAAAACGATTACTTTATCACCTTTTAAATGAGACACGATTTTAGCCGCAACCTTAGCTCCTTTAACTGCAGGCGCACCTACAGAAATTTTACCACCATTGTCAACCAACAATACATTGTCAAATTCAATACTAGCGCCCTCATCTCCTTGTAAACGGTGTACAAAGATGTGCTGGTCTTTTGCAACTTTAAATTGTTGCCCTGCTATATTTACTATTGCGTACATTGTTAAATAATTATTTTATTTCTATTTATTTTTATTCGAGGTGCAAATATAGAACATTTAATTTTTAAACGCAATAGCGGAGATCAAATATTCGATAGTTGAATTGTATTATTCTAATCTATGATTAATGGTTTCGTTAAATGCTTTTATAAAAAGACTTTAGGATTTTAAATGGCCGAAAGCAACAGACACCCCCAACCTAAAATCATTAACAAACCACCAAGCGGCGTAACTGGGCCTAAAAACTTAAAGTTCTTTTTCAGATATTCTGCTAAAGAGAGCAAGTAAATGCTGAAAGAGAATAGGATGGCACCAATTGTAACTAAGTAATAAGCCCATTGCATTATGCTAAGCTGGAAATTAGCATTGTATCCAATTACAATTAGAAACAGGGCACTGTAAGTTTGGTATCTCACGCCAACTTCAAAAGAAGCTAGTTTTTCTGCCGATAAAACTTTTTTTAAAGCATGTGCGCCAAAAGCGCCTAAGATAATAGCAAGTATGCCAAAGGCAGCCCCAGTAGCAATTGCACAATTGTTGGTCATGTGGTAAAGATAGTGATAATTTGCAGATGCTTTAAAACTTGCGTCATTTCGAACGTAGGGAGAAATCTACTGAATATGGCGTAACCTACGATAAATCAGATGTTGTACAATAAGTAGATTTCTCTTCGTTCCTCATCGAAATGACTAATGTATTATTTACTCAAAGCTTTCCTCACTTGAGGTGCAATTTTCTCTCCAAAAATTTCAATAGATTTCATCATGTGATCATGAGCTGGCGCACCAACATCCATGTGTGCCGAGAAACGAGTTAAGCCAAACAATTCGTTCATCATAATGATTTTCTCTGCAGCCTCGTTTGCATCGCCAATAATTAAATGTCCATGTTTTGAACGTCCAAAATCGTACTGGCCTCTTTGGAACGGCGGCCAACCTCTAGATTTTCCAATCCTATCCATCTGTGCCGAATAAACAGGATAGTAGTAATCTGCCGTGGCCTTACTGTCATCGCCAAAGAAAGCGTGCATGTGCACACCCACTTGGAATTTGCTCATATCGTGGCCAGCATCTTCATAAGCCTGTTTATAATAATCAAATAATGGTTGAAACTGCTCTGGATTACCACCAATAATAGCAAACATTACAGGCAAGCCTAATTTGCCGGCTCTTACTACCGAGGCTGGTGTGCCGCCAACTGCAACCCACATTTTTAAGTTATTATTTACCGCACGTGGCAATATTTGCTGTTCTTTTAGTTCTGGTCTAAATTTTCCTTTCCAGGAAATGGTTTCTTGCTCGTTAATCTTAACCAAAAGGTTCAATTTCTCCTCAAATAAGGCATCGTAATCTGCCAAATTTTGGCCATATAATGGAAATGATTCAATGAAACTACCACGACCCGCCATTAACTCTGCTCTACCGTTAGATATTAAATCTACTGTAGCGAAACTTTGATATAATTTAACCGGATCTGAAGAACTTAACACCGAAACGGCGCTTCCCAGCTTGATGTTTTTGGTTACCGTAGCTGCCGCAGCTAAAACAATTTCTGGTGCAGAAACGGCGTAGTCTGGTCTATGGTGTTCGCCAATGCCGTAAAAATCTAAGCCAACTTGATCCATCAGCTTAATTTCTTCTATAATTTCTTGTAAACGTTGTTGTGCCGATTGTATTTCGCCTTTGGCGTTAATTTGTAAATCGCCAAACATTCCAATACCTAGTTCCATAGTGTTCCTTTTATTTGATACAAAGATAACGCTATCTATAGTGCAAAGTTTTTGATGTATGTTAAGAAATCTATATCGAAGCTACAATTTAATAGATAGTTCATCAGGAGATAACACCAATATTTCACTATCTCTAAAATCTTTAATATTTCGGGTTACGATACAATTGATGTTTTCTACAGTTGTAGCCGAAATAATCTGAAGCGCATCTTCGAAATCTTTGTGCTTAGATTTGAATCCTCTCTTCAAGGTATTTATATCTATAGGCACAATGGATAGGTAGTCGAGAAGGTTGTCAAGTATTTCTCTTAGTTGATTTTCATCAATATACTTTTTAAGTAAATAATGGGTGGTTGCAATAGAATGTGAAGAAGCAAATAGTTGGATTTTACCTTCTTCTGCCTTAGAAAATAATTCAATAGCATATTTGCTAAAAGGCCTTCTGTCGGCGATTAAATCTACAATGATATTTGTGTCAACAAATATTCGTTTCATAAATGTTTCTTTTCAAGATATGAATGTAGTTCTTTGTGCTCGTTAAAATCTTTAGGCAATTTTACTGCTCCCACAATTTTTTTAAGCTTAGGCGAAATTTCTTTTTTAGCTTCATCTTGAGTGACAGTATCAAGATAGCTTTCAATTAATTCTGACAAACTTCTGCCTGTGCCTTTTGCGTAGGATTTAGCTCTCTCTATTACTGATTTTTCTACCGTAAGCGTGAGTTTTGTTGTCATTATACGTGTGTTTTTTATAAAATTACGTGTAATTTTTTGCAAATGCAAAAGTGAATTTAGCCATTTTCTAGATACTCAATTACCTCTTCACTTTGCCCAGGTTCGAACCAAGTGTTTTCTGTATCTTTTCTAAACCAGGTCAATTGCCTTTTTGCAAAGCGACGAGTATTTTGCTTAATCTTATCAATAGCAGTTGGTAAATCTGTTTTACCTTCTAAATAATCGAAAATTTCTGAATAGCCAACGGTTTTAAGTGCGTTGAGTTCTTTATAAGGCTCCAAAGATTTAACTTCTTCCATCAAGCCATTTTCCATCATTAAATCTACTCTGTGGTTAATTTGTTGGTAAAGTTTTTCTCTATCGGTATTTAAACCGATTTTAATGATGTTAAACGGGCGTTCTTTTTTGTTGGAAGTAAGGAAAGAGCTGAGTTTTTGTCCGGTAGATAAAACCACTTCCAAACCTCGTATCATTCGTTGTGGATTGCTTTGATCTACTTTCGCAAAATATTCTGGGTCTAACTGTGATAATTGTTCTCTTATAGGTTCAATCCCTTCATTAAGAAATTGCTGATTTAATCTTTCTCGGATAGCTAAATCAATATCAGGCATTTCATCTAAACCATTGCAAACAGCATTGATGTACAACCCAGAGCCGCCAACCATAACTAAGACATCATGTCTGACAAATAATTTATCCATCAAAGCTAAAGCTTGTACTTCAAAATCGCCTGTACTAAATAACTGCGTAACACTATGCGAATTCACAAAATGATGTGGTGCCGCTGCCAGTTCTTCTTCAGATGGTTTGGCTGTGCCTATGCTCATTTCCCTAAAAAATTGACGCGAGTCGGCAGAGATAATCTCCGTATTAAAATGCTTCGCTAACTCAATAGCTAATGCCGTTTTACCAATGGCAGTTGGCCCAACTACAACAATTAAAGTCTTCATATAAGTTGCGAGTTATGGGGTACGTGTTGCGGGTTTTAAGATATGCAAATTACCTTCGGCTATTAAAACGTAGAACTTATAACGTAAAACCTACGACTTTTCGACTAATAATCGTCCTTATCGTTGCCGTAATCGTCATTTCCATAATCGTCTTCGCCATCTCCAAATTCATCTTCTTGCTCATCCTCTTCGTCATCGTGGCCTTCTTCTTGCGCATTAATGCCCCGGCCGCCCATTGCTTCAAGTTCGTCGGTGTCTTCGGGTACAAAATCCATCTCGTTTAAGAAATCGAAATCATTGTTTGCTGCGGTAGTATTTGCTGCAACAGCCCCAATATTTCCTTTTTCGATAATTTTTGGCGCTTCTCCAATGCTTTTAACCAAATATGGATATTCGATTTTAGGATCGTTATCTAAAATAATCTTGATGAGCTCTACGTGAAAATCGTAAGGTCTTTCGAAATTATAGATGTAGTAAAATTTTTGGTGTGGATCTTCGATAAATGCACTCAGCTTTGAGTTTTCCATCAAAACTACACCATTATCAATCTTGCGTTGAGTAGGGTGTATGGCAATTTCATCGCCTTTAATCCAATTATCGGTACTTACGTAAAAGGACGAAGGTTTGTCGGCATTATATCCGGTGCTGCGGTGTATGGCTCTATGTAAATCTTCGAAAGTTTGGTTGCTTTTGATGTCTATTTCTCGGGTAACGTCGTCGTAATCTTCAAAAGAAATTCTAAATCTATAAATTGCCATGTGTTATAAAATGCTGCTTTATTGTGGTGTAAAATTAACAAAAAAATGTAATTGTTAGATTGATTAATTGCTCAATTCTTAATTTTAGAAACTCAAAACATTAATTAATTGTTTCGCTATCTACCGCTTTTAAGCCTAAATCTTTAGCTTTTTTAATCATAAATTTAAAAGCTTCGTCGTAGCTGTTAGTGATATCGCCCTCTAAAATGGCTTCACGTATGGCATTTTTTAAAATACCAACTTCTTTTCCGGCTGTTAAGCCAAAAGTTGTCATAATATCATTGCCAGAAATTGGAGGCTGCCAATTGCGTAACTGATCGCGTTCTTCTACATCTTTAATTTTTTGTTTGACTAGCTCAAAGTTGTTGCGATATTTCTTGATTTTGTATTCGTTCTTTGTCGTAACATCTGCATTGCAAAGTAGCATCAATGCTTCAATGTCTTCTCCAGCTTCGAAAAGCAAGCGGCGTACTGCAGAGTCGGTAATTTTATCTTGCGCCAGTACAATAGGGCGTAAATGCAGTAAAACTAACTTCTGCACAAACTTCATCTTTTCGTTTAAAGGAAGTTTGAGCTGTGCAAAAATTTGAGGCACCATGCGTGCGCCTTTGTCTTCGTGGCCATGGAAAGTCCAGCCGTGGCCTTCTTCGAAACGTTTGGTAGCAGGTTTAGCAATATCGTGAAGAATTGCGGCCCAACGCAACCATAAATCGTCGGTGGTTTGGCAAATGTTATCTAAAACCTGCAACGTGTGATAAAAATTATCTTTGTGCCCTCTGCCTTTGATGATATCTACCCCATATAATTTAGCCATTTGCGGGAAAATTAACTCCAAAAGTCCAGTATCAAACAAATAATTAAAACCTATAGAAGGCTTTTTAGCAAGGATAATTTTATTTAGCTCATCGCTAATTCTTTCTTTAGATACAATTTTAATGCGCTCTTTTTGAGATTTAATAGCATCGATGGCAGTTTGGTCAATCTCGAAATTGAGCTGAGTAGCAAAGCGAATGGCTCTCATCATTCGCAACGGATCATCAGAAAAAGTAACTGTAGGGTCTAAAGGTGTACGGATAAGTTTGTTGGCTAAATCTTCTAATCCGTTAAAAGGATCTACCACTTCGCCGTAATTTTCTTTGTTTAGAGATATGGCTAAGGCATTGATGGTAAAATCGCGGCGTAGTTGGTCGTCTTCTAAAGTGCCGTTTTCTACAATAGGTTTACGAGAGTTTGCTCTGTAGCTTTCTTTACGAGCGCCTACAAATTCTACTTCTAAATCTGCATGTTTTAACATGGCAGTGCCGAAGTTTTTAAAAACAGCAACATTGGTTTTCAGTTTCTGACCAACTTTTTCTGCAAATGCAATACCATTGCCCAATACCACAACGTCAATATCTTTACAAGGCCTACTCAAGTAAATGTCGCGAACAAAGCCGCCAATCACATAAGTTTCGGTATGGGTGTGCGCTGCAGTTTCGGCTAAGATTTTAAAGATAGGAGCCTCAATATTCTCGAGAAGTGATTTTGCATCGTGAGACTGTGGGTTAGTTTGCATACGCTGCAAAGTTAAGAAAAACCCTTTAAAAATGCCGTCATTGCGAGGCATGAGGCAATCTTACTACTATAATTAGATGATTGACCTTTCGCTTTAAGATTACTTCGTGTCTCGCAATGACGAAAACACTATTTCCTAATAAACTCAAACTGTCCGCCAGTACCCAGTTTAACAATAGTTGATGGCTGTTTTGGCGTTTTATCTTCTTGCTCTAACTCTACAATGTAATCTACAGCATCTTTTACCTCATCACTAATTTCATCGAAAAATTTAGGTGTAGGTTCTCCGCTAATGTTAGCAGAAGTAGACACAATAGGTTTTCGAAAACGCTGAACTAACTGTTGGCAAAAGTCATGTTTAGGAATTCGGATACCTACGCTGCCATCTGCATTAATCACGTTTGCTGCTAAGTTTTTAGCATTCGAGAAGATTACGGTTAGCGGCTTTTCTGCATATTCAATTAAATCGTAAGCAACTTCTGATACATCATTAACGTAGCTTTGCAACTTATTATCTGTGTCTAACAGTACAATTAAGCTTTTATCCGCAGAGCGACCTTTAATTTCGTTTACTTTAGCCACAGCTTCTGCATTTGTTGCATCACATCCTAATCCCCAAACCGTATCGGTAGGATAAAGAATTACGCCGCCATTTTTTAAAATCTCTAAGGTTTTATTGATTTCTTCTTTTATCGCCATAGCGCAAAGTTAAGGATAAGGTTTGAACGTTTTCTACTTAAATATGACAATATTAACAACAACATTTTGACTTTTAAATGTGTTTTAATGGTATGATTATTATAATGTTATCGTTAAATTTACGTAATCACACACAAATATAAATGCTATGAAAACGATGAAAAAAATAGGTGGTTTCTTAGTGATGGGTATATTGCTAGCCGCCTGCTCGAGTTTGCGTGTAGCGTCTGACTTTGATAGAGAAGTAAACTTCAGTAGCTACAAAACGTACAATTTTTACGAGAAAGGTTTAGAGAAATTAGAATTAAATGGTATTGATAAAAAAAGGATGCTGGCCGCTGTTGATGCCGAAATGCAAGCCAAGGGGTTTACCAAGGCAGAAAAGCCAGATTTGCTGGTAAACTTGGTAATTGTGAAACGCGAACGTACCGATGTTTATGACAATGGTTTCTACGGAGGTCCTTGGGGATGGCGTGGCTGGGGTTGGGGAATGGGATGGGGACCATTTTGGGGCGGAGGGATGAGAACTGCAGACCGTTACCAAGAAGGGATGTTCATTATTGATTTCTTAGATCCAAAAACCAAAATGCACGTATGGCATGGCCGCGGCGACGGATTTAATTTAGATAGCTTTAAAAATAGAGAAGAAAGAATTAATACCGGCGTAAAAGAAATTTTGGCGCAGTACCCACCTAATTAACTAAAGTAGTTTTGAGTTACAGGTTACGAGTTGTGGGCTTTATATCCCGTAACCAATAACCTGTAACTCGCAACTGTAGCTAAACCGCTACGTTGTTTTCTCTCAAGGCATCATTAAGAGAAGTCTTTTTATCTGTTGATTCTTTACGCTTTCCAATAATTAAAGCACACGGTACTTGGTACTCGCCAGCTGGAAATTTTTTAGTGTATGAACCTGGGATTACTACTGAACGAGCCGGTACAATACCCTTGTATTCTACTGGAGTTTCGCCAGTTACATCAATAATTTTAGTTGAGGCAGTTAATACCACATTTGCGCCTAAAACAGCTTCTTTTTCTACACGAACGCCTTCTACCACAATTGCTCTAGAACCTAAGAAACAATCGTCTTCTATAATAACTGGAGCTGCTTGAACTGGCTCTAAAACACCACCAATACCAACGCCACCACTTAAGTGCACACGTTTACCGATTTGTGCACATGAACCTACGGTAGCCCAAGTATCAACCATTGTGCCTTCGTCTACATAGGCGCCAATATTTACATAAGAAGGCATCATGATTACGCCAGGTGCCAAGAAAGCACCGTAACGAGCACTTGCCATTGGTACTACACGTACACCTTTTTCTTTATAATCGGTTTTTAAATCCATTTTATCATGGAAAACAAAAGGACCAGCCTTAGTTTCGCCCATTTGCTTAATAGGGAAATAAAGGATTACCGCTTTTTTAATCCATTCGTTAATTCCCCAACCATTTAAAATTGGCTCGGCAACTCTAATTTCGCCAGCATTTAGTTTTTGGATAACGACTTCAATAGCTTCAGAATATTCTTTGTATTGTAATAAGCTTCTATCTTCCCAAGCTTCTTCTATTTGTTTTTTAAGTTCAGCGATCATTGTATTTTAAAAATTTACGCAAAATAAGCGTTTATAAGTTAAAAGTTAAAGGTTAAAAGTCAAAAGTTGAAAGTCGAAAGGTAAAACCGAGCAAAATGTTCATTAGTTTTGCAATTATGGCAGAAGCAGAAAAACTACGTATCGATAAATATCTTTGGGCAATTCGGGTGTTTAAAACTAGAAGTATGGCAACTGATGCCTGCAAAGCTGGACGTGTGAAGTTAAAAGGGCAGAACATTAAACCCTCTGCTATAGTTAAAATTGGCGATGTTTATCAAATTAGTAAAGGCGCAGAGCGAAAAGTGATAGAAGTGGTAGATTTTTCTTACAACAGAACTGATGCTAAAATTGCCGTTACCAAATACAAAGATTTAACTCCTGTGGAAGAAACTCGTGCTTTTAAATCGGTTTTTCATGCGCCAACTTTACAAAGAGATAGGGGAGCGGGCAGGCCAACCAAGAAAGACAGACGTGAAACGGACGATTTAATAGGTAGCTTTTGGGCTTATGAAGATGAATAGGATTTAGGTGCTAGTGGTCAGGTATCAGTTAACCGATTAACCTCCCGATAGCTATCGGGATCAACAATTAACCGATTATTTCTTCTTCTTTTTCGCCAAGTTTTCCGCTACACAAAAATCTACAATCTTTTTAATTAAATCCATTGGCAATGGTTTATCTATAGGCAACTGAACTGTGCCTTTAGAAGTGTGGTAACCTTTCAAATCTTCTGCGAAAACCTCAATAGCTTTGCTTCCTGGATATAGACCGATATGGTTTTTATAACCTGCGAAATGGATTAAGTTACCATTTAGCTCAAAGGTAGGTATAGCATAGCTGATTTTCTGCTTCGCTTCTGGAACCATCTTTTGTAGGTCTTCTCTCAGTTGCTGTAAAATTTTTTGAGTTTCTTGAGAGAAAGATGCGATGTATTGATCTATTGTGGTATATTTTTCCATAGTGTTTTGGTTAAGGTTGAGACGCAAGATTTTGCGTCTTTACTTGTTTTGGCTGAGACGCAAAAGTTGAGAGGTAGAGTTGAGACGCAAAATATTGCGTCTTTGTATGCTTCCCCGAAATTGGTCCGATTAAAAATAGAAAAAAGACACTATTTTTAATTAACAATTATGAAAACAACACAATTTACAGAGGCACAGATTGTTTCAATATTGAGACAGCATGAAAAAGGCGTTAAGGTAACAGATATTGCCAGAGCAAACGGCATATCAGAGAAGACCTTCTATCGATGGCGAAGCAAATATGGCGGGATGGAAATTAACGATCTCAAACGCCTAAAGGAACTTGAGGCAGAAAACTCCAAGCTGAAACGGATGTATACCGATCTGGCACTTTTGAACGATGCGCTAAAGGATCTGATTGAAAAAAAGCTTTAGCGCCTTGCGATAAAAAAGAAGCTGTTACTTTTCTGCTTGTCGAACATCAGATCAGTAAGCGCAAGGCTTGTGATAGCATTAAAATCTCAAGAAGCAGCTTCAGTTACTTGGCCCGCATAAAGCAGGATGACAAGTACATTGAACTATTAAATGGTTTGACAGAAAAGCACGTAAGCATAGGTTTTTGGCAATGCTACCATCGGATAAGAAAGTCAGGGGAAATGATCAACCATAAAAAACTCTACAGGATTTACACCGCACTAAAACTGAACATAAGAAGAAGGGCTAAAAAAAGATTGCCAGCAAGGGTAAAACAGGCTTTGTTCCAGCCCGGCAAAATCAACGAGGTCTGGAGCATAGATTTTATGAGTGACAGCTTATGGGATGGCAGAAAAATAAGGTTATTGAACGTGATTGATGATTTTAACAGGGAAGTTTTAACGATAGAAACAGACACATCGCTGCCAACATTACGGGTAATAAGGAGTTTGGAAGAAATCGCCCAGCAAAGGGGTTATCCCAAAATGATAAGGGTTGACAACGGGCCAGAATTTATTAGTGCAAAACTGGATATTTGGAGCAAGGAAAATAAGATCCAACTTGTGTTCATTCAGCCTGGTGAGCCCACGCAAAATGCTTATATCGAAAGGTTAAACGGAACTTTCAGAAGGGATATATTAAATGCCTACGTATTTAAATCAATTCAGGAAGTAAGAACAATAAGTGAAGAATGGATGAATGACTATAACTATAGTAGGCCACATAGAGCACTCAAAAATAAAACACCAATAGAATACAAATTATGCCAATAAATTCTATTTTTGATTGGTACGAAATTTAGGGAAGCACACATCTTTACGGGAGTTTTTTCGCTTCGTTCCAGTAGATATCCATATCGGCCAAGGTCATGTCTTGTAAAGCTTTTCCACTTTCTTTGGCTTTTTCTTCTAGGTATTGAAAACGTTTGATGAACTTCTTGTTCGTTTTTTCTAAAGCATTTTCTGGGTTGATATCTACAAAACGAGCATAGTTTACCAACGAAAATAACAAATCCCCAAACTCAGCTTCGGCTTTTTCAATATCAATTTCTTTACCATTGGCAATGTTAAATTCATCCTTAAATTCTTGCAATTCTTCCTCTACCTTTTCCCAAACCTGTTGTTTTTCTTCCCAATCAAAGCCAACGCCTCTAGCTTTTTCTTGTATTCTACTAGCCTTAACCAATGCCGGCAAAGAAGTTGGTACGCCGGCTAAAACGGATTTGTTCCCTTCCTTCAGCTTCAGTTTTTCCCAATTTTGTTTTACTTGTTCTTCGTTTTCTACTTCCACGTCTCCATAAATATGCGGATGCCTGCTAATCAGTTTATCGCAAACGCCATTTAAAACATCTGTAATGTTGAACTGATTTTGCTCGTCCCCAATTCTGGCGTAAAAAACTAGGTGCATCATTACATCGCCTAACTCTTTTTTGATTTCCTGCATATCTCCATCTAAAATGGCATCAGAGAGTTCGTAGGTTTCTTCAATGGTTAAGTGGCGTAGCGTTTCCATGGTTTGTTTCTTATCCCATGGGCATTGTGTACGTAAAGTATCCAGTACATTTAACAAGCGTAAAAAAGCACCATCTGGTGTTGCAGAACTTACAGGAGGGATATTATCAGGCATAATTATATAACGTTAAAAGCAATTAAAATGGTAGTTAGAAATAAGATGATTAATCCGCAAAGAAATAAAACATCTGCCAATTTTTCTAGTCTAGTTGAGCGTTGCTGAGATTTGTTTCTGATAGAGAGAAATGATAGCAAGCAGCTGCTCATGAAACTTACAATCGCAAGCGTTGCCCCTTCATCAATATAAGAGGCTTCGTTCATTTTAGTGATTTTACTAGAGGTAAGTACCACAAAGCAAAAACCTAACAAATTTGCAGAAGTATTTAATATGTGGGGCGATTTTGAAGTTCGGTTAGTTGGTTCGCTCATCAGTTTTTATAACTTTTTTGGTTTTAAATAGCGATCTTCTTTTCTTTATTCGAGGAACTTTTTGTTCTTCGCCAAGTAAAATTGCCCAAGCATGTAAGCCATCAACTTTTTGGAAAATAATTTTAAGCATTGCTAGGTAAGGCATACATAAAAACATTCCAGAAATTCCCCAGAGCATTTCGCCAACTACAATGCCTATAAAAGCAATTAAGGCATTGATTTTAACTTTCGAACCTACAATTAAAGGCATCAAGATATTGCCATCAATAGTGTGTATGCCAACATAAGCAAATAGCACAAAAAGTGCTTTGGTAGCTCCAGCGGTGGCAAATGTAATGAGTACACTGATAATTAAAGAAATCGAAATTCCTAAATAAGGAATGATATTGAAAATACCAGCCACCAGGCCAAGTAATATGGCGTATTTAACTCCTAAAATAGACAATGTAAGCACCATTAGCATACTTACAATTACCATTTGTATAAATAAACCAGTAATGTATTTTTTAATGATATATTGTATCTCGTTAACGGTTTCGGTAACTTTTGTTCTATGCTCTTCTATAAATACAGTGCTCAGAAATTTATAGAGCAACCTTCGGTAGTTGAGGAAGAAAAAAGTAAACAACAGGGTAAATGCAACGAACAATAAACTAGAAGAAAGTGTAATTAATGTGGTTCCCACAACGGTTGCGCTGGTTGCCAATGCCTTTTCGGCACTATCTGCCAAATAAGTTTCTTGTTTGCTAATGTTAACGTGAAAAGTTTTGGATATCCAGTGCTGTAATTCGTGAAAAGAGTTGGTAACTTGTTTTTCTAGTAGCGGCCAATCGTTCCAAAGTTCGCTTAGTTGCAAAGCGAAAAAATGACCAACACCATAAATTACCGTAAGCATAATTACTACAGTGAGTATGGTTGCCAAGCTTCTGGTTAGCTTCAGTTTTACTTCTAAGAAATTAGCCAAAGGCAACATTAAAAATGCCAAAAGCAACGAAAATAATAAGGGAGAGAGTATACTTTTACCAATAATAGCAAGGTAACCCAGCATTAAAATGGATAATAGTGTTAAAGTGAGCCTCACTATAAAAGGTAATTGTATTTGCATATCTGTTTTTAATAGGAATAAGTTACTAATAAAATTATAACAATTTAGATTATTTTAAATCATTTTAACAGCCCTTAACATTTCTCTTTTTCCTGGTGCGCCGGGTAGTTTTTCAATCTCGAAGCCACAAGCTTTTACCGCTCTTTTTAGATTACCCGTAATGGCATAGGTTACAAAAATGCCACCTGTTTTTATGAAACTACAGGCGTGGGCAATTATTTCGTTGGTCCAAAGTTCGGGTTGGTGCCTTACCGAAAATGCATCAAAATATAAAACGTCAAATTGTTTTTCGGTACTAAAATTTTGCAGCGTAGTATGACTGATTTGTAGTTTGCAGCTTTCCGAAAGCTCGACTTCACTTTCAAGAGCCTTTTCATAATTATTGATAAAGCTATCCCAGTTTTTTTCTGGCACGTATTGATTGTAGCCAGTAGAAATAAGTGTTTCTACGGATAACGGAAAAGCTTCAATAGAATGATAGTTCAGTTTTTTATCTACTTCCGTGCAATGTTTATAACTCAACAGAAAATTCAATCCTGTACCAAAACCTACTTCTAAAACATCAATTTCGGATGTTTTCAATTTTTCCAAGCCATGTTTTAACCCAGCTTCTATAAAAACGTGTTTACTTTCTTGTAAAGCACCATGTGCCGAATGGTAATGTTCTCCAATTTCTTCGTTGAATAAGGTATTAGAGCCGTCGGCAGTGGGAGTGAGGATGTTCATGCAGCAAAATTAGATTAAATTGCTGTATAGTTAAATTGTTTTATTGTTGGTTGAGGTCAAATTAATGATTTAAATTGACTGTGATTAGGCTTGGAAATTGGCGGTTTTATTTTCGAGGCAATTGTAGTCCCGATTTTTTATTGCGAATTGCCGTTGCAATTGGTTTAGTGGACTTAATGCTGTGCAGAACACTTGCATTTTAAACCCGATTGAAGTGAAAATATCCCGATTTTCATCGGGAATTGCGACGTAAAGCGGGAGTAACAATGATAGAAACACTGAATTTGCTTTTCAAATAATTGATAACTTGAAGTCTTTGTTCTTTTATGCTTGTTCCTTTAT
The DNA here is from genome assembly GCF_026625705.1 of Pedobacter sp. SL55. NCBI lineage: Bacteria > Pseudomonadati > Bacteroidota > Sphingobacteriia > Sphingobacteriales > Sphingobacteriaceae > Pedobacter > Pedobacter sp. SL55. The sequence goes on along the minus strand of NZ_CP113059.1, from coordinate 4,034,210 downwards.
CTTTACCGTATGGATATCGAAAGTTTCAGAGAATATTGTTTAAGCCTACCTGGCACTACCGAAGGCATGAAATGGGATCATCTTTGTTTTATGATTGAAGAGAAAATCTTCGTGATTTTAGCCATTGATGACGGAAACAGATTTTCTACCAAATGCACGCCAGAAGAATTTGATGAGTTGATTGCTAGAGATGGTATCAAACAAGCTTACCATTTGGCCAAAAGGCAATGGGTGCAGATAGAAAATCTAGATGTTTTAAATGATAAAGAGCTTAAACAGCGAGTAGAACGTTCTAGAGAGTTGGTCTTGGTAAAGTTGCCAAAAAAGATACAGGCGAAGTATGCTTAATGTGATAATTAGCTGATGTGATAATTAGCTGATGCCATTAAAATGAAAAGACAATTAGCCAATTCAAGAATTATCGAATTAGCTAATTGTCAAATCATCACATTAACTTACCAAAGTTTAATTCTATCCTCTGGTTTTTTGTAAAGTTTGTCGCCAGGTTTTACATCAAAAGCATTGTACCATGCATCCATGTTTACAGGTGCTCCAATAGTTCTGTACGGACCTGGAGAGTGGGTGTCGGTTTTAATTAACTGTGCTGCGGTTTCTGGTAAAACGTTACCTCTCCACACTTGTGCCCACGCTAAGAAAAAACGTTGATCTGGCGTGAACCCATCAATTTTCTCGTTGCTTTGACCTTGTTTAGTCATTTTAAAAGCCGTGTAAGCCGCATTTAAACCACCTAAGTCGCCAATGTTTTCGCCCATAGTGAATTTACCGTTCACATGCAAAGTATCTAACACAGTGTACTTGTCAAATTGTTCGCCTAACAGTTTTGTTCTAGCGTTAAATTTCGCTCTGTCTTCATCTGTCCACCAGTTTTTTAAGTTACCGTCTTTGTCGTACTGGCTACCAGTATCGTCAAAACCGTGGCTCATTTCGTGGCCAATTACTGCACCAATACCACCATAGTTAATGGCATCATCAGCATCTGGGTGGAAGAATGGGAACTGCAAAATACCAGCAGGGAAAACGATTTCGTTTAACGTAGGGCTGTAATAAGCATTTACCGTTGGAGGTGTCATGCCAAAACGTTCTCTATCTATAGGTTTGCCTAATTGGTTGATGTTTTCGTTATAAGCCCATTTACTAGCATTACGCAAGTTTTGGAAGTAAGTAGCTCTGTTGATTACCAAACCATCATAATTTCTCCATTTAGTGGTATAACCTACCTTTGGTCTAAAAGCATGTAATTTTGCTAAAGCTTTTTGTTTAGTTTCAGCACTCATCCACTCTAAACCGTTGATACGGATTTCGAACGCTTTACGCAAGTTGGCAATTAATTCGTCCATACGAGCTTTAGCTGCCGGTTTGAAATATTTAGCGACATATAATTGACCTAATAAATCACCTAAAACGCCATCAGTTAAAGAGGACATGCGTTGCCAACGTGGGGTTTGAACTTTTTGCCCGGTTTGCGCTTGTGTAAATGCAAAATTAGCTTTCACAAATGGCGAACTTAAACTACCAGCAGAACCTTTCAAGATGTTCCACTCTAAATAAGTTTTCCAATCTGCAACAGAGGTTGAAGTTAATAAGCCGTTCAAGCTTTTAAAGAAAGCTGTAGAGTTTACTAAAACCGTATCTTGCCCGTTAACTTTTAATTGAGTTAAAGTGTTTTTCCAGTTAATGTTAGGCGTAATTTTGTTAAAATCTGCAACTGTTAATTTGTTGTAGGTTTTGTACGGGTCACGCATTTCTAAACGGCTCATCTGTGCCTCGGCTAAAGCTTTTTCTATAGTGAAAACCGTTTTTGCTTTTTGTTGAGCAACAGTTTCGGTATAACCAATTAATTTGAAAAGTGTGGTCATGTAGGTATCGTACGCTTCTCTAATTTTCACGCTGCGGCTGTCGTCTTTCAAATAATAATCTCTATCGCCAAGGGTGGTACCACCTTGAGAGATGTTTACCATGTACTTATTTACATTTTTTCTATCCTGGCCAACACCAAAGCCGTATAAAGGGCCACCTAAGCCGTTTACACGCATGTAAGTAATGTGATCTAATACGGCTTGCAAGCTGTTTAGCTGTTTGATTTTTTCTAAATCTGCTTTAATTGGTGTATAGCCCAGTTTTTCAATGGTTACACTATCCATGGCAGCGGCATAAAAATCGCCAACACGCTTAGTTACCGAACCTGCGGGAGCAGTTTTGTTGGCAGCAGCAGCTTCTACCAAGCCACGTACAGCATTTACGTTAAAATCACGAAGCTCATTAAAAGATCCCCAACGTGTCTCTTTAGCTGGCACAGGATTGTTTTTTACCCAAACACCACTTGCATAAGCATAGAAATCATCTCCTGGCTTAACGGAAAGATCCATATTTGCAGGGTCGATAAACTTTTTAGGAGCTTGTTGGGCGCTCGCAACACTTACCGAAACTACGCCAAGTGCAGCAAAAAAGGTTTTAAACTGATTGATATTCATCTTTTATAATAAATTAGAAAGATGAAGTTATAGAAAAAGTAAGCTTTATTACTATTTCTAATAGAAATTTTACTTATTAAACCAATCGTAAAGTTTAATTAATCCTATTTTACGGAGAACTTCATTAGTGAAAGAAGACAATCTGAAAGCTTTCATGCTGATTTTGTTTTATAATGTATTTAACATTCTTTAACACTTTTTATTGTGCAATGTTGTAAATAATCTAATTTTTGAAGGAGTTAGTATATTTTAAATGTTTGTGTTTTTTTATATTTGGATATGCCTACAACAAAAACATATCCTTTGCCTGATGAAAAAGTTTATTCGTTTGACGAATTAGATGAGTCGCTAACGTACAGTTATGCCAATTATTTGAACTGGCTTTTCGATGAAAGGCTAGAGCTAATTAAAGGGAAAATCTATAAGATGAGCCCTGGGCCAGCAAGATTGCACCAACAAGTGTTAACCAATCTATTTAAGCCAATTGCTAATTTTCTGGATGGAATGCCTTGTAAGGTTTATGTTGCTCCGTTTGATGTCCGTTTTCCGAAAGGTAGCAAAGCTGATAAAGATATTTACACTGTTTTGCAGCCCGACCTTTGCGTAATTTGCGATAAAAGTAAGTTAGATGATAAAGGTTGTTTAGGGGCTCCAGATTTGGTGGTAGAAATTCTATCGCCCGGAAATAATAAGAAAGAACTCCTAAATAAGTATAATGTTTACGAGGAGTTTGGCGTAAAAGAATATTGGGTGGTTAGTCCAACTGAGCAGACCTTGATGATTTACACCTTAGATGATACGGGAAAATTCCAGCCTTCTAAATTATTTACGTTGAGCGAAGAAGTTGGCTCTACTGTATTGCCAGGTTTTGTATTAAAGATTGATGACGTATTTGCTGATTAGATGTTAATGAGATTTGTCTTTGCGCAACTTTGCGATTTTCTTCGTTTACTTTGCGGTTAATTAAACGCAAAGAACGCAAAGTGCCTTAAACTTTGTCAATCTTAATGCGTAATAGTATAGGAAGATTGACAAAGTTAGTTGCAAAGGCTTTTGTTAATCAAACCCGATTGTAGTGGTAATACTTTTTGCGGGTGTCATCCTGAGCTTGTCGAAGGATTGTGACGTAATAGATGCTTCGATAAACTTAGCATGACCATTATTTAAGGGCAGTGCCAGCAAAAAGATGATAACGAAAAGCGGGACTAATGGAACCGAAGAACCACTGGTTTAGCTTTTCAAAAAAAATAACTGCCAAAACTTCTACTTTGCAGCTAGACTTTACATTTTTTGTCAGTAAATGAAACGATGTAAAAGCTTACAAAAAACCGACAATAGGCGTTTTGCGTATATTTAATTGTAAAAATTTTATTCAAATAGGGTAACAAAAGCATCATTAAAAACATATTTACAATAAAAGGTTGTTATAAATATGTTGCGTTATGTAGCTTATTCCACCAATATGGCGTAATTGTTGATAAAATATAAAAATCGAGACGCCGTATTTATAAAACAAATTTATAGTTTAGTGTCGTCCCCGATAACATACAGATTATGGAAGCTAAATTTTACCACAAGTTAAAGATGTGATTTCTTTCAGCAGGGAAGAAGCCCTGAGGTTAGGACACGATTATATAGGAGCTGAGCACTTGTTGTTGGGCCTTATTCGCGAAGGAGATGGTATGGCAATTAAGATTTTAAAATCATTAAGTGTTGATACATTGAAACTTCGCCGCTCTATTGAGGAGGCTGTAAGAGGCACTTCGAGCGTTACGGTTAATTTGGGCAACATCCCTTTAACCAAACAAGCCGAAAAAGTTTTAAAGATTACTTATTTAGAGGCAAAAATATTTAAAAGCGATTTAATTGGCACAGAGCATTTATTATTGTCTATTTTAAGAGACGATGATAACATTGCATCACAAATTTTATTGCAATATGGTATTAACTACGAGATTTTTAAACAAGAAGTAGAAGTTAATAAGAACGGATTTAGAGACGAAGCACAAGGTGGCGGCACTGCAGGTGGCGATGACGATTATCAAGAAGAAGAAAGCTTCACTGCTCCTAAAAAAGTTTCGGATATTAAATCGAAAACTCCTGTTCTAGATAATTTCGGTAGAGATTTAACACGCGCTGCAGAGGAGGGAAGGTTAGACCCAATTGTTGGTCGTGAGAAAGAGATTGAGCGTGTGTCGCAAATTTTATCGCGTAGAAAGAAAAACAACCCAATTTTAATTGGCGAGCCTGGTGTGGGTAAAAGTGCCATTGCCGAAGGGTTAGCTTTACGAATTGTACAACGCAAGGTATCAAGGGTGTTGTTTGGCAAGCGTGTAGTTACGTTAGATTTAGCTTCGCTGGTGGCTGGTACCAAATACCGTGGCCAGTTCGAAGAACGTATGAAAGCGGTAATGAACGAGTTGGAGAAATCTACCGACGTGATTTTATTTATCGATGAAATTCATACCATTGTAGGTGCGGGTGGTGCTTCGGGCTCGTTAGATGCTTCGAATATGTTTAAGCCAGCGTTGGCTAGAGGCGAAATACAATGTATTGGTGCTACTACTTTAGACGAATATCGTCAGTACATTGAGAAAGATGGTGCTTTGGATCGTCGTTTCCAAAAAGTGATGATTGAGCCGGCAACTCCAGATGAAACTATCGAAATCTTAAATCGTATCAAAGAAAAATATGAAGACCACCACGGTGTAACCTACACCGAAGCTGCAATTAATGCTTGTGTGGCTTTAACATCGAGATACATTACCGATAGGTTTTTACCTGATAAGGCGATTGATGCTTTGGACGAAGCTGGTTCTAGAGTTCACTTAACCAACATTCACGTTCCTGATAACATTATCGCTATCGAAAGTAAAATCGAAGATATCAAGTTAGAGAAAAACCGTGTAGTGAAAAGCCAAAAGTATGAAGAGGCCGCTAAACTACGTGATACGGAGAAAAACTTGCTTGAAGAATTAGATAAAGCTAAAGCTGAGTGGGAAGCAGATACTAAAACTAAGCGTTACGAAGTTTCTGAAGACAGTGTAGCAGAAGTAGTATCTATGATGACTGGTATACCGTTGCAACGTGTTGGACAAACAGATAGTACCAAGCTGTTAAATATGTACGATACCGTGGCCGATAAAATTATTGGTCAGGATGATGCCATTAAGAAATTAACCAAAGCAATACAACGTACCAGAGCTGGATTAAAAGATCCTAAAAAGCCAATTGGTTCATTTATTTTCTTAGGTCCAACGGGTGTTGGTAAAACCGAGTTAGCTAAAGAATTGGCTCGTTTCATGTTCGATGCTGAAGACTCGTTGATCCAAATTGACATGAGCGAATACATGGAGAAGTTTGCTGTTTCTCGTTTAGTAGGAGCGCCTCCGGGATATGTTGGTTACGAAGAAGGTGGTCAGTTAACGGAGAAAGTTCGTCGCAAACCTTACTCGGTAGTATTGTTAGACGAGATTGAAAAAGCACATCCTGATGTATTTAATATCTTGTTACAAGTATTGGATGAAGGACAATTGACTGACAGTTTGGGTAGAAAAGTTGATTTTAGAAATACGATTATCATCATGACGTCTAACATTGGCGCCCGCCAATTGAAAGATTTTGGTGCTGGTGTTGGTTTCTCTACTACTGCAAAAACTAGTCAAACAGAAGCACACAGCAGAGGTGTAATTGAGAGTGCTTTGAAACGTGCTTTTGCACCAGAGTTCTTAAATAGAATTGATGATGTTGTGGTATTTAACTCTCTTGGTAAAGAAGAAATCTTCAAAATTATCGATATCGAATTAAGAGGTTTGTTTGGAAGAGTAAGCTTTCTCTAGGTTACGAAATTAAGTTGACTGACGAAGCGAAGAACTTCATTGCAGAGAAAGGTTACGATAGTGCTTTTGGTGCCCGTCCGTTAAAACGTGCTATTCAGAAATACTTGGAAGATCCTATTGCCGAGGAAATTTTAAAAGGAGAAATTGCCGAGGGCGATACGCTTGAAATAAATTACGATAAGGAAAAAGAGGAAATCGTAATTGCTCCGAAAGGAAGTAGCAAGAAGAAAAAGAAAGAAGAAGGAGCATAATCCTGATATAGTCCCGAATTAATTTCGGGACTTTTTATTTTACAAGGCTGCATCATTCGAAGAAGGCACGCCTGAGAAATCTAACATTAGACATGTTCAGTTTTGTAAAATCAATCGTAGATTTCTTCTCGGTTAAAACTTTTTAAAAATGGATATTCAAAAAACTTACAATTTATATTTAATGAGAAACACTTTATTACTTGTTGCCATAGCCTTGTTGTTTGCTTGCAGTCCTAAAACTAGCCAAACCGGAAAAGCATCTTATTATGCCGATAAATTTAATGGCAGAAAAACGGCCAGTGGTGTTACTTTTAGAAATTCTAAGAAAATTGCAGCGCATAAAACTTTGCCCTTTGGCACTAAAGTTAAGGTAACCAATTTATCTAACGGAAAAAGCACCAAAGTGGTAATTCAAGATAGGGGGCCTTTTGTGGCGGGTAGGATTATAGATTTGTCTAAAAAATCTGCTAAAAAAATCGGATTAGTAAATCAAGGGGTAGGGAATGTGAAAATTGAATATAAGAAAAATAGATAGATTAAAATAAGGTAAGTTAGGGTCTTAATTAGTCTAACTGACCCTGAGATAAATTCGCTTCGCAGCTACTGTGTGGTCAGGGTAACGGTATGGGCAGTTCGTCATGCTGAATTTATTTCAGCATCGGCTGGTAAGAGCCTTTTTTAAATTCTTATTTTTAACTTAGGCCTTGAAACAATCAAAAACATACAAAAATCATGTTAAAATAACGTGAGTTCGGGTTAAGTATTTTTACAATTCTTTAGAAATTCGCATTGAACGTATTTTTTTTAGCTCGCCGCCGCTGGGCTCTTACTTTTTGACCGCAAAAAGTAACAAAAACTCTCGGTTGCTTATTTTTCTTTCAAAGAATGTGCCTTGGCTTATTGGTGCGGCCCGAAAAATAAGAGACCGAAAATTAGCTGAACGAAGATTTGAAGCGCTATCGCTAGCAAATAGCATAATTTTCTTATCCCGAACTCGCATTAAAATAAGTTTAATTGAGCTTGCGGCACTTTAAAAGCAGAACTATTCAATTCAATTTTTTTAACGTTCAAGCCATTTAACTTGCAGTGTAGTTTAAAAGTGCTGCTCATTAGTTGGGCAAAATTTCCTTCGCCACGCATTCTAGCTCCAAATCTGCTGTCATTAACGTTTCCATTGTGGCAATCTTGTATCTGGTGCCACACCTTGTCAAATCTATCAGGAAAGTTTTTAGCCAGCCAGTCTTCAAATATTTTGCTGATGGCACCGTTAAGCCTAACCACGGTATAACCAGCTCCTATAGCTCCCGCTTCGGCACTTGCCTTTAAAATAGCTGGAATTTCGTGGTTATTTAACCCGGGTATCATTGGTGCAGCCATAACACCCATAGGTACATCAGCTTTGCTTAACTGCTCTATTACTTTTAAGCGTTGTTTGGCTGTGGTAGTTCTTGGCTCTAGTTTTTGTCTTAACTCTTCATTTAAAGAAGTAATAGAAACATAAACACTAATTAACTTATGCTTGGCCATCTCTTTTATGATATCCAAATCTCTAATAATGAGCGAGTTTTTTGTAATCATGGAGATGGGCTGCTTGTATGTTAACGCAATTTTTAAAATTTGTCGCGTAAGTTGAAACTTCCTTTCGCAAGGCTGATAACAATCGGTGTTGCCAGAAATAGAAATGGGCAGGGCGTTCCATCCTTTTTTCTCTATAAATTTCTTGAAAAGCTCTGGAGCATCTTTTTTTACGATGATTTTACGCTCGAAATCTAGCCCAGCACTGTAGCCCCAATACTCGTGAGAGTTGCGGGCGTAGCAATAAATGCAGCCATGTTCGCAACCTTGATACGGATTAAGCGAATAAACCATATTTACATCGGGACTTTCTACTTTGTTTACAATAGATTTTGCATTGCTGAATACGAAGGATGTCTTTTCGTTCGCAATTTCCCAATCGTCAATAGCTTCTACATGTTCTTTGCTGAAACTATTTTTTAAAAACCTGTTCTCTGTGTTTAACTGTGCGCCTCTGCCATTTAGGTATTCACTTTTCTTTTCATCCAAATCCATTGGATAAAATTACTAATTTTTTTAGTAAAAAGATAAAGATTTAATGTCTTTGTTTATTTAATACTAACAGGTTTAAACTCTATGGGAACAGCATCGGCCATTTTTTCGTAAGCCCAAAAACCTTTGTTTAGATAGCTTCTGGGGTTGGCAATACTTCCATTTTTGTAAAATAAGATTGGAGGTTCTAATAAGTTAATGAGCGAAACCTGAAAATTTCCCATATCTGGCGCTCTACTCACCTGAAATCCTAAATTGCTGTACTCTTCGGTTTCCCTCTCCTTAGTGTACATTACAAAAAGCTCGTCGGTAAAGTTGATAGATTTAACATCCTGGTTATATGTTTTCACCAAAGTATCTGTAAGTACCTGAGCTTTATTTAAAACTGCCATGGCTTTAGGTTTACTACGTTCTTTTAACCAAAAGTTAAGCGAATCATCTTTAGTGAATGTAAGCATGTTTATAGCCCTAGAACCACTAGAAAGCCTCTTGATATTTGCATTAATTACGCTATCTGGCTGTCTGTTTTTGTTGCCAATAGTAGCCAATTTATGTAACACAAAACCTTCTTGTTCTACTTTCCCTTCGTAAAGGGATTGAAAAAAATGTTGCGATGAGCCATAGTAAGCCGTGTTACGCTTTTTGTTCCATCTGTTAATTTTAGATTTAGAACCCTTCATCTCTTCAAAAAATGGAAAGCCTGCGAAATAGACAATACGACTTCGGTAGTCATATTCGAAGTTTTGCAGTAGATATTTAATTCTATAACCCAAGGCCTTGTTTTCTATAATTAAAAACTCTCTGCTGTTTACCGATAATACTCTAGCTTGTTTGTCGTAATCAATGTTTAGCACCTCACTATTTAAAATCTTGCATTCTTTGGCGTTTGGAGTTCTGCCAATAAAGTATTCTTTAAATAGATTTAAATACGCCAATCTGTTAGGGTCGGGTTTAATCACAACTTCTTGCAAGGTCACTGTGTTGGCTTTTATAGTCGCATCAATATAAATGTTTTTATCTGAAATGGTAACACTTTTAGAATAGGGTAGGTAGCCAACTACCTGTATCAAAACATCATAATTTCCTGCCGGAAGTTTGCCAATACTAAATTTGCCTTCGTTATTGGTAATGGTAGATATTTTAGTGCCACTTAAATAAATAGCCGCACCTGGAATGGTTTCTTTGTCGTCTCTAACTGTACCACTAATCACGAAATTACCTTGCGCAAAAACGGCAAGCTTAAAAAGTAGTAATAGGAAAACAAGGGCTACAGATTTTAATCTCATGCCCTAAGTTAACTAATATATTAGTTTGTAGAAGAATTTTTTACGAAAATTTCGTAGATTGTTATTGGTTAGCCCAACAACTCCTTCGCATTTTGCAATGCCGATGCCCCAGGATTTTTTCCGCTTAACATTTCTGCAATGGCGCTAACACGTTCATCTTTCGCTAATTTTTTAATTCCAGTGGTGGTTTTATCATCTTTTTCGTGCTTGTAAACAAAATAGTGCGAGTTGCCTTTAGCCGCAATTTGAGGCAAGTGCGTAATAGCCATAATTTGCATATTCTTAGCCAAATCATCAATCACTTCGCCTACACGTAATGCCGTTTCGCCAGAAATGCCCGTATCAATTTCATCGAAAATTAAGGTAGGTAAGGAGGTATGTTTTGCCAGCAATGCTTTTACTGCTAACATTAACCTGCTTAGCTCGCCACCAGAAGCTACTTTGCCAACTGGCGCCGCCTGCTGGCCAGCATTTGCAGTAAACAGTAATTGTACTTCGTTAAACCCGTTGCTATTTAATTGGGTTTGTTTAGCCAAGTTAAAACTAATGGCAGCATTTGGCATACTCATTTGTTTTAGCGCAGTACCTACTTCTTTTTCTACGGTAGCCATAGCTTTTCTTCTGTTAGCGTCTAATTCTGAAGCTTGTTTAAACAAGTTTGCCTTTAGTATATCAATCTCTTTTTGCAGTTTTTCTAATTGCTCATCGCTATTTAAAATGGCATTTAAGTTTTCCGAAAGCTGCTCTTGTATAGCCAATAATTCTGCATTACTGCTTACACGGTGTTTCTGTTGCAAGTTGTAAAACAAATCCAAACGTTCTTGAATAGTTTCTAAACGCTGTGCATTATGTTCCGTATTTTCTTCAATCGCAGTAATTTCGGCTGCAATATCTTTCAATTCAATTAAAGCCGATTTTAACCTTTCGTTCAACTCTGCAATGGCAGGATCAAATTTTTCAACCGTATTTAATTGCGAACTGGCTTCTTTTAACAAATTAATGGCTGCGGTTTCACTTTCGCTAATTAAACTTACACCCGCCAATAAAGATCGTTTGATGCTTTCGGCATGGGTTAATTTTTCCAATTCTTGCTCTAGTTCTTCCTGCTCGCCATCTTTTAATGCCGCTTGTTCTAGTTCATTAAACAAAAATTGCTCGTAATCTTGCTTATTCTTCGCTTCGTCAGTTTTTTGCTGCAAATCTTTAAGCTGCTGCTCAACTTGTTTTAGTTGCTTAAACTCTTGCTTGTAATTTTTTAGCAAAAGCTGATGATTTGCCAGGGCGTCTAAAATAAGTAATTGAAAATCGGTATTGCTAATTTCTTGGGTGGCGTGTTGCGAGTGGATAGCGATCAGGTTTTCGCCAATCAATTTTAAAGTGCCCAAATTTACAGGCGTGTCGTTTATAAATGCCCTCGATTTCCCGTCAATCGCAATTTCTCTACGTAGTAATGTTTCCGCTTGAAAATCTAAATCACTGCCATCAAATAATGGTTTCAACAGTTCATCCGCCAGTAGAAAACTGCCCTCTATTACGCACTTTTTTTCTTGGTTAAAAAAGTATTTGCTTTCTGCTCGCTGGCCTAAAATTAGCGATAGTGCACCCAAAATGATTGATTTACCAGCACCGGTTTCTCCGGTAATGATGTTCAGTCCTTTGTTGAAATCGATCTCTAAAGTATCAATTAAAGCGTAGTTGCGTATAGAAAGTTTTTGTAGCATATCTACCGCTAAATTAAGAAAACCGATAGCTTTAAAAAACTAAAGGCAAAAGATAAAATATACTGCTGGTTGCTAGGTACTTCCGAATTTATTTTTAACTCGGTGCAACGTTACTACATCTTCTGCGTCTGTTAGAGTGAAATGCAAAATTAATTTGCATACCAAACAAATTTATAATGAGCAGATACTTTTTAACTCTTTCAATTTTCGTTTTGTGTGTTTTTACGTCTTTAAGTTCTAGGGCACAAGATAAATCCTTCCAAATTAAAGGTGTAATTATCGATAGTCTAACACAAAAGCCCGGAGAATATTTTACCATAGCCTTAAAGAAGGATTCAACAGTAATAAAAACTGTAGTTTCTGATGAACAGGGTAAGTTTACACTTTCGGCGATTAAAGAAGGTCAATACAATTTAATTATAGGTTCTATTGGATATCAATCTAAACAAATTCCTGTTAAAATAACCAAGGATAATGATTTAGGTAAAATTGCAATGAAACCTCAAGGCAACGACTTAAATGAAGTAGCTATTGTAGCCAGTAAGCCCATTATTAAGCAAGAACCAGATAGAATAGTTTATGATACGCAGGCTGATCCTGAGAGTAAAGTATGCTATCGGTGCTTGATATGATGCGTAAAGTGCCTTTATTGTCTGTAGATGCAGATGATAACGTAAAGTTGAAAGGTACAGGTAATTATCGTATCCTCATCAACGGCAAACCATCTGGCGTTTTAACCAGAGATCCCAAAGAGTATTTAAGAAGTATGCCCGCAAATGGTGTACAAAAAATTGAGGTAATTACCACACCGCCATCAAAATATGAGAGCGAAGGTTTATCGGGTATCATCAATATCATTACCTCTAAAAAGGTAGCAAATGGTTACAATGGTAATGTAAATGCTCGTATGCAACAACCTTTCAGTCCGGGTTTAAATGCTAATTTAACCATTAAGCAAGGCGATTTTGGTGCAAATTTATACGGTGGTACTGGTGTGTGGAGGGTAGATGGAGTAAGAGTTACCGATATTAGAAATAGTAAACCTGGGTATCCGCTATCAAGCCTTTATAATATAGGTCATCAAAAAACAGATAATTTTTGGGCTTGGGGTGGTGGCGAGTTAAGTTACGAGATTGATTCGCTAAACTTAATAACCGCAGAAATCAATCCTTATGGCGGCTATAATCAGCAAGATTTGGGTCAGCGTTATGATATCACAAATGGTGCGGATGTAATTGCTTATAACATGAACAGTAGTACACGTTACGAATGGCGTGGAACAGATTACACGGTAAATTATCAAAAAGGCTTCAAGGATAAGAAGGAACATTTAGTGACTTTTTCTTACAAGTTTTTCGATAACGAAGAACCTCAGCTGAATAACGTCAATTTCTTTAATCGCTCGAGTAATTTTACCGATCCAAACTATAGACAAAATAACATTAGCAAATCTCAAGAGCAAACCGCACAGTTGGATTATATCAATCCTTTCAATAAAATTACGGTTGAGGCGGGTGTGAAAGCAATTTTTAGGAGCGGAGAGAGCAATTTTCAATCATTTTTATTTGACGATGCCGCTAATGCTTATGTGTTAGATCCGCAGCAAAGTAATGTGTACAGTAATAACCAAAATATTTATGGTGTTTACAATACTTATACGCTTAAAATGAAAGATTGGACTTTTAAAGCTGGCGCTCGGTTAGAAGGAACCTATGTTACTGGCGTATTTGAAAGTACAAATTCGAAAGTGAAGACCGATTATTTCAATTTAATTCCGTCTGTTTCTTTTAACAGAACTTTAAAGAATAGCCAAAGTGTAAGTTTGGGTTTTACGCAGCGTATCCAACGTCCAGGTATCTGGGATTTAAACCCTTTCGTAGATAGCTCTAGACCTGGTTTTGAATATGTGGGTAACCCAGATTTAGAAGCGGTTTTAAGCAACAACTTTGAGTTAACTTATAGCAATTTTAAGAAAGGTTCGCTGAACGTAAGCTTAACTTACAACTTTGCAAATAATACGCAGCAACGTGTTTTTCAGTTTATCGAAGCAGAAAATTTAACCAGAATTACCTCACTAAATATTGGTAAGGATAAATTGTTGGGTACTAATGTTAACTTCAATTATCCCATTACTCCAAAATGGAATTTGAGCTTAAGCGGCAATTTAAATTATATCTGGTTAGAAGGAATGATTAATGGTGTGCTAACTAAAAACAGTGGCGTAACTGGTTATGCAAGTTTTAACAGTAGCTACAAATTCGAAAAAACTTGGAAAGCTACCATCTCGGGAAATTATGGTGCGCCAGATGTGATGTTGCAAGGTCAATCGAATAATTATTACTATCTAGGTTTTGGTGGCAGTAAAGATATCATTAAAGATAAATTGACTTTCTCTGCTTCGGTAGCTAATCCGTTCCAAAAGTTTAGGGCGTTTAGAAGCTATACCGAAGGGCCAAACTTTACGCAAGAGCGTATTAGAGAGAACTATTTCAGACGTATTTTCTGCAGCTTAAACTGGAAATTCGGTAAGCTAGAAGGTTCTATCAAAAAGAGCGAGCGTAGTATCAACAACGACGATACCAAAAAATCGAGTAATTAATTGTTTTGTATATACTCAAAGCCGAACTGCTAATATTAGTAGTTCGGCTTTTTAGTTTAGAGCTATTAGCGTGTGGTTGATGTTATCACGAAGCCACCTTAACTTATAGATAAACTGGTCAGTGATAACACCAACCAGCGGCAAAAAGATTGTTACGCCTTATCTATTGTTCTACCCATTTTACAACTCCGAAAGATATCTTACTACGGAAATTTTATCCGAACTATTTTTCTATGTTGTAAAAATGGAAATAAAAATCACTCCATAGTTAGTTTGATATTGCAAATGTAAAACAGCTGTTCATGCCAAACAGCTATTGTTGCTAATATTTTATTGCCGTCTGCTTTAGCATACGAATCGTAGGTGTATTTAAAGAGGCTTTAGCCGCATCTGCCGCAGTAGTTGTGGCTAAAGCCAATATCATGTTTTTTAGTCCGTAGGCTAAAGCCTAACGGGAGTGAAAGCTAAACGCCTTAGGCCTTTGTTTGGTGTTATCTCCACAAATGTTCTGAAGATAACGTAGTTAATTAATCACAAAGACACAGAGCTTTAGGTTTTGTTTATTCATCAAGAGATGGTCGTTATTAATTAATACCCTAAATCAATAGATATAAATTGTTTCGAACACTTGTGGTGTTATTACCAATCCACCTTAGCTTATATGCAAAATAATATTAGCCAGAGGTAAATGTCTTTTAAACACCAACCATAGGCAAACAAAAAAGGGCAGGAATAAATTCCCGCCCTTACGCTTTATCTGTGTGGTTTATTAGTTTAATGCAAAATTTTCTTTTGTGTTTTTATCTACAGGCTCTGTATAACGCTCTACTTTAACTTTTGGTGCATTTACAAATACTTTGGCAATGGCATCAACAGCAGTAAGCGGTAAGTTGGCTATTTGCATTGGATTGGAACCATCAAAAATTAAGAAAGCCTTATCGCTAGAAATTCCTTTTTTCTTTTTTAATTCTTCTATATCTTTTTCATATTTCTCACGCAGTTCTTTGTATTCTGGCGATTTTTGCAACTCTTCGAACTCTTTCATTTTTTTCTTCCATTCTGGCGAGTTGAATTTTTTTGCTAACTCTTTTCCACTAAGCTCAATTTTGGCTATGTTATCTTTCCACTCTTTCGACTCAAACATCTTTGCCATTTTTTCGCCATTCAATTCTATCTTTGCTATTTTTTCTTTCCATTCTGGAGAATTAAATTTTTTCTCCAATTCTTTCGAATGGAGTTCTATTTTAGCCATTTGTTCTTTCCACTCTGGAGAGTTAAACTTTTTATCTAAATCTTTTGAATGAAATTCTATTTTAGCCATCTTGTCTTTCCATTCTGGAGAGTTAAATATCTTTGCCATTTTTTCGCCGTTAAATTCGATTTTAGCTAATTTATCTTGCCATTCTGGAGAATTAATCATGTTCTCTAAATCAGCTAATTTAACTTTTAAGCTATCTGGCATTTCATCAATCGAATTGTAAACAGTTTTCTTACCATCTTTATTTCTAATGATAATTTCTCTTTTAGTTTTTCGTTTAACGGTATCGCTATCTGCAGGTAGGTTAAACTTTTCTTTTCGCTGCGTAGCACTCTCAATAATAGATGCTATCGTAGTTGATTTCTTTTGTTTGGCTTTGGTAGCTTCTGTTTTTGTGGGATTAATCCATGCTAAAGAAACTACGGTGGCTAAGGTTAAGCAAAGCGCTAATATTTTTTGATTAGCGTTCATATAATTTGTTTTCATGTCTGTAATTCTTTTAATACGTTGATACAAATGTTGGTTTTTGCCCGTAGCGGCCAAACTAAAGGCTGGTTGTGTTTTGTCTTTAATGAGTTCTAACTTCAACAAAGCATGAGCATAAGTAATGGGCGAATTAGTAAATTTTACCACTAAATCATCACAAGCATGTTCTCTTTCGATATGAATAAACCTGGTAGTTAACCAAACAAAAGGATTAAAGAACAATAATGTTTCTATACCCGTTTTGATCAAGTTTAAGATGTAATCATTTCTGCGAATGTGAGATAGTTCGTGAATTAATATGGCCTCTACCTGTTTCATATCTAGCTGCGCAACTAGAGCTACAGGAAAAAGTACCACAGGTTTTAAAAAACCTACAGCTAAGGGAACGTTAACCTTTTCTGATAGAAAAAACTGTACTTTTTTAGTGATACCAAGTTTTTGCAAAGTTTTTTCTGCAACACCTAACCACTCATTAGGTAACGCAGAAATATGTAGTTGCTTTAACTTTTTAAGCTTAATATAACCAGAAATTAGTACCACCAACTGAAAGCCGATACCTAACACATAAAAGGCAACAATAAAAGGAAAATAGCTTTCTGTTTTAAAGCTCCAACTTTGGGTAAAACTATATAATTGCTGTAAAGCAGCGTCGTTTAATGCTACGCTTGCCGTACTAGCTGCAGCTTTGCTAGGCAAATTAAACAACGATGCAAAAGTTAGGCAGAAACTAACAAATATCAATACCAAAGCACTCATAGATAGGTTGTGCTTTAGTTTGGCACTCATTTTAGGTTTTACAGCTAAGGCAATAAACAATAGGGCAAAAATGATAGCTCCTTGCCATAAAGAATGTAAAATGCTCCACCCAATGGCTTTAATAAGATTGTTGATGATGGCTTCCATAATTATTTGTTTTCAAGTTTGTCTAGATAATCTTTAATTAAATCTATCTCCTCCTTGCTGGCACTTTTGTTGCCTAATGCTTGCATTACTAACCTTGCTGCCGATCCGTTAAATACATTGTCGATCATTTTTTTAACCAAATGTTGTTGAGTGGTTTCTTGGTTAATCAGTGCGCTGTAGATGTGAGTTTTCGAACTCGTATCTCTATCTACCAAGCCTTTTTCATGCATAATTTGCATGAGTTTAAGTGTAGTGGTATAGCCCGAATCTTTCTTGTCTAAAGCTTCGTGAACTTCTCTAACGGTACAATTGCCTTTGGCCCAAAGCACTTGTAATATCTCCATTTCTCCCTCAGTAGGTTTGATGTTGTTGTTGCTCATTTGTTAAATGTACGAATTTTTTCGTATTCAAATGTACGAACATATTCGTATAAACAAAATATTTTAACAAATTTTTAACGAATTTGGTGTTAAGTATAAAGAAGTGAGGTGATTATCTTTTCTTTAAGCCATCGTACTTGGCCGTGTTTGCAGCATCAATGTCTACCAATAGGTTGTAGGCTTTGGCTTTGTCTTGTGGCTCGGCTAGAGAGAGCACATTGGTAATTTCATCAGCTTTTGCTGCAAAATAAACATTTGGAAAAATAGAACCCAGTTTCTGCTTATCGAATTGTTTAAGGTCTGATAGGGAAGATAAGATGTTTTTTGTTCCGCTATTGGCGTTCTCCTGCAATTTGTCTAGGCCGTTTAAGTGGTACTCGTAAATGAAAGTACGCAATGCTTTAAAGGAGTTGTTTAATAGATTTTCGTTTAACCAATACCGGTTTCTTAATCCATCTACCGGTCGCCAACCTCTGCCGCCTCCAGTTTGTGCAAGATTAATAAGGTTTAAGGCTTTTTGGTAATAGGGTGTGCCACCTAATTTACCGAAACTATCCTTATC
The DNA here is from genome assembly GCF_026625705.1 of Pedobacter sp. SL55. Lineage (NCBI taxonomy): Bacteria > Pseudomonadati > Bacteroidota > Sphingobacteriia > Sphingobacteriales > Sphingobacteriaceae > Pedobacter > Pedobacter sp. SL55. The sequence continues at coordinate 4,016,366 of NZ_CP113059.1, read as the reverse complement.
TAACCCGATAATGGTGTAAGCATAAAATCCTAATAGTGAATTGAGGTTGCCAATAAAATTTTGATCTGAGAAATCTAGCGCCTGTCCTTCGTTAAAAGAAAAGCTGAAATCTTTATCGCTCATGTTTAACAGGGTGGTAGAGTAGGAGCTGCCATACACTGGTCTGCTAGATTGTATCTGCGCTTCTGCGGTGTAACTTGCATTTCCATCCCAAGCAGTAATATTAATAACCAAGTTACAATCTATCCGTTCTTGTGGCAAATAGGTTTCGTTAGTCCATTTATTGTTATTCAGAAAATCTCTGATGGTATTTTGTAGAACCTCTAGGCTTCTTTTGTTGGCATTATTAATTGTAGGTGCTAAAATTTGAACACGAGTATTCAGTTCTTGAGCATTTGTAATTAAACTAACAAGGCATAAAAGCAGTAATCCAAAAGTTCTTTTCATCAGGTTTATAGGTATTAACTAACTTTCATTAGTTTTAGTATTTCAGTACAAATGTCTTTAGCTACTTCGGTTTTCGATTTCATTTCAAAAGCTGTTTTAGCCAGATCTTTGTTAAATATAGTGATTTTGTTGGTTTCGGTTTTAAAACCCGCACCTTTATCATTTAAAGAATTAAGAACGATGAGATCTAGATTCTTCTTTTTTAATTTTTCTTTAGCGTAATTTTCTTCATCGGCAGTTTCTAGTGCGAAACCTACTAAGATTTGTTCATCGGTTTTTTGCGCACCTAACGTAGCTAAAATATCAGTAGTTTTTTTTAGCTCAATGTTAAAGTGGTCTTCTTTTTTCTTGATTTTTTGGTCTGCTACTACTACCGGCGTATAATCGGCAACCGCTGCACTCATTACTGTAATGTCATTATTGTTAAAGTGAGTGAGACAGGCATCCAGCATTTGTTGGGCACTAACCACATCAATACGATTGATATTGGTGTCGCTTTTCAAAGCCGTTGGACCAGCAATCAATGTAACTTCGGCACCTAGCTTGTACATTTCTTCGGCAATGGCAAAACCCATTTTACCCGAAGAGTGGTTGCCAATAAAACGAACTGGGTCAATCGCTTCATACGTTGGGCCAGCAGTAACCATTACTTTTTTACCTAAAAAGGGAAGTCCACTACGGATTTGTGTTTCTAGGAAAGCTACAATTTCTTCTGGTTCGGCCATTCTGCCTTCGCCGTGTAGGCCACTTGCGAGTTCGCCACTACCGGGAGCAATCATTACGTTGCCAAAATTTTGCAGTTTAGCGATATTGTTTTGGGTGCTTTCGTGTTTCCACATATCCAAATCCATAGCGGGAGCAAAAAATACTGGACATTTAGCAGATAGGTAAACGGCACTCAATAAATTATCGCAAAGTCCGTTAGCCATTTTGCCTAATGTGTTAGCGCTAACTGGGGCTATAATCATATAATCGGCCCACAAACCAAGCTCTACGTGGTTGCTCCAAACGCCAGTTTCGGCTTCGAAATATTGGGTGTAAACAGGATTTTTAGAAAGTGTAGCTAGGGTAAGTGGTGTGATAAAGTTACTTGCATCAGCAGTAAGAATAACTTTAACATTTGCACCAGCTTTTACCAGTAACCTAACCACTAAAGCAGATTTATAGGCTGCAATACTACCGCAAACCCCCAGTATAATGTTTTTGTTATTTAGCATCTATAGACAAATATAACCAAGAACATCATCATTTTTATGAATTGCTATGGATAATTTAATGATAGATTCGCTGTAAAGAAAAGCTTATTGCTTAAAAAGCATTTAAGCCACAGGTGCAAAGATTAAATCAATGTACCTGTGGCTAATTATAAGTTAAATTGCTTAGTGTTAAAGCAATTATTGTTGCTCTTTACTAGGGTTTCTGCTGTAAACTTTATCGTTTAAAAACTCATCCATAGCAATTAAAGTTGGCTTAGGCAAACGCTCATAGTGTTTGCTAATTTCAATTTGCTCCCTGTTTTCAAAAACCTCTTCTAAGTTGTCGTTAGACGAAGCAAACTCTGCTAACTTGCCATGTAGTTCTTCTTTCATATTGTTAGAGATTTGATTAGCTCTCTTGGCAATAATTACTAAAGACTCATAAATGTTATCAGTAGATCTATCCAAATCATGAACATTTCTAGTAACCGTAGTATTTGGAATAGCTGGTTTTGGAGTAGTACTCATTTTATTTTTGTGTTTTATTATCTGAATTGTTGTTAGTCGTATCTTTTTGCTTTTTGCTGCCTGCTTTGTCACTTTCTTCAAGTGCTTTGTATTTAGCAATCATTGCTTGCTCTTCAGCAATTATTTTTTTAGCATTTGCAATTCCAGCTTCGCTGTCGTCTTTTAGCTGTTTAGCTTCTTTTGCAAATTTACTATTTGGATAAGCCTCTATAAATTCGTTATAGTATCGATAGCCTCGTTAAAACGGTCTTCCTGTCTATGAGGATAACTGTTTTTTGCATACATGAACTGAGATTTAACAATCAATAAGTTCATTTCTTCAGCATACTTAATATCTGGAAATTCTGTTTGTGCATTTTTTAATGCCACTACTGCCGATTTATAGTTGGTTACATCATATCCTCCCAAATTATAATAAAGCTTAGCATTATCAAAAGCCTTTGTTTCTAGCTTATCTCTCAAGTTAGCGATGTATTGAGCAGCTTGCGTAGCTCTATCACTTTTTGGGTAAAGGTTAATGAATAACTGCAAAGCATCAATTGCTTTATAAGTGTTCTCCTGATCTAAAGACGATTTTGGAGAATCTAAATAGTAGCAATAAGCCCCCATGTATCTACACTCTTCGGCATTTTTACTGGCCGGGTAAGTGTCGGCAAATTCTTTGAACTTATAACGTGCCGTAGTGTAATCTTTTAAGCGATATAAGGTGTATGCGTAGTAGTAGTTCAAATCTTCTGCTTCGGCAGTACCTCTATATTTCTGCACCAAACCTTCAAATAAGATCAAAGCTTTAGAGTAATCTTTTTTATTGTATAGTCTAATTCCTTCTTGATATTTTTTAGCTACATCATTACTTAAACGAAGTTTTTCGAAACGACTTTTACACGCACCGAAGCTTAAAAGTGCAATGGCGAAGCAAGAAATAATAAGGTGTTTAATTTTAAACATTTTACAAAGATAAGGTAATAATACGACAACGTCAATTAAATAATAAAGGCTAAACTAGCTAAACGCCGTTGCGCTTTAAAATACTTAACAAATTTTAACAAAAGAGGTAACAAGCATGAGCTTAACTAACATAAATAGTTGTTAAATGGTGTAAGCTAAAGTATTAAAAAAAGTCCCAGATTAACTGGGACTTTGCAACTAGTAAACATTAATTAGCCAAAACCTATAAACTAACTAATTCCATCCGCCACCTAATGCCTGATAAACTTTTACCATGGCATTCAGTTGCTGCTTCTTTGTTTCTATTAACTCTAATTTTGCTTCCAAAGCATCACGTTGTGTCATTAACACTTCCAAGTAATCTGCTCTGGTAGATTTAAACAAATCGTTAGAAATTTCGATAGATTGTGTTAGCGCCTGTACCTGTTTAGCCTTTAACTCGTAGCTTTTGCTTAGGTTATTGATACTCGCTAACTGATTGGCTACTTCTATATATCCATTTAAAATGCTTCTCTCGTACTGATAAACTGCCTGAATTTGTTTTGCATTTGCGGTAAAGTAAGTGGCTTTAATTGCATTTCTGTTGATTAAAGGTGCAGCTATGTCTCCAACAATAGAATATAACATAGACTCTGGCATTTTTACCAAATAAGAAGGATTAAAGGCCTGAAAACCTACACCTGCAGAAATACCTAGCGATGGATAAAACTGTGCTTTTGCCACTTTAACATCCAGCTTTGCTGTAATTAAATCTAGCTCGGCTTGTTTAACATCTGGTCTATTGGCCAATAACTGAGAAGGAATGCCTGTGCTCAGATGATTTGCCAAGCCAGTTTCGAAACTATTTTTATCTCTAGCAATGTGTTGTGGGTATCTACCTAATAAGAAATTGATTTTATTTTCGGTTTCGGTGATACTTTGTAGTATTTCGTACTCCAAACTTCTAGAGCTTAATACTTCTGCTTCGAATTTACGAACAGCCAGTTCGGTAACTCTAGTCGCTTCTTTTTGGATTTTTACCACAGCAAGGGCGTTAGTTTGTAATTCGATATTTTTTCGAACCATGTCCAACTGATTATCCAAAGCCAATAATTCGTAGTAAGAGTTCGCAACTTCTGCCACCAAACTGGTAACCACAAAGTTTTTGCCTTCTACAGATGACAGGTATTTAGTGTAAGCCGATTTTTTCGAATTACGCAATTTGTGCCAAACATCTACTTCCCAATTGGCGTACAAACCAACCATATAATCGGGTAGGGGTTCTGGCATTTCCTTGCCCGGTTTAATTTCTGTACTGGCATCGCCGGCGCCTTGACTGGTGTATCTACCAACTTTCTCTAAACCTGCGCCAGCTTTTAAACCAACGCTCGGTAGTAATTCGCCTTTTCTTGCTCTTACTTCGTTTCTGGCAATTTCAATTTCCTGTAAAGTGATGTTTAACTCCTGATTGTTGTACAAAGCAGTATCAATTAGGTTGGTTAAATATTGGTCTTTAAAGTAGTCTTTCCATTTGATGTTGGCTACATTGGTTGTATCTCCATTACCGTTGGCGTAGGTATCTGGAGTGCTTTTGTTTTCAGTTTTTTGAACAAGAGCAGGGATTTTACAGCTTGCATAAGCTAAGCTTAACAATGCTAATCCCCATATTTTGTGATGATTTTTATTAAACATTGCCTTCAATTTCTTCGGTTAATGGATGTTCGTCTTCAATTTTAATGAGTTTACGTTTGCTGGCAATGGTGCCAAAAACATAGTATAAGCCCGGGATAATTATCACGCCGAACACCGTTCCGAGTAACATGCCGCCGGCCGCCGCCGAACCAATAGTACGGTTACCAATAGCACCTGGGCCACTTGCAAATACTAAAGGAAGTAGGCCTGCAATAAAGGCAAATGAGGTCATTAAAATAGGGCGAAACCTTACTACGGCACCTTCCATAGCAGCGGCTAAAATGGTTTTGCCTTCGGCATGTTTTTGTGCAGCAAATTCTACAATTAACACGGCATTTTTACCCAGCAAGCCTATTAACATGACCATAGAAACTTGGGCATAAATGTTGTTTTCTAGGCCAAATAATTTCAAAAATAGAAAAGCACCAAGTATCCCGGCAGGTAAGGAAACGATAACTGCTAGCGGTAAAATGAAACTTTCGTATTGTGCGGCAAGCACCAAATACACAAAGCCTAAACAAATAAGGAAGATATAAATCGCTTCGTTACCTCTACTGCTTTCGTCTTTAGAAATACCAGCCCAATCTATTCCGTAACCTCTTGGTAATGTTTTTTTAGCTACTTCTTCTACCACTTTTAAGGCTACACCAGAACTGTAACCAGCAGCAGGCGAACCATTAATTTCGGCAGAGTTGTAGAGGTTATGGCGTGTAATTTCCGAAAGTCCGTACACTTTTTGCATGGTCATAAATGCGGAGAAAGGAACCATTTCTTCTCTGTTATTTTTCACATACAGCTTCATCACATCGGCGGGTAAAGCTCGGTATTGTGGTAATGATTGAACAATTACCTTATACTGGCGACCAAATTTGATGAAATTGGTTTCGTAATTACTACCAATCAAATCCGACAGCGTTTCCAAAGCTTTTTCTGGGGTAACACCCTTTTGCTGTGCTTTATCGTTATCGATATTGAGCATGTATTGAGGGAAACTGGCGCTGTAGAAAGTAAATACAGACTGCAATTCGGGACGTTTATTCAACTCTTTCACGAAATCTTTACTCACTTTTTCCATCTCTACATAATTGTTTCTACCAGCTTTATCTAACAAACGCAACTCGAAACCACCAGCAGCGCCGTAACCTGGTACCGCAGGCGGCTGGAAAAATTCTACCATCGCCCCTGGCATATCTTTAGATTTTTCTTCTAACTCTTTGATGATATCTTGAGCAGTGTTTTTACGATCTTTCCAATCTTTTAAGTTGATTAAACAAGTACCCGAGTTGGCGCCAGTACCTTCGGTTAAGACCTCGTATCCTGCTAATGCAGAAACCGAACTTACACCCTCAATTTCCTCACAAATTTTCTCTAGTTTTTCAGAAATCTGATTAGTTCTTTCTAAAGTGGAACCCGGAGGTGTTTGGATGATGGCGTAAATCATCCCTTGGTCTTCGTTAGGTATAAATCCCGATGGTACAGAATTGCTTAGGAAATAGGTAGCCACGCAAAATAGACCAAGAGTACCAAAAATGGCTAATTTGCGTGTAACCACCTTGTTCATTACTTTTTGATAACGACCAGTTAATTTGAAAAACCAGTTGTTAAAAGCATCTAATCCTTTATCAATAATTGATTTTTTCTTCTCGTGATTTGCGCTGTGTTTCTTTAACATGATAGCACATAGCGCAGGTGTTAAGGTTAACGCCACCACACCAGAAAGGATGATGGAAGTAGCCATTGTGATGGAGAACTGGCGATAAAATACACCTACCGGCCCAGACATAAATGCCACCGGAATAAACACCGAAGCCATTAAAAATGTGATGGCTATAATGGCACCGCCAATGTCGGTAAGGGCTAATTGCGTTGCTTTTAATACCGATAAACGTTTGTCTGCTTCCATTTTGGCATGTACGGCTTCTATTACAACAATGGCATCATCCACTACAATACCAATGGCCAATACCAAGGCAAAAAGCGTGATGAGATTTAAGGTAATGCCAAAAAACTGCATGAAAATAAAGGAGCCTATCAGCGAAACTGGTACTGCAATGGCGGGAATTAAAGTAGAACGCCAATCGCCCAAGAAAATGAATACAACTAAACCTACAAGAATGAAAGCTTCAATTAAAGTGTGAACTACTTTTTCAATCGAGGCATCTAAAAATTTAGAAACGTCATAACTAATTTCGTAATCCATCCCCTTGGGGAAGTTTTCTGCCTTAATTTCTTCTAGGCGTTTCTTTACATTTTCAATTACCTCTTGTGCGTTACTGCCGTAAGACTGCTTTAATACAATTGCTGCCGAAGGTTTGCCATTAATGTGCGAATATAAATCGTACATGGCGCTACCAAATTCAACATCGGCAACATCTTTTAGCCTTAACAATTCGCCATTGGCACTTGCTCGTAAAACGATGTTTTTATAGTCGGCCTCTTTGGTAAAACGTCCAGGATATTTCAATACATACTCAAACGACTCGGAGCGCTTACCTGATGCTTCCCCAGTTTTGCCGGGCGATGCTTCGAAACTTTGATTATTTAATGCTTCCAAAACTTCTTCTGACGAGATTTTGTAGGCCAACATTTTATCTGGCTTTAACCAAATACGCATGGCATATTCTCGGTTACCTAAAATATCGGCAAAACCTACACCATCTACACGTTTCAGCTCTGGAATTACATTGATATCTGCATAGTTGAACAAAAAGTTTTCGTTCATGTGCGGATCTTTACTGAACACGTTCACGTACATCAGCATATTTGGCTGTTGCCTGCTAATTTTGATACCTTCGCGAATAACCAAAGGAGGTAGCTTGTTGGTTACAGCAGCCACTCGGTTTTGTACGTTTAAGGTGGCTTGGTCTGCGTCGGTACCTAAATTAAACACCAGTTGTATCGAACATTCACCATCGTTACCCGCATACGAGGTCATGTATTTCATTCCTGGAATACCATTTAAAGCTCTTTCCAGCGGAATAACTACGGCTTTAATTAATAACTCGTTGTTTGCTCCTGGGTATTCTGCCACAATGTTTACCATAGGTGGCGATATATTTGGTAATTGTGTTACGGGTAGGCCAATCAAAGCCAGCACGCCCATAAATACAATAACTAGCGATATCACAATGGATAGCACTGGTCTTTTTATGAATTTACTAAACATAATTTTACGGGATAATAACCTATTCTGCTTTTAATTGTAATTGGCTCAACACTTGTTTGGGTTCCATGAAAGTGAACTTGATTTTTTCGTCATCTTTCACTTTTTGCACCCCATCTAGCACAATTTTATCGCCCTGTTGTAAACCGCTTGCTAGCACATAAATGTCTGGTAGTTCGCCTGCAATCTTAATTTCTTTAGATTTTACGGTGCCATTTTTCTCAATTACAAACACGTAATTTTTGTCTTGCAATTCGTAAGTAGCTTTTTGAGGGATGATCAAAGCATTTTTCAAAGGAATTACCATTTGTACTTTTCCAGTTTCGCCATTTCTTAATAACTGATTTGGATTTGGGAATTTTGCCCTAAAAGCGATGTTGCCCGTTTCTGAATCAAACTCGCCTTCTATGGTTTCTACTTTACCTTTGCCATTTAAAGTTTCGCCATTGGCTAACATTAAGCTTACCGATTTATTATGCTCAGATTTTGCCTGTTGGAAGTTTAAATATTCAGGTTCCGATACATTAAAATATGCAAACATCTCGCTGTTATCAGATAAGGTGGTCAATAATTCGCCTTCGTCAATTAAACTTCCTAGTTTTTTAGGTAGGCGGTCGATAGTGCCGCTAAACGGTGCTCTAATTTCGGTAAATGATAAATGTAGTTTTGCCAAGGATGAGCTTGCTTTAGCTTGTGCTAGTTTTGCTTTTGCCATAGCCAGTTCGTTTTGCGCAACTACGTTTTTATCAGCCAGTAATTTGGTGTTAGCTAACTCTATTTCAGCAGCTTTAACTTCTGCTTCGGCCTTTAAAACTTCTGCTTCGTACATTTTAGGCATAATTTTAAAAAGCAATTGTCCGGCTTTTACCGTTTGGCCTTCATCTACATAAATACGCTCTAAAAAGCCTTTTTCTTGCGCTCTAATTTCTATGTTACGCACCGATCGAATTTGCGATACATATTCTTTGGTAAAAGAAGTATCGATAGTTACTGGACTAGTTGCCGTGTAGTTGGTTTCTTCTTCTTTTTCTTCGTTTTTGGTTGCGCAGCTAGCAAATAGCACAGCACATACACTTGCGAGCATTATAATATTTCTCATCTGTATATAAAAAATGTGTTTTAAAGATGATGAAGCTATCCCGATATAACTAGGATGGTTTCATTGTTGGTTTTTAATTGTTTAGAATGAGAATGCGTAATGATCTATATAGAGATCGTAACAATTCTCTGTTTTGCTTACTAGAAATGAAATGAATACGCACAACAATGCCGTTTAATAAAGTGCCGACAAATTGTTTAAATGAGTATTCTATTAATTAAAGAAGGGTATCAAATTCTAAAAACTCTTAGCAGAAGATATCTGAAACTTGCAGTATAAGAAAGGTGCTCGCAATAAGGCAAGGCAAGTTTTCTAATGGTTTGCAGGTTTCCAACTAATAAAGCATAGCAGAAATAAGCTGCTTGTTTTAGCGCTATAATTCCTTTTCTAGTAATGCTTTCCTCATCATCTTGAGTTTCTTCAATGTAGTTTATTTCTCTAGCAGAAGAACTTTTTTGGATGTGAACGTTAGCGTTTTTATGAAAAGGTGTGTGTTGTTGTTTGGTATGAGGGTTCTCTGTAAAAAACTCATAACCTTGCGATATACGTGGAGCTACAGCATGCGCACCTTCATTTCCCTTCAATAGAAGAAAAAATAAGGATAAACAAAATATGATTGCGGCTCTCATTATGGCGTCAAAAGTAAAATAAGGTTTTAATTTTTTTTATAGTTGATGAAAATTCTTTGTCTACCTTTTGTCAGATTTTTTTGGCGCATAAAAAAGGAGTGCAAGAATAACTTACACTCCTTAATAAGTAAGACTAACATTGTTAGAAGTTCGGTTTCAATACATATTTGTCGTAGAACCTAAAGATATGTTCTGCGGCTTCTTCTGCCGTATCAACCAATCTAAATAAATTCAAATCTTCTGCGTGGATGTTGTGTTCTTTCTCCAGCATCGTGTTTTTGATCCAATCAACCAATCCGCCCCAGTAATCGGTACCTACCAACACAATGGGGAAACGAGCAATTTTACCAGTTTGAATTAAAGTTAGGGCTTCAAAAAGCTCATCCATAGTACCCATGCCGCCCGGTAATACAATAAAACCTTGCGAATACTTCATGAACATTACCTTGCGTACAAAGAAATAATCGAAAGTTAACAAGCGACTAGGTTCAATGTATTTGTTGTGGAACTGTTCGAAAGGTAGGTCGATATTTAAACCTACAGATTTACCACCATTCATGTGGGCACCTTTGTTACCAGCTTCCATGATACCTGGGCCGCCGCCAGTAATTACACCATAACCACGTTCGGTTAGTAATTGCCCGCATTGCACAGCTAATTGGTAGTACGGGTTGGTTTCTGCCGTTCTGGCCGAACCAAAAATACTTACGCAGGGTCCAATTTTAGATAGTTTTTCAAATCCATCCACAAACTCGGCCATGATTTTAAAAATCTGCCAGCTATCGGTTACTTTAATTTCTTGCCAATCTTTATTGGCAAATGCACTTCTTATCTTTTCTTCACTATTCATAGATTAATATTAGGATTAAAATCTAGTTTGCTGATCTGTTTTCTTTGAAATCAGCAATAATCCCATAAAAGTAATGAATCCGTTTATTAAAATCAGTTCTACACTAAAAACATATCCTCCTAAAAGCTTTTCCGCATTGCTGGCAACTAAATAACAAATAACAGGAGCCACAATACAAACAATTGGAACCAACTTATCGTGTAGGCCACGCGATTTTACAAATAAGCCAAACGAATACAGCCCCAACAATGGTCCGTAGGTATAAGAAGCAATTAAGAAAATTAAACTCACTACCGATGAGCTGTTTAGTGCATTGATCATTAAAATTACCAAAAACATTAATATGGAGAAAGCAATGTGCACGGTATGTCTTTTCTTAACGGCATCTGGTTTCTCTGCATTTTCTTTCTTATTCATGCCTAAAAAATCTACACAGAAAGAAGTTGTTAAGGCAGTTAAGGCACTGTCTGTTGTGGCAAATGTTGCCGCTGTTAGACCCAGCATAAATACAATTGCCGGTATGGTGGTTAAGTGGTTTAATGCAATTTCAGGGAACAAAAGGTCGGTTCTAGGATTGCCTGTAACATGATCTAAAGGAATTGCGATGCCGTTTTTAGTAGCAAAAATGTAAAGTAAAGCACCTACGCTTAAAAAGAAAATATTTAGCACCACAAATATACCAGTAAAGGTAAACATGTTCTTTTGTGCTTCGCCAATGGTTTTCATGCTCAGGTTTTTCTGCATCAAATCTTGATCTAGCCCGGTCATGGCAATGGTTACAAAAACACCTCCAATAAATTGTTTACTGAAATAGAACTTGCTCGACAAGAAATCTTCGAAGAAAAAGATTTTAGAATAACTGCTGTTTTTGATGGTTTCGAATGCTTGCCCGATACTCAAATTTAGGCTATCAGTTACAAAATATAGTGTTAAGAATACCGAAAGCACTAAGAAAAACGTTTGCAGCGTATCGGTAATGATGATGGTTTTTAATCCTCCTTTAAAAGTGTACGACCAAATTAAGCCCAAAGAGATCAATACTGTTGCCCAAAAGGGTACACCATAATTATCGAAAATAAAACGTTGCAATACAATAACTACCAGATATAATCTTGTGGCAGAGCCCAAGGTTCTGCTAACTAGAAATATAAATGCCGATGTTTTGTAGCTGTAATAGCCTAATCGCTGCTCTATGTAGCTATAAATGGATGTTAAATTCATTCTATAATACAGCGGTAACAGTACCGTTGCAATAATGATAAAACCAACAGCATTTCCTAAAACAAACTGAAAATACTGAAATTGGTTGCCTGCGGGGGCACCAACTTCGCCAGGAACGGAGATAAAAGTTACTCCAGACAAAGCTGTACCAATCATACCAAAAGCTACCAAATACCATTTAGAGTTTTTGTTAGCTAAAAAGAAAGTGGAATTATCTGATGACTTTCTTGAAGTTGCAAATGCAATGATGATGAGGACGGCAAAATAACCTATTAAAAAACACAATAGAATGGATGGACTCATAGTAGTTTGATTTGATTTGTTGCTAAAAGTAGCAAAAACTTGCTAAAACTTGCAAATTGCTTGCTAAAAAGAATAAAATTTAATGAAAATAAGTAAAAGTGTTTGAGTTGCAACTGTAATTGAGTGCAATTTTTTAAGGCTACACGTTCGGTTTTGTTCAAAGCTCACTTAATTAAGGTGGTTAGTTATAGTGTTTAATTAATTTGTTGTTGATTTTTAGATAGTTAAGTTCTATGGTAAGAGATTTAAATAATCCGTGCATCTGTGGCAAATAACTAATAAATTTGTACCATGAATTTTTCTTCCAAGCTGCTCGAAGATGCAGTTAACGAATTTGGTAAACTGCCGGGTATTGGCCAAAAAACTGCTTTACGACTGGTTCTGTATCTCTTAAACAAAGAGCAAAGCGAAGTAGCGCAATTTGGAAACACCTTGATAAAGCTAAAAAGCGAAATCAAAAACTGCGTAGTTTGCCATAACATATCAGATTTTGATACCTGTAGTATTTGCGCAGCCATAAAAAGGGAGAAAGAAGTGATTTGTGTGGTAGAAGATACCCGCGATGTAATGGCTATTGAAAACACCAATCAATATTTTGGGGTTTACCACGTTTTGGGTGGGCTAATTTCGCCAATGGATGGTATAGGCCCGTCAGATTTGCATATAGGAACTCTTGTAGAGCGAGTAAAAGAAGGCGAGGTTAAAGAAATAATCTTAGCTTTGAGCGCTAATATGGAAGGCGATACTACCTTATTCTATCTCCATAAAAAACTAAAAGATTTTAACATTCCTATTACCACTATTGCCAGAGGCATTGCCTTTGGTGGAGAACTGGAATATGCCGATGAGGTAACTTTAGGAAGATCTATTATTACTCGTGTACCCTATGAACCGTCTATGATTAAATGACCAAATTTAATTATATTAAGCTCCATTTGCCCACTAAAAACATAACAAACACAAATGAAAACACTTTAATAAAGTAAATTATGAGTTTGAAAGATAAAGTTGTTGTAATTACGGGTGCATCGTCTGGTATTGGTAAGGCGCTTGCCGAAGAAATGGCAAAAAGGGGAGCCAATGTGGTTTTGGGGGCAAGGCAATACGTAACCCTATGCGAAATTACAGCCGAACTGCAACAAAAATACAATATTAGTGCTTTAGCAGTACAAGCAGATGTTAGCAGCGAGGCAGATTGTAAAGCGCTGATTGACCAAGCTACTTTAACTTTTGGCAAAATAGACATATTAATAAACAACGCAGGTTTATCTATGCGGGCTTTATTTAAGGATGTAGAGCTTTCGGTGCTTAAAAACCTAATGGATGTGAATTTTTGGGGAACCGTGTACTGTACCAAGTACGCCTTGCCCGAAATTTTAAAAACTACTGGAAGCATCGTTTCTGTTTCTTCTATAGCGGGTTATCGAGGTTTGCCAGGTCGTACAGGTTATTCTTCTTCTAAATTTGCGATGAACGGTTTTATGGAATGCCTACGTACCGAATTGCTAAAAACAGGTGTTCATGTAATGGTGGCCTGCCCTGGGTTTACTACTTCCAACATCCGCGTTGCGGCCCTTTCTAAAGATGGGCAAGCGCATGGCGAAACCAGTATGGAGGAAGGAAAAATGATGAGCGCCGAAGAAGTGGCAGCAAGAATTTGCGACGGTATAACACAGCGAAAAAGAACATTAATTATGACCCGTCAAGGTAAGCTTGCCGTTTGGGTAAATAAATTATTTCCGGCATTTGCCGACAAAAAGGTTTTTGACTTGTTTACAAAAGAAAAGAACCCATTAATTAGGTAATGAGAAAATATAGGCACAACACGCTTTTCGTTTTGCTTACTATTTGGTCAATAAATCTGCTTTTCTCATTTAGCGTTTTTGGCCAAAGGCCATCAAAAGCATTAAATACTAGCGAAGATTACATCCGCGTTATAAAATACTATAGGTATCTTAATCCAGATTCTGCACTTTTTTATGTAAAGCAAGGTTTAAAAAAAGCCGATGCACAAAAAGACGAATTGGGAAAGGCAGCTTTGCTGAACCAATACGGAATGATAGATGATAATGCCACCCGATATCGAGAATCTAGAGAGAAATACCTGCAAGCAGAAGCAATTTACCGGGATAATAACGATGACATAGGGCTTGCCGCTACGTTGGTTAGGCTGGGTGTGGTAGAAAAACGCAAAGGCAATTACGACAAGGCACTGGCTTACTTTATGGACGCTCTTAACATCAGCGAAAAAAATAACCATAAACCGGGGATGTTAGAAGGTAGGGTGGTATTTGCCGAAACCTATTACAATTTAGGCGAATATGAGAATGCCCTGAGTAACCTCCGTATGGCAGAGGCTATAGATAAGCAAATTCCTTTATCTAATTTATCCTTAAATATGTATATCAATTATGGCCAAGTTTATACTAAAAAAGGAGATTACAATAAAGCCATAAATTATATCAACAAGGGGCTTTCTAAGAGTAACAGGGTAGAGTTTAATGGCTTAAAAATAAGTTTGTTGGTGCAATTGGCGGCAACCTATTTTAAAAGCGGTAGAACTAAAGATGCCATTAGCGTTTATCATAAGGCATTGGAGTTTACCAAACAAATTAAAAACGTACTTAGGGAGCAATTTACGTTAATAGAGCTTTCGGAGGTGTATGTTAAAACCAAACCAGATAGTGCAATAATTTTGCTGCAAAAAGCTTTGGCAATTGCCGAAAAACATAAAATGTATCGCCAGCAAATTACTGCTTTAGATAAACTCGGAGATTTATACAAAAGTAAAGGAAATTTATCACAAGCCCTTGCTTACAGAGAGCAGCGTAACGAACTTGCCGATAAGGTGTTTTATACCGATATGATGAAGCAGGTTGCTAGTTTAGAATTTGCTTTTGAGCTCGAAAAGTCTAAAGCCCAGTTAAATGAACTTACCATAAAAGATAAAGAACAACGTCTCCTTAGAAATATCCTAGTTTTAGTGGCTATCGTTATTTTTTTGGTACTCGTTGTTACGCTAGTTTTTTATTTACGTTCTAAGCATCTCAATAAGCTGTTAACCAAGGCAAATAGCGGGCTGGCAGAAAGCAACGAATTAAAAGATAAGTTTTTTTCTATCGTAGCACATGATATTCGTTCGCCATTGGTATCTACCATCAGTATTTTAAAGCTAATTGGAGACAATGAGTTAGATGATAAAACGCAATACCAAATGGTAAGCAGGTTGTTAGCGCATTGCGGAAGCAGTTTAGAAGTTTTAGACAAGCTTTTGAAGTGGGGACAGATGCAAATTAAAGGCGTTCGATTAAATATTTCAGAATTTCATCCCATCACCAACATTCATAAAAATATAGCGTTGCTAAAGGGGGCGGCAGAACAGAAACACATACAGGTAGCAGTTGAAGTACCACCAAATTTGATACTTAAAGCAGATTCTGATCATTTTGATTTTATCATTAGAAACTTGGTGGCCAATGCCATTAAATTTACCGAGAACGAAGGAACAGTAGTGCTAAAAGCTAAAATGCTTAATGATGGCATGGTTAAATTTAGTGTAAAAGATAATGGAGTTGGAATTAGCGAAGAGCGAATTAAAGAACTCTTTAAATTGTCTGCTACTGGTACCAAAGGTACTTCTTCGGAGGAAGGGACAAGCTTGGGGTTAATTATTTGTAGAGAATTTATTTTAGCTAATGGTGGCGAATTAACTATAGATAGTACAGTGGGCAATGGTACCACATTTTCTTTTACTATGAAGGGATTTATAGAAAAGATTTAATTTTTGCGCATTTTTTCTGCTCGAAAATTATTTTTTTGAGAAAAAGATTACATAAAAAATAAAATCAGTGTTGCATTTAAAAAAAAACAATTACATATTTGCTAACGGAATGAGAACATTAAACGTAAATACAATTTGGTGGTGGCATAACGCAATAGCGTGATGTAACCTTTTGTACGTTTATTTTTTTAAAAATATTTGAAGAGGTTGCTGATGAGGCAACCTTTTTTGTTATACATTATAGCCAACTTACCTAGAAAAAACCTTTAAGAATAATTAAATAAATGAAGAAGATACTTAACCATTTATTCGAAAATAAAACTTTTAGCAGAGCCGAAGCTCAAAAAATACTCACTTCTATAGCTTTGGGAGGATTTAACCCCACGCAAATTGCAGCCTTTATTACTGCTTATGGTATGCGAAATATTACTGTAGAAGAGTTGCAGGGTTTTCGCGATGCGATGTTGGAATTGGCCTTAAAAGTAGATTTTTCTGATTTTGAACTGATAGACCTCTGCGGTACAGGTGGCGATGGAAAGGATACTTTCAATATTTCTACGCTAGCCTCTTTTGTGGTGGCCGGGGCGGGTTATCAAGTGGCAAAACATGGTAACTATGGGGTGTCTTCGGGTTGTGGTTCTAGTAATGTGATGGAGTATTTGGGTTATACTTTTACCAATGATGAGACAGCATTGAAACGAAGCTTAGATAAAGCAGGCATTTGTTTCTTGCACGCCCCTCTGTTTAACCCAGCAATGAAAACCGTTGCGCCTATACGTAAAGCATTAGGAGTAAAAACGTTTTTTAATATGTTGGGGCCAATGTGTAATCCGGCGAAGCCGAAAAACCAAATGGTGGGTGTATTTAGTTTAGAACTGGCTCGTATTTATGCTTATTTGTATCAACAAACCGATAAAAATTATAGCATTGTGCATGCTGTGGATGGTTTTGACGAAGTTTCTTTAACCTGTGATTTTAAAACTTTTACTAAGAAAGGCGAAGCGTTGCTAAAAGTCGCTGATTTAGGTTTTGAGCAATTGCAAGAGAGCGAAATACAGGGTGGAGATACGATAGAGTCATCAGCAAAAATATTTATGGATGTACTGCAAGGCAAGGCAACCGATGCGCAAAACAATGTAGTGTTGTGTAATGCTGCTCTGGCCATACAAACTATTAAACAAGAAGCAAGTTTTGCAGACTGTTATTACGAAGCAGAAGAATCATTGACGAGCAAAAGAGCATTGGGAAGTTTTAAGAATTTGGTAAGTGTTTAACTCGTCATTGCGAGGTACGAAGCAATCTTAAAGCTAAAAGGAGATTGCTTCGTACCTCACAATGACGGCAAGAAAAATAAAATGAAATTAAAAATCAAAGTTTGTGGAATGAAACAGGCGGCTAACATTGCTGCGGTAGCCGATCTACATCCCAACTATTTGGGCTTCATCTTCTACGAAAATTCGCCGAGATACATTAGCGAAGTTTCTGCCGAACTGATTAAATACGTACCGCAACAAATTAAAACAGTTGGTGTTTTTGTAGATGAAGATTTGGAAACCGTGAAAGCTTTAGCGGCTAAACATCATTTAAAAGCAGTGCAGTTGCACGGAAACGAAACCGTTGATTTTTGTAAGCAAGTAAAACAAACAGGGGTTGAGGTTATTAAAGCCTTTGGAGTTCATACTGGCTTTGATTTTAGCATTTTACAAGCTTATGAACCTGTGGTAAATTATTTCTTGTTCGATACGCAAACGCCTGCACACGGTGGTTCGGGCAAAGTTTTCGATTGGACATTATTGAAAAATTACACATTAGTTAAGCCTTACTTTTTAAGTGGAGGGATAGATTTGCAACATGCCGAACAAATCAAAGATATTAATGATGAGCGTTTGTATGCTGTTGACATCAATAGTAAGTTTGAAATAGAACCAGGCTTGAAAGATGTAGATAAATTGAAAGCGTTTTTTAAAGAATTGAATTCATTATCGTTGGCTTAAGCCAAAGGCGATGAGAAATAAATAAAACATGAATTATTTTGTAGACGAAAGAGGTTATTACGGAGATTTTGGTGGTGCTTACATTCCCGAAATGCTATATCCAAATGTAGAAGAACTGCGCCAAAAATATCAGGCA
Organism: Pedobacter sp. SL55; assembly: GCF_026625705.1. Lineage (NCBI taxonomy): Bacteria > Pseudomonadati > Bacteroidota > Sphingobacteriia > Sphingobacteriales > Sphingobacteriaceae > Pedobacter > Pedobacter sp. SL55. Next base: position 3,998,400 of record NZ_CP113059.1, on the reverse strand, counting down.
GTAATTGATGATGATGCTTTTCAGCAAGAGTTTAAAGCACTGTTAAAAGATTATGTTGGTCGTCCATCGCCGCTGTATTTGGCTAAGCGGTTATCAGAAAAATATGGAGCTAATATTTTCCTAAAAAGGGAAGATCTTAATCATACCGGTGCGCATAAAATCAACAATACCATCGGACAAATTTTACTGGCAGAGAAATTAGGTAAAAAGCGCATCATTGCCGAAACTGGTGCTGGTCAGCATGGTGTGGCAACCGCTACAGTTTGTGCCTTACGTGGCTTAGAATGCGTAGTTTACATGGGCGAAGTAGATATTAAACGACAAGCGCCAAACGTTGCCCGTATGAAAATGCTAGGCGCAAAGGTGGTTCCTGCAACATCGGGTAGTAAAACCTTAAAAGATGCTACTAACGAGGCCATGAGAGATTGGATCGCTAATCCAGTAGATACGCATTATATCATTGGTTCGGTGGTTGGACCGCATCCTTATCCAGATATGGTGGCGCAATTTCAATCCATCATCTCGTTCGAAACTAAAAAACAACTGAAAGAACAAACGGGCAACGAACTGGCGGATTATATATTGGCTTGTGTGGGCGGAGGTAGCAATGCCATGGGCATGTTCTATCATTTTATAAACGATGAAAGCGTAAAGCTAATCGCTATCGAAGCTGCGGGTAAGGGAGTAAGCAGTGGGTTTTCGGCAGCAACCACTACTTTGGGCAAAGAAGGCGTGTTGCACGGTAGCCGTAGCATTTTAATGCAAACCTTAGACGGACAAGTGGTAGAACCTCATTCGGTTTCTGCTGGGCTAGATTACCCGGGTATTGGTCCGCAACATGCACATTTGTTTAAAACAGGTAGAGGTTTGTATGCTTCCATAACAGATGATGAAGCTTTGCAAGCAGGTTTGCTTTTAACGCAGTACGAAGGCATTATTCCGGCTATAGAAAGTGCCCACGCTTTGGCTTATCTAGAAAAAATGGAATTTAAAGGTGGCGAAAATGTGGTGGTTTGTCTTTCGGGTAGGGGTGATAAAGACATGGAAACTTATATGAAATATTTTAATTTATAGTGGAGAGAAAAGCGTACAGCGTTTGGCGACCAGAAAAAACGCTCAACGCAATACGCTTAACGCAATACGCACAAAATGAACAGACTTCAACAATTATTTGAAAAACAAAAGAAAGGTTTACTTTCAATATATTATACAGCCGGTTATCCTAATTTGGGAGATACCTTAAAAATAGCTGAAACTTTACAGCAATGCGGAGCTGATTTTTTGGAAATTGGTTTTCCATACTCAGATCCAGTAGCCGATGGGCCAGTAATACAAGCAAGCAGCAAGGAAGCATTAGATAATGGCATGACTTTGCCAGTTTTATTTGAACAATTAAAAGAACTGCGCCAAAAAGTAACTATTCCAATTTTGTTGATGGGCTACGTAAATGTGGTGCTGCAATATGGTGTAGAAGAGTTTTGTAAAAAGTGCCAAGAAGTAGGGATAGATGGTTGTATTATTCCAGATTTACCGATGTATGAATACGAAGAAATGTATCAGCCTACTTTCGAAAAATACGGATTGAGCAATATCTTTTTGGTAACACCGCAAACTTCGGAAGAACGCATTCGTAAAATTGATGGATTGAGCAATTCCTTCATTTACTTGGTATCTTCTGCGGCAACAACTGGCGGTAATTTGTCAGTTTCAGAGCGTTCGGCAGCTTATTTTAAACGCGTAGTGGATATGCAGTTAAAAAATCCTTTTGTAATAGGTTTTGGAATTTCTGATAAAAAAACTTTCGATGCGGCTACCCAGTACGCAAGTGGTGCCATTATAGGCAGTGCTTTTGTGAAAAACATGGATGCAGCTAACTTAGAAGAAAGTATTAAAAGTTTTATGAAGCAATTTAGGTAGGTTTTTATTTAGTTGCCCCCGTGTCATTCTGAGGCTAACGAAGAATCAATAAATATTATAATAGATTCCCCGTGTCTCGGAATGACAAGTTGATTTTGTCTTATTTCAGATTTTTCCAGTCCTCTAACTTAATTTTCATCCAATAGTGCGAAACTCCATCATAATCAAAAGTTTCAATCAATTGCAACCCACATTTTTGTAAAACATTTTTAGAACTAGTGTTCTCTACATCGCAAATGCCGTAAACTTCATTAAATTTTAATACCTCGAAACCATATCTTAAGCAAGCTTTGGCTGTTTCGGTAGCAATTCCTTTGTCCCAATAGCCTTCTATTAAGCGGTAGCCCAAATCGTAGTAATTTACATGATTGTTAATGGGTTCTATAATGTATTTAAAGCCAGTCCAACCTACAAAGTTGCCAGTGCTTTTTTCTATAATTGCCCATCGGCCAATGCCTAAATCTTTGTATTGCTGTGTAATTAGTCCAATTACATTTTCAGCTTCTGTTAAAGTTTTAATAGGTGTATTACCCAAATATTTGTGCACGTTCGGGTTGCTATCTAGCTCAAATATACCTGCTGCATCACTGGCATTTAAGGGTCTAATGTAGCAGCGTTCGGTTTCAATCATAAAACCCATCATTCGGCTTTCTTTTTACTTAACGATTTTAAAAAAATAAATCCAACTGTGCCAGAAAAAACTGAGGCACACAAGATTGAAAACTTTGCTTCGATGATATGTAAGGCATCACTAAAAGATAGCATGGAGATAAATATCGACATGGTAAAACCAATACCAGCCAGCATACCCATACCTACAATATGCTTCCAATTGGCCGCAGTAGGTAGTTTGGCCCATTTCATTTTTACAGCAATAAAAGAGAGTAGCGTAATGCCTATTGTTTTTCCTATAAATAAGCCAAATATGATACCTAGACCCAAAGGCGAAATTAAGCCTTCAACCATTCCCTCAACAAAAGTAATATTGGTATTGGCTAGTGCAAAAATTGGCATAATTAGCAAAGCTACCGGCTTGGTAAGAAAATGTTCTAACTTTTCTAATGGCGAAAGTTCATCGGTTTCATTGGTTGGGATAGTAAAGGCCAACAAAACCCCCGCTATAGTGGCATGTATACCCGAGTGGTGTACAAAATACCACAAAAAAATACCTGGAATTAAATAAAACCAAAGCGATTTAACCTTAAAGTAGTTAAGCGCTAATAAGAATGCGAATATCCCGCAGGCAATTAACATTTCTTGCCAATGAATTTGATCGGTGTAAAATATAGCGATGACCAAAATGGCACCTAGGTCGTCTACAATGGCTAAAGCAGCTAAGAATATTTTTAACGAGCTAGGTACATTTTTGCCCAGTAAAGCTAAAATTGCCAAGGCAAAGGCAATGTCAGTTGCCATAGGTATGCCCCAGCCACTAGCTGTAGGCTCGTTTTTGTTAAAGATAAAGTAGATAAATGCGGGTATCATCATACCGCCAATTGCCGCCATTACAGGCAGTGTTGCTTTTTTGGCAGAAGATAGTTCTCCTTCTATCAGTTCTCGTTTAATTTCTAAGCCAACTAAGAGGAAAAATATTGCCATTAAACCATCGTTAATCCAAACAGAAATGGTATAATTTAAATGAAAAGGCCCGACGTTAAAACCTTTGGTTGTAGCCAAAAAATTCGAAAAACTTTCTCCGTAACCAGAGTTGGCGATGAACAAAGATAAGACTACGCAAATCAACAATAAAATTCCGCCAAGCTTTTTTGAGTTAAAAAACTGCTTGAAAACACTTGTGTTTATTCTTTTCATTGTTGCGAAAATACCATTTTTAGGACGTTATGGGAAGCGAAAACGCCAAAATTTAGGTTTTTATGCTAAAATTAAAAGCCTACAAATAGGCTTCAATATCGCCTTTACCTTCCCGTATCACTTCAAAATCTCCATTGGTACAATCAATAACTGTAGAAGCTTCGTTGTCGCCATAACCGCCATCAATCACTAGATCTACTAAGTCCTCATACTTTTCGTGTATCAATTCTGGGTCGGTAGAGTATTCAATCACTTCGTCATCATCTTTAATAGAGGTAGAAATAATAGGATTACCTAGCGCCGCTACAATTTCTCTAGCAATATTATTATCTGGCACACGTATACCAACGGTTTTTTTATTAGAACTAAGTAATTTGGGTACGTTGTTGTTTGCGTTAAAAATGAAAGTAAATGGCCCTGGTAAAGCCTTTTTTAAAACTCTAAAAACAGTGGTGTCTATCGGTTTAATATAATCCGAAATGTGCCTCAAATCAGAGCAGATGAAGGAAAAATTAGCTTTTTCGGGTTTAATGCCGCGTATTTTGCAAATCTTTTCTATAGCTCTGTGGTTGGTAATGTCACAGCCTAATCCATAGACGGTGTCGGTGGGATAAATGATAATTCCACCTTTTTTAAGCACTTCTGCGGCCTGCTCAATGGCTTTTGGGTTTGGGTTTTCTGGGTATATTTTAATAAGCATTTGTAAAAATAACAAAATCATGCCGTACTTGTTTCAGTATCGACCTTTATATTGCTACATTAGCAGTAATTGAGTTTACAGTTTTTAGTTGGCAGTTTACAGCTAAAAGATTAATCGTCTTCATAGCTTACGCCTTAAACCTTAATTTAGAATATGAGAAAAGCATTTGTAGCAATTGCGCTTTTTTTGGTTGCATTTACGGTAATGTTGGGGTTTTATCATCCCTTTTTATGGTGGACTTTTATTTTTACAGGGCCAATAGTTTTGTTGGGTATTTACGATATGATCCAGCCGAAACATAGTATTGTTAGAAACTTTCCGGTTGTAGGGAGGTTGAGGTATTTTATGGAGGATATGCGTCCGAAAGTGTATCAATACTTTGTAGAAAGTGATACCAACGGTACGCCATATAATCGTTTAAATCGTTCGTTAATTTACCAAAGGGCTAAAAAAGAGTTAGATACGATACCTTTTGGTACGCAGTTAAATGTGTACGAAAACGGGTACGAATGGTTAAGTCATAGCATTATGGCTATTGGACATGATGATTTAAACTTGAAACCTAGAATTTTAGTAGGTGGCCCAGATTGTAAGCAGCCCTATTCTGCCAGTATTTATAATATATCTGCCATGAGTTTTGGCTCTTTAAGTCAAAACGCAGTATTAGCGCTTAACGGCGGCGCTAAATTAGGCGAGTTTGCACACAATACGGGAGAGGGTGGAATTAGCGATTACCACCGCGAAATGGGCGGCGATTTAATCTGGCAAATTGGTACAGGATATTTCGGCTGTAGAAATATGGACGGGACCTTTAACGGCGAAGCCTTTGGCGAAAGGGCAAGAACCGATCAAGTTAAGATGATTGAAATCAAACTTTCGCAAGGAGCAAAACCAGGTCACGGTGGTATGTTGCCAGGCAAAAAGGTAACTCCAGAAGTTGCTCGTATACGCTTGGTGCCCGAAGGTAAAGACGTATTATCGCCCCTAAGCACATTCTGCTTTTTCTACACCTGTTGAGTTAATGCATTTTGTAAAAAAATTAAGAGACCTCTCTGATGGAAAGCCGGTGGGTTTTAAGCTTTGTATTGGCAGAAAAAGTGAATTTTTTGCCATCTGCAAAGCGATGATAGCAACCAATATTTACCCAGATTTTATTACTATTGATGGAGGAGAGGGTGGTACAGGAGCTGCTCCGCAAGAATTTTCTAACTCGGTAGGTATGCCATTAAGAGATGGAGTAGCCTTTGTTTACGATGTTTTGCTAGGTTTTGATTTGAAAAAGCACATCAAAATTATCGCCTCTGGAAAAGTTTCTACCGGTTTTGATATTGTTAAAAACATTGCCTTAGGTGCTGATATGTGTAGTGCCGCCAGAGGAATGATGTTTGCCTTAGGTTGCATACAGGCTTTAGAATGTAACAGTAACACCTGTCCAACTGGCGTGGCTACGCAAGACCCAAGTTTAATGAAAGGCTTGGTGGTCGAAGACAAAAAAGTAAGAGTAAAAAACTTTCATAACCAAACTGTAGCAAGTGCGGTAGAACTGCTGGGGGCCGCCGGACTGAAAGAGTTTAGTCAGCTTACTAGAGCTTATATCAATAGAAGGGTAAGCGCAAATGTGATACAGAACTATCGAGAAACTTATCCTTATGTGCCCGCAGGAGCCTTATTGAAAACCCCTTATCCTTCTCGTTTCGAGCTGGGCATGGCGTTAAGCACACCAGATAGCTTTTTGCCTACAGATTACATGGTAACCGAAGTAGATTACCAAAATGCCAATCCTTATCACGAATAAATAATTCTTTCAAGGCTGTTTTCTTAAAGACAGCCTTTTTTATTGATTATTTCTAGTCAATTTTTCACATTCATGTCATCTCTACCTTAAATATTGATATATCGGAAAATTCCGATATATCTTTGCGCTATGGATCAAGTAGAGGTTTTTAAAGCCTTAGGGAATAAGAATAGGTTGCAGATATTAATCTGGCTTAAATCGCCAGAAGAGCACTTTGTAGATTATGTGCCAGCCTGTGGCGATGCCGATGTAGGCGTTTGTGTAGGCCATATTCAAAAAAAATCGGGCTTAACGCAATCTACCATTTCCGAGTATTTGGCGGTACTGCATCGGGTAGGCCTAGTATCTGCCACTCGCGTAGGGCAGTGGACTTACTACAAGCGCAAGGAAGAAACTATTGCCGCATTGGGAAACTTGATCTTTACTTTATAATTAGAAGACTATGAGTGAAAATAAATCATCAAGCGTACCTTATTCGGTACTAGATTTGGCGGGCGTTAGACACGGATACGATATTGCTGATGCTTTTAAAAACAGCGTTTCCTTAGCGCAACACGCAGAAAAATTAGGTTACAATCGTTATTGGTTGGCTGAGCACCATAATATGATTAGCGTGGCTAGTTCGGCTACTTCAGCACTAATTGGTCACATTGCGGGGCATACCAATGCTATTCGTGTAGGTTCTGGAGGTATTATGTTGCCAAACCATACCCCGTTAATTATTGCCGAGCAGTTTGGTACGTTAGCTACTTTATATCCTAATAGAATTGATTTAGGCTTGGGTAGAGCGCCTGGTACCGACCAACTGACTGCCTACGAAATTAGGGGAGAGCGTTTCCACTCGCCACAGCATTTTCCGCAAGATGTACGCAAACTACAACAATATCTTGGCGATGATAACTATGATAACAAAGTAAGAGCGATACCGGGCGAAGGAACCAATGTGCCCATTTGGATTTTGGGATCGAGTACCGAAAGTGCACATTTAGCAGCATCTTATGGCTTGCCTTATGCTTTTGCCAGTCATTTTGCACCTAATTATTTCTTTGAGGCTATTGAGATTTACAGAAAAAACTTCCGCCCGTCTAACGTGTTAAAAGAACCCTATGTGCTTTCTTGTGTAAATGTGGTAGCGGCAGATACAGATGCAGAAGCAGAGCGATTATCAACCTCGTTAAAAATCTTGTTTTCGGGTATTGTAACCAATCAGCGTAGATTGTTGCAGCCGCCAATAGATAGTATGGAAGGCGTATGGTCTGATATGGAAGAGGCCGCTGTAGAGCAAATGTTAGATTTTACTTTTATTGCTGGCCCAGATAAGCTAAAGGAACAACTTCAATCTTTCTTAAACCACACTAAAGTAGATGAGTTAATGGTAACCTCACATATCTACGATCATCAGGCTAGATTAAGGTCTTATGAATTGGTGGCGGAGGCTTTGAAAGGATAAAATATCCAATGCCATAGAAGTATGGTCTTTTTTTAGATAACATCGAATTGGCTACAGTTGACGGATTTTCTGGATATTTCATAGGGTTAGGCTCATTGAATCTTCAACCAACCCAACCCTAATGAAGCGAACTTTAAACTATTTGCCTCAGATCAAAGAGGCCATTCTAAATAAGTTAAATTTTATTTGGCGGCAAGAAATATTTTAATTGCTCAGGTCCTTTAATCATAGCATAAACCACACCAGCAATAGTAATTAAAATCATAAGAATAATGTAAATAGCGACAACTAGCGCTAAAGTACCTAGCACTCTTAATAACACAGATTTAAATGGTTTATTAGGGTAAAAATCTTTGAAAAACCAAATAAGTATAATTGAAGTAATAAGCGGAGAAAAGCTTAATGCAACTACAAAATCATCAGGATGATGCCTAAATGCGAAGAGTATTGGTGATACAACAATGATGGCAATAATATTTTGTAGCGATAGAACATAGGAGTTCATAACCACATGTTCATAATAGTTATTGCCCCATTTCTTGAAAGATAGCCAAGAGCAGAAAGCAAAAATAGGCACTAATAACAACATCAATAATGAATTATAGCTTGCAGTAAATGAACTTACATCGTTCATAAACTGAGAATTTACCTCTTGTTTGGTGTAAAACTCTTCAGCTATTTTATTTAAACCAACAATCTTGTATGAAACAAATGCAGAAATACCACTTAATACAAACATTAATAAAAGTGGCTTATAGTGATTTACCCTGTTGCCATCAATAAACTCTCTAGCGGTCTTTCCTGGGTTTTTAACCAATTTCTTAATGGTGTAAAGAAACCCTTTATTGGTATGGATAAGTAAGTATTGTATCTCGTCTATAACGTACTTCTTATCTATACGTTTAAATCTTTTCTGACCGCAATGACGGCAAAAATTCTCATCAATGGTATAATCGCAGTTTAGACACGGCTGCTCTATTTTACTGTTCGTCAATTCGCTCATTTCTGTTCGCGGTTTTTCAATTCTGTGTTTAAAGGCTTCAGTTGTAAAAACAAAGGCAATAACGTAATAGGGAATGCTGCCAAAGGCATGAATAATTTTGCTGTAGATTTAGTAACTAATAAGTAGGTAGCTAAGCATAGTAATAAAAGCCACATTATGCTAAAAGAAATCAATACGCTTTTAATTAAATCTCTTCTTTTGGTAAGTTTTTCTGTACTTAGTGCTGCTAAACTGTTATTGTTGGCCATTTAGGTTTAAAGTGCGAAAATTATAAATGAATGTTAGTTTGTACAAATATAAACTAATTAGAATTGCTACAAAAGATCAAAGCCAAGATGTTAAGAATTATAGTGCGGATCGAAATTTTTATGATATACAACATTACATCGATAAAATATCAGTTAAATTAGTCATTATTTATTTTGAGTTATGCTAAAATCTAAAATCCAATTTACTTTATTGTTGCTTTTTATAGGTCTCTTTATAGTGTTTATTCCTAAACAGAGTATAGCTCAATCTAACAATAGAAAAAATATTGATACCGTTAAGATTTTGCCCAAAAGCGAGTGGAAAGGTGTGCTGGGAAGGCCTTACAAACAACATGTACCTGTTAAAATTACGGTGCATCATGAGGGTGGTAAGTTGTTGACTAAAAATGATGATGCCCGCCAACGATTAAAGAATATCCAAACTTGGGGAATGGGGCCCGATCGTAAATGGGCCGATGTGCCTTATCATTTATTGATAGCGCCAGATGGAACAGTTTTAGAAGGTAGAAACCCGCTAACTGTTGGCGAAACCAATACCGAGTACGACCCTACAGGACACTTGCTAGTTTGTTTCTTAGGTAACTATAACCAACAAAAGCTAGATGATCATTTGTTAGAGGTGTTGGTGCGTTTATTCGCAGATCAATGCATTAAATACAATATATCTCCGAAAGAAATTTCTACCCACCGCGACCATAGCACCCAAACTACTTGTCCCGGTGATGATATTTACAGCTATTTTACAAACGGATATATTGTAAAAAAGGTAAGTAAACTGGTTAAAAAGAGAAGCTAGTTGTTAGATTTACAAAACCACATAAAAATGATGTCGTAATCAATTTGTAAGTTGTGGCTAGTAGGTTTGTTGAAATATGCAAAACCAGCAAATCGCATTTAAAAACGATGATGATGGATTTGCAAATAAGAAAAGATGCAATTTAACTGGTATAAAAAAGAAATGGAGATAGTCCCGAAGTCCTATCCCCATCATCTAAATTAACGCTCTCGAGACAAATGTATAAATTAAATTTGATTTTGAGTGTTGTCTAGTTATTTTTTTTTAGTATTAATTTTAACTCGTTGGTAGCCAGTTTAAATAAAATTTTATGTTTTTTAAAATTATTAACATAGATCAAGAGTGTATGGTTAAAATAGATTTAGCTTTGCGTCATTAATTAATAAATTGAATTAACTTAATCATTAAAAAAATAAACATGAGAAAACTACTTTTTGCGCTTCCGGCGCTTGTTTTACTGGCCTCTTGCGGTGGCTCTAGCAATACAGCAGCAACAACAACAGAACAAACTGCTGCCGAGCAAACAGGGCAAACTTATTTGATTGACACGTTGACGACTACAGTAGACTGGAAGGGCGCACATAAAGGCGGTTTGGCACCGCGTTGGGGTAAAATTGGTGTAAACTTAGGCTCTATATCAGTGCAAAACGATTCGATAAGCGGTGGCGAGTTTATTGTAAATATGGCTTCACTTAAGGTAGATCCAGCATCGGTAACAGAAGAAGGTAAAAAAGCAACCGATTTGGAAGGCCATTTAAAAAGTGCAGATTTCTTTGATGTAGCTAAAGCGCCAACCGCAAAATTTGTAATTACCAAAGTAGAACCTTATACCGCAACAGCGGAAGCTAGCTTAATTGCTGATCCAAATTACCTGATCAGTGGAAATTTAACACTTAAAGATAAAACCTTAAATGTAACTTTTCCTGCTAAAGTTCAGGTTACTTCAGACGTGGTTACTGCATCGGCAAAATTTGTAATAGACAGAAGCGCTTGGGGCATTAATTATAAAACAGAAGGTAGTGCCGAAAACTGGATGATTTCTAAAGATGTAGAGATTGGCCTAAACCTTAACGCAAAAAAGAATTAATCATAGTGATGATAACGAAACAGCCCGGTAAAACATTACCGGGCTGTTTGTATTTTGTGCTAATAAGCGGTTAAGTTGCAAGCCATTATTATGGCTAAAAATGGAGTTGCTACCTTTGTAGATGGATTAACATAGGCATATATGACAAGCAACATTATGCTATTGTATATTTGCAATCTGGAATTTGTATTTAAGGATTTGGAATTAGAGATATTCGGAATCTTATTTACTTTACGATCGAAATGAAATAATGTTAACGCTTTGCGATTTAATAATTATCTCCATCCATATTTCTATCATAGTACCAGTCTCCGATAATTGGAGTAGACTCTTCGGACTTTAACTTATTTTGATTTGTAATTTTATTGGCAATGGGCTGCTGACTTGGATTGGCATGAGTGATTGTTTTTTGATTAAATATTGTGCCAATTACATAGTGTTTAAACTATTAATAGTTGTATGCCAAAAGTTAGATCATTTACAATTATTAGCAACCAAGGGCTTTTTCCAGCTTCCGCAGAAGCTGGAAAAAAAATGACCATTTAAAACACGTAACTTCTTAAGGTTTGGTTTTATCAAAAATAACCTGTTGCGCCCGATCTACATTAGCACTAAAACCGCTGTTATTTGTTGGGGAATTGAAGTCGAGTAATATGCCCGCCATATTGAAAACGCCATTGTATACTGGCTGAAGTTTAATTGGAGGTTCCGCATTACGCAGGGCAAAAAGCTGTTGGCCTTTTAGAACCCCTTCTATTTTGGTGTCACATTCGCGGCTGTAGTAATTACCGATGTATTTGTTTAGTTCTGCAGCGTTAAGATCTTTCCGCTCTATCTTAACAAAGCTTAGTGTATCGGTACCAATGATAGAAAGAAACTTTCTGGCATCTCTTTCAGGATATATTTTCCTTGATCCGGTAGTAAGGGTATCGCCGTTTAGCGCAAGTACCTCTGCGCCAGTTTTCATAAAGATCCTGTTTTCTTTTTTTACTATTTCTAAGGTGCTGTAGCCCCTAACACTCTTGTAAAGACCGGGTAGTTGGTCTATTAAGTTTTGTGGTAGCGCTGAGCCTCTCTTTCCTGTTTTGCTAGCCTCTTTTCCCAAAAAAACATCTTTGATTTGGCTAGATGGTAGTGTGGCGCCATTGCTTAAGCAGGTAACGGTAATGCCTTTTTCCGGATACCAAGCCATCCATCCCCTGTAACCGGCAGTAAGGCCACTATGTGATATTTCTGTGAGGCCATTAAATTTTTTTACAAAAACACCACCTAGGGCATATTCAATCTGTTGTCCATTGTTAAGGATACCTTGGGTATTGCGCAGTTCAGTCAGTTTCTTGCCGAACTTGTTTTCGTTCCAGTAGTTTAACCACTTCTGCATATCTGTGGTTGTAGTGATTAATCCGCCATGGCCATGTGTATTTTCGAAGGGCATATCCTGTAGATAATCTTTGCCGCTGGCTTGGTAACCTATGGCTCTATTTTTAACGATTGCCCTAAAGTTATCACGCCACTGGGTATCATTCATCCCGATAGGAATAAAGATGTTTTGCTTGGTAAATTCGTTGAATGACATGCCACTCACTTTTTCTACCAACGTTGCCAATAAGGTAAAGTTAGAATTGCTGTAGGAATAGGCTTCCCCTGGCAAAAAATTCAAGGTCTTTTGTTTAAAGATCATTGCCCTTGCATCGTCTTGTGTATATGCTTTGGTGCCTCTTGGCCATCCTGTGATGGCGTAAATAGAGCCCCAATCTTTTAAACCGCTGGTGTGGAGCAAGAGGTGTTTAACCAAAAGTGGCTTACCGTAGTCTGGTAACTCTGGAATGTATTTTCTTACCTCATCTTCTAAACCTACCTTGTTAGATTCAATGAGCAATAATACCGCAGTAGATGTAAATTGCTTAGAAACAGATCCAGCCTCGAACCTGGTTTCGGGTGTATTAGCAATTTCGTGTTCTAAATCAGCAGATCCAGCAGCTTTGTTAAAAAAGACATTGCCATTTTTGCCAACGGTAATTACTCCACCAGGGGCACGCGAACCGCTATTGAAATTTTGAAAAATGTTATCCAGTTCTTTTAGCTCGGTAGCCGTTTGTGCCGAAGCTGCAATGGGTAAATAGACAATAAATAATGCAGCAATGAAATATGATTTTAAAGTGTTTGGCATGGTTTATTGATTTAGTATCCAGTATTTTGTCTGATGTTTGGGTTAAGACTGGTCTCGCGTCTTGGAATAGGGAAAATTGTTCTGTTAGAGCGGGCTGTATATGCTGTGGTGCCATCATTAGAACGGAATTTGGTCCAGTTGGTACGTGTTCTGTTCAGGTCAAAAAGCTGATGACCTTCGAAAGCTAATTCCTTTCTTCTTTCTTTCAAAATTTCGTTGATCAATAAGGTGCCTGACGAAGTAGACCTAATGGCATTTATATCGCCCCTAGAAGCAACCAAAAATAGATCGTCTTGCGCTAAGCTCTCTTTTCCAATTTGCCTAGCTCTTGCTTCGGCTCTAATGAGGTAAACTTCCGCTAACCTAATTACTTTGATATTTTCTTCGTAGGTGCTAATTTCGGTGTATTTACTAATCACGTAAGCTGGGTTCTCGCCACCTACGCGATCTCTTTTTGCTTTGGTTACAAAAGCTCTTCTTACATCAGTTGCGCTGTAGTTGTTATACAAATCTTCGGTACCAATCATATCGCCGTAACCAGCTTGCATACAGAAATAGGCTAAAGACCCTGTTCCGGCGTTATCTGCAGTATTGTTGGCTACTTCAAAAATCACTTCTGGGTTGGCTTTTACTTTAAAGTTGCTCAATAAGCTGGTGTTGCTCAGTAATTGATACTTTCCACTGCCAATCACTTCAGTAGCCAATCGCTCTGCATTAGGCCAGTCGCCTTGGTAAAGATATACTCTTGATAGTAAGGCCTTGGCGCCATTTAAACCCAAATATGACGGACTTTGCGGACTTTGAGACGCAAATAGCATAATTGCCTTTTCTAAATCATCGATGATACTTTTGTATACTTCGGCCACGGTGTTTCGGGCTGGTTTGGCAATGTCTTCTTTTGAAATGCCACTTTCTAATACTAACGGAACGCCTAAATGCGATGCATCTGCAGTTTGATCATAAGGTTGCGCAAAAGCCCTAACCAAATCAAAATAGGCCAAGGCCCTTAAAGCATAAGCCTCGCCCAAATACTGGCGGCTTGTTGTGAGGTTTGCCCCAGAGAAGCTAAGCTGCTCTCCATTCGAAATCAAAAGGTTTGCGTTAATGGCCGTACAGTAAAGTACGTTCCAAAGCCCGGTAATATGCGTATCGGTAGAAACCACAGTATTTAGGTTAATGTTGGTATAGCGTGCCGAGTTGATCACGCTAAGCATGCCATTATTGGAAAGCAATTCTGGAGCCACAATAAATGTTCTTCCGTAGTAATCTTCGCTTTGCAGTTGGCTGTAGATCCCGTTAAGGGCGGCCTTCATGGTAGGAAGATCTACTACAGCTATGTTGGCATTGGTGTCTTGTTTTGGGTCGATTTCTAAAAAGTTTTTAGAACAGGAAGCCAAAAAGATAGTGGCTACTAATGCGAATTTAAGTCTAGCTATGTTGAATGAAGTTTTCATGTACAATAGGTTAAATTTAGCTGTTAATTGATTTTACCATAGACATACGAAGTCGGATTTTCGGCATTAAACAAACCTGCTAAAGTTCCGTACGAGCCAGGTACAATCTTGGTAGCCCAATCAAGTTTAAATTTATATTTCTCAAAATAATCTACCGTTAGGCCGCTAACAGCTGCAGAGAGCAATTTGGCATTGGCATTTTTATTGGCCAAGCTTAAACTGATATTTCCTTTCTCGTCTTTGGTAAAGGTATAGGTAAAAGTGGCCGTTGCGTTTCCACCCGTTGGTGGCGAGTAAATGAAAATGAGATCCAATTCGTCTGGTTTGGTAAATTTTATAACCAGTCTGTTCAATTTTCGGCTGCCGGTTTTAAAAACTTCTTTTTCTGCGGCCACCCATTTGGGCGCAACGTCGGTAGAAAAACCATTAAGCTCGCTTCCCTCTAAAGTAATAGAAGAGTAACTCTTGTTCGGTCCAAATTGATCTACCATACTTGTTTTAACACTCGAACAAGAATTGAAGCCAATGATGAATGCTGATAAAATGATATAAAAATAGTTGATCTTCATGCTTGTTTAATTAATAGTACCATAGAAATAAGAATCCACATTGTCGGTGCGGTAAAATGCCGCAATGAGGGGCTTTGAATTGGGGAGTTTGTCTGTTATCCAATCTATCTTAAACTTGTATTTAGAAAGATAGTCTGTGGTTAACGTTGTGAGGTAAGGTGCCAAGGTATCGGCATTGGTATTGGTTGCCGATAAAGACATTGTGATGTTGCCATCGGCATCTCTCACATAATCATAAGTGAATAATGCCGTTGCTATACCTGTATCAAAACGGTAAGATAAAGTCATTGTAAGCTGGTTTTCGCTAATGAAACGAATTACAAAGCTATCTATTTGCCTACCTGCTGCATTGGTATAAGTGTTACTTCTTGCTGTATACCAACGATTGAGGAAATCTTGTGAAGCTGACTCGGTTGCACTTAGCGGCGTTACCGTTAAGCTTGTATACTTTTTGTTAAATCCCATTTGTTGTGCAACTGGGGAGTTGTCTTCTGGCTCAGTTTCTTGTTTTTTCTTACAAGCTGTAAATAACCAACAACAAGTAACTAGGAGAAGGATGTTTAATTTAATTTTCATCGTTTAATTACTTAAAGTGCCATAAAAATAAGAAGTTGGGTCATTTGCAACGGTATAAGCTGCCTGTGTAGAAGATCCCCTAAACCAATCTACACTAAACTGGTAATTGTTCAAGTAATCGGTGGTAATGCTGCCTATATGAGGAGCCAAAGCACCACCATTGGCGTTAGTATCACAAAGGTTAATTTAAGTAACCCCTGATTACTTATCGTATAGGTATAATTGAACACACCCGTAGTATTGGAACCCGTAGAAGTAAGATAGGTAAAGGTTAAGGTAAGTTGGCTTGCGCTGGTAAATCTCATGGCAAAGCTTCTTAATTGCCTACTTCCACCGTTGTTGTAAAGTGTATTTTTTGCCAAATTCCAACGGGTAAGAAAATCTGAAGAAAGGGCGGCATTATCGGTTTCAGGGAGTACGGTTAACGTAGTATACTTTTTGCCAAAACCTATTTCTGTATATAAAGGTATGGCAATTAGGTTTCCGTAGAAATAAGAAGTTGGATCGTTGTTATTGTAAAGTACCGCGATGTTGCCTTTAGAGCCTGGTATCACATTATCAAACCAATCTATCCTAAAAGGATGTGCATGGATATATTCATCTAAAACGCTTACTAAAGAAGGTTCGATAGCATTGGCATTGGCATTTTTGGAAAACAGGCTCAAGGTAAGGTAGCCTCTATCGGAGAACTGGTAATTGTAGGTAAACGTACCCGAAACGGTAGCCCCGGCGCTGGTAAGGTAAGTGACTACAATAGTAAGCTGGGTGCCCGAAATGATATTGATGGCATAGCTTTTAAGTTGTCTGCCGCCGTTAAGTAATAGTCTTTCTTTCGCTAATAGCCATCTCGCTTTAAAATCCGAAGATTGAAGATCTAAGGTAGTTTCTGGGGTGATCTCTATGCTCTGAAATTTCTTTGATACACCGATCTGGGTATATAGCGGAGCATCGTCACTGGTATCGTTTGCTTGGTCTAATACCCCCACTAAGCCGTAGAAATACGATGCAGTATCGTCTGTACGATAGAAAGCTCCTAATAGTTCGTAAGAGCCTTTGATTTTATCTTCTATCCAAGTAGGTTTAAATTCATACTTTTCTAGATAGTCGGTAGTTAAAGAGGACAACGAATTTTTAATGGTCTTGGCATTTTCATCGCTACCAATAAGCGCAAGTTTAAATGCCCTTTCTGCATTAAGGGTATAGTTGTATTTGAAGGTAGCTGCGGTAAGGTCGCCTCCGGTAGTGAGGTAATAAAAAGTGATGGATAGCGTAGTTTCGTCTACATATTTGATGAAAAAACGCTCCAAAGAGCGACCACCTATTTTGGATAGCTCGGATTTTGCAGTATTCCAGCGTTGTTGGAAATCGGCAGATGCCGCCTTTGTAGCCTTGGCGGGCGTTACATTAATCGACGTATATTTAAAGGGTAATGCACCCATTTGTGGTGCCAAGGGTACCATTTCTAATTCGGTCTTCACTTCCTTTTTACAACTAGTACCTAATAGTAGTAGCAATATAATGATGTTGGTTAAAATCTTTTTCATGTTTAATTTATTATTGAACCGTAGAAATAAGATGTTGCATCGCCGTCTTTATAATATGCAGCGGTTTTGCCTGTAGAACCAGGTATTTTATCTTCAATCCAATCTATTCGGAATTTGTACCTTTCTAGATAATCTTCTTGAATAGGGAAGATGCCGGGTGCAATTACCCTTCCGTTTGCATCTCTGCTGGCATAAGAAATTTGAAGATAACCTCTATTATCTACCACGTAATTATAATAAACCACGGCTCTTGCAAGTCCACCAGTAGTAAGGGTATAGCTGTAGGTAATGGTAAGTTGGTTGTCGCTAATAAAATTAAGGTCAAAACTTCTTAATCTTCTCCCACCTATCAATTCTAGATCAGCCACTGCTTTGTCCCATTTTGTTTTAAATTCTGTAGACATGGCTTGCTGTGTTTCTGGGGTAACGGCCATTTTGTTGTACATTTTAGGTACAGCACCCATTTGGTAATATAGTGGGATGTCTTCGCAACACGGCTTGTTTTCGTTCTTAGTGCAGCCAAATGAAAGCAATGTAACTAAGATCATGATATAATTAAAAGCTCTTTTCATCTCAAAAATTTAAGGTTGTATGGTAATGCCTAAAGTTAAGGTTCTGAATACCGGTGGCTTAAAATCCAACTGTCCCGAAGTAGAAACCTGTGGGTCAAACTGTAGGCGCTTATCTTCTTTCCAGGTAAGCAGATTGTTGGCTTTAATAAAGGTGCTAATTCTTGATACTTTCAGTTTTTTGCTAAGGTCGGTTGGAAAGAGATAACTGAACTGCACGTCCCTTAGCCTCACAAATCCACCATTGTATAGAAAACGTGTGGAGGTTTGGTTCGAGAGACCACTTTGGCTACCTAAGAACACTATTTTAGGTACATCGGTAACATCGCCGGGTTTTTGCCAGCGGTTGTTGTAGGTATAACGGGTCATTGCGCCTACATCGCCAAAACCTACAGAGCCATCTGTATTGATGGTTGGTCCGTAGGTTTCTAGTACTTTATTGCCAAAATTGTAATAAATTAAGAAACTAAAAGTAAAACGCTTAAGAGAAAATGTATTGGTAAGGCCACCATAAAATTTTGGAAGTGCTGTGCCTTGTACAGATCTACCTGCCCTAGACCAATCGTTAGTGGTAGCGGTTCTGCTCGAATTGGTGTACCATAAAGATTCTCCATTTAGTGGATCTACACCTGCATAGGTTGCCAATGTAAAAGAATTTAGAGCCAGTTCCTGATCTTCGAAAGAGGTTTCTAACCTTAAAATCCTATTTTTAAAGGTGGTAAAATTGACATTGGTACGCCAAGAAAGTCCATTAGCATTAGCTGGTTTGATGTTCAAGAAGTTCAAGTCCACTTCAAAACCCGAGTTTTTAATTTCGCCAAGGTTATCCGTAAACGTGGTGGTGCCATTGGTAGAAGAAATCGGAAGATTATACAAAAGACCATCAGTTCGCCTTACAAAATAATCTATGGTACCCGAGATTCTGCTTTTTAAGATCTTAAACTCCATTCCCACATCAAATTGTTTGGCCGATTCCCAAGTAAGCATTGGGTTTTCATATTGCGAAAATGCGTAGCCTGGCTGGCCGTTGTAATCATTGCCTGAGGTGTATAGGGGTAGGGCTACAAAATCGCCAATTTCTTGGTTCCCGCTAGTGCCGTAGCTGCTACGTATTTTTAACTGGTTAAATAGTCTAGAATTACGCAGAAATTTTTCTTGTAAAATGTTCCAGGCTAAACCTGCAGACCAGAAATTAGAGAATCTGTTTTGCCTGCCAAATCTAGAAGAACCATCCCTTCTTACCGATGCATCGATATAATATTTGTTATCGAAAGAATAGCTGGAGTTTAGAAAAACTGAGTTTAAAGCATTTTCAGCTTCGCCAGAAGTGATAGAAGTTAATACCGAAGCGTTGGCCAGTGTATTGGTGTTCGGTAAAAAATTAGTGGCAGTTGCGTCTCCAAATGTTCTCGATACTTTCTGCGCCTCGTAACCTACATAAGCATTAAGGTCATGTTTTTGATTAAACCTCTTTGTATACCTTAAAATATTAGTAGCCGACCAATTGATATGTTTGGTTGTGCCAAAAACGCCTCGTCCGTTTACATTTAATCCATCGCCGAAACCAGGAGCATAAAAAAGCTTCCGGTCCGAGTAGATAAATTCGGCAGATGCCTTGCTTTCGAAGGTAAGCTCGGGGATAATCTTATAAGTTGCGCCAACACTTCCTAGCGCAGAAAGTGTGTTGGCCCTGTAAATGTTGTTTTCGATAATGGCCACAGGATTGAAACCAGAGATATAATAGCTAAGATCGTAGGAGTCATCATCATTCCTTACTTTTAACCAAGGTTGCAACCTAAACGAAGAACGGGTAGGGTTGGCGGCCAAACCACTTCTCAATGTAGAGTTAGTTACTTGATAAGCGCCAGAAATACTGCCTGTAAAGGTTAATTTATCGGTTGCCTTGTTTTCAATATTTAAACGGCCGTTAAAACGATTATAGTCTACACCTTTCTGCGCACCTTCAGAATTGTATAGACCAAAGGAGGAAAAAAACTTGGTTCGGTCGTTACCGCCATTTACCGAAATGTTATAGCGTTGGAAATTTCCAATTTGCATGACCTGTTTTAACCAATCGGTGCTAACAGTGTAATCTATTCCAGCATCGGCTACTGCTTGGGCAAATCCGCCCGGATTACGTCCGCTATTGTTCCATCCTTCCCTTAATAGCTGCAACATTTCGGTGGTATTTAGCGGTCTAGAACTTTCAGGGATAGTATATTGGTTTACCCCACCCTGTGCTGTTGCTGTAAATGTAGTTTTGCCAGGTCTGCCTTGTTTAGTGGTAATAATGATAACACCGTTGGCACCCCTTGATCCATAGATAGAAGTAGCAGAGGCATCTTTTAATATGGTTATAGATTCGATATCTTCACTGTTTACCGCAGATAAAGTGCTGGTATTATAGCCAGACACATCAGCGTTGATAATAGGTACACCATCTATCACATACAAAGGGGCATTGCTTGCAGAATATGAGCCCAAACCTCTAATCGTTACGTCTGATGCGCTCCCCAAGACACCGTCGCCGCTCACGCTCATTACGCCAGGTACATTACCCTGAAAGCTTTCTGCGAAACTTGCCCTTGGCGAGTTAGACAGCACATTGGTATCTAAGGTTGTGGCCGCTCCAGTAAAAGCAGCTTTCTTTTTAGTGCCATAGCCTACCACCATCACTTCATCAAGCACTTTGCTATCGGCAAGCATTTTAATGTCAAGAAATTTGCCTTCTACAACCTTTATTCTTTGTGTTACATAGCCAATAAAAGTAAATACTAGCGTAGCGTTAGGTCTAGTTTTTATGCTAAACCCACCTTCGGCATTTGTGGCAACTGCATTGGAAAGGCCCTCTTCTTTTACCATTACACTTTGCATTGGACCTGCTCTGTCAGAAACTTTTCCATTTACCACTATCTGGTCTTGGGTGTTGGGTAACAAAGAAACCGTTTTGTTGCCTTTTTTAAAGATCACAATAGAGCTTTTGGTTTGCTGATGGATCAGATCGGTATTAGCTAACAATTGGTTCAAGATCTGATTAAGGGTTTGATTGGCGTACGTTTTTGCTACCGTATTGTATTTGTTCAAATCGGTAGAATTGTACGAAAACTTTACGCCGGCAGTTTGCGCTATACTAGCGAGTGCTTCTTTCAGCTAACTTTTCTTTATGGTAATATTTAATCTGGTTTCTAGCCCCTGAGCTTTGGCTAAATTGGCCAGTAACATATTACTAAGAACAAGTATGGCAAAAAAAAGGACAATAAATGAGCTGGTAAAGTAGTTTTCTTTACCTGTTTTACGAATAAACATGTTTAGGCTTGCTTGGTGGTTAATGTAAGTTGGAAATTGTTTCTGCTTATTTGTGCTAGTAATTTTTCATCGTTTATAATTTAAGGTAAAGGAGATGGTTGTTGTTTTGGTTTAAATACCGATAGGGTAATATGGTTTGGTTTATTGATTTTGTAATCGAGATTGTGGATGAGGCAGATGATGCCCAGCGCATTTTCAATCTTGTCGGTTTTTTTGAAGTGGATTGTTGTATGGTCTGCTGCATCCAAAATACTTTGCGGACAATCGATTTTTACGTTATATAAATTTTCCAAGGTAAAAATCATTTCAGAGAAAGGCACATCAAAGAGGTTAATTTCGTTGCTGCTCCAGTTGGCTACTTTTTGGGCATCTACCAGTCTTGTTAAATGTTTGTCTGTTTTCTTCTGATAGATATTCTCTTTATTAGGAGTAATCAGGTCAAATTTTCCATTCATATCGCCAACTTCCACCTTTCCACTAATTACTGTCACACGAGCTTCGCTCAAATCGTTATATGCTTTAATATTGAAAGAAGTACCCAAAACCTTTGCGTATAGCTTGCCATAATGTACTGTAAAAACCGAGTGGTCATCGTGTTTAACCTTAAAAAATGCTTCGCCGTTCAATTCTGTGTTTCTTTTGCTGCTCCACCAATTTCTTTGGTACGATAAACTAGTATTCGCATTCATTACCACGCTAGAACCATCTGGAAGTACAATTTCTTTAGTTTGGTTTTTTCCAGTTTTAAAGGTTGCCTGTTCAGAAAATACTGGAATACTTATCAAAAAACAAGCGGCTACAGCTGTACAAGCAGAAGCAACGATAGCTACTCTTCTTAAAATGGTTCGTTTTAAAGAAAAATTGCTCCGGTTAGTCTGCGCATTCACATTGGCCATTACCCTTTTTTTAAGCATGGCCTGTCTGTTCAGGTCCCAGGTAATAGGCTTGGTGTTCATTGCTAAGATAAGGCGCTTGGCTTGTTTCACTTCTGCGGCTTTATGTTCGTTTTCCTTTAAAAAGCTGTTCCAGAAATCATTATTCTGTTCATCTGGGGTTTTAACCCAGGTAATGAAATAATCATCTGTTGCAAAATCTAAAGTTTTATAATCTCTGTAATCCATGTTGATGGCGTTTTAAATATTAAAAGGCAGCCGGTTGTTAAATTACTACCCAATTTCTCATTTTATTTATCTGATCAGTCTCAGTGCTAAAAATTCTGTTCTTCGGTAAATGTCTTCGTCTGTATTGTTCATCAGCGTAATAATGGCAATTCCTTTGGCCTTGCTAATTACTAAGTAAGCTCCGTAGCCGCTGGTTGCACCATTGTGATAAAGACAGGGGATATTGTTATAGTTTTTTTAGGTTCCATGCCAGGCCTACACGTGTGTTGCCAGATATGAAAGTCTGTTGCTCGCATTGTGTAAATAATGGCGTAATGTTACTGTTGGTTGGTGCTATATATTCTTTAGCGTATCTAATTAAATCATAAGCAGTTGAGTAGATAGATCCGGCACCTTTAAATGCACCTTTATCATTTCCGTCCCAATAGGGAGTTTGGTAGCCCCTGTCGTCATAGCCGTAAGAGAGGTTACTGCTGTATTCTGTTATTTTAGATCTGGTTCTCGATAAAGCTAAGGGTTCGCTCAGGTCGGTAATCAATTTTTCTGCGAATGATATCTGCGTGTTTCTCTCCAAAATGGTACTGAGTATGCCAAATCCCAAATTAGAGTATAGATAGGTTCGTCCTGGTGTGCTTAATGGTATGGCTGTTTTTAAGTAACTGTAAAGCCTTAAGGTATCATAAATAGCGTATGGATCCACTGCGTTGGTGCCAACACCAATATCGTCAGGTAGGCGTGGTATCCCAGAAGTGTGGTTGAGCAAATGCTTAAACTTTATTTCTTCGCCATTTAATTGAAGCACTGGTATATCTTTTGGTAAAAACCTGCCAATGGGTGCTTCTATCGTCAATCCTTTTTCTTGAAGAAATTTAACAATCATGGCTGCCGTAAAAGTTTTAGAGATAGATCCAATTTCGAATGCGGTGTTTTCGTTTGGCAATTGTTTGCTGTTTTTTGCGATGGTGCCGTAGCCATAAAAAGAAGCTGTACCATTTTTTAAAATTCCGATACTTAAACCTACGCTGCTACTTTTGAGCATCAGCGGCCTAAAAATAGAATCAATTAGCCTATCTAAATCAGACGCTAAGGCATTGTTCGAAAACTGAGTGCTTGGCACAGGCTCAATCACTACTGTTTCTTTGATAGCAGTGTTTTTTTTGCTGCAAGACGTAAAAACTGCCATAGCCATCGTAATAGCGAATAGCAGTTTTAAGTTCAGAAATCTTCCAATGCTATACATCATATTTGTTAATGAGGAATCATTTGCATCAATAGCCCACATAGGTAGGCACCGTAAGTGCCAGTGGCATAGCCTAAAATCGCCATTAATACACCTACAGGAGCTAATGATGGGTAAAATGCGCTAGCAACAATAGGGGCAGAGGCAGCCCCGCCAATTACAGCCTGACTATTCACGGCTACAAAGAAAAATGGGGTTTTGGTTAACTTGGCGATAACCAATAAGCATATTCCATGAATAATGATCCAGATGAAGCATAAAAACAATAGCCCCGGACTGTCGAATATGGAGAAAACATCCATACGCATACCAATGCTGGCAATTAAAATGTAAAGGAAAACCGTTGCGATGCGAGATGCTCCAGCTCCCTCCAGGTTTCTTAATTTGGTAAACGATAATAAAATACCCATCATGGTGGCCAAGGCAACCATCCAAAAGAAATCTGAGGTTAAACTGAATTTTTCTAAATAAGGCGCATTTAGTTTTACCCACGGTACAATTAGCTCTGACAGAAAATGAGCAAAACCCGTTACACCTAGGCCTACGGCTAAAATAAGCACGATATCGGTTGTGCTTGGTATACGCATGTTATCTAGCTGGTACCGCTCTATCTTTAGTTTCAGTTCGTCTATTGCCGAGTTGTCGGACTTTAAAAACCGATCTATCTTTTTGGTTATTGTGGCTCCATATAATAATACTGCCATCCAAATGTTCGCAATGATCACGTCGATGGTAATCATCGAAGAATAAAGTTTGGCACTAGGTTTAAAGGTTTCGTACATGGCAGCCTGGTTAGCTCCGCCGCCAATCCAAGAGCCGGCAATGGTAGACAATCCTCGCCAAACCTCATCACTGCCTTCGCCTTTTAAGGTGTCTGGAGAGATCAACGAAAAAATCCACATAGAGATGGGGCCGCCAATAATAACGCTGATACATGCCGTGAGGAATATCACTCCAGCTTTGTTTCTCAGTTTCCAAATTTCCTTAAAATCAAGGCTAATGGTAAATAACACCAAACTGGCTGGCAGTAAATAACGCGACATTACGCTATATAGCTTAGATTGTTCGCCAGAAATCACACCGAAAGTGTTCAGTAATCCTGGTATAAAATAACAAAGTAAAACTGAAGGAATAACGGTGTAGAATTTTTTAAAAAAGCTGCTGTTTCCAGAAGAAGTGGTAAATACAAAGGCAATAATTACCACTAAAATTCCTAAAACTACTGCGTCATTGGTTATCATTGGTTCAGACATAAATAAAGGTTTATAGGAGTGTAAGGCCTAAGCCAGCTTGATTTTTAAGTTGTATTTTGCCGTCTACCAGCATTGGTTTTTCAAATGGATTATTGGTAATTAACCACGGGCCGTCTAGGTCTGCCCAGTCGCAAAGTGGCGCAATTGCCGCTCCAGCCATAATACCACAGGAAGTTTCTGACATACAGCCCACCATGATTTTGAGGTCTAGGGCTCTAGCGCTGCTGATGATTTTTGAGGCTTCCAATAAACCTGTACATTTCATTAGCTTAATGTTGATGCCATGGTACAGGCCTTTGAGATTTTCAAGATCGGATAAACGTTGCATTGCTTCATCGGCAATGATGGGGATGGGGCTATGAGCTGTAATCCAGGCATTGTCGTCACGATTATTCCTATCCATTGGCTGTTCTATAAATTCAGTGCCTTTCTCTGCCAACCAGTGGATCATTTCTAAAGCCTCATGTTTGTCTGTCCAGCCTTGGTTTGCATCTATGTACAAGGGTACCTCTGTTTCTTCTCTTACCGTATTGATGATTTCTTTATCCTGATGGCTGCCCAATTTGATTTTTAGCGCCTTGAAACCTGCTGCGCCCCTTACCTTTTTTCTAATCATATCTAGGTTATCAATACCAATGGTTAGCGAGGTAACAGGCATGTTTTTGGGGTCGGCTTGGACGAACTGGTAGCATGGTACACCCAGAAGTTTTCCTCTTAGGTCGTGAAGTGCAATATCTATTGCGGTTTTAGCCGCAGTATTATTGGGCGCAAGTTCTTCTACATAAGTCATTATCGATTCTATCGAGTTTTGAGCGCAGAAATTTGAAAGATCTACTTTTTTAAGGAAGTTGCCCACGCTTTCCTGCGTTTCGCCAAGGTACTTGGCCATTGATGCCTCTCCGTAGCCAACCATTCCGTTTTGTGTGATGCTTATGCTCACTATGGGGTGCGAAGTACGGGTGTAACTCGCTATTCCGAAAGGATATTCGAGCGACAGTTCTAAGTTCTTAAAACTAAGTTTCATTGAAGTGTGTATATTGTAAATTGTTTTAGCGTCTAGCAAAGTTGAATGAGCTGGTACGTTTTAATAGTTTGTGGGTTTGTTTAGCAGATTAAAATATCAACCGTTAATTTGTGTGGTTTAGTAATAGGGTAGCCAAAAGCGAGAGCAGTTTTGCAGAAGAAAGGTTCAGTTTTTTCTTTAGCACATCTAAAGCAATAAATACAATATTATAGGCTGTTTTCTTTGGAATTTCCATGATTTGTGAAATCTCATCGAAAGACATGTCTTGATAGTAGCGTAGGTACATTACTTCACGTTGCCTAAAAGAAAGACTATTTAGGGCCGTTATCAGCAAATATTGCAGATTCCGTCTTCCTCTTCGAGTATAAAAATACTTTCTGGAGATGACTGATGCTGAAAAGCGTCGTAAAATTCGATTTCGTTGAGTGCTCTCTTTTTGCTTTGAGATGTTTTTCTTACCAACATTCTACGCAGGCTGCCAAGCAAATAGAATTTGATAGAAGTAGTTGGGCCTAAACCCTTTCTCTTTTGCCATAAGCTGGTAAAAAGCTCTTGAATGCAGTCTTCTACCAGATCCTGATCGAACGAAAAACCACAACCGTATTTAAACAACTCTTTAGAATAACGATCGTAAATCCATTCAAAAGAACTGGTATGCCCCGATTTAAACTTTTCCCATATTTCTGATTCTTGTATCATGTGGCTCATTTCAAATTTTTTGGGAAGAATGTATTGTGAAAATAAGATAAAATATGCCTTAAAATATTATTTAAGGGCATATTTATCATGTCATTTTTTTGTTATGCTTATAGTTTTTGAAATTTTACCGTTTCTTTTTGGCTGTTTCCTAGCAACTGCAAGAAATAAATGTTTGGCGAAAGACCCGTAATATCCAGCGCCACGCTGCTGTTGTTTTGGGTATTGATGGTAAACTCTTTCACAACCTGCCCATATAGGTTTACAATTTTAGCATTTGTGAAAGATTTGTTGGCGGTAGCGAAGTTAAGTTGGTTGGCTGTAACCGGATTTGGATAAACATTCACTTTGTTACTTGTCAATATCGGTGTTTTCACACGTAGCACATCATAATTTTTCGTAGTGCCGTCTAAATCTACCTGTTTAAGTTGGTAATAGGTATAAGGGCTATAAGGTTTCGTGTCTTGTGCGGTGTATAGTTGTGTACTTGCGCCGTTGCCTTTTGCAGGTATTTTTTGTAGGGTCTCAAATGTTTTTCCATCGGCACTTTTTTCGATCAAAAAATAATCGTTATGTCGTTCAGAAAGGGTAGTCCAGGTAAGTTTCACTACGCCATCCAGTAGCTTTGCTTCGTATCTGTCTAGGGTAACTGGCAAAACCACAGGGTTGCTTTCGTAAGCGCCCATGTCTATAGTGCCTCCATAGATACGGTCGTAACCAGCTCTATCTTTACTGGTTAGCGCATCGGTAAAGTGTGCATTTAAACCAGTATTTACAGCTGGACTTGTTGTATAATCCAGCTGAAGAAAAAACGGATGATTTTCATCTAGGTTAAAAAAGTTGGGGTTTGCGCCAACTACATTGCCGTTAAGGGCATTTGTTCCGGCCACTTGTGTAAGCGAGTTTTTAAGGTCTATGTTGGTCAATGTGCCAGCTGCAATTGTATTGTAGATGTCAACTCCGGTATCATCAGCTACATTAGCGAACAGGATAGAATTATAAATTGCTACCGAGGCACCGCTGTATACGTTAATTGCTCCTCCTCTAAATTTGGCATAATTTTCATAAAAAGTACAATTCACTAAATTGGTGTTAGCACCGCTGATTGCTGCCGCACCGCCGCCGTTAGCAGTGTTCTGTGCTTTATTTCCGTAAAAAATGGTGTTCCGTATCAAAGGATTTGTTAAAGCAGCATCTGTGGCTCCTTTTAAAAGAAATAGGGCGCCAGCCGACAGTCTAGCTTCGTTCTTGATAAAACTGGCATCGTTGAATACATAGTTTGAGTTGGCACCCATATATATTGCTCCTCCAGATCCTGCTGTGGCAGTATTGCCTTTGAAAACCACTTTGCTAAAATCTACGTTATTGATGGCCGTTGCTAGACCTGTAATGTAGATTGCACCACCAAGTCCGGCTGTGGTGGTGTTGTTCTCAAAAATCACGTTGTTGAAGGTAATGTTACTGTAGGTGTTGATGTAGATTGCACCGCCGTTGTTCTTTGCAGTATTGTTACTTATGGTGACATCAGTTAAGGTCATTTTGTTGATCGAGCCTGAAGCTCCAGAAATCCAGATAGCGCCCGATGTGCCGTTGCCACCTGTGGCAACACTAGATTCATTCTGAAGGATTTTTGTGTTGGCTATCGTGAGATTTCCTGGTGAAGAATAGACGCCCCCACCATTGCCACCATAGCAGAAGTTTTTCTGGATAATCAGGTTTGCAAATTTTGCATCGCTTGATCTGGACATGATACCACCACCGGAGTTTCTTGGTACAACTGTACTAGAAACAGTTATATTACCCGTTGTACCATTGGCATGGCCTTTTTCAATAGTAAATCCATCTAAAATGGTGTCGCTGTTATTAGCCACAGAGATTACAACATGGTAGGCGTCATCTGTATTGTCTGTTGGCGTATTGTTGATATCGCCATTAAGGGTGGTTAAGTAAAGCGTAGGGTTTCTTGCTGCCCTAGTTGCTTCATTTCCAAAAAAACCACCGTAAATAGCCACGCCACTTTTCAAAACAAAAGAAACATCTCTGTCTTCAGTTCCGTTTCCAGCCTTTATTGTCGGTATATAAGTGCCTTGTGCTACCCATATCTCGTCGCCACTTTGAGCTGCATCGATTACGTTTTGAAGGTTTCCTGAGGCATTTGCCCAGCTGGTTTTCCCGTTACCCGAGCCACCTGGGCTAACATACCAGATTTCGGCTTTAATTTGGCCGGAAATTAATAAGAGACAAGTAATAAAAAAAGGTAAAATTTTTCTCATCGTGTTTGGTTGGTTTAGGTTTTAATGTTAATAATGCATTGCGGCACTTTAAAGTGATAAAGACAACCAAACATTTTATTACTACCTTTTGCTACTTTTTTTTCTGTATGCCAAAATTGCCGACAACAAGAAGCTCGAAGTCTAAATGAGAAATGGTAAGTTCTTTGATGCTGCGTTCAATATACGTGGTGCTCTTTTGGTTGAGAAAGGTTCATAGATTGTAGTTTATCATGCGGAGCTGTTTGTCATGTAATAAGGAGATAATTTGGTTATGGTTCTATCACGTCATAGGTATGGCAGTGTCAAAATCCTCTTTCAACTTCCCTAATTTTAAAATGCTATAGAAAATAGGAATAAAAAAGCCGTCTTGTTCTGAAATAACTTGTCATTAATGCAAGCTAAAAATGAAAGCAAAAACAGAAATGAAGTGTTTAACAATAATTGTCGATAAACTTCAGAGCATATTTTTTTAAAATTAAATATTTGAAAAATAACGAATTGCATATTTTTTATTAGAGCAATCTCAAAAATATTTGATTTGAATATATAAAGTTGTACTTTTGTGACACTAAAAAACACGGTGGCTGTAGCTCAGTTGGTTAGAGTATTGGTTTGTGGTGCCGAGGGTCGTGGGTTCGAGCCCCATCAGCCACCCGTAACGGGGCAAAAGATTTTTAACAGTCTTTTGCCCTTTTTTATTGCCTTCTAATTTCTTGTTTATCAAGTAGATACGTTGAAATGTTTCACTCACTAAAGCGGTTCGATGTTGTAGGCTTTCAAAATCGAATTTTTCGGGGAACATCGAACCAATCAGCCTTCTCTTATCATTAATGGCCGATTTGGTGAAAATTGGAAATAACCGAGTTAACGTGAAAATCGCGTCATTTAGGATTGGCTCTAACTGTGCTATTGTATATTTCATTTTCGTGATTTCTTCTAATTTTGCCTCCGTTCTTACGATATTCTCCTCACATTCCAGTTTTAAGGTTTTGTAATCGTTTCCATCAATATCACCTAATAACAATAGTTCTCTTGCCCTTGTAAGCTTATTGTTGTTTTCTGTAAGCTGTTTGGCCAGATAGGTTTTATATTCTTTGTTTTCCAAGGTATCACTTGCGTATTCATCCAAAATAACCATTTTGAATAACTCGGCAGTTTTTGCATTTAAGCTATAGTCATCCAAAAATTGAACAAACTGTTTATTGACTAATTCTGCTTTGTACCTGCATCCACATTTAGATGAGCAGTGGTAATAATAATAGTAATTGTTCCTTCCTTTGGAAGCACTTCCACAGAGTGTTCGATCACAACGGGAACATGCGAGAAAACCTTTTAATGGAAGATTATCATCAGAAAGAATCTTCGTCTTGATGGTTCTTTTTTTACCATCTAGTATATCTTGTACATCAAAGAATAACGAAGCCGAAATTATAGGTTGATGTAGCCCTCTTACCAATCGGACTTCTTCATCTTTATATTTGGGGACAAGAATCTCTCCGCAATAGATTGGGTTTCGAATACAACGAAGAAAATTATTCTTACTACAAATCAAGCCATTTTCAACTGCTTTATTGAATATCTGTTCGCTAGAATATTTTTCCTTGGCAATTTCCTTGAACGCCCACTCCATCAATTTTGCCTGTTCGCCATCTGGAGCGATATATTTTCTTCCGTTTTCCGATGTCAGGTTAACGTAGCCAACAGGAGCAAGACCAGGCCATCTGCCTTCTTTTCTTGCTCTTCTCATGCCATAAAAGGTATTTAGCCCTCTTCTATCATTCTCAATTTCTGGAGCCGTGAGATAGATTGCAAGCATCATTTTGTTCTCAGGAACCGACATATCTAGTGGCTGTTCTATTGCCTGTGGTTCGACACCGTATGATTTGAGTTTACTGATCATATTATACGCATCAGGAGCATTACGGCTGAACCGGTCCCATTTAGTGAATAGTACCAAGTCGGATTTGTTCTTTTGTTTACGCAATAAGGTTAATAACTTTTCCCAAGCTGGCCGATGGAAAGTTTTTGCAGAATGGTCTTCATAGATTACCTTTCTTACGGTAATGTGCCCAGTTTGGCAATACTTCCTTAGTCTTTCTTCTTGGTCACGTTGAGAATATCCCTTGTCGGCCTGTTCGTCAGTGCTTACTCTTATGTATAAATCGGCAATTTTCATTTCTTAAAGTTTTGATCGACAATCAATTTAGCAATAAAATACATCAGTTCGAGCATCTCTTCGGCATCTTTTTTATCTATACTTATACCATTCTTTAATAAGATTTCCATTGCTTTTTCTGGTGTGATATTTCTCTCTCGATTTAATGTGTTCCTCATCTGAATATGGAGTTAAAGGAACAATTATGAAAATTGAGGGTTGGTTATAATGAGTAATTTTGGTATATCCCTAATGACGGAAGATGCTCTTTAACTATTGACAATGAAAAATTTAATTTTTATTATTGCATAAGCTTTTGGCAAGC
Source organism: Pedobacter sp. SL55 (assembly GCF_026625705.1). Lineage (NCBI taxonomy): Bacteria > Pseudomonadati > Bacteroidota > Sphingobacteriia > Sphingobacteriales > Sphingobacteriaceae > Pedobacter > Pedobacter sp. SL55. The sequence goes on along the minus strand of NZ_CP113059.1, from coordinate 3,967,296 downwards.
TAGCCCGTTCGTGCAAAGAAATATTCAGCCAATTAATTGTTTAATAATGCAAACCTGCCTGCTTATTATCCAACCAAGATTACGAACGCAAATACATAGGATAATAAAGTGGGTCTAAACAGGAATGTGTTATGACACCTATTGAGTACTTAAAACTCCAAGCAAAAAATCTTTACAAAGATTTCAAAACCCAAACTTCTTCATTTGATCCCAAACTGCAGCGTAAAGTTTACCAGTATGATCCAAAGTTTTTCAAGATTGAACTGCTCGTAGATGACTTCGAGATTAATGAAGAAAAGTTCAAGTTGGGAAATGCCCAGCATGTGATTGCGAAATTATGCGGACTGGAAAAATGGACTGACTTATTAAAGGCATCACCAGCCAAAGTTGAATTATCAGTGCTATTGTACACTAACATGGACAAGTGTGAAGTGCGTGACTGGGATCAATATATCACAAATATCGAAACAGAGAATGACGTAAGGCTTGATGATGATTTTAAAGTACAAATCTTTAATGAAGGATTTTTAAAATGGCAAGAAGACGTTCATTACGAAGATTATCGACTGACAAGAGACGATGAAGATGAAATTGAATGGGAAAATGATGAACCAATGTCGAGCGACCCTGACGAATGTACCGAACAAATCATTTCGCTCCCTATATGTGAAGAGTACAGGGAAGAATTTATCAAAGAAGCTCAGTGGTCATTCGAGCGTATTTTTAATCGTATTGAACCCGAACATCCTGAGCAAACACGCAAATTATGGGATGCTGGGAAATACATTGACGAACAACTTTTAAGACCGGATATGTTACCAATTAGCAAGGACTATGCCTTATCGTTAATTGATGCTTTTTTGGTTGGTTACGTTATCCAGTTGGCAGCTCAAGCTGATGATGAAGCGGAAAATGCCAATTGAATGGTTAACAATTAAGTCAAACACGGTTAGCAACTCGATGCTACCGTGTCTTTTAATAGCAAAAAGCTAGAAAGATTATTAGGAATTTTTTTAAGAATCTCTTTTATAATTTCTGGTAACTCTCCAAGTAGGTAAAATTACAGTAACTAGTCCCCCTTGCTTTCGATATCAGCTTAGTAAGCTCTTAGATTATCTTTCCAAAATTTTTAGTTATGTAAATAGAGAGCCTAGCACAAAGATTTCATTCAGAAATATCACTGGCAATGCTATCATTTTCATGATAAAATCTTATTGAATTTAATTGATTACAACACATTTTCCTGAATTAATATCTTTTTCCAATCGTTTAAACTTCTCAGTGACCATTCTTCCATTGGTATAACGAACTTTAACTAATCCGTTTTTCGAATAGGACGGAGTTTTTACTTTTGATAGTTCCGGAATTGACGGGAAAACAATTGTTGTTGCATCATGAATAATTTTATCTAGCATAAATTTCGGTAGAAAGTTGCTCTGCTGATTTATAACGCCACTGTCCTCGGAAAGTGCCAAGATTTCCTTGGCTCGTCTAAACACATTTGGCCTATCGTTTTTGTAAGCATAAATAATTAGCTCCAGATGATAAATTGGAAAATAGTTTATCCAAACTTCCTTAGCGACATAAGTTTTTAACGCGTTGACGAGTTGTGCATAATAGAGAGCCTCATCGTAACGATTCTGCTTATGAAGTCCTTGAATAGCATTGACAAATATTTCCATATCTAAAAAGTCCAGTTGATGGAATCTTTCCACTACAATTAAATTAAGGTATTCAATATGATTATTCAAATTAGATTCATCATCCTCAGAATAGGCTAGAGCTTTCAATATTGCAGATTGAGTAACGGATAGAGTTTTAAATATTGGGTCTCGTTTGGTCAATTTATAAAGTTTATCAAAGAAAGAATGTGCTAAGGGCAGGCTTTCTTTCGAATTTGTTAACGATAAACCAAAATCATATAACATCAATGAGGCATCTGTTGCTCCAACTAGTTTAATTTTAGGTAATAATTTTCTAAAAAGATTATCATGGTTTATAAAAGTAAACAAAGCTAAATCTCTGAAATCATTTATGCTAAAACGAGTTGGGTCTTCGGGGTCGAACTCAAATATTGGCTTGTCTTCTTCAAGGACGTATGAAATCACGTCATTTATTAATTCTAAAGCCAATACTTCCTTTTCAACTATTTTTGATAGTTTTAACTTTATTACAGGTTTTGCACTTTCACTTGAATTCTCAATGGCCCTTTCATAATTTTCAATTGCTAACGACAATTTGCCAGTTTTAAACTGTATTTGTGCAAGGTTAAAATATGCAATTGAAAAGATCTCGGCTTTAGATTTTTCACTTAGTTTGGATGAAGATATTTTGTTTCCGCTCAATATGTCCTCATAAATTTCGTATGCTTGCTGTTCTTTTAAACTATCTCCAGTGTCTAATGAAAAAGTACAGTAGTTTAATAAGGATCTAATATAAATTTCATCGGTACGACCACTATCAATGATTATTTTTAGATTGGTTAAGCAAGAATCTAAATCGCCTAGATAATGTTGAAGGATCGACTTAAGATGCAAAACCGTATAGAACATCTTTGCATTATCTACAATTTCAAAGTTAGTCTCAGATAAATACTTGAGCGCTTCACCAAACTCTGCCAGACGGTAAGCTGAATACCCCATTTGATAATAATAAACATTCTTTATCTCATCATCAAATTCATTTTCTTCAAGATATAGTTTAAAATAATTTAGTGTTTCTTGGAAATTCTGCTTATTATAAAACTCCTGAGCCTGTACAATAAGATCGTTCTCTTCATTTTGCAATGATTTAATCCAGTCTAAACTTACACTTTCCTGAATAATCTTATTCTTAATAACAATTTTTGACTCTTCATAGTTAATAATACCAGAGAGATATAATTTGCTTTTCGTTTTATCTGAAATAGTTTGCGCCTTATTAAAAAAAAGTTCAATAAGAGCATTCCTTATTTCCCGGTCGTTCTTGGCTAATTCTCGAATGTTGTCGATAGGTGGCTGTTCATATGTCGTTAAGTATAAGTTTCTAACTATTTTATCTACACCATCTATACTGGTACCAACACTATTTAATTGATCTTCAATTTCACTACAAAGGTCCCAAGTTATACGTGGGTTACCACTAGTCCAATAAAAAATTCTTTGTATTATTTCTTCATCTAAATTTAGTTTTGCTTGTTTTAAAAACAATCGAAATTCTTCAAACGAAAAATCATTAAGATAAATTTTTTGGCCAATATTAAACGGTGAAATTTTAGGATCTTTAATGATTTCCTTGGGTTCAACAACCCCAGAAAGTATATAAGATAAGCGAGCTAATTCAGGATAATTTACTCGAGAGAAATAAATACTTCTGATTTGCGCGAAAATCTGATCTGAATAATTGGTTTTCGTAAGTGCATCGATTTCATCCAAAATAATTATTAATTTTCCAGGGATTGAATCAAGTACCATTCTAAGTTCATTTAAATGGCGTTTATGAGCTGGAATATGTTTTGAATTGCCTCTTTGCTCCAATACCTTTTCATGGAGAGAACTAAATCTGGAGCTATTAATTTCTAAAGCAGTATCTATTATGTTTTCAAAACAATCAGAAAGGCTCTCGAAAGGATTAGATAAGTCTATATAAATAAAAACATCCGCATTAGTTTCTAAATTTCGTTTAGCATTTAATAAAAGATTAGTCTTGCCCATTTGCCTCGAGACGAGTACATAACCAGGCCTTCCCATATCTTCAATTATGCTTTCTACTTGTCTATCTGCATCCCTTTTTACATAAAGTTCAGAGGGGATTATAGTGAAGGGTTTTAATACCTTGCTCATATCTTAATTGAGAAATAATTCTGTTTTTGTATCTATAATTGTTGCCATGATTTTACTTTCGGAAAAGTTATTTTGGAAAATTAGATTTCTAAAAAACTTTTTAATGAATCTTGGAGAACCTTCAGACGTTCTTAGTAAATCAAGTTTTGCTTGTGGTGAAAGAGAAATTCCACAATGTGTCTCTATTAATTGAATGAGTTTAGAACAATCTTCATCTAACCAATTTTCCAGCTTTACAAATTTCATCAATGTGTATACTTTTTGATTAAATGGCTGGATACTCGATGTTGGATCATCGATCGATGATAAAACAAACCGGATACCTTCCAGGCCGGTGTGAGATGTATTCGCAATTAATAAAGAATATATAGCTTTGGCGAATTCCTTGTGTCCTTGATCATCAAGAGGGATCTCTTCAATAAATACTACATATTTCTTGTTGGAAAAGTTCTTTTTAAAACACTTGATATCCGCTTAAGTGTCAAAATTAAAGTCTCAAATTTTTCTACAGTTGAAGAGTTTTCCAGCTTTGTTACAAGTTCGACATAGATTTCGTAAAACATAGCCTCAACATCCTGCCCGAAACATAATGCTAAATTTATCTGAATATAATCAATGCCAATTGTCGACAAGTTTCGAGAAATCAATGTAGACTTTCCTGACCCTGAAATTCCATAAACCCAAGCTCCCAAATGAAGAATGTTATTTTGAAATTCTTTATCAATATAGCGTTCAATGTAATAATCCTCCTTTGAATTATCATAAACATCAAACAAAACTTCCTTAAATGATGATGTAGGAAGTAAATTTTTATTTTTAGCGTCTGAACCAATAGGCTTGACACCAAATTCCGAAAAAGCACTATCCGAATTAAATAATTGCGAGATAAGACCTATTGCTGCTTGGACAGCAATAGTTTGACGTGCTTCCTTGTCTTCACCCTTATTACCATCTGCGAAATCACAAATACCTTTAACTAAAATGCACGGTGACCTGCCATCACAGGCAGCATAAACCCCAGCTCCTTCCATTTCTCCACCTAATGCAGTATTATATTTAGAAACTAGCTCATCTCTATATTGCTTATTATCTATTAGTTCTTCTCCAGATAGCACAAGACAATAACTCACTTCGGAAATGGAATTATCGCTTACCGAAAATTTCCAATTTTTTATGTTTTTTAAACGATTTAGTAGTGTTTTGTTAGATGGCATAGCATAGGCTCTTTGCACTTCGGAATCACTACTAACTCGTTTGTTGTTATATGGCTGAATAGCTTCAGCTACTAAAACGTCACCAATCTTTTGTTTTTTATCATTAATGCCAAAAGCTATACCTGGCATTATTACAGCACCAGCTTTAATAATATGGAGTATTCCAGAAACAGTAATTATAGAACTCTCTCTAGAAATGGAACCCATTCCACATTGAATATGAGCAATTTTATATTTTCCGAAATTCCCTAAATAAAATGTTAAACTTTCATTGTAAACCTGTAGAATTTTGTCAAAACCATTTAGCGGTGTAATCTGCTTGTGTAGTTCCCTAGTTTCTAAATCGGTAGCAGTGACTAGTAAAATAATGTCAGAAGCGATTAGGTTTTCAATAGAGTTAAAATGTATTTCTTGATATTCTATATTGGACATTGGCTTATTCTCATTGGATTTGAAAGCATTATTAGTTTTTTGGTTAGCTTCAAATTTATCATAATAAATTTAAATACTGTCATAAGAGTTTCCCACAATAGTTTTGTTTTCAATCTGATAGTTCAACTTGCTATTATTTTAAATAATTCAAATTTTAGTTAATGTAGTTTCTTGCTAAAAGCGTTGGTATATTCCATTCCGACCCAACTGACCCCATTACTTTTTTCCAAATTTGCTGTTATTCAATTTCAAATATGAAAAGTACAGCACAACCACCCACAATTCCATTGTTTATCCGCACTGCTTCGGCCTTCTTGCAGTGTCCTTTTTCCTTAGAAAAAAAGGAGCAAGCGGAAGTTAGGCAGAGCCTTACTTTCTGTCCCCACGCTACTGCTACGTGGTTTCAAGAATTCTCCGGGAATTCTTTGGCCTTTAGCAAAGGCATCAAACCACAAAAACAGAATTCCCTTCTGAATTCCGAAAGCAAATAACCACACATGGAACAGGAAAATGTAAACACGGTAAAATACCCCGCACAGCTCGATCTCAAGTTCGCAAAAGTGGCCTTGTCCCTAGGACTGACCAAACGTGAGCTGTTCGTCAAGATGGTGGAATATTTCTACCGTACCAAAAAAGACCCTTCGGATATCAACGATGAACTGATGAAAAACACCTTGGCCAAAAACCATAAAGCCTACACCAGTTTCATTAAGGCACAGGAAAACCTATTGCTCATCCCCATGAAGGAAAGCATGGACAGGATGATCACAAACCAAAAGGAAATCGTCAAATACTTTAACGAGCAGGTCATCAACGCCAACAAAACTATCATCAAAAACCTGAACACTACCGAAAACCTAATAACCAAATCCTTACAGGACAAAGACAAACTTAAGGCCTTGTTCCTGCAGATCCTAAACTACTATATCAAAAGCCGTGAGGAACTGGGCACTTTCAAAACAAGGGAAAAAGAGGAATTGGTAGATACCGTTCGCAACCAGATCAAAAACCTGTAAGCCATGTACATCAACATCACAGATAGCGAAATGGGAAACAATAGGGGAAGCAGGGTACGCTGGTACATTACCTTGATAAGGAGAACAGGCTTTTCAAATCCGAAGAACCCACACTTTGGTTCAATGGGAACAGTAAAACTGTCCAGTCCTATGAGGTCAAGAACAAGATCGATCATAACATAGCCAAATTGTGCAGAGATGATGCCAAATTCTTTCTGGTCAACATCAGCCCCAGCCAAAAGGAGATTGCCCACTTAAAGGAACTTTATGGAGAAGATGGGGCTAGGGAAAAGTTAAGCGAATATGCCGTAAAGATCATGGATGAATATGCCAGGAATTTCAAAAAAGATGCTATCCAATCCAATGCTGATCTGTTGTGGTTCGGCAAACTGGAAAACCACCGCTATTACTCCCATAAGGACAAAGAAGTGAAAAGTGGGCAGGTCATGCGTGGAACGGTAAAACCTGGCGAGCAGATGCACGTTCAGGTGATCGTGAGCCGAAAGGACATCGCCAATAAAATCAGGCTAAGTCCAATGAACAAATCTAGGGGCAAGAATGCGGAACACTCCAAGAAACTGGGCCAGTTTGACAGGGTGGCTTTTAAGAATTCTGGTGAAAGGGTGTTCGATCAGCAATTTGATTTCCAGCGGCCGATCAGCGAAACCTTCAATCACGCCAATGCGAGCGCAAAGGGGCTAAGGGAAAGGCTGGACTTGCGGGCATCTGCCATTAAATCTACTCCAAAGCAAAAGCTTGAAGAACCAAAACAGGAAAGCCAGCACAGCTACCTTCCACCACCTGAACCCACCAATTACCTCGGATTGTTACTGGAAAAACAGGATGCCGAGCCATTGGGCACCGGACTGAAAAAAAGGAAAAAGCGCAGGAAAAACAGGGAGAACGAACAGGGATTAAGTATGTAAAAAAATATTAATATGAACACCGGAGAGGATATTCAGGGACTTAGAAAGATAACCGATTTTACGAGGCTGATCAGTATATTCTTACTGGCCATCCATTTTTACCTATGCTGCTACCAGGCTTTCAAGGCTTGGGGATGGACAGCGGAAATCACCGACAGGCTGATTGCCAATATTGCAAGAACGGGATTGTTCCGAGGGATAATGATACCCAAACTATCGGCCCTGCTCATGCTCATTATCTCCCTTGTTGCCGTAAAGGGCAGAAAGGATGAAAAAATACAAAAGAATGCCATTGTTGCCTACCTGCTGACGGGACTGCTATTGTATTTCATTAGTACATTGTGTTTTTATCTATACGCACCTGCACAGATTGTAGCTGTATTATATATGGCAATAACCTCTATTGGATACCTGCTCATCCTCACGGGTGGTGCGATGTTGTCTAGGTTGATCAATAACGGTCTGAGCAAGGATGTATTCAATTCGGAGAACGAAACCTTTCCGCAAGAGGAGCGGTTGTTGGAGAATGAATACTCCATCAACTTGCCTGCTAAATATCGATTGAGGAACAAGGTCAGGAACAGTTGGATAAATGTGATCAATCCCTTTAGGGGAATTCTGGTGGCAGGAACGCCGGGCGCAGGTAAGACCTATTTTGTGATCCGGCACATCATCGACCAGCATATCAAAAAAGGTTTTTCAATGTTCATCTATGATTTCAAGTTCGATGACCTGTCCAAGATCGCCTATAACAAGCTATTGAAATATCACAGGAACTATAAGGTAAGGCCAAAGTTCTATGCCATCGACCTTGAAAATCCAAAGCACCGTTGTAACCCCTTATCGCCAGAGGGCATGGAAGATATTACCGATGCGGCGGAAGCCTCGAGAACGATCATGCTCGGACTGAACAGGGACTGGATCAAAAAACAGGGCGATTTCTTTGTAGAGAGTGCGGTCAACTTTGTGACGGCCGTCATCTGGTACCTGAGAAAATATAAGGAAGGAAAATACTGTACGCTGCCACACCTGATCGAGCTGATCCAGTTTGATTATGACCCTTTGTTCGCCATACTGAAGGAAGAGGAAGAGATCATTCCGCTCATCAATCCCTTTATATCCGCCTTGCAGCGGAAGGCGATGCCACAATTGGAGGGACAGATTGCCTCGGCCAAGATCGGACTGGCAAGGTTGTCTTCGCCACAATTGTATTATGTACTCAGCGGTAATGATTTTACCCTTGACCTGAGCAATCCAAAGGAGCCCAAGATCATTTGCGTGGGCAATAACCCGCAGAAGTTGCAGGTCTATGGAGCGGTATTGTCGCTTTACATTTCTAGGGTGATCAAGCTAGTGAATAGGAAAGGCCAGTTAAAAAGTAGCCTGATCTTCGATGAATTTCCGACTATATTCTTTAACAATATGGACAGTCTGATCGCTACGGCAAGGAGTAATAAGGTTTCTACGACCATTGCGGTGCAGTCTACCTGTGTGCTTCCCTAAATTTCGTACCAATCAAAAATAGAATTTATTGGCATAATTTGTATTCTATTGGTGTTTTATTTTTGAGTGCTCTATGTGGCCTACTATAGTTATAGTCATTCATCCATTCTTCACTTATTGTTCTTACTTCCTGAATTGATTTAAATACGTAGGCATTTAATATATCCCTTCTGAAAGTTCCGTTTAACCTTTCGATATAAGCATTTTGCGTGGGCTCACCAGGCTGAATGAACACAAGTTGGATCTTATTTTCCTTGCTCCAAATATCCAGTTTTGCACTAATAAATTCTGGCCCGTTGTCAACCCTTATCATTTTGGGATAACCCCTTTGCTGGGCGATTTCTTCCAAACTCCTTATTACCCGTAATGTTGGCAGCGATGTGTCTGTTTCTATCGTTAAAACTTCCCTGTTAAAATCATCAATCACGTTCAATAACCTTATTTTTCTGCCATCCCATAAGCTGTCACTCATAAAATCTATGCTCCAGACCTCGTTGATTTTGCCGGGCTGGAACAAAGCCTGTTTTACCCTTGCTGGCAATCTTTTTTTAGCCCTTCTTCTTATGTTCAGTTTTAGTGCGGTGTAAATCCTGTAGAGTTTTTTATGGTTGATCATTTCCCCTGACTTTCTTATCCGATGGTAGCATTGCCAAAAACCTATGCTTACGTGCTTTTCTGTCAAACCATTTAATAGTTCAATGTACTTGTCATCCTGCTTTATGCGGGCCAAGTAACTGAAGCTGCTTCTTGAGATTTTAATGCTATCACAAGCCTTGCGCTTACTGATCTGATGTTCGACAAGCAGAAAAGTAACAGCTTCTTTTTTATCGCAAGGCGCTAAAGCTTTTTTTCAATCAGATCCTTTAGCGCATCGTTCAAAAGTGCCAGATCGGTATACATCCGTTTCAGCTTGGAGTTTTCTGCCTCAAGTTCCTTTAGGCGTTTGAGATCGTTAATTTCCATCCCGCCATATTTGCTTCGCCATCGATAGAAGGTCTTCTCTGATATGCCGTTTGCTCTGGCAATATCTGTTACCTTAACGCCTTTTTCATGCTGTCTCAATATTGAAACAATCTGTGCCTCTGTAAATTGTGTTGTTTTCATAATTGTTAATTAAAAATAGTGTCTTTTTTCTATTTTTAATCGGACCAATTTCGGGGAAGCATACAACACTATGCTCATAGAAAGTCCTCCAAAGTGTCAATGCTGCTGAAGTATATCCATGGGATAGCAGAATTCCAATTTCATCTGCCATCCTGCACAAGTTACCGTACAGGCAAAGGTGCAGGGTTGTCTTTTTGTCCATGACCTGGCCGTCAAGTGCCAGTCTGATGCGATCATAGATTTGAAAGCAGATATGAATGTAGGCAAAGAAATACAAAAATGGCTTTTTGTGCGCAGAAATGATTTTGGCCTGGGTGCTCCGTGTCATTTGTCTCCACTGCTGTAAATATTGGTTTTTAAAGTCTCGGTCAATCAGGTGTTCTGCTACAGCATCGTAAAGGGTGTCAAAAGCCTTCCCATCTTCGAGATCCAGAAACTCCTGAAATTTTTTTTTCGGAATTTTCATGTCTACCCTGACACTTTCCAGAGATTCATGTATGATCCGATCAAGCCCTTCTATGATTAAGTCACTTACTTTCATATTAATGTTTTCCATAAAGCTATGAAGAACAAAGGTAAATAGCTTGAATGTGGAAAATTTGAATACACTTCAGTTAATTTAGTTTATAAATTGCAACATGATAAACTTGCTAAATAGCTGGATGCCTATAAATTGCCCAGCTTGCAATTTCAGTTTCGAAGTAATGTTGCGAGATATCAGGTTGGAAGAAATCTGCTATTGTCACAACTGTAAAAAATCGATTAAACTGATTGACAACAACGCAAGTTTCCATACAGAAATCAATCAGGCCAACGAAGCCCTAAAAAGCTTGGAAATAGCCATTAAAAAAATGTTTAAATAACTATGTATTACAATCATAATCTGCGTGTTAATCTAAAAGAATGGAGAAATCGTCTCATTAAATCTAGTTTTGACCAATTTGGTAATTCCAATAAATATTTTTTTGATAAGATTAAAGATAATTTGGCGCTGAGTACATTACTGACTACAAGCCGCTTCGTACCTAATCAGGAAACCCTCAATGAGGTCGATGGAGATAATTTCGAAAGATGGTCTTTTGACTGTGAAGAAGAAGAAGCTGTATTCAAATACCATCTTATCATATTTCAAACTGCCAAACCTAAATATAACGCTAACGCACTTCTTTGGGAATTCAGTGACGGACCTAAAAATATGGAGCGCGTCCAACAGTTTGTGGAGGCAATTGTTGATCCAATAGTTAATTATCTTGGAGATAAATTAGATGAAACGAGTTCAGTTTTATATCTGCTGGAACGTTACAAATTACGTTCGGAATGGTTCTTTAAACAAAAGCTGAATGATATATTTCGTTCAAACTCATCGAATGGCGAAAACAAATTAGAGGAAGATCTGCGGTTATTTCTTTTTGACCAAGGAATCGAATATCCATTCTCAACTCCGCTATCGGCATCTGGAAGAGCTGACGTAGTCAGCATGTTGCATACAGAAGATCCTTTAGTATTGGAAATAAAGATCATCGATAAAGAAAAAAATTATGGAGCAGCAAGGATAAAAGGCGGTTTTGCACAAGTTGTTAAATATGCAGATGATTATCACAAAAATCTTGGTTATTTGGTAATCTTCAACTTTGACCATGCCAAAATCGAATTTACTGGAACTGAAAAGGATAATACTTGGCCACAGCGGATAAAGTTCAGGGACAAGATTTTTTATCTCATCACTATTGATCTAAATCTAGCTTTATCAGCGAGTAAAACTGGCACCATAAAAAAGCTGACTATAAGCAGTGAGGAACTCACTTCAACTGTCGCTGAGGTTTGATTTTTAACTTCATAGATTAGTATAATGTCGGGGCGCTGCCAAATGCAATCTTTCCATAGCAGAAAATAAGGGCTAAATAGTGGTGGAAAAATAAAACTTTAAAATTCTTCCCTAATAAAATGGATCAAAGGTTACTGTTAGTGGATTGTTAATCTAGGATTTTAGAAAATCCGCCTATTTCAATCAATTCGTCCACAAAATGGTTCGAATTACGCACCGCCACTGACCCGTAACGGGGGATAAGTCTTAAAATTAAGATTTCCCCCTTTTTTTATGCCATTGTAATTCTTTGTTTTTCAGATAGGTTATGGCTGCGATGCTGTTGAGTTCTATGTTTCGATACCCATCTTTGTCATAAATTATTTTTCCGAAAAAAAATGTCTCTACTAGGTATCTTTTGTCCTCAATTGTGGCTGTTTGATAAAGCTTCGGAAGACTACATAGTGTTTTAATCACATTAATAGCCATAGCTTGAATATTAATTTTAACACTAAATTTCTCTTTAATTGCCGTTAATCGAAGATTTATTACCTGTACCTTATTATCGGAATCTGTTTTAAGGTTTTATAATCGTTTCCGTCAATATCCCCTAACAATAGTTCTGTTGCCCGTGTAAGCTTATTGTTGTTTTCCGTAAGCTGTTTGGCCAGATAAGTTTTATATTCCTTGTTCTCCAAGGTATCGTTCACGTATTCGTCCAAAATAACCATTTTGAAAAGTTTTACTGTCTTTATATTCAATCTGTATTCCTTAAGAAAACATTAAACTCCGTGTTGTTGATTTAGGCCTATAACCGCATTTTGAAGAGCAATGATAATAGAAATAGTAGTAGCTATTTCTCCCCTTCGAAGCTTTTATATGATTAAAAGGCATTGGTAATAGTGAGAGCAGCAGATTAAAAAAGCAAAGAAAAACCCCAAACTTTCTAAGTTAAACAGAAAACTTAATTAGCGCTAGCATGATTTTTTAGGAAGAGAAAATGACGTAAAAAGAAAAAATAACTATTTCGCTATGTAGATTTAGTCTAAATAAGTAATTTTGCTGCATACTCATTAACGTATATTATTGAAATGAAGAAAGTAGTACTCGTTGCCTCTTTATTTTTTGCACTAGCTGCAAAGGCACAAAATAAAAACACATTATTACAAGCAGATTTTTGGAAGCGAAGTCCAAGCATAGAAGCGGTAAAAACAGAAATAGCAAATGGCAACAATGCTTCGCAGTTAGATACAAGAGCGTTTGATGCCACCACATTAGCAATTAACAATAATGCGCCAACAGAAACTATTAAGTTTTTAGTAGCGCAAGCTGGAAATGGAGTAGGTAAAATTACCCACGATAGTCGCATCTATTTACATTGGGCAGCATTAAGGGGTAATGCAGAATTGGTACAGTACCTGATCTCAAAAGGTGCAGATATGCAAGCTCAAGATAGTCACGGGAGTGAACCAATTGTTTTTGCGGTATCGGGCGGACAAAAAAATGTAGCTGTGTACGATGCTTTTGTAAAGGGCGGTATCGATCTTAAAAAGATGTATAAAAATGGCGCAAACTTGCTATTGTTGGGAATAGCAAATGATACCGACTTAACCATTGCCAATTACCTTGTTGCTAAGGGGCTTTCGTTAAAAGATGTAGATAATGATGGCAATACCGCATTTGATTATGCTGCAAAAGGAGGTAATGTGCAGGTACTTAAAAGTTTATTAGCAAAAGGTGTAAAACCAACTAATGGCGCCTTAATTTTTATGTCGCAGGGCGGAAGAGGAACTGCAGCATCTTTAGAAGCTTACCAATATTTGGTAGAAGAACTTAAACTCGATCCAAAATTTGCTAGCAAAAGCGGTAATGTATTGCATAGCATTGTGCGCAAGCCAAATCAGGAAGAAATCATCAAATATTTTTTGGAAAAAGGGGTAGATGTGAACCAAGCCGATGCGGATGGTGTTACTCCTTTAATGAACGCTGCTTCGGGTAAAAACTTAGCGGTAGTACAATGGTTGTGTGCCAAGGTAAAAAATATCAATACAGTAAACGAAGCTGGAGAAACCGCATTAATGCAAGCTGTAGCATCTGGCTCGCCAGAAATAGTTGCGTTTTTGATAGATAAAGGAGCAAATGTAAAAGTCGAAGACCAAGCTGGGCATAATTTAGCCTATCACTTAGTGCAAAATTACCGACCAATGGGTGGCCCCTACGGTGCGAGAGTTCAAGGAGACAAAGACGAATTTATCGAGAAATTGAATATCCTGAAGGCGAGTGGCTTAAATGTAGAGGCGCCTCAAAAAGATGGTAGCACTTTATACCATGCAGCCTTAACCAAAGGCGATTTAGCTTTGCTACAAAAACTGGGCGGACTTAAAATTGACGTCAACGCTAAAAACAAGGAAGGTTTGACGGCACTACATAAAGCGGCTTTAATTTCAAAAGATGATGAAATTTTGAAGTATTTACTTAGTTTAGGTGCCGATAAAACAATGAAAACAGAATTCGATGAAACTGCTTACGACTTGGCTGCCGAAAACGAATTTTTATCGAAAAAGAATATTTCCGTAAACTTCCTTAAAAACTAAAATGAAATCTTTCCTTAAAATATTTGCCTTAGGCTTACTAATTAGTGTTTCGTCGCAAGTTTTGGCACAAACATCAAAATACAAATGTATGTTGCAAATGAATGCCTATAATGGCGAAGAAGCCTATATTGTAGTTTCCTTGATTAATCCGAAAGGTAATTACGAAAAGACGTTGTACATGATGGGTAAAGACAAAAAATGGTACAATGGCTTTAAAGAGTGGTTTAAAATCTTTGGTAAAAATCAAAAATTAGACGCCAAAACAGGTGCATCTATTGGCGGTGGCGATAGAACAATGATTAACCTAGATATTGATGATGTTTTGGTAAACAAGGGCTACAAATTACGTTTCGAATCTTCGGTAGAAGATCAAAAATATTACTTAGATGATGTAGAAATTCCGTTAACCAGCAGCACGCTTGCAGGAAAAACCGATGGCAAAGGCTATATCAAATACATTAGATTTAGCAAAGTACAACCCTAACCTACAAAATGACTTTATCCATTTGGCGTTATGCCCATTTGGCATTGGCATTAATTTCATCGGTTTTTCTAGTAATGGCATCGGTTACTAGGTGCCATACTTGCTATAGATGCCGTGCAAGAGAAAATGCCCCCTTATCGTGTCGCTAATTTCGATCAGCTTACACTTGCCCAAACTGTTCCTGTTTTAAAAGAGAAATTTTCTGAAATTAGTGAGGTTGAGGTAGATCACAATGGTTTTGTTCGCCTAAACGGATTTGATAGTGAGGGCAACGAAGTTGATGCTTACATAGATCCGAATACGGCAAAAATTTTAGGTAAACCCGAAGAAAAAAGTGCTTTTGTACAGTGGAATATCGCTTTGCATCGGTCTTTATTTTTGAAAGAAACTGGGCGTGCAGTTATTGGGGTAATTTCGTTCCTATTGTTGTTAATCGCTATTTCTGGTTTGGCTTTGGTTATCCAACGCCAACGCGGAATGAGAGGGTTTTTTACCAAGTTAATTAAAGAATACTTCGCTCAATACTATCACGTAATTACAGGCAGGCTGATATTAATTCCGGTTCTAATTATTGCCCTAACCGGAACTTATCTTTCTATGGCAAGGTTTCAGCTCTTTGCAGAACATAAAGCCGAACATAAGGAAATTGTGGCCTCAAATGAAGACCTTGTTCAAAAGAAAATCGCTGATTTTACATTGTTTAAAAACACAAAGCTGGCCGATGTTAAAAAGATAGCGTTTCCTTTTGCCGAAGATCCCGAAGAATATTATAACCTTAAACTGAAAGACCGCGAGTTAATTGTTAATCAGTTTAACGGAGAAGTATTAAGTGAAGTAAAATATCCGAGCACTTTATTGTTAGAAAACCTGAGTTTAGATTTACATACCGGGCGAACCAACATTATTTGGGCAATTATTTTAGGTATTGCTTGTTTAAACATTCTATTCTTTATCTATTCTGGTTTTGCAATTACCCTTAAAAGAAGAGCAACTAAAATTAAGAATAAACACAAAACTACCGATGCCGAATATATTTTGTTGGTGGGTACAGAAAATGGAAGTACGCTACGTTTTGCCAATGCCATTCACGAGCAATTAAATGCTCAGGGAAAAGTTTCTTTCCTTACTCAGCTTAATCAATACCATGTTTTTCCAAAGGCTAAACAGTTTATTGTTTTTACATCTACCTACGGTTTGGGAGATCCGCCAGCTAATGGCAATAAATTTTTACAGCTTATTGATAGGTATCCCCAAAAACATCAAATCCACTTTTCTGTGGTTGGTTTTGGCTCGCATGCCTATCCAGATTTTTGCGAATTTGCCAAGCAGGTAAATCAAACGTTAATTGCACAAACTTGGGCTAAGCCATTAATAGATTTGCACACAGTGAATGATAAATCTGCTACAGAATTTGTTGCTTGGGTAAAAAATTGGAGCCAAAATGCAGGAGTTGAATTGGCTACTACACCTGCTTTGTATGCTAAAAAACCAAAAGGTTTACAAAAAATGATGGTGCTAGATAGGACCGAGGTTAACCAAGAAGAACAAACATTTCTGCTCACTATCCGTACGCCGGCCAGAACCAAATTCACTTCGGGAGATTTGTTGGCCATTTACCCGGCAAATGATAACCGCGAACGCCTGTACTCTGTGGCTAAATGCAATGGAAATGTACAATTGGTGGTTAAGCTACATGAGCAAGGCTTGGGTTCCGAGTATTTGAATAAACTACAAGTTGGCGATGTGTTTAAAGCCCGTATGGTAGCTAACACCTCTTTTCATCTGCCTAAAAATAAAGCGGTTGCAATGATTGGCAATGGAACCGGTATTGCACCTTTTTTAGGGATGATTTCGCAAAATGCTAAGCATGCAGATCATCATCTGTATATCGGTTTTCGTAAAGAAACCTCATTAATTAAGCAGCATAAAGCGTTTTTAGACCAACAGCTACAAAATCAAAAATTAAAGAGTTATCAAATTGCTTTTTCACGTGAGCAGAACCATTGTTACGTAATGGATTTGATTCGTAAAGATGGCGAGCAACTGGCCAAATTATTAAGTAATGGGGGAGTAGTTATGATTTGCGGCTCTTTGCTAATGCAGCAAGATGTAGAAAAAGTACTAGACGAAATTTGTTTGGAAATAAATGGCAACGCACTCTCGTTTTATAAAGAAAAAAATCAGTTGCTAACAGATTGTTATTGAAGAAGTTGAAGATTTCCGAAATATATAGCGTTGCAAGATTGCTTCGTAAACTCGCAATGACGTTCCTAAGTGCGTCATTGCGAGAAGGAACGACGAAGCAATCTCTTTCTTTTATTCTTTTTATTGCATTTTCCTTCCAATCATTCGCCCAAATCCAGCGCCAACGTCCAATTACTTTAATGGGCAGTCGTTTTGATATTACTGTTGTGGCAACAGATTCGTTGCAGGCCGAAATACATATTGATGAAGTAATAGCCGAAATGAACCGAATAGAAGAGCTAATTTCAGATTGGAAAGTAAATTCTCAAATTTCGGAAGTGAACCGTAACGCAGGTATTAAACCCGTAAAAGTTGATAGAGAGGTGTTTGAACTTACCCAACGCTCGCTTTATTTTTCAAAAATAACAAATGGTGCTTTCGATATCAGCTATGCTGCTATGGATAAAATCTGGAAATTCGACGGCTCGATGAAGCAAATGCCTACGCCAGAAGAAATTAAAAAATCTGTTGCTAAAGTAGGTTATCAAAATATCATACTAGACAGTTTGAATTCTACAATTTTCCTCAAATTATTAGGTATGAAAATAGGTTTCGGCGCAACGGGCAAAGGCTATGCGGCAGATAAAGGTAGAGAGTTAATGGAAGCCAAAGGCATTAAAGGGGGTATTGTAAATGCTTCTGGAGATTTAACCACTTGGGGCAAACCCGCAAAAGGGAAGGCCTGGAATGTGGGCATTACCAATCCTTTTGATCAAGAAAAATACCTGGCCGTAATTTCTTTAAATAGAGAGGCGGTTACAACATCTGGTAGTTACGAGAAATATGTAGAATTTGATGGAAAGCGGTATGCTCATATCATTAATCCTGTTACTGGTTATCCCGCTACGGGCTTAATTAGTGCTACCGTAATTGGTCCCAGCGCCGAAATAGCCAATGGTTTAAGTACGTCGATAATGGTACTTGGACAAGAAAAAGGATTGGAGTTGCTAGGTAAGTTTCCAGAATATAGCTGCGTAATGGTAACGGACGATGGAGAAGTTGTGAAATCGGCGAACTTTAAGGGTAAACTAAAGAGAAAACTGAAGTAAATTAAAGCTGATGTTCGTCTATCAATTCGCCTATTTGTTTAGCGTAATCTGTAGATAACTCTTCTGAAGTCCAGCTGGTTTGGCCATTTTCGGAAACAGCAGAGGTTGTGCCTACCTTTTCGCTGCCTTCAAAAACGTCATAAGCACCATCTAAACGTGGTTGTATTGTTAACACTTGTCCTGCTAAATTGATTTCAAAAGGTTCCATAAGTTTATCGTCTTGATAAAGAATAACAAAAGCATGGAGCACTTGTTTTATTGATAAGTACTGAAAGTAAGTTTTTATAATAAGCCAAACAGCGAAACCTATAATGACAAGTCCAGCAATCTTATTGAGTTTTTTTAAAGTGTTTTCTTTGATACGGTAGCGCAGCTTACTGGCATAATAGGTTTTTAAGGCATCTATAGCTAATTGAGTAGCCATGGCAATTAAAAAGCAAAGAATTTTTTCTGGTAAAGTAGCCAGTTTAACCGAAATAATGCCACTTACTACAACCCAAAACATTAAGGTAGAAGGGGTAAGAATACACATTAAAAAGCCTTTGAGCACGTAACCCCGTTTACTTATTTTAATGTGATCGCCTTCAGTATAATTAATTTTTACGTTAGAAAAAAGGTAATATAACCCCACGCCAACAATAAAAATTCCACCTATAATCCCCACATATTTATCGAAATCTCGCTTATATTCAAAAAAATGCGAACCAAATAGTACAATGGTAATTAAAATCAAATCGCTTACAATTACACCAGCAGCTAAAGAAAATCCAGCTTTAAAGCCCCTTTCTATACTGGTTTTAATCATGGCAAAAAAAACAGGGCCTGTCAAAAATGATGAAATCAATCCCGCTCCAATACCCAAAATGATAGCTTCAAACATGTGTTGCCTTTGTAATTTCTGCTAATATGCGATTTTCAGCTTTAAAACCTCAATTTTTGTTCAGTTTTTACAATTGGCTACTTGGCTAATGAAACGTAAAAAGCTGGCAATAGGTATTGTAACGTCAAAGTGTAAAAAGTACACTATAGGTTTCGTAAAAATTAACTATGTTTATTGCAAATTTTCAAACCTTAAATATTTAACCAAATATGGAACAAAATTCAAAGACCAACTGGGCACAGTTTATCCCTTTGGCAACTGTGTTTTTCTTTTGGGGCTTCGTAGCAGCAAGTAACGATATCCTTATTCCAGTTTTCAAAGAAGCATTTACGCTTTCGCAATTTGAAAGTCAACTAGTTTCTTTTGCCTTTTACATCGCTTATACAGTAGGCTCATTAATTTATATTGGAATTTCTGCGGCAATGAAAACAGATTTAATCAATAAAATTGGCTACAAAAATAGTTTAGCATTAGGTCTAGGTATTTCAGCCGTTGGTACGCTGTTATTTTATCCAGCAGCCAATCTAGGCTCGTTTCCATTAATGCTTTCTGGGCTTTTTATAGTCGCTTTAGGTTTCTCTCTACAGCAAACCGTTGCAAATCCTTTGGCAATTGCTTTAGGCCCAATAAAGACAGGTTCTCAGCGATTAACATTGGCTGGTGGTATTAATAACTTAGGTACTACAATTGGCCCGTTGATTGTAAATTTAGCTATTTTCGGATCAGCAGTCCACGCTACAAATACCTTAGATATACAGAGTGTGAAAGTACCCTATTTGGTTTTAGGAGCCGCCTTTCTTATTGTTGCTATATTCCTTAAATTTTCGCCATTGCCAGATAAGCCTGCAATAGCAGAAGAGGAGAAAGATAGTGTTGGAAGTAGATCTTCTGCACTCAAATATCCTCAGCTTGTACTAGGTATGATAGCCATCTTTGTCTATGTAGGCGTAGAGGTATCTACGGCAAGTAATTTGCCAGAGTATATGATTAAAAATTTAGGTTTTACTACTAGTCAAGTTGCTCCGTATATCTCTTTATATTGGGCGAGTATGATGATTGGCCGATGGACTGGCGCAGTTGAAGCTTTTACGGATAACGTAAAATCACAAAAAGTATTAAGGTTCGTAGCTCCGTATTTGGCATTTGGCATTTTCTTAGCTGTTAATGCATTTTTTGGTCATGATTTAGCTCCTTTTTACGTTTATGGTTTAATCATTTTAGTTTTAATTTTAGCAGATATGATGAGCAAAGGTAATCCGGCTAACATGCTACTCATATTTTCTTTAATTGGTATTTTGGCTATATTAATAGGTATGTTTACGTCTGGTATGGTAAGTGTTTATGCTCTTACCAGCGTAGGATTATTCTGTAGCACGTTATGGCCTTGTATCTTTACATTGGCAGTTAGCGGTTTAGGTAAAAATACCAGTCAAGGTAGTAGCTATTTGATTATGATGATTATGGGTGGTGCTATTATTAGTCCGTTGCAAGGTTTGCTAGCCGAAGCAATTGGAATACAGTATAGCTATATTATTGGTATTTTATGTTTTGGTTACCTAGTATTTTACGCATTAAAAGCAAGTTCTGTACTAAAAGCTCAAGGCATCAGTTTCGATAAAAAGTTATCAGGCGGACATTAATATTTATTATTATAGCAAAAAGCGCCCCGATTTTTAATCGGGGCGCTTTTTTTTGTGCCGTAAATCAGGTTTTACACCGTTTAAGTTTTTAAAATAATTTAAAATATGCTGCTTTTTACTTATGTTAGCCAGATATTTAAAAACCAAAAACAAACATGACCTCAACACAACCTCAAAACAGAACTGCCTTATTGCCTATGGTAATTTGCTGCGCTTTGTTTTTTATTTTCGGCTTTGTAACCTGGGCCAACGGTACTTTAATTCCATTTTTAAAACTGGCACTTAATCTAGAAACAGATTTACAGGCATTTTTCGTAACCTTTGCCTCTTATATTGCTTATTTTTTCTTAGCCTTACCCAGTTCGTGGATTTTAAACAAAATTGGCTTTAAAAATGGTTTGGTATTAGGCATGGTGGTGTTGGGTGTAGGTTCTTTGGTCTTTATTCCGGCGGCAGATAACAGAAGTTTCGAATTGTTTTTAACCGGTATTTTTATCCAAGGTTCGGCAATGGCTTTATTGCAAACGGCGGTAAACCCATATCTAAGTATTATTGGCCCTATAGATAGTGCGGCGGCACGTATTTCTATTGCTGGGTTGTGTAATAAAGGTGCTGGTGTGTTGGTGCCTATCATCTTCGGGATTTTATTCTTGAAAAACGCAGAAGAAACCACCGCTAAAATTAATGCCACTACCGATATCAATGCTAAAAATGCAATTTTAGACGAGCTTTTACAGCGAGTACATACACCGTACATTGCCTTAGCGGTAATTTTCGTGTTGTTTGCCATATTTATCAAATTCATCAATTTGCCCGAAG
The DNA here is from genome assembly GCF_026625705.1 of Pedobacter sp. SL55. Classification (NCBI taxonomy): domain Bacteria; kingdom Pseudomonadati; phylum Bacteroidota; class Sphingobacteriia; order Sphingobacteriales; family Sphingobacteriaceae; genus Pedobacter; species Pedobacter sp. SL55. The sequence goes on along the minus strand of NZ_CP113059.1, from coordinate 3,945,766 downwards.
TTAAGGAAGAAGAAGATGCAGTTGAAGATACAGGTGCGTTAACAGAGGTTAAAACGGCGACAAAAACCAGCGTTTTTCAATATCCACACTTATTTTTGGGTGCCTTTGCCATTTTCTGCTGTGTTGCTGCCGAAGTAATGGCTGGAGATGGTATCGCCACCTATGGACGTGAACTAAATATCGCCCCTAATCTGGTTCGTTTTTCAACTTCGTTTACCCTCATTTGTATGCTGGTAGGCTATGTGGTTGGCATTGTAGCCATTCCTAAATTTGTATCGCAACAAATGGCATTACGTATTTGTGCCCTAAGTGGTGTAACGCTTACCATTGTTTCGGCGTTTACTTCTGGCTACGTTTCTTATTATTCGGTTGCTTTATTAGGTTTAGCGAACTCGCTGATGTGGCCTGCCATTTTCCCTTTGGGCATTAAAGGTTTAGGTAAGTTTACCAAAACAGGTTCGGCAATTATGATTATGGGTATTGCTGGTGGTGCTTTAGTTTTACCAATTTACGGTTTTTTAAAAGATAGCTTGCAAATCGATTTTCAGCACGCATTTTTATACACCATGCTACCAGCGTATTTGTACATTATTTTCTTCGCCATAAAAGGCCATAAGGCGGGTACTGGTGTAAACTAAATTTCCAAAAGAAATTTGATAGCTTACCGTAAAAAGTATTAGCTTTGAAAGCTCTTCGGTTGTTAATCGGAGAGCTTTTTTTATTTCATATCGATGGCAAAAAAGACGTTTAACGAGATTTATATGAACCTGGCATCAGATTTGGCTAGCCGTTCGCACTGTGTGAGGGCTCATGTAGGTGCTGTGCTAACTAAAGATACCCGTATCATTTCTATAGGTTATAACGGGCCGCCTCCAGGTACGCACAATTGCGACGAAGAATGGCCAGAAACAGGTTGCGCTAGAGATAGTAAAGGAAGTTGTTCGCTGGCTTTACATGCCGAAGAAAATGCCATTCTCTACGCTGTAAAAAATGGATCGAAAATAGAAGGCGCTACCTTATATACCACTTTATCTCCATGTATAGCCTGTGCTAGGTTAATCCTATCTTCGGGAATAAGAGAGGTTTTTTACCGCGATTCGTACGCTGCTTATAAAGGTTTAGCCAGCGATGAAGGGGTAGATTTCTTGAATAGGTTTGGGGTAAAAACTACACTTTTAAATGGTAATTAAAATTGCTATTTTAGGGGCTGTAAAATGCCGCTTAAAAAGAAGATAATTTACGTAAGTTTCTCATTTTTTATGTGTTGTACTGTTTTGTTGTCTTGCACTACAGACACACCTAAAAATTCTGTTAGTTTAATAGATTCGGTAATCGATAAAACCTCTTGGGTTTATAACGATACGGTAAATAAAGAACAGGCCGTACAAAAGCTACAATATTTGCTAAACCACGATAAGAGCTTGCCGCCCCAATCTAAATACAAAATTTACCACAGCTTATACTTTTATTATTTCTACAAGAACAATTACCAACAATCGTTGCTTTATGCCGATAGCATGATTTATACTGTAGAACGTACAAAAAGTGCAAAAAACTACATAGATGAACTAGCTAGTGCCTACTATTTTAAGGGCGATGCTTTATTTAGGCTAAAAGCTTACGAAGAGGCCTACCGAAATTATTTTCTAGGCAAGAAACTGATGCCAGTTATTGATGATAAGTGTAAGAGTAGTAATTACAATTATCGCATTGCCATGATTTTGTACAAGCAAGGTAAGTATAATGATGCCAACAGTTACTTTAAAATTACACTAGATGAAGTGAAACAATGCAGCACCAGTTTTTCTGAAGTTTTTAGACAACAGGAGCTGCTTAACAACATCGCGTTATGTTATTCGCGAACCAATAAAATTGATAGTGCCATCATTTATTATCAGAAGGCGTTAAAATATATTGTAGCTAACGATACATTGCCAGAGAGGAAAAAATACTATTTATCGGCCAGAGGAGTAGTGTATGGTAATATTGGAGGGGAGATGTTGCGTAAAAAGCAATTTGACAAGGCCGAAACTTTCCTTAAAAAAAGTATAGCCATTAACGATCTTCCCGGTTATGATAGTGTAGATGTGGTTACCGCAAAAATAAAACTAATTAAAGTTTATTTGGAAACAGAGCAGCTTGCCAAAGCCGGAAATTATTTGCAAATTTTAAAAAAAGATAGTGAAAAGCTTAATGTGTTAGATTTTAAACGCACTTACCATCTGCTCAGTTCGAAGCATTTAGACGCAGTTGGCGAGCCTAGATTAGCGCTACATCATTTAGAACGCTACGCCTCACTTTCTGATTCTTTACAAAAGGAAACCGATAAGCTAAAATCTACCAGTGTAGACGAGCGTTTTAGAAATTTAAGCAACGAGAGCGAAATTAACTCCTTAAAAAGAGAGGCCGAAATTCAGCAGCGCTACCTTTACATCACTATGGTTTTTATCGCAATGGCTATTTCTATCGTGGTGCTTATCTATATCTATTTGCGAAAATCAAAAAAGAATATTAGGGAGTTAACGAACCTTAATAATGAAATTTTGCTGCAAAAGAACAAACTGGAAGAAGCATTAAACAAGTTAAGTGTTAGCGATAAAGAAAAAGATACCATTTTGAGAGCTGTAGCCCACGATTTAAGAAACCCCATAGTTGGTATTTCTAGTTTAACAAAGTTGATGATCTTGGATGATGAACAAGGGTTGATTAAGGATAAACTTACGTTGATTGATGGCGCTTGCAACAATGCCTTAACCTTAATAGACGATATAATTGAAGCCGCAGAAAATAAGCAGGGTGTAGATTTTGAGGTTAAGGTAACTAAAGCTGATGTGATTGAAATTGTGAAAAATGCGATTGCTTTATTAAGCTACAGGGCTGAGGAAAAACAACAAAACATAAAATTTGAAACAGCTGTAGCCAAGTTAGAGGCTGATATTTATGCGCAAAAAATATCAAGAGTAATTAGTAATTTGATTAACAATGCCATTAAGTTTAGCCAAGCTGGGCAAGAAATAAAAGTTGTAATAGAGAAGCAACCTGAAAATGTGTTGTTTAAAATAATTGATAACGGTATTGGCATCCCTAAGGAATATGGGAACGATATTTTCCAGCTGTTTACCTCATCTAAACGTTTTGGTACCAAGGGCGAAAAATCTTATGGGCTTGGGCTGTCTATCTGTAAGCAAATTGTTGATGCTCATGGCGGTAAAATTTGGTACGAAGGCAATCTGGGCGGCGGTACCATTTTTTGTTTTACTTTGCCTTTATATAGCGTTTAATCTTATATGAACTTATACGTTTTTTGCTCTATTAAGGTAAAACTATCGCATTAAAATTGCTTCGTTTCTTGCAACGGCGATACGACTTGCACTTACTACGCTTAATATCGGTAATGTTTTCTGTTGAATAGACCTGATAGAAGCGAGCACGTAATGGCAAACCTGTGTGTTTGCCATGTAGTAAAGCGAAAAGCAGGGCTTTCGAGAGTGATAAGCACTGAATTTGCTCTTCAAAATAATCTAAAATCGTACTTCTAAAATCGTAAATTTCATTACCTTTGCGGATGCTAGAAAAAATCATTATCCTCGATTTTGGTTCGCAATTTACACAGCTTATTGCACGTCGTGTTCGCGAATTAAATGTGTACTGCGAAATTCATCCATTTAACAACATTCCAGCCCTAGATTCTACGGTGAAAGGGGTAATCCTTTCGGGAAGTCCGTCTTCTGTGCGTCAAGAAAATGCGCCATTTGTAGACTTGAATTTGTTTAAAGCTTATCCTTTATTGGCGGTTTGCTACGGAGCGCAGTTTATTGCACAGCAAAGTGGAGGAAATGTAGAAGCATCGGCAACGAGAGAATATGGTAGAGCTAATTTAAGCTTTGTGAACAACGAAAATCCTTTGTTTAAAGGCATCTTGGTTGATTCGCAAGTATGGATGAGCCACGGGGATTCGATTACGCAAGTGCCAGAAAATTTCGAAATTATTGCAAGTACTGCCGAAGTTAGGGTGGCTGGCTACCAAGTAAAAGGAGAGCAAACTTATGCTATTCAGTTCCATCCAGAAGTTACGCACAGTACAGATGGCAAAACTTTGTTGAGCAACTTTTTGGTTGGTATTTGCGGCTGTAGCCAAGATTGGACATCAGACGCTTTTGCAGAAACTACCATTGCCGATTTGAAAGCTCAACTAGGAGATGATAAAGTGGTTTTAGCACTTTCTGGAGGTGTAGATAGTAGCGTAGCGGCGGTTTTATTGCACAAAGCTATTGGCAAAAACTTACACTGTATTTTCGTAGATAACGGTTTGTTACGTAAGAACGAATATGAAAGCGTATTAGAACAATACAAAGATTTTGGTCTAAATATTAAAGGAGTTGATGCGAAGGATAGATTTTTAGGCGAGTTGGCTGGTGTTGAAGATCCGGAGAAGAAACGTAAAATTATTGGACGTGTATTTATCGAAGTATTTGATGATGAAGCACACCAAATTCAGGATGTGAAGTGGTTAGCGCAGGGAACAATTTATCCAGATGTAATCGAATCTGTTTCGGTTAACGGCCCGTCGGCAACTATAAAATCACACCATAACGTAGGTGGTTTGCCAGATTTCATGAAATTGAAAGTGGTAGAGCCATTAAAAACTTTATTTAAGGATGAAGTGCGTAGAGTTGGAAACACTTTAGGCTTAGAATCGTTTATTTTAGGTAGACATCCTTTCCCTGGTCCTGGTTTAGGGATTAGAATTATTGGAGAGGTAACTGCAGAAAAGATTGCGATATTACAGGAAGCAGATCATATTTACATCCAAAACTTGAAAGATGCTGGTTTATACGACCAAATTTGGCAAGCTGGAGCGATATTTTTACCAGTGCGTTCGGTAGGGGTAATGGGCGATGAGCGTACTTACGAAAACGTAATTGCGTTGAGGGCGGTAGAATCGTTAGATGGGATGACTGCAGATTGGTGCCATTTGCCTTATCCGGTGCTCGCAAAAATATCCAATGAAATTATTAATAAAGTAAGAGGGATTAACCGAGTTGTGTATGATATTAGTTCGAAACCGCCAGCAACTATTGAGTGGGAATAAGCTTTTAGCTGTACTTACTTTTATTGCGGTGTTGGCGAGTTGCTCGCCCAAAATAACAAAGCCGGTGGTGAAAACCCCGGCTAAACCTGTTGAACAGAAAACGGCTGCCAAGTTTACGCAAGGTAACATTAGCGTTTTCGTTCCTTTTCAGCTGAATAAATTTAACCTGAAAACAGTTACCAAAGCGCAAATTGGCAAAGCCGATATGGCTTTAGATTTTTATCAGGGTTTAATGTTGGGCATTGACTCTGCTGCCAATACAGGTTTAAATTTCAAGGTAAATGTTTTTGATACAAGAGATGATAATAGTCAGCTGGCTACACTAATTAAGAAAGAGGCTGTAAAAAGTAGCAATTTAATTATTGGGCCGGTTTTTCCTGATGGGGTAAAGTACATGACAGGCTTTTCGGAAGTGAATAAATTACCATTAATTTCTCCGCTGGCAGCCTCTAAACCAAGTGAATTTAACAACCCATACTTAATTTCTATTGTAAACGATATTGAAACGCATGGAAAGAGGGTGGCTGATTATATTGCCAAAGAAAACAAGGCCGAGCAAACGATTGTAGTGTTGATCAATACTAAAAAATCATCTGATGAAGCTTTTGCTCGTCCAGTTAAAAGTCAGTTTGCTAGTAAATATCCTAGTTTTGTAGTGCAAGAGTTTACTTCTACCTACGTGTTTGAAACTAAAATGGTAAAAGGTAAAAAGTATGCGGTGGTGGTTTGCTCAGATGATGCGCCTTTTGTAGCCCCAAGTTTAACCAAATTACATCGCTTAAAAAATGTGGCTGGGTATCCTATCCAAGTTTTTGGTCATCCAAACTGGGCAAAGCAAACTTACAATATCGATCAGTTGCAAAGTTTAGAAACTGTTTTAAGTTCTTCCTATCATATCGATTACAAAAGCAAAAATGCGGTTGATTTTGTAAAGGTTTATAGAGATAAATATGAATTTGAACCTACAGAATATGCTTTTAAAGGTTTTGATATTGGATTTTACTTCGGTAAACTAATGGCCAAGTATGGTATTAGTTACACCGATTATCTGATTAAAGAAAAATATAAAGGCTTAACTAACGATTTTGATTTTGGTTACGATGCAGAATATGGATATTATAACAAGCATTTAAAGATTTTGCAGTACAAAGATACGGCTTTAGTGCAGGTGGATTGATAGAATAAAGAGCAAGGAATATGGAGCAAGGAACAAAGATTAACGAGCGAAAACTAAACGAATAACCAATTCAGCAATTAACCTATTTTTCACTTTCTACTTTTAACTTCATGAAGGTACACCATCATATCAGGGCATTTGAGCAGGTTTTAGCAAGTTACGATGGTAAATTGCCGCTTCACAGATATTTGGTTGTATATTTTAAGCAGCACAAACAAATGGGTTCGTCAGATAGGAGATGGGCAAGCAGATACATTTACAGTTACTTTAGGCTAGGTAAAGCATTGGCTACTTTGCCGGCAACAGAGCGTTTGGCTGTGGCAGATTTTCTTTGCAATGTCGATTTAAGTTTGGTTACCGAACATGCTTTTCCTCAAGCGGCAGCACATATTACAAAGCCAATTAAAGAGAAAGTAGCTTTTGTAGAATCGCAATATCCAGCTTTTAAATTGGAAGATGTTTTTCCTTTTAAAGCCAGCCTCTCTGATGGCATTAATGAGCAAGACTTTTTATATTCTTTGTTTGTACAGCCAGATTTGTTTATCCGAGTTCGCGAAACACACTTGCCTACAGTTAAAGCTAAAATAGAGGCTGCTGGTGTTGTGGTAAACGAACTTTCGGATACTACGTTGGCTTTACCTAACGGAACAAAATTAGAGCAAATTATAGACGATGCACGTTTATATCAAGTGCAAGATTTTTCTTCGCAAAAAACGGGAGCTTATTTCAAACCGCAACCTTACGATTATTGGTGGGATTGCTGCGCCGCATCTGGCGGAAAATCTCTGTTAATACACAGCTTAGAGCCTAAAGTTAAATTGCTAGCCAGCGATGTAAGGGAAACTAGCTTAGGGAACTTGCAAGAGCGTTTTATAGCAGCTGGTATCAAAGATTTTCAGAAAAAAACCATCGATCTTTTGCAAAATAACGATCAAATATTACATCACTATGAGTTTGATGGGATTTTGCTAGATGCGCCTTGCTCGGGTGCTGGTACTTGGGGCCGAACTCCAGAAATGCTGTATTTCTTTGAAGAGTACAAAGTAGCTAATTATGTGAAGCTACAAAAGGCAATTGCCGAAAATGTGATTAAATACCTTAAACCGGGTAAGCCATTAATTTACATGACTTGTTCTGTTTTTAAGCAAGAAAACGAAGAAGTGGTAAACTATCTACTCGAAAAATTCCCTCTAAAATTAGAGACAATGGAATTGATTAAGGGGTACCATGATAAGGCAGACAGCATGTTTGTAGCGAGGTTAATCAAACAATAAGCTATTTGCTTTCTTCACTAATTCTTCAACATTTTAAACGAAAAGAACCCTAATAAAGCTATAATAATTGCCATGATACCCCAAAGCCAAATCTTATTTTCGAACAGTGGTTTTTCTGTTTTAACTGTGTAAGAAGGATTCTTTTGCTCTTGGCTTACTGTTACGCTGGTTAAGTTGGTAGGGATCTTACTTTCAAATTTTTCAATTTCGTAATTTGGCGACTGAACAGCTTCATTGCCGTAATACAGCGCATAACTGGCTTTTAAGTCATCAAATCGGGCAATCAAATCGTAACTATTTCCCTTAATTGCCAAACCACTTAAACGTAATGGTCTGTTATCGTGGTTACTGACGGTAATCTTTAGTTTGCTGGTAATGGTATTTGTGAAATTAAATTCTGGCGCCTCTAACGAACTGATGGTTCCCTCATAAAGTGTCGCAAAATGATATTCAATGCCTCTTTCTGTCTTGATACTATCCGTAGCGTATTCGATTTTAATTGGTCTATAGAAATCAAAATCGCTTTGCGCATCTAGTTTTAAATAAGATACCGGAACAGCATTTTTTAAACCTACTTCAATAACCGTTTTTTTATTCTCTGTATCGTTTTTTAACAAATAAGTTTGATACTTTACCTCTTCGTAAATGCCTTTAATAGTGTCTACTTTAGTGGTTTTTGTTGCTGTTAATGTAGGTTGCGTATTGCTTTTAATAGCAATTCTATAAAACTGATATTTAGAATTGGGAAAACTTAGCTTGGTAAATTGATAATCGGTTTCGTTATTTTTAATAGATAAAATGCGGTAATCTTTTAAAATACCGAACCAGTTTTGGTTGTCGTTACTTCCTTCTAAATTAACTTTCCAATCGAAATTTTCTTGCCTAAAATCTAAGCTAATTTGGTTGATGGCGTTGGCTTCGGTTAATTGGAAAGTATAATAATAGATATCTCCAATAGCACTTTGGTTAAGTTGTTTAAAAGGAATTTCTACCAAACTAGCCTGGTTTGCTCGTTGCTTTAATAGGTAAGGCACTTCTATGGTATCTTTTCCATTTATCCCAAATATCCTTAGGTCTTCAAACCCTAAATTAATTTTTTGGTACATATCATCGGGAAGCTTAACACTATGCCAAGTAGTGCTAACTTCTGTAATTTGTCTTTTAAATTGATAGGTATTGGTTTGCGCCTTTGCTAGCAAAACACAAGCTAACAAAGGTAACAACAGCTTAATTTTTAACTTCAGTTTCATCAATAATTAAATGTTTGTACTTATTATAAAGGAAAGAAATAATTAGCAATAATATCCCTAAGGATAAGAAAACAACAGTTTTAGAAATGGTACTGAGATAAGCAATATCATAAAAGAATAGTTTAATCAATGTAATGCCAAACAATGCCATTGCACCAATACGAAGGTGTTTTTTGTTTTTCGCTAAACCAAGTCCAATTAAGAACAATGAATAAGCTCCCCACAAAATACTTAGGCCCAATTTATAGCTTCCATCGGCTCTCATTAGCTCAAGTATGTTAATTAACTCGCTACTAATGATCCATAAAATGGAAATGTATAAGACGTAATCGAGGATGGTTTTTAAGTTTGTTTTTAGCAATGCAGAGCGTTGCAGTTGATAGATTGATGCAATTAAAATTGCAAAAAATACCAATGCTACATACCTTAAAACAATGTTAGATGAACCTATAACGAAATATTTTTCGGGATTAAGATAAGTTTCTCTAAGCTCGCTCAATAGGTATAACCCACTTACTAAAAAAGACAATACCATTAATAAGTTAATAATCAAATTTGCTACTGCGAAACTGCTGTTCCGTATTTTTTTTACATTTAAGTAAGTTAAAGCAGCGGCAAAGAACATGGTGTAAATAAATACCCAAACATTTTTTAGTGTATAATAATTGCTATCGTAAATGTATTGTGTATTAATTGGTTTCTTGCTTGGGTTAATACTTATTTTAGTGCTTTCAAAAAGGTAATTGAAATAGGTAGTAAGTTCTCTCTCAAAGCAAGTGTATACCACTATAATGAGCATAGCGGGCAGTGCATAATTAAGAATTTGTCGCATCCAAGGCCAATCTGTTACTGCTGTTGTGTGCTTTGCGTTAATGTTTGTCATCCAAGCAAAGCCAGCAATAAAGATAATACCGGTTAAGAAACCTACATTTAAAAAAGGTGTGATGGCCGAAGATCCTAGATATATACCATAAATGGTTGTCCAATCTTGTAAAAGGCTAAAGAAAGCAATAAAAATTAAGGGAAAAGATAGTTTTTCGTAAATCGCTATTTGTTTAACTCGTGCCAAATAGAATAATACCGCGGCTTCTACCGTCCAGAAAACAGTTACCCACCCTCCATTTAACTGTACTGGAGCAGCCATGGTTATAAAGGTAATTACTAAAGCCAAAACAAGATAGAAGAGATTTTTATCAGCCAGTTGTTTCTTATAAATAATTAAACCAACTACAAAATGTATGATTGCGTTTGCTAGTGTAAATAAGCCCAGCAGCTCAATACCATTTTTGTTTTCTGATAAAATGTAATAACCTATTCCATAATAAATAAAGCTATTTAAAAGTATTAAAGTGATATCGCTAATGCCAAAAACCTCTTTTTTACTTACTTTATAAGCTAAATTGGTAACATAAAAAATGAAGAAAAATATAGTAGAGAACGCTAGTGATAATGTAAAATGATTTCTATCTGAATAAGAGCCGAGTAGCCAACTTAAAAAGATGATCCATGTTAGGGCAAAAGAGGGATGAAACAAAGGTTTCCAGTGTTTTTTGAAACTAATTGCCAGTATACCGATGTTGATGATTGCCATATAGGTAAACAGAACGCCTACTTTTTCAGAACCATCACTTAATAAAAATGGCACGGCATAAGCACCAACTAAACCAATATGGGCAATGACCTGTTGGTTGTATTTTATTGCAGCAACAATGGTAAACGAGGTAAAGGCTACCATCAGTAAAAAAGCTAATGGCTGAGGTATCAGGGCATAAAAATCGTAAGCGGCATAAGTGATAAAGTACATTATGGTTATGGCACCACTTACTAAAACTGCCGAGAATTTTTCGTATTTGGCTTTAAGTTTAATAGCGAACGCAAGTAGGCCTGCGCCTACTAAGTAGCCCAGTATAATTCGGGTAAGCGGACTAATAAGTTGATTGTCTATTGCATATTTAGCACCAATTCCTACGCCAATAATTAAAATAAGGATACCAATTTTGCTAATTAAGTTTTCGCCAATAAATTTTTCAAAATCAGATTTAGCTATGTTTTTACTGCTAAATCTATCGCTAAAGCTTGGCTGTTGGTTAGTTGGTACTATAATTGGTTTTGGTGTTGCATTTTGCTGTGTTATAGCAACCGGTGGCGTGTTTTTGGGAGGCGGAAAAAATGGTTTACTTTGAATAGGCTGCTCTTCGGTTACTATTGCCGGCGACTGTAAAGCATTAACCTCTTGTCTGAGGGCGGCTATTTCACTTTCAAAGCTTTGCTGCCTTAAAGATAGATTTTCAATTTTTGCTAAAAGCAAGTTTATCTTTTGAGAATTGTCCATTAATTTGGGTTTTATGCTAGGTAAAGTAGCCTATATTAACACAAGGTTAACGAAATTATTTTAAAATTAATCTCGTGTTGTTACTCGTTACAGGAGTGTTGCTTTTAGTTCACTCATTTTTAATACTTGTAATAGGAAGGTTTAAATCATGAAATGGATATCTTTTAAACTACTATTTTTAAAAATACCTGTTTTCGAGTATTTTTTTTAGGTTAAATAATCTTCATATTTGTAATAGAATAAATCATTATGAATAAAAAAATTAACGTATTTCTCTCATTAGCTTTTCTGTTTATCCCTTTTCTTTTCTCATGTGATAAGGAGGAGAACCTTGGTGCCGAATTTGGACAATATGCAGTAGCTATAAACTACAACGGTGAAGATTTTTTAGAATTACATTTTTCGATTGATGAAGAAGACTGTGGTATGTTGGCTCCAGTTCCTAACCTAAACCCAACGTATCTGCAAAATTGCGATGAGCTTAAAAAAACCGAACAGCTAATTAATGTATTTGTGTTGCCAGAAGTAGCTATTGGTAAGCATACATTAAAAGTTAAAACGGCAAATGGCAGCGTTTTAAAGGAATTGGCATTTGAAATAGGAGCTAAGCAGTGCGTTTTTCAGCAGATTGATTTGTCTTTTAATTAGCACTATACTTAGTTAGCTGCCATTTTAGGGCGACCCTACACAAAAGAAAATGACGACAGAAAAACGATACGAAATATTAAACTCTTTGCCGACTTATGGGCCAATGTATGTTCCCGTAACAGACAAAGGAGAAGTATTTTATTCAGAAGGGTTTCCTGTTCGATTTTATAAAACTGACGGAACTGAATGGGTTGCTAATTTTCAACCTGGTTGGACAGACTTAAAACAAATTATAGAATTTGAAAACACTCCAAACTTGTTAGTAGTTGCTTGCGGAACGTGTTACTTAATGCACCCGAACGACACAAAACCTATTGAAGTTTTTGGAGTTGGCTATTCAGACATTTTTAAGGCAAGCAAAGGCAGAATTGTTTTGCAAGACCAAATCGACCTGACAATTATTGAGCCTGACGGAAAACATTGGAACACAGAAAGAATTTCTTGGGACGGATTGGCTGATATTAAAGTTGAAAATAATTTGGTGTCAGGACTTGCATATAACCCTACGCACAATGCAGACGAATGGGTTATGTTTAAATATGACCTTGACACAAAAACTTTGACAGGTGGAAGTTACTATTCATTTGAGGATAAAAAACCTTGGTGGAAAATATGGTAACAGAAAAGTTTGCTTGCCCTTGTTGTGGCTATAAGACATTTGTGTGCTTCCCTAATTTTCGTACCAATCAAAAATAGAATTTATTGGCATAATTTGTATTCTATAGGTGTTTTATTTTTTAGTGCTCTGTGTGTAGAGAACAACCTAATGGCTCATATGACATTTGCCAAGTTTGCTTTTGGGAAGACGACCCAGATCAACTTGACAACCCGAATTATGAAGGTGGTGCAAACCGAGTTTCACTAAGACAAGGACAAAGGAATTTTATTGAATTTGGTGCTTGCGAACTAGAGATGTTTAGAAATGTGAGACAACCAACAAAGGAAGAGCAACGAGACGAAAATTGGAACCCATTAAAATAAAAACTGTACATAACAGCAGTTTGGCAAAATGGCGGGTTCAGTTCTAAATTCAACAACAGTTCTTCGATCTAACTTTTGTACAAAACTGAACATTTGTGCTTCGATTTTCACCACTTCGCAAAGCCGCCAAACGTTATGCTTTTTAACTGCCCAATAAGGTAGAGTTTCTGTCTAATAGTTCTCTTAGCTCGCTAGGATATAATGGTTTTTTTAATAGTTTAATTACCAGTGGGTTTGCTTCGGCTTTTTTAATGTCGCCAAAATCTAAAGTAGAAGAGAGTATGGCTAGCTTGCAATGATCTAGAAAAGTTTGTGGAAAGTGTTTATAGATTTCTAAGAATTCGAAGCCGTCCATTTCTGGCATTTGTATATCTAGCAAAATAAAATCGGGCCATAGGCCTGGGTTTTCTAGGTTTGTGTTAATATACTTCAGGCCTTCATCTCCGGATTGGCACAAAATAATTTCATCAAAAAAATCTGATAGCTTAATTATCTTTGAATTGATTTTTAGGTCAATATCATTGTCATCAATCAACAATACTTTTCCGGTTTTATTTGGCATTTGGTATAGTTATTTTAAAGGTTGTACCATCTTCGGTATTTGAACTAACGTTAATAGTACCATTCATTTTGTTTAAGGCCTCTTTTACAATAAAAAGACCTAAGCCGGTACCGTGATGTGTTTTGCTTTTAAAGAATTGGGTAAATATCTTTTCTAGGTGCTCTTTCAGTATGCCTAGTCCATTATCGTTAATATTTACTTTCGCTTCAAATTCATCTACATTTATTTGGATATTTACCGTTTTGTGAGGCTCATCGGAATTTTGATACTTAATTGCATTAGATATGAGGTTACTTAAAATTACTTCTATTCTAAAAGCATCGCCTACAAACCTTGCGTTTTGTTTAATATCAACATTAAATTTGGTTTCTTTATCAGAATAAGTGTGTAATTCTATTAAGTCATTTACGAGTTTGTAAAAGTCCACCTCGCTATGGTCGGGAATATCTTTTGTATTTTTATAGTATTGCAGCGTTTTTTGGATATAATAATCCAGCTTGTTAGAGCAGGTTTCGATTAAGCTCCAATACTCGCCGCTAGAATTATACAGTCCCTCCATTTTAACCAAGTTGATGATACCCATTACCGATACTAATGGAGCCCTTAATTCGTGAGAAATGCTGTAAATAAATCGGTTAAGCTCATCGTTGGTTTTCTCAAGCTCTGTTATTTTATTATTTAGGTTGGCTCTTGCTACATAAGAGTCGTAAGCATTCTTTATTGAGTTGTGCAGCTCTAAGTCGTTCCAAGGTTTGGCAATGTACCTGTAAATATCGCCATGGTTAATGGCATCAGCTAGTGCTTCTATGTCTGTGTAGCCTGTAAGTAAAATACGAATAGGATCTGGATGTGTTTTTACAATACTCTTAAAAAACTCTACACCCGTAGTATTTGGCATTTTTTGATCGGCCAACACTACGTGGATGTCTATATGCTGCATAATTCTCAAACCTTCGGCAGCAGAGGGAGCGGTATAAATCTCGTACTGTCTCCTAAACGCGGCTCTAAATGCTTGAAGATTATTTTCTTCATCATCAATATATAAGACGCGTACGGTAGGGCTGGTCATTTTGAATTAATTTTTATAGTGTATTTACCTGCAATATAATAATAAATTCAGTTCCTTTTCCTAGCTCAGAAATAACTTCTACGTGTCCTTTATGTTTCTCGATGATGCTAAATACAATAGATAACCCTAAACCAGTACCTTCGCCAATATCTTTAGTGGTAAAGAAAGGTTCAAAAATACGATGTTTAACTTCTTCGGTCATTCCGGTGCCAGTATCTTTAACACTAATGTAAACCTGTTGGTTATGGTACCAGCTTTTAATGGTTAAAAATTCTTCTTCTGCCTGTGTTTCTTTACTTTTAATGGCTTGTACGGCATTGGCAACCAAGTTCATAAAAACCTGGTTGATTTTTCCTGGCATACATTCTACCTTAGGTAAATTACCTAGTTCTTTAATTACGGTTAGGTTGTCTGGTAGCGTATTTCTTATCAATACCAAAGTAGATAAAAGGCCTTCGTTTAAGTCAATGGCTTTCATATCGGTCTCATCAACGCGGCTAAAATTTCTTAAACTTCTAATAATTTCTGCCGTTCGTTTGGCGCCTTCGCTAATGCCCGATAGCAGCGAGACAATTTCATCATTGATAAAGCCTAAATCAATCTGTTTTTTAAAGGCTTCAATCTCATCGATTTGAGGTTTAATCTCTTTTTCTAGGTCAATTTGCTCGTATTTTCTAATCACTTCCTTCAAATCATCAATGTCTAATTTTAAAGGTTTTACATTAGAGGTTACAAAATTTATTGGATTGTTAATTTCGTGTGCAATACCAGCGGTTAACTGACCTAAAGCAGCCATTTTTTCGGCATCAACTAATTGAGATTGAGTAGCTTTTAAGTTGGTTAAAGTGGTGTTTAGCGTTTGGTTTGCATTTTCTAATTCTTCGGTACGTTCTTTAACCTTTTTCTCTAACAGCACATTTTGTTCTTTTATGAGTTTTTGGTTTTCTAAAGAAGCATTTAGTGCCTGTGCTTGTGCACTTTCGTTTTCTTTTTTAAAATAATTGATTTTATCTGCCAGCGCAAAAGACAATAGGGTTACTTCTATAGCTGATGAGATTTGTAGCAAATAGGTGGTAAAGGTATTATAGGGTAGTATATTATAATCTTTCATGATGAATAATACCGCTCCAACCAATAAAATAGACCAAGCAATTAGATAAAATCCGGCAGGTTTAAAATGCTTTTTAAAATAAACAAAGTAAGAAGCACTTAAAGCAATTACAACGCCAAATACGGTAATTATTTGCATAGCCACAAAACCTATATAAGCATTGGTTACAAATAGCAGAGCCGTGGTTACGAGTATAATGGTTATAAAAATTTTGATTAGTAAATGAATTTTTGGTGCAAATAACTTGGTGTTTAGAAAGGATGTGGTAAATAAACTAGCAAAAACTAAGCCTAATAGAGAATACAGTACAACAGAATAATTGTTAATGAAAGAATTTGCATCCCATAGGTATATTAATCCATATCCTTGTATAGAAATTTGTGTTAACCAAGTAAATAAGATATAAAAAACATAAAAAATATAGCTTTTATCTTTAACTATGATAAATAGGAAAAGGTTATACACGAACATAATTAACATTATGCCGGTGTATATGCCAAATATGATGTCTTTTAGGGCGTACTTGGCGTGTAGTTTACTTTCCGTAATTACAGAAATTCTGGTTATAAATGCCTCTTGAGATTTAAGTTTGAGTAAGAAGATTTCGCCTTTGCTAATCGTGTCGGGCAATGCAAAAGTAATTCCTTGTGCATTTTTTACGAGGTTGTTTTTAAATAGACTAAACAGATTAGCTGCTAAAGGTTTACCATTTGGTTTCTGGTGGTACATTTCGCTTATCGAAAATCTGGATTGTTCGATAAACAAAAAGTTATTGTTTAAAATGAGGTTTTTTTCTGCGGTAAGCTTTATCCAAAAAACGGCATCAGAAACCCCGAAATTGAATATTTCTGTATCAACAGTGGTAAAATTTTTATTAAGAATATCTTCTACCTTATCGTTGTTGCTTTTGTCTTTATAAACTGATGCGTGGAAAGGGAGTGATTGCAAATCGTTTACCTCTGCATAGCTTAATTGGCTAATTAACAGAAAAAACGAGCAAAAAAATAATCTCAATGCACCCTGTGTCATGTTCTGGATAAATCAAAAGTTAAATTTACCAAATCGCCAGATTTGGAAGGGATTTCGGTTTTATAGATTACTTCTCTCCTCATGTCAAAGGCAATGGTTCTTTGTGGTTCTAGTGTTAAGGGAAGATCGATAATATCATGGTTAAACATTACTGTGGCAGTTAATTGATCTTTTGGGTAATAGAATTTGCCGTTATAGCCCAAAGAAGTTACCACCTGAAAACCACCTCTTAATACGTTCCTGTAAGTTGCTGGCGCTGCTAAACCAAATAAGGTAGTTAAATTAATAAATTTTGAATAAGCTACACAAGCTGTACTTAAATGTAAGCTTCCTATGCCTAAGCCTGCAATTTCAAACGAGTTCCAAACTCCTGCTACTTCTCCAGTGCCGGCATCGGTGTGGTCTTCAACCATTTGGTATATTTTTTCGTCCATATAGCCTACAGCTTCTTCAATAGGGAGTGGGTTTATTCTGTTAGCTCTATGTACCCTGCCGCCTCCCAAGGCTTTTCCGGTATCGGCATCGGTTACCAACATTACATATACATCCGGATTTAAAATCCAATCTGCTTTTGCAGAAGTAATTTGGGTAATGCCAAATATTTCCAACACACGTCTATGCCCATCAATAAATTGCATACACGCATCTCTATCATCAATAGCTCTAAATGCAGTGAAATTAATGTTCTTTATTTCCGGGTTATGCTCTTCCAATGGAGAAAATTTTATTGTTGGACTTTCTGATGGTTCTTTCTGGAGATGCGCTGGCTTTGAAAACTCTGAACATAAACATTGCTGTTTGGTTTTCGGGTTTATTAAAAATGGTATTTAATTCTACTTCGGCTTTTGTTAAATAATGTTTTTGATTTTCTGTTAAAGTTAAACTTTTCTCTATAGAGTTTTTGTAGAAAAATAATAAAGGCACATTAACTGGGTGTATTTGCAGGCCTAGTGCTGTAGCGCCTAGCCACATTTTTTGAGCGGCTATTCCGCCTTGTATCCACGATGAAACTTGGTTGCCGGGCAAAGAAATTAAACCAATGGCAGAAGAGCTCATAAATTGTTGGGTAAGTAACCTGGCAAAAGCGCCGCCACCATTAATCTTTTCCAAAAAATCTATCATTCTTCTGTCTCTCAAGAGCTGTATGCCTAATTGGTCGTTATTGTTGAGGTCTAAAGTATGTATGCCTATGCCATCTTGGGTTTGGTTGGTTTGCTCAATGGTCCAACGCATTTCTTTGGTAATAAAATCTTCATGCGCCTCGGGTACAAATATTCTAAATAAATCTGTAGCTGTGGCTATTTGGGCAAGGTTTTTTAGTTGTGCTAAATCTCTAACGAAAGTTAAATTAGCGCCCTCAGTATCGGCTACCAATTTTTTTAGGTAGGTAATTTCATTGTCTTCAATTGCTGCTCTCTGTGGGCTTTTCCTGTTGGTATGCCTTAGCGAAATTTGCTGCGCTAAGAGAAGTTCTTCCTCGCTAGCTTCAACTCCATCGAAAAACTGAAAAACAGCTAGATGTTTAGGTGCCAGCTCTGGCGTAAGTAACCATTGTACCTTTAGTTTTTTAACAGCAGCTGCCAATAGTAAGTTTTCTATAGCGCAGCCTATAGACGTGTAAGAAGATACAAATTGAGGATCTAAATAAGCCTGAGCTGCGCTTTCATCTAAAAATAGGTGTAGTTTTTTATTTTGATAGTGAAGCCTCCAAGGTTGGTTATTGCCACCCGAAGGTGCTTTTTTTACAGCGTCTACTAAATCGTTTAATTCTGTTTCGGTAAGGTCTTTAGCTAGCTCGCTGCTTTCAGAGATATTGTTTTCTCTAATAAATACTTCAATGTCTTCGCTTGTTAACGCTTGCTTTGCAGGTGTTATTTCTTTTACAGCAGGTAGGGGAGCTTCGTCGCAAATTAACTCGTCTAGGTCTAAAAAGAACCTGCCAGATATTTTTAAGCTGTTAAGTAATATTTTTCGAGACAGGTCTGCGCTTACGCCACCACCAAAAGTTACGGCACTCGCCAATTGTGGCCAGGTAGAAATAGAGCTCATTAGTTCAACTGCCGAGGCTTTCATTCTTGGCGAGAGTGTTTCAAAACCAGTTACTGCTGTGATGTAAGGTACTTTTTCATCAAATGTTTTCAAGTCTTTAAACTTGTCCATATCTAGATGTTCAACCATTCCATGCAAAATAGGTCTTTGTGGTTCTAAATCGAACCTTTCAATATCTATCGTGCCTCTGTCGCTTCCCTCCATTAGTACCGGAATTTGAAGGCTTTTAGCAATTTTTCTGGCGTTTATCTTAATGTCAAAGCTATCGCATTCGTCTATTAATAGATCTAATTTTCCATTGTCGGTTAAAAAATTAACGATATTATCTTCGGTAATACCCTCGTCATAACAAACTACTTTTAAAAATGGATCTATTTCTGCTATTTCTCTGGCAACTATTACTGTTTTCTTTAAGCCAATGTTACAGGCTCCGGTTCTAATTCTGTTGATATTGCTTAAATCTAACTCATCAAAATCAGCAATGCGAAGCTCACCAAAACCACGCTCCATGGCTAAAGTTAATGATACGGATTGGCCTACCGATAAGCCCATTACCCCGATTTTTTTGGTAGCGAGTATTTGCTGTTCTTCGGCTGTAATTTTATGTTTGTTTCTGTTTGTTCTTACAATGGTAAATTCATCTTCGTCTAAAAGATGTACCAATTTATTACTCCAAGGATAATAAACCCAAACGCCATATTCTTCGCTTTTACCTAGCCGCTCTGTTACCAAATTTTCTAATTCGGCTTTGGGCATAAAAGCTATAAGTGGTTTTAAACATTTTAAGAGTTCAAATACTTGCTCTTTTATGGTGTCAAAAACTTGTAATGGTTTGGTTTCTAAAAGTAGCTGGTTTAGCTTGGCCTTATCATTATCATTAGATAGTCTGAATAGCAGAGGCTGATATAAATCTTTGCTTTTTTTTGTCTGTGCTGTAAGCGCATTTAATAGGGGGGTATCGGCTTCAATGTTATGCATTATATTTAGCTAAAAGATGAATTTTTACACAGAAAAAAGCGGTTTTTGTAGTTAAAAGACTAAATTAGTTTTTTAGAATTATAATAAAAAAGTATTTTTAACTTTTATTAGCAGAAAAATGACAGCGAATATCCTTTACGTTGATGATGAGCCACATAATTTAAGTGCTTTTGCAGCAACTTACCGTAGATTATACAAGATTTTTACAGCAGAGTCTGCAGACGAAGGCCGAAAAATACTAGACACAGAAGATATACAGGTAATTATTACCGATCAGCGTATGCCTAAAACTACAGGTGTTGAGTTTTTGGCTTCTATTTTAGAGGTTTATCCAGACCCTATACGAATGATTTTGACGGGATATACTGATATTGATGCTGTAATTGACGCCATTAATGAGGGACAAGTATATAGATATGTACAAAAGCCATGGATGGAGGAGGATTTGAGGATTAACATAGACAAAGCCATCGAAATTTATACCCTTAGAAAGGAAAATAGAGAACTTACCGAAAAGTTATTGGTAGCCAATAAGCAATTAGAGTTTATTGCTCGCCAAAACCTGCTGTCTTAATCTGCTGCTGTTAGTTATTTTACCGATACATCTTTTTGTTTTGCCGATACTTGAATACAGTTAATGAAATTTACAATTAGTTTTAGAGATTGGTTGTAGATTAAACCTGCCTAAATACTTTTACTATTGTAAATGAAAGTCAAATTTTTGCTCCTCTTGCTAAGCTCGCTGTTTTGTAGCGGTTTAGCTGCAAAAGCACAAGTTACTTCTAATAAAGGAACAGATTTTTGGTTGCCTTATGCAGGTCATATAGATGGGTTGTTTTCTAGAATGACTTTGTTTCTCTCGTCTGATGTAAATACTAGCTATAGGATAATTTCGGAAGGTAAAACCATTGCAAGTGGTAGTATTATTGCAAATGTAGTAACTCCTGTATTCATAGATCCCACCGAGCATGAGGTTTATATTGCAACTTCTAACGTTAAAGAAATAAATAAAGGAATTAATGTAAGTGCTACGGCACCAATTTCGGTTTACTGTGTAATCTCAAATAATGCCCGCACAGGTTCTACTTTAGTGTTGCCCACTGCCAGTTTAGAGCAAGAGTATTATGTGTTTTCGCAGCAAAATAAAGGAAACACGAATAATGCAGTTTACTCACAATTTACCGTGGTAGCATTAAAAGATGGCACTAATGTAGAAATTACGCCTACCCAAGTAGATAGGGATGGAGCCAGAGCTGCCAACACTGCCTTTCAAATTACCTTAAACAAAGGCGATGTATATCAGTATCAAGCTACAGATGATTTAACTGGTACTTTGGTAAGATCTACTACAGGCTGCGCACCAATTGCCGTGTTTTCTGGAAATACGTGGGCCGCTTATTGCGAACCCAATAATGCAAGGACGCCGAGCGGGGGAGATAATCTTTTTCAGCAATTATTTCCGCTTACAGCCTGGGGGCGTAATTTTGTTTCGGCACCGTTTTACAACACTTTAAATGGTAATACCGATATCATTAAAATCATAATTTCTACAGACAACACCACACTTACCGTAAATGGAAGCACAACAAATGCCAATGGTACGGCCTTGTCAAATCCATACAGAAAAGGTAGCGTAGTTACATTTTATAGTAGTTCTCCAAATTTAATTAAAGCAACTTCGCCAATTGCGGTGGCACAATATCAAACTTCTCAAACCTGCAATTTGGCAAATGCCGCCAATATAACACAAGGTGGGCCTTTTTTGGGAGATCCCGAAATGACCATCTTAAACCCCATTGAGCAAACGCTTAAAGATATTGCGGTTTATTCTAAGTTAAATAGCGTAACAGGCGTAAATACAAATATCTCTAAGTATTTTTTAAATATCATTATTAAAACAGCCGATATTTCTGGCTTTACCTTAGATGGAATTGCTATTGCAAACCAATTTAATCCTATTGCCGATGGCGAATATAGTTATGCCGTGGTAGATGTAACCAATTCTACAGACCAGCACCGGTTAATTGCTAGCGGCGGCTTTGTTGCAATTGCTTATGGTTATGGACAGGTAGAGTCTTATGCCTATTTGGCTGGCACCGACCTGAAAAATCTGAAAAGTAATATCCAGATTTTTCCTAGTGGTGGAACAATTGCTTCTACGAATTTTTGTTTGGGAACAAACTTTGATTTTGTTTTAAAACTGCCATATATTACCAATAAGCTAACATGGAACTTAAACAATGGTGCCAAAATACAGGTTGTCAATACGCCAGTTTATACTACTGTAGTAGAAGGTGGGCAAACCTATTATTTGTATAAGTATGTGTTGCCCCCTTCAAATTTTGTAACCCCGGTAATTATGCACTACGTGTCGTTATAGAAAAACCACTGGGTGCAACTTGTGCTACAGATGAAGAGATTTTAACCAATTTCGATATCTTTTCTCCAGATTTTACGCTACCTACCGAAGCCTGTATAAATACCGATGTTCAATTTACAGACTCTTCGCCAAGAAACGGAGGCAGTATAAAAACATGGAACTGGAATTTTGGAGATGGTTTTACTTCTACCCAACAAAACCCTAAGCATAAGTTTACTACGCCGGGTGTAAAAACGATCATTTTAAATGTAACTACTGCTATAGGCTGTAATCTTTCGGTAACTAAAACCATTAACGTTTTGGCCGCTCCAAAATCTCAATTTACCGCTATAGGGCCTTTTTGCATCAACTCAACCATCCAGTTCAATAACCAAAAATGCTTTTGTAAACAGTAACATTGCAAGCCAAAAATGGGATTTCGGAAACGGACAGCCCATTTCTGCTGCGACATCGCCAACTACAACTTATAGCGCTGCGGGTAATTACCAAGTAAAACTGATTTCTGTTTCTTCTAGTGGCTGCGCAGATACACTTATCAAAACCATTACCATTTACGAAACACCAGAAGTTACTTTTAAAGATCCTGGTTCTTGTGTAAATGATGTGGTACAATATGAAGCAACAGCGTTGAAAGGCAATATTGTAGCTTGGTTATGGGATTTTGGAGATGGCTCAAACGATGCGGCTCAGCAAACCCTCCAAAATCCAACGCATAGGTACGTTGCAACAGGTACTTATACAGTTAAGTTAATGGCTACATCGGAGCAAGGATGCACGGTTGCCTTTAGCCGACAGGTAACTATTAGCGGCAGTAACCCCAATGCGGTTTTTGAAGTAAAAAATGCGGCGAACCTATGTGCCAATGTAGCAGTGGCGTTTGAAAACAAGAGCACTATTGCTTTTGGAAATATGACCAAAATAGAATGGATATTTGATTACAAGGTAGGTGGAGCAAATGCTGTAACTGTGGATAACAATCCCGTACTGGGTAAAATTTATACACATCAATATCCAAATGTATCGGTTAAAACAGACTATGCTGTGGTAATGCGTGCCTATTCTGGGCAAGTATGTTTTACAGAAACAGCACCAGTTGTAGTTAGCATTTATCCTGCCGCCAATTTAACCGTTGCAGCTGTAGAGCCACTTTGCGAAACAGATAGCCCCATCCAGCTAATGGTCAAAGACGAAAACAATCTTTCGGGAACATATACCTATGCTGGAACGGGCGTATCCGCAACCGGACTTTTTAATCCCAAAATTAGTGGTCCGGGTAATTTCAATATCAAATACACGTATGTTACCAATAAAGGTTGTGTCGAAGAAAAAAATATCAATGTTGCTGTAGGTAAGTTGCCTTTGGTTACTATGCCGGCAAACATCGATATTTTAAAAGGCGGACAAAAGCAGATTGATGTAATTTCCACAGGAACCAATCTTACTTATAAGTGGGTTCCGGCAGAGGGTTTAAGTGCCGATAATGTGCCAAACCCCATAGCTAAACCAGAAAAAACTACTCGCTATACCTTAACGGTAACTTCTAGCAGTTGCAAATTGGTATTTGATTATACCGTTACTGTACATGAAGAACCCTTAATTCCTAATGTTTTTAGCCCCAATGGCGATGGTAAAAATGATACTTGGCACATTAAATACCTAGAAACACTTACCGAAGGCAAGATTGCTATATTTAATCGGTATGGGCAGCAAGTGTTTAACGCTTCGCCCTATAACACGCCTTGGGACGGTAAATTAAATGGAACAGATTTGCCTGTTGGGGTTTACTATTATATTATAGAGCCAAATAATGGCAAGAAAAAGTACAGCGGGTCTGTTACAATATTAAGATGAAAGGGTGGATTGCTTTTATATGGTTAATGTTGGCTTTTAGTGGTGCTTTTGCGCAACAGCGGCCGCATTATTCCCAATATTTGCAAAATATGTCGGTTTTAAACCCTGCGGTAACAGGTTTAAACAGCGGTGCCGATTTTAGGCTAGGCTTGCGAAGCCAATGGCAGGGCTTAAAAGATGCGCCTAAAACGGGTTATGTAACTTTTAGTATGCCAATTTCGTTTGGTGGCGATATGGCCAGTTATCGTTCTAGCGATTTGGGCGTTACCGAACCCGAAACCAAAGATGAGATGGTAGATTATACTGCTTCGAGGCCACATCATAGTTTGGGAGTTGTTTTTTTGAACGATAGAACCGGTCCTTTGAACAGAGTAACGGCTAATTTAACCTATGCTTATCATTTAGCCATAGGCGATGTAACTAATCTCTCTTTTGGCATTGGTGTGGGGGTAAATAGGTTGGGGATAAACGCACAATCTTTAGTGTTTGATGAAGCCGATGATCCTGTAGTGGGCACATCGGCAGAGATTAATAAATTTACACCAGATCTAAATGCTGGCATATATTTTTACGGATCTAGCTTTTATATCGGTGCTTCAATGCAGCAAATCATCAGCAATAAAATTTCTTTTGATGGAGAGTTTAGCATTGGAAAAGAAGTGGCTCATTATTTTGCAACAGCAGGTTATAAGTTTTGGATTAATAACGATTTCTCATTTACACCTTCGTTTATGTTAAAAATAGTTGCTCCTTTGCCAAAAACATTCGATCTTAATGTTAAGTTTGCTTATCAGGATACTTTTTGGGTTGGCGGTGGCTACCGTAAGAGCGATGCTTTTTTTGGTAATATTGGCTTTAATATAGCAAGAGTGGTGGGTATAGGTTACGCTTTCGATTATACAACTTCAGAACTTAGTACAGTTTCTTCGGGCTCGCACGAACTAACTTTGAGGGTTTTGTTTTAGTACATTTGTTAGTTATACTTATGAAAAACTACCTATTTTATTTCTTTTTAACACTTTTGTGTTTTGGTTCTGTGTGCCAAACTAAAGCGCAGGGTACATCAAACAAGGGTACCGATTTTTGGCTCTTGTATGCAAATCACGTATCCGGGTATAGGCCTAACCAGAACAACTGGCAGCAAATGGCCATGTACATTACTTCTGATGTAAGTACTACGGGTACCATAGAAATTCCGGGCATAAATTACACCCTCAATTTTTCTGTTATTGCAAATCAGGTTACTGTTGTGCAAATACCCCGCGATGCTTATATTGGCGGTACCGAAGGTAAATTTAATAAAGGCATTCATCTAAAGTCGGCAAGGCCAATAGTAGCCTATGCACATATTTACGATAATTCAGTTTCTGGGGCCACACTAGTTTTACCAACAAACACCCTGGGCAAAGAATATTATTCGTTAAATTTTACCCAAAAAGCCAATTCACTTGATTCTTATTCTTTTTGTGCCATTGTAGCGGTAGAAGATAATACGCATGTTATTGTTACGCCATCGGTGCCTACACAGGGCGGTTGGGCGGCTGGCGTTGCGCAAACTATTAATCTTAATAAAGGAGAGGTTTATCAGATATTAGGATTAGAAAACAGTCAGGTTGATCTTACACCAAATGCCCAAACAAGAAGTTATTATACCACAGGTGGCGATTTAACAGGAACAACCATCAAATCTGTAGCGGCGGCGGGCCAATCTTGTAAAAGAATTGCAGTTTTTTCGGGAAGTGGTAAAATGTCTATCGGTTGTTTATCTAGCGGCGGGGCACCAGGAGCAGCAGATAATCTTTTTCAGCAGGTATATCCCACTTCAACCTGGGGCAAATCATTTGTAACGGTACCTTCAAAAAATCGTAATTACGATATTTATCGGATATTTAAAAGTAGCCCAACGGCTGTGGTAAAACTTAATGGTGTAGTTATTCCAGATGCAAGCTTTGTTAATGATTTTTATTACGAATTTAACAGTCAGCAAACCAATTATATTGAGAGTGATAACGCGATACAGGTAGTGCAGTATCAAGTAACGCAAGGCAAAACCATCAATTGTACCTCATCTACTGGCGATGTGGGTGATCCAGAGATGATTTATCTTAATCCGTTAGAGCAAACTTTGGATAAGATTACTATGTACTCTACCTCATTGTATAACATTTTGGCCCACTATATTAACGTGGTAATTAGAACCGACGATGTGGCTAGTTTTACCTTAGATGGTGTAGCGCAGGCCAGTAATTTTTTGCCCGTTACCGCTAAACCGGGCTACTCTTATGCACAATTGGAAGTAAATGCAGGCACGCACACTTTACAGGCAGGTGGTGGGTTTAATGCCATAGCCTATGGTTTTGGTATTAACGAGTCTTATGGTTATGCTGCTGGCGCCAGCCTCATCTCTCCGGGTGTAGAAGTGTATGACAATGCTACCACTGTAACTAAACGAGAAGCGGGCTGTTTAAACGAAAAATATGATGTTTATGTATCCTTGCCTTACCAACCATTGTCTATCTCGGTAGATTTTGACAACGGACAAGCGCCTGCCAACGTACCATTGCAACTTGACGAAACCTACGTAAGCAATAACATCACTTATTATAAATACAAAATTGCTACGGCGCTGTTATTTGATGCGGTAAAAAAGTACCAGCTAAAAGTAACTGCCGAAAAGCCAATTTCTGATGGTTGTGGTGCGGTAGACGAGTTGCAATTGGAGTATGAAGTGGTAAACAAACCTATTTCTTCGTTTGAGGTACTTGCTGATGCTGTTTGCGAAGGCTCGGTAACTACCTTTACCGACAGAAGCCAAAAAAATGGTGCCGATGTAGTGAAGTGGCATTGGGATTTTGGCGATGGCCATACCGAGGTTAAAACCACAGCAGCACCATTTACGTATACTTACAGCCCCGGAAACTACGTGGCCAAATTATTTGTAGAGAACCAAGCTGGATGTATTTCCGAAGTTTTTTCGAAAAATATCAATGTTTATCGGCTTCCTACGCCTAGGTTTGCTGCCGTTTTGCCTTTGTGCGAAAATCAGGCTATTAGGTTCCAAGACCAGTCTGTTAGTACAGATGGTAGTATTAACGCTTGGTTATGGGATTTCGGAGATGGCAATACGTCTTCCGAACCCAACCCCGAACATATCTATGCTACTGCCGGAACGTACAATGTAAAGTTAAAGGTAACTACGCAACATGGCTGCGAAAACAGCATTACACAGGCCATTAATGTAAATACGTTGCCTAACGTAGATTTTGAACTTCCAGATTTTTGTTTGGCCGATGCTAATGCCGTATTCGTAAATAAAAGCCAAATATCAACCAATGAGCAGCTAACTTACTTGTGGGATTTTGGAGATCCTAACGCAAATGCACAAAGGCCTAATACCGCTACCACACGTAATGCTACACACACTTACACCAGTACAGGTATTTACGAAGTAACCTTAACCGTAAGGTCTGTTTCTGGTTGTGCAGTAGTGGTTAAAAAACAATTTACGGTAAACGGGAGTATTCCTGTGGCAGCTTTCGAGGTGCAAAATGAAAACAGTTTGTGTAGTAATGCCCCAGTGGTTTTTAAGGATAAATCTACCGTAGATTTTGGCGAAATTACCAAGGTGGTTTGGTATTTCGATTATGCCAACAAAACCACTCCAGACTGGACAGACGACCAACCCAACCTACGTGCCGATTTACCCAAAGAGTACGCGTTCAAGTATCCGACATTTAACAACTTAGCTAGTAAAAGTTACGTGGTAAAAATGAGCGTTTATTCTGGCGGTTCTTGCGTTAACGAACAAATTAAAACCATTACACTTTATCCAGAGCCAGTAATAGATTTTGCTGCAACCAGAGAGGTTTGTTTAGAAATACCTAGCGTACAATTGGTGGCTAACGAAGTAAATGAAAGATCTGGAGTTGGGAGTTTTAGCGGTGCTGGTATAAGCGCTGGCGGTGTTTTTTACCCACAACGAGCGGGTTTGGGTACTCATGCTATTAAATACACTTTTACTACTACTTACGGGTGTACAATAGAAAAAACTCAGCTCATTACCGTACACGAAACCCCAACGGTTGATGCTGGCGAAGATAAAGTGATTTTAGAAGGAGAAAAAGGTATTTTATCTGCCATCGCCTATGGCCAAAATTTAAGTTACAAGTGGTCGCCAGCTAATGGGTTAGATAGGGATGATGTGCTAAACCCTACCGTTACGCCAACGGAAGAGCTGGTGGTTTACACCCTTACCGTTACTAGCAACAAGGGTTGTACGCAAACCGACCAAGTTAGGGTTAAAATGCTTAGGCACTTAGAAATACCAAACACCATTACACCTAACGGAGATGGCGTTAACGACGATTGGAAAATTAAACACATTGAAGATTATGCCAATGCAACAGTAGAAATTTATGATAGGGCTGGGCAAAACGTGTTCAAGAGTAAAGGCTACGCCATACCATTTAATGGCACTTTTAATCAAAATCAGTTACCCGTTGCAACTTATTATTATATTATTAATTTAGCCATCGGTAAAAAGCCAATTACTGGTACCCTAACTATTATTAGATAATGTTGAAAAGATACGTCTTATACTTAATTTTGTGTTGTTGTACTACTTCGGTTTTAGCACAGCAGAGGCCTCAGTATACCCAATATATTTTCAATAATTATCTGTTAAATCCGGCATTAAGTGGGATAGAAAATTATACCGATATCAAGATTGGGCACAGGTCGCAGTGGTCTGGTTTCGAAAACGCCCCCAAAACATCATTTTTATCTGCACATTGGAATTTAAATGGCGATTACCTTTGGCGCAACCCTTTATCGTTGCCCGAAAAAGGCGACGATCCGATGAGCAGAAGCTATACGCAAAATTATACCTCTTCGCCTGCGCACCACGGCATAGGCATTATAGCTGTTACCGATAAAACTGGTCCTATTTCTAGATTTGATGGTGGTTTTACTTATGCTTACCACCTGCAATTAAGCGGTACCAAAAATTTATCGGTAGGGGTGTATGCAGGTCTTAGTCGCATTGCATTAGATTATAGTGCCATTAGTTTAGAAAACCAAGTAGATCCCGCTTTGGCAAATGCGGTGGTAAGCCAGTTTAAGCCCGATGTTGCCCTTGGCGTTTGGTACTACGGCGCTAGGTTTTTTGCGGGTGCTTCTGTACAGCAGGTTTTACCACAAAAATTAGCTTTTACCTCCAGTGCAAATTACAACACAGGCAAATCTGTTCCGCATTTCTTCCTTACTTCTGGCTATAAATTGTTTATTGATGACGAGATTTCTGCTATTCCATCAGTAATGTTACGGAAAGTGGAAGCACTGCCAATGTCTGTAGATGCCAACCTAAAGCTAGATTATAAGGATAAATTTTGGATAGGAGGGAGCTACCGAAGTGCAGACTCTTTTTCGGCAATGGCCGGATTTAACTTTAAAAATTTGCTGAACTTAACTTATGCTTACGACTTTACCACCTCTGGCTTAAATACAGTTTCTAACGGTAGTCACGAAATTGTATTGGGCTTTCAGTTAAATAATGCTTACCAAGTGTTTAGTGGTGGCCGTTCGTGGCGTTAATTAAAGCTCTTTTCTTAATCTAGCAACCGGAATATTCATTTGTTCGCGGTATTTGGCTACCGTTCTTCTGGCAATGTTATAGCCGTGTTCCTTTAAAATTTCGGTCAAACGTTCGTCGGCAAGAGGCTTGCGTTTGTCTTCTTTGCCAATACAGTCTTCCAAAATTTTCTTTACCTCTTTATTAGAAACTTCTTCGCCACTTTCGGTTTGTATCGCTTCAGAGAAGAAAGATTTTAGCAAGAAAGTTCCAAATTCTGTTTGTACATATTTAGAGTTGGCCACCCTCGAAACGGTAGAAATGTCCATTCCAATTTTATCCGCAATGTCTTTCAAAATCATTGGGCGCAATTTACGCTCATCTCCAGTTAAGAAATACTCATACTGGTATTGCATAATGGCATTCATGGTTTTTAACAACGTTTGTTGCCTTTGTTTAATGGCATCAATAAACCATTTGGCCGAGTCGAGCTTTTGTTTAACAAATTGCACCGCTTCCTTCATTTTTTTATCCTTCTGCGATGCTTTGTCGTAGTGGTCAAACATATCCATGTACGAGCGGCTAACGCGAAGTTCGGGTGCATTGCGGGCGTTTAGCGTAAGTACCAATACACTGTCATTATTACTGATGTGGAAATCAGGGATAATTTGCATTTGTTTAGTAGTTACCTGATTAGAATCGCCTGGTTTAGGGTTCAACCTAAGTATTTCGGCAACCACATCTTTTAATTCTTCGCTATTTAAACCAACTGCTCTTTCTAGTTTATCGTAGTGTTTACGTGTAAATTCGTCTAAGTGGTTTTCTACAATTTCAATTGCTTTTTTAATTAGTGGATTAGCAGCATCTTTTCTCTTCAATTGTAGTGATAAGCATTCTTGCAAATCTCTAGCGGCAATGCCCGGAGGGTCAAAACTTTGGATCAGTTTAAGCATTTCCAGCACATCTTCCTCTTCCACCATCACGTTTTGTGAAAAGGCCAAATCATCAATCATAGAGGTTATTGGTCTACGCAAATAACCATCATCATCTAGACTTCCAATAATTTGTCGGCCAACAATAAAATCTTCGTCAGATAAAGGCAGTAAGTCTAATTGTTGCTGTAGGCTTTCAAAAAAAGTAGTTTCAATGGCTATCGGAGTTTCTTTTTTCTCTTCATCATCATCGCCATTGCTGTATGAGGTGCTGTAATCGTTGCTGCTGTCGTCTTGTAGGTAATCATCTACATTAAACTCATCCATTCCGGTGTCTTCGCCACGTTCGCTATCAAAGTCATCTCTGTCGTCTTGCAAATCATCATATTCGCCTTTTGGCTCTTCTAGCGAGATTAAGCTCGAGTCTTCTAACGCAGGGTTATCTTCTAATTCTTCTTTTATGCGTGTATCTAAGGCCACGGTAGGTACCTGCAACAATTTAATAAACTGAATTTGTTGCGGAGATAGTTTTTGTAGTAGCTTTTGTTGTAGATGTTGTTTTAGCATAAATTGGAGTAAAGAGTTTTCAAAAATAAACAAATGCTTTATAATTTTGTTGGTTTAATTTGATTAATTAATCTTCTTTTAGCTAAGTTTGTTTAACTAAAAATTAATTACCTAATTTAAAACACATTTATATGGGATTTGTTAAAGAATTCAAAGATTTCGCTGTAAAAGGCAATGTAATAGATTTAGCAGTTGGTGTAATTATCGGAGCTGCATTCGGTAAAATTGTTTCGTCGTTAGTAGAGGATGTAATTACCCCAGCAGTTTTGGCACCTGCATTAAAAGCTGCAAAGCTAGATAACCTAAGTGCATTAACAATTCCGGGAACCGCTATTAAATATGGTAATTTTTTATCTCAAGTTATCTCATTTATAATCGTTGCTTTAGTATTGTTTATGATCATAAGATTTGTAAACAAGATGAAAAAAAGGAAGAAACTGCACCTGCGGCGCCGGCAGCGCCACCTGCTCCAACAAAAGAAGAAGTTTTGCTAACTGAAATTAGAGATCTATTAAAAAATAAATAATTTAATTTAATTTAAGAGGGATATAGATGGTTTAGATCTGTATCCCTTTTTTTATCTGTTCTTGATGAAAAAAATAATTTTAGCCTTATTGCTAATGTCATCTTCAATTGTGTATGCCCAAACAAAAGACGAGCAAAATTTAGTAGCAGCCGTAGATAAACTAAAAAATGCAATGATTAGTGGAGAGAGAACCGCCTTAGAAGAGGTAGCGGCTACTAATTTAAGCTATGGGCACTCTGGTGGTAAAGTTGAAGACAAAGCTGCTTTTGTAGAAAGTATTGCCAGCGGAAAATCAGATTTCGTAACTATCGATTTGAAAAACCAAACCATTAAGGTTACTGGGAAAACGGCAATTGTGCGCCACGAGTTGCACGCCACAACTAACGATGGTGGCAAAGCAGGAGAGGTGCACCTTGGCATTATGTTGGTTTGGCAAAAAGAAGGTAAGGATTGGAAACTGTTGGCTAGACAAGCCTATAAATTGCCTTACTAATTATCTGATAAATAAGCTGGTATCCAATACTTTTTTCTCAAATTCTTCTACAGGATATTTCGCCTCTATTAATTTTAATAACATTTCGGTTGCCTGTTGGCCAATTTCGTAAGCGGGCTGCCTAACCGAAGTTAACGATGGGTTAAATAAATCCAATACATCAGAATTGCTGAAACCTGCAATAGCCATATCTTTAGGTACAGATACGTTTAAGTTTTTAAATACGCTTAAACAACCTGTACTTAGCCTATCGCCAGCCACAAAAATAGCATCTGGTTTATCTGCCAAGGCAAGTAACTCTTTAATAGCTGTTTCTGTTTCTTCGTAAATCATGCCGCCATGTGGGCAATATTTAATGTATTCTTCTTTAAGCTCAATACCATGATCTGCCAATGCTTTTTTATAGCCCCACAAGCGCTCTATGCTAATAGAAAGATGGCTCGAACTTGTTAAGTGTGCTATTTTTTTGTAGCCGGAGGCGATGAGATGGCTGGTAGCATTGTAAGCGCCTTTTTCGTTATCGGCAATTACTTTATCCGTAACAATTTCATCTGCTACGCGATCAAAAAATACAATAGGCAGGCCTTTTTCGTGTAACGATTTTAAATGAGAAATATCTTCTGTTTGCGAAGATAATGAAACCAGTAATCCATCTACGCCTCTCGAAGCCAGGTGGCTAACGTTAATCACTTCTCGCTCATAAGATTCGTGCGTTTGTGAAATGATAACATGGTAGCCTTTATCGTAAGCAATAGATTCGATGCCATCTATAGCTTGCGAAAAATAGCTGTTTGCCACTTCGCTAACCACTACGCCAATAGACTTGCTTCTGCGTTCTTTTAAGCTCAGTGCAATAGGGTTGGGTTTATAGCCAATTTGTTTAGCATAATCAGTAACCAGTTTTTTGGTAGCCGAACTAATTTCGTAAGTATCTCTTAATGCTCTAGATACGGTAGAAGTAGAAAGGCCAAGGGCTTTGGCTATATCTTTTATGGTAACAGGCTCAAACATGCTTAGTTTATAAAATTACGTGGGTTACTAGCTAAAAAATGTACTTCAAAAATAACACTATTTATCTATTGTACTAAAGATATAATTTTAGATTGATTTTGGCAACGTTGTCGGGAACGATTGCACAAATTTATACTTGTTTAATGGCGCTATATCTTAAAAAAACATTGTAGAATTGTTAAAGGATGGCTCTAAAGCTGTTTTACATATAACCAAATTTTAACCATATTGTATGAAAAAAATCTTGCTGTTTTTTTGTGTGCTTGCTATTGGTATCCAACTAGCTAAGGCGCAAACAAGGTCAGTAACTGGAAAGGTAACCGAAAAAGCTACCGGATCTCCAGTTCCTGGTGTAGCCGTAACCATTAAAGGAACTAAAGTTGCCGTATCTACAGACGGAAACGGAACTTTTAAAATAGGTGTTCCATCTACTGGAAATACTGTTTTGGTTTTCAAATCTATTGGCTTTAACGAAATAGAAGTGGAAGTTGGGACCAAAAGCCAAGTAAATGCAGCATTGGAAGAGAGTTCTACCTCTCTTAATGAAGTGAAAATTGTAAACATTGGTTACGGTACGGTAAGGAAAGAAGCCTTAACAGGTTCTGTATCTTCAATTTCTGCTAAAGATTTACAAGATTTTCCGGTAGGTACGGTAGCAGAGGCCTTGGCCGGTAAGCTAGCTGGTGTTAATGTAACTACCACAGAAGGTGCTCCAGGTGCCGAAATCCAAATTAGGGTACGTGGCGGAAGCTCTCTTACTGGAGATAACTCGCCGTTGTATATTGTAGATGGGGTACAGGTAGAAAATGCACTATCGGTTTTGTCTCCTAACGAAATTCAAAGTATTGATGTACTGAAAGATGTGGCTTCTACCGCTATTTATGGTAGTAGAGGTGCCAACGGGGTAGTAGTAATTACTACCAAAAGCGGTAAAGATGGCCGTACCAACGTCTCTTTTGATACTTATGCGGGTGTTCGTCAAATTGTGAACAAGTTGGATGTAATGAACCCTTACGAGTATGTAATGTACCAATACGAGTTGTACAACAACAATACTGCACAAGATGTAAAAGATAGCTTTACCAAGCGCTACGGTACTTACGAAGATTTAGATATTTATAAAAATATTCCAAATATTGATTGGCAGGATAGGGTTTTTGGCCGCCAAGCGTTTTCTAACACACAGATTTTAAATCTTTCTGGAGGTAATAAAACTACCACTTATAATTTTACCTTAAATAACATTAACGAAGACGGAATTATGTTGGAGTCTGGTTTCAGACGTACCTTCGCTTCTTTCCGTTTCGATCATCGTATTTCTAACAAAGTTCGTACAGGTGTTAATGTACGTTATAGCCGCCAACGTGTAGATGGTGCGGGTACTACAAGCACTGGCTCACAAGGCAATAACCGTTTAAGAAACTCAGTACGTTACCAACCGTTTTCTGGCGGCGGCGAAACTGGAGATTTCTTTGACGCAGACTTTTTAACCACTGGTTTAACCAACCCTGTATCTCTTGCACATCAAGAATTAAAGTACGATTATAAAAACGATTTAATTAGCAGTGCCTACATCAGTTACGATATCCTTAAAAACCTTACAGTTAGAAGTCAGGTTAGTTTAAACTTTACTGATAGGGAGATTAATGCATTTAGTGGCGTGCTATCTAATGTGGCTAGGCAAAATTCAAATATGCCAGTAGTGGTTTTAAGTGGTTCTACCTTAAATACTTTTCTGAATACCAACACCTTAAATTATAAACCTAATTTAGGTAACGATCATAGTTTAGAACTTTTGCTTGGCCAAGAAACCAACATTAGAAACAGTACGGGTAACTCAAGTACCATTAAGTGGTTTCCAGCAGATATTTCTGCTTCTGAGGCATTTGCAAGTATCCAAAAGGCAGAGCCTCCAGTAGCGGGTTTGGTGCAAGATAAACCAACATCATCCGTAAACGGCGACAGACAAATGTCTTTCTTTGCTAGAGCTTCTTATGGCTATAAAGGCAGATATTTGGCTACATTAAACTATAGAAGAGATGGGTCTTCATTTTTTGCAGATGATAGACGTTGGGGAGATTTCCCGTCAGCGCAGGTTGCTTGGAGATTATCTGAAGAAAGTTTCATCAAAGACCTAAATTTAAAATGGTTAGGTAATGTGAAGGTAAGGGCAAGTTATGGTATTGCCGGAAACAATAGAATTGGAACAGATTTGTTCCGAACAATTTATCAAGCTAGTTCTACTGCTGGGGGCTATGCTGCTGCCGATGCCTCTGTACTTACGGGCCTAATTACTGGCGACTTTTTAGCTAACCCACTAGTAACTTGGGAAAAAAATATATCAGCTAACTTAGGTTTAGATATTGATTTGTTTAAAAACAGATTGTCTGCAAGTATCGATGTATATGATAATCGTACTAAAGATTTACTGTTAAGAGCTGACATTCCTGCTGTAAATGGTTACAGATACCAACAACAAAATGTGGGTGAAACCAGTAACAAGGGTTTAGAAGTGCAGTTAAACGGCTTAGTGGCAAAAACCAAAAACTTTAGCTATAATGCTGGGGTAAACTTTGCTTTCAATAAAAATACTATTGTGGCCTTACAGAATGGTTTACAATCTTATGTAACCGAATCAGGGTGGGTAAATAACTTAGCAGATTTCTTGGTTCAAGTTGGTCAACCTGTTGGTCAGTTTTATGGTTTTGTATCTGATGGTCGTTACACCGTAAATGATTTTAATTACACACAAAATACCACCACAGGAGTTTATACTTATACTTTAAAGCCAGATGTGCCTAATGCCAGTGCACTTTTAGGTAATAGAGCACCACAACCTGGCGATATGAAAGTTAAAAAATTATCAAGCGGCAGTAGCATGTTAATTGGTGCAGACGATAGAACGGTATTGGGCAACTCACAACCCAAAGTAATTGGTGGTTTTACCAATCAGTTTACCTACAAGAATTTTGACATGAATATTTTCATGAACTTTTCTATCGGTAATAAAGTTTACAACGCAAATAAATTAGAGTTCACTTCGCAGTTTAATGTGAAAGATAATAACCTTTTGTCCGTGATGAACGACAGATGGAAGAACTTTGATGCCAATGGTGTTAAAGTTACCGATCCAACGATGTTAACAGAAATGAATGCCAATACCACCATGTGGACACCTACTTTAGGAAACTACACCTTAACTTCTTACGCAATTGAAGATGGCTCTTTCTTACGTATTACTAACGTTACTTTAGGATACACTTTGCCAACTACTTTGGTAAAACGTACAGGCTTTATCTCTAAGTTAAGAGTATATGCAACAGTAAATAACTTGCATACCTTTACCAAGTACACAGGTTACGATCCAGAGGCCAATACCCGCCGTAGCAATCCGTTAACACCTGGTATAGATTATGCAGCTTACCCTCGTAGCAGATTTATGTTAGCTGGTATTAACATGGTATTTTAATCACTAAACTTTAAAAGACAATGAAAATTAAATCAATAAAAACTGCTTTTTTAGTTTTAGCTATGGGAGCAGCATTCTACCTTCTTGTAAGAAAGTATTAGATTACGATTCTGAATCGAATTCATCTACTACAGTTGTATTTAACAGTATAAACTCTACCAATACGGCCGTGGTAGCTATATATAATCGTTTAATTGGTGATAACGGCTACGGTAGTCGTATTTCTACACTTTTTGGTGTTTCGGCAGATGATTTTAGAACATCGGGAAGTTACGGTGCAGACGATAGAAGAGGCTTGAGTATGTATGGCGCAAGTCCAAACAATACCGATTTGTTCAATCCTTTTGCACAGTTGTACTCGGGTATAGAACGTGCCAATTTATGTATCAAATTTATTCCAGAGTCTCAGCTTTATACTAATGGTACAGCTGCAGAGCAGACCATCATGAGGCGCTATTTAGGCGAAGCACTTGCTTTGAGGGCCCAATTTTATTATGAGTTGATCCGTAACTGGGGCGATGTGCCACAACGTTTCAAATCGGCTGCTTACGAAGACAGTCTTTATCCACCTAACGCCAATAGAGATGAAACTTATGATGTGATTATTGAAGATTTGAAAACAGCCGCGGAATTAGTGCCTTGGAGAACCGAAATTCCAGAATACGGAAGTTATCGTTTTACCAAAGGAGCTATTAAAGCATTAAGAGCTAGAATTGCTTTGGCTAGAGGTGGTTATTCGTTACGTACTGAAACCAAATTAATGGAAAGAAGATCGGATTATTTGAAGTATTATCAAATTGCTTTCGATGAATGCCAGGAAATCATAGCTAATCCGACACAACATGATATTAACCCAGTATTCGAAAATGTTTTTAAAACCCTTCATGGTACACGTATGGATAGCCAACATGAATTGATGTTTGAGGTGGCTGCTTTTGGTGGTAACTCTAATACAGATAGCAAGTTGGGGTATTACAATGGTTTGCGTTTCAACTCTTCGTCAGATTATGGGCAAGGTGGGGGAGGTATGGTAGCTGTTCCTACTTATTTTTATGAGTTTGACAAAAGAGATTTGAGAAGAGACGTAACCATTGGAGTTTTTGAGATCAATGCAAATTCTAAAAAAATCATCAATACCTTAAATAACATGTCGGATGCCAAGTTTAGAAAATCTTGGACTGCCTTTAATAAAAATTCTACTTCACAAACTTTTGCCGTTAACTGGCCAATGATCAGATTTTCTGATGTACTGTTAATGTTTGCAGAGGCAGATAATGAAATCAATCCTCAACCATCTGCTGCTGCTATTGCTGCATTGAAAAAAGTTCAGGATAGAGCTTATGGCGGTACTACGCCAGCAGGTTTGTCTATACCTACTACCAAAGGACCATTTTTTGATGCCATTGTAAAGGAAAGACTATTAGAGTTTGGCGGCGAAGGTGTAAGAAAGTATGATTTAATTAGATGGAATTTAATTAATAGCAAGTTCCAGGAAACTAGAACCAAGTTAGCAGATTTAATTGCTGGTACAGGTGCTTATACCAATGTTCCAGAAGTTGTATACACTAAAGAGTCTAACTATAACCTTTCTCCTAGCAGTGATGAGGTAGCAAGTATGGATTTGTTTGGTGGAACTGCCAATGTTGTATTGTATCAACCGGCACCTTCTACACCCCCAGCTGGTTATACTTCGTCAAGTAATATAAAAAATTGGAGAAAATCGTTAACTACCGAAAACCAATTGACAAGTAAATTTCTACTGGTTTTGCTTTCTATTTCGAGCCGAACAAGAAAGAACTTTTCCCTTATCCAAATACGGTGTTAAACCAGAATACCAACATGAAACAAAACTTTGGTTACGTAGGCCTTTAATCTTAACGAAATGAAAAATATTAAAGAATATACAATAGTTAAAATCATGATGCTTGCTATGTTGGTGGGCTTAATGGTTACGGGATGTAAGAAAAACGAAAATGAGAACTTAGAAACTCCACGTATATTTAAACCAGGAGAAGTTTCTATCTCAGCAGGGCAAACTTCGGCTAAATTGAAGTGGGTAGAACCTATTTTCAGCGATGGAAAACCATTAACTTATACAGTTGATTTTTCTACAGACCAAACATTTGCAACCATTGCTTATACTAAGGTGGTAGATACTGCAGGTATTACCGTTACCGACGAAAACTTGCAGACGAGAACACCGTACTACGCTAGAATTAAGGCCAATGCTTATCAAGGTCAGCCAGAATCGAAGTACATGATTAGTGAACCGTTTCAAATTACAGGTTTGCAATTGTTTAAAGCCGTTCAAGAAAACGACCTCACACGTACAGGCGCTACTTTAAGATTTACAGCTACAACTGGTTTAACCAGTATTGTATTAAAACCAACTACAGGTGCAACTGTTACTGTGCCATTAACAGCTGGCGATGCCGCTGCTGGCTTTAAAGCTGTAACAGGTTTAACCGCACAAACCGCATACACCGCTACTTTAATGTTGGGCACAAGGACTGTGGGTGTTGTAGAGTTTACTACACTTGCTCCATTGCCAACAGGGGCAGACGTAGTTACACTAACGGCAACTGATGATTTAGCAGCAAAAATACAAGCTGCTACAGCAAGCACTAGATTTGTGTTGTTGCAGGGCACTCAATACAATTCGGATGCAACAGTAGTGTTACCTGCTGGAATAGATATCAGTATCATTGGCGAAGCAGGCCCAGTAAAACCTATCGTCTCATTATCGTTAATTACTTTGCCAACTACGGGAGGTAAACTACATTTTGAGAACGTTGATGTAACAGGTTATGCTAATGGTAATGCTGCAACTACCAAACGCCAGTATTTAATTAACCAAGGTACAGCTTCTGTAATGGAACAGATTTCTTTCGAAAACTGTAACCTTAGGAATTTCGTTAATACGCCATTCCGCTTGCAAGGTTCTAATAACATTACCATCAATAAATTAATTGTGAATAGATGTGTTGTTAGTGATATTGGTGTTAATGGTAGCACTGGTACATATGCGTTTATTACCGCTACTACAGCAACTTGTAAGTTTAATAATATTACACTTACCAATAGCACATTTAAAGAGATAGGTTACGGATTAATTGTACATAGTGCTGCTCCATCTGTTGCGGTTGCTATAGAAAATAATACTTTTTACAATGTTATAGGAAATGGCAGGTACCTTATCGACTACAGTACGCAGGTGGTGTCTTCATCTTATACCTTTAAAAGTAATATCATTGGTAAAACCTATGCGCCGGCTAATACAGGTAGAGGTATGAGAGGTGGTACAACGCCTGTTGCAGAAAGTAATTATCTTACTACTGATGCTGTTATTTCAGCAAACCCAATTCCGCAAATTACCAACTACAGTGGTACCAGCTTGGATTTATTTACCGATCCAGCTGCTGGCGATTTCAAAATCAAGGATAATACGTTTGCAGGAAGATCTTCGGTAGGCGATCCGAGAGGAAGATTATAGTTTTTTGAAAAATTTAAGAGGCTGTATCAAAAGTGAAATAATGCCGTCATTTCGACGATCGAAGAGCTTGCCCCGAAATTTTCGGGGAGGAGAAATCTTTTCCAGAAATAGCTTCTGGAGGGGATCTCTCTCTAGCGTTCGAGATGACTAGTGACTTTTGAGACAGCCTCTTCTTTAACAGTTTCGTCAAATATGTTCCGTCAAATACTGTTTGCATCTTGCCTCTTATTATTTATGCTTTCAGAGCCCGCCCAAAAGAAAATCACACTTTTTATTATAGGCGATTCTACAGCCGCTAACAAAGCCGAAAAAGCTTTTCCCGAAACTGGCTGGGGAATGAAAATTGGCGAATTGTTTAGTGATAAAATAACGATTGCTAATAAGGCTGCTAATGGAAGAAGTACCAAATCTTTCATTGCAGAAAAAAGATGGCAAGAAGTTTTTAATGAACTTAAGCCTGGCGATTTCGTCTTCATCCAATTCGGTCATAACGATGAGAAAATAGATAAACCAGCAGTGGGTACTTCGTTAGAAGAATACAAAGCGAACTTAGTGCTTTACGTAAATCAAACTAGAGAAAAGAAAGCAAATCCAGTTTTGCTAACGCCAATCATGAGGCGAAGTTTTACAAATGGCGTATTTGTTGATACCCACAAAGGATACCCAGACGTAGTGAGAAAAGTAGCCGATTCGTTAAATGTACCGTTGATAGATATGCACAAAAAAACGGAAAAGCTATTGATTGGTTTAGGAGAGCAAGGCGCTATCAAGTTATTTAATCATTTAGATAGCGGTCACGTAAATTACCCTAAAGGTGTAAAAGATAATACACATTTAAGTGTAGAAGGAGCAAAGCAAGTAGCTGCTTTGGTAGCTCAAGGTATCGAGGAGCAAAAATTAGGTTTGGCTAAATATCTCAAGAAGTAATATGAACGGAAAGATTAAAATTGCAGCATTGTTGCTTGTATTTGCGTTTTGCGCATTTAAACCATTTAAAAAAGTAACCACTATCTACCTAATTGGAGATTCCACAGTAGCGAACTATCAGTTAGAACCCGATTATATGGAAAAAAGACATCCACTATATGGGTGGGGACAAGCTTTTCAGCCATTTTTTAATAAGGCAAGTATCAACGATGTTAAAAATCTCATTAAAACAGATAGCGTAATTGTAGATGATAGAGCAAAAGGTGGTCGCAGTACCAGAACCTTTTTTCAGGAAGGAAGATGGCGGGAAGTATATACACGTTTGAAAAAGGGAGATCTGGTAATGATCAATTTGGCCATAACGATGCTGCGGTAGATAAAACCGAACGTTATGTAAATATTGAAGGTTACAAAGAATTTTTGCGTTTGTACGTTAATCAAACCAGAGAAAAAGGAGCAACG
Organism: Pedobacter sp. SL55; assembly: GCF_026625705.1. Lineage (NCBI taxonomy): Bacteria > Pseudomonadati > Bacteroidota > Sphingobacteriia > Sphingobacteriales > Sphingobacteriaceae > Pedobacter > Pedobacter sp. SL55. Next base: position 3,904,534 of record NZ_CP113059.1, on the reverse strand, counting down.
CCAATTTTGCTAACTCCGGTAAATAGAAATTATCCTTGGAAAGATGGCAAACTAAGCAATGTGCATGGCGAATATCCAAATGCGGTAAAGGAAATTGCAAAGGAATTGAACGTAAAACTGATTGATTTAACGCAACTTTCTATCGATGCTTTTACTGCTAAAGGGCAAGAATATGTGACCAACAATTACTTCATGAATTTTGATAAAGGTTTGTACCAAGCTTACCCAGACGGACAAAAAGACAATACTCATTTTCAGAAAGCGGGTGCACAAGCGGTAGCTCAACTGGTGTTTAATGCAATGAAAGGTTTATAGGATGAAGAGGATATTATCGACTGGTTTCATTGTTCTATTGTTGAATTGTTTTTTCGCTCAAGCTGCGATCTTCAATACTCAATACCCAATACTCAATACTCAATACGACTTCGTAGTTGCGCAAGATGGCTCGGGTAATTTCAAAACCGTTCAAGAAGCTTTAAACGCTGTCCCTGATTTTAGAAAAGTAACAACAACCATCTTTATTAAAAACGGTACTTACAAAGAAAAACTCAATCTTTCTGCATCTAAACAGATGGTTACATTGATTGGCGAGAGTGTAGAAAAAACTATTCTTACTTACGATGATTGGGCACAAAAGAAAAACATTTTCGGCGAAGAAAAAGGAACTTCGGGTTCTGCAAGCTGCTACATTTATGGTACCCAGTTTACTGCAAAAAACATTACGTTTCAAAACTCTGCCGGGCCGGTTGGGCAAGCAGTAGCGCTATTTGTGGCTGGCGATAAAGCTCGTTTTTTTAATTGCAGAATGCTCGGGTTTCAGGATACCTTGTATACTTATGGTCAGGGTAGCCGCCAATATTATTACCAATGTTATATCGAAGGCACAGTAGATTTCATTTTTGGTTCTTCTACCGCAGTGTTTGATGAATGTGAAATTTTTGGCAAAAAAGCTGGTTATTATACTGCGGCATCAACTCCAGATAGCACTAAATATGGTTATGTGTTTATCAACAGTACAATACATGGCGATGCGCCAGAAAACTCGTTCTATTTGGGAAGACCGTGGCGACCTTATGCTAAAACGGTATTTATTAGTTGCGATTTAGGTAAACAGATTAAACCAGAAGGCTGGCATAATTGGAATAAGCCAAATGCAGAAAAAACGACCATTTATGCCGAGTACATAAGCAAAGGCTTTGGAGCTAATGATAAAGGCCGTGTAAAATGGGCACACCAATTAACCGAAAAGCAAGTGAAAGAAAACTACACTTTAGATAAAATTTTTAACGGCTGGAAACCGATGGAGTAGTCTGTCGATCCGAGATCTAAGGAGACTATCCTAAGCTTTAAATAAGCTTGTTTATTTACTCGGTCATCAAGATAATAGTTTTAACGCTATAAAAGACATTTGCTATTGCTAGGTAAATAACGTGAGTTGCGGTTTTTGTGTTTGATTATCATATAGTTAGTTCAATAGTAATTAAATAGGGTAATCATTGCGAGGAACGAAGCAATCTTAAAGTGGTAGTTTAATAGTATAGGATTGCTTCGTGCCTCGCAATTACGGATTAGGACACATATTCACGTTAAATAATTTTAGCAGTAGCATTAACCAAATTAAATCCAATGAATAGAAAAGCTTTATATTTTTTAGCAGGTGCATTTATATTGCTAAGCTGCTCTAAAAAAACAGAAACACCAGCAACTAATAACGGCGGTAACGGTACCAATACAGGTACAGACAAGCCTACGCAGGTTCAAGAAACGGCTTACAGTTTTCCAGGTGCCGAAGGTTTTGGCAGAAACACCACCGGTGGTAGAGAGGGGAGAGTAATTAAGGTAACCAACTTAAATGATGCCGGCGCCGGAAGTTTAAGAGAAGCCATTGCCGCAAGCGGTAAACGTATCATTGTTTTTGAGGTATCTGGAAATATCGAATTAAAAAGTAGGTTGCAAATTACCAATGGCGATGTGACTATTGCTGGTCAAACTGCTCCTGGCGATGGTATTTGCATTCAAAATTACGAGCTAAATATTGCAGCTAACAACGTGGTGGTTCGTTATATGCGTTTTAGATTGGGCGATGTAAATGTAGCAACCATAGAAAGCGATACTTTTTGGGGAAGAAATTTGGAAAACATCATGATTGATCATTGCTCAATGAGTTGGTCTATTGATGAAACGGCATCATTCTATCATAATAAGAACTTTACCATGCAATGGTGTATGATTACCGAAAGCATGAATAACTCTGGGCATTCTAAAGGTGCGCATGGTTACGGCGGTATATGGGGAGGTTCGCCAGCTACTTTCCACCATAATTTGCTGGCACATCACACCAGTCGCAATCCAAGGTTTGATGGCGGATTAAGGTACAGTAATGGTAGTGGTACTGGTGTAGGCCCTTTTGGCCCCGATAAAGTAGATTATAGAAATAATGTAATTTACAATTGGAGCGGAAACAGTGCTTATGGAGGAGAAAATGGAGAATATAATATTGTAAACAACTATTATAAAGCTGGTCCATCAACTCCAGCAAGCCGCAATAAAAGGATTATGCAGGTTACCAAAGATGTGGCTACAAGTGCGCCTAATCCAGCAACGTATGGCCTTGGTTATGGTACATTTTATATTGATGGAAATTATGTAAATGGTAATACTACGGTAACAGCTAACAATTGGAGTGGCGGTGTAGATTATGATGCAGGCATTACAGAAACGATGGTGCGCAAAGCCACTCCTTTTACTTTCTCTGGTGTAGCTATTACGGCACATACTGCCCAACAAGCTTATGAAGCAGTTTTAAACTACGCAGGAGCAGCTTACAAAAGAGATGCTGTAGATATTAGAATAGCCAACGAGGTTAGAAATGGTACGGCAACTTACAAAGGCGCTATTTCTGGTCTGTGGGGTATTATTGATACGCAAAAAGACGTAGGAGGCTGGCCAAAATTAAATCAAACAGCTGTTTTAAAAGATACAGATGGAGATGGAATGCCAGATGATTGGGAGATAGCCAATAAACTAGACCCTAATAAAGCAAATGCAAATGGGCGTGATTTAAGCTCTGGCTACGATAACATAGAAGTTTATATCAACAGTTTGGTAAAAACAATAACCGAAGCACAGTACAAATAACTAAGGCTGCCTCAAATAATTTAAGTAGATGAATGAGCAAAAAATTCTATTTGCCATCTAATAGCTTTCGTGTCTTTTGTGGTTCAAAATCTACCTCAAAAGGCAGGAAAGAAACTAGACATTTGCAAAAGAAGTTTCGTTTTAATTGTACTTAAATAAAATTTCTGCTGTTTTACTTGTATTTAATTTTTGATACAAGTTATTTTTTGATAGTTTTATGCAACCGTTTGCATTGTGTTGATGCACAAAAAATTTTATATTTCGACATAGCGCAAATATAAGCCAGCCCCATAGGGGCCAATAAAATAAATAATGATGAAAAAAACACTAATTGCTTTATTGGCAGCAGTATCTTTTAGTGCTGTTGCGCAAAAAAATGATGTCTCTAAGGTTTGGGTAGCCGATTTAGGTAATGGAACGTATAAAAATCCAGTGCTAGATGCAGATTATTCTGACCCAGATGCCGTAAGGGTAGGCGATAAATTTTACATGATAGCTTCTAGTTTTGATGCCGTTCCTGGTTTACCAATCTTAGAATCTATAGATTTAGTGAATTGGAAACTCATTGGCCATGCCTTGAAAAGACAACCACCTTTTGAGCATTTCTCGAAGACACAACACGGCAATGGCGTTTGGGCACCAGCTATCCGTTACCATAATAACGAGTTTTACATTTATTATCCAGATCCAGATTTTGGTATTTACTTAACTAAAGCAAAAAACATTTTAGGTCCTTGGACAGCCCCAGTTTTGGTAGAAGGTGGAAAAGGTTTAATAGACCCGTGCCCACTTTGGGATGAGGATGGAAATGTGTACTTAACCCATGGTTATGCAGGTAGTAGAGCTGGTATAAAAAGTGTTTTGGTAGTAAAACGAATGAATGCTGCTGGAGACAAAACAGTAGAAGAAGGTAAAATTGTTTTTGATGGGCATGAGCAAGACCCCACCTTAGAAGGACCTAAATTTTACAAAAGAAATGGTTATTACTACATTTTTGCACCTGCAGGAGGAGTTGCTACTGGTTGGCAATTGGTATTGCGCTCTAAAAATGTGTACGGACCTTATGAACGCAAAGTAGTGATGGATCAGGGCAAATCGCCGATTAACGGCCCGCACCAAGGCGCTTGGGTAAATACGCCAAATGGCGAGGATTGGTTCTTGCATTTTCAAGATAAAGATGCTTATGGCAGGGTTGTGCATTTACAACCTATGAAATGGATAAATAACTGGCCAGTAATTGGTATAGATAAAGATGGCGATGGTATTGGAGAGCCAGTATTGACTTATAAAAAGCCTACGGTAGCTAAGCCAAGTACAATTTATACGCCTGCAGAAAGCGATGAATTTAATGGAACTGATTTAGGCTTGCAATGGCAATGGCAGGCCAACCCAGTAGCTACTTGGTCGTTTTTAAATCCAAGCAAAGGCAGTTTGAGGTTATATACCGCTAAAATTCCAGATAGTGCTAAAAACCTTTGGGATGTGCCAAATATCTTGATGCAGAAATTTCCTACAGAAGAGTTTACCGCAACTACGAAAGTAAGTTTCACGCCAAATCCAAAATTAGAGAACGAAAAAGTGGGTTTAACCGTTTATGGTTTAAGCTATGCTTATTTAGCGGTAAAATCTAAAAAAGACGGATTGTACTTAGTTCATTCAGTGTGCAAAAGTGCAGATAAAGGCAAAGCCGAACTAGAGAAACAAGTGCTTAAACTAGATGGCAAAGAAGTGTATTTACGAATGAAAGTGAGTAAGGGAGCAAAGTGCGAGTTTAGCTACAGCAAAGATGGTACTACTTTTACTACTATAGATGATGTTTTTGAAGCAACGCCCGGAAAATGGATTGGCGCTAAAATAGGTCTATTTGCAGTAAGAGATCAACAAACTAACGATAGTGGTTATGCAGATTTTGACTGGTTTAGAGTAGATAAGTAATTCTAGGGAACGCTATGCTTTTTGTTAAATTGAAAAGAAGTGATGCTGATATTTACAACGAATAATTGCGTAAATATCAGCATCGATATTAATTAGTTGTAAACAAATTCCCCGAATTCACTTTTAATAGTTACTTGTTTTTGTTCGCTCGCTTCTACTCTGCCAATAATTTGAGCATCAATGTTGAAGCTTTTCGAAATAGCAATAATATCTTCAGCAATTTCGGCAGGTACGTACAATTCCATTCTATGTCCCATATTAAAAACTTTGTACATTTCTTTCCAGTCGGTACCAGATTGCTCTTGTATCAATTTGAATAGGGGAGGAATTGGGAACAGATTGTCTTTAACAACATGTACATCATCATTAACAAAGTGTAATACTTTGGTTTGTGCACCGCCACTGCAATGTACAATGCCATCTATTTGACTGCGATATTTATCTAGAATTTGTTTGATTACTGGAGCATAGGTACGTGTTGGCGATAATACCAATTTACCAGCAGTTACACTTTCCGTATCATTAATCTGAACCAAATCGGTTAATTGTTTACCACCAGAAAATACCAAATCAAAAGGCACACCTGGATCAAAACTTTCTGGATATTTGTTGGCCACAGCTTTTTCAAAAACATCGTGACGGGCAGAAGTTAAGCCATTAGAGCCCATACCGCCGTTATATTCGGTTTCGTAGGTTGCTTTACCGTAAGATGCTAAACCAACCACTACATTACCAGCTTTAATATTATCATTACTAATCACTTCGTCGCGTTTCATGCGGCAGGTAACTGTCGAATCTACGATGATGGTACGCACCAAATCGCCAACATCGGCAGTTTCGCCACCGGTAGAGTAAATGGAAATACCTAGTTCTCTTAGTTCAGCTAAAATTTCTTCGGTACCGTTAATGATGGCTGCAATTACTTCGCCCGGAATTAGGTTTTTATTGCGACCAATGGTAGACGATAGCAAGATTTGATCGGTAGCACCAACGCAAATCAAATCATCAATGTTCATGATGATGGCATCTTGCGCAATGCCTTTCCAAACAGAAATATCCCCGGTTTCTTTCCAGTAAGTATAAGCTAAGGATGATTTGGTACCAGCGCCATCGGCATGCATGATATTGCAAAAATCAGGGTCGTTACCTAAAATGTCTGGAATGATTTTGCAGAATGCTTTTGGGAAAATTCCTTTGTCGATGTTTTTGATGGCTGCGTGTACATCTTCTTTAGATGCAGACACGCCACGCTGGTTGTACCTATTGTCGCTCATAATTGCTGCAAAGATAGTTGATTAAGGCAAAAGGTGGAAGGTAAAAGGTAAAAGGTTTTGAACACTTGAGTGATTGTTTTTGTTGTTGTAAAGTTGTAAGGTTGAAATGTTGTAAAGTTGGCGAGAGTTTAAATCAATTTATGATAAGCGAAGGTGGCTTGTAAGCTTTAACTTCGGACGGTTACAAAGAGTACGAATGAAAGTTTTGTGTACCCTATTTTAATAATGAAATATTTGGGCGTGTTAGAAACAACCCCGTAGGGGCGAGATCATTTTAGAAATTATACGTGCCATAATTAATCCCAAAGGGGTGAAATTATTTTATGCGGTTTGTTTTTTTGGTAAATAGCAGCAAAAACTTTTGTGTGATAAACCTTATTGTAGCGGTATACTTTTGTGAGCGCATAGCGAAACAAAAGATTTAGCGAAAAGAAGGACTAACTTTTATTGAAAGGATGATTTTGCTTTTCTAATTAATTTGCTTTCGTGTTTTACTTCATTGCCATCTGCTTTAGCTTCATTGCTGTCTGCTTTAGCTGATGGAAACAAAAAAGGTGCAACGTAAATGCTGCACCTTAATTATTATAAAGAAAATTTGCTGCTTATTTTAAGAATAACAATTCACGGAACTTAGGCAATGGCCATACGCTATCGTCAACAATTTGTTCTAATTTGTCGGCGTGGTAACGAATGGTATCAAAGTGAGCTTTCACTTTCTCGTCGTAAGCAATTGCTTTTTCACGGGTATCTTCGATTTTGTTTACCTCTTTACGGTCTTCTAGCATTTTATCTACGCTGTTTTTAACAATGGCCAAGTGGTTCGAAAGCTTATCGATGATAGCCAATGGCGTTGCAATAGCCTCTTTGCTTAAGCCAAGTTCTTTTAATCCTTTAGCATTTTCGATCAATGAATTTTGGTAAGCAATAACCGCAGGGATAATTTGGCTGTTGGTTACATCGCCAAATACACGAGCCTCGATTTGAAGTTTTTTGTAGAAGTTTTCTAACAAAATTTCGTGACGGGCATGTAATTCGCGTTTGCTGAATACGTTAGTTTTAGTGAAAAGCTCGGTGGTTTTCTCACTTATGTAAGCATCAAGTGCTTTAGGTGTAGTTTTGATGTTCGATAAACCACGTTTTTCTGCTTCTGCGGCCCACTCATCGCTATAGCCATTACCTTCGAAACGAATAGCTTTAGATTCTTTGATGTAACGTTTGATTACGGTCATTAAAGCAACGTCTTTTTTGTCGCCTTTTTTAATCAATTTATCTACGTCTACTTTAAATTTAGTTAACTGATCTGCAACGATAGCATTTAAAACTGTCATTGGAGCAGAAGAGTTAGCTGTAGAACCTACTGCTCTTAGCTCAAATTTGTTACCAGTAAAGGCGAAAGGAGAGGTACGGTTACGATCAGTATTATCTAATAAAATTTGAGGAATTTTAGGGATACCTAACCATAAAGAGTTATCTTCTTTCAGTTTTTTGCTTAAGCGAGAATGCTCAATTTCTTCCAAAATCTCGTCTAATTGTTGCCCTAAGAAGATAGAGATGATTGCTGGCGGAGCTTCGTTAGCGCCTAAGCGGTGATCGTTACTTACTGATGCAATACTTGCCCTTAATAAATCTGCATGCTCATGAACCGCTTTAATCGTGTTAACGAAGAAAGTTAAGAACATTAGGTTGTTTTTAGGTGTTTTGCCCGGTGCTAACAAATTTTTACCAGTATCTGTAATTAACGACCAGTTATTGTGTTTGCCAGAACCGTTGATACCTGCGTAAGGTTTTTCGTGTAATAACACTTTAAAGTTGTGACGACGAGCAACTTTCTCCATCAAATCCATCAACAATTGGTTGTGGTCAATCGCTAAGTTGATTTCTTCGTAAATAGGAGCACACTCAAATTGAGAAGGAGCTACCTCGTTGTGACGAGTTTTTAAAGGAATACCTAATTTGATTGCTTCGTTTTCGAAATCTACCATGTAGGCAAATACACGCTCTGGAATAGAACCAAAATAGTGGTCTTCTAATTGTTGTCCTTTGGCAGACATGTGGCCAAATAAAGCACGGCCAGTTAATACTAAATCTGGACGGGCGTTAAATAAAGCTAAGTCTACTAAGAAATATTCTTGCTCGATACCTAAAGATGCATTTACTTTAGATACGCTTTTATCAAAATATTGGCAAACTTCTACAGCGGCTTTATCGATAGCAGAAAGTGCTTTTAATAAAGGAGCTTTGTAGTCAAGCGCCTCGCCTGTGTAGGCAACAAATACAGTTGGAATACAAAGTGTTTTACCAGCAGAGTTTTCCATAATGAAAGCTGGAGAAGAAGGATCCCAAGCGGTGTAACCACGAGCTTCGAAAGTGTTACGGATACCACCATTAGGAAAGCTAGAAGCATCTGGCTCTTGTTGTACCAAAGCACTACCAGCAAATTTTTCGATAGCGCCATCGCCACTTGGTTCAAAGAAAGAGTCATGTTTTTCTGCAGTAGATCCAGTTAGCGGTTGAAACCAGTGGGTGTAGTGGGTAACACCTTTGCTCATTGCCCAAGATTTCATTGCTGCCGCAATTTGATTTGCATCATCTTGGTTAATTAATTCGCCTTGGTTAATAGAAGAAATTAGTTTTTCAAAAACATCTTTAGAAAGATATTCTTTCATCTTCTTTTTGTCGAAAACATTTGAGCCGTAGAAATCTGAAAGTTTAGTAGATGGTGCTGATATTTCAGGAATTTCTCTGTTTTGTGCTTCTTTTAGTGCTATGGTTCTTAAGCTTTTCATTGATTTGTTTAAATTTTTATCCAAAAATATGAAATTTTGTGATTTTTACTCTGAAAATTATTAAAAAATTGAAAAAAAATATTTTTTGATACGAATTTTTGATTTTTTAGGGTGTTTTATGTGTTTTTTGTAAGGGTTGCGAAGTTAAGTAGTGTTTACAAGTTTTTGTTTTGTACTACAAAATTCATAGCTATCTTCATCCTTATGAAAGCGAATGAAAATCTTCACGACAACAATTTTGATTTATTGAGATTGTTGGCTGCCATACAGGTATTGGTTTTACATCATTTAGCTTTTTTTACTCATAGTACCTACAGTTATAAGACGATAGAAAGTATAATATGGAATTTTCCTGGGGTTAATGTGTTTTTCTTGATTTCTGGCTACTTAATTTTCCAATCAATAGAAAGAAATAGTATTGCCACTTTTGCCATTAAAAGAATTAAAAGGATATATCCGGCGTTGGCCGTATGTTTTATTTTAACATTGGTATTACTGGTTTCTTTCAACAGCCTAAATTTAAAAGAGATATTTAGTTTAAATTTTCTGGGTTGGATCTTTGCTCAACTCACAATTTTTCAGTTCTATAATCCTGATTTGGTAAGGGATTTTGGTTTTGGTCCACCAAATGGTGCTTTGTGGACCATTTCTATAGAAATTCAGTTTTACATCTTCATTGCGGGCTTGTGGTATTGGCTGTTGAAAAACAAAGGCAAAAGACAACAAAATATTATTCTTGTTGTTCTTTTTATTATTTCTGCTACATACAACTGTTTATTTCATACTTATTTATTACCAGATAGTTTGGCTTATAAGTTGTCTTTTAACTTTATTTTATCTTACCTCTATTTTTTTATTACTGGAATATTAGTCTACATCAATAAAGATTGGTTTATTTCTAAAGTTAAAGGAAAGGCCTTCTGGTGGCTTATAAGCTTTATTGCTGTATGTTTTTTACTAGCTCATTTTCAAATCAGGTATCAACGTTATGTATTTAATAGTATAAGTTTTTTAATGTTGATATTATTAACAGGCTTAGTTTTCTCTATTGCTTACACAAAATCAAGTATATCAAGAAAAATTTTAGTTGGAAATGATATTTCCTATGGCATTTACATATACCAAATGCCCATAATCAATTTATTTTTTCATTTAAAATACAATACTAGTCTTTATAGCTTGCTCTTGTCTATTGCTATTTGCATAATTATGGGTATTTTATCTTGGGTTTTAATAGAAAAACCGATGCTAAAAAGATAAGCATAGCAGTTGATAGAGCTTTTATTGTTTATGGATTTTTATGAAAGTATGCATCATAGCTAAAAATCCTTATAGCTATGTTTAATAAATCATCAAATTTATACGATAGCGAGTGGCTCGCTCTCGTATTTGCTAACAGAAACCAAAACTATGGTGCTTACGAATTGAGAAGCCATTCTGCTAACAGGATGTTGAAAGCTTTCTTTATAGCGGCGCCGTTGTTTGTAGGTGCTTTTGTAGCTCCATCCATTATTTCTGCACTTAAAGATGCTCCAGAAGTTGTAGATCAGACAAAAATAGTTGGTGTAGAGCTTGATAACATCATTCGAGAGTTACCACCTAAAGAGCTACCAAAGGCAGAGGAAGTAGCTGCACCTAAAGAGGCTGTGCAAAAGAAATCAGTTGCTCCAAAGGTAAAATCAGTGGGTATGACAGACAATATCAAAGTTGTTAAAGATGATTTAGTTACCGCCCAGCCGCCAACTACTGATGATTTAAAAGGTGCTTTAATTGCCAATGCTACGCAAGATGGCATTGCTAGTAAAGGAAATGCTGGTTTAGAAACGGGTACAGGTGGTACTGGAGAAGGAATTGGAATTGGCGGCAACGGCACTGGAGGCAATGATATTCACAATGTTGCTACCGTAGATGTTTATCCAGAATTTCCAGGTGGGATGGATGCCTGGGCAAAATATATCCAAAGAAATTTGCGCTATCCTAGTATGGCATCAGAAAATGGTATACAGGGTAAAGTGTTTTTAAGCTTTGTAGTAGAGAAAGATGGCACCATTACCGACGTAAAAGTAACCCGAGGCATTGGCTATGGTTGTGATGACGAAGCTATGAGGGTCATTAAAAAATCGCCACGCTGGAAAGCTGGAATGCAAAATAACTTACCAGTAAGGGTGAGATACAACATGCCTATTAGTTATATGATGCAGAATTAGTTTTTGAGTTGATATTGATTTTGTATTTTGCAAAGCGATTGAAGTAATTCGGTCGCTTTTTTTTATAAACTATATTTTCTGTAATGCTTTTAGAAGTAGATGATTTAAAATGGACTGAATTTATTTCAATATATGTCGAAAAATCTCTATTTGTTAACCCGGCTTGGTTGGCTATTAGCGCATCTAGTTTCAAATTTGGCTTAAAATACTATATCTGGAAACAGGATGGTACGGAAATAATTGGCTTTCCGATTTTTTATAGAGGTAGTACAATAAAAGCCCCAACTAATTTTCATACTTTTTCTTTAGTAAGGGCTCAAGGTACCCAAGAGCAGCAAAAAACAGCTTTCGTTAATGCGTTGCAACAGTTAAAACATCAGTTTAAAGTGGTTAAATTAAAAACTGAAATAGATTTTCCGTATTTAAAAGAATTTGAAAGCGTGGGATTTAGCATTACGGAGAAATTTACTTATTTAAAAAAGCTAGATGAGCTAAATTATGCTAGAAATATTTCTAGAATGTTAAAAAGATCTTCACAAAAAAAATACACCATATCCTTGTCGGGCTCTTTCTCAAATGCCTTTTCAAAAATTTGGTCGTCTAACAAAAGGTATCTGTTTGGCAATCAAAAAAGCTTCTTTAATTTTTTTCTCAGCTTTAGTAGAAGGTGCTTTCTCGCAAGTTTTTGATCTTCATCAAGATGGCATTCACATTGCTTCGCTATTGGTAATCCAAAATCAAAAGCAACAAATTGTTTACACGTATTTGATCAGCATACCTGATAAAAAAAGACATCCTGAAGCTCAAGTATTGCTTTATGATTACTGCATGGCGCATTATAAAAATAAGGGTTATTTGTTTTGCGATTTATGTGGAGCAAACTTGCCTAGCGTAGCTAAATTTAAAGCTAAATTTAATGCCGATCTAAAATCATACAGCTATATAGTATACAATTCGGGGTATTTTAGTAAAATTGGTGAATATTTCAAAAAACTAATCTTAAAGTGGTAAAAACTGAACACCGGGATAAGGCGCTTAACTTTTATAAAGCTGATGATTGGGTAGCGAAATATGGAGGCGAAGAATGGTTTTCATCATTTCATCATCCACAATTTTTAAATGTTCATGCCTTGGTTTACAAAGTGAAACCTGTGTATTTTACCTATGTAATTAAAGGAAAAATTGTATTTGCGATAAGTTCTTTTGAAAAAGGCAATAAATTAATTGTACCCGATCATTTTTTGCGCACTGGTTTTTGGATTAATTTGGCGTTTAATGAAATTCAAATCTTAACATTTCTTCAAGAAATGCTTAAAGAATTAAAAGCTATTTATAAAAACATTAGATTTAATTTACCCGTTGAAATAACAGATGTTAGACCATTTGTATGGAGTGGTTTTAAATTCAAATTAATGCACACCTACGAGAAAAAGTTAAACACTCGTAATTACCATACAAATATTGCTAGGATGCTTAAAAAGAAGGATCCTGGTTTTACTTTTACTTGTTTAGATAGAGATTTTACCCATATTTTAGACATACACCGACGAGATTTTTATAGGTTTGGTGTGCGCAGAAAACATGTGGCGCTTTACTTACCCTTGTTGCAGAAACTGCGTAACGAAGGTTTCTTGATAGATTTAAACCTTAAATTCGAAAATGAAATAGTGGCGAGTAACTTGGTATTACTTAACAAAATGCAAAAGAAAGCCTATATTGTACTTATAGCAAGGTCGCAACAATGGTACGAATTTGGTGCACATGCCAAAATTTACGATAAATCATTCGAATATCTTAAAAATGAAGGCTATGAAGTGGCCGATTTATTTGGCGCCGATGTACCGGGCTTTGCTTTGTTTAAGCTTAAATTCGACGTAGAACTAAAACTACTATCAAGTATATTACAATGCTAAATCAAATTTAAGTGATAAAATCATAGCCAAAATAAAATACTTTTTAAAAAAAGTAATACCTTAATCTCATCTTAACTAACAAACTTTAGTTGTTGTAAATGACTTTAAAAAAGGTAAATGAAACAGATTGGGCTTTAGCTTTTCAAAAAGGCTTTCACAGTATATTTTTTGACCCAAAATATCTAAATGTGGTTAAAGATGCTTTTGGGTACGAATTAAATTATTACACCTTTGTTAAAGGAAATAAATTGTTGTTTGCTGCAGCGATGTTCTCTAAAAACGGAAATATAGTGGTGCCATACGCATTTACATACAATTCTATTTATTTTGATCAAGCCGTAGGTGATATTGTATATATCCAAATATTTGAAGATTTTATTGAACTGTTAAAAAAGGATTTTAAAAATCTTTCGTTAAGATTACCACCAAACATTACGGATATAAGACCCTTTAAGTGGAGTGGATTTGAAATCACAAATAGTTATACCTATATTAAAGATCCCACAGCTAAGATTAAGCATAAGTTGCTGAAGAAAGTTAGTATTACCGATAAAAATTTAACCTTTGTAGAAGAAGAGATTAGTGAAGCAAATCTAACGCAGCATTTACATGCTTGCTTTAGGTACGGGCTGTCTAAAAACTATTATGAAGACTATAAAGAGCTTTTCTTAGGCTTAGCCAATAAAAAATATTTGAAGCTACTCTCTTTGTATAAAAGTGATTCTTTGGTAACAGCGCAGATCGCACTGGTTGATAGTAGTATTAAAACTTTATACACGCTTTTTTTTAACGATTTTGGAAATAATACCTATGTAGGCTCGCTAAATTTAGCCACATTTAATTGGTGTGTAGAAAATGGAATAACTCAAGTAGATATGGTAGGTGCTAATGATAAAGGTATTGCCAATTTTAAATATTCTTTTAATGCGCAGTTAACGCCTTATTTTTCGGTTAGCTATAATCGTAACAAATTTTTATTAAAAACGGCATTGCAAAAAGCCAAAGGCTATCTTAAGAAAATATTGAAACGATGAACGAAGAACAAAAGCTCAACGTTATTTTTTTCCAGCCTGGTTCCCTAATAAAAAAAATCCATTAGGTGGAAAATTTTTGCTGGAGCAAGCAAAAGCGTTACAAGATCGAGTTAACATTACTATTATTCATATTGATGCCGACCCCGATCTAAAGACTTGGTTTCTTTTTTCTCGTGAAATAATTGAGGGCTTTGAAGTAAGTAAAATTTCTTTTAGAAAATTAACGAAAAAAAATGTTTTTCGGCTTAATGCTATTTTTTACGGACTATGTGTAGTTTATCTATTGCTTAAAGAGCGTAAAAAGTATAGAAAAGCAGACATAAACCATGTGCATGTGCTCACAAGAACAGCAGTATTGCCGTATTTTATTAAATTTTTTTACAATGTACCGTACGTAATAACTGAGCATTGGAGTAGATATTTTCCTGAAAATAACGGATATCATGGATTTTTTAAAAAAATAGCTACAAAATTTTTGGTTAGTAAGAGTAATGGGTTAGCTACGGTATCTAAGGCGCTAAAGCAAAGTATGGATAAATTTGATTTGTTTCATCAAAATGCCTTGGTAATTTCTAATGCAATAGATACAGAAAAGTACAATATTGTTATGGCTCCGCCCAATGAAAAGTTTTTGATTTTGCACGTTTCGGGGTTAAATGATGGCGTTAAAAATGTAACTGGAATACTAAGAGCTGTTAAAATTCTTTCGGAAAACGGAAAGAATAATTTTGAGATGGTAATTGTTGGCGACGATGAAATAGAAGGGCCTGTAATTAGAAAGTACGCTGCAGATTTAGGTCTTAGCAATGTAGAATTTACGGGGAAACTATATGGTAATGCATTGTTGTCTTATTATCAAAAAGCAAATGTTTTTGTGCTAAATAGCAATTTCGAAACACAATCTTGCGTAGTTTTGGAGGCTATGAGCTGCGGATTGCCCGTTATTGCCACCAAAGTAGGCGGCGTTCCAGAAATAATGACTAGCGAAACTGGTATCTTGATTAACCCTAAAGACGATTCGATGTTGGTTTTAGCTATCTCAAAAATGATAGACAATGAGGTATCTTTTCACAGAAGTAAAATTAGAAAACACGCTGTTGATAATTTTGGCTACACTAAAGTGGCCGAAATGATAATGTCTTTTTATAAAAAAGCGATTGAATAGTTTACTTTCTCGCTAAAGTTGTACATTTTGGTAAAGCCAAATTTTCGCATATTTTACCCTGTAAAATCAACGCATTAAATAAATTTTTCCAAAGTTTTTCTTGAAAAAATTATCGGTAGTATTGCTTCTATGTTTAATTTCCGATTTGTCGTTGTTTTCTACTATGACGTTATAAAAGTAAACGCCATTAGCTAATCGATCTCCAAATTGGTCTGTACCATCCCAAGTAAAATCTGAGATATTGTTACCAATATTAATATTTCCTAATTCATTCTTAAACACTTCTCTTACTATTTTACCCGTTACCGTCATGATCTGTATTTTTATTTGGTCTGGTACTTTTCCGGTCACCTGAAATACGAACTTCATCGATGTGGTAAAAGGATTTGGGTATGGTAAAAAATTAGTGATGGTTTGTTCATTTATTACTTCAAAGTTTACTAGGTAATCGTTGGTGGTGTTATAATTGCCGCTAGCGTCTTTCCCTCTTAATTTTAAGGTGTACCTGCCATCTGCTAATGTATTTGGGGTATATAGAAAATCTATCTTGTTTTGATTAGCTGTGCCTATATTTTGTATGTTAATCTTGTTATCGCTAAATGCAATTCTTTTAAAATTTTGTTCATTTTCAGTTTTTATATAGAGCTCAATGCTATTGGTATCGGCAAGTAATAAATGTTTGTTTTCATCGGCAATACTGATTGAAATTTTAGGACTTGGAGAAACTAGCTCTCCATTTATGATGCGCTTATTGTCAAAAAAAACATCGATAATAGGCTCTTTGTTGTCTGATACTACATTGAAATTATAGCTCACGTAGTTGTTAAGCTCATTTTTATCTTTTCCATTTTTTGGTTGTAGTGATAGTTGAATTGCGTTTTCGCCAACTAACTGATTGGTGGGGTATGAAAATTTAACCGTTTCTATAGCACCATAGCTTAGTGGATTAAGCGTTTTTATTAATCCATTTACCACAGTTCTATCTGCTTTGGTAAGCTTGTAATTTACTAATACCTCATCAGAAATTGTCTTTTCTAAGTTGCTAACTCCGATAGAAAGCTTTATAGAATCGCCTTCGTTTAGGCTATTACTATAAAAGCTGTTGGCAATATCAGTATTAAAGGTAACATCTGGGTAGGGGTTATAAATTACTCTCCAGCCTTTAAAATTAGCAAGGGTATTGTTTTGATTGTCTGTTGCTTTAATTCCTAGCTTAATAAAAGGGTAATTGTCTGCTGGTATATCGGTAAGAGCTGTAGTATGGTTGGTTAGGTTGGTCTTCAAAAGAGTTTGCGTACCATTTTTATCAACACCTATAATATCGTAAGTTAAAATGTCTGATGCCTCTTGGTCTAAATTAAATACAGCCTTTGTCCAATTGTTAGCAGGCCCAATTAATTCTGAAGTCATTGTTCCATTGTTCCATGGGTACAAGAAATCGTAAGAAAAATCTATAATTTGTGCTGTAGCCGGAGTAGTAGAGGTATAATCGGCCGTTAGCTCTAAAGGTTTTATTTTTTTGTTTACTTTTTTCTGTGTCCAAAAGGCGTAAGGTTCGCCATTGTTTATACTAGTAATTTTTGTAAGTCCCAAGCTTGTAAGTAGGTCTTGTGTAGCTTGTGGTAAACCTTTAGGGTTAAAATTCTTTCCGTTAAAACCCGCTACATAAAAACCCTCTGGAATGTTTCTTAGGTAATTTGTTAAAGAGTCTACATCAGTAGCATTATTTGTATTAAAGAAGAACTGTCCTGTGCCATAGGCATCGGCAGAGCCTCCTGATGGAAAGTTATAAGCACTGCTGTAACTGTACATTTTATAGGTAACATTTGGGTTAAAAGCCGCAATTGCAAAGCCCTCAAAGTCTGCTGATGAAAAAGATAGTGCACCTACAGTAACACCAACCCTAATTCGTCTATCTGCTGCCGCGGCACCATCGTTACCCTTGGTTTTAATTTGTATAGGAAAAGCCGTTGATGTAAATTCAAATTTTTTATCTTCATTGTTAAACACGATATTGTTTCCTATAATATTGTTGTATTGCTGATAGTGGGATTGGTTCCAGCCGTAAGTAACATTATCCATATAGGTAAATGAGCTAGTTTGCCATTCGCTACTTTGGCCATTTTCGTTAATTTGTTTTGCTCTCCAATAATAAACTTTGCCATTTTCTGCATTAAATGTAGGTTTCCATGATGCAAATGCTTTACTACTTATGTTTGGAGAGCTTTTTTTCCAATTACTATCAAACGTAATAACGCTATCTATTTCGAAAACATAATTTTTATTGGCACTAAACAGGTCATTAGCCTGCACTTTTAGTTCTACGTTGGCATCATTGGTTATCGCAAAATTAGATGGAGAAATAATGGTAATGCCTGTTGATTGTAAAATGTGGTTAAAAACTCCGGTGTTGTTGGTTTTGCTTATTTCGGAAATACTATTTGTTGGGTCAATTACAAACGTAAATTTGTTATTTCCGGCAATATTAGGCAGCGTGTTATCAAGCTCTACCAATATGGTATCTGTATTTAATATTTTGTTATAGTTAACAACAGGATAGTTAATTGTAGTGTTGTTTGGTAACGTTCTGCTTACTTGTATAGGTACACTATTTGAATTTGCTTTGCCAATATTTTTTACAATAGCGAATAACTTAACAACAGGAGAATTAACCGTTAAATTTTTATCTTGTAGTCCAATATCTTGATCTTTTATTTCATAATCGGGCATGGTTGGCGAATAGAAATTAATGGTAGGATCTCCTAAAAAGATATACTGACGTAAATGTGCTTTGTTTAAATTATCGTTTGCAGACTGATAAGCCCTTGCAGTACGAGACATGTTCTGAGCAATAGAACTACCGTAGTTGCTATTAAATGAATTTTGAAAAAGAAGGTTGGTGTAGTTAAACAAATAAGAGGCCACGCCTTCGCTGCTTGTACCTATCCAGGCAATAGCGCCTTTATTGTTTTGAAAGATATAATCTTCTCCTAACGAACCATTTACAAAAGCATTTCCTGTACTGCAACCATTAATAATATATACTAGTAGTTTGCTGGCATTGTTAAGATACGATGGATTGCCTATGGAAACGGCTGTACTGGTGGTGCTTCCGTGGCCCAAAAAGTTTAATAGCCCCACGCCACCATTAATATTTTCACTTATTTTAGACATTAAATTGTCCGTTATGGGGTCGGTTACCGATTTATAGTAATTAATGGTTTTTGCACCAAAATATTCCTTCTCGGCTACAGAAGAGAGGCTTTTAAGATATTGAGAGAAAGAAGCATCTTCCGAGCTATTTGCTCCTCCGGTAATGTTGATGATGTTTTTTCTCCAAGTTTCATTACCCTGTTGATCGTACTGTTTTAATTTGTTCAAGTAAGTTAATACTTCGGTATTTGTTTTCGCTGGAATTCTACCTGTAGCGAGCGCTGGAGCCATGTTCTGGTCTATGATTTCTGAAGTAAGGTAACTATCAGAAGATGGATAGCCCATGGTTGGAACTAAATCTTCATTTAACCTGAATTTTGGAGTTTCATAACCTTTTCCCAGCAGTAAAAGATATTCGGGCTTTGTAGTGATGGTGCCGTTAAGCAATAAGTACCTCACAAAATTTTTAATTGCTAGCGGATGGTGCTGGCCATAAAAAAACTGGTTGTAAAGCTCATCGGTAGTAATTACTAAAGTGTTATAGCCTTTAGATGTTTTATAAGATGCATATTCATTTGCAGATGCCAACAAACTCTGATGAGTCACAATCAATAATTTAGCGTTAAAATTGTTGGCTTTTATTAAATTAAAAGTAATGGGCTCAACGCTTGGAGTTTTATATGCATTTGAGGCATAAACGTGCAATAAATTATCTTCAAAGTTTCTTACAATAAAACTTGTTGTAGTTCCCGATTTCGAACCACTGTATCTAAGTGCGTTTGTTTCGTCTATAACGTATGCTTCACTCCAATTGTTATTGGTAAAATTCAGCAAAGCTTCAGTTGCATTACCATATATTTTAAAGGGCAGATAATTAAAATTTGCAGCATCTAAACTTCTAGCATAGGTTATTCGGGCATAGGCAGCGGCCTGAAAATCGGTTACGGCACCCAAATCATTAATAGACGAGAAGTTTACTGTAGTTGTGGCATTAGTTATTAAGCTATAAGAAAGATCTATCGTGGCTTTTGATATTTCGTATCCTTTAAATGAAGCATCTGTAAGCGTATTGTTGTTAATGCTTATTCTAAGGTGGTGGTTGTAGCCGTTTGCATTTGTTGTGTTTGCATTTGATCTACCGGCTACGTAATAAGATAGCTTAGGCGTGTAGCTGCCTGCATTTACGGCATTTGCGGTAGGCAACGTACGGCTCTGTGTGGCACCAATGCCATATAAACTACCTAAATAACCTTCGCCTTCCTGATATTCGGAAAGCGACATTACGTCTATAAGATAACTGCCGGGATAATAAGATTCAGCAAAATTTGCTGATGAAGTGTATATGATAAACGGCTCTGGGGTTAAATTACTGTTGTTAAGGCTTGTATTTACATATCTTTTTCCGGCACTACTACCTACGGTTAAAAAATAATAGGACTCTTCTGCGTACAGGCTTACCTCAGTATTGGGTTGTAAATTGGAAGGATAAAGAGATTCGTCTAATTTTCCGTCATTTTTTTTACCATAAAACTCAATAAATTCTCCGTTTTCGAAAGTTGGGTTATTATTCCCTTCCAAATAAATTGGAATTTCTATGCCTCTGTAAAAAACTTGAAAATTCTGCACATTCGGATTTTCTGCTAAGAAACCAGCAGCAGCTAATTGGCTATAAGAAATACGATGAATACCATTTTCAGAAACCTTAATCTTTACATACTTCTGGTTTTCTTTTATCCATTCGTTGCCATACGGATTTTGAGCAATAAGGCTAAAGGTTGTAGCAAATAAAATTAGTGTAAATAGGTATTTATACATTTTTCAAAAAATAGCCAAATGGAATCAATTCACTAAAATAACATTTTGTATGATTAATGCTCCTATCTAATTCTTAAAATAAACTAACATTGTGTATCTAGTCTGTAATCTAAGTTGTTGAAATATATTTTGTAAACTGATTTTTACTCCTTGCTTTTAAGTTTTGTAAAGCTTTTAATCTTCATTAGATATGCTTTTAGAACTTGCTAAGTATAGATTTTAACGAAATTACTGTTAGTATTGCTAATTGTTTAAATGCCGAAAAATTAATAGGATTTATAGACAGGCTTCTAAAAATGTTTGTTAGTGCCAATTTTCTGTTTAAGTTTTTTGTTAAATAAATATTTGCCAAGCGTGAGTAATAAAGGCTTTCTTTTTTGTTTTTGGATAGCTTGTTTTTATCAATTAGGCTAGAAATATCTTTTGTAGAAAAGGCTTGGTTTTTAGCTATTTTGTTTAACAATTTCTTTTGCATCTTAAAAGCGGCAGCAGTTTTATTTGTTAAAGAATTTACGGTTAATCTATATTTTATTAATATTTCTTTCAAGTTGGTTATTTTACCTATTTCCGAAAACTTCATCCATAGTATCGCATCTTCTATGTGGTTAATAATGGTTTCATTATAACCTCCAACATTTATAAAGGCGTCTTTTTTAAAAATAGCAGCGCTGTTAAAAAAGTTACTAGTAGGTAATTGAGCTTTAATTAAATTAGTATCGGTTAATAATGCAGAGTGATATAGAGCGTTGCCTTCTTCATCGATGATAATGGCATTTGCACCCACCATAACATAATCTTGATTTTCTTCTAAAAAAGCTAGCTGTACTTCAAATCTAGTTGGTAGCGCTATATCATCCGAATCTAAAATAGCGATATATTTGCCTTTAGCTACATCGCGAATTGCTTTGTTTCTTGATTTTGCGACACCTAAATTCTCTTGCTGAATGACGATGAATCTAGGGTCGTTATAACTCGATAAGATATTGGCAGTATTGTCTGTAGAGCCATCATTTATAATGATTAATTCAAATTCAGAAAAACTTTGGTTCAGCACACTTTCAATAGCTTCTCTAATATGTTTCTCGCCGTTGTAAACAGCCATTATCACACTTAGTAGCATCGGGTTATTTAACTATTTTTTGTTTAAGAAACATTTAATTGTTTTTTTAAAATGATAGGTTATTCTAGTGATATCTTCTGTTTTTTAAGCAGACTTTATTAAAGCATTAAATCTTTTTACGAGTGGTTTGCTTTCATTTGCAAACAAAATAAACAAAAGACTATACAATGTAGCAAACAACATTGAATAAGCACAAAGACTTATCGCAAATTGAATATATTTATTAATGGAGTGTATGTGTTGGAGTATATTTGGTGTACTGTAAAATGCCGTTATAGCCGCAAAAAAATAAAATAGCAAATACTTTAAAGTTTTTTTAAAGTAAAAAAGTACCGGTAAATTAAATCCTTTACTAAATAATAGGTAGGGTTTCCATATACATACAATTAACAATGTACTTATAAATGAACCCAAGAGAATACCGAAAATGCCATAAAAATAACCCAGTATTACAGACGACACTAGATTTAACCCCGCTTCGGTAAATGGTGCCCAAGTGTCATGAAATATTCCAAAAGCTTGCAAAAAGATATCTAAAGGTTTTCTTACTATGTTAATAAAGAAATTTAGCAATAAAATTATGATAATGTTATGGTCTAATATATAGCTTTTGTCTAACCATAATGCTATAAACGGATTTAACGTTGCATAAAGAACGAATATGACATTGCCTGCAAGCCAATATTTTAGGAGCAAAAGCTCTTGAAAAACACGGTATGATTTTTCTCTACTATTGGTAACAACAAGGTTGCCGATAGCACTATGTAGTGATAAGAATGGTTGATTGGTTAAAGTAACGGCAAATTGTACAATCATAAGGTAATTGTTGTAAAATGTAACCATTTTTAATGAAGTGTAGGCGTAAATGAGCAACTGATCTGTTTGTGTTAATATAAAGCTGCCTAATCTGTGCGAAAATATTTGTTTCGCATTTTTTAAAAGTTCCTTTTTGTATTTGAAATCATTTTCTTTTAATATTTCCAGCCACGGGTAGGTTTTTTTTATCAGATGGTTTAAGGCGATGGAGGTTACAATGGCAAAAATTACTTCTAATGCAAGGAAAAGGTATAGATTGGCTCCAAAAGTAAATACTGATAAAATCTGTAGTATAACTTTTAAGATATTACATATTCCTAATGTTTTCTTTATCAAGAAAGCTTTTTGATCTGCGTATACTAAAATTTGTTTGAAATTGAATAGGTAATTTATTACGGCTATGAGAAGATAGCTGTAAAAAGCGGTATAGATGATACTAAATGGGAGATCATTATTGTCGAATACGAATATCAAGAAGATACTGAAAATTAAGCCTAGAGCTGTAATAACTAAGCCTAAACGTTTATAATAGTAGTTGAGAAGATGAATTATTTTATTTACCTCGCTAAAGTTTTTCTGAGCCAAAGGCTTGTACAAAAGATAGGTAATGGCACTTCCCAAACCTAATTCTGTTAGAAGTAAAAAGCCTAATATGCTAGAAATTGTGGTGTTTAAACCTAAAAAATCGGCGCCTAAATTATCTATAAAAAATTTCCTAGAGAAGAACGTAATAAAAACGTTGACTAGAAAAAAGGCAACATTGATTTTAGCATTCTTAATAAGATATTTCGTCCTATACATTCGGTCAGCCTAAATAGTCATCCAATTTTCGGGGAGTAGGTCTTTGGTGTTATATCTGTCTTTATCAATGTTTTCTACAAACCATTTTTTAGGCGAAATTACAATTTTATCATGATTTTGCCCCAAATATGCTCCCCACCAGCTGAAAGAGCTGTTTGCAATTATATTATGTCTGCATTGGGTCATTAGTTTAAAATCTCTGTAAGTGTCGCCTGTATACACGAAAGTATGTTGATAATTGATCGTTAAATTTTCTTTGCACCAGTTAATATCATCAGAAAATATGTAAAAAGAGGGGTTTTGTACCTTGTTACATATTGCTTCAATGGCTTTTTTATAGTAAGACAATTCGCAAACTGCTAACCGCGAATGCCCTAAATAATCGCCTCTTCTTACATGAATGCAAACCGATTGTTGTTCTTGGATTTTTTGAAATAGTTGCTGGTCTATAACCGATGGCTCATCTTTAAAAATAAGTTCCTTTTTTATTGTATTCTTTACTCCGTCAAAATATTTTTCACTTTGCCAATAACCCCAATAATAAGCATTTCGTCTTTTTTGTAGGAAATATGGATTAAAATGAAATTGATTTTGCGTAAAAATAGGACGCGTATAAAATAACTTGTTAAGTGTTCTAGCGAGTAAATTGAATTTCTTGAAATTTTTTCGGTAAATGAAAGGTATTTTGTTTTGTGCGGCCTTTTTAAGATTGATGTTAAAATGATTTAACGCAAAATCTCTCTGGTTTGAGCCATCAAAAGCAGAAAGATCAAAAAAAACATCTTCTTGGTTGATATGCTCTAAATGTTTTCCAAATGCGTATTGAAAAAGCTGATTGCCTAAACCCCCATTGATACTTACAATTATCATTTAAACTACAAGATTTTCGCTTGTTTGCTAAGATAATAAAAAAAGCCACAATCTAAATTGTGGCTTTTCTAATATTATTTCTGGTGTTTCTCCACCCATTTTCTTGCATTTACAAAAGCTTCCATCCAAGGCGAAACTTCGTCTTTTCTACCTGCCGGATAATTTGCCCAATGCCACTGAAACAATGAGCGCTCGATATGAGGCATCATTACCAAGTGTCTGCCAGTTTCATCACACATCATAGCGGTGTTATAATCAGAACCATTAGGGTTGGCCGGATATTGTTCGTATCCATATTTAGAAACGATTTGATATTTAGTTTCTTCGTACGGTAATTGGAATTTACCTTCGCCGTGTGATACCCAAACACCTAAAGTGCTACCAGCTAAGGTAGATAACATTACCGATTTGTTCTCTTGAATAGTTAGTGATGTGAATATACTTTCGTGTTTATGGCTATCGTTGTGCAACATTTTAGGTTTTACTTCGTGGTTTTTGTTAATTAAACCTAATTCCACAAATAACTGACAACCATTACAAATACCTACAGATAAAGTATCTTCTCTGTTGAAAAAGTTTTCTAATGCTACACGAGCTTTCTCGTTGTATAAAAATGCACCAGCCCAACCTTTTGCAGAGCCTAAAACATCAGAGTTAGAGAAACCACCAACAGCACCGATAAATTGAATATCTTCTAAAGTTTCTCTGCCCGAAATTAGATCCGTCATGTGAACATCTTTCACATCGAAACCTGCCAAATACATTGCGTTAGCTACTTCACGCTCAGAGTTACTACCTTTTTCACGTAAAATTGCTGCTTTCGGACGAGGCTTACTTGCATCAATTACTGGCTTTTTGCCATCAAATTGTGCAGGGAAGTTGAATTTTAAAGGCTGATTTTTATAATTGTCGAAACGCTCTTTCGCTTTTACCTCTCCACTTTGTTTGCGGTCTAACAAATAAGAAGTTTTAAACCAAACATCACGTAAGTGGTTAATATCGAAAGTGTAGTTGGTTGCGTTGTTAGCTACACTTAAAGTAGCGGTATTACTTACCAAACCAATTTTGTGAAAAACAACGGCTTTATCATTTAAGATAGCTTCAACGCTTTCATCAGCTTGGAAAACCAAAGCAATGTTTTCAGCAAATAATACTTTCAAAGCATCAACTTCGCCTAAGCTAGATAAATCAATATTTGCACCTAAGTTTTGATCTGCAAAACACATTTCTAAAAGCGTAGTGATTAAACCACCGCTACCAATATCGTGACCAGCTTTAATTTTGCCAGCTTTAATTAACTCTTGGATAGCGTTAAAAGCAGTGTTGAATTTAGCCGCATCCTTTACATCAGGAGTTTCGTTACCAACTTTATTTAAAACTTGCGCAAACGAAGAACCTCCTAATTTATAAGTATCATTACTTAAGTTGATGTAGTAAATATTACCACCATCTTTCTGTAAAACAGGCTCAACTACTTGAGTTATATCGTTACAGTTACCAGCAGCAGAAATAATTACAGTTCCAGGCGCAATTACATCGCCATCTTTGTATTTCTGTTTCATCGAAAGTGAATCTTTACCCGTTGGGATATTGATACCCAACTCGATAGCAAAATCTGAACAAGCCTCTACAGCTTCGTACAAACGGGCATCTTCGCCTTCATTTTTACAAGCCCACATCCAGTTTGCCGAAAGGGAAACACTTTTCAAGCCATCTTTTAATGGTGCCCAAACAATATTTGATAATGATTCTGCAATGGCAATTCTACTTCCAGCACCAGCATCAATTAATGCAGAAACTGGTGCGTGACCCACCGAAGTCGCAATACCTTCTTTTCCTTGGAAATCTAAAGCCATTACACCTACGTTGTTCAATGGCAATTGTAACGGACCAGCGCATTGTTGTTTTGCTACGCGACCGCCAACACATCTATCAACTTTGTTAGTTAACCAGTCTTTACAAGCAACGGCTTCTAATTGGAGCACTTGCTCTAAATATTCGTTGATTTTACCTTGATCGTAAGCAACAGCTTCATAATTACGGTCAACAGTTTTGTCATCCATAATCATTTTTGGTGAGCTGCCAAACATATCGCTCAATGCCAAATCCATTGGTTTTGCACCAGTAGTTGCAGATTCAAAAGTAAAACGATGATCGCCAGTTACTTTACCAACAGTATACATTGGAGAACGCTCACGATCAGCAATTTTCTTTAAAGTAGCTGTATGTTCTTCGCTAATCGCCAAGCCCATACGTTCTTGCGACTCGTTACCGATGATCTCTTTTGCAGAAAGGGTAGGGTCGCCAACTGGCAATTTATCTAAATCGATTTTACCTCCAGTGGCTTCAACTAATTCAGAAAGACAGTTTAAGTGACCACCAGCACCGTGATCGTGAATGGATACGATGGTGTTATTGTCGCTCTCTACCATTGCACGAACCGCATTAGCCGCACGTTTTTGCATTTCTGGGTTAGAACGTTGTATCGCATTTAATTCAATTCCAGAACCATGTTGACCAGTATCTGCAGAAGAAACAGCAGCGCCACCCATACCAATACGGTAATTCTCACCACCTAAAACCACGATGTTATCGCCAGTTTTTGGTTCTTGTTTTTTGGCTTGTGCTAGTTTTCCGTAACCTACACCACCAGCCAACATAATCACTTTATCGAAACCTAATTTACGGTCGTGCTCTTCGTGTTCGAAAGTAAGTACAGAACCAGTAATTAACGGCTGACCGAATTTATTTCCAAAATCAGAAGCTCCGTTTGAAGCTTTGATTAAGATATCCATTGGTGTTTGGTACAACCACTGGCGCTCTTCCATACCTTTTTCCCAAGGACGATTCTCCTCCAAACGAGAAAGGGCAGTCATGTAAACCGCTGTTCCTGCTAAAGGCAAAGAGCCTTGTCCGCCAGCTAAACGATCTCTAATTTCGCCACCCGAACCTGTAGCAGCACCATTAAAAGGCTCTACCGTAGTTGGAAAGTTGTGGGTTTCGGCCTTGATTGAAATTACCGAATCAAAATCTTTGGTTTCGTAAAACGATGGCTCATCTGGTTTAGAAGGTGCAAATTGTTGCACTTTCGGGCCTTTTACAAAAGCCACATTATCTTTATATGCAGAAACGATATCGTTTGGATGAGTTTCCGATGTTTTCTTAATCAGTTTAAAAAGCGACGTTGGTTTTGCCTCGCCATCAATTACGAAAGTACCATTGAAAATTTTATGGCGGCAGTGCTCTGAATTTACTTGCGAGAAGCCAAATACTTCCGAATCTGTTAACGGTCTTCCTAGTTTATCAGCTAATCCTTCTAGGTAATCTACTTCTTCATCACTTAAAGATAAGCCCTCTTGCTTGTTGTAAGCCGCAATATCTGTAATTTCTAATATCGCCTCTGGCTTAATGTTAATATTAAATACTTCTTGGTTTAAACCACTGTATTTTTGAGAAAGCATGGGGTCAAATGCCGTAAACCCTTCGTCCACTTTTTTAAATTCTTCAATCCTGATGATGCCATCAAGTGTCATGTTTTGAGTGATTTCTACCGCGTTGGTACTCCAAGGAGTAATCATTGCTGCACGTGGACCAACAAAAAAACCTGTTAAAGAACTTTCGGTGCTCAATTTAGCTCCGCCGAAAAGCCATTCTAATTTTTCTGTATCAGTTGGGGATAAAGTTTTGCTTGTTTGTAAAACAAAAACCTCGTCAGATTGACCTAAAAAGAAATGAATCATGCTTATTTTTTGAAGATGCAAATTTAGGTTTTTTATCTCTAATGATAGAATGATTGAGTGAATAAATAATTGAATTTTGAAGGATATAATTTTGAATGATTTGATTGGTGTTATATCTTCGGACATCCGACCTCGGACTTAAAAACTCAAAAATGTTCAACCGCATTCACCATATCGCTATTATCTGTTCTAATTATGAACGTTCAAAAGATTTTTATGTAAACAAACTAGGTTTTACGGTTTTAGCAGAGGTTTTTAGGGAAGAAAGAAAATCTTGGAAGTTGGATTTAGCTGTGGATGGCGTTTATCAAATTGAATTGTTCTCTTTTGAAAATCCGCCAGAAAGGCCATCTAGACCAGAAGCGCAAGGTTTGCGTCATTTAGCTTTTGCGGTTGATGATGTTGAAAAAGTGGCAGGGGTTTTAAATGAAAGAGGTGTTGTAACCGAACCGATTAGGATTGACGAGTTTACAGGGAAAAAGTTCACTTTTTTTGCAGATCCTGATGGATTGCCGTTGGAGATTTATGAAAGCTAATATCTTTGTGTCCTTAGTGTCTTTGTGGTAAAAAAATGAAAAATATCTTCCGTTTTAAGCAATTTGAGGTAGACCAAAGCGATTGCGCTATGAAAATCAATACCGATGGCGTGTTGTTGGGAGCTATGGTGCAACATGAAAATGCAGAGCGGATCTTAGATGTAGGTACAGGAACAGGTGTAATTGCTTTAATGTTGGCGCAGCGTTTTCCAAAAGCTCAAGTTCATGCGGTAGAAATTGATGAACAAGCATCAGCAACTGCTAGTAGAAATTTTGAGAATTCAGTTTTTAGTGAACGATTAACAAACAACAATATATCAATCGAACAATTCAACAGTCCAGAAAAATTCGATCTTATTGTGACCAATCCTCCGTTTTTTGTAAACGATTATAAAAATGCCGAACCTAAAAAGGAAATAGCTAGACACGCCAGTAGTAAGCTTTCTTTGCCGAGTTGGTTAAGAAAGTTGAAGAGTTATTGAGTGACGTAGGTTCTTTTTGGTTTGTATTACCCATTAAACAAGCTGAATTTTTGGTAGCCAAGGGCGAAGATTATGGTTTGTTTTTGCAGAAAGTAATTAAACTTCGCTCTGATGTTACTAAGCCAGAATTTAGACGAATTGTTTGCTTAGGAAGAAATAAATCAGCTTTGCTAGAAGAAGATTTTATAATTTACGAGAGCGAAAAGAAATATACAATAGCTTACGAAGCGTTGCTTAAGGATTTCTTTTTGGCTTATTGATTTTGCTCTTTTCGTCATTGCGAGGAGGTACGACGAAGCAATCTTACAACGCCTGCAAACCATTAATGCGCTTTAAGATTGCTTCGTTCCTCGCAATGACGATCTATGACTGACAGTTTTTTTGCATTGCCTTTTCTAAAATAAACGGGATTGCAGCGGCATCCTCTTCGCTTAATGTTTTTCTGTTTCGTTTAGCAGTCGGTAAATAGATTGTTTCTAACTTGGAATGACAGGATGGCTAGCGAAGAGATACAGCGTAAAGCCCGACCCATTTTGCCTAGTAGCATTTAAATTGCTTTTCAAAAAACAATCATTTAGGTTTGCAGTTGTACTCAATACTCAATACTCAATACCCACATCTCAAATAAATGAAAAAAATAGGTTTAATATCTGATACACATGGCTACTTAGACGATGCGGTGTTTAAATACTTTGATGATAGGGATGAGATTTGGCATATTGGCGATTTTGGGCCGAACGTAGCTGAACCTTTAGCCGCATTTAAACCTTTGCGTGGAGTTTATGGAAATATTGATGATGCAGCTATTAGGGCGGTCTTTCCAGAGCATAATCGTTTTAGTTGTGAAGCGGTTGATGTTTGGATGACACACATAGGTGGGTATCCCGATCGTTATGCGCTTAATGTGAAGAAAGAAATTTACACTAAGCCTCCGCAGCTTTTTATTTCTGGGCATTCACACATTTTAAAAGTAATGTTCGATAAAAAAATACAATGCTTGCATATTAACCCCGGTGCGGCAGGAAAACACGGCTGGCACAAAAAAAGAACTTTGATTCGCTTTTGCATTTCCGACGAAAAAATACATACCTTAGAGGCCATAGAATTAGGAGATAGATAACGTAAAAAGTACACTAAGTAAAATCATGTCGGGTATAAAAACATTAGGACAGTTTATTATTGAAAAGCAAGCGGACTTTCCGTATGCAAAAGGAGAGCTTTCTCGCTTGTTGCGGGATATTGGTATTGCCGCAAAAATTGTAAACCGCGAAGTAAATAAAGCTGGGTTAGTAGATATTTTAGGCGATGCGGATACTGTTAATATACAGGGAGAGGATCAAAAAAAACTAGATGTTTATGCTAACGAACAGTTTATTTCTGCTTTAACTAGTGGTGGCGAGTGTTGTATTGTAGCTTCTGAAGAAGAAGATGATTTCGTACGTATTGAATCGCCAGTTTCTAAAAATGCCCGTTACATTGTTTGTATAGATCCATTAGACGGCTCTTCGAATATCGATATTAACGTAACCGTAGGCACCATTTTTTCTATTTACAGGAGAAAATCTACAGATGGACCAGCAACTTTAGCTGATGTTTTGCAAAAAGGTACCGAACAGGTTGCGGCTGGTTATGTAATTTATGGTTCATCTACCATGATGGTGTATACTACTGGTAAAGGAGTTAACGGGTTTACTTTAGACCCATCTATAGGAGAGTTTTGTCTTTCGCATCCTAACATGAAAATACCTGATGATGGTGTAATCTATTCTATTAACGAAGGTAACTATGTGCATTTTCCAGAAGGAGTAAAAAAATATATTAAATACGCCCAAACAGAAGATGCAGCTACTCGTAGGCCTTACACTTCAAGATACATTGGCGCTATGGCGGCCGATATTCACAGAAGTTTAATTAAGGGCGGAATTTATATGTATCCAACTACGGCAGCTTCGCCAAAAGGCAAGTTGCGCTTATTGTACGAATGTAACCCAATGGCGTTTATTATTGAACAGGCCGGTGGTATTGCTTCTGATGGCTTAAATAGGATTTTGGATATAGAACCTACAGAACTACACCAACGCGTGGCTATTTTTGTGGGCTCTCCTAAAATGGTAAAAAAGGCAGAGGAATTTATGGCAGAGTTTTCTCCAGTTGAAAAATTAACGGTTGACACTCTTGATACCAAATCTGCCTAAAGATTTTTCGGTTAAATAATTTTGATTTTTTGAGAAAGCGAATGGAAACGTTCGCTTTTTTGTTGCGTAATTTTATTGTTGATTTAGCTTTTTTGGAATTTTTACAATTAACTTAGTAGCAAAGAATATTAAAATTAAAGATCATGAAATCAACATTTAAAGTAATGGCAAGCGCAGCACTTGCTCTTTTTGTATCGGTAGGTGCAATGGCGCAAGATGCCAAGCCGAAGCCTAGTCCGGCGGCAACTGCAACAGGTAAAATTGGTGGCGCAAACATTACCATTAATTACAGTAGCCCGGCGGTTAAAGGCCGTAAAATTTGGGGCGGTTTAGAGGCTTACGATAAAGTTTGGCGTGCTGGTGCAAATGACGCCACTACTTTTGAAACAGACAAAGACATTAAGGTAGAAGGTAAAGCTTTGCCAGCTGGAAAATATAGTTTTTTCTTAATTCCTAGAGAAAGCGGCACTTGGACAGCCATTTTTAACAAAGAACCTAAGCAATGGGGCGCTTACAAATACCAAGAAGCTAAAGATGCTTTAAGGGTAGATGTAAAAGTGAAACCTTTAAAAGAAACGCAAGAAAGATTGGTTTATAAAGTAACTAAAAAAGGTTTTGCTTTAGATTGGGATAAGGTTTCTGTACCAGTTAGCGTGAAGTAAACAAGTCGTCATTTGCGAAAAGGAACGAAGAGAGATCTAGCGAATAGTTTAGTAGTTGGATTTCTCTCTGCGTTCGAAATGACGATCGCAGTTCAAAAGAAATTTTCTAATTATAGTAACTTACTAGCGCTATTATTTCTTTCTGCTTCAAATGCTGCATCAATAGCCCAATTGGCTTTATCTTGCGATGCCGCTACCGCCAAACGATCGCAACGTTCGTTTTCTGGATGTTCATTGTGGCCTTTAATCCACTTAAATTTCACTTTGTGCAGCTTGTGTTGTTGAAGGTATTGCAACCATAAGTCTTTGTTTTTCTTATCTTTAAAGCCTTTTTGTACCCAGCCAAAAACCCAACCTTTTTCTACAGAATCTACTACGTATTTACTGTCGGAGAATACAACAACTTCTTGCCCTGGCGTTTTTAGCGCCTTTAAAGCAACTACTACGGCCAAAAGTTCCATGCGGTTATTGGTAGTCATTCTAAAACCACCGCTTATTTCTTTGTAATGTTTGCCCGAGCGTAAGATTACACCATAACCGCCAGGACCTGGATTTCCGCTTGCTGCTCCGTCTGTGTAAATTTCTATCATATTGTATCAACAAAGCTAAGTTTTATGCACGAAACTTGGTTATGGATGTGGAAAAAGATACCGTTTGCCATTTGTTGCCGATACAGAAAATGCTTTTTGCCTGTTTTTTTTCCATAAATGAACTTTCAGTCAATTAAGCTAATCAACTCTTTAAATTTCTTTTGTACCTTGCAGTAATGAAATTAGACAATCGTAAAAATATGCTAGAAGAACCTAAAGCCGACTATAAAAAGGCAGAAGAGGATTTGCTACGTAAGGCTTTGTCTAGTTCTTACACTGAACGTTTTCATGCAATGACTAGGTTGATGAAATTGAATATGGTGTTAAAATCAGCTAAAATCATTCATAAGAAATAAACAAAAATCCGTCATTGCGACGTATGAAGCAATCCTAAAACAAAATAATTAAAAAGATTGCGTCGTACCTCGCAATTACGACAAATCAAAATCAATGAAACACCTAATTGCCCCATCCATATTATCGGCAGATTTTGCCAACTTACAACGCGATATAGAAATGATTAACCAGAGTGAAGCAGATTGGTTTCACGTAGATGTAATGGATGGTGTTTTTGTGCCGAACATTTCATTTGGTTTTCCAGTAATTAATACAGCTAAAAAACATGCAAAAAAACCGTTCGATGTACATTTAATGATTGTAGATCCAGATAGGTATATTGCTGAGTTTGCAAAGGCAGGAGCCGATGTAATTACGGTTCATTATGAAGCTTGTACACATTTGCACCGTACCATTCAATTGATCAAATCTGTGGGATGTAAAGCAGGTGTGGCTTTAAACCCACATACATAGGTTGCTTTGTTAAAAGATGTGTTGCAAGATATCGACTTGGCTTTGGTCATGTCGGTAAACCCAGGCTTTGGGGGCCAGCAGTTTATTCCACAAACCTTAACTAAAGTAAGAGAACTAAAGCAAATGGCTTTGCAGGTTAATCCAAATTTGTGGATAGAGGTAGATGGTGGCGTAGGTATTCATAACATAGGTTCGTTAATTGAGGCGGGTGCTAATGTTTTTGTAGCGGGTAATGCGGTTTTTGCAGCCCCAAGCCCTACGCAAATGATCGCAGAATTAAAGCAAGTTCAAACTAATTTACAACACAGCTAAACCTAATGACAAAAAAAGCGCTTTTTTTGCTGCTGTTATTATTTTCATCGTTCGCTGTAATTGCCCAACAATCGGTAGTGAAAATTACTGGTGTGGTTAAAGATGAGAAAAATCAACCTCTACCAAAAGTTACCGTTTCTTTAGTAGGTTTGGCCGCTACAGCAGTTACTGATGAGCAAGGAAAGTACAGCATCCAATCTCGTTTGTCAAATTTTAGCTTACGTTTCAAACTGGTTGGATTTCGTATAGAAACCATCAAATTTAGCGAAAGCAAAGGTGTTGAGGTTCAAAAAGATGTGGTTTTAAAGCCCGATGTTAAGGAGCTTAAAACAGTAAAAGTAACCAATAAACAAACGCAGTTAAATAATGCGCAAAGCGTTGGTATTATTGATGTACCCAGTTTACCTACGGTTTCTATGAATTTCGAAGCCGTTTTAAAAACCTTACCCGGCGTTTCTACCAATAACGAGCTGAGTTCGCAATACAGTGTTCGCGGAGGTAGTTTTGATGAAAACCTGATTTATGTGAACGATATCGAAATTAACCGACCAATTTTAATTAGAAATGGTCAGCAAGAGGGTTTAAGTTTCATCAATCCAGATTTTGTAAGTAGCGCCCGTTTTTCTGCTGGTGGCTTTAATGCCCGATATAACGATAAGCTTTCTTCTGTTTTGGATGTGAAGTATAATCAACCAGATAGTAGCGAATATATCCTAACAGCTGGCTTAATGGGCATATCCGCCACGGCTAAAAAGTCATTTAAAAACAGCCACCTGTTGCTTGGCTTTAGAAGAAAAGACAATAGAAATATTTTAAGCACACAAGATACTAGAGGAAGTTACCGTCCAAGTTTTAACGATTTTCAGGCGCTTTATCAACATAATTTCAACGCTAAATTCAGTATCAATACCTTGTTGAATTTTAATTCTGGAAGTTTTAGGTTGGTGCCGGAGAGTAGAGAAACCCAGTTTGGAACCATCAATAACCCAATACGTTTAAAAGTAGACTACGAAGGACAGGAAATAGACGATTACTATACTTACGGAGGCGCTGTTACAGGCTTGTTTAACCCAAACAAAAACGTATCTATAAAATGGATCAATAGTTATTTCGAAATTGTAGAACGCGAAAAGTTTGATATTGATGGCAATTATGTTTTCGAGGAAATAGATAACAATTACAGCGATGGCGGTTTTGGCCCGGTTAGAAAAAACAGAGGATTGGGCAGCTATTACAGTTATGCCCGTAACAGCCTAAATTCTACCATTGCAAGCACCGAACTTAAAGTAGAACATCAAACAGGGAAGCACAGTTTTACTTATGGCGCTAGATTTGAACAGGCAAAGTACGTAGATCAAATGAACGAATATAGTTACATCGACTCTGCGGGTTATATTTTGCCATCAAACACCAATTCCTTTACTTTCGAAAATGCCATTTTATCTAACAATCAACTCAAAATCAATTCTATTTCTGCGTATTTACAAGATAGCTATGCAATTTCTGGTAAAACCGATGTACAATTGGGCGCTCGTGTTAGCTATAACAATTTAAGTGGAGAGGTTTTGGTAAGCCCGAGGTTGTTGATGCTGTACCGACCAGAAGAATATAAACTTTGGCGGTTTACCGCAGGTATTTACCGCCAGGCGCCAAGTTACAGAAGCATTAGAGGTTTAGATGGCTCTTTGTTTTTAAATCAAAAGTCGCAACGTTCTTACAATGTTTCTGCGGGGTATGATGTAGCATTTACTGGATTGGGAACTAGGTTAAAGTTTACTTCAGAAGTATATTATAAATATGCAGACCAAATGATTCCTTACACCATTGATAACGTAAGGGTAAAATATTTGGCAAATCAAGTAGCTAAAGGCCATACCTATGGAGCAGATTTTTCGCTAGGCGGTGAGTTAGTTAAAGACTTGATGTCGTTTTTTAGGCTTTCATTTTTAAGTGCCAATCAGGATGTAATAGGAGATAGCTATGTAAAACGAAACGCAAATGGTCAAAACGAAACCATTTACCCTGGCTATTTAAAAAGACCAACCGACCAACGCGTAAATTTTTCCATGTTTTTTCAGGATCGATTGTTTAATAGTCCAACTTACAAAGTACACTTAAATTTGTTGTACGGTTCGAGGTTGCCCATAGGTTCTCCACAAATCGCTGCCTATACAGACGATTTTAGTATCCCCGCTTACCGCAGGGTAGATATTGGTTTTTCTAACGATTTTTTAGATGCACAGGCCATAAAGAAACCCCAGTTTTTAAGCAAATATTTTAGTAGCGTAATTGCCTATGCGGAGGTGTTTAACTTGTTGAATATCAATAATACCGTATCGTACCTTTGGCTTAAAGATGTGAATAATGTTAATTACGCTATTCCTAATTATTTAACTGGTAGGCAACTGAATTTTAAGTTGGTTTTTAAGTTGAAAGGCAACTAAGTTTTTATTCTTTCTTGAAAATCAGTGTTCTTCACATTTTTTAATGGCAGTCCCGCTATTCGCTTTACTTCGTCGGCAAACACACAGGTTTGCCAAACGTGTTCGCTACTATCGGGTTTGGCAAGCAAGTGTTGTGCACAGTTGTTAGTTAACTAAACCCGGTTGCAGCGAACACGATCCCGATTTAACCTTCAGTATTTTGTTGTTTTATTGTATGCTTGTCTTTTTCACAGGTTTTATCGGGAGAAGTAAAGCGTAAAACGGGGCTACATTAGCCTAAGAACTATTACCACTGCTTTTCGAAAAAAATCCTTAATTTGATAATATTGCTTGTTAGTTAAAGGTAATTTTGTATAGTTAGTTGTTAATATGCTACAATTCGGTTTTTCCTTTTTCTTAAACTATTGTCATGTTGATTATTTAGTTGATAAAAAAGCCGAATAATTAATATCAAAGTGTTAATTTTACACCAATCAAAAACAATAAAAATGAGACATAATTTTGGAGCTGGTCCATGTATTTTACCGCAAGAAGTTTTTAAACAGGCTTCTGCTGCAGTACTAGATTTTAAAGACGGATTATCAATTTTAGAAATCTCCCATCGCTCACCCGAATTTGATGGTGTGGTAGAGGAAACCGTAAAATTGGTAAAAGAACTTTTAAATGTACCTTCCGGATATTCCGTACTGTTATTACAAGGTGGTGCAAGCCTGCAGTTTTCTATGGTGCCGATGAACTTATTGCCAGAAGGTGGAACTGCTGCGTATTTAGATACAGGCGTTTGGGCTACCAAAGCACTTAAAGAAGTTAAGTTTTTCGGTAAAGCCAATGTGGTAGCTTCTTCAAAAGATGCTAACTACACTTTCATTCCTAAAGATTACGTAATTCCAGAAGATAGTGCTTATTTCCACTATACTTCTAACAATACCATTTACGGTACCGAGTTATTCGAATTGCCGGTAACTAAAGTTCCTGTGGTTTGCGATATGTCATCAGACATTATGAGCCGCGAAATTGACGTTGCCAAATACGATTTGATTTATGCTGGTGCACAGAAAAACATTGGCCCTGCTGGTTTAACCATCGTAATTATCAAAGATGAAATTTTAGGTAAAACAGGAAGAGCTATTCCTTCGATGTTAGACTATAAATCGCACATTGATGGTGGTTCTATGTACAACACGCCGCCAGTATTTTCTATTTACACAGCCATGTTAAACCTAAGATGGTTAAAATCTAAGGGTGGCGTTGCCGAAATGGAGAAAGAAAATATTGCTAAAGCAAATGCACTTTACAAAGAAATTGATAGAAACACTTTGTTTAAAGGAACCTGTGCCGTAGAAGATCGTTCTCGTATGAATGTTTGTTTCGTAATGGAAGATCCAGAATTGGAAAAACCTTTTGCAAAATATGCTGATGAAAATGGTTTTGAAGGCTTAAAAGGACACAGAAGTGTTGGAGGTTTCAGAGCATCGATGTATAATGCACTTCCAATTACCAGCGTACATGCGCTCATAGATTTAATGCAAAGTTTCGAAGAAAAACATAAAAAATAAAAAATGGCTAAAATACTTGCCAATGATGGCATAGATCCAATAGGAAAAAAATTATTAGAAGATGCTGGGCATACGGTAGAAACACAAACAGTGCCTCAAGATCAATTAGTAGCAGCATTACAAAACTACGATGGTTTAACTGTAAGAAGTGCTACCAAAGTTAGAAAAGAATTAATAGATGCTTGCCCTAACCTTAGTTTAATAGGTAGAGGCGGTGTGGGTATGGATAATATCGATGTTGATTACGCAAGATCTAAAGGTATTGCGGTGGTAAATACGCCTGCGGCTTCATCTTTATCTGTTGCAGAATTGGTGTTTGCTCACTTGTTTACTGGCGTACGTTTCTTGCAAGATGCTAACCGCAAAATGCCTGTAGAAGGTGGTGCTAAATTCAACGATCTTAAAAAAGCTTACGCAAAAGGTGTCGAGCTAAGAGGTAAAACTATCGGTATCATTGGTTTCGGTAGAATTGGTAGAGAAACTGCTGCGGTAGCTTTAGGATTGGGAATGAACGTATTAGCTTACGATTTATTTCCTTTTAGTGGCAACATTACTTTGAATTTAACTTTAGGTATTAAGGTTGATATTCCGGTAAATACCGTTTCTTTAGAAGAGGTAATTGCAAACAGTGATTTTATCTCGTTACATACACCATTTGCCGATAAACCTATTTTAGGCGCTGCTGAATTTGCAGCGATGAAGCAAGGTGTGGGTGTGGTAAACTGCTCACGTGGTGGCACTATTGACGAGCCTGCTTTAATTGAAGCTTTGAACTCGGGTAAAGTTGCCTTTGCTGGTTTAGATGTGTTTGACAATGAGCCAACTCCGGCTGCTGAATTATTGGCGCATCCAAAAATTTCGTTAACACCGCATATTGGCGCTTCTACCAACGAGGCCCAAGAGCGTATCGGTACAGAATTAGCTAATTTGATTATAGATCATTTTAAAGGTTAATTGGTATTTACCAATAAGCACAAAAGCCTACGATTTTTTTAATCGTGGGCTTTTGCGTTTTATACAAATTGTTTATTAGGGGTGGAAAGCCTTGTATAGATAGAAAATACCAGAAAAGTTGTTTAAGGCAGGCGCTTGAGGCTTTTTTCTACCTCCCAATTCAAATAACTAAACGAACGCCACGAACCTTTTTGCTGATCTTGTAAAAAGTACGCTATCTTATCGTTTAGCCTTTGGTTAAAGGCATCTTTTGCATTTTTAATTGTTATCGCTTTTTTTTAACTTTGCTTAGTGGCGCTTTTGCGTTTGTGCCTTCTGCTGCAACTATTGCAACGCCTGTAGCTACCGAGTCTACTGCTGCGGTTATTTCATCATGACTAGCCTGTTCTTTTTCGGCATCTATTAGCGCTTGTTTAAGTAATATTTCTCTGTTTTTCTGTAGTAGGGGTAGGGTTTTGTGAGAAAAGCTCATCAAATGGTTTACATCTATTCCAATTTGATTGGCGTTTTGTAGGTTGTAGTTCAGAATTAAAACATCCCAGTTTACAAAGCTGAGTATTACTAATAACACGTACCATATTTTTGAATTAATGCGGTATAGAAAGAAAATTGTTTTCTGCTTGGCTATTTTGATATAAACCGAGGCCAGCCCAATAAAGCTTAAAGTTGCAAATACGGCTACGCCAATTCGTTTATATGTTAAGCCATGATAGAAGATGTAATCATAGTCTCTATGTAGAACAGAAAGTACTAGGAAGGCATTTTGGGCAATCCATAAATAGGCCAATGTTTTGATAAACTTATTTTTGCTATAAAAATTAAGGTTTCCAGTAAAGAAGTAAACAATAATAAGCATAGCAATTACAATGCTGAAAATCAAAGTATTGGTGCCATCATGTAGTTCGGCAGAAAAGTTTTTACCCACAGCAGATGCGTTGTTAAGCCAAAGCGTTGAAATATCAATTGCATTTAGAAAAAGAAGCAACAAATTGAGTGCAACAAATGAGATGATACCAACAATGTTTTCGGTTTTAAGCGCCAACTTTTTCTTGATCTGATTTCCCGCCAACAACATCCTAAAATCTTGAAATAGCGATGGTTTGTTCTGTTCTCTGCGTTCCCTAATTAATTCATCACGTTTTCCAAGT
The DNA here is from genome assembly GCF_026625705.1 of Pedobacter sp. SL55. Taxonomy (NCBI): domain Bacteria; kingdom Pseudomonadati; phylum Bacteroidota; class Sphingobacteriia; order Sphingobacteriales; family Sphingobacteriaceae; genus Pedobacter; species Pedobacter sp. SL55. Next base: position 3,865,078 of record NZ_CP113059.1, on the reverse strand, counting down.
TCTACTTCATCAAGTAACTTACTATCAACACTAACTATTATGCCTGCCGTAATACCAATGCCCAGCACTATAAATAAGCATTTAGGCAAGCTAATATCTATAAACAAAAAGTTGAAGATGGTATGGAATAAATAGCTAATGTTGTCTGTGATTAAACGTATGTATTTTTCGAAAATAGGATTGGCTATGCTATACAGAGAACAGAAAATTACCACCATTACCAAAGGCAATACCACATATTTAATTGGCTTTAAAATAGGTTTAAAATTTACCTTGCCTAACTTGGTTTTGCGTAATTTGCTAACTATACCCGAGGGGCCACTTATTACTTGTAAAATACCCCAAAACAATGCGGTTACGCTAGATTTTAGCAACACAAAATGTGCAGTGCCTAAATAAACCAGCAAAGTAATAAACCAAGTAATTATAGCAAGGGTAGAGTTGTTGTAAACTATGTAAAGTGTAATAGCTAAATGCGGCAGGGCAGTATGCAGTTTGTTTTTGTGAAACGGAATATCCTTATCTGTAAAGGTAATGGCCAATATAAATAAGGTATAGATGAGTAAATTTAGCCCTAAAAACTCGTCCCAAAACAAAAGCTGGAACAGTAGGCCGCCAAATAGCATCAGCGGCAGTCGGTAATCAATTTTTTGTGTCATAAGTTGATATGATTTAATTCAGCTATTTGGATAGAGAGCCAAGCGAATAACATGGCAATGGGTATATTGCTGAGTACGATAATTATTGCGTTAAAAATTTGTTGCCAATAAGACCTATTACCTGTTAAATGAAGCAGTAGCACCAGCAAAGCAATGCCGTTTGCCGCACACGCAATAAACGTAAAAAAGAAACCTACAATAATTATGGCTTCGGCTTTACTGATTGCAAATGCTAAGAAAATCAGGGTACCTGTTGCTAATGATATTCTAGCACATCGCTTTGCGATAGCTATAATTGGTAGTGTAGTTGGTGTTTGCTTCATTTTAAAGTGCTTTGTATTTCAAAGTAATAATTCAAAAAAAATACTTTCCTGCGGCCTTAGCTCCCAGCGAAAGTGGTTCCGAAAATACCAACGGCAAGCTCAATCCAGGTAAGGAGCAACAAAATAAGGAGGACTACAGAAATTCCAATTTTCCATGCCGCAGTTTTTACATTTCTGGTTACCACTTCTATTGCTAATCCGGTAAGCGTTAAAAGGGTACCCATAATGATAAAATCAAAGAGTTTCCAATCTACTTCTTTCGTAAATTGCATAGCTACCAAGGGTACAGCTAATATAAAAGCTATAATGCCGAAAGTAATCGTTAATCTTTGTTTTGTTGTTGTTTTAGGTGTTGTCATTGTTTCCATGATTTGATTATTTAAAGTTAATATAAAGTGCTTTGTTTTTCAAAGTTAAAATTCAAAAAAATTAAATTCCTTTGATCATCTTTTCAAGTGCATCTAAATGGCCTTTAAAAGATTGCTTGCCAAGTTCTGTAATAGTGTAAGTGGTATTTGTTTTACGCCCCACAAAGGCTTTGTGCATTTTAATATATTCGGCCTGTTCCAAAGTATTCAAATGGGAGGCAAGGTTGCCGTCAGTAAGTTCTAAAAGTTGTTTCAGATCATTAAAACTTACAGAATCGTTTACCACCAACACCGACATAACACCCAGTCTAATCCGGCTGTCGAAAATCTTATTCAGTGCTTGTATCGGGTTCTTCATTTTAATTAAGCTGAGTATTTTAGAAATGTGGTGTAACTGCAATTAATGTGTTGAGCTGCACACTAAACCTTATACCTTCTATTTTTTCTCGTATTTAAAGTACATAATGGTGCCATATAAAATATGTAGTATGCCAAAGCCCAAGGCCCAAAAATATAGGCCCAGCCCAATATTAAACATCGCTATAATGCCCAAAATAATTTCGCAGATACCTAGAAACCTGATATCCGAATAAGTGTATTTACTTGCATTGATAAGTGCTAGACCGTAAAAAACCAAAGTGCTAGGCGCTATTATCACCACTGCATGGCTATGGTTAAGCAATAAAGCCAAAATAAAGAAACCTCCAGCGGCTAAAGGAATGCACAAGTTGATGAGCATTTTTTTGGTGGTGCTGTCCCAAATTGGCAAATTCTTCTTTCTGCTTTGTCTGTAGGTAAAAAATATACCTCCCAACAGGGCAATAAGTAATACGATAATGCCAATTTTAATTAGTTCTATTTCTATGCTGAAATCCGCATCAATGCCATATCCATAACCGCCAGCAATATATTTCTCTATAGCTTTATGAGCAAAATAAGCGCCTGCCAATGCCGTAATTCCAGCAAAAATACCTGATAATCCGCTTAAAGAGATAAATTTTGACGAACGGTTCATGATATTCCGGATATCATTTAGCGTATCTAATTGCTCTTGTTGGTTCATTTTTTAAAGTGCTTTGTGTTTCAAAGTTAAGAATGGATTTTTGATTTGCAAATTTTTTTAAATTTTTATTGGGTTTATGATGTGTAATGTAATGTGTGGTTTTTTGCTAGAGACACAAAATATTGTGTCTCCACCATTTTGTGCCTGCACCCTAAATGGTTAAAATCCCATTTAGGGTATTCATCCACAATTCTGTACATTTGCATCATGTTACAAGCCAAAGGGATAAAAAAAGCATACGGAAATCTGGAGATTTTAAAAGGAGTTGATTTTGATGTTGCCGAAGGAGAAATTGTAAGTATTATTGGAGCCTCTGGCGCAGGTAAAAGTACACTGTTACATATTTTGGGAACTTTAGATCAGCCAGATGCTGGTTCGGTAACCTTAAAAGGCAGAGAAGTAAGCAAGCTTTTTGGCGAAAATTTAAGTGTTTTTAGAAACCAGCATATTGGCTTCGTATTCCAGTTTCATCATTTACTGCCAGAATTTAGTGCTTTAGAAAATATCTGCATTCCTGCGTTTATTGCTAAAAAAAGCAAGAGAGAGGCCGAAAAAAGAGCGTTCGAACTGTTAGATCTTTTTGGTTTAAAAGAACGTGCCCATCACAAACCTAGCGAACTATCGGGTGGCGAGCAACAGCGTGTTTCGGTAGCCCGAGCGTTAGTTAATCGGCCTTCTATCATATTGGCTGATGAGCCTTCTGGTAATTTAGATTCTACCAATGCCGATGCCCTGCACCAGCTTTTTATCAGCCTGCGAGATAACTTTAAACAAACTTTTGTAATAGTAACCCACAATGCCGATTTAGCTGAAATTAGCGATAGGGTAGTAACCATGAAAGATGGAAACATTGTTTAATTGTTGAAATTGATGGCTTGTTTAACTGCATGCCTTAGCGGCCGTTAGCAATCACAGTTAACCAATTGAAAAAATCATCAATTAACCAAATTTTATAAAATTGAAAATTCTAATTACTGGCGGTAAAACGGCCACTGCTTTAAAATTGATCAAAGCTTTTAGTAATGCCGAAATCCTTTTAGGAGATTATGGAGATATGCCGAAAATTAGCACAAGTTCTTATGCTTTTGCAGCATTGGGCCCATGGAATGCGGATGTTCTGGCACATAACTTACTTACCAAATGTTTAGATAACGATGTAGATATGCTTCTTCCGCTTTACGAGGCAGAAATAATGGCTTTATCAAAATCATTGGTTTTATTTAACGAATTTGGATTGAAGGTACTATTGCCAGAAAACCCGCAGCCTAGCCAAAATAAATTTAAAGATTATTGTATTTTTAATGAAGGTAAACTGATTTATTCTTCTATTGAAATGCAATTGAATAGCCACACAAATTTGAACGGATTTTATTCATTTGTTAATGATAATAAAGATTTAGCGTTAATCTCTATCTCTAATCCGTCTTGAAAAAAGTTAATTTAGCTATACGTTTCTTTTTGTTTTTGACTTTTAACTTCATTCATGTCATTCGAAAAATATCTTTCCAATAAAAAAGCTTTAATCATCACTTTAGATGATGCTTTGTATCCAAAAAAGGATTATTTACTGCAGGTTTATTATTTGTTCTCTGAGTTTATGGCTTATACAGAGCAAATAGATGCAAAAGCCATAGTTAATTTTATGAGTAAGGAATTTACGGAAAATGGAGAGCTAGGCCTTTTTAAGAAAACAGCTGCTAAGTTTGATATTCCAGAAAAATACGAGCAAAACTTTAATTTGCTATTTGAAACTGCCCGTTTGCCATTGAAATTATTATTGTTTAAAAACGTACTCAATCTTTTGCAAGAGGTAGTGGTAGATAGGAGAACAATTTCTATTCTAGTAGAAGGAAATCCGGCGGAAGCGATCAATAAGATGAAGCAAATTGAGTGGAATGGATTGGAGCCATACCTTAAAGTATACTTTACTGTAGAATATAGCGGTTCGGCTAGCGAAACCATAAAACACATATTAACAGAGCAAGGTTTTGAAAAAGAAGATGTTGTGCTTTTTGTCTCAGAAAACCAAGCCGCGAGTAATTTCGTAGATTTAGCAATAGATAATTTTTCCGTAACAGAAATTTTGTAAAAAATAATTCGTTAATTAGTACTACTTATTAACTATAAAATGAATAAAAGATATTTATTGGTCCTAACTGCGGTATCAATGTTGGCCTTGGGTGCCTGTAAAAAGAGTAAAACAGAGCCTACAGTAACACCGCCAGTGGTGACGCCGCCTACAACAACACCTACCGCAACTAGGCAACAATTAAGTTTAGATTCGATTTTTTTGTATGCTAAAGAAGTTTACTTGTGGAATGACAAACTACCAACTTATGAGGTTTTTAATCCACGGCAGTATACTACTCAAACAACAGACGCTAAGAATTATGCTCAAGCGCTTTTCGAAATAACCAAATATTCCAATCCCTTTGAATGGACTACGGGAGCAACTAGATCTAAGTTTTCTTACGTTTTCGATAAGGCAAATAAAAACCCTGTAGCCGTAATCAATCCCGAAGCTTCTGTAGATTTAGAAGGTAACGGTAATGACGTTGGTTTAGATGTTGGTTTTTACGGTACTACAGCAAACTATAATGTGTATGTAAGAGCGGTAGAACCAAATTCGCCGGCAGATAAAGCTGGCTTTGTTAGAGGGGATAAACTAACAAAAATTAATGGAATTGAGTACGGTACTAATTACACCGAGGAAAAAGGGATTGCTATACTTAACGCTGTTGAGAACTCTGTTAGCGTTGAGGCCGTTAGAGGTGTTGATGGCACTACCTTTTCAGCTAATTTAACTAAGGTGTCTTATGCGAGTAGTCCAATTTATAAATCGCGTATTATTAATGCCGACGGGAAGAAAATTGGTTATATTTCTTACGCCAGGTTTGCAAAGTTAACTAATCCGGCTACACGTAACACGCCAGCTTCTGATACTAGGTTTGACCCCATATTTCAAAATTTTGCAACCGAGGGAGTAACTGATTTGATAATTGATTTGAGATATAATGGCGGCGGTTACGTTTCTACCGCAGAATATCTAACTAATTTAATTGCACCTTCTGGCGTTAGCGGGGTAATGTTTAGCGAGCACTTCAATAGCGTTATGCAATCTGGTAATGCTAAAATTTTAGCTAACCAGCCTTTGTTAGATGTAAATAATAAAGTGCAAGATCAAAATAATGATGGCAAGATAGATACCTATGCTGATGTAAATTATTCTGTTAGTGCCAATACAATTAGTTTTTCGAAAACTGGACCGTTAACTGGTGTAAGAAATATTGTATTTATTGTTGCTGCAGGTACGGCTTCGGCAAGTGAGTTATTGATCAATAATTTAAAACCTCATGTTAACGTAACACTTGTGGGCAGAAAAACTTACGGAAAGCCAGTTGGTTTTTTCCCTATAACAATAGAGAATAAATACGATATTTATTATTCTTTATTTGAAAGCAAAAATTCTCTGGGCCAAGGTGGTTATTATAGTGGTATGGTTCCAGATTATGATTTAGCTGAAGTGCCAACAGGTACCGCAATGTTTGATTTTGGAAATCCGAATGATGTTTATATAGCTAAGGCTGTTAGTGTGTTAGCTCCAAATGCCAAATCGGTTAACAATACAACCATGTCTAGTGTTAAAATGTTTAACACAGTATCTTCTTCCAACGTTATTGGTGCAGAGTTAAGCAACAAGTTTAATGGCATGATAGAAAACAGGTTTAAATTAAAAAATTAAAACTACATTAAAACATATTAAGACCGCATTAGCGGTCTTTTTTTTGCTATTAAATTTTTACAAAACACTGTCTAAAAATTAAGATACGATATTGTTATTGTTTTAAAAAATTGTTAAGCTTGTTTAACTAAAAATGTAATACTTATGATTGGTGAATTAATAGAAAAAGAAGAAATAAACGTAACCGAGTTTTTGCCCGCAGATGTGCCATTGTCTGAGGAGATGTTGGCCAAGCTTTCGTATGCGCAAAGATTAGGAAATGAGTTTAAATCAAAGGCTTATATTGCCTTTAATACGAAACAAGGGGTCAGAAAAGTAAGTACAACCGTTTGGTCTGTTACCGAAAAATACCTCCAATTGAAAAATAATGTACACGTACCCATTAACTCTATTGTAGATATAGATTTCTAACAAAAAATCCCAACTGGTTAAAAGTTGGGATTTTTTTTCTACTGCTTTTTCATTTGTAGGTTTTCTCTAAAAATGCGCTGTATATCTTGTTGCTTATCTATATTGATAATCACTTCCTTTATTACGCCTACCGCATTGATATAAAACTCTTGGTTAATGTTCTTAAACTCATCTGTAGCTTTGTGGTAATCTTTATGGTCTTCTACTCCAAAATAAATAAAAGGAATGTTTTTGGCATTAAAAGCACCCTGGTCACTTTGGTTGGTCCAATCATCATGACCTAGCTTTGGGTCGTCATGCCCCAACAATAATTTAATGTTAGGATTAGTGGTAATCAATTTCTTTTAATTCTGGATATTTAAATGTACCAACCGCATAAAGTTCGCCTTTATCGTTATGGCTAATCATATCCATATTAATGTTAAGTTTAATTTTGTTTAGTGCAACTGGCGGATTAGCCACAAAAGCTTTTGCGCCCTGTAGCCCCATTTCTTCGGCATCAAACAGCGCAAAAATGATGGTGTTATTGGGTTGGTTTTCCTTAAAATATTTTGCGAAGCTTAGCAGAGCTGCCACACCAGAGGCATTATCATCAGCTCCATTATAAATTTCATTATTGATGATACCAATATGATCATAGTGTGCAGATACTACAATCACATCATCGGTTTTACCTTTTACATACGAAATCAAATTAACACCTTTGGTAATGCTATTGCGTCCTTTAATATCAAAGTTTTGTTCATATTTCCCCAACTCGGGATGTGCTTCTAAACCAATTTGCTTTAGTCTTTTTACCAAATATACCCTAGAAAGCTCGCTGCCCTTGGTGCCAGATTTACGACCTTCATATTCATCTGAAGACAAGATTTCAACATCCTTTAGCAATTGAGTATTTGCTGTTTTAACTTCTTTAACAGATCCGCAACCTAGTTGCAGTGCTAATGGCAAAATTAAAAGTATTCGTTTCATCAATTTTATTTAGTTTTTAAAGTTAGGAATATCTAGCAATAAAGTTTTGTTTTTGTAAAATCTTAATGATTGGTTTTTGGTCTGCCGATAACTTGCTAAATTGTTGCCATCAAATTTTCATGAAATGGAATATAGAAGATTAGGAAAATCGGGGTTGCAGGTAAGCGCCCTTTCGTTTGGTAGCTGGTTAACTTTTGGCAACCAAATTACAGATAAAGTAGCTGATGAATTAATGGGTGTAGCTTACGATGCTGGCGTTAATTTTTTCGACAATGCCGAAGGGTATGCCGAAGGTAAATCAGAGATTGTGATGGGCAACATCATTAAAAACCAAAAATGGGAGCGAGACACTTTTGTGGTATCTAGCAAAGTGTTTTTTGGTGCCGAAAGAAAAGGGCCTAACCAAATGGGGCTATCTCGCAAGCATATTATTGAAGCTTGTAATGCTGCTTTACAACGTTTGCAGGTAGATTATCTTGACTTATACTTTTGCCATCGCCCAGATAAAAACACGCCGATTGAGGAAACTGTTTTTGCTATGAATACGCTGCTACAGCAAGGCAAGATTTTATATTGGGGAACTTCGGAGTGGAGCGCTGTAGAAATTATGGAAGCCATTGCGGTTGCTAAGCAATATAATTTGATTGGGCCAACCATGGAACAACCACAATACAATCTATTTGAGCGTGAGAAATTAGAAAACGAGCATTTGCACTTATTTAAAAACCACGGCTTGGGCACTACCATTTGGTCGCCATTGGCATCGGGTATTTTATCTGGCAAATATACCAACAGTGGGGTAGAAGGTACCAGATTAGGAATGCAGGGTTTAGAGTGGTTAAAAGACAGAACATTGGCTGCCGATAGAATGGAGAAAGCTACAGTTTTACAAGAATTAGCAAATAGCTTGAATGTTTCTTTAGCTAAACTATCTATTGCTTGGTGCTTAAAAAATCCAAATGTGAGTACGGTAATTTTAGGTGCATCTAAAGTGCCGCAATTGCAAGAAAATTTACAAGTTTTAGACGTGTTGCCTTTGCTAAGCGATGAGGTAATAGCTCAAATAGAAGAAATAGTAAAAACTAAGCCAGAAGTGCCACAGTTTTAAAAATGAAAAAAGGGAAGTCATGTAAAATGAGCTTCCCTTTTGCTTTTTTATAGGTTTCTGTTTTTTTAGCGTAAACGATTTACTATAGCTTAACTATTCTTTGGGTCGATTTTTCTTGACCGCCACTTAATTGAAGTAGGTACAAGCCTTTAGCATAATTGCCTATGCTTAGTGTAATGCTTTGTTGTAATTTGCTAATGCTAATCTGCTGCAAAACTCTACCATTTATGTCTGTTAATTTTGCAGCGTTGTAAATGCCAGCGCTAAATGTAACGTCTACTTTATCTATGGCAGGATTTGGAAAAGCTTTAACAATATTTTTGATAGAGAAGCTAACCGTTTTTACGCCTAGATCTGTAGTTTTTCCATCTAAATCAACCTGTAACAATTGATAATAGTTGGTGCCGTTTGCTGGGTTATTATCAATAAATTGATATTTAGCGCCATTTGCAAATTTTGCAGTTACGGTAGTTATAGGGGTAAAATTTTCGCCATCAACACTTTTTTTGATGATAAAGTGACTGTTGTTGGTTTCTGTAGCTGTTTCCCAGTTAAGTATAGCAGAGTTGTTTTGTGCTTTGGCGGTAAAAGATTTTAAGTTAACTGGTAGTACAGCATTGTTTGCGAACAAACTGTTAACTTCGGTATCAGACAATACATAGTTGTAAATATGCAAATCATCTAAACTACCTATAAAATTTCCTATCGAAAAAGCGCTGTTTGTTGTACCTAAAGGTTTTACAAAAGTATGTTTTAAGTCTCCGTTAATATAGGCTCGTACATTTGTACCATCGTAAGAAAGTGCAAAGTGGAACCATTGGTTTTGAACAATTGTTGAATTGGTAATGGCTTGGTCATTGTTACCTTGAAAAGTTATACCGCCACTAGTATTAAAATATGCGCCAAATAGTGCACCAGTGGCACCAGCGCCATATAAGAAAATTCCTCTAGATGAGCTATTGTTTGCAGCGTCTGTGCTTTTTACCCAAAGAGAAATTGTTCTTCTTGTGGTAGAAATTGGCAAGTTTAATATACTGGCACTATTTGTATTTACCGCAGAACTTCTTATTAAAGCGCTATTTGGATTGTTATTTCTATCTGGGCCGAAACTGGTATTGGTACTTGAAAAAGGTATGGTACCATTTACATTGTTGTACGTGTTATTAAATTCGTATTTGGCAATTTGGCCAAATGTAATAAAATCGCCTGTAGTTGTGGTAGAGCCTTCGCTATTAGTTGCTTCTATTTGGAAAAAGTATTGAGTATTGCCTTGTAAGCCAGAAAGTACCACGTTTGCTGGTGTAACTGTGTTTCCAGAGGCCGTAATACCGGTAACTTGTTCTGTTAAACTATTAGCAGCTAAGCCGTACCTAATTACCGAGGTAGTTGGTAAATTATTTGCCCTTAGGCTATAGTTGATAGTAGCTGAACTGGTGGTGTTAGCCACTGATGAAACTGCAGAAATTACTGGTTTAGCTGGACAGCTTAAAACGCTGTTGTTATAAAGGTGTTCAATTTCTCCGAATGATAATGCCCGGCTATAAATAGCCAAATCATCTACTGCGCCGTTAAACGCTCCGATTTTAAAGGTTGAGTTTCCAGTGTTTAACGTGTTGGTAGGGGTAAAACTATGTCTTAATATGCCATTTGTGTAAATTTTAACCATGTTAGAGTTATGTACTACGGCAACTTGAACCCATGTGTTTTGTGCAATAGTTGCAGTTGTGGTAACATCATTTCCTGCTCCAAATCCTTGAAAAACAAGATTACCTGATGCATTATTGTACAAGCCAAAAGTTTGGGCACTGGCGTTATTGCCATAAGTAAAATAGGTTTGTGAGGTAGAAAAGGCTGTAGTTGTTCTTAACCAAAATACAATAGTTCTTGCACTGTTTCCAGTAGGCAAGCCTGGAATGGTAGCTGTTCTTGGTTGCGTAGCTGCTTGAAAAGTTTGTATGGCATAATCAGCGCCACCTGATCTGCTTAGTGTTGTAGTAACTGGATAAATAGGGTCTGTGGTGGTAAATGGAACCGTTCCTGTTTGGTCAGATGTACCACTATTAAAGCTAAAATAAGTGAGTAAGTTGGTGCAAACGTCAATGTTTCCTTTGTAAAGTAACTCGGCTTCTGCATCAGTTATTGCTCTGTCAAATATTTTTAAATCATCAATTGCGCCATTAAACCATTGCTCTCCACCAACACCAACACCAAGTTTAAAAATGTCATTGTTGTTAATGGTGTTCCAGTTTTTTGCTAAACTTCCCAACAGCATGCCATTACGGTATATTTTAGCTGTAGTACCATCGTAGCTCATGGTAAAATGATACCAAGTGCCTGCAGTGTTTTGATTTCCAAACCCCAAAATAAAAGTGGCATTATCGGTATGTGCGTTAATAGCTACTCTATCCAAACTAAAACTTCCGCTAAAAGCATTGCTATTGGTACCTGTGCCATAGGTAAAAACCGGATCGTAATTTAAGCCAGAATATCCGTTAGATTTTGCCCAAAAGGAAATTGTTCTTGCTGCATTTCCATAGGGAAGTCCCGTAATCACGGCCTGCGATTGTAATGCGTTTGTGATTAATATCGCCGAATTAGGCACACCCTCTCTATCTGTAGTAAAAGACGCCGCAGAGAATGCAATATTTCCCGCTTCGTTGGTGTAAGAATTGTCAAACTTGAAATGTTGTATCAAGCCGTTGGTAACCTGAGCTTTAACCTGAGTTATCCAAAGTAAGAGTGAAAATATAACTGTAAGAGTAAAAATTTTTTTCATAATCGTTATTTTAAATTGATGGATTTTGATAATATGAATTTTATAAAACCGAAGACAAACTTTAGCAATTGCATGGTACAAATATGTTTTCCTTTTTTAGAGAAATTAAGAGTGGGTTTACCAAAAGCTGATATGGGTTAACGAAAGTTGATAATTGCAAATAGTTACATAAAAGTTTAATTATTAGTAGTTTGTTAATGGAAATTCAGGTTTTGTAAACTGGCTTACTTGCTTATCATGGTATGTTGTGTACATTTGGTTTAAAGATGTGTATCCGCTTAAAAATTGTTTCGTTACTGTTGCTTTTTGCAATGCCATTATTGTACGCTCAAGATCCGTATCACTATTTTGTTGATAGATCTAGCGGCCTACCATCCAATAGTGTGTACGATATTTTTCAAGACAAAGTGGGTTTCATGTGGTTTGCAACAGATGAGGGTTTGTGCAGTTACGATGGTGCAAAATTTACAACCTACTATTCCGATCAACAAACCTCTCGCTCGGGTTCCTGCATTAGTCAAGATCAATACGGACGTATTTGGTATAGCAATTTTGATGGTTATCTCTATTACCTAAGCAATGGAAAATTAAAAGCATTAGGCAACCCAAAACCAAGAGGCTATTTTAAATATGGCATTGCCGATAATTTTCTTTACCTAATTGCAGAGAAAGGGGTAATGGTTTATGACCTCAAGAGCCTTAATTTTGTTAAGCTTATTTCTCTTACAGATACAGAACTCTCTGCTGCTAATACTATTGATAACAAATTCTATGTAGTAGGTACTTTTTTGTACGAAATTGGCAATGGAAAGCTTTTGCGAAAAATGCCTTTTCCAAAAAGCGTTGACAATACAAGTTTACATCCGGTAATTATTCAGCAGTCTGCTAAAGGTGTTGCTTTTGTCTCTAAAAACTCAAATTATCTTCATTACTTAACACCTCAAAATACCTTTATTAAAAGTACAAGGACAAAAAATCTAAGTTTTGTGCAAAATGCATCACGTACTATAGACGGATTGTGGTTTTGTAGCCCTAAAGGCGCTCAGCTTAGTACGCTAGATGGCAATCAAGAAAAATACTTTGAAAGCTATAATGTTTCTTATGTATTTAAAGATAACCGAAATAATTATTGGTTTTCTACTGTAAACAAAGGGATTATTCTAGTGCCCGATTTTAAGAATAAATTGATAGAAATGCCATCTAGGCCGATAAGAATAGAGAGGTATAATGGCAAGCTTCTTATTTCTACAGAAGACGATGCCCTGCATCAACTAGATCTAAACACTAACCTAAAAACAGAGTTTTATAAAGGAAACAGCAATCATGCAATCAACCAACTTTATGCAGATACCCTAACTGGATATGTTATTTTTTCGTCGAATACATTTAACGTATTAACAAAAAATCGTCGAAAAATAGTGAATGCCCGTGTTGCCATTAAAGAGGTAGATAAGATTGATGATAAATACTACAGCTTTGCTGCCAGCGGTTCTTTTGGCTTATTCAAATTAAATAAAGTAGATATAAAAAGCGAATGGGATAAGCTCTATTCTAATGGGGCAAGCAACCTGTACGATTTTGAGCAGACTACTTTACGCTCTCAATTAAATGCAAAATCTACCGCTTATAATTCAGTTAGTAAAACCATTTATTACGCAACAAATTTAGGATTGTATTGCGTAAACCTGCAAGGTCAGCAAGAGATTAAGCTCGATGGAAAATCTCTATTTATTCGAAAACTTGTAGTTTACCACAATAGAACATTTGCGCTTTCTAACCATGGTAAGCTCTACGAAATAGTAGTAGGCAATAAAATAACTTTGTTGCAGGCAACATCTCATATCAAATCCGCCTATCGTGTAAGTTTATCTGGTGCTTCACTGTTTGTTTACACAAATTCAGGTATATATCGCTATTACTTTCCAAAAGAGAAACTAAAAAAAATGCCCAATTCTTATCAGGATTTTGAAATAACTGATATTGTAGAAGCAGATGGTAAACTTGTGATGGCTACTGCAAAAGGAATATTAATTGAAAGTTTAAGTAACTTAGAGCAGCCAATAAAGAAGACCTTTATAGTGGGAAACGTTTTGGTAAATAATCAAATATTTACCGATAAGCAACTCTTAAAACTTACCTATAACCAAAATAACTTAGAAATTAAATATGCTTTATTGGCTTTTACGCCAAAAGAAAAAGCAAATATGTATTACAAACTTAATAACGATACTTGGCAACGGCTTACAGAACAGAGTGGTAGTATAAAACTTAGTTCTCTGTCTTCGGGTAATTATAATGTGTTTTTTAAGGTAGGTAAAAATCAACATCCCGTAAAAGTAACCTTTACCATAGGCCAACCTTTTTGGTGGTCTTATTGGTTTGTTTGCTTGCTTGTACTCTTAGCTATTACAATTGCCTATATTTTGTATCGATATCAAATTAAAAAGAATAACCTAGTTAATCAACAAAAGTTAGATCGTATTAGTTTAGAGAATAACCTCAATCAATCTAAATTAAAGGCAATAAAATCTCAAATGAACCCGCATTTTTTTTATAATGCGTTAAATACTATTCAGTCTTATATTTTAGCAAATGATAAAAGGCAAGCGGTAAGTTACCTCTCAAAGTTTGCAAATCTTACCAGAACCATTTTAGAAATGTCTGAAAAAGATGAAGTTTCTTTAGCCGAAGAAATAAAGACCATAGGTTTTTATTTAGATATAGAGAAAGCCCGTTTTGATGCCGATTTTGATTACCAAATTACAGAAGTTGGGATAACAAGCAGAGAAGATATTAAACTACCTTCAATGCTATTGCAACCTTACTTAGAAAATGCCATTAAGCATGGTTTATTGCATAAAGAAGGCCACAAGTACTTGAATATAACGTTTACAAAAACAAGCGAAAGGTTAGTGGTTGCTATAGAAGATAACGGGATAGGAAGAAAAAAAAGCATGGCACTTAACCAAATCAAGCAATCTAAATATAAATCGTTTGCTACGGCTGCCCTTCAAAGCAGAATTGAGTTGCTTAACAAAAACAAAACTGAAAAAATTTTAATACAGTATTTTGATAAAGTGGGCGAGAACCAACAAAGTACCGGAACCGTGGTGGTTATTGAGCTGCCATTAAATGAAAATTAAGATATGGATGCAATTATTATAGACGACGAAAAGAGAGCAAGGGTAAATTTAGCACTTATCTTAAAGGAATATTGCCCAGAGGTAAATATCGTTGCCGAATGCGAAAACTTATCGCAGGGTGTAAAGGCAATTCGTAAGCTGCAGCCACTCGTAGTATTACTTGATATAGAAATGCCCGGACATAGCGGATTGGAATTACTCGATTTTTTTGACGAGAGCGAAGTAAATTTTAGCATTATTTTTACCACTGCCTATAATGAGTATGCAGTTAAAGCCTTCAAGTTCTCTGCGGTAGACTACCTACTCAAACCAATTGTGCCCGAAGAGCTAGCTGATGCCATAAACAGAGTTAAAAAGCAACAGCTTAAAATACAAAATTATGGTGTTTTAAAAGAAAACATCAACAATGCGCATTTAGGAAAAATAGCTGTGCCTTCTGGTAGTTCGCTTATTTTTATAGAAATTGAGAAAATCCTTTTCATAAAGGGAGAGGGGGCATACTCGGAAATAAATATGGAAGATGGCACCAAGTATATGGTTAGCAGAAACCTTAAAAACTTTGAAGATATATTCTTAGAAAACTTGTTTTTCTTCCGTCCGCATAAGTCTTATATCGTTAATTTGTCTCATGTAACTTCTTACAACAAGAGCGAAGGTGGAAGTCTTTTCATTAAAAATGGCCAATCTGTACCTATTTCTCCAGAAAAATCTTCGGTTATATTAGATAAAATTAAGTTGGTTAAGAGATAAAGCTGCGCTACGTAATTAAGTTGTTTGGAGGTAAGTTTATCTACTAAAAATAAAAATTAAATATTTGCGTTAACGTACACGAAAAAATAATTACCTTAGTTGAAATTTATTTTTTGCAAACCAATTTCAACTACTAAACTTACCTAAGTGCCAATAAAATGAAAACAACCACAGAACCTAAACTTGAAGTACGCATCTACCAAACAAGAAAAGAAATGGGAGGGGCTGCTTCCGCAAAATTTGCCAAAGAAGTTAACGAGCTATTTAAAACCAACACAGAAATTAATGTGGTTTTTGCCGCTGCACCTTCACAAAATGAGTTTTTAGAAGCACTTCGTGATGAAAATTTGGATTGGAGCCGCATTAATGCTTTTCACATGGACGAATACATTGCATTAGCCGCAGATGCACCACAAGGCTTCGGTAACTTTTTGAAGCAACGCCTGTTCGGTAAGTTTAATTTTAAGTCGGTAAATTATTTGAATGGCAATGCCTATGATATCACAGCAGAATGTGAAAGGTACACTGCCTTATTACAGCAGCATCCAGTTGATGTCGTTTGTATGGGCATTGGAGAGAATGGGCATTTGGCATTTAATGATCCGCCAGTGGCCAATTTTGAAGATAAACAAACAGTTAAAGTGGTAGAGCTCGACGAAGTTTGTAGGCAGCAGCAAGTAAACGATGGGTGTTTCAATACTTTAGTAGAAGTGCCAACACACGCTTTAACACTTACTATTCCGGCATTACTTAGTGCAACTTACATCAACTGTGTTGTACCTGGGCCAACTAAAGCCGAGGCGGTAAAACATACGTTAAATAGTGAAATTAGCACAGAAAATCCGGCCACGATATTAAGAACACATCCTAAAGTAGCTTTGTTTTTAGATCAGGATAGTAGTAAATTGATAAATTCATAATCAAATGAGCAAGCCTCCCGATATCCATCGAGAGGCCATTGCTACTAACCTAAACAAACTATTTATCTTTAATGACGATTTTTTTCGTCTTCTTTTTCATTGCCATGAGTATGGTTTGATTGCGTTGTTTTGGATGATTTTTTTCCACGGCTATGGTCATGTCTACATCCTGTACTCATAAAAGTAAAACTGATGAGTATAAATAATGTTTTAATCAATTTCATTTATTGAATTTTAATGCTTAAACCTTTAATGGTTTGCCAGCCTTCTTTATCAGTTAGGCGTATCATAAAATGATAATCTCCTGTATCTGCATCGGCTGGGATAGTAATTTGTGCGGTTGCCTCATATCTTTTAGATCCGGCTGGTATGCTGTAATCTTGTATAAATACGAAAGGCTTAACAGGTGTTTTTTTCGCTTCGAAGGTACAATTGTTAACTTCGGTACTATGGTTATGCTGGTCAAAGTTGTGATGGATATCTAAACTATATGCACCGAGCTCTCTGTTATCGCTAAAGGTTGTTTTAATAGTAACGGTTTGTCCACGCATTAACACGCCACATTGTTGTGGAAACGAATTTGCTGTACTTATAATTTCTGGATATTCGGTATCTATTTCTTCGTTATCGTCTTTTTTACAACCTGCTATGCCAATTGTTAACAAAACAACAATACTTAATAAGCTAAATTTCATTCTCATCTCTCTTTTTTTATAAAAGACTTACGAAGTTTAAATTTTGCCCTTCATTCCCTAATGGTAAAGTTGAGGGTTGTTTTGTTTTAAAGCTTCGTAAGTTCTAAAAATAAGGTTACTTGTTTCTGTGTTTCTAGTGTAAGTGTCCTTCTTCGGCGTGTACTTCAAAGTTTAATTTCAACACATCTTGTCCGCCAAAAACATTGGCATAATCTACACGGTTCCAATCGTTTCTGGTAATGGTTGCTTTAACGCCGGCATTTACTTTTCTAAGAATAAAGCTTAGTTCTTTGGTAGCACCTTCATTGCTGTGGCCAACAGTAAAGTAACTTAAAACGCCAGTAGTTCCTATACCTCCGGTTCCAGATACGGCCGTTCCATCGCCATAAGTGGTTTCTCTTGGTTGAAAAATAGCACCGCTTTCATCAGTAGTATTTGCGTTTAAGATAAAATTACCACCCACCAAAAAGGCTTTGTAATTATCGGCTGTAGCTTGGTTGGCAATAAAGTCATTTTGAACCTCTTTACCTGTGTAATCCCAAGCTTTCAGTTGTATTTTGTAAACGGCTTCGGCTTCTATGTGCATGTGCCCGCCAGAAATAGCTGCCCCTTTATTATTAAATTTCACTACAATTGGGGCAACGCCAGCCTTATCAGCAAGGTCGTGAAAGTGATCTCCGTGAGCATGGCCGTCTACCTCAGTAAAAATCAGCTCGGCTCTTTCAATCCCTTCTTGTATAGGATCTTCATTGTCTTTTTTACAGGCACTTAATACAGATACGAAAAGGATTGCGGCAAGTAGAATTTTCTTTGTTTTCATTTTCTTAATTTGATTATTGATTATTGATTATTGATTATTTTTTCCCTATTTGATTTTAAAAGGCATTTTTAGAGATAGCACGATATTTCTTCCAGCTTCGGGTAATGCTATAAGGCGGTAAAAACTAGTGTGGTTTAAATATTTTGTATCCATCAAATTTTGTATTTGTAAACTCAAGTCGATACTTTGTTTGTTAAACTTAAAACTGCCGCCCGTTTGTAAATTGATGATTTGGTAGCCTGCTGTTTTCTTCTCTGGCGGAACAATGTTGTTTTGTGCTGCGGTTAAACGGTAGTCTACAGAGAAGTAAGTATTACTGATGCTGTTTGAGATTTTCGGCGACCAAGTTAGGTTGATCAATCCAGACGGAGCTGGCGAAAATGGTAGCGTAAAACCCTTTTTACTGCCCGAAAGCTGTTCACTGTAAACGTATTCGCCCAAAAACTCAGCGCTTAATGTGGGTAGCCATTGGTAGGTTGCCCTAAATTCGGCTCCGTAGCGCATTACACTACTTTGTTCATATTCAAAAACTTGGTTTCCAGCGCCATAAAACCGATCGTGGTAGGCGGTAGGGTTTAAATAAATGTAATTAGGGAAGTAGTTGTAAAACGGATTAAGCGCTACCGACCACTTTTGCTCTGTCCAATTTACGCCCAAATCTATTTGGTAGGCAACTTCGGGATCTAAATTCTCATTGCCTCTCTCGTAACTGAAATAGTGGTAATTAACGCCATTTGCCGCTAACTCTTTGGCAATTGGCATTCTAAAACTTTTGCCAATATTAGCTTTAATGCTCAACTTGCCAGGATTGTAATTGGCACCAACCGACCAAACAAAGCTGTTGAAGTTTCTCGAAAAATCTCTGGCTCTTGTTAAATTTTCAGTTACTGTTGTGCCGCCCACTTGGCTTTCAGATGCAAACCAATCGTCATATCTTTCGAATTGATAAGTGCCGTAATCATAGCGTAATGCACCATGTAACACCAGCTCGTTATTGATGATGTATTTATCGTAAGCAAATAAGCCTGCATTAAATTGCTGAAAAGCGGGGATCAAAAAACTCCATCCGCTAATGTTATTATCTTGATAATCTCCATTAAAACCAACTTGCAACTGATGCTTGTTAACGCTAAAGCTATGTTTCGCATTTGCAGAATAGATGTACTTATCATAAACCCTTTCCAAATTAATTGGAATGGTCATATAACTTGGGTAAACCGCGGGCATAAAGCCATGGTTGGTGTAACGATTAAATTCTTGCCTATAATTGTGTTGAAAACCTAACTCTACTTCTGTTTTACTATTCGAATGGGTAAATTCGGTACGGTTAATCAATTTGAAATGGTTAACTGTCTGATACGGCAATTGAATATCCCGATCAGAAGCATCGTGTAAAACTTCATCTACATTACGTGGCTCTAAGCCATGCGCATTGGCAAAAAAGCCTGTTTTTGCGTAGCTATTGCTTGCATAAAATGATGTTTTGAAAGCTTTACCCACATAGCCTGTACTAAAGTGTAGCCCAGTTTCTCTACCAGCAGTGTTGCGTAATTGATTGTGATGCAGATTAACATCATAATCGTAAACATACACTCTATCGGTTGGTACGCGGTAGTCTGCATAGTTTTGATAAGTAACTCTACTGTCGAAAAACCATTTCTCATTGCTTCCGAAAAGATTTACAGAGCCGCCATAGTGTTTATTGTTGGTTTTGCCTATAAGGTTTACGCTCCCACCCAAGCCTTGTTTCAGCGGTACATTAACTGGTTTCAGATTAATAGCACCACCAATGGCATCAGAACCATAAACAAAGGAAGAAGGACCTTTGATAATTTCTATTTCTCCTGTAGCAAACTGGTCAATTTCCAATCCGTGGTCGGCACCCCATTGTTGGCCTTCGTGTTTAATGCCTTTATCAATTACTACTACCCGGTTAAATCCTAAACCACGGATCAGTGGTTTCGATTGCCCAGAACCTATTCCAATGCTACTAATTCCTGGCAACCTATCGAGTGTTTTCATTAAACTTCCATTGAGGTTGCGCTGTACAAAATTTTGGTCTACAATTTCTATATTTCTAGCTTCCGTATTTTTTCTAATGTTTTGTGCATTGCTATTGATTTCTACTGTTTTTAACTCCGTAACTTCGGGTTTCAGTTTTACGTGTATATGCCTGTTATTGGCGTTAATTTGCACTCGCCTCTCGTAAGCTGCATATCCTTTCGCTTGCACAACAAGTACGTAACTTCCCGAAATGATGTTTTTTAAAACTGCGGTTCCAGCGGCATCGGTAAGTACAGAAGAGGTACTCAGGCTTACTTTTGCACCCACAATTGCCAATTGCTGATTGCTGCTTACATAGACCGATAATCCAGTGTTTTGCGCCCAAACGTAGCTGGCCAAAAAGCAGCTAAAAAATAATGCATACCATTTCTTCATCAGAAAATAGAGAATTGTTGCATTGATGAATAGCAATGGAAACTCTAGCTTCAACAGCCTAGAAAAACTCCACACTTCATCAAAAACAATAAATAAATTTGAAAACCTAATTTGGCCTTCGGATTAGAAAATAATTGTATTTACGGAAGCCAAGCAAAGGCAGCCATTTAACTAGAAATTAGCTTAAAAGGCTAGGAGGGCCTTTGTTGCTGAAGTTTTGGAGTGTGAATTTGTAAATCCTCGTATAAACGAAAGTGTTTAGTGTAGCACAAACATTGGTTGGAATGCTGATAACTGGCAAATGAGCCATTAAGATTTGCTTGCCTTTAATTTCGGCAGTATAATCGCAAATCAAACATTTTTCTGCTGCACTAGAAATAGATTTCTCGGTAGTTGTGTGTATCAATTCTTCGCTAGCATGGTGCGAGTGAAGCGTTTGAACAAAAGGAATAGCTAAAAATAAAATCGCCAATAAAGCACTGGCAAAAACCTTTGCTTTGTTGTTTTGATATGTTCTTTTGCCATTCATTAATGATACAAAGTTGCAATAATTTATTTTGAAATGAAAAAGAATTTCAACTATTTGGTAGCAGGCTTTCAAAAAACAATAGCTGTAGTAGTTTAAAATGCATAACTACAGCTATTTATATCGTCTAAAAATTGTGCAATTATTTTGTTGCTTCTTTATCTACTTTTTTTACTGCACGTGGTTTAGTAATTTTTTTCTCTTTTGTAATTGCTGTAGCTTCTTCTTTTATTTGCTCTACTTCAATAATAGGTTTTGCGGTTTTATCAATCTCTTTAGAAAAGGCAGTTGCAGCTTTATCTATTAATTTTTTGAGCTTCTTGTTAGGTATAGCAAAGCTGCTAATTAGCGTAGTTAATTCATTAATTAGCGCAGCTTTAACTGCTTTTTCGGCTTTTTTACGGTTGGCTTTTTGTTGTGCTTTCTGTTTTTCTTTCTTCATGAGTTTAAGCTTTTTGCAAAGCTAGGCTATTGCTGTATTAAGCGTATATTATCATTTTGTTAATGTTAAGTCTGGTTGTTAACATAGAATTGATTTTGTAATTAGTGGTTAGGAGTTAGGTATTTGGTGTCAGTAGTCAGGTATCAGTAGTCAGGTGTCAGTACACATTTTCCGTTCATTGCCAAAAAATCTTCTTCAATCTGCGTAAAAGATCAGCGAAAATCTGCGGGGTTATTTTAAGGTGTCAGTGGTCAGGTATCAGTAGTCAGGTGTCAGTGTTTAGGTATTAGTATACAGTTTACGTTCATTGCTAAAAAATATTCTTCAATCTGCGTAAAAGATCAGCGAAAATCTGCGTGGTTATTTTGAGGTATCAGTAGTCAGGTTTCAGTACACATTTTCCGTTCATTGCCAAAAAATCATCTTCAATCTGCGTAAAATATCAGCGAAAATCTGCGGGGTAGTTTAAGGTGTCAGCAGTCAGGTATCAGTGGTCAGTATCAAACCGCAAATAGGTAAAATGATTTTATTGAGCGTATGCGGTAAGCTAGTCCTCAACATTAAAATTTAATCTCAATGAACAAATTGAACCAACAAGCAAATGAACTTTTAAACGAACTGATACCTGACCACTAAATATGACTTAAATCACTTTTTAACTTGACTAACTCAGCATTAATAAGTGTGCTTTACAGATAATTTTGGCAAAAAAAATACATTTCTCGTAAAAATATATGGTTCATCAATTTCATATTCCAGTTTTAGGTTTGGGTTTTTCTGTAGATACACCTTTAAAAGTAGCACGTTATGGTATCTCCTCTGTGGTTTCAATTGTAGATGACGAATTAGTGGAGCGTATGAGGAAATATCATTCACAGTTAAATCACTTGCCATATCATCCAATTGATAAAAAGGAAATAGATTACCGTACTAAACGCATTACAGCCTATCTTAATTTGCTACATGATTTGGTGGATATGCAGTTTGAAGCATTAAAGAAACAAGGGTTTACAGCTGGGAGCGATATTTGTAGGTATTTTGAACTATTACCCGAAGGCTCTGTAATTAAACACGGTTATGAGCTAATGATGGAGTATCCCGAAGGAGAAAGAAAGAGAATTTTCCAAGACCTGTTACGCCAAAGAATGAAAAAAGGCAGCATAGACGTTAACATTATGGCAAAGGTAGATAAGCTGAACTTTGCAAAAGATGGCGAATATTTAGGCGATGAAAATACCGACGCGTTGGCTGCATTGAGGGGTTTCGCCAATAGCAAGGTAAATGGATCTGTGGTATTATCTGCCGGTATGAACCCTAGATTATACAGTTATATCGAAAAATTTGAAGGTTTTTACCCTAATCAAGATGGAGCCTTTAATAAGCGTATCATTTTAAAAGTAAGCGACTTTAGATCGGCGCTAATACAGGCTAAGTTTCTAGCCAAAAAGGGGCTTTGGGTTTCAGAATTTAGAATAGAATCTGGTTTAAACTGTGGTGGCCATGCTTTTGCCACAGATGGTTTTTTACTAGGGCCAATTTTAGAAGATTTTAAGCAAAACCGAATTGCCATGCGTAACGAATTGGAGGAACTCTACAAAAAAACATTAGCTCAAAAAGAAGTTTTAGTTAGTGAATTACCACACGCAAAAGTTACCGTACAGGGTGGTATAGGTACGGCACAGGAAAATGAATTTTTATTGAAATATTACAATTTAGATGCTACTGGCTGGGGAAGTCCGTTTTTATTAGTGCCAGAGGTAACCAATGTAGATGAACAAACACTACAGCAACTAACAGTAGCTAAGCAAGAAGATTACTACCTCAGTAATTCGTCTCCTTTGGGTGTATTGTTTAATAATTTTAAATACAGCAGTGCAGAGCAGCAACGTTTAGACCGCATAGCTGCCGGCAAACCTGGCAGTCCTTGTACTAAGAAATATTTGTGCAGCAATACCGAGTTTACCAAAGAACCTATTTGTACCGCTTCCAGTAAATATCAGAAATTAAAAATAAATCAGTTAAATGCGCAGCAGCTAAGCACAGCAGCTTATCAAGATGCTTTTCGGCGTATTACAGAAAAGCTGTGTTTATGCGAAGGTTTATGTACATCAACCTATATCAAAACCAATATGTTAAAACCTAAAGAGAGTAAGGCTGTGGTCATTTGTCCGGGTCCAAACTTGGCGTTTTTTAACAAAGTTTATTCTTTAGATGAAATGGTAAAGCATATCTACGGAAATATCAATTTGCTAGATAAGGTTCAGCGGCCACACGTTTTTGTAAACGAATTGAATTTGTACATCGATTATTTGCAAACAGAAGTACAGCTTTATTTCAAAAATATTAATGATAAGAAAAAAAGGCACTTAGATGGTTTCAAAAACCAGCTACAGAAAGGTATTGCTTATTATAAAGATTTGTTTAGCGAATTATCTAATACAAGTATTTTAACTGAATTGTCTTCGTCTGAAAATAGACTGTTAAATACCCATATTTAGCATTTGTTTTAATTAAAGTATTCCTAAAATAACTAACTTGCTAACGTGAAAGGAGCAGCTAAAAGTTAAGATTTTTAACTTTTTAATTTTAACTTTTTACTTACAAGAAAAATGGAAAGAGCGAAATTGTTAAACGCAATTATAGAAAACGCAATCGATGGAATTATTACCATCGACGAATTTGGGATAATTGAACATATTAACCCCTCAGCACTTACTTTGTTCGGATATGATCGCGAAGAGCTTACTGGTAAAAATGTATCGGTTTTAATGCCGCAGCCAGATAAAGCAAGGCACGACAGTTACATTGCTAATTACCGACATAGCGGAGACCCGCACATTATTGGTATTGGTAGAGAAGTATTGGGGCAGCGTAAAGATGGTTCTACTTTTCCGTTTAGATTGGGCGTAAGCGAAGTGAAGTTTTCTGATAGAAGAATTTTTACTGGTTTTATTCATGATTTGAGTAGGCAGAAAGAAGATGAGCTGAAAATTAAAAGCTATACCGAAGAGTTAGAATATAAAATTAAAGAGCGTACACAAGACCTTATCAAATCTATAAACGAGCTAGAAACGGCAAAAGAGCATGTAAGCGCTTTGTTTGAGAAAGAGAAAGAACTTAACCAGTTAAAAACCAATTTTGTGTCTATGGCTTCTCATGAGTTTAGAACACCATTAAGCTCTATTCAGTTGTCTGCGTCGTTAATAGATAAATACAGTTCTAAAAGTGATGTTGCCAATGTAGAAAAGCATACCATGAAAATCAAAAATGCTATCAATAACTTGACGACCATTTTAAATGATTTTCTATCGCTAGAAAAACTGGAAGCTGGTAAGGTAGAACCTAATGCAGGCTGGTTTAACGTAATTGCTTTTGCAGAAGAAATTGTAGAAGAGCTGCAGTTAATTAGCAAGCAAAATCAGTTAATTGTTTACGAGCATACCGGAACCAGTGCGCAAGTTTTTCTAGACCATAATTTATTGAAAAATTGTATCATCAACCTCATTTCTAATGCCATTAAGTATTCTGGAGAAAATACGATGATCCAGTTTAATACTAAGCTTAAAGAAAACGAATTACTGGTAGAAGTAAAAGATAATGGCATTGGCATTCCAGAATTAGATAAAGTAAACTTATTTGAGCCTTTTTTTAGGGCACATAACACTGGCGATATACCCGGTACAGGTTTAGGTTTAAACATTGTAAAACGATATGTAGGTTTAATGAATGGCACAGTAAGTTGCCAAACTGAACTAAATAAAGGCACCACATTTACCTTGCATTTTAATTTTAACCAACAGTAATTAGCAGCACACATGAAAAAAGTTCTAGTAATTGAAGATAACGATGATATTAGAGAAGCTACGGTTGAAGTATTAACATTGGCAGGTTATAACGCAATTTCGGCAAAAAATGGAAAGCTAGGTGTAGAATTGGCATTAAGTTCATCGCCAGATATTATTTTATGTGATATTATGATGCCCGAACTAGACGGCTATGGCGTACTTTATTTATTGAGTAAGAACCCCAAACTCGCTAATATTCCTTTTATTTTTATGACGGCAAAGGCAGAAAGAGCAGATATGCGCAAAGGGATGGAAATGGGTGCCGATGATTACTTAACCAAACCTTTTGATGACCTGGAGCTTTTTAACGCCATTGAAAGTAGGTTGAAAAAGAAAAGTCAGACGGTGGGTTTTAAAGCAGCTCACAAAGACTTACAAACCATATTTGCAGAGCTAAAGCAAAAAGGAAAAGGAAGAACTTATACCAATAAGCAGGTAATTTACCTAGAAAATGACGAGCCTAATTACTTGTACTACATAAAAAGTGGACAGGTTAAAACTTATAAACGCTTTAAAGATGGAAGAGAACTTTCATCGAATATTTATAAGGATGGAGATTTTTTTGGCTACGAAAGTTTATGCTGCGGTATAAGCTATGCGGATAATGCCGCTACATTAACAGACACAGAGTTATTGCTTATACCTAAAGCCGATTTTATGGACGCTCTGCTTAACCAACAAGAAATGGCTACAGCGTTTATAGAGTTGCTATCGGGAAATATACGTTTTAAAGAAGATCAAATGTTAAAGTTGGCGTACTTTTCTGTACGTAAACGAGTGGCCGAAGCTTTGGTTCAATTAGCAAGAAAATTTGCCAAACCAGAAGAAGACACTTGCACCTTAAAGATTTCTAGAGATGATTTGGCCGCTTTTGTAGGTACAGCCAGCGAAACCGTAAGTAGAATGTTAGCAGACTTTAAAGAGGAGAAACTAATAGAAAAGCATGGGAATGCCATTTACGTAGTTTCTATAGATAAACTAAGTCAGATTAAGCAATAGCTTAAAAAAATGTTCATATACAAAAAAAGTCTTGAGAAATTCTCAAGACTTTTTTATACTTTACTATTTGACTAGTGTTTTACAGTTGAATCAACAACAGTAGTATCAGTTTTAACAACTGTATCAGTTACAGTAGTATCAGCAGTGATAGTAGTGTCAGTACCTACAGTGTCAGTACCTTCAGCAGCTTTTTCAGAAGAACAAGCAACTACAGTTAAAGATAAAGCTAAAGCTAAAAAGCCAAATTTGAATAAGTTTTTCATTTCAATTTTCTGATTAAATAATTAATTAATTTTACTCTTAATGCCGCAAAGGTAAAAAGGTAACCCTAAGTTTTAAAAAAAAAATAAAATATTTTTTTTGGGTTATTGCCAAGGTTACTATTTTGTGATTTGGGTATTAAAAGTGAGTTTTGTGTAGCGTGCCTTGTTTACAAACCCGATTGTAGCGATATACTTTTTGTTTCTTAACAGAAATGTCTTTTAGTTATAGGTAGGTAGCAATAGATTTCCATTGCTGTGGGAATAAAGGAAAACTTAAACAAAAAGATTAAGCGTAAAGCGGGACTATACTTAAATAGTAGTAGTACATTTGCTTTTCGAAAACATAGCTATATCGCCCTAATGCAGGTAGGTTATTTTTTTGATTATTATTGGGTTACCATTTTAATTTAATTGTATTAATAAGTGAGTATAAAGTTTAGCAGTTCGTTACCAACAGATAGAGAGGTTGTTTTAGGGATACTCAATAACTCGGTAGATGCTTTAAATAAGTTGTATGTGGCCTATTTTCCGATGGTGTTACAATTTATTTTAAACAACAATGGCGATGAGGATGATGCCAAAGATGTTTATCAGGAAGCTATTATTGTGCTCTATAACAAAGTTAAAAGCGGAAGCTTTGAATTGAGTAGTAAGCTAAAAACTTACATTTATTCGGTAAGTAGAAGGATTTGGTTAAAGAAACTGGCTCAACATAGTAAAAAAACCAGCAATATATCAGATTTTGAAGATGTACTTGTTGTAGAAGAAGATATGGAACAGCATGAGCAAAAAGACATGCAGTTTGATAAAATGAAGTTGGCTTTGGAAAGTTTGGGCGAACCTTGCAAAACGATTATTGAAGATTTTTACATCAACAACCAATCGATGCAGGAGATTTGCGAAAAGTTTGGTTATACCAATGCCGATAATGCAAAGACACAGAAGTACAAGTGTTTGCAAAGATTAAAGAAATTATTTTTTCAATCATAGAAGATGAGACAAGATTTAGAACTAGAGGCTATAATTGAAGATTACCTTAACGGTAAGCTAACACCAGAAGAGCGTGCTGCTTTTGAGCAATTGCGTAGCAACGATCAAATGGTAGATCATAAAGTGGTTGCCCACAAGGTTTTTTTAGAGTCTATGGCGCAATATGCCAACATTGTGAAGCTAAAAGAACAGATGGATGTTGCCCATGCTCAAATTGATGTAGCTTCGTTAACGGAAGAATTGAAACCTCATCCTTCGAAGCTAGTTAGGTTGTGGCGTAACAACAGATCTGCGGTAGCTGTGGCTGCTTCGTTTATTTTGTTGAGTTTAATTGCACTAAATTCTTACAACGAAAGTAGAAAACAAGAGGGTAATTTTGCTGCGATGAGTAAAGATGTAGCTCAAATTAAAACCACTACTAACACCTTAATTAGAGATATAAAATCGCGTAAATCTGATAAAACCGAAGCTAAGCCCGCCAATTTTGGAGGTACTGGTTTTGCTATTTCTGGCAACGGCTACATCTTAACCAACTATCATGTTATTCGCAGTGCAGATTCTATTTATGTACAAAATAACACCGGTTCTTATAAAGTAAAATCTATCTACACAGATCCTGTAAACGATATTGCTATTCTTAAAATTAACGACAATAGTTTTGGTCATCTCCCATCTTTACCTTACACAATAAAGAAAGGTAGCTCTGGCGTTGGCGAACCTGTATTTACCTTAGGTTTCCCTAAAGATGACATTGTTTTAGGCGATGGATATGTAAGCTCTAAAAATGGGATCAATGGCGATACTTTGGCTTATCAGGTTGCTATTCCAGTTAATCCAGGTAATAGTGGCGGACCATTGTTAGATAATAATGGTAATATTGTAGGTATCATTAATGGTAAAGAGAATAAAACAGATGGTGCCACTTTCGCGGTAAAATCTAAATACATTATGGAAGCTTTAAATGCTATTCCGCAAGACTCGCTTAGCAAGAGAGTTGGCTATGGCAAAAAGAGTTTGCTTAAAGGATTAAAACGTGAGAAGCAGGTAGAAAAAATGCAAGATTATGTTTTTATGATTAAAGTGTATAACAATAACTAATTTTTTAAACAATATAAAGTAGAACCCCGAAAACATTTAATTGTATTCGGGGTTTTTCTTTTTTGAGCTTTTTGCTACAGATACACAGATAATTTTTAAAAAAGGTACATTTTACATAGAGAGGTACCGATTGGTTTTTGAATACTAAGATTAAATTAGCTTTAGCTTAATTTCGTTGTTTTAGCCTGTAAAACTGATGCTGAAATAAATTCAGCATAACGTATAAATATCTATAATTTAATGCTATAATTCTCAAATATTAATTTGTATTAAAAATTATCTGTGCATCTGTGGCTAACTAATTATATTTAACCATGGAATTTGGAAGAGTTGAAACTAACGAGATAAACGAAGTAGATTTTACCTTGCCGCCCGACGGCACGCAAACTCTGCTTACTTTAACTGGCAACAGGATTGAAGAACCTAAATTCTTCGTAGGCTGTGCTAAATGGGGCAGAAAAGAATGGCTCAACCTAATTTATCCGCCTAAAACTAAGGAAAAGGATTTTTTAGGCGAATATGTAAGGCATTTTAATTCTATCGAGTTAAATGCAGTTTTTTATGGCATCCCTAAAGAAGAGCAGATTTTGAAGTGGAAAGAGATGGCCGACAAGCGAGAGGATTTTTTATTTTGTCCGAAATTTTCGAGAGCCATTACACACATTAAAAGGTTAAACAACGCACAGGCAGAAACCGATTTGTATTTAAAAGCTATTAGCGCCTTTGGAGATAAGTTAGGGCCATGTTTTTTGCAATTGGGCGATAATTTTGGCCCTAAAAATTTGCCTGTTTTACAACAGTATTTAGAGGCTTTACCTCGCGATTTTAATTTGTTTTTAGAGGTTAGGCATGCAGATTGGTTTGCAAATCCTAAAGATAGAAAGTCACTGTTTTCTTTATTAGCAGATTTAAAAATTGGTGCAGCCATTACAGATGCGAGCGGAAGAAGAGATTGCGTACACATGGAACTCCCAACGCCGAAAGCTTTTATTCGTTTTGTGGGTAACGGCGGTAAATTTTTAGATAATTCTGATAAGAAAAGAGTAGACGATTGGATTGAAAGGTTAGACGTATGGCTAGATAAGGGTTTAGAAGAAATTTACTTCTTTCTGCACCAGCATGATGAAAGCGACACGCCAATTATTGCAGACTATACCATCGAGAAATTTAAAGAAAAACTAGGAAGTAAATTGCCTCGCATTCATTTTTTAGAACAACAAGGTGGTTTGTTTGGATAACTCGGTAATTAGCTCATTGCTAAAACCACATTGATTTCGTAACTTGAAATTATAACTAATCGATTTTTAAATTAAAAAATAAGGCCATGAGTTTAAGACTAGGGGATATTGCTCCCAATTTTAAAGCTATAACATCTATAGGGGAGATAGACTTTTATGAATTTTTGGGCGATAGCTGGGGAGTTTTGTTTTCGCATCCGGCAGATTATACGCCTGTTTGCACCACAGAATTGGGTAGAACTGCCGCTTTAAAATCAGAATTTGATCAAAGGAATGTAAAAGTTTTGGCATTAAGCGTAGATGCTGTAGAGTCGCATCTAGGTTGGATCAAAGACATTAACGAAACGCAAAACACAACTGTTGACTTTCCAATTATAGCAGACTCGGATAAGAAAGTAGCGAATTTGTATGACATGATTCATCCCAATGCTTCTGAAACCTTAACCGTTCGTTCTTTATTTGTGATTGGTCCAGATAAGAAAGTGAAGTTAATGATTACTTATCCTGCTTCTACTGGTAGAAATTTTAATGAGGTATTGCGTGTAATGAACTCTTTACAACTTACCGCTAATTATAGTGTGGCAACACCTGCAGATTGGAAAGATGGCGAAGATGTAATTGTAGTAAACAGCATTAAAACTGAAGATATTCCGGCTAAATTTCCTAAAGGTCACAAAGTAATTAAGCCTTATTTAAGAACTACACCTCAGCCAAATAAATAATTTTATAAGAAGTTGATAGTTAATAATAAATCGTTAGATTTACTTTAATTATCAATTTTAAATAGTAGAACTAAAACTAATGAGTACCGGAAAAGTAAAATGGTTTAATACCGAAAAAGGTTATGGGTTCATCTCTCATGACGGTGGCAAAGAAATTTTTGTACATTTTAAAGATGTAGAAGGCGGCATCAATGGAATTAAAGAAAATGATGAAGTAGAATTTGAAATAGCTGATGGCAAAAAAGGACCACAGGCTGTAAACGTAAGAAAAGCTTAATTTTATTTAACCATACGTCTAAACAAATAGGCCTGTATTTTTTAATACAGGCCTATTTGTTTGTTGGATACTTAACATAACGTGAGCTCGGGTTAAGTGTATTTACAATTCTTGATAAATTCGCATTGAACGTATTTTTTTAGCTCGCCGCTGCTGGGCTCTTACTTTTTGACCGCAAAAAGTAACAAAAACTCTCGGTTGCTTATTTTTCTTTCAAAGAAAGTGCTTTGGCTCATTGGTACGCCCCGAAAAATAAGAGACCGAAAACTAGCTGAACGAAGATTTGAAGCGCTATCGCTAGCAAATAGCATAATTTTCTTATCCCAAACTCACGTTAACATAAATCGAATACTTACGAAGTTTTTAAAACTTCGTAAGTATTTTATAAACCTCAAATTAAATTCTGTAGTTGGTAATCAACTTATCAGCTTTGCGTGTTCAATAAATTGTTGTAGCTGGGCTAGGTTTTGGGCTACAATATCTGGTTTTACGGTAGAATTTGCTACGTCGTTTGTGGTAGCTTCGCCAGACAAAACCAGTACGCCTAGTGCTCCGGCATTTTTTGCCATCTGTACATCGGTGTAAATTCTATCGCCAACCATGGCAATCTCATTCGGTTGTAATTCGTATTTCTGGATAATTCCATCTAACATTCCTGGGTCTGGTTTGCCTATAACCACATCTGGTTTTCTTTTAGTAGCCCCTTCTATGCAGGCACAAATAGCACCACAATCTACCAAAATATTAGGTTGGTCTGTAGGGCAAACCCAGTCTGGGTTGGTAGCAAAATAAGGGAGTTTTTCGCTTGCCCAATATGCTGCTCTGCACAGCCTAGAGTAAACTAGTGAAGTATCAAAGCCTACAACCAGTGCGTCAGGTTTATCTTCTGCATTATCTGCAGTAGAAATAAAACCAGCATCTTCAAACTCTTTAACCATGCTTGGTGTACCCAGAATAAACAATTTTTTGATAGCTGGATGATGGTTTTTGATATAATTGATGGTTGCTACGGCAGAAGTATACATCTCTTCTTTAGTTGCGGGAATACCCATTTTTTCTAAGTGTTTGAGGTAATCGGCTGTGCTTTTAGACGGATTATTTGTTAAAAAGGAATAGCCAATGCCGTTAGCTTTTAGGTAATTTAGGAAATCATTAGTAAATGGAAATAAAGTGCTGCCATTGTAAATGGTGCCATCCATATCTAATGCAAAATGTTTAATGGCTCTCAAACCCTCAAAGGTAGCTTTTTCTATTGTCGAGTTGTTAAATTGTTTCATTGTTAAATTGTTTTATTGTCCCCTCAATCCACTATTTCAATAGCTATCTGGGGAGACTTGAATGCCAAATGCATTATATAAGCATTTTGTGAAATTTCCCCTCTGGGTGTTAGGAAGCTTCATCGTAGCCGTGTGCTTTGGCCTTCCACATTAGCGCAAATACAAATACACAAAGTATGGCTATGCCTATCATCATCATAAATACGTAATCCCACGCTTTTTCAGGCTGATTTTTGCTCAGCAAATCTACCATAGCACCTACGCCCACTCCCGAAACCAAACCACTTGCGTAGCCAAACAGTCCGGTTAGGCCGTTGGCTGTAGCCGCGGCTCTATTGGTAGCTTGGTTTGCTGCTGCAATTCCTATCAAAGCTTGTGGCCCGTAGATGAAAAAACCGCACATAGCCAGTACAAAAATGATCATCCACTGCGGACTGTCATTTGGTAGGTACAAGAAAATGGTCATGAATATTGCTACACCCACCATACAGTAAAGCGATGTACGATGTGCTTTTCCGGCTAAATATTTATCGGTTATCCAACCGGCTGCAAGCATTCCCAAAATGCCGAAAATTTCGAATACTGCTACTGTCCAGCCGGCGTTGCTCAATGTCATTCCGTGGGATTCCTTTAAAAAAGTAGGTCCCCAATCTAATACCGCAAAGCGAACTATATAAACAAAGAAATTGGCTATACCCAAAATCCATATCCATTTGTTACGGTACACGTGCTTGCTTACAAATGCTTTAAATTCTGCAGAAGAGTCTTTGCCTTTTTTATGTGTTTTGTGTAGCTCTGGCAGGCCAACTGAAGATGGCGTGTCTCGTAAGCCAACAAATAAACCGATAGCACCTACAAGCGCAATGGCTGCCGGTATCCAAAAACACCATTTCCAAGCTCCGTAATGAGATGCAGATTCAATTACGATTTTCATCTTTTCTGCATCAGATGGGTCTACTTTTAAGTTAGCCGCAATAGAGGCAACTATTTCTGGGTTGTTGCTCATGTTGGTTCCCAACGAGCCCATAATGTAACCTGCTAAAATGGCTACCAAAGCCGCACCAATAGAGTGCGAGGTATTCCAAACTGACATTTTTGTGGCCAATTCGTTTTGCGGAATCCAGTGGGTTAACAAGCGGGCTACCGGCGGGAAACCGCTGCCTTGAATGAGGTTGTTCACGATCAAGATGATCCCAAAAATGAGTACCATGGTGTTGGTAAACATTGGACCGCTCGTTTCTCCGGTAAATATGGAACTTAGATCGGTGCCCCAACCAAATGCAAAGTTGGCTATTGCGCATAAAAATAACCCGATAGACATGTGGTAACGTGCATTTACCCTATCTGCCAATACACCATTAAGAAACCTAGAAAGTCCATAAACGATGGTAATCAGGGTCATGATGATACCAAAACTAGTTTTCGTGATACCGTACTCTGCTGTTAGGCCGGGTATGGCAAACGAGAAGTTTTTACGTACAAAATAGAACAGCGCATAACCAATCATGGTAACTACAATAGTTCGTGTTTGCCAGTATTTGAATAGCTTTTTTGAAGCTTTCTCGTTGTTGTTTGTTTCTTCTACGTTCATATATTTTAGTTCATTGGTGGTTTGTTCTTTGTCCATTAATTTATAGGCCAAATTCCATCTTTGCTAAATAATTGATCTAGCCATTGGTCGAGATAGCCGGTTCTTACAGCTAAATCGAGTACGGTAAATCTTCTTCTAATGTATTGTGCTCTTACAAATGTCTCTTTTAGCGTTGCTTTTGTAAGTCCAATGTGTTCAGGTTCGGTAGGAGCACCTACCATTGCCAATTGCAATTTAGCTTTTTCAAAAGGCACAATTTGTTTAGCTAATTTTTCCTTTATGTTGTGCCAGTTATTTTTTAATGTTTGTAATTGTTTTTCTAATTCTTGATGAGTGATGTACTTTGCACTAGTTTCTTGCCAACCAATTTCGGGGAAATTCGTGTTTTTAAAAATTGCTAAAGATTGCTCCGTTAATTCATCTAAAGTTGGCCATTGTTTTAATGCTTTTTGGATATCAAGCTTATCGAAATCAGTTTTTAGCACCAAATCGTACAAGGCTGTGATGGCTAAAGTACCAATACTTACCTGAAAACCATGTGAAACATGCTCGCCATTGTTTAGGTGGTGTTCCATATTCCATAAATGACTAAACTGATGTTCGGCTCCTGAAGCTGGCCTGCTAGATTTAGACCATTGCATGGCAAAACCACCTAACATTAAGCCCTCGGTAAGTTTTGTAATAGCCTCGTTATCCCCATTTTTTGTTCCTTTTGGGTCCGAAAGTGCTTCATGTAAGTCGTCTTGCACAATAGACCAAGCGGTTTGGTCAATAGGCTCTACACCTAAAGCATCTGCCAAAATCCAATCGGCACCTGCGGTAATTTTGGCAAATAAATCTGCGTAGCCAGAGGCGGTCATTGCCATTGGAGCAGCACTTAAAATATCAATATCTGCTAAACAGGCCTGTGGTGCCGGACAATTGAAAGTCTGTTTGGCTCCGTCGGCGGTAATAGATGCACCAAAGGCGGTATAACCGTCCATAGAAGCTGCTGTTGCCACACACATGTATGGTCTACCAGTTAAATGTGCTGCTAGTTTCGTTAAATCGTTGATGGTGCCAGAGCCAACTGCAACGGGAATAGCCTCGTTTTGTTTCAAAGCAGCAACCAGCTCTTCTACATATTTGTATTCGGCATAAATTTCTGGATCAGTATAAATGAAAGTAGATTCTTGCGCTATGTTGTTGCTTTCAAATTGTTTCACTATGCTTTCGCCAGCTATCTGGTAAGTAAAAGTATCGGTAATAACTATTGCCTTTTTGCCAGGAAATTGTTCTTTAAATAGTTCCGAAGCTTTTTTTAAAACATCTTGGCCAATAATTAGGCTTTTTGTTTCACTAGCTGACTTTAATGCGGTAGCAACTTTAGACATGTAAAATTTCGTTTTTTGGTTAGGCTAACTAAAAAATAAATTCATTTTTAGTTTCTCAAATAAACGATTTTTAAAAAAATAAAACAAATCAAAAGTTTAAAAATAACATTATGAAAGTTTGTGACGTATGAAACAAAAAAAGCGCCTTTTAAAGTGCGCTTCAAATTCATGTTTATTAAAATTTAGCTTTTACAATAATCTTTTTTAAACTCGGCAGACATCTCTTCGGTAATACGAATAATATCGTCTGCCTCGTTAGAGTTGTTATATATCAGTTGGTTACAAGTGTTTTTAAAGGGTAGTAAGTATTCTTTATAAGCTGGCACTACATGGTTGTGCCACTTGTATAGAACATCTTCTTCGGGATAGCCTCTTTCAATGCCGTCTCTTTGTATTCTTCTTTCTAAAGCAATTTGCTCATCTGCCTCTATAAAGATTTTATAATCAATTAATTTATTGATTTCGGTAAAGTGCAGAATGAACAGTCCCTCGACAATAATAATGGGGGCAGGGTGTATTTCCAAGATTTTGGTTACCGCTAAGGGATTGTTGAAATTGTATTCCTTTTTGTAAACGGTTTCTCCGCTAATCAACTTCTTGATGTCCAATAAAAATTGTTGGTCATCAATAGTGCTCGGTAAATCGAAATTGTAAAGTTTGTTTTCTTCCTGGGTCATTTCTCCGGCAGGAATATAATAGTCATCTTGCGATACTAAAGTAACTTCATCTGTTTTAAAATGATGTAGAAAGCTGTGCAAGAAAAAGGTTTTGCCAGAGCCACTGCCTCCTGCAATACCGATAATTACGGGTTTATTATTTTTCATTTTCTTTTGGTCCGTAGATTAGATTACAAAAAAAGCGCTTATCTAGTGCACCAACGGCATCGGCAACGGCTTTAGTCATTACAATAATTACGTCTTTGGTAGTTTCGTTTTCGGTAAATTTGCCAACCACCTTTGCAAAGGTAGAACGGTTTGTCATTGGGTTGGTAATTTGTATAATAGTTCCTACTGGGGCTGTACGATGCAAAATTAGCATTTTGTTTTGATCCAAATCAGGGTCGCTAATCCATACACCAGTACCTTTTTCTTCGATTTTGTTTAGGCCATAAACTGCCGCAGGTCTTTTTAAATTCGGATTTTTCAAAGTTTCGGTGCTGTCTGTAGGTTCATCATCGGCATTTTGGCTAGCGGTTGAAACCATATTAGGTTTTTCTCCTTTAATGATGAGTTTTTGACCAACTTTTAACTCTGTTGAGGCTAAGTTGTTATAGGTTTTTAACTGATAGGTGGTAAGTTGATATTTCTGTGCAATAGAATAAATGGTTTCTCCGTTTGTTACCACATGCTCAAAAGAAGGTTCTGCTGCAGGTGGTGCAGTTATAGGAGTTGCTTTTGTACTAGCTATCTTCTCTGTTTTTGGAACAAGAATGCTTTGTCCAACTTTTAGCGTATTGGTGCTTAAGTTGTTAAGTTGCCTTAAATAATCAGCAGTAGTGTCGTATTTTTTAGCAATGGTAAAAATGGTTTCTTGAGGTTTTACCTCGTGGTTAGTTACCGGTGGTGGTGGCGTCATAACTACCTCCGTAATTTTTTCTGGCTGGCCGGTTGTTTTGGTAGGTATTTTTAAAACTTGCCCAATGCTTAAATTATTGGTGCTTAAGCTATTTGCCTCTTTTAAATCCTCTACGCTAATGCCGTATTGTTTAGCAATTACCCCTAGGTACTCTTTAGGTTTTACGATATGTTCGGTA
Source organism: Pedobacter sp. SL55 (assembly GCF_026625705.1). NCBI lineage: Bacteria > Pseudomonadati > Bacteroidota > Sphingobacteriia > Sphingobacteriales > Sphingobacteriaceae > Pedobacter > Pedobacter sp. SL55. The sequence goes on along the minus strand of NZ_CP113059.1, from coordinate 3,828,495 downwards.
ACTAAGTTTTCCGCAGCCGTTGGGTTGGTAGTTTCTATAGTTTTATTCGAAATTACATTGGCGTTTGTAGGCACATTGGTTGCGCTCTTAGTAAAAGGAACTTTTAGTACCTGCCCAACTTGAAGATTAATGCTATTCAAATTGTTAAGCTTTTTTATCTCTGGCACTGTTGTGGCAAATCTTTCGGCAATTAAATTTAAGTTGTCTTTAGCAGCAACGGTATATTCAAAAAAAGTAGTAGCATTAATATTTGGCGAATTGCCAACAACAGGTTTTTGGTTAAAAGGAATTTCGGTTGGAATTTTGATTACACTGCCTATTTGCAAGCCAATATTGTTATTATAAGCTTGAATATCCTTAACATTTACATTGTATTTTCTTGAGATAGAATAGTAGCTTTCTTTAGGATCTACTTTATGTAGGATAAGCTTTTTTCCATTGTTGTTTTCAACTCCTATAGAATCTAATGGAGTATTGGCATAGCTTGTTGCCGAACCAAACAGAGCGGTGATCAAAATATATCTTTTTAACATCTATATTCTTAAATTTTTGGAGGTACAATTATACGAATAATATATAGTATCACTAACTATGTAACTAAACGGTAACATTTCATGTTCTATTGTACTAAATTTCAATTAGCTTCAAACTTATTGCTTTAAGTTTTGTTAGCTTTATACTATTAAAACATACATATTATGTCGGCAAAAGAAATAAATTTAAGCGAAAAACAAGTGAAACCAGTGGTAGATATGCTAAACGAGTATCTAGCAAATTATCATATTCATTATCAAAAATTAAGAGGCTGTCATTGGAATATTAAAGGACAAAATTTTTTTACGCTTCATTTAAAGTTTGAAGAATTGTATACCAACGCTCAGTTAACCATTGATGAAATTGCAGAGCGTGTACTTACTTTAGGTAAACCGCCTCATAGTCGTTTTGCTGATTACATTAAGGAATCTGCTATTAAAGAAATTGATACTATTGGTTTGGCAGATACCGCAATGGTTGAAGCTGTTTTGGATGATATGACTAAACTAATTGAGTTGGAACGTGATTTATTAGAAGCTACGGATAAAGCTGGAGATGATGGTTCTAATGATATGGTTAATCGGTTCATGCAATTTAAAGAAAAAACCATTTGGATGTTGAAATCATTCTTAGGAAAAAAATAGATTAGCTAATTGGCTGATGTGATGATTAGCTGATTATTAGTAAGCCACAGATGCACAGATTTAGAAATGATTTGTGCATCTGTGGCTTTTTAAATTTTAAATCATCACATCATCAAATTCTCCTATCTTTGCCCTATGGGATACAAAAGTTTAGCCGAATGCGTAGCGGACCTTGAAAAACATGGTCATCTGGTTAGAATTAAGGAAGAAGTAGATCCTTATTTAGAGATGGCCGCCATTCATCTTCGTGTATACGAAAAACAGGGGCCGGCTTTATTATTCGAAAAAGTTAAGGGAAGTCCATTCAAAGCAGTTTCAAATCTTTTTGGTACCATAGAACGCTCTAAGTTTATGTTTAGAGATAGCTTGCCAAAAGTTCAAGAATTGGTTGAGCTTCGTTCTGATCCAATGAAAGCTTTAAAAAAGCCGTTCAAATATATAGGAACAGGGCTAACGGCATTATCTGCCTTGCCTTTAAAGCAATCGTTATTTAAGCAAGCTTTTCAGAAAACTACCATTTCTGCAATTCCACAAATTGTAAATTGGCCTATGGATGGCGGTCCTTTTATTACCATGCCACAGGTTTTTACTGAGGATGTTGATAAACCAGGGGTAATGAACAGTAATTTAGGCATGTATCGTATTCAACTGGCAGGTAATGATTATATTCAGGACAAAGAAATTGGGCTTCATTACCAAATACATAGAGGTATTGGTGTTCATCAAACCAAAGCAAATAAAAAAGGACAGCCACTAAAGGTAAGTATTTTTGTTGGTGGCCCACCTTCACATCCATTAGCGGCAGTAATGCCGTTGCCAGAAGGCTTATCAGAGCTTACTTTTGCCGGTGCTTTAGGTAACAGAAGATTCAGGTATTTTAGAGACGAGGAAGGATTTGTGATTTCGGCTGATGCGGATTTTGTAATTACAGGTACGGTAGAGCCACATGAAAATAAGCCAGAAGGACCTTTCGGCGATCATTTGGGATATTACAGCTTGGTACATCCATTTCCGTTAATGAAAGTTCATAACGTTTATCATAAAAAAGATGCATTGTGGTCGTTTACCGTAGTAGGTAGGCCACCTCAAGAAGATACCAGTTTTGGCGCTTTAATTCACGAAATTTCTGGTTCTGCAATTCCACAAGAGATACACGGACTAAAAGAAGTAAACGCTGTAGATGCAGCAGGTGTACACCCTCTGTTATTTGCCATCGGTAGCGAACGTTATACCCCTTATTTAAAAGAACGGAAACCTCAGGAGATTTTAACCATAAGCAATCATATTTTGGGTAAAAATCAACTGAGTTTAGCTAAATATTTATTCATTGCGGCTAGGGAAGACGAAGAAGCTTTAAACACTCATGATATCAAGCGTTTTTTAAGTCATGTTTTAGAGCGATTAGACTTGCGAAGGGATATACATTTCCATACCAACACCACTATTGATACTTTAGATTACTCTGGCGATGGATTAAACTCGGGGTCTAAAGTTGTTTTTGCAGCTGCTGGCGAAAAAAAGCGTGAATTGTTAAAAGCCTTAACCAGCAAATTCAAATTGAATACAAAATATGCTTTAGCCAGCGATGGTATTTTAGCAGTTCAATTAGATAAATATCAAAATAAAGAACAAGGTAAAGCTGCTATTGCTTTGCTTAAAGAACAATTAAAAGGAAACGACTTAACTCAAATTCCTTTAATAGTGGTTTGCGATGATGCTGAATTTACAGCAGCAAATATCAATAACTTGGTTTGGGTAGCTTTCACTAGAAGTAATCCAGCTATGGATATAGATGGGGTAGATGATTTTATGGAGAATAAACACTGGGGTTGCAATGGTTCATTAATTATTGATGCCCGCAAGAAGCCTCATCATGCACCAGAATTGATCAAAGATCCTGAAGTAGAAAAGAAAGTGGATAGAATGGGAGAGCAGGGTGGTTGTTTATACGGAATAATATAGCAATGTATATCTTTAAACAAAAAATCCCACGAGTAAATCGTGGGATTTTTTGTTAGGCTATAATTTACTAAAACCTTATTCCAAAAGTTAAAAAGAAATTATTATTAGTGAACTTTGAATTCGCCATTGGTTCAGATCCGTTATTCAAAGTATATGGTAAATTAGTTCCACTGGTTTCTACTCTTTGGTAAGCAACATCAAAATAATAGTTATTTACCCTATATCCTAAACCACCACTATACATCTTAGTATCAAATAGCTTGTCACTATCATTTTTATACGGACTACCATTTAAACCATATCCAGCTCTTAAGCTTAAGTTTTCAATTTTATATTCGCCACCTAATCTGTAGTTTATAGCGCTTTTATAATTATTTCTAACAGAGGCATTGCTATTATTTATAGCATCTGTTCCACCATTTGATCCATTTGTCGAAAATCTTATACTTGAATAGTCAACGAAATCAACATCAGCAGAGATAATACCTTGTCCTCCCACCACATAACTTGCACCTAAAGACCCCTTCAAGGGTGTACGTAAGTTATAAGTGAATTCGTAAACCATAGCTTGGTTAGTAAATACATCATTTGACAACTTATTATTTAATACTTCTGAATAAGTGTCATCAATTGTAAACCAAGTTGGAGTTTGTAGGGTAGCGCCAATTCTAAATGCACTTACAGGGCGGAAAATGACCCCAATTCTACCATTCACACCAGAACCTCTTGTTTCCTGATTTTGTATATAAGAAAGGCTATAATTTTCAACACCAGTAAATCCGTCAACTTGATCATAAGGGTTTAAGCTTCCGCTTTCTGTAAATTGAGCATCGTTAGTATAACGTAAGCTTACTAGCCCGATATTGGCTCCTATGTATACTTGATTAGAAATGTTTAAAGCCCCAGCAAAATTGAATTCAGAAACAGATCCAGAGCGGATTTCATTCTTAGACTGCGTATTTGCTGTAAAAGGGTTGCCAATACTATTTGCTGTATATAGGTTTGTACTACCAGGTGCGTTAAAGTTGATTAGATAGCTATCGTACGCCATTCCCTCTAAAGAATTAGTTGCAATCGAGTTATCAGATGGATCTTTATATCGGTTGGCTAGTTCTGCAAAATAATTTCTAATTGAATTTGCGCTGTTAACTCCTCCAAAATTACTTTCCAAGACATAATCATTATTACGGGTATATCCTAAACCGAAAACAGAGCTGACTATACCTTTTTGTGTGTCTTGACCTTTCATTCGGGTGCTCGGGCTATAAAAAACAGCTCCCAATTGATTAATATTTAAGCCATTTTTATTAGATTTAGTATTAGTGCCTAAATAACTTCCGTTGACACTTGCTGAGTTAAACTCAGGAGTGAATGCAAATTCTGAACGTGTAAATAAACCTAATCCGGCAGGATTTCCCCCCAATGAACTCATGTCTCCACCTACACCAACTTGAGCATTGCCCATTCCTTTAAAACGAGCAGTACTTCCATAATTGCTTTGAGAAAATCTGAGTCCATCGGTACCGTATTGAGCATATGTGGTGCCTACGGCTGCTACCATAGCAACCGTAAGCAATGTTGTAATTTTTTTCATTGTGTTTGCCGCTAATTTAAAATATGTTATCTACCGCCTCCGCGTGTTGGTCTGCTTCCACCTCCGCCACCAGAGCTCCCACTGCCGCCACCAGTTCTACCGCTACTACCATTGGAAGAACTAGGCGGTGGAGAATAAGTTGGCCTACTTTCAGTTGTACGCGTTGGTCTAGAGTCATTGTTAGATGAGCCAGATCTGCTTGGTCTTGAGTCTCTAACAACTGATCCGCTTCTGCCGCTTCCATCAGTTGTTGTTGCAGGGTTATATGCTCCCGGCCTAGTAGAACCAGTTCTTCCAATCGTTCCTACATTTCCGCCAGTTCTAGCGCCTCTATCGATGATAGATCCATTAGGTCTAACACCAATGCCATTTTCAGCACCGCGGTTTGGCCTAGCTCTGAAATTATCGTTTCTCACGATGACATTATTGCCACCCCAGCCGCCGCCCCAGCCCCAACCAAGGCCACCGCCAAAGCCGCCTCCCCAACCGAAGCCACCGCCCCAGTAAGAGTAAGGTCCCCAAGTGTTCCAATAATAAGGACTACCATAAAATGCCCAAGAAGAAAATGGGTTCATCCAGCGGTTAAATCCCCATCCATAGTTGAAGCCCAAAGACCAATCGTATGGGTTGTACCAAGAATTATAGCCGTAAAAGTTGTAATAATCATCAAAATAAACTCTGTTCGGACTGCCATAGTAAAATCTATCTATCCTAGAAGCATAGTCCATATCGTATTCTTGGTCGCTAGGTCTGTAGTTAGCATCGTAGCGACTGGTATCTATCTGCGCTGTTTGAGCCGGAGGTGCATATTTGTAAACCCTAGCCTGTGCAGTAGTATTGTACACATCATCGGCACTGTTGTTTTGCGCCATTTTTTGTGTAGAGCATGAAGCAACCAACAAGGCGGCTGCCACAAGTGTACTGGTTAAAAAATGATTGACTCTCATTGTATTTAGGTTTTAATTGGTGTGCTAATTAAATTGTGACTATAAATTTATAGCTTTGTAGCCATCAATACAAGAAATTTAACACAAAAAACGTTCCAAATAAGTTATGAGCAAAGGTATTACGAGTAAAAGTGAAGATTATTCGCAATGGTATAACGAAATTGTTATAAAAGCCGATTTGGCAGAGCATTCGTCAGTAAAAGGTTGTATGGTAATTAAGCCGTACGGATACTCTATCTGGGAAAAAATGCAGGCGGTTTTAGACCATAAATTTAAAGAAACAGGTCATAGCAATGCGTACTTCCCTTTGTTTATTCCTAAGTCTTATTTTTCTAAAGAAGCTGCTCACGTAGATGGCTTTGCAACGGAATGTGCTGTGGTTACACATTATCGTTTAAAAAATGACGGAAATGGTAACATCATCGTTGATGAAGAAGCAAAATTAGAAGAAGAACTGATTGTTCGTCCAACGTCAGAAACTATCATTTGGAATACCTACAAAGGATGGATCCAATCTTACCGAGATCTACCTTTGTTAATTAACCAATGGGCAAATGTGGTACGTTGGGAAATGAGAACTCGTTTGTTTTTACGTACTACCGAGTTTTTGTGGCAAGAAGGTCATACCGCACACGCTACTGCCGAAGAAGCAATTGAAGAAACTGAAAAAATGCTGGATGTTTATGCAGATTTCGCAGAAAATTGGATGGGCGTGCCTGTAGTGAAGGGAAAAAAGACTGAAACAGAGCGTTTTGCTGGTGCTTTAGATACTTATTGTATCGAAGCTTTAATGCAAGATGGCAAGGCTTTACAAGCAGGAACTTCTCACTTTTTGGGGCAAAATTTTGCTAAAGCTTTCGATGTTAAATTTACCAGTAAAGAAGGTAAGCAAGAGCACGTTTGGGCAAGTTCTTGGGGTGTATCTACCCGTTTAATGGGTGCGTTAATTATGTCGCATAGCGATGATAGTGGCTTGGTACTTCCTCCAAAATTAGCACCAATTCAAGTGGTCATTGTGCCAATACATAAAGGCGATGAAGAATTGCAAAAAATCTCTTCTTTTGTAGATGAATTGATTCCAAGGTTGAAAGGTTTTGGTATCTCTGTAAAATACGATGATAGAGATAGCCAGCGTCCAGGATTTAAGTTTGCAGAATATGAGTTAAAAGGGGTGCCTATTCGTTTAGCTATTGGCGCTAGAGATATGGAAAACGGTACAGTAGAGTTGGCTCGTAGAGATACTAAAGAGAAATTTACGGTTCCTCAAGAAGGTTTGGCAGAATACATTTTCCAAATGTTGGCCCAAATCCAACAAAACATCTATGATAAAGCTTTGAAATTTAGAGATGAGCATATCACAGAAGCTAATTCTTACGAAGAATTTAAAGATTTGCTCGAAACCAAAACAGGTTTTATTGCTGCACACTGGGATGGTACTGCCGAAACAGAAAAACGTATCAAAGAGGAAACAAAAGCAACAATTAGATGTATTCCTTTAGATAACAAATTAGAAGATGGTGTTTGTATCTTAACTGGAAAACCATCTAAACAAAGAGTGTTATTTGCAAGGGCTTATTAAATGATAGATTTGAGTATTGAGATGTGAGATTTGAGACCATTTAGGTATTACCAGAACTCACATCTACTATCTCATGTCTCATATTTAAAAACATGAAAGAAGAATTAAGCAACTATCAACTCATTTTGAGTAAGTTGGAAAGCAAAGCTTCGATAAAACAAGAGATTTACAGAAATACGGTTGATGTTTTTGCTGTAGCGAATAAGGCATTGTCTAAACTTGCCTCTCGTTTGCACCAAGATTACACGCAAAAAGATCCATCGGTTGAGGTGGCTTACAAAGATACGCATCAGTTTGAAGCAGAACTTAAGTTCTCTGGCGATATGTTGCTGTTATCCATGCATAGTAATGTTTTTAATTTCGAACAAGGGCATCGGGTTTATTCGTCTAGCTACGTCAGATCCAATCCTAATTTAAGCTATTGTGGAGTAATTTATATCCACAATTTTTTGGCAGATTCTATCAAGTATAATCGGTTGGCAGATGAAGGATCTTTAGTTGCTCGCATATTAATCAACAAAGAAAAACGTTTTATTGTAGAAGGCGATGGCCAGTTAGGGTTTTTGTATGAAGCTTTTAGCGAGCAAGAAATTAACGAAGAAGTATTGACGCACATTTTTGAATTGGCAATACTAGACTGCATAGACACTGATTTGCAACTGCCGCCTTATGCTTCGGTTAAGGATATCAGCTTGCATCAGAAACAAACAACCTTGGCGGCAAGTGGTTATCCAACAGGAAAAAGATTAGGCTATTTGTTTAAATCGGAAGTACAACAGAATAATAATTTATAATTTAAAATTATCACATAGGCACATAAGATGTTCTAAAAATATCTCATACTTATAATAAACCTATGTTTCTATGTGGTTTTCATAACAATATTGAAATGAAATTTGCAACTAAAGCTATACACGCAGGTCAAGAGCCAGATCCAACAACTGGTGCCATCATGACCCCAATCTATCAAACTTCAACTTATTGGCAAGCTTCTCCAGGCGACCACAAGGGTTACGAATATTCTAGGGGTACCAACCCAACTCGTAAAGCTTTAGAAGATTGCTTAGCAGCGTTAGAAAACTGCAAGTACGGTTTGGCTTTTAGCAGTGGAATGGGTGCAACTGATTGTTTGCTTAGATTGTTAAAGCCTGGCGATGAGGTAATCACAGGTAACGATTTATATGGTGGTTCTTACCGCATTTTTACCAAGATTTATCAAAATTATGGTATCAAATTCCATTTCTTGGATTTATCAAATCCAGAGAATATTACGCCATATATCAATGAAAAAACTAAATTGGTTTGGATAGAAACACCAACTAATCCAACCATGCGTATCATTGATATTGAGGGTGTGGCTAACATTACAAAAGCCAACAATATTCTTTTAACAGTTGATAATACTTTTGCATCTCCATATTTACAAAACCCAATTGATTTAGGTGCTGATGTAGTAATGCATTCGGTTACTAAATACATTGGCGGTCACTCTGATGTAGTAATGGGCGCTTTATTAACCAACGATGAAAAGTTATACAAAGATTTGTTCTTCGTGTACAACGCTTGCGGTGCAACTCCAGGTCCGCAAGATGCTTTCTTGGTATTGAGAGGAATTAAAACTTTGCATTTACGTATGAAAGCGCATTGTGAAAACGGAGAAAAAGTAGCTCATTTCTTAAGAAATCACTCGAAAATTGATAAAATTTACTGGCCAGGTTTTGAAGATCATCCTAATCATGATATTGCAAAGAAACAAATGCGTGGTTTTGGTGGTATGGTATCCGTAACTTTAAAAGATGCAGATTTGCAAGAAACGTTCCGTATTGCTTCTCGCTTTAAAGTGTTCTCTCTGGCAGAATCTTTAGGAGGTGTAGAGAGTTTAGTAAATCATCCGGTAAGTATGACACATGGCTCCATTCCAAAAGAAGAACGTGAGAAAGTTGGCGTAACCGATAACTTACTGCGTTTTAGCGTGGGAGTAGAGGATATTGACGATTTACTAGCGGATTTGGAACAAGCGTTATCAAATTAGCTAATGTGCTAATCAGCTAATTCGATGATGAAAATTAATAATATTAAAGATTTTCTCGATTCAAAGGTGGCGCAATACAATCAGCCCAATTTCATTACAAATGATCCGATAAGTATTCCGCATCAGTACAGTTTAAAACAAGATATTGAAATTGCCGCTTTTTTTGCGGCAATTTTAGCTTGGGGACAACGTAAAACAATCATCAATAAATGCAACGAGTTACTGGCGAGGATGGATAACCAACCTTATCAGTTTATGCTGCACCATTCTGACCATGATTTGAAAGGATTGCTTGGATTTAAACATCGAACTTTTAACGACACCGATTTACTTTATTTTGTAGCATTCTTTCAGCAGCATTATCAGCAGTCTAATTCTTTAGAAACGGCATTTATACCTCCAGCTTTAATTTACAGGTCAGATTACTTAAGTGTAGAAGAAATTAATGCGGGTTACGAACTTACCTCGTCCACTTGTTACACCTCAGATTTAACACTTAATAATTTTACTATCGAAAAAGCCCTAAATCATTTTCGTGCGTACTTTTTTAGTCTACCAGATTTCCCTAGACGAACGATTAAGCATGTTTCGTCGCCCTTACAAAAATCTACTTGCAAACGGTTAAATATGTTTTTACGTTGGATGGTTCGAAAAGACGATTACGGCGTTGATTTCGGTATTTGGAACACCATTCGCCCAGCAGATTTAATTTGTCCTTGTGATGTGCACGTAGATAGAGTGGCTAGACATTTTGGTTTAATTGAACGCAAGCAAACAGATTGGTTAACAGCCTTAGAATTGACTGAAAACCTTAAAAAATTTGACGACACCGACCCAGTAAAGTATGATTTTGCTTTATTCGGATTAGGAGTAGAAGGTGAATTATAATATATTTGTTTAGTGTCTAAAGCCTAAACTTCGAATATGACAGACCAACTTTCTACCTGGCAAATGACTTACCCAGAAAAATTTATTGCGAAAGCAGTAACTATTCCTGCTGTTGTACACCATGAAAATAAACACCAGCTTATTGCCAATAGCGAAAATCTTCAAACCACGTTTCAATATGAAAAAGTAGAAGAAGGTTGTTATTTGTTTGTGGTGGATATGACGGCGGTGAGCGATACCAAGATCGCTTTATTTGGGGATAGAGATGTTGAATATTATTGCTTGTCGTATCAATTGATTAAGGGCGATGTGAACAAAGTTCCGATGAAAGATAATGATCCGATGCAATCTAGGACGATGTCTTTGCCCCGTATTTGTAGCTTCTATAATAATGAGTTTGATTACGAAACTTTGTTTGAAAAAGGAGCGGGTGTGAGGGCATTTATATTTTGTTTTACCAAAGAATGGTTGGATAAAGGAATAGATTTCTCTGCGGTAGATCAGGAGGCAACCTTTATGAAAGTGATACGAAAGGAAATGGAAGGGATGGCTTATTTCAGCGATAATTTCTATAAAGACACATTTGACGAACTGGATCAGTTACTTACCAAATCTCAACGTTCGCCAGTGTATCCGCTAGTAGTTAGAAAGCTATCTTTAACTTTAATTTCAGATTTTTTCAGTATTGTAGCAGATCCTGATTCGGTGTTAAACCAGCCACCAGTGGCCGATGAATTTGATGGCATTGAGAAAATAAAAGCGCATCTCGATAAATATTTTAAGCAAGGCTTTCCGGGCTTAGAAAATTTGGCCGATATTGGCAATATGACTGTATCTACTATGCGCAGGCAGTTTTTAAGACAGATGGGCCACTCTGCTTTCGATTATTTTAGAGATATACAAATGCGGTATGCCTTTGTACAACTGCAAAATGGAACTCAAGTAAAACAGGTAGCGCAAGAATTAAGTTTTGGTAGCTCGGCTAATTTTAGTCGCATTTTTAAAAAAACATATAAGATTTTGCCAGCAGAGGTAAAATCATTAAAAAGTTAATCCCTTTTAGCTAAAGGCAGTCGCTAGGTTTTTATTCAACCAATCATTATCAATGCCAAGTTTTAGCAGCTTTAAGCAAAGGTTACATGCTATTCTTCAATTATCACTCCATGTCTATAGTTCATGAGCATATATGAGTGCTTTTTGACCATATCTAACTTATAAAACAAGGTAGTTTTGTCATAAACAAATGTTATCGTTTATGAGACAGAAACTTTTACTGCTTTTCTTAAGTTTGCTTGGTGTAAACCAACTCCAGGCACAAGTTGTTAATATTCCTGATGCCAACTTCAAAGCCGCCTTACTAGCCCATTCGCCGAAGATTGACCTTAATAATGACGGGCAAATCCAAGTTTCGGAGGCAGAAGCAGTTAACGGGCGTATCAGTATATTCGACAAAAATATTGCAGACCTTACTGGTATCGAAGCTTTTGTAAATGTTACCGAATTGTTCTGTAACCGCAATAAACTTACCTCAATAGATATCAGTAAAAATACCGCAATTATAAATCTCATTTGCGACAACAATCAACTGTCCGCTTTGGATATAAGTAAGAATACCGCTTTGAAGGCGCTGAATTGTACTCGTAACCAGTTGAGCACCTTGGATGTAAGTCAAAATACGGCTCTTACCTCATTGCTCTGTTCTAGTAACATAGGGATTAGGGCCTTAGATATAAATAAAAACATTTTATTGGAGGGCTTGGCTTGTAGTTCTACCTCACTCGAAGTTTTGGATGTAAGTAATTGTACGAAATTAACAAGTCTCCAATGTTTTGGAACCAAAATTAAAACGCTGGATGTGAGCCAATGCCCAAATTTGGTAGTTTTAAGTTGTAACACCAATTTAGAACTCGAAAAGCTAAATATCAAAAACGGAAATAATACATCTTTTATTAGAATGCTGGCTTACGACAATCCGAAACTAACCTGTATACAGGTAGATGATGTAGCATATTCCAATGCTCAATCGGATATGTCAAGTTGGGCAAAAGATGTAACCGCAACTTACAATACCGATTGCCGTCCGGTGGTTAACATTCCAGACCCTAATTTTAAGGCCGCTTTACTGGCTCATAATCCAAAGATTGATGCAGATGATGATGGGAAGATACAGGTTTCAGAAGCTGAAGCGTTTACGGGAACTATCAATGTCATTAGAAAAAACATTACCAGTCTTGCAGGTATCGAAGCTTTTGTAAATATTACTAGGTTACTTTGCAGCAACAATAACTTAACCTCACTAGACGTTAGCAAAAATACGGCAATTGCTGCATTGGGTTGCGACAACAACCAACTGACTGCTTTAGATTTGAGCAAGAACACTGCTCTTACGTCTATTGGTTGTATAAATAATCGGCTAACCTCTCTAGATATTACTAAAAACATAGCACTTACCTCGTTGAGTTGTTATAATAACCAGCTTGCTACCTTAGATGTGAGTCAAAATGCTTTATTGACAGGTTTTAATTTTTCATCAAATCCGATCCAAGTTATAGACATGGATAATTGCAAACAATTAACAAATTTAAGATGTTCAGCTACAAAGATTAAAACGCTTGATGTAAGCCAATTCCCAAATTTGCTTGCTTTAGAATGCTACTCCAATTCTGAACTTGAAAATCTGAATATCAAAAATGGAAACAATACCGCTTTTAGTAGAATGCTAGCTCATGAAAACCCAAAGCTGACCTGTATACAGGTGGATGATGTAGCATATTCAAATGCTCAAACTATTGATATGTTTAGCAGATGGACAAAAGATGCAACTGCAACTTACAACACCGACTGCCGCCCGGTAGTTAACATTCCAGATGCTAACTTTAAGGCTTATTTGCTTGGTAATGCTACAATTAATACAGACGGAGATACGGAAATTCAAGTAGAAGAAGCTGAGGCTTTTACGGGTACAATTAACTGTAATCATAGAAATATAACAGACCTTACAGGTATCGAAGCTTTCGTAAACATCACAGCTTTATTGGCTAACAACAACCAGCTTACCGAACTAAATGTGACCAAGAATACAGCACTAAAGTTTTTGTTTTGCGAAAATAATCAACTTAAAAGCTTAGACGTCACTCAGAACATTGCGTTGGAGATGATGTATTGCAACAGCAATAAGATTACAAGTTTAGATCTTAAAAATAATACAGTACTCAATGCCTTGCTATGTGATGACAACTTGCTTACGGACTTGGATGTAAGTAAAAACACAGCACTTATGCGGCTCATCTGCGGTAAAAACCCCATTTCTAGCTTGGATATTAGCAATAATATTGCATTAACACAACTGTTTTGCGAAAACAGCGCAAAACTTTCTAGTCTTAACCTCAAAAATGGTAAAAATGACATACTCTATCTCGTTATCGCTAACCAAAACCCGAAGTTATTTTGCATTGAGGTAGATGATGTAGATCAGGCAAATACTTATACTACCAATGGAGGTTGGAAAAAAGACGCTTCAGCAAATTACAAAACCAATTGTAACGAGCCTGTTGTCTACATCCCTGATGCTAATTTTAAAGCCTATCTTTTAGCAAGAGCCGATATCAATACCAACGGCGATGCCGAAATACAATTTGCAGAGGCAGAAGCATTTGACCGTAACTTTGATATGTACGACCTAGGCATTAATGATCTTACCGGCATAGAAGCGTTTATTAACCTGAAAGGACTTAATTGTAAAAAGAACAATCTCACTAGCCTTGATTTGACTAAAAATACAAAACTAGCTAATTTAGACTGTGAAGAAAATCAACTCACTACACTTGATTTAAGCCAAAATACTGAGTTAATATTTGTGTATTGTTCGGCTAATAAGCTTACCGACATAGATGTTTCTCAAAGTCCGGCGCTGATTTCTCTTGGTGTAAACGACAACCAGCTTACCAATTTGGATGTGAGCGGTAACCCTGCTTTGGTTGGCCTTAGCTGTGGAGAAAATTTGATTACTTCATTGGATTTGAGTAATAACCCAGCGCTTTCTAGTTTAGATTGTAATGATAATAAGCTTACTTCTTTAGATTTGAGCAGTAACACCAATTTAGGTGTCGTTAGTTGTAATAATAATGAGCTAACTAGCATTAACCTCACGCAAAATCAAAATTTGACCATATTAAAGTGCTACGGAAATGAACTCGCTGTTTTAGATCTTAGTAATAATAATGCATTGCTAACGCTTGATTGTCATGATAACCTTTTAACTGCTTTGGATTTGGTGGCTAACACGCGTTTGATGTGGCTAAATTGTAGTTTTAACCAAATTTTGAAGTTGGATTTAACTAAAAACAGCATGTTAAATGCTTTGTATTGTGAGCATAATTCCCTTCTGGTGCTTGATCTAAAAAACGAAAACAATTATGAATTAGCGGAATTAAATGCTACCGTCAATCCTAATTTAAGCTGTATACAGGTAGATGATGTATCTGCAGCTATTGAGAATACCAATTGGCAAAAAGACAATAGTGCAAATTATAACGAAAACTGCAATTACACTTTGCCAGTAACTTTGGTGGAATTTAAAGCTAGTGCTACAGGCAATTCTGCAAAATTGGAATGGTCTACGGCATCAGAGCAGCGCAACCGTGGTTTTGTAATTTATCGTAGTGGCGATGATGGTAAAAGCGTAAAAATTGCGGAAATACCTCCTGCAGTTCAGCGCCAAGGCGCTAATTACAACTATAGTTATATAGATAGAATGCCATTAAATGGAAACAATTATTACGAGTTACAACAATTAGATGATGATGGAAAAATCAATAACTTAGGTGTAAGAAATGTTAGTTTTAATTTAACGGATCAGCGGGTTACCTTTTATCCTAATCCTACAAGCGATTGGGTAGACATTAACTTTAAGGGCAAAAATTTTAACAGCTTGTGGGTATTTGATATGAGTGGTAAGTTATTGTTTAGTAAAGCTATTGGTACTACAGAATCATCAGCTCGAATTTCCTTAAATAATGTTGCTGCAGGAACCTATGTACTTAGACTTCGTGGAGAACTTCATCAAGAAACGATCAAAGTCGTGAAGAAATAAGTCTTAACCTGAGTTCGATTATTAACCCATTGATAATTAACTTTTAAAACTGATGCTGAACTAAATTTACTGCGTAGCTTTCCGCTTCGCTACAGGTCAGCATGACGAACCGCCAATTTTCCGTCACCCTGAATTTATTTCAGGGTCGGCGAACTCAATAAGTTTAAATAATGCTGTAAAATAAACAAATAATAACCGAACTCAGGTTCTTAGGTATTTTAAAAAGGATGTCATGACTGTAAGCAATCTAAAGCTTGCATTTCATGACATCTTTTTTTGGTTTAAAGAGTTGAGCTTTTTTGTGGTTATTCTTTTATCTTTAAACCATGGTACAGTTCAATGCTGAAATAGAAAAATTCGAGAGTAATGGCGAAAAAACCGGCTGGAGCTATATTTTTATTCCAGAAACTGTTGCGCAGCAAATTAAATCTGGTGACAATAGATCGTTTCGTGTTCGTGGACAAATAGATAATCTACAAATTAGCGGAAAAAGTTTATTGCCAATGGGCGATGGAGATTTTATCTTGCCTTTAGATGGAAAAATGCGTAAGCAACTAAAAAAAGAAGCGGGCCAGCCAGTTTCACTTTCTTTGGAGCACGATATAGATTATAAAGTAGAAATGCCCGAAGATCTGGAAATTTGCTTGGCTCAAGAAGATGGGGTGTTGGAGCAATTTTTATCGTATACCAAATCACACCAAAATTATTTTATCAATTGGTTAAATACAGCAAAAACAGAAGTTACCCGAACCAAACGTTTAGTGATGATTGTTAACGCCATGGCATTGAAACAAGATTTTGGTTTGATGTTGCGGAGTAACAAGAGAGATAGATGATATTTTCAGATAATTTTAAAAAGCAAAAAAACTCCCCGTAAGAATTTACCTACGGGGAGTTTCTGTTTAAAGCTAAACTTTTTTATTTGCTTACCGCAGTAGCCTTGTCTATTAAGAAAGTTAATGCAGTTCTGTGTGCTTTGGTTTGCTCATCTGAGCTTGAAGCCGTAGCTAACTGACCTTTAATTTTCACTAAAGTAGCCAAAGCGGCAGCTTTACTTGCATTATCGTAACCACCTGGAGCGGCAACAATAGCCGCAGCAGCTTTAACATATTCTGTCTGTAAGTTTTGACGGAACAGGTTTACGTTGCTTTTTAAATCAGCAGCAAAGATATCGTCAGTTAAATCGTTCATCACGCTGGCTACAGAATAAGTATTGCCGTATAAGCCACTGTTGTTAATTCTGCTCAATGTAGTTGGGTGCAACAACTGTGCTAAAGTTCCTAACTGTAAAGAAAGGAAAGTGCTTTGCGGCTTCACATCTTCTGTACTGCCAAAGAAACCAAAACCTCTACGTTGTATTTGTAGGTAAGGGAATAAGGCTTTGTCGGCATCGAATGCATTAGGTGCAAAAACGTAAGTGCTTAGCAAGGCCAAAGCTTTCTTTTGATATTCAGCTGGTACTGGTGTAAATGGAGCTGTGGTAGTTTGTTGCCCTACAAAGCTACGATCTACATAAACCCCACCAATGTAACGACTTAAAGCTGCTGCCATGCTAGCACGTTGGCCATTAAGTTGGTAATATTTGCTACGTAAATCTTGGTAGCTTTGGTTAGGTTTAGCAAATCTCTCTTTCAATTTAGGGATCATGCTGTTGATCAATTTAAAACGATCTTCGCCATAAGTTACCATATCGTTAGTGTGGTCGTTCACATTAACTCTTGGGTCTATACCGCCACCTGGGCTACGCATATCATCAGCATCGTTACCAAAAGCCAATTGCGGATCGGTACTTCTGCTCAAGATTTTATTTAAGCCGGCTTCTTCTTCTTTCTCGCTGAAAGGAGTGTAGCCGTATTCAATTGCCCATAAATCATAAGGTCCAGCTTTGGTTGTATAGTAATCGCCTTGTTTGCTACGATCGCTGCTTACGTTGATTGCCGGGTAATCCATTACCGAACCTTGCAAACCAATTTTACGGGTTAAGCTCTTATCGTTCATTTGAGCTGGGCTTAACATCTGACTAGCTTTCATGTTGTGATTTAAGCCTAAAGTATGGCCCATTTCATGCATAATTAGATAGTACAAGAACTGTTTGTGCATTTCTTTAACGGTTGCTGCTCTCGCTGCTTCAGAAACATCAGCATCTAAAACTTCAATAGCTGCTAAACCAGTTTGATATTGCATGCTTAACTCATGAGCTAATGAACAAAAAGCCATGTGGTTTTTATCGCCGTGGTTGTGTGCGCCTTGTTGTGTTGCAGCTACAGCTTCAATAGGATTTTCCCAAGGTAAGTTCATCGCCATTGATGGCCCACCATTGTATAATTGGTCTTGTACAGCAGTACCAGCACCCGATTTCCATTCTACAGTAATATCTGCACCTAAAATTTGTCCTGTTAACGGGTTGTAGAAGCTTGGACCAATGGCGCCGTAAGAAGGGTAGGCCGAAGATACCCAGCGGATTACATTATAAGCAATGTCTGATGGATCCCAAGTAGCATCATCTGGCATTTGCTTCATCACTACTGCGTTTTTGAAACCAGCTTTTTCAAAAGCCTCATTCCATTTTTCGCCCGCTTCTTTAATAATAGAACGATATTCTACAGGTGTAGTGTTCTCAATCCAGAAAACAATTGGTTCTACTGGCTCACTTAATTTGGCGTTCGGGTTTTTCTTTTTCAAGTTCCAACGGCTAATGAAATCTTTATAAGGTGTAGCATCTACAGACGTTAAATTATCTACTTCAGCTCCGAAATAACCTACTCTGGGGTCGTCTCTACGAGGTCTGA
Source organism: Pedobacter sp. SL55 (assembly GCF_026625705.1). Classification (NCBI taxonomy): domain Bacteria; kingdom Pseudomonadati; phylum Bacteroidota; class Sphingobacteriia; order Sphingobacteriales; family Sphingobacteriaceae; genus Pedobacter; species Pedobacter sp. SL55. The sequence goes on along the minus strand of NZ_CP113059.1, from coordinate 3,810,434 downwards.
AATCGTTTTGAGGAACTTCCAAGAAAGAGTGTTGCATTTTAACACGAACATACCTAGCATCGGTAATGTCTTTACCACCGCCGTTTAATGGGTTAGGGTTGTCGTAAGCTAAATCAACTACTACATCGGTATTACCATTAAAAGATTTTACCGTTTGATATTTTGATTTAGCCGTATTTAAGCTACCTAAGTTAAACATTGCACCTGGAGGCAATCCTGGAGGCGTGGTAGGTTTTACCGGATCAAGTTTATCGCTTAAAAACAAGCCATCTACAGATATTAAATAGCCATTATCGTCTTTAGCACTAAATTTATCTGCAAAGAAAACCGCATCAGAAACGTCTACGTTGGCTGCTTTACTTACCGGATTAGCTGGGTCGTAATAAAAAGCAGTGTTTTTTTCTAAGAACTCAACCTTATCATCAACTTGTTTAATTTGAAACAATTTGGTGTTTCTGATCATGTTTTGGTTAAGGAACAATCTAGTTGGGCCACCCATAGAAAAACTTTGGTAAATGTAATCTTTACCTAATTGATCTTTTTTGATATACAACTGTAAGCTGCCTGTAACCGTATCTTTGTAAAGCGTAAATAAGCCATCAATTTTTTTGCTCGATTTGGTTTTATCAGCAACGGTTGGTTTTGGCGGGGTTGGTGGCGTTGTTGGTGCAACCTTTTTTGTGGTGTCGGCAGGTTTGTCTGCTTTTTTTGTTTCCTGAGCGTTAGCACTTAAAGCAAATAGTGCAGCAGCAGGAATTAACCATAAATGTTTCTTCATTTTTAAGTTAGTTAGTGTTTACTGAGTTGATTGGAGTGGGTTGGAATGCTTTTATTTCTTCCCGTTAATTTTTAGCAAGTTAATTAATTAAGGTCGAATATTAAATATCCGATTGTGAATTAGACGACGACAAATTGAAAATGTTGCAACAATTTAAAAAATGTTGAGAACTCACAAAAATGTTGAAAACACAAAGGCGGAACTTGTAATTGCTCCGCCTTTGTGAAATTAATAGATGGCTAATTTTATCTTCCTCCTGGAGGACAGTTTTCTTTTAAAAATTTAGTAAAAATTAAAGCTAAGTGTTCTCTAGTTCCTTCGCCTTCGCCAATACTGTGTGTGCGGTTTGGATAGCTCATTAATTGGAAAACTTTTTTATGTTTCACTAATTCGTTAATCAACATTTCTGCATTTTGATAATGTACGTTATCATCGCCAGTGCCATGTATGTATAACAAGTTTCCTTTTAGGTTTTTTGCATGAGTAATTGGCGAACCTTTTACATAAGCATCTGTGGTAGGAAAAGGCGTACCCATGTAACGCTCTTGATAAATGTTGTCGTAAGTTAACTGATTGGCTACGGCTGCTACCGCAATGCCTGTTTTGTAGATTTCTGGATATTGGAACAATAAATTTAAGGTTGATGAACCTCCACCGCTCCAACCATGTACAGCTACACGATCTTTATCCATAAACGGATAAGTTGCCAATAATTTTTTGGTAGCCATGGCTTGGTCGCGGATATTGATTACACCAATATTCTTGTAAATTGCTTTTCTCCAAGCAGTACCTTTTGGCACTGGCGCCCCACGGTTATCCATAGAAATGTAGATGTAGCCATCTTTAGCCATGTCGCCAGCGTATAGGCCATTTCTTCCAGCACCCCAAACATCAGCTGCAGTTTGTGTAGCGGGCTCGCCGTACACATAAAATACTACCGGATATTTCTTTGTCGCATCAAAATTGTCTGGTTTTTTCATCCAACCGTCCATTTCAACGCCATCTTCGGTAGTTACCTTAAAAAATTCTACTTTGTTTTTAATGGCTTGCTGTTTGCCTAACTGGCTCGTAATGCTGCCTTCCATACTTAATGGATTGTTGGTGGCAAAGTTCATCCATTCGGTAACTGGTGCAACGGTAGAACTATTATAGCTATGGCGAGCAAAAAGCCCGTTCGGAGAAATAGAATAACTATGTGTACCAGGTAAAACAGATGGCGTAACCATTTCTAATTTGCCTTTGCCGTCTAATTTTGTTTTGTAAAGATATTTTTGGGTAGCATTGTTAGGCGAAGCCATAAAATAGATGGTATTGTTTTTCTCGTCAACCAAGCTTAAATCAATCACATCGTAATTGCCTTTGGTAATTAAAGTTTCCTTTTTACCATCTTTGCTTATGCGATAAAAGTGGTTGTAGCCATCTTTTTCAGTTTGATAGATAAATTCTTTGTTTCCGTTTAACCAAATGAATTGATCTTGGGCATCTATCCACGATGTATTGGTTTCTTTATAAATTTCGTTAACGGCACCGCTGGTGGCATTAGCTACAAATAATTTGCTTTGGTTTTGCTCACGGTTTAATTGTTGCAAGATAATTTCGTTAGTGTTTGGTATCCAATCCATACGAGGGATGTAGTTTTGAACAGCACTACTCGGAACAGCCAACCAATTGGTTTTAGCAGTAGCGATATCTACCACACCAATTTTACAAGAGGATGGATCTTGACCAACTTTTGGATATTCTACAGGAACATTAAACGAGTAGATCGAGTCAGTGTTGTTGATCATCAAAAAATTTCTGATTTTGGTAGCATCAATTTGCCAATAAGCTATCGATTTGCTATCTGGAGCCCATCTAAAACCATCTAAACAACCAAATTCTTCTTCGTAAACCCAATCAAAAGTTCCGTTAATCATTCTGCTTGTTCCATCGGTAGTAAGCGCTTTGATATTACCGCTGGCTAAATCTTCTACATACACATTGTGCTCACTAACATAAGCCACTTTAGAGCCATCTGGAGAAAACTTAGCAAACATTAAAGACGATACAGGTTTGCCTTTTCCAATTTGCTTTAGCGTATTGTTGGCAATATCAGCAACCCAATAATCGCCTCGGCTATCTTGACGCCAAACTCTTTTGGTGTTGGTGTAAATCAATGCTTTGCTTCCATCATCAGTTAATTGAAAACTTCTTACTCTAAGCGGGCTTGTTGCATTTTGTGGCGTTAACAATGCACTGCTTACAATGGTTTTTCTTTCGTTTTTTGGCAGCGTAATGGTTATTATTTCTCCGCCGGTATTTTGGTAATAACTGCTACCATCTTTGGTCCAGTTTATACCGCCTCTTTGTGCTTTTGCAAAGCTTATCCCTAAAAGTGAGGCTAAGGTAAAAGCAATAAATAATTTGGTAATTTTCATCTTTATAAATTGTTTTTAAAGGTAATGAAGCCACCAGATTTATTCATCCCGTTGTGTGGTTCGAAAAATCATGATGGTTTCATTTGTATAAGTTGTTAAGGTTTATTTTTACTGTTGGTTAAAGGTCGATAAAATGTTGATAAGCAGATTGGATGTACGCTTTTCCGGTATTTAAAATTTGGTTAGTCTGTTTAGTGTCTTTTGGCTTATTGTTATAAAGTACGCTTTTCCCCAAATTATCAAAAGTTACGGCATGGCCATTATTTATAAAGCCAAAACCATTGTCCCAGCTAAAATAAGCAAAATTTTTGCTGTATGGGTTAAGTAGGTTTTTGCTCCATTTAAAATCTTTACTGTTGATATTGAGTTGCGAAAGCAAAGTGGCTGAGAGGTCTTGTTGGCTGCCTGTGTGGTCAAATATTTTACCTCTAAAATTATTCTTAATTACATCTCCATAAAATATCAATGGAATGTGATACCGTTGAGGTTCGTAAATTTCGTGGTTATTTTTAGGTAGCGTATGGCCATGGTCGGCAACAAAAACAAATAACGTATTTTTATACCAAGGCTGTTTTTTTGCTTCGCTCAAATAGCTTCCAATGCAGGAGTCGGTGTAAAAAGCAGTGCTTTTAAAGCGCTGTACATTACTAGCGCTGCCAAATTTGTAATTTACGGGCAACTCAAAAGGTTCGTGGTTGGTTAACGATAAAATGGTTGAAAAAAAAGGTTGCTGAGTTTGGTTGGCATCGGCTAACTGTCTGTTAAAAACCAAGCCATCATAAGCGCCCCAATTAGAACTCATGTCTTTCTTCTCGAAATTGTTTCGATCTGTTAGCTTTTTATATTGATGACCTAAGATAAATGCTTTATAGTTGTCGAACTTTGATTCGCCGCCATAATAAAACGAAGTTTGATATCCGTTTTGATATAATTTTTGACTGATTGCCGGAATTTTCTGCATTTTTTCTGGCCAACTTACAATGTTGGCTACAGCTAGGGTAGGGAAACCAGTAAGCGATCCTATTAATCCTTTATCTGTACGGTTGCCCGTTGCATAAATTTGGCTAAATAAAACCCCATTTTTAGCTAAACTGTCTAAATTAGGCGTAATGCCATTTTCGTTGCCTAGGGTTTTGGTTAAATCGGCTGTAAAACTTTCTAAAATGAAAATTACAACGTTAGGTTTCGAGGTATTAAGAATAGAAATGGTAGTGTCTTTTTCTACGTGATATAAATTTTTAACTTCTAAATCAGCGAGTTTTTGATATTGATAGACATATCGGTTTTTTTTGATTTTACCATTGGCCAATATACTCGATACCAAGTTCCACTCTGTGTTTAGCGAAGCATGGTTTAAGATTTGATGTGTGGAGAAAAAAGCCATACTTTGAGAGTTTGGCGCATTGCCAACTCCACGAATAAGCAGAAAATTTAAGCTTAGTGTTAGTATGGTAATCGAAAACTTTGCCCATAAAGGTGTTTTATAAAATTGCACATCACGCTTAACGAGCACAAAATTAAGGTAGAAACCAACTGCCAGTAAAACAATTAGCACTAACAGCGTTTGCAAAATAGGAGATGAAGCACCCGAGGCTAGCGACTCATTAGGTGTGCGGATAGCAAATTCTATAGCACGAGAGTTGATTTTGCTTCCCCACTCGCGATAGATATTGAAATTGATAACCGAAATAAGGCTAAACAACACAATAAACACCGCATTGTACTTTTTTACCCAATTGAAGTTTATTTTTTCTCTATCGGTAAAGTACCAAAAGGTGTAAATTAACAATGGAATAACAGACAGGTAGGCGGTAGTTGAGAAGTCTAATCTTAGTGCATGATAGTATGCTGCAAATTTTTCAGAAAGTGGGATATTTCGTAGTTTGGTATGAAAAACAAACATAAAGATGAACCTATCTACAGCGAAATAGAGTAGCCAGAACAGAAAGTACCTGACAAAGAAAATAAGACTTTTAAACATGGGCCGCTAAATTACTAAAAAAGAGCATGCAAAATAGCCCACGATTTTGGTCGTGGGCTAGTGAATGTTGAAATAATTTGGTCTTACTCTCCGCCACCTTGCATAGCCATAATTTCTTGCATGGTTTTAAGTTCGTAACCGCTAGGTACTTCTAAAGAAAATGGTCCAACTTTGTCTTCTGAGATACTTTTTACAGTTAAAGTTACTTTCATTCCGTTTTGAAAAGTAGTGTACTTAACTAAAGAACCTTTGATATCTTTAAACTGAGAACCAGCAAATCCATTAGGCAGTTCGATATCGTTTGTAGCCCATAATTCGTAAGTTCCACCTTTATCGTCTTTATAGCTATACTTCTCTGCGTTGTAGTCGCCTACTTTTTGTTTCTCGCCAGTAGCTTTAAAGTCGATTAATTTTGGGGCAGAAGCTTCGGCTTGCTCAATTTCTTCTTTACTCATTTTAACGGCATACTGCATTTGTGCAATTGGCACATCAATTAGCATTAAGCCAGTTTTTTGTACAAAATCTTGCAAAATACCAATAGATGCTGGGCCTTGTTGCATATCCATACGCATTACATTACCACTAAATTTTACTTTTTGCTCTTTAGGTAATTGCGAAGCCATGGAAGCTTGTTCTGCTGGTAAAGAGTACTCTACACCGTAAGTTACTGTACCCTGAGAGATTTTCTTTTGGGCGTTTGCCATTACTGCTGTAGCTACTAAAATAGTGGCTAAAAATCCCGTTTTTACTGATTTAAACATCATATTTTTTAAAGTTTAGTTACCAATTAATTTTTTCTTTTGCTAAGAAAGAAGCAATTCCTTTTTTGAAATCGGTGCTTTCTCTGGTTTTAGCATTTACTTTTATCGCATTGTCTAAACAACTATCGAGCCAAGTGTTGGTGGTTTGGTTAATGAGTTGTTTAGTTAATGTAAGCGAATTGCCCGAGGCATTGTTCGCCAAATTTAATGCAAATTCACGTACAATTTGATTGATTTCGCTGGCTTTTGTTACGTTAGTGATGAGATTATATGTAAGTGCCTCATCTGCACTGAATAGTTCTCCGCTGAGCAATAGTTTTTTAGCTAATGTTTCGCCTACTTTTTGTACCAAATAACAACTTACAATAGCAGGCACAAAACCTAATTTTACTTCGGTGTAGCCAAATTTAGCTTCTGGTACGGCATAAATAATATCGCAGATGGTAGCCAAGCCACATCCGCCTGCAATTGCATGCCCTTCAACTTGCGCAATTACTACTTTAGGTAAGGTGCGAATGGTTTCGAAAAGATTTTTTAAAGCGGCAGAATCTTGTACATTTTCATCGTAAGAGAAGTGCTGAAGCTGTTGCATGTACGCTAAATCTGCACCGGCACTAAAAACATCGCCGCTGGCTTTTAAAACCACCACTTTTACATTTGCATCACTTTGTGCTTTTAAAAATGCAGCCGTTAGTTGTGCAACTAGTGTTGGATTTAGGGCATTTCTTTTGTCGGGTCTGTTGATGGTAATTTCGGCAATGCGATTTTCAACGCTGTAAAAATGCTAAGGTTTCCATGTTTTATTTTAAGTTCAGTATTACCGCTTTTTGCTTTTTGAGGATATAAGCAGTTACTTTTAAACTATCTGCTTGTTGTCCAAATTTCTTAATTAAATAATCTTTGTTGCTCGCATCAATAATTAAAGTCGAAAAATCAATTTCTTCTCTTAACGTTGCAAGTTGTTGCTTCGGACTGTTGTGGATCCAAACAAAATCAAATCTATGATTTTGACTGAGTTTTTTATAGTTAAATTTTTCATCCATCAATAAAAAGCGCTTTCCTCTGTAATTAATTTGATATTCCTTTTTAAGCACGAGTTCAGATTCAAAGTCATCATTCCAATTTACAAATTGAATATTTTTAACTTTCTTCTGATCTAGTGCAGGTTTAACGAAAAACTCAAAATTTCTATCATCAGTATCAAGATCGGTTAGCAAAATGACTTTATTTCCTTTAATAAATGCCGCTGCAAGGTTTTTTCTCAAGCTAAACAAAACCAATTCTTCTTGCTGGGCGGCTGTTATTTTTTGGTAGGCAAATGTTAGTTGAATAATCAATAAAGATAGAAAACCTGCAAGTATATACTTCTTTTTGTAGTGAGCAAAACCTACTGTTAGTAAAATTACAAGCGTGAAAAAAGAAACAACTGCCATTTGTTGAGCCAAATTTCGGTAATGCCAGCGTAAGGTAGATTGGAAATCCATTTTAAACCTTGGTTGGTAAAAGTAATGATCCACTCGAATATTGGTGCCAAAAAATAAACCCTTACAAGTAAAATTGCAATGCCAAGGTACATTAAAATGGTAATAGGGATGAGTATGAAGAGGTTGCTAATGATAAAATATACCGGGAACTGATGGAAATAGTAAATGCTGAGCGGTAGCGTAGCTAATTGCGCTGCCAAGCTCATAGCAACGGCAGCCCATAATTTATCAGCCCATTTATTTTTGAAATACAACCAATTATAGATTTTTGGTTGATAATAAACTAAACCAAATACGGCTAAAAATGATAGTTGAAAACCTACATCCCAAATTAAAAAAGGATCATATACCAGTAACCCAGATGCAGTAAAAGCTAAGATGTTATAGCTGTTGGTGCTTCTTTTTTAGTTGTTTTGCCAAAATAAAAACAGTAAGCATTACTGCAGATCTTAACACCGATGGAGAAAAACCAGTAAGTAAAGAATAATACCAAATTAGGGCACAAATGAGCGTTACCTTAAATATTCTACCTGCATTTTTTCTGTCTAAAAAAGAAAGTAACCAGTTGAGCATAATGTAGATGATACCCACATGCATACCAGAAACCGATAAGGCATGAATGGTTCCAGTTTTGCTATAAGCGGCTAGGGTTTCTTTGCTTAAATCGGCACGGTAACCTAAAATTAAGGTAGATGCTACTGCAAATGCTTCATTATCTTTAATCAGTTTTCTGTAAGTAGCTATTTGCTTTTGTCTAACTTCTAAAGCATATTTTATAATTGGGTTTCCCTGATTTTCTCGCAGTTTAACTAATTCATCTTGTCTGATAAAACTTTGGTGGTAAATGTTTTTGCTAGCTAACCATTGTTTAAAATTAAATTCAGCCGGATTGTATGGCGGCTCAACTGGAAGATAGTTAGCTAATATCATTAGTTCGTCCCCATAATTAAGATGAATAGGAGACAGGCTATCTATTTTTAATGCAATTAACAGATTTCCTGTACATTTTTCTTCAGAATTGTTGAGGTATCCATTGGTAACAACCACTTCAAACCTAACAATATCGTTTGTTTGCTCGGGTTCGCTATTAACCCATACTTTTAATTGCTGGTATTGTTTTTTGGCAAAGTAATCTTTATTTAAAAAATGGGTATGAAATAAGGTTAAAAAAATTCCCAGGATAAAAAATATCAGATAGTAAAAGCTAGCAATTGTTTTTTTGTATTGCCAGCCTTTAAATTTTTTGTAGAAAATATTGATTAAAGACGCAATTAGTAGGAGGCATGGCAGCACTTTTGTTGTTACTCCTAATAGTTGTTTGTTTTGAAAATAGTATCCTAAGGTAATGCCGAAGATTAACGGCAAAAGCATTTTAACGAATACTATTTCCGCCCTGAATATCACATTTTTAGTTACTTGTTCAAACTGTATACTTGGTTAATTGTTGTCCCTAATCCCTAATCCCTAATCCCTAATCCCTAATCCCTAATCCCTAATCCCTAATCCCTAATCCCTCAATTAAAACTGATACCTCAATTGTACTCTCATTTCCGATTTCATTTTACCTTCTATTTGATCTAGGCCAGAGCCAACGGTTTCTACGTTATCGTAATTGTAAAGTGCGTATCTGCCCCAAACATCCAACCTTTTCGCTAACCTGTATTTTAAATTGGCATAGCCTCGTACCCCTTTTCCGTTATACAAGCCAAAAGTAAAGTTGTACAATACATCATCTTCGTAAGCGTAAATTCTACTGTCGTAAGATGCCGTGTTAAAATAAGCTACCCTTATATTTCCAGAAAGCCTAGATGAAAGTGGACTGTAGCTCACATCTTGGTAAGCCAAATAGCCAAACTCGGCATTGGCATCGCCTTTTTTAAACTGTACTACTTCTACTCTGTTTTGAAAACCAAAGGATTTACCAATGGCCCATTTCACTTCTGCACGATAGTTTTCTCGTTTTACATTGTCGAGATAGTTGTAAGGTACTGTTAAGTTGGTGTTTTGCTGCTTAACCTCAGATTTAAACCTTAAAATAGCTCTGAAAGTTTTGGTAGGACTATAGGTTACCTGACTTAAAAGTTCATAACCATCAGATGGTGCATCTACACGGAAACGCAACCAAGGATATTTGAAATAATCGCCATATAATTGAATGCTCCAAACTTTAGATGGGTTGATGTTTAAGCCAGCATAAAGCCCTTTCTCATTGAAAGCTTCGCTGGCTTCGGCAGTTGCCTGATTAAAAAAGTTGTGATAATTTTTTTGGTAATTTCTGTGCAAAACCACGGCAGATACAGTAGATGATAAACTTACCAAGGCACCATTTACATAGGCTAAACCTGCATCCAATGATTTTCCAAATTCGCCAAAGAAGTAGAAATTTTTATAGGTGTAGCTGTAATGGGCACCTACGTTGGTTAATTCTTTTCCGGCAAAATTAAAACTTTGATAAACACTAGAGCCCGGTACGAACAATCTGTTAAACGAGGTATGGTAGGCTACTGCGCCAATGCTTAGGCCGGTAACGCGGTATTGTAAAACGCCACCGTAAACAATTTGTTCGGTGCTGTTTTTATTGTTCATCTCGTTTTGTGTTCTGTGTAAGCCGGTTTCGTTAATTGAGGATACCGTTGTTTCGCCGTTAGCATTTGTGCTTAAACTGGCATCGAGTTTACGATGCGAAAAGAAAGGAGAGAAGTCTATGTTTTTTGCTACGGTTACGGTAGCCGCTGCCCCACGCAAAAAAGCAAATTCGTTGGCCGAAGTGTACGGGCGTAAACCTACATCGCGTTTTACTACGCCAGTTACATCTGGAGATTTCCCGAACGCAAAGCCCGACCAAAGCGTTAGTGCTTGGCCAAACTGCATGGTGTAATCGCCCAAAACAATTTTTTTAAACCTGCCCGTATTTAAAATTGCTACGTGACCAGACATGAAATCGGTGTAGTTAGATGGGAAAAAATAAGAAGCTGGTTTAGGGTTCTTAAAAAGGTATTCTCCAGCATCTTTCTCCATTACCAAAGATGCCGAAACACGGTTAGAATAGGTGTAACGGTATCTTAATAAATACCTGTCTGGTGTGCCTAAATACCTGCTTCCGGGCAAATCGGTATAGCCTCTCGTTTTTTCTATTACTCTGCCGTAACGTAAAATTAAATCGTTGTTGCCATACTTGGCTAAATTGGCAGCGGTAATTTTATCTACAGTAGAGCTTTGGCTTAGGGTTACAAAAGGCATTAACCTTTGTATGGTTTGCAAATCAAATTCGGCTATGCTTTGCAGTTCTAATAAGTCGATTAGCTTTCCATTTTTTCTGATGTGCTCAAATAAATTGCTAATTTGAAGCGGCGATAGGAACACCAAGGTCTTTAATTCTTCGGCATTGGTATTGTTTAGGTTAATGGGATGTTTCCTGAAATACGTTAAACGATCCTGTAGTTCAGAAAGATCATAGTCTTCCGGTAAATTTTCGGCGATGCTTTCTATCAAGTCTTTAATGAGTTGGTCTTCTTGTGTTTGTGCCTTTGCGACAAAACCAATCAGCAAAAAAGCAGCCAATATAAATAGTTTAAAACGCATACGACAAACCAATTTGAGGGGTATAACCAATTTGCGGATGACTTTCTACCGCGATATCCATAATCAATTTTTGATAATTTAGGCCGATGCCGAAATACTGTTTAAAAGGCTTGGCGCTTAAGCCGCCTCGTAAGCTCAACAGCTCATAAAATTTATAATCTACACCTACACCAACATCAAATTTTCGCTCAAAATCTTTAGAAATGGTTGCCGCTAAAATTAATTTATTAGAAGGAGTGTAAGTGGCTCCAAGATGTACGGCAGTTGGTATGTAGGTTTCGGCGTTGGTAGCTTTATAGGCTTGCGAAGACGGATTGTTAACGTACAAGCCTAAGCCAATTTGTTGGCTCAATGCATAGTTTACTCCTGCATCAACAGAAAAAGTAGTGGCATTACCATAATTGGTTATTTTTATTTGATGAACGTTGGCTTTAACTCCAATAGATAAATCTTCGCCAAAGCTTTTGGCCAAACCAAAGCCAGCTTTAATTTCGTTAAATTCGCTAATGCCGTACCTGTTAATGCTAACTCCTGCAAAATTGTTGTTAAAAGGCAATACAAAGGCAAAACTTTGTTCGCTAAGCTCATCGCCAAATAAATAACGTGCGTAGTTTAATGCTGCTACTGGCGATTTTTGTGAGGTTATTCCGGCAGGGTTTGCATTTAAACTCCAAATGTCTTTTACAGCGGCACTGGCATTACCCATGGCTGTTAATCTTGCTCCTTGGTTGTATTGGCCAAAGGCACTATTAATAAATAAAGACAGAATAAAAACTAGTAAAATTTTATGCATAGGCTGTTTGGTAAGAGCAATTTAGGAAATAATGTTTAAAGTAAATAATCAAATCGAACAATTAAATAATAACCAATAAACAATGAACCAATAATCAATGAACCAATGAGCCATGACAAATGAACTAGTGAACCAATGAACCAATGAACTATCAAATCTCATCATTTAGTTTCAAGAGAAAATCTTTTAAGCGCTCTAACGAATCGATAATCTTTTGGTTTTCTTTAACTTCGCCACTGTTACTTTTCATGTGTTCTTTAGCTCCTTTTAGAGTAAAACCTTTATCATCTACCAGATGGAAAATAATTTTAAGGTTTTCTATATCTTCTGGTGTAAAAAGACGATTTCCTTTTTTGTTTTTTTTGGGTTTAAGTATTTCAAATTCCTTCTCGTAAAACCTAATCTGCGAAGCATTTACATCAAACATTTCGGTTACTTCGCCCATGGTATAATACATTTTATTGATTTCTCTTTCTTTGTAAGGCATGTTTGGTGTTGATTATTAAACGATTATAGATTTTACTTAAAGTGCTCAAATGTAAACCGATTTTAGCAGAAAACCACAATAAAATTATAATTTTGTTGCTCATTAATTATTACCACTAAGACACAAAGAACACAAAGGGATTTTGGTTAAGATGATGGGGTTATTAATTCCCTAATACCTTGTCCCTAATACCTAAAAAACATATAAAAATGACAGCGAAAGAAATAAGACAGACCTTTTTAGAGTTTTTCAAAAGCAAGCAACATCATATTGTGGCATCGGCACCTATTGTGGTTAAAAACGACCCAACTTTGATGTTTACCAATTCTGGAATGAACCAATTTAAAGATTTGTTTTTGGGAGAAGCCGCTGTAAAATATCCTCGTGTGGTTGATACACAACGTTGCTTACGTGTTTCGGGCAAGCATAACGATTTGGAAGAGGTTGGTATCGATACTTACCACCATACCATGTTCGAAATGTTGGGCAACTGGAGTTTTGGCGATTATTTCAAAAAAGAAGCCATTGCTTGGAGCTGGGAATTGTTAACAGAAGTGTATAAAATTCCGAAAGAGCAATTGTATGTTTCTGTATTTGAGGGCGATGAAAAAGAAGGTTTACCGATGGACACCGAAGCATTTGAACTTTGGAAACAATTTGTTCCCGAAGATCGTATTGTTTTAGGGAATAAGAAAGATAATTTTTGGGAAATGGGCGATACCGGTCCATGTGGGCCTTGTTCTGAAATTCACGTAGATTGCCGTACTGCCGAAGAGCGTGCCGATGGCCGCGGAAAATCTTTGGTTAATGCAGACCATCCTCAGGTAATTGAGATTTGGAACAATGTATTTATGCAGTTTAACCGCTTAAAAGACGGTTCTTTGCAACCACTTCCGGCTCAGCACGTAGATACAGGAATGGGCTTTGAACGTTTGGTGCGTGTGTTGCAAGGTAAAACATCTAACTACGATACCGATGTTTTTACTCCTTTAATCAACTTTATTGCAGAAAAATCTGGATTTGAATACATAGGCAGTGCCGAGCCGGGAGAAAAAGGCTGGAATGAAGCGGTGGCGATGCGTGTAATGGCAGATCATATTCGTGCCATCTCTTTCGTAATTGCCGATGGACAGTTACCTTCTAACAACAAAGCTGGCTATGTAATTCGCCGTATTTTACGTAGAGCAGTGCGTTATGCTTACACTTTCCTAAACTTAAAAGAACCGTTTTTAAATCAGTTGGTGCCTGTTTTGGCAGAGCAGTTTAAAGGTGTTTTTGATGAGCTGTATTTGCAAAAAGACTTTGTACAAAAGGTAGTTTTAGAAGAGGAAGTTTCTTTCTTAAGGACTTTAGCTACAGGTATTCAGCGCTTCGAAAAATACGATGGTGGTAAAGTTATCGATGGTAATTTCGCTTTCGAATTATATGATACTTTTGGTTTTCCGATAGATTTAACGGATTTAATGGCTCGCGAAAAAGGTCTTTCGGTAGATATGGAAGGCTTTAATAAAGCATTAGAAGAACAAAAAAATCGTTCTCGTGCGGCAACCGCTATTGATACTGGAGATTGGGTAATTGTAAACGAAGACAGAGAAACTGAGTTTGTAGGTTACGATTTAACAGAAATAGAAACCGAAATTGTTAAATACAGAAAAGTAAAGACAAAAGGGAAAGAGCAATATCAAATTGTGTTGGCTCAAACACCTTTTTATGCTGAAAGTGGTGGTCAGGTGGGAGATACCGGGCGTTTAGAAGACCATAGCAGACAGTTTTGGGTAGAAATTACCGATACCAAAAAAGAAAACGGTGTAATTGTACACTTTACAGATACTTTACCAGTAGATTTAGAGGGCAAGTTTTGGGCAGTAATTGATGAAGATAAACGTAAAGCTTCGGAAAATAACCACTCGGCTACGCATTTATTGCATGCCGCTATGAAACAGGTTTTAGGTAGCCATGTAAACCAGAAAGGTAGTTTAGTGAATGCAGATTACCTGCGTTTTGATTTTTCGCACTTTGCTAAGGTAACTGATGAGGAATTGAACCAGATTGAAGATATCGTAAACGCGAAAATTCGTGAAAATATTCCTTTAAAAGAACAAAGAAACGTTCCTTATCAGGAAGCAATTGATAGCGGTGTAACGGCTTTGTTTGGCGAGAAATATGGAGATTTTGTGCGTGTAATTACTTTTGATGACCATTTCTCGAAAGAACTTTGTGGTGGTACACACGTAAAAGCTACCGGCCAAATTGGTTTCTTTAAGTTAACAGCAGAAAGTGCAGTTGCAGCAGGTGTACGTAGGATAGAAGCCATTACCGGCCAACGTTCTGCAGCTGTTATTCGCGAACATTTCGACTTGGTAAAGAACTTGAATGCTTTAATGAACAACCCGAAAGACTTTGTTTCTGCCTTGGGTAAAATCATAGAAGACAATACTGCACTTAAAAAGGAGATTGAAAAAAGCATTACCGAGCGTGCGGTGGCATTAAGAACTGATTTAGAAAAACAAATGCAAACTATTGATGGCGTGAACTTTATTGCAACTACAGTAGACTTGCCAAACGCCGATGCAGTGAAAACTTTAGCTTATGCCATTAAAGGCGCAGTGCAAAATCTGTTCTTAGTTTTAGGTGTGGTAATAGATGGTAAACCTCAATTAACCGTAGCTATTGACGATGAATTGGTTAAAGCAAAGGGATACAATGCAGGGCAGATTGTAAGAGAACTAGCTAAAGAAATTCAAGGTGGTGGCGGTGGCCAACCATTTTATGCCACGGCTGGTGGTAAAGATGCTGCTGGTATGGACAGGGCAATTGAAAAAGCTAAATCATTTTTAAAATAAAAAGCACGAAAATGTAGCGTTATATTTTATTGTAACGTAATATAAATTCAAAAGAGCAGAAGTCATTGATATAATTTATGGCTCCTGCTTTTTAATTAATTAAACTCGAAACAATGAAGAAAAATTTACTAGCCGCATTACTATTATTAATGACTACATGTGTTTTTGCACAAAAGAACGTGCAAAATAGTGACATACAAAAAAGAGCCGACTCTGTTGGTCAGGGTGGTAATAATGAGATTAAGTTAAATCTTTTAAATACTGTTCTTGGCTTGGCCGAAGTAAATTACGAAAGAATAATTGCAGATAATCAAGGATTTGGATTGGCAGCAGCAGTAAGTTTAACAGATAAGGCAGTATACGACGAACGTTATAACTTCGCACTTACTCCGTATTACAGGGTTTATTTTGGGAAACAAAAAGCTAATGGTTTTTTTATAGAAGCCAATGCGTCTGTTATTTCTGTAGATATACCGCAATATTATTTCGACTCAAATAATTATACGATAAACGAGTCAGAAAATAAAACATATACCAATTTTGGTTTAGGGGTGGCAGCTGGATTTAAGTTTTTAACACGCAATGGCATCATCGGTGAGTTGTTTTTGGGCGGAGGCAGGTTGCTAGGTAATGATACTTTTTCTGGTGGATATCCTAGACTTGGAATTTCTTTAGGCAAAAGATTTTAAAAATGATAAAGCCCCGAAATAATCGGGGCTTTATCATTAATGTCTACCTCTTCCGTTACCTCTATGGTGTTTGGCAGGCTTATTATAATGTTTGTAATGCGCTTTCTTAACGTAATGTTTAGCAGCTGGCCTAACGTAATTACGACTAACCACTCTTTTTCCTGGCTTGTAATACCTGCGGCTCGAAAAATTGTTTTGTTTAACATAAACAACTCTAGGAGCAGGAGCATAATAAGTACGATGAACTACTGGTCTAACGTAATAATCGTTAAAGTAGCCATACCTAGGCTGTGTACCAATATTGATATTTAAACTAACTTGAGCGTTGGCGCTTTGTAATGTGGCTGCTACCATAGCAACCGTAAACATTAAGATTAATCGTTTCATAACATTTAGTTTTATGTGTGTTTTAAAACCTTTACGAATACCGTGCCAACCAAATCAAAGATTAATTTTTGCAATAGCTTTGATACAAAACATTCGCCACAGATACACAGATATTCAATTATTTGTTAATTTATTTTTATATCTGTGCATCTGTGGCCAATAAACGATATTCATAAACAGATAATCCCTATATTTGGCCAGTTAAAAGAGCGTTCGGGATAGTAAATTCTATTAATGAGTACAACTATAATTACAAAAGATGCAGATCATTTCGAACTTGTTTCGGGATTGGAAATACATGTTCAGTTAAATACACAATCTAAAATATTTTGTTCAGATAGTGCTTCGTTTGGTGCTGGGCCTAACGAACATATTTCTACAGTTTCCTTAGGTTTGCCTGGCGCACTTCCCAAATTAAATAAAGAAGTGATAGAAAAAGCCATGCGAATTGGTTTGGCACTCAACTGCGAAATTAATCAGTATAACTTTTTTGATCGAAAAAATTATTTCTATGCAGATTTGCCAAAGGGATATCAGATTACGCAGGATAACAGCCCAATTTGCAAGAATGGCTACATTAATGTGCGTTTAGCCGATGGTTCTGAGAAAAGAATAGGCATCAATCGTATTCACCTAGAAGAAGATGCAGGTAAAAGCTTGCACGACCAAGATGAAAATTTCTCTTTTGTAGATTTGAATAGAGCTGGTGTACCTTTAATTGAGATTGTAACCGAACCAGACATTAGAAGCTCGGAAGAAGCGGCGGCTTTGTTGACCGAAATTAGGCAATTAGTGCGTTTTCTGAACGTAAGCGATGGCAATATGGAAGAGGGTTCTTTACGTTGTGATGCCAATATCTCTATCCGCGAAAAGGGAACTAACGCTTTTGGTACCCGTTGCGAGGTAAAAAATGTAAATTCTATTCGTAACGTACGCAGGGCGATGGATTTTGAATTTGGTAGACAGGTAGAAGTGGTAACTAACGGCGGACAAATTATCCAAAGTACACTAAATTTCGATGCTGATAAAGGCACTACTTCGCCAATGCGTAGCAAAGAAGAAGCTAATGATTACCGTTATTTTCCAGATCCAGATTTGCCACCCGTAGTAATTTCTGATGAGTGGTTGGCAAATGTTAAATCGGCCATGCCTATGCTGCCAAAAGAAATTGTAGCTAATTTAATTAAAGACTTGGGCATTAGTTATGCGGAAGCGGCTGTGTTGGCCGATGACAAAGAACTGTACCAATATTATGCACAAGCTTTACCGCACGTTGGCCACCCTAAAAACCTGATAAATTGGTTATTGGGTAACATTAGAGCTATGTTAAATGAAAAGCAGATAGAAATTTCGGCTTATTTGGTTAATCCATTGCAACTGGCGCAAACCATTAATTTGGTTGATGAAAAGAAAATTTCGCAGCAAAATGCCATACAGACTTTGTTGCCAGCATTAGAAAATAACACCAATGCCAATGCCGAAGATTTAGCTAAGCAACTTAATTTGATTATTGTAGAAGATGTAGATGCCATTGCAGGATTAATTGAAAAAGTATTAGCAAAGTACGCACCACAAGTAGAGGCATACAAAAAAGGTAAGAAAGGCGTTTTAGGTTTGTTTGTTGGCGAGGTGATGAAACTTGCCAAAGGCAAAGCAGATGCAAAAAAATTAAACGAATTGATTTTAAAAAGGTTGGAAGCGTAGGTAGAAGATTTAAGGTGTGCTTTTAAGTCTCAATACGCAATACTCACTACTCAGTACTAATAAAAATGAAAAAACTAGCGATAATACTATTAGCAACCATAAGCATATTAACGGCTTGTAAGGATAAATCAAGATTTACCATAAGTGGAAAATTGACCAATGCCGAGGTTAAAAATAAGGTGTTTCTGTATGGTATGGCAAGCAATAACATGGTACTGCTAGACTCTACCAACCTATCTGCAAATGGCGAGTTTAAGTTTACCAATACCAAGCCAGAAGCAGATTTCTTTAGGGTAAATTATGGAACTAACGAGTATATTGTAATTGCCAAAAATGGCGATGAAGTAGAAATTACGGCGGATGTGAACGACAAAAATCAACATTATACAATTGACGGGGCAGAAGATGCATCAAAATTGGCTGAGTTTAACGATATGAAAATCAAATTTCAGCAGAAGATTTTTGAAGTAAGCAAGCAATTTGAAGAAAAGGTAGCTGCCCAACCAGATAAAAGGGACGAATTGTTGCAGCAGTTATCGCCAGTTTACAACAATGCTTTAAACGAGCTGAACCAAGCCATCATTAAATTTGCGATGGATAACAACAAATCTTTGGTAAGTTTTTATGCCATTAGCTTGGTTAATCCGCAAGGTAACGAAAAAGCTATGGTAGATTATGCTGAGAAAGTTGATGCTTCTTTGAGACAACATTCGGCAGTAAAGAACTTTGTAGAAAAGGTATCGAGATTAAAAGCAGTACAGGTAGGGCAAATTGCTCCAAATTTCACTATTCCTAGTATAGATGGCAAAGAAGTAAAATTAACTGACTATAGAGGTAAATATGTACTGTTAGATTTTGGGCGTCGTGGTGTGGGCCTTGCCGACAAGAAAATCCAAATGTGGTAAAGGCTTATCAAACGTTTAAGAACAGAAATTTTACAGTGTTGGGCATTTCGTTAGATAAAGATAAAAATGCTTGGGCGCAGGCCATTAAACAGGACAATTTGATGTGGGACCAAGTTGGCGAACTTAATGATTTTGAAGGGGCTACTGTAAAATTATATCAAGTAGAAGCCATACCTAGTTCATTTTTGATTGACCCACAAGGTAAAATCATTGCCAGAGACCTAAGGGGAGAAGAGTTGGAGGTTTTTTTAAACAAAACCTTAGCTAAACTCTAAATCTATGTTAACAAAGCGTATAGTCTTAACAATTTGTTAACTTAGTTTTAACTAAATGTTGCAACTGTATACTTACTTTCGTAACAAATTAAAACTATAATGAGTACAGCTAAGCAAAAGATTTTAATTGTTGATGACGAACCCGATATCCTTGAATTGATTGAATACAATTTAAAAAAAGAGGGTTATCAAGTTTATTTGGCAAGTAACGGACAGGATGGGATTAATGTGGCTAAGAAAGTTCAACCAGATTTGATTATCTTGGATATCATGATGCCTAAGATGGATGGGATTGAAGCTTGTCGCTTAATGAGAGCCATTCCAGAGTTTAAAAATACTTTTATGGTGTTTTTAACTGCCAGAAGCGAAGAGTATTCTGAAATTGCTGGTTTTAATGTAGGTGCCGATGATTATATTGCTAAACCAATCAAGCCTAGAGCTTTAGTAAGTCGTATCAATGCTATTTTACGCCGCAATGCAAGTAGCGAAGACGTTTCTGACAATAAATTAGAAATTGGCGATTTAGTGATCGACCGAGAGTCTTACTTGGTTTATCAAGCGGGAGAGAAAGTGGTTTTAGCTAAAAAGGAATTTGAATTGCTTTATCTGTTGGCCGCTAAACCCGGTAAAGTTTACACACGAGAAGCCATCTTAAAAAATATTTGGGAAGACTCGGTAGTAGTTACCAACAGAACGATAGATGTACACATTAGAAAATTAAGAGAGAAATTGGGCGAGAATTATGTGTCTACAGTTAAAGGCGTAGGATATAAGTTTGAACTATCATAAACTACAAAGCCCCAATTTAAATTGGGGCTTTTTTGTGGGAGAATGCCGATCAATTATGTTCGGCATTTTTTATTTATTATCGTCATTCCCGCGTAGGCGGGAATCGTAAAGCTATGGCACATTAAGATTCCGGAATAAATCCGGAATGACGCATGGAGCTGAATTTAAATCGCCCTGGTCATTTCTTTCAAAAAGTTTTGTTCATCCTCATTTAATAATGGGCTAACCTTTTCATAAACCTTTTTATGGTATTGGTTTAACCAATTGATATGAGAAGTTTCCAACAGTTCTTTCTTTACCAAGGTAGTATCAATAGGAGCAAGGGTTAAACTTTCAAAAGCATAGAACTCATTAAATTCGTTAGTTTTAACGCTCTCATCTTTAACGGTTAAAACCAAGTTCTCTATACGTATGCCATGCTTTCCTATACGGTAAATGCCAGGTTCTATAGAGGTAATAGTACCTAATTCGATAGCAATTGGCGTTGCCGAAGCGTTAAACACATGCGGACCTTCGTGTACATTCAAATAATAGCCCACACCGTGGCCAGTACCGTGACCATAATTCAAAGCATAATCCCACATTGGTCGGCGGGTAATGGCATCAATTTGATAGCCGCAAGTTCCTTTCGGGAAACGGGTTTTACAGCCTTCAATCATCGCTTTTAGCACCAAAGTGTAATCGGTACTTTCTTCATCGGTATTGTTTCCCATAGGGATTACACGGGTAATATCTGTGGTGCCGTATAAGTATTGGCCACCAGAATCTACCAAAAACAGACCATCTGCTTTTACTTCAACATCGCTTTCTGGCGTAGCTGCGTAATGAGGCAAGGCACCGTGAGCCTTGTAACCCGCAATGGTATTGAAACTCTCGCCTACAAAGCCTTCTTGCTCTGCTCTAAAGTTTTTCAAAACTTCGGCAGCAGATAGCTCCGTAATTTCAACTTTGCCAACATTTTCTTTTATCCACTTAAAGAACTTGGTCATTGCAGCACCGTCTTTAGCCATCGCTTTGCGGGTATTGGCAATTTCAACTTCGTTTTTTATGGCTTTTAAATAAGTAGATGGATTGGTTTCTAAAACCTTTTGTACACCCTTAGCCACTTGCTTATACATAAAATAGCAGTTGCGTTTAGGGTCTATTAGGATGTTGCTATTTACCGGAAGTTGTTGTAAAACAGCAGCCAAATCATCGTAAGCAGCAATTGAAATGTCTTGTTTGGCCAGCTTTGCCAAATCATTAGCAGTTAATTTATCTTTATCGATGTAGATAGTAGCTTTATTTTCCGAAATTAGGGCAAAACTTAATACCACTGGGTTGTAGCCTACATCTTGTCCTCTTAGGTTAAAAATCCAAGCCATGTCATCTAATGAAGATACCAAATGATAAGCTACACGCTGTTTCTTTAACGAAGCTCTAATTGCGGCTAGCTTACTCTGTACCGATTGTCCTACCACTTCATCAGCTAATAAAAAAGCTGGTTTCGCAGGTAATTGCGGTCGGTCGTTCCAAATTTGACCAACATAGTCTTTGTTTTCAAAACGGATGTTCTTAAATGCTAATTGTTGCTCTAATTGTAAGCCAAGTAGTACAGAAACTGTCTTTTCATCAAACGCAATTTTACTTCCTTCAGGTAACGTTTCATCTAACCAGTCTATATATTCTGCTACACCTTGTGCTTTTAATTTAACTAATTCAAAGCCGCTGTTTTGTAATTGCTCCTCGGCCTGTACAAAATACCTCGAATCTGCCCATAGGCCAGCAAAATCTTGGGTAATGACTACCGTGCTCACCGAGCCTGTAAAACCGCTTACAAAACGTATGCTTTTATAAAAACTTGGTAAATACTCGCTAATATGTGGGTCTGCCGATGGGATGATATATGCTGCAACGCCATCTTGTTTCATTAAATTACGTATGGCGGTCAACTTTTCTAGGTGTGTCATTTTTTTTAAATATGTTAGTATTTCAAAGTAATGGATAATTTGGCAGTTAAGCAATAACCAAATAATCAAATAACCAATTGAACAAATAACAAATAACCAATAAACAAATAACCAACATCCAATTAAACAAATCCCTAATGAACCAATGAACCAATGAACCAAATATCTCAACAATCCCTAACTTTAGCTGTTTATAATTTATGATGTATCCAGATCACACCATCCCAGAAATTGACCAAGTTTTAGCTAAATCTCAGCAGGCTTTTTATCAATATAAAAACTCATCTTTAAAAGAGCGGGCTAATTTTATGCGTGCCATTGCTTTAGAAATTGAAGCTCTGGGAGAAGAATTGATTAAAACTGCAGTTAAGGAAACGCATTTATCAGAAAACAGGTTATATGCAGAGCGAAAGCGGACTATTTTTCAATTGAATAGCTATGCCGAAGCCGCCGAACGTGGAGATTGGCTAGAAGCTCGTATTGATGTAGGCAATGCGGAGGCAACACCTCCAAAGCCAGATTTACGCAAAATGTTGGTGCCATTGGGGCCTGTGGTGGTTTTTGGAGCCAGTAATTTTCCATTTGCTTATTCTACGGCTGGTGGAGATACGGCCTGTGCATTTGCAGCAGGCTGTCCGGTAATTGTAAAGGCACATCCGGCTCATGCCCAAACATCTACCTTAGTAGCTAAGGCAATTTTGGCTGCGGCAAAAAAATGCCAGCTGCCCGATGGTATTTTTGCACACATTTATGCTGCGGATACAGAAAAATCAGCCTATTTGATAAAACATGAAGCGGTAAAAGCAGTTGGTTTTACTGGTTCGTACACGGGCGGTAGGGCTTTGTTCGATTTAGCGGCTCTACGTAAACAACCTATCCCAGTTTTTGCCGAAATGGGCAGTACCAATCCCGTATTTTTATTGCCTGATAAGCTCCAAAAAGACCATTTGTGGTTAGCCGAACAGTTGTGTAGTTCTATTACACAAGATATGGGGCAGTTTTGTACCAATCCAGGATTGATGATCGGCATCAATAGTGAAGCGTTAGACTTATACGTAAAACAATTAACAGATAAGATAAAGGAAGTAGTGCCCCAAAAAATGCTTCACAAAGGCATTGCCAGAAACTACGTTAACAATATGCAAAATGCCATTAGCCAACGTAGGGTAGAAGTAATTTATCAAAGCGATTATAAAATGGGCGAAGAAGATGGTGTGATTACTTTGGCAAAGGTTTCAGCTAAATATTTTTTAGCTAACCCGCAGCTGCATGAAGAGGTATTTGGTCCATATTCTTTGCTGGTGGTTTGTAGCGATGCTGAAGAAATGCTCGGAGTGGCCAAGCAATTGCAGGGGCAGTTAACGGTTACTTTAATGGCTACTCATACAGATTTAGCAACCAATGTGGAGCTCGCAAACACACTACAAGAAAAATGTGGTCGTTTTGTACTAAATAATGTGCCTACTGGTGTCGCCGTAGCTTTGGCTATGCACCATGGTGGTCCTTTTCCGGCTACAACAGATGCGAGATTTACCGCAGTAGGCGCTGATGGAATTAAACGTTTTGCCAGGCCTGTAAGTTTTCAAAATTGGGACAATGCGTTTTTACCCGAAGCGCTTAAAAACGAAAATTCTTTAAATATTTGGCGTACCGTAAATAACGAGTTAACTAAAAGTGCTTTAGGTTAACTAAACAGTATATTTATTGATGATACTTGAATTTAAAGCGGTAAAATATAATTTAGAGAAAGTACCCATTCTATTAATTTCTAATCTGTTTCTAAAAGCGCTATTTATTTTTCTACATTTGTTTGTAACGCAAAAAATACGTTGAGTAAAGTACCCGAAGCTAATCAAACTTGGGCAGATTTGTTAAAAGGAAACCAATCTGCGTTGAAGCAAATCTATATGGACTACCATAAGAGCTTGTTTCAATACGGGATTCGTATTTTACTAGATGAAGAAGCTACTAAAGATTGCCTACACAACCTCTTCGTTAAAATATGGACCAACCACAAGAAACTGAGCCAAACCAATAATATCAAGTATTATTTAATGTCGGCATTGCGTAATGAGATTATCAATTACAAGACCAGAGAAAGCCGTTACGACCATAATCAAACAGAATTAGAGGTTTTTAAACTCGATTTTAGTGTAGAGACTGAGTACATCCGTAAGGAAGAAATTAACGAACAAACACACCAGCTTACCGAAGCCATGGATAGGTTAACACCTAGGCAAAAGGAAATAATTTACCTGCGTTATTTCGAAGAGTTAGATTATCCACAAATAGCAGAAATGATGGATGTAACGGTAAAAGGCGCTTATAAACTTAGTGCCAGGGCTTTAGAAGCACTAAAAGAAATAATGCAAGTAGATAAAGTTGTGCTTATTGGTATGTTAATTTCGGCCAAGCAAAATTATTGGTAAAAACATCACAGGTTTTCAGAAGATTAGATTGAAGCAAAAAGCAATACAAATATTTTGTTGTAGCTTTTTCAATTTCAAACCCTTGTTGAAGATATTGATATGTGCATCTTTTAATTCTTCTGAAAACTAATAGTGATAATGCCAATAGGCACGGTTAAATGCGATTTGCTAATGTTCTACATAATCTAAATCTTTACTAAAAGTTTCTTTTAACTGACTTAGGGCAATTAAAGAAATTACAATACAAGTTGCCCCAACCACCATAGCGCCTTCTAAAATCCCCAATTTATCTTTAAAAAACTGAAAACCTGTGGTAATGGCAATTAAAGAGCCACGCACAAAATTTGGAACGGTAGTAGTAACCGTAGCTCTTAAGTTGGTACCAAATTGCTCGGCGGCAATGGTCACAAAAGTAGCCCAATAACCCGATGCAAAGCCTAATAATAAACTCAATAAAATAAAACCCTCTGGTGTTAAGCCAAAAGAGTAAAGATAAATTCCTACAGCAGCAGCTGTTAATATCAAGAAAATGAGCATTACTTGTCTTCTAGATTTGAGCAGTTGAGAAAGTAAACCGGCTACTACATCGCCAATAGAAATACCAATATAGCAGTACATAATACCCTTGCCTGCATCTAAAACGCCGGTAGCATTTAGGGCTTTACCAAACTCTGGAGAGAAGGTAATTAATACACCAACCACGTACCAAAGCGGTAAGCCAATTAAAATACAGCACAAATATTTTTTAAACCTAGACCAATTGTTAAACAACATGAAAAAGTTGCCTCGCTGTACATTTTCGTTCTCGGTAGTTTCTTTAAACATACCCGATTCTACCAAACCAATACGCAACGACAGTAGCAGCAAGCCCATGCCACCACCAATAAAGTAACTGGTTTGCCAAGTATAACGAGCACTAATTAATGCGGCCATTACTGCACCTAATAAACCCACACAAGCTACAATCATGGTGCCGTAGCCTCTGTTTTTTTTGCTCATGGTTTCGGCTACTAGGGTAATACCTGCACCAAGCTCGCCAGCTAAACCTACGCCAGCAATAAAGCGTATAATGGTATATTGATCTACCGTGGTTGCAAAACCGTTGGCAATGTTGGCTAACGAATAAGTGATAATTGAACCGAATAAAACACTTAACCTCCCTTTTTTATCGCCAAGTATGCCCCAAAGTATGCCGCCTATTAGCATCCCAAACATTTGGCTGTTAATAATGGTTGCCCCAACACTGAGCATATCTTCATCGGGTACACCTAAATCTTTGAGGCTTTTTACACGTACTACAGAAAATAAAATTAAATCGTAGATATCTACAAAATAGCCAAGCGAGGCCACTAGAATAATTAGAAAAATGTTTTTCTTTTTAGTTTGTTCGTTCATTTATGGTTTAGTTTGATAAAGTGAAACTACAAAAAAAATAGATAAACAAAACTATTATTAAAAAAATTAAAAATTATGAGTTTGTTTTTAATTTTTATTTGAACCAACCTTTGCGCCAAAAGAAAATAATCTGCACTAGGGCTATCAATACCATTACCAACATTGTATATTCGTAACCATGCGGTTGGTAAAGCTCGGGCATATTGCTGGGCATAAATTTTCCAGTTATGGGATCTTGCTTGGCAAAATTCATTCCGTAAATACCTGCAATAAAAGTTAGCGGAATAAATATAGAGGAGATGATGGTCAGCACTTTCATGATCTCATTCATGCGGTTACTGATGATGGAGAGGTACATATCAATGTTGCTTGAAGCAATTTCTTTCATGCTTTCTACCATATCCATCAACTGTATGGTATGGTCATAGGCATCTTTAATGAACATTTTGGTTTGTTCCGATATTAAATTGCTGTCTGTACGTAAAATGTCGTTCATTTTATCTCGCTCTGGCCAAACCACTCTTCTCATGGCAATAAGGTTTCTTTTTACTAACTGGGTTTCGTACATTACAGACTTATCGGGACGAGAGAGTAAACGATCTTCAATCTCATCCATATCTTCGTTCCAATTGCTCAAAATAGCAAAGTACGAATCTACAATCATATCCATTAGTGCATACATTAGGTAGCCTGTACCGCCAATCCTGATATTGCCTTTGCCCTCTTTTAAACGGTTGCGAACGGCATCTAAACAGTCTTCGTAACTTTCTTGAAAAGTATAGAGCACATTTTTGGTTTGTATAAAAGAAACCTGTTCGTTTTCTAAACTCGCATCTTCCTTAATGCTTAACATCCTGCTTACCGCAAAATTATAATCTTCGTAGTCTTCAAACTTAGGCCTATGGTAAGTCCTAGTTATATCTTCCAAAACTAGCTTATGTATCTTCAGTTCCTCGCTAAAAACATTAAAGAGTTCTGCCGAGTTTAAACCTTTGATATCAACCCAGTAAAAAGTATCTCTATTTTTGGTTTGCTCGGTAATATTGCTTAGGCTGGTCAGTTTTTCAACTTTAAACTCCACAGCATTGTAGCTGTAAAGGTTAATTTTTGGTTTTAAAGAATTACTGTCTATATAAACAAAACCTGGCGTAGTGCCTGGCGGTGGCAAGGCATATTTTTTCTTTTTTTGTTTAAAACTTATCGGCTTCGCCATGTTTCGGTTTTTGGTTAGCAGTTTCTAAATACAGCGTTCAGGTTAAAGTTTGAGTTCTCAAAATTTGGATTATACCTCTCTAAAAATAATTTTTGGCTTGCGGACCTTGATTAAAAATCAAATCTACAATACTCAAGTTAGCAATAAATTCATTCCTGTCGCTAAACACCTGAAAATACGGCTTTGTTTGTATCGTAGGGATTTCCTTTTTAGTCATCACATTTCTGTAATCTATTGCGATATCAGTTTCATAGCTTGCTGTAGTGTTAAGCGGACTAGTTATTTTTAGCTGTTTAAATAGCCATGTTAGGATATCGCAATTGTAATCAAAAAGAAAATCGTACTTCTTTTCGTAAAATGGCGCTAAGCCGTCTTCGTAAAATTCAAAATACGCCGAACTACGGTAACAGGTTTGCAAACTTAACCAATGTAAACGTTGCCAGCGATCTTGGTAGCTAATTTTAACATCCTTGTATGGTGTATGCTGTTTAGCGCCTTTTACTATTGGCACAACCATATCTAAGCTTCCGTTTGGCGAGGCAATAGTTGCCCTATTTCTGTAGGTTTGTTTTGGGAAATGCTCAAATTTTTCTAGATCGAATTCGAAATTATGCTCTTTTAAAAGCGTAAAGTAACTAACTGGCGGAAGATAAAATAGTGGAAATATAGCTGGATTTTGCATCTGATATTTTAAGTTTGCAATTCAGTTGCCAAATTAATGATTAAAAAAGGTTTTTTACACATAGGGATATTTTTTTTGCACCTCGTTTCATTTTTCCCAATGTGGTTTTTGTTTGGTATTGCTAATATTTTGTACTATTTGCTTTACTATGTTGTTGGTTATAGAAGAGCGGTAGTACGTAAAAATCTACTACTATCTTTTCCAGAAAAAAGCACAGCCGAAATCATTAAAATAGAAAAACGTTTTTATAGCAATTTAACCGATATCATGGTTGAGATTGTTAAAATGAGTTCTATAAGCAAAGCAGAAGTTTTGAAAAGAGTAAAAATGAAAAACTTTGAAGTGGCAGAAGCATATTTTAAACGAGGAGAAAGTGCTTTAGCTTGTACAGGCCATTATGGCAATTGGGAACTAGGTATGATGGCTGCTGGATTGAAGTTTTCGGCCAAATCGAATGTGATCTACAAACCAATTAATAACAAGGTTTTTGAAAATTGGTTCAACACGCTGAGAACAAAATTTGGAAATATCTTTGTGCCGATGAAACAAACGTTGAGAGATGTTGTGGCTACTAAGCATGATACAACTTTGTTTTGTTTTGCTAGCGATCAAAGTCCGAGGGGGAGAGATGCACACCATTTGCTAACCTTTTTAAACCAACGTACCGCTGTACTTTTAGGATTAGAAAAAATTGCCAAACAAACTAACAGACCAATTTTTTATTTTGATATAAGAAGAGTAAAACGCGGATATTACGAGGTTGAATGTATACCGATGTGCTTAAACCCAAAGGAAACAGCGCCTTTTGAAATTACAGAATTGTTTTTTGAACACTTAACCAAAACCATACACAGAGAACCTGGAGATTGGCTTTGGAGCCATAAACGCTGGAAAATTAACGACTAAGCAGAGAAACTGCCAACTGAAAATTGATAACTGATAAATGGAACCTAGCGTAGCTGTAGTAATTTTAAACTGGAACGGACAAAGTTTTTTGGAACGCTTTTTACCAAGTGTAGTAAAAACCAAATACAGTAATTTGCAAATTGTGGTGGCAGATAATGCTTCTACAGACAATTCGGTTGCTTTTTTGGCCCAGCATTATCCCAATGTTGAAGTTATTATAAACGATAGAAACTACGGCTTTGCTGAAGGCTACAATCAGGCTTTGGCAAAAGTAAATGCAGATTATTTTGTGCTGCTCAACTCTGATGTAGAAGTTCCAGAAAATTGGATTAAACCTGTAATTGATGTGATGCAGAGCAATGATAGCATTGCTGCCGCTCAACCTAAAATTAAATGGCAGCAAAACAAAGCCATGTTTGAGTATGCTGGCGCTGCCGGTGGTTTGATAGATAGCTTTGGTTTTACTTTTTGTCGTGGTAGAATTTTCGATCATCTGGAAGAAGACCTCAATCAATACAATACCGATATTCCCGTTTTTTGGGCCAGTGGTGCAGCATTTTTTATCAAAAGTAAGGTTTGGAAAGAAGTAGGCGGTTTAGACGCAGATTTATTTGCCCACATGGAAGAAATAGACCTATGCTGGCGATTAAAAAACAAGGGTTACAAAGTGGTTTGCTGTCCCGAAGCAGAGGTTTATCACGTTGGTGGTGGTACTTTAAATGCAAGCAGCCCGTTTAAAAGTTACCTCAACTTTAGAAACAACCTCATTATCATGCAAAAAAACCTCCCGTTTGGAGAGGCTATTTACAAAGTTTTTATTCGTTTATGGTTAGATTTGGCAGCTTGGTTCCAATTTGCATTTAAAGGGCAATTTGGTTTCGCTTTCTCTATCAATAAAGCACATTATCATTTTTTTAAAGCTTTTTTTAAAACTGCCGCAAAGCGAAGCAGTCATCAAATTGCCTTATCAAAACATGACGGTACTTTAAATGGCAGTATTGTTTGGAAGTATTTTATTGGCAAAAAGAAGAAGTTTAGCGAGTTATAACAGCTGTTCTTTAATCGTTTTATCTACCCAATAAACGGTATTTCTGGCCAAGCCAATCGTGCTAAATTTTATCAAGCCATCTTTTCCAACAATTACATGAGTAGGATAAGATTTAACACCATATTTCTCAGAATAGAATCTGCCGTCTGGAATTACATTATAGTTAAAAGGAGTATACTTTAAGAAGTCTTTTAGTGCATAGGCATCATCTAAAGCAATAGCGATAAAAATTACCTCTTTATTCTCTTTATATTTCTCAACCAACTCGTTTAGCTCTGGAATTTCTTGCTTACAGGGCGGGCAGTTGATAAACCAGAAATTAAAAACCACCACTTTTCCAGTATCTTTTTTGAAATCGTACTTAACGCCCGCCAAATCTTTCATTTTATCGAAACGGAACTTATCGCCTTCTTTAAAGGCGTCGCTTGTTCTTGGTTTGGGAAGCTTTGCCGAAAGTTCGGCATTTTTCTTTTTTGCAGCAGCTTTCTCTTCTTCTGTTAATCTATAGAGTAGAAACTCTGTTGTGGTTTCGTTTGCTGCACTATTTCGTTTGATAGAATATTCGCCAGTTTGTAGTAGTTTCTGCCAAATAGCATAAGGATAAATGCTCCCAGTTTCGTCTTTTACAATAGAATTTGCATCTAATTTTGTTGTTTTGGTAATAGTTTGCGCATAAGCAGTAGTTAAACCTAGCCAAAGCATTAATAAAAGCGTTATTTTTTTCATTGTATGATTTATTTTAAAAAACTTTCTAATGCTAAACGATAACCATCTAAACCAAAACCAGTAAGTACGCCCTTACAGTTTTTGCCGGTTAAAGAAACATGGCGATATTCTTCACGGGCATAAATATTCGAAATGTGCACTTCTACCACAGGTGTTTTAATTGCGGCAATGGCATCTGCAATAGCTACCGAAGTATGTGTGTAGCCACCCGCATTAATGATAATGCCATCATAAGAAAAACCAACCTCATGCAGCTTATTAATTAATTCGCCTTCTACATTGCTTTGATAGTAGTCAATTTCAATGATACTATATTGTGCTCTAAGTTGTTCGATATAGCCTTCAATAGGTTCAGCACCGTAAATAGATGGTTCGCGTAAGCCTAAAAGGTTTAAGTTTGGTCCGTTAATAATCTGTATCTTCATTTATACCTGTATTTTATTTTGCACGTTTCAAATTTTAATTCTAAAATCAGCCTAATTTATAAATAAAATCTGTGCATCTGTGGTTAAACAGCAGTTAGCAATTGTATTTTTGTAGCTAAATTGCCTTACGCAATGTTATAAAAAAGAACTCAAATAATGAACAATCAATCGTATCTAAAAGGATTTGCGGCTTATCTAAAGCTAGAGCGTTCATTAGCCGAAAACAGTATCAACGCCTATGTAAACGATGTAGAAAAGCTGTTTCAGTAAGCTTCGGTGCCAATCATAAAAACATCACACTAAGTGCCATAAAGTTAAAAGACTTACGAGAATTTTTGATTTGGCTAAATGAGTTAGGAGCAGAAGCAAGTACACAGGCCAGGGTAATATCGGGCATTAAATCTTTTTTTACTTACTTATTGCAAGAAGAAATCATTGCCGATGATCCATCTAGTTTACTGGAAACGCCGAAGATTGCCCGTAAACTACCAGATACCTTGAGTACTCAGGAAATTGATTTACTGATTGCTGCAATAGATGCCTCTAAACCCGATGGTATGCGCAACAAAGCAATGATGGAGGTTTTATATGGCTGTGGTTTAAGGGTTAGCGAATTAACCGACTTGAAAATCTCAAATATATTTGAAGAATCTGAATTTATTAAAGTAATAGGGAAGGGCAATAAAGAACGCATAGTGCCCATTGGTGCTACAGCCTTAAAGTTCATTAAAATTTATATCGAAGAAGTAAGGGTGCATGCTAAAATTAAAAAAGGAAACGAAGATTATATTTTCTTGAACCGCTTTGGTACTAAACTTTCTAGAATATCCATTTTTAACTTAATTAAATCTTTAGCTGTAGCGGCTGGTATCAAAAAGTCGATTAGTCCGCATACGTTGAGGCACTCTTTTGCTACCCATTTAATAGAAGGCGGCGCCGATTTGAGGGCTATACAAGAAATGTTGGGTCATGCTAGTATAACCACCACAGAAATTTATACACACCTCGATAGAGATTACCTTAAAACAGTGATTACCCAGTTTCATCCAAGAGCATAAAAAAGCCACTCGAATTTAATCAAGTGGCTTTTTTTTGGCTGCTAACAAAATTAATTAGTTGGCTTTTCTGCCGATTTGCCTATCAAATCCATAAACTGATCTAGCTTAGGCGTAATGATAATTTGTGTACGCCTGTTTTTCATTTTTCCGGCTGGCGTATCGTTTCCAGCAATTGGATTGTACTCGCCTCGGCCGCCGGCAGTTAATCGTTTAGGATCTACACCATAGTTGTTTTGTAGGCTTTGTACCACAGATGAAGCCCTTAACGCACTTAAATCCCAGTTGTTTCTAATGTTGGCCATCTTAATCGGCACATTATCGGTGTTACCTTCTACCAACACCTCGTAATCTTTATAATCGGTAATAATTTTTGCAATCTTACCTAAGGTAGCACTCGCTTTATCAGATATTTCGTAGCTGCCAGATTTGTATAACATGTTATCCGATAGTGAAATATATACCACGCCTTTTAAAACTTGCACATCTACATCGCTCATTTCTTCTCTACTTAACGAGCGAGTTAGGTTGTTGGTTAGCACCATATTAAGCGAGTCACTTTTGTTTTTGGCAGCAATCAGCTCTTTAATGTATTTGTTCGAGGTATTGATTTCATCCACCAACTTAGAAATATTTACATTACCTTGGTTGCTCGCATTCAAACATTTGTTTAATGCTTCTTGCAAGTCTTTGGCATTAGCTCGCTCTCTAGCAATGGCATCGTCTAAGCTTGTAATTCTGGTTTTGGCATTAGATAATTCTGATTCTGTTTTAACCAGTTTGCCATTAAGGTCGTTGTATTGTTGTTGTACTTGGTTAAAATTACCTTGCAGTTCGGCGTATTTCTTTTTGCTAACGCCACAGCTTGCTAATAACACCACCGCAGTTAGGGCAGCTATTGATTTTAGTTGATTCATAACATTGCTTTAATTGATGTAAAACAATCTATCAACAATTTACATTCTTAAAAGTTTTAAAGTTGGGTTTCAGGTGTTCCCATTCGTTAAGGTTGAGCTGGTTTTTGAGCACTTACCAGGCGTTCTTTACCTTGCATATCAAGCCTCAACCTAATATCGGTAAAACCTTTATTTCCTAACATTTGGATGGTTTCTTTGCCCAGATTAGCATTGATTTCGAAAAACAATAGACCGTCTTTTTTTAGGTGCTTCAAAGCAAAATCAGCAATGGCTTCATAAAAAATCAACGGTTTTTCATTACTCACAAACAGTGCGGTGTGAGGCTCGTTAGCCAGTACATTTTCGTGCATTTCGGGTTTTTCATCTTCCTTAATGTAAGGAGGGTTGCTAACAATGATATCGAAATTCGGAAGATAAGTTTCAGTATAATTAAGGATGTCATCTTCTATGAAAGTAACACCAACATCATTTAGTATCGCATTTTCTTTAGCAGTAGCCAAGGCGGCAGAAGAAATATCTACAGCAGAAACATAAGCTTTTGGCAAGTGCTTTTTTAGAGCAATGGCAATACAACCACTTCCTGTACCAATATCAATTAGATTTACGATTTTAGATTTTAGATTTACGATTTGTCCGTCACTACTTTGAGTATTTAAAGACTGAATCCTTTCCAATATCCACTCCACTAGTTCTTCGGTTTCTGGTCTTGGAATTAAAACCGATGGATTTACTTTAAATTTCAGTCCATAAAATTCAGTATGACCAATGATATACTGGATGGGTGTGCCTTTGGTTAGCCCAAGTAAGATATTATTTAAACGCAATAAAGCGGTATCAGGAACCATTTCCTGCTTATTTAAAATGTAGGCTGTTTTGGTATATCCTAGAACTTCTTCTATCGCAATTAAAAAAAGTGATTGTATCTCCTCTTCATCGTACAATACGTTTAATTTATCTTGATATAAAGCTGCTAGCTCAATTAATGTCATGGTGTGTTACCTTAGAAAAATCTAAAGTTTAAAAGTACAAAAATGTGCTAAGAGGTTAAAATTTCACACTCTCAAATGCCAAAATAAAATCTATTTTTGCAAAGATGGAACACGAGTTTTACATGCAACGCTGTTTAGAATTAGCAGTGAAAGGTTCGGGAAATGTAAGTCCAAACCCAATGGTGGGCTGTGTAATTGTATGTGAAGATCGTATTATTGGCGAAGGTTACCATCAAAAAATTGGCGAGGCACACGCAGAAGTGAATGCGGTTAAGGATGTATTTGAAAAATATGGCGATAAAGCAGCAGAATTACTTAAAAATGCTACCGCTTATGTTAGCCTAGAACCTTGTGCTCACTTTGGTAAAACGCCTCCTTGTGCCGATCTGCTTATCAAGCATCAAATTAAAAAGGTGGTTATTGGCAATGCCGATCCTTTCGAAAGTGTAAATGGAAAAGGTATTGAAAAACTGAAAAATGCGGGTATAGAAGTGGTTTCGGGTATTTTAGATGATAAATGTAAGTTGGTAAACAGACGGTTCTTTACCCGTATTAAAGCGCATAGACCTTATTTTATCTTGAAGTGGGCGCAAACTGCTGATGGCTTTTTTGCTCCGACAGACCAAGCGCAACAATGGATTTCTGGAGTAGAAGCGAAAGTGCTAACCCACCAATGGCGTAGTGAAGAAGATGCAATTTTAGTAGGTAAAAATACCGTATTGGCCGATAATCCTCAGCTGAATACCAGAGAAGTGATGGGCAAAAGCCCTATCCGATTGATTATTGATAAGAATTTAGCTATTCCATCAAATTATCACATTTTTAATGATGCCGCCAAAACCATTGTTTTTAATGAAGTAAAAACAGAGGTAGTTAATAACATCCACTATGTGCAAATGGAAGATATGCACTTTTATTTGCCGCAAAAAATAGCTTATCAGCTTTATTTAATGGATATCCAATCGGTAATTATAGAAGGTGGTGCTAATATCTTAACTCAGTTTATAGCTGCTAATTTATGGGACGAAGCCCGTATATTTACCAGCAAAGCAATTTGGGGAGAAGACGTTAAGGCCCCTATAATTAACGGCAGAATTACGGAAGAAATTTCTGTTGGATGTGACAAATTGCAGGTTTTAATGCATTAATTTTTAAAGAAATTTTATAAATAGCAGAATGGTTTATTTGGTATTTAGTGTCATTTGTAGTGTAACTGTTGGCGTTTTGTTTAAGCTGGCTAGGCGTTACCAAATTAACCTTGTACAGGCTATCACGTGGAATTATCTTTTTGCTATTGTATTAAGTTTAATCTGTTTTAAGCCAGATTTTTCTAGTCTTAGCGCAACTAACATTTCTCCAATTTATTTGGCGTTGGGCATTTTAATGCCATGCATTTTTATCATTTTGGGCAGGTCGGTACGCAATGCTGGCTTAGCTAGAACAGATATTGCACAGCGTTTATCTCTTTTTATTTCCCTAAGTGCGGCTTACTTTTTATTCAAAGAAAATTTCGATAGATATAAAGAAGTAGGAATTGTTTTCGGTTTTGCTGCCATCATTTTTACCATGTACAGAAAAAGCGATAGGGTATCTAGCAAAAGAAGTTGGTTATATCTATTGTTGGTTTTTATTGGTTTCGGAGCGGTAGATGTAATGTTTAAAATGGTAAGCCAAATTACTGTAATTCCTTACACTACTTCTTTGTTTATCATCTACTGTATTGCTTTTGTACTGTCTATACTTTACCTGCTTTATTTGGTGTGGCGCAAAAAGACCAAACTGCAATTGGTTAATTTTTTCTGCGGTTGTATCTTGGGCATTTTCAATTTTGGTAATATTCTTTTTTATCTCAGGGCGCATAAAGAAATGGCCGATAACCCGTCAACGGTATTTGCGGCAATGAATATGGGCGTAATTATTAGCGGAACATTGATCGGTATTTTTATTTTTAGAGAGCGTTTAAGCCGTTGGAACTACATTGGTTTAGCATTGGCGCTCGTTTCGATTATACTCATCACACTATCAAAAATTTATGCTGTTTAGCGATACGTACCAAACAATAACACAAGCAAGTGAAGGGGTTTTTAGGGATAAAGGCAGTAAGTTTATCGCTTACGCTTATCCAATAAAAAGTGAAACAGAAGTGAAGGAGTTAACGGCCAAACTAAGAGCAGAACATAGCAAAGCCAGACATTTTTGTTGGGCCTTGCGTTTAACCCCAGATAGGGCGGTGCATAAATTTAATGATGATGGCGAACCTTCTGGAACCGCAGGTAGACCCATTTTAAATGCATTATTATCAGCCGATGTAACCAATATCTTAGTAGTGGTAGTACGGTATTTTGGTGGCACATTGTTGGGTGTGCCTGGATTAATTAATGCGTACAAAACAGCTACTGTAGAAGCACTAAGTGCAGCAGAAATTGTAACCAAAACGGTAAATGATGTTTACGAATTGGAGTTCGATTATTTATTGATGAACGATGTGATGCGTGTGGTAAAAGAAGAACAACTGAACATCTTAAATCAGAATTTTGATACCCATTGTAAACTAACTTTCGAAGTAAGAAAAGCAAACCTTAATAGCATTTTAAGTAAGTTAGATAAAATTGAAGGCTTGAAAAATGTATATTTAGGAACAGTTTAGGGATTAGGGATTAGGGATCAGGTGTTAGGGATTAGGGGTTAGGAGTCAGGGATCAGCGATTAGTTGATATGAATAATCAATAACCATAACTAATGAACCAATAACCCAGTGAACAAATGAACCAATGAACTAATGAACCAATAACCCAATTGAAATGAAATTATCAGAAGCTGATTTAATTATTAATCCAGACGGAAGTATTTACCATTTGAATTTACTGCCAGAAGATATTGCAGATACGGTGATTACCGTTGGCGATTTGGACCGTGTGCCAGAAGTAAGCAAACATTTTGATCGCATTGAGCTTAAAAAAGGTAAACGAGAGTTTATTACGCATACGGGATATATTGGTAGTAAACGAGTTACCGTAATCTCTACCGGCATTGGTACAGATAATATCGATATCGTTTTTAACGAGTTAGATGCGCTGGTAAATATCGATTTTGAAACTAGAACCGTTAAAAAACATCTAAAATCGCTCAATGTCATTAGAATTGGTACTTCTGGTGCTGTGCAGCCAGATATTACAATGGGAACTGTGCTGGCATCGTCTTATGGTTTAGGTTTTGATGCCTTGATGCATTATTATGAACAAGAACTGAGCTCAGAAGAGCAAGCGTTGCTGGTTGATATCAATTCTCATTTTACAGGTTTAGAAGGTATTAAGCCTTATTTAACTAAGGCAGACGAAAGTTTAATGCATCAATTTGCCTTTGATATGCCGACCGGAATTACTGCTACCGCACCAGGTTTTTATGCGCCGCAAGGTAGGCAAGTAAGAGCAAAAAATGCAGTAGCGAATTTTATTGGTCAATTGAATAGCTTTAAAAGTGCTAACAACCGTATTACCAATTTAGAAATGGAAACGGCAGGCATTTATGCCTTAGCAAAAACGCTTGGTCATAAAGCGTTATCAATTAATGCAATTTTGGCCAGTAGGGTAAAATTTGAGTTTAGCAGTAACCCAAATGCCATTGTAGAAAAAGCGATTAAAACCATATTGGAGCGAATTTAAGTGTAAGTCCGCTCCAGTAATTTCAAATTATTTAACCTCTACTTTATATATCGTAGTTTGATGATAAATTTCTTCGGGCTCTAAAACTGTTGTAGGAAATTCTTCGATGTTGATCGAATTTGGCGCATGTTGTGTTTCTACACAAAAAGCACTAAACTCTCCATAATTTTTGCCGTTTTTTCCACCTTTAACATTCAGGTGCTTTGCGGTGTACAAATGTGCCACTGGTTCGGTAGTGTAAACCGTTAGGGTCAAGCCACTTTCACGATCTGAAGTTTTGCTAGCTAAGGTTAAATCTCCATAAGTTTTGTCTAAAACATAGGTCTGGTCGTAACCATTTTCTTCGTCCCAACCTTCGGCAAAAGTTTTACCCTTTCTAAAATCATGATGCGAACCATCTACAGGAATTAATTTTCCAGTAACTACAAAATTGTCGTCTTGTTCTAGCCAATTCGAGGCATTCATCTGGTGGTGGTGCGCACCAATATGGCCACCATTTGCCGACAAATTGAAATAGCTGTGGTGGGTGAGGTTTATAGGTGTAGCTTCATCAGTATCTGCTTGGTAGGTCAAAATTAATTCGTTGGTTTCGGTAAGTGTAAACCGTAGCTGCACTGCCAAATCTCCTGGAAATCCTTCTTCGCCATCCTCACTATAGTAATGGAAAGTAACCGACGGATTTGGTTCTTGCGTTAGCTCAATAATGTCCCAAACTTTCTTGTCGAAGCCTGTGTTGCCACCATGCAAACAATCGTTTCCATTGTTTTGCGGTACTTGGTAGGTAATTCCATCAACTTCAAACTCGCCATTTTTAATTCTGTTGGCATACCTGCCCACAACGGCACCAAAATAAGGGTAATTTGCTAGGTAATCTTCACTGATATAGCCCTCAAAATCATCAAAACCTAAAACAATATCTTGGGCTTCGCCCTTGGCATTTTTAACTATAAATTTATTGATGATGGTGCCGTAATTGAACAGCTTTACGTAAGTGCCTTTATTGTTGCTAAGTTCTACAGCAATTACTTCTTTTTCATCTACTAATATGCCTGTATTTATTTGGTTTGCTTTCATTATTCTTATCTTAGGCCTTCTTTTTAAGGAATACAATAATAATTAAATATCATCATTTAAGCTACATGAAAGACCAAATCAACGAACTATTTCAACAAAAATATGGTAAGCCACACGAGGCCAGTTATTTTGCACCCGGCCGTGTAAATTTAATTGGCGAGCATATTGATTATAACGGAGGTTTGGTAATGCCTTGTGCTATTACTGCTGGTACTTGGTTGTTTTTAGCACCTAATAATGATGCGGTAATTAGATTGGCGAGCGCAAATTTTGAGGCTTATACCGAAATGCCCTTGCAAAAAAGTTATTCAAAAGTTGGTTCCGAATGGTATAATTATCCGTTAGGTGTAATTAACGAGCTACAAAATGAAGATTGGCAGTGCAGCGGATTAGATTTGCTTTTCTACGGAAACATTCCAATTGGCGCTGGCTTGTCATCGTCTGCATCTATTGAGGTGTTAACGGCCTATGCACTAAACGATTTTTTTAAGCTAGGTATAGATTTATTGTCTATGGTTAAACTTTCAAAAAAAGTGGAAAACGATTTTATCGGCTTAAATTCTGGTATCATGGATCAGTTTGCCGTGGCTTTTGGAGAACCTAATAAAGCGATTTTATTAAATTGCGATACACTGAAACATAAGCTGGTAGATTGTGATTTGGGCGATTATTCGCTAGCCATTATCAATACCAATAAACATAGAGAGCTAGCAGATTCTAAATACAATGAAAGGGTAGAAGAGTGCCAGCAAGCACTAGAAGAAT
Source organism: Pedobacter sp. SL55 (assembly GCF_026625705.1). NCBI lineage: Bacteria > Pseudomonadati > Bacteroidota > Sphingobacteriia > Sphingobacteriales > Sphingobacteriaceae > Pedobacter > Pedobacter sp. SL55. The sequence goes on along the minus strand of NZ_CP113059.1, from coordinate 3,771,324 downwards.
TGCGTAAAGAAATAAACATCAATTATTTATGTGAGTTAAATGCAGAGAAATTTGCGCTCCATAGTTATCTCATTAAAAACGATACTGTGCTAAAAAGAGCCACACACGTAGTTAAAGAGAACGATAGGGTACAGGCGGCATCAAAAGCGCTAAACGAAGGCAACTTAACAGAGTTTGGTAGGTTAATGTACGCTTCGCATCAATCTTTAAAAGAATTATACGAAGTTAGTGGTAAAGAATTGGATACTATTGTAGATTTTTGTGCAGATTATGCTGATGTAATTGGTGCCCGTATGACGGGTGCTGGTTTTGGTGGTTGTGCCATCGCTTTGCTTAAAAAAGGTAGCGAGGTAGATTTTGCCAAGCAACTTTCGGCAGTATATTTCAATGAAATTGGATACCATGCCACCATTTATGTAGAAGATATTGGCGGCGGGCCAAAAGGGTTTGATGATTAGCTGATGTGATGATTAGCTAATTAGATGATGATTTAGATAGCTTAACAACAAACTATTGAGCTATTGAACGAATAAACAAACGGATGAAAAAACTAAAATTAGACGAGCTTAACAGAGTTGATATAGAGGGGTTTAAAGCACAGGAGAAATTGCCAGTGGTTATTATGCTCGATAATGTGAGAAGTATGCATAATGTAGGTTCTGTTTTTAGAACTGCAGATGGGTTTTCTGTTGAAAAAGTGGTGCTATGCGGCATCACGGCGCAGCCTCCGCATCGTGAGATTGAGAAAACTGCATTAGGCGCAACCCAATCTGTAGCCTGGGAACATATAGACGATACATTAGTTGCGATAAATAAGTATAGGCAATTGGGCTATCAAATTATTGCCATAGAGCAGGCCCAAAACAGTGTAATGCTGAACAAAAATAAGCCTACATTAAGCGAAAAGTATGTATTGATATTTGGTAACGAAGTAAATGGCGTAAGCGACGAAGCGATGCAGCAAATAGATAAATGTATCGAAATTCCACAATTTGGTACCAAGCATTCTTTCAATATTGTGATATCTGCAGGTATTGTGCTTTGGGATTTTTTCGCTAAAATGAAATTATAAACTACGCCACAGATACGCATATCAAGATTGATAAGATAGCTTTGCAGCCCTATCATAAAATGAAGAAATGGAAAATAAATTGCTGAAAAAGCTGCAAATTAAGTCTGGTTTTAAGGTAAGCGTAATAAATGCTCCAGAAAAAGCAGCCGTTATTTTTGGCGATATTCCTAATGCAGTTGAGCTTACTTACCAAATGCAGCCCAATTACGATGCTTATTTGGTTTTTGCCATTACCAAAGCAAATTTGTTTGAGGCTTTAGATCTCATTAAGCCATTTATAAAGGATAAAACCGTTGCTTGGATTTTCTATCCAAAAGCTAAAACTTCGCTGGCTGCAGATTTGAATTTAATGCAGTCGTGGGATGATTTAGTTCGGTACCAACTTGCACCATCTGGTGCTGCGGCAATTAACGAAATATGGACGGGCATCCGTGTCAAATTAGCCTCAAGCCAGAAAAAATCGGGTGTAGGAAATGCGGAAATTAGAAATAACGAATACGGTAAATACATTGACGTGGCTAACAAAGTAGTGATACTTCCAGATGATCTGAAAACAGCGTTAACTGTGCATCCTACTGCTTTGGCTTACTATGAGCAGCTTGCCTATTCGCACAGAAAAGAATACATTTTGTGGATTATTAGCGCAAAACAAGAAAAAACCAGAATAGATAGGATGACGAAGATGATAGAGAAGTTGTTGGCTAAGAGAAAAAATCCTTCAGAAAAGTAATACAATTTGTGGAGCAAACAAAAGTGTATTACTCCTGTTAGTTAAGAAAAATATTTTATGCGCATATTTACCATTGTTTTGGCGGTTACCACGTTACTCCCTATAGTTTTAAAAGCACAAACTCGTACGGATAAATTGTATACGATTAGTGGCATTGGCACTTCGGTTCCCGTTGGAAAAACTGCGGATGTTTTTGGGCGAAAGATATCTACCACACTAGGCCTAAATTATGGTTTGAGCAATGGTGGTTTGTTTCTTTATCCGAAAGTAAGTTTGCATGCGCTTTCTTATCGAGCTAAAACTCCCGATGCCGGATTTGCTTATACCGCACAGGTGGGAAGAGCAACCACTTATTTACTAAATGTAGGTTTGGGTTACCGTAAAATGGTTGGTAAATTCGCATTTTATGGGTTTGCTGGCGCAGGTGGCGGCTACATTTTAACGCCTAGAGTTAGGGTAGATAATGCGGCTTTACAAGTAGAAATGAGTAATCAAAGTCATTTTATGCCCATTGCAGAAGGTGGCGCAGGTGTTGAATTTAGCTTAGGTGGATTGGCGATATTTACAGAAGCTAGTTACATGAACGGTTTTGAGCAAATACAGGCCAGAAATTTTACTACAGTACCGCTAACCATCGGCATTAAGCCCAACCTAAGTAAGTTGTTTAACAAGTAACATTACCTAAATTCGGGAATAGCTTTTAAACACAGGATTTAAACTCCCCAAGTGTCAATCTAATGTACTATCTAACATTCGTTTTCGCTTAGCGTAGTATTAAACTTAAATTTGAAGTTACAATGGAGGAAATCATGTTTAAGGATAAAGTTGCTGAGGCGTATAAGCAGATACAGGATCGTATTTGCAATGGCTTGGAGTTTGCAGATGGAAAAGCTGTTTTTGAAGAGGAGTTATGGGAACGTGAAGGTGGTGGAGGTGGAAGAACAAGAGTGCTACAGCATGGTAATGTAATAGAAAAAGGCGGCGTAAATTTTTCTGCGGTGTATGGTAAGCTACCAGAAGCCGTAAAAAAATCTTTTAAAGTAGAGAACGATGAGTTTTTCGCAACTGGCGTATCTATCGTTTTACACCCAGAAAATCCGTTTGTGCCAATTATCCACATGAATATCCGTTATTTCGAGATGGATGAACAAACCCGTTGGTTTGGTGGCGGTATAGATTTAACACCACATTATGTAATTCCAACTGATGTTAGGTTTTTTCATTATCATTTAAAGCAGGCTTGCGATGAGTTTAAAGCAGAGTTTTATCCTCGTTTTAAAGCTTTGGCTGATGATTATTTTTTCATCAAACACCGTAACGAAACTAGGGGAGTGGGTGGTATTTTCTACGACCGCTTAAAACCTGAAAACACAGCATTAAGTTACGAGCAAATATTAGATTTTTCACTAGCGGTAGGTAATACCTTTTTACCTGTTTACACCGAATTGATTGACAGAAATAAAGATAAGGAATATACCGATTTGCATAAGGAATGGCAATATTTACGCAGAAGTAGATATGCCGAATTCAATTTAGTTTACGACTCGGGTACAAAGTTCGGCTTAGAAACTAACGGACGTATTGAAAGTATTTTGATGAGCCTACCGCCAACCACCAAATGGAACTACAATGCGCAGGCTAAGCCGGGCACCGAAGAAGAAATTACCACCAATTTTTTGAAAAAAGGCATAGATTGGGTTTAAGGAAATATTTAGTAAACAAAAAAGGAGCTTACTCAGCTCCTTTTTTGTTATTCAGCTCTTTTTAAACCAAATTTTTCAATTTTACTGTACAAATGACTTCGTTGAATATCGATATCGTCTGCAGTTTTAGAAACGTTCCAGTTGTTCTTTTCTAGCTTAAACTTGATATATTCTTTTTCTGCAAAATCTTTGTACTCTTGGAAATTGCTAAAACCATCATAATTGAAACTGCCGCCACCTTGGCTGTTGTTGCCTTGAGTAACTGCGCCAACGTTGGTTCCTCCACCCGGATTTGCAAAAGCTACCACGTCTTGCTCGGTAATGGTTTTATCGCTCAATATAATTAAACGCTCAATCATGTTGCGTAATTCACGAACGTTACCAGTCCAAGGCAATCTTTTCAAAGCCTCCATTGCACCATCGGTAATTTTCTTTGCAGGCATTCCGTATTCGCCACAAATTTCTTCTAAAAAGCTTTGTGCAATTACTGGGATATCATCCGTACGTTCGGTTAAATGCGGCACATGAATGTTGATCACGTTTAAACGGTGGTACAAGTCCATCCTAAAGTTTCCTTCTTCAATTTCTTTCAAAAGATCTTTATTGGTTGCCGCTACAATTCTAACGTTTACATCAATTTCTTTTTCGCCACCAACACGGGTAATTTTATGCTCTTGTAAGGCACGTAACACTTTTGCTTGTGCCGACATGCTCATATCGCCAATTTCATCTAAGAACAAAGTGCCACCATTAGCTAACTCGAATTTACCAATACGTTGTTTTACAGCCGAAGTAAATGAACCTTTTTCGTGGCCAAATAATTCGCTTTCTATCAGTTCTGATGGAATGGCAGCACAATTTACTTCTATCAGTTGGTTATCTGCACGGTTAGATTTTTCGTGCAACCAACGAGCTACCAGCTCTTTACCGCTACCGTTTGCCCCCGTAATTAAAACTCTTGCTTCGGTAGGGGCCACTCTATCAATGGTTTCCTTAATTTTTCCAATGGTTTCAGAATTACCTAAGATGTCACGAGTTTTTGAGACTTTTCGTTTTAATACCTTGGTTTCGGTAACTAACGAGCCACGGTCTAAACCGTTACGTACGGTAATTAATAGGCGGTTTAAATCAGGTGGTTTAGAGATAAAGTCAAATGCACCTTTTTTACTGGCTTCAACAGCTGTTTCTACGGTGCCATGACCAGAAATCATGATAAATGGAAGGTCTGGCTTAATGCCAAGTGCCGTTTCCAACACTTCCATGCCATCCATCTTATTCATTTTAATGTCGCAAAGAACCAAATTGTAATCATTCTTTTTGATCATTTCCAGTCCGTCGATGCCGTTATCTACATCATCAACTTCATAGTTTTCGTATTCAAGTATTTCTCTAAGCGTACTTCGTATCGCTCTTTCATCATCAATGATTAGCAGTTTTGCCATTTCGTAGGTATTAAGCTATTTACAATGCGAATATATTGTTTTTTCTGAAATGTATAGTTTTTTGTACAATCCGTTTTTATAACGATGATAGTGGAAAGTTGTTTGAATTTTTTAGCCAAAGTGCCTGTCCCGAATATTGGGAGTGCACAACTGTTTTTAATTCACTTAATATTTTGTATTTTTGATTGATGGGCAGATTAAAAATATACGATACCGATATACCCCGTGAAAGCATAATAGCAGAACGGGAAGCTGTATATTTGAACAAATCTGCGGAGCAAAAAATCCATGCCTTATTGCAGCTTAATTATGTTGCTGTACAATTAAATGGAGGCAAGCCTTTGAAACAGCCTCAGGGTAGGGGCATTATTATTCGTAAAGCAAATCATATTTAGTCATGTCTTTCGATAAGGAAAGTGCTGAAATGTTGCAGCTACTGAGTGTTTTCCAAAAGCACAAAGTGGACTATTTAATTGTTGGTGGTTTTGCAGTTAACAGATATGGTTACAATAGAGCTACAGGTGATTTAGATATTTACCTCAGAGATACTAAAGAAAACCGTAAAAATTTAATTGAAGCCATTGATGAAATGGGGTATGGCAGATATGAAGTATTAATAGATACGCCAATTATTGCAGGTTATTGTGAGATTATGATGGACGATGGTATGTATGCAGATTTAATGACCGATATACCAGGATTGGAGAATATAAAATTTAACGAGTATCTAGCTATGGCAACTGTTGATGTGGTTCAAGGATTTGAAATTAAGTTTTTACATTACAATCATCTATTGGAAAATAAAAAAGCAACAAACAGGATAAAGGATAGGTTGGATGTAGAAGAGTTGGAACGGATAAATAGAAGGGACTAAGTTTTGCTTGTCTTTAATTGAGTGTCAACTTTATTTTCTTTTTTGCAAGTTAAGACCCCAGAGTTTCTTTGTAAATTTGAGCTTTAAAATTATCTTCAAACATTACGTGAAAAATTTTTCCGTACATATCATAAACAACATACCTATCTGGTAAAACTGACAATAAATTATACCAGATAGTGCTTGCTGAATAATGTATTTCGTATTCGAAATACGTTGAGATAGTATATTTAAATTCTTCGAATAGATGCTGCGTTGGGTTTTTGTAAATTAAATTTTCAATGTTGAAATGAATTAAGTCTAAATTTTCAATAAATACATTTTGTAAATCTTTTCGTTTTATTACGTCTTCAGTAAGAGATTTAACAAGTGGGTTGTGGAAATAGCCATCCGCTAATTTGCTATGAATTTTCCTAGTTAAAGGATTTGTTTCTTTAGAATTTGATTTGTAAATATCGGTCTTATGGAAGCAAATTTTTCTGACAAATGTTTCTCTGAAAGCTTCTGTGATGTCGTGTAATTCCATTTGTTTTAATGTAGATTTCTCAAATATAGATTATTTGAGAGTAACTTTCGTAAGTTTTTAAAACTTACGATTTAGTGCTGTAAGAAATTTTATTTTAAGGCTTTTGTTAAACAAACCTGATAGCAGTGGAAATACTTTTGATGCATCACAGTTTTAGACTTCGTAAGTTTTCAAACGGCGAAGCCATCAATTTTACCATTGAAAAACAATGACCAACAAAATTAAACTTACGAAGTCTGTTCAAGCTACTGCCTTTCGCAAAAGATTGAAACGAATAGCAGGGCTACGGTACCCAAGAACCAATGCCTTTGGTTTTCCAAAAAGAACGATTAAACAATTCAGCGGTTCAAACAGTTAACCGATAAAAACAATTTGACAATTAATCAATTCAATCATTTTACTAATCAGAAAATTAGCGTATCTTTGCAGCCAATTAATTAATTTTAACTTTAATATTATTCAAGAATGTATTTAAGTACAGAAAAGAAAGCCGAAATTTTTAAACAACACGGCGAAGTTGCAACCAACACTGGTTCTGCAGAAGGTCAAGTAGCATTGTTTACTTACCGTATTGCTCACTTAACAGAGCACTTGAAAAAAAATCGTAAAGATTTTTCTACTCAGTTAGCGCTACAAAAATTAGTGGGTAAACGTCGTGGAATTTTAGCTTATCTTTACAAAAAAGATATTAACCGTTACCGTGCTATCATCAAAGCTTTATCGCTTAGAGATATCATCAAATCGGTGTAATGTTAATAAAAGCCATTCTTTTAGAGTGGCTTTTTTTGGTTTAATACAAGAAGAAATTATAAATAAACTCGGTCTGTTCGAAAGAGGAAAAGCAGATCACAACATTAGAATATGAATGTAATAAAAAAATCGTTCGATTTGGGCGATGGAAGAATTGTAGAAATTGAAACAGGTAAATTAGCGAAACAAGCTGATGGTTCTGTAGTAGTTAAAATGGGCGATACGATGTTGTTAGCAACGGTAGTATCAACTGTAGGTGCCAAACCAGGTACCGATTTTTTACCTTTATCGGTAGATTATCAAGAAAAATATGCGGCTACTGGTCGTATTCCAGGAGGTTTCTTACGTCGTGAGGCAAGATTATCAGATTACGAGGTTTTAATCTCTCGTTTGGTAGATAGAGCTTTGCGTCCGTTGTTCCCTTCAGATTATCACTCGGATACGCAAGTGATGATTTCGTTAATTTCTGCTGATAAAAATATCATGCCTGACTGTTTAGCTGGTTTAGCGGCATCGGCAGCATTGGCAGTTTCGGATATTCCTTTTAACGGGCCAATATCTGAAGTGCGTGTAGCAAAAATTGATGGTAATTTAGTAATTAACCCTTATGCTAGCGATTTAGAGCGTGCAACTTTAGAATTTATGGTTGCTGGTTCTGCTAACGATATCGTAATGGTAGAAGGCGAGTGCGACGAGATCCAAGAAGAAGAAATGGTTGAGGCATTGAAATTTGCTCACGAGGCAATTAAAGTTCAATGTGCTGTGCAGGTAGAATTAACCGAAGCAACAGGTAAAACCGTTAAACGTGAATATAACCACGAAGATCATGATGATGAGTTGAAAGCTAAAGTTTATGCTGATACTTATGATAAAGTTTATGCGATTGCAAAATCGGGTTCTACTAAAGATGAGCGTTCTGCTGCCTTTACAGCATTGATTACCGACTTTTTAGCGGCTATGCCAGAAGATACCGAGGATTTAACAAAAGCCTTAGCTAAACACTATTACCATGATGTACAGTATGATGCTGTACGTGCTTTATTGTTAGATGAAGGTATCCGTTTAGATGGTAGAGCGACTACACAAATTCGTCCAATCTGGAGCGAAGTAGGTTATTTGCCAGCTGCTCACGGTTCGGCGGTATTTACACGTGGCGAAACTCAATCTTTAACATCGGTTACTTTAGGTAGCAAAGATGATGAGCAAATGATTGATGGTGCTTTCTTTAATGGTTACAATAAATTCTTATTGCACTATAATTTCCCTGGTTTCTCTACTGGCGAGGTTAGGCCAAACAGAGGTGCTGGACGTAGAGAGATTGGTCACGGTGCTTTAGCGCAACGTTCGTTGAAAAAAGTATTGCCAGAAGGAGCTGAAAATCCTTACACTATCCGTATCGTATCTGATATTTTAGAATCTAACGGTTCTTCATCAATGGCTACAGTTTGTGCTGGTACGTTGGCATTAATGGATGCAGGTATTAAAATCAAAGCGCCAGTTTCTGGTATTGCAATGGGTTTAATTACTGATGAAAAAACTGGTAAATATCAAATTCTTTCGGATATTTTAGGTGATGAAGATCACTTGGGAGATATGGACTTTAAAGTAACTGGTACTGAAAAAGGTATTGTTGCTTGCCAGATGGACTTAAAAATTAATGGTTTGTCTTACGAAGTTTTAACTAAAGCTTTGTTGCAAGCTAAAGAAGGTCGTTTACACATCTTAAACGAGATGAAGAAAACGATTGCTGCGCCAGCTGAAGATTACAAACCACATGCTCCACGTATCGTTTCATTATCTATCGATAAAGAATTTATTGGAGCTGTAATTGGCCCAGGTGGTAAAATTATCCAAGAAATGCAACGCGAAACTGGCGCTTCAATCTCTATCGAAGAGGTGGGTAACAAAGGTATCGTAGAAATTTTTGCTGATAATAAAGCTGCAATTGATGCTGCGGTTGCACGTATTAACGCTATTGCCGCTAAGCCAGAAATTGGTGCCATTTACCAAGGTAAAGTAAAATCTATTATGCCATTTGGTGCATTTGTAGAGGTAATGCCGGGTAAAGATGGTTTATTGCACATTTCAGAAATTTCATGGGCTCGTTTAGAAACTATGGATGGTGTGTTGAAAGAAGGCGATAAAATTGAGGTTAAATTGTTGGATATAGACAAACAAGGTAAAATGAAACTTTCTCGTAAAGTTTTGTTGCCAAGACCAGAGAAGCCAGCTGCGCCACAAGCGTAACCCCTAAATCCCCTAAAGGGGACTTTGGAAATATAGAAACCCTTTCAGCATTTGCTGGAAGGGTTTTTTTGTTAATGAAAATTGATTTTTATTGAATTAAAGCTGATACGATAGAATAAGTTCTTTGTTTTTAAACGGATAATGACCTATAGCTTTATAAAGTGCACCACTTGTTACCATGTTTTTAATTTGCTCTAGGTGCTTTGTATGATGTAGGTCTGTTCCTGCAAAATCATACCAACCTTTTTTTAAGATATGCGTTGCAAATGCCTTAATTTCTTTGCCGTAATAGCCAGCTATAGAGAGTAGGTTCAGTTGAAAAAAAACGCCCCTTTCTTTCAATCTGGCAAATTTATCTACTTGGTTATAGTAGAACAAATATCTTTCTGGATGGGCTAAAATAACCTTTAAACCAGCAATTTGAAGATCGAAAATGATTTGTTCTAAATTTCGTACTTCGGTAGAGTAGGGTACTTCTACCAAAAGGTAACCATTAGCTAAAGGCACTAAATTTGGAGTGATTTTAAAAGCATCATCTACCATGTGCTCTGCAGCGGCGGTGATGTTTACATTCATCGAAGATATTTCTTCTGAATTTTTTAATAATTGTAAAGCCGTAGATATGGTTTGCGGTGTATTTGGATATAGCCCTTCGTAAATGTGGGGCGTACAAATGAAATGGTCTAAACCTAAATTGTTCAACGTTTTAATAAAATAAACTGCTTCCTGTACATCTTGTACACCGTCGTCTATTCCGGGTAAAATATGGTTGTGCATATCTAGCCCCAACCATGCCATGTTATCCACAATGTGTTTTTTGTGAAAAAAGGAGATCATTTTAAAAACTAATTACTGTTTAGCCATTATTTACAGTACATATCTACGGCATTTTATTGGTATTTTAAAGTCGGGCGTCAACTAAATTTCTGTCTAAACAAGCTTTGGTATCAAAAATAACTCCTTGTTCACTAACTATTTCATTAAAATTAAAACCAAGAAACTCGTTGTGTGCTACCGCTACAATTACGGCATCGTATACCAAATTTTGTTTTCTGGTACTCAATATTTTAATGCCGTATTCTTTTTCTACCTCTATAGGGTCTGCCAAAGGGTCGTAAACGTCTACCTCAAGACCAAACTGTTTTAATTCGTGGTAAATGTCTACAATGCGGGTGTTTCTTACATCAGGGCAATCTTCTTTAAAAGTGATACCCATAATTAATGCCTTTGCACCTTTTATTTTCAAGTCTTTTTGGATCATTAATTTTACCACTTTATCGGCTACAAAATTGCCCATATTGTCGTTCACTCTTCTGCCAGAGAGTATAACCTGAGGGTGGTAGCCTAATGCTTGTGCTTTGTGCGCCAAATAATACGGATCTACACCTATGCAGTGCCCACCAACTAGGCCTGGCTTGTACTTTAGAAAATTCCACTTTGTACCGGCAGCTTCAATCACATCATTGGTATCTATGCCCATTCTGTCGAAAATTAAGGCCAGCTCGTTAACGAACGAAATGTTCACATCTCTTTGAGCATTCTCAATAGCTTTAGAGGCTTCGGCAACTTTTATACTTGGAGCTTTGTGCGTACCAGCGGTAATGATAGAAGCATACAAATCGTCTACAAATTGTGCAATTTCTGGTGTAGAGCCCGAGGTTACTTTTTTTATTTTCGTTAGTGTATTTATTTTGTCGCCGGGGTTAATACGTTCTGGAGAGTAGCCACAATAAAAATCGGTGTTAAATTTTAGGCCCGATATTTTTTCTAGTACGGGCACACAATCTTCTTCGGTACAGCCCGGATATACAGTAGATTCGTAAATTACCACATCATCAGGCTTCAAAACGTTCCCCAACATTTTAGAGGCACTAAGCAAAGGACTAAGATCTGGGGCTTTAAATTCGTCTATTGGGGTAGGTACGGTAACAATAAAAACATTGTAATCTTTTAGCTCTTGTTGGTTACAAGAAAAAGATAAGCCTTTAGCACCTGTTTTTTTCGAAAGAATAACCTCGTTAAGTACCGCTAGGTTAGCTTCTTGGGTTCTATCTTTGCCTTGGGTAAGTTCATCTACACGTTCTTCATCAATATCAAAACCTAGTACGTTGTATTTTTGGGCGAATGCAATGGCTAGTGGAAGCCCAACATAACCAAGGCCTATAATGGCAATTTTAGGATTTTTGCTCGTTAACATATATTTATTTAGTGTTTCTTTAATCTTGTTTGTAAATCCACTTAGTGGCCAAGTGGTTTTTGTGGAACATGCTGATGATTTGATGTTTTTTTAATGTTTTTGCTATTTGGGAAGCACTAAGTAGCGCAAACTCGTTTTTCGAAACAATCCAGGCGTAATGCTTTAATCCAAATTTTACTAACAAAGGAAAACCGTAGTTAGCCATCCAATTTACAGCAGCCGTGTTTCCACCTATTACAGCTGTTTCATCGCTAATTATTTTTGAAAAGGAGTTGTTCTTTAGGATTTCTATAAGTCTGTAAAAGTTCTTCTTTCTACTATTTTCATCAAAATGTCCTATCCATTTTAGTTTGATACAGCGATTGCTAAAATCAAATTGTACCAGCATTTCGTTTATTGCGGGTAAATTTGCTTGAGGTGGTTTAGCAATTTTAAAAGATGAAAAACTATTGATTGGGATGGCGATGGTATGGGTGGTGCCTTTGGCAATGTTTGAACTGAGCCAAATACTTCCGTGATGTTTTTGGCAGAGTAGGGCTACTTTTTGTAACGGATGCCTTCTATTTGTTTTGCTGATAATTGCTCCATGTAACTGCGTAAGCTCTTCGGCTGAGATAATGTTTTCGACGTTGTTTATAGAAATATAGAAAATACCATCTTTTAAGAATGTACTTAATTGAATAGGTTGTTTATCAGAGGCTTTGGCGCAGGCATGTTGTAGCGTTAGTCTAATGCAGGTTGCTATGTTTTGCCTATCGGCGTATATTTTTCCAGATGTACATCTAAAATGAAATTGGTGTGCTGTTTTTTTTGCAAACTCGTCTTTAATTTCGTGCAATAATGATTTGATATCGAAAATCTCTAACTTAGGCAATAAGGCTTCGCTATTGTCTTTAACTAAAAAATCTCTATTGGTAATGATGTGCTCTAGGTCTTTGGCCGAACGATTAATGTATCCTACAAATTCCCGTAATTCCTCTTTGGTAATATCATCCCTTAGCATATCCGAAAGGCCTATCAAATTGGCCAATGATTTTCTGATTTCATGAGAGTTAAATACGGAAATCTCTCTGAACTGGCCAATTTTTAAAGCTAATTTTTTTCTAAGTGCAATTTTTTTGCCGATATCCTTAAAGTAAATCAAGATATGGTCTTCGGCAGGGTAGGCGTAGAACTGAAACCAACTTTGTGCTGCCCAGTAATATTCCCGAAACTGTAACTCACGCTTTTCGTAAGTGAGTTGGTGCCACATCTTATGGAATTTTACCAAGTCTATTTCTGGTATAGAACCAAAAATATTTTTGTTTAATATTTCTTCTGCTGTGTAACCGGTAAGCTTTTCTGCCGCAGGACTCCAATAACGTACCTTACCATCAAAATTTAATTTTAAAAAGCCAAATGAAAACGCATCGATGGCGTTTAGTATCGTATTCTCATTTGGTATCGAGGGAAGCGCATGATCTAACTCCTTACCGTAAACCCGTTGAGAGAGAAACATAGATTTGTAATGTAAGTTCACGTTATTTATTTAGATTGTTTGAGCTGTTGTAGCTAGTTAGCAGCTAATTTATTGATTTGAAATTGGGGTTAGGTTTTAGAACGTTCTACTGTTTTATAATGTAAATGAAATGGTGCTTACTGGTAGGTGTGCGTTTCATTTACAAATAGTGTCATTGCATATCTTAAAATGCCAATCTGCTTTACCAAAGCAATACATTTGGCTTATGCTCGACAAGTTTAAGTTCGGTGTATTAAGGCTTTGTTTGCAACCTTTATTTGCTACTATTAGTGTTAATACATTTTTATCTTTTTTTCTCTTTTTTCTTGGCTTTTTTTTGGTCGGGAAACAGAGTTCTATCCCTTTTAGCAGCCTATGTAAATATGGTAGAATTTGTAGCGATTGGTGCATTGGTGTTGTTATTAATTAAGCCTTGTATGCCGGTTTTAAGCTACGTTAACAGGATAATTTCCTAACGATAGTTAAATAATGCAACTGCTTTTATCTGTATTTTTTTCCTTTTATGATCTATAGAAATAAACTTAAATTTTCATACACCATTTTATGCCTTGTTGGTTTTTTAATGATGTCTTCTTGTATTTCTAATAAACGTATTGTTTACCTACAAAAAAACAAGAATGATAATGCGCTAAACGAGGATGTTTTAATTAAATACAACATTCCCGTATATCGTTTGCAGTATAATGATATTGTAGACGTACAGATTAAAACTTCTATACCAGAAATGAACGCTGTTTTTGGATTAAGAAACCCCGATGAAACTGTAAATATGAGCAACCAAGCAGGGGTAATGCAATCTGGTGGTGATGCTTATTATATGACCGGTTATACCCTTAACCAGCAGGGCGAAATTAAATTGCCGTTTATAGGTAAGCTGGCTATTGGTGGCCTAACGTTAGAAGAAACTGAATCTAAAATTACGGAAAGATTAGGCGCTTATTTTAAAAAGGCTACCGAAGAAACCTTATACGTAAAGGTAAAATTAGGAGGGATTAGGTTTAGTACTTTTGGCGAATTTAACAAGCCTGGCAGGTATGTGATACTGCAAGAAAGATTAACCATTTTTGAAGCCATTGCCAACTCTGGCGATATGACTTTACTGGCTAAAAGAAGCAAAGTGCTGTTGCTAAGACAATATCCAGAGGGTACAAAAATACACGTGCTTAACCTTAACGAGAGGGATATCATTAAATCTCCCTATTATTTTATACAGCCTAACGATCAGTTATATGCCGAGCCTATGAAGGTTAGACAATATGGCGCAGGTGCAAATACCGGGCAGACGATACAGATTTTAGTGACCATTTTAAGTGCCGCCGCATTAATCGTCGGGTTAACCAAGTAATATGAAGCCAGAGAATATACACACCATATCTAAACCCAAAGAGCGTGTTGACGAAAATAGTGACATTAGGAAGCTGTTTGTAGATGTAGTAAAAATTTGGCCATATATATTGGTTTTTGTTCTTGTAAACCTTTGCATAGCTTATATTTTGCTTAAAACGGCCAATCCAACTTATCAGGTTAAGGCTACGCTAGAAATTAAGCAAGATAAAAATGCAGAGTCGATAGATTTATTCCAAAATATTGGTATAAAAATGCCAAATAGTATAGATAATGAAATCGCTATTTTAAATTCTTTTACTTTAGCCCTTAATGCGGTTAAGCAGTTAGATTTTAATGTAGAGTATTTTCAAGAAAATTTTTGGAGGCATTACGAAGTTTACCATACACTGCCTTATACTATAGAGGTAGATTGGGAACACCGCCAAGTGTTGGGCGGAGAATTGGAAGTGCTTTTTACTGGAAACGATACATTTTCTTTAAGTATTGCCGATAAATCTTTAGCGCTTTACGATCCGAAAGCTAAAGATAGAAAGAGCGTACTAGACCTAGACAAATTAGGCATAGCTGGCTCATATCGCCTAAATCAATGGATTGTAGCTAAAAACTACAAGTTTAGAATAGTACGGAACGATATCGTTAATAAAGCAAAAGATTTTTCTTTTAGACTTAGATCTGACTTTGACCTTGCCGAGGCTTACAGCAAGAAGATGAAGGTAGAACTGCTTAAAAAAGAGTCTTCAATTTTATCGCTAGGCCTAGAAAGCCAAATGGTGGATAAAGACAAAGCATATATCAATAAGCTTATTCAGGTTTACCAAGAGCGAGAGTTAAAAGTTAAAAATCAGACCTCAATTAATACTGCCGCATTTATTAAAGAGCAGCTAAAGAACATTACCGATTCGATGGTCTTTTTTGAAGATAAATTGCAGTCGTATAGAACTAAAAGCGAGAGTTTTAACTTAAAAGAACAAGGTAATGTTGTTTATGCTCGTTTAGGCACTTTGCAAGACAATAGTGCAGCCATTAGTTTAAAAATAAAGTATTACCAAAGTACGCTTGCTTACCTAGAGCAAGATAAGGTAAGCCAGCTGGTTGTACCTTCATCTATCGGTATAGAAGAAAGTATTTTGGAAAGGCTTATTCCAGAACTGTTAGAAAACCAAAGTAAGCGAGAAAGGCTTAGACAGGTCTTATCGCCAGAAAACCAAGCTTTAAAAGATCTTGAGTTTAAGTATGCTAGTTTGTTGGCCTCAGTTCGCGAAAATTTAAAGCGCTCGTTAAATGCGGCCAATTTATCTTTAAAAGATGTAAACGCTAGAATAGCCGAATTAAGTGGCGAACTAGATCAGTTACCTCAGGTAGAGCGAAATTTGCTAAGTATCCAACGGCAGTTTACTATTAGCGAAAACATTTACACTTACTTACTGCAAAAACGTTCAGAAGCCGAGATAACCAGTGCAAGTAATGTGCCTTCTAGCCAAATTTTAGATTTATCTAGGCAAGTTGGTGGTGTGTTGTCGCCTATTTCTAGCAGAAATTATATTATAGCGTTTTGCTTAGGTATTTTAATTCCGGTACTAATTATTTTTGTACGCAATTCTTTTGATAATAAAATCTACGATGTTAAACTACTAGAAAAAAGGGTGTTGGCTCCCTTGGTAGGTATTGTCTTCAGAAACTTTGGTAAAGAGGGTAGTGCTATTGTACTTCAATCTCCAAGATCTTTTATTAGTGAGAATTTTAGGAGTATACGTGCCAGTACACAATTTTTGCACGAACAAGAAGATAGCCTGGTTATTTCTTTTACTAGTGGTAAAGCTGGTGAAGGGAAAACGTTTTGTTCTATCAACACCGCCTCTATTTACTCGTTAAGTGGTAAAAAAACCATTTTGGTAGGTATGGATTTACGGATGCCTAAACTTGCCGAAAATTTTAACTTGCCCAAAGACGTAGGAGTAAGTAATTATTTAATTGGCAATGGTGTTTTAGATGATTTAATCCAGCCATCGGGCTCGCAAAATTTAGATATTCTACTTTCTGGCCCACTACCTCCAAACCCTGCTGAGTTAATAGTGCGACCAACTTTTGTACAGATGATTAAGGAACTGAGAGAGAAGTATGACGTGGTTATTCTTGATTGTCCGCCTGCAGGTTTCGTATCAGAAACGATAGATATTTTTAAGGTAGCTGATATCAATTTTTACATTTTTAGACACCTTAACTCTGAGTGGAGCTCTATAGATTACTTAAACAGCCTAATTGAAAAAGGACTGATGAAGAAAGCTTACGTAATTTATAATGATATGGAGGTAGTTTTTAACAAGCAATATGGTTATGGCTATCATGCCGCAGTAGAGAAAAATCCTGTTTCTAAGAAAATGTCAAATTGGTTTTCTAAAAAGTAAGCATTATGCAAGAAACACTTAAAAAGCGAATTCATTATTTTAATTTCTTTAGGAGCTATCTTAAAGAGCGAGTGTTTTTTGTAGTGATACTTAATATTGTGGTAGGCTTATTAGATGGTTTGGGGCTAAGCATGTTTCTTCCCTTACTTTATATAGCTGCTGGCCAAAACTTGGCTCAAACTAAAGACGATAACACCATTGCGATAACCCAATGGATCGAAGATTTTGGATTTGCCTTAAATCTGCAAACAGTTTTGGTAATGCTACTTGTTTTCTTTGTATTAAAAGGCATTGCTTATTATTTTAAAGGTGCTTATCAGGTAGCTACGCAGCAATATTTCATAAAGCAAATTAGGTTAAACAGCATAAAATCCCTAAACGAAGTTAGCTATCATTATTTCGCTTCTTGCAACCAAGGTAAAATACAAAATATGCTAACTACAGAAATAGAACGGGTAGCTAGAGCTTGCCAGTCTTATTTTTTAGCTTTTCAGCAATTGATATTGGTGCTTGTATACATCGCTTTTGCATTTACGCTAAACTGGAAATTTGCTTGTATGGTTTGTGTTGGCGGTTTATTGGTAGATTTTATTTATGGAAGAGTATATAGAAAAACAAAGTCTATATCACGCCAATTAACTGATGGTAGCGGTAAATTTCAGGGTTTAATTGCTGATTATCTTTCATCTTACAAATATCTTAAAGCCACTGGAGTTGCGGCAAAGTACCGTAATAAGCTAGCGACACAGGTAGAAGATATAGAGCAGAAAAACACCAAAATTGGCGTGATGTCTGTTTTTTTAAGCGCCGCTAGAGAGCCTTTAAGCATCGTGGTTTTATGTGCCGTAATTATGGTACAGGCCATAGTTTTAAGAGAGCCACTAGCTGCCGTGCTGGTTAGCCTCCTTTTTTTCTACAGGGCGTTATCGTGTTTAATGCAATACCAAACCGCTTGGAGTTCATTTTTGGGAGTTGCTGGTGCTTTAGAAAGTACCGAGCAATTGATAAGCGTTTTAGAAACTAACAAAGAAGAAACGAAAGGCATTAGGTTTACCGGACTTCGGGATAGCTTAATTTTAGATAGGGTAGGCTATAAATACGGTAAACGTACCGTATTGCACGATATCTCTTTTACCATACAAAAAAACGAAACCATAGCTATAGTTGGCCCCAGCGGTAGCGGAAAATCTACGTTGGTAAGCCTAATTACAGGTTTGTTAAAGCCAAGTACAGGTAAAATAATGGCCGATGCTATGGGGCTACAAGATTGGGATTTAATAAGTTTTCAGACTAGAATTGGTTACATCACACAAGACACTGTGATCTTTAACGATACCATTTATAACAACGTTACCATTTGGGCAGAGCCAACTCCAGAGAATTTATTAAGGTTCGAAAGCGCTTGCAAATCTGCCGCTATTTGGGATTTTGTACAGGCCAAAGAAAACGGTATGCATGAAATTTTAGGTACAGACGGTATCAATTTAAGTGGTGGCCAAAAACAGCGTATTGCCATGGCTAGAGAGCTTTTTAAAAATGTTGATTTTTTGATAATGGATGAAGCTACCTCGTCAATGGACTCTTTTACCGAAAAGGAAATACAACAGAGCATACAGCAGCTTAAAGGCAAGGTTACGATGATCTGTATTGCCCATCGATTATCTACCGTAAAAAATGCCGATAAAATTATCTACTTACATGAAGGTGCTATAGCCCAAATGGGAACTTTTGAAACCCTGCTTAGTGGAAATAATGATTTCAAAAAGATGATAGAATTACAATCTGTTAACGCATAACAATAAAAGAAAGTGGTTAAAATAATTGAATTTCCAAAAATACTCGATCCAAGAGGAAATCTTACTTTTCTTCAGTACCAAGATCAGGTTCCCTTTAAAATTAAAAGAACGTTTTGGACTTATGATGTACCAGGTGGCGAGAGCCGAGGCGGTCATGCTTACCATCAGCAAGAAGAAGTTATTATTGCCTTGAGTGGAAGTTTTGATGTGGTAATTACCAATCCCGATGGTTCAACAAAAACTTACCAATTAAATAGATCTTATTACGGGCTTTACATACCGGCACTTACTTGGAGACACATGGAAAACTTCTCTACCAATTCTCTAAGTCTGCATTTATCTAGTATGAAATTCGACGAACAGGATTACGAACGCAATTTTGAAAAATTTAAAACGCAATTGGTATGAAATCTACCACAGTATATGATTGCAACTTAATCAGTTTGCCAAAAAATCACTACACCAAAGGCAATATTACCGCTATTAACGAAGGCGACGAAATACCTTTTTCTATAGAAAGGGTGTATTATTTATATGATGTGCCTGCTGGAGAATCGAGAGGTGGACACGGCCATAAAGAGCTGCAACAACTCATAGTGGCAGCAAGTGGCAGTTTTGATTTAATCGTAAACGATGGTCGCATTAAACGAACCATCCATCTGGCTCGCCCAAATATGGGCGTTTATATGCCTGCAGGAATTTGGAGAGAGATCGATAATTTTTCTAGTGGCTCTATTTGTTTAGTGCTGGCTTCTAAAACTTATGGCGAGGATGATTATTTCAGGGATTACAACGAATATTTAAAATATAAAGGTTTATGATGATACATCCCTTGGCCGATGTTAAAAGTATCCGAATAGGACAGGACACCAGAGTGTGGCAATATGCTATTGTGATGGAAGACGTTACCATCGGCGAAAATTGCAACATTAACTGCCATACGTTTATAGAAAATGGGGTAAGCTTAGGCAATAATGTAACCATTAAATCTGGAGTTTATTTGTGGACGGGAATAGCAATAGAAGATGATGTTTTTATTGGCCCAAACGTAACTTTTACTAACGATAAATACCCGAGGTCTAAGCAATATTCCGAAAAATACCAGCAAACTTACATCCATAAAAAGGCTTCAATTGGTGCTGCTGCAGTGGTATTGGGTGGTTTGGTTATTGGAGCGTACGCCATGGTTGCAGCTGGTGCATTGGTTACTAAAAATGTGCCAAGTAGGGCATTGGTTATAGGCTCTCCGGCAAAGGTGGTGGCTTGGCTTAATGAAGATGGCACCAAAATGATTGCACAAGGCAACATTTACCTCGACAATAAAAATAACTCTTGGAAAGTAGAAAACAACGAATTGATATTGATATGAACATCCCTGTTTTAGATTTTAAATTTCAGCACGATTTGCTCAAAGATGAAATGCTTAGTGCTTTTACCAGTGTTTACGAGAGCAACTGGTTTATTTTGGGTAAGCACTTAGCAAATTTTGAAACAGAGTATGCCACTTTTAACCAAGTAGCGCACACCGTAGGCGTTAGCAATGGCTTAGATGCCTTGTACCTTGCTTTAAAGGCACTAGAAATTGGTGTAGGAGACGAAGTTATCGTTCCTTCAAATACTTACATTGCTACAGTTTTAGCGGTTTCATATACGGGTGCAACGCCAATTTTGGTAGAACCAGATCCTAAAACCTACAACATCAATCCAGAAAATATAACCAAAGCAATAACGCCGCAAACCAAAGCCATTATGCCTGTGCATTTATATGGTCAGGCTTGTCAAATGGACGAGATAATGGCTATTGCAAAGGAACATCAATTGTATGTGATAGAAGATAATGCCCAGGCACATGGAGCCACATTTAACGGCAAAATTACAGGTAGCTTTGGTCATATCAATGGGGTAAGTTTTTATCCAGGTAAAAATTTGGGCGCACTTGGCGATGCTGGTGCAATTACAACCAACGATTTAGCCTTAGCCGAAAAAGTAAAGGCATTAAGAAACTACGGCTCTAAAGTAAAATACAATAACGAACTTATTGGGCATAACATGAGGTTGGATGAAATGCAGGCTGCTTTTCTGTCTGTAAAATTGAAACACTTAATGTCTTTTACGGCCCAGCGTGTGCAAATAGCCGAGTGGTATAACAAAGAGTTACAAGACCTAGGCGATTTGATACTGCCGTATGTTCATCCGCAGGCTAGTCATGCTTATCACTTATTTGTGGTGCGTACGCAATACAGAGATCAATTACAAAAATATTTGAATGATAACGGTATAGGTACCCTAATTCACTACCCAATACCGCCACATTTGCAACAAGCATATACTCATTTAGGTTACGCAAAAGGAGATTTTCCAATAGCAGAAGAATTGGCCGATACCAGTTTAAGTATTCCTATGTGGCCTGGCATGACACAGGCAGAAGTAAAAGCAATAGCGATGGCCATTAGAAGTTTCTTTAATGAAAAGTGAGGGTTACAAAAGCATTTTTAAAACCACTGCTATTTTTGGCGGTACACAGGTGTTTAAAATTTTGATCAACATTGTGAGGTCTAAATTTATCGCCGTGCTACTTGGGCCAGCAGGTATGGGTATCAATGCTTTGTTAACGGGTACTTTGGGTATGGTAGGTGCGCTAACCAATTTTGGTTTAGCTACCAGTGCCGTTAAAAATGTAGCGCAAGCACATGGCAGCGGTAGCGACGAAAAAGTTTCTCTGGTAGTTACTGTTTTTAGAAAATGGGTTTGGATTACGGGAATGCTGGGTTTCATTGTAGCTTTAATTCTTTCTCCTTGGCTAAGTCAGCTTACGTTTGGTAATAAAGATTACGCCTTAGGTTTTGCTTTATTGTCGGTTACTTTACTTTTTACACAAATTAGTGCAGGTCAGTCTGTGGTGCTTCGCGGTATGCGCAAAGTTAAATATATGGCCAAATCAGATATGGCTGGTGCTGTATTGGGGCTATTTGTTTCTATACCCCTGTACTATTTGTTTGCGAAAGACGGCATTGTGCCTGCCATTATTATTAGTGCTATCACTACCTTGTTACTAACTTGGTATTTTGCCAGTAAAGTGCCAGTTAAAAAGGCCGCAGTAAGCTGGCAAACCATTTGGTTAGAAGGTAAAGATATGTTAACCATGGGTTTTATGCTTAGCCTTAGCGGTTTAATCACTATGGGCACGGCTTATGTTTTGCGTCTTTTTATTACTAAAACTGGCTCTATTGAAGATGTAGGTTTTTACAACGCTGGCTTTGCCATCATCAACTCTTACGTGGGCTTAATTTTTACCGCTTTATCTGCAGATTATTACCCTCGCTTAGCCGCCGTAGCTCAAGATAAAGTAAAGGCCACAAAAGAAATTAACCAACAGGCAGAAACTGCGCTACTAATTATTGCGCCAATCATCTGCTTTTTTCTTGTATCTATAAAGTGGTTAGTGGTATTGCTTTACTCTCACAAATTTGCACCAATTAACCACATGGTGCTTTGGTTAGCCTTGGGAATGTTTTTTAAAGTTAGTTCTTGGGCGGTGGCTTTCTTAATACTGGCAAAAGGTGCTTCTAAGGTTTTCTTTTGGAACGAACTTGTTGCAAATGCTTATTTATTGGGTTTAAATATGGTAGGCTATTATTATTGGGGGCTTAACGGCTTAGGTGCCTCATTTTTAGTGGGCTATTTGCTTTATCTCATTCAGGTATTGGTGCTTACCCATAAACTATATCAGTTCTCGTTTAGCAAAGTTTTTATTAAAATTTTCTTTTATCAAGGTTTATTAGTGTTGCTATGCTTCTTGGTAGCAATTTATTTAAATGGTTGGCAGGCTTACACCGCAGGTACAATACTCTTGTTAGGTGCTGTTACTTACGCATTTGTAGAGGTAGATAAAAGGATAGGTTTAAAACGGTTTTTTGAAAAAATTAAAGGTAAATCAAAGGCATCATAGAATTTAACAAGATTACAGCGTGAAAACAAATCCAACACCTTTAGTATCCGTAGTCGTAATAACTTATTACTCGGCAGCGTATGTGCTAGAAACGCTGGATAGTATTTATGCCCAAACTTATCCGCATATAGAGCTAATTATTTCTGACGATGCTTCGCAAGACCAAACCACTTCTTTATGTCAAAAATGGATTGACGAGCACCAAAGTAGGTTTATAAATGTAAGGCTGGTAACTACGCAGAAAAATACAGGTACTGCAGGTAATTGTAACAGAGGCATAGCTCAATCAACAGGAGAGTGGATTAAAATTATAGCTGGCGACGATTGCTTAGAACCAAACGTGATCGAAACCTATATCGCTTTCATCAATGAAAATCCAAACGTAAAATGTGTTTACGCTAATGTAAATATTTACGATAATATTTTCGAAGAACGTTACCTGTTGCCTCAAAAGCAATTGAACAATTTACGTATCAACCAAACAGATTGTAGCGCTAACGAACAGTTCGAGTTATTATTAAGATCTAACCCGGTGTGGGCATCAACCATCATGACAAGAAAAGATGTGTTGCTGCAAATAGGTCTTTTTAACGAGAAATATGCCATTTTCGAAGACAGACCGATGTTGCTAGAACTTACCAGAAATGGACATCAAATCCACTATTTAGACATAGTGGGTGCCAAGTACCGTAGGCATACAGAGTCTGTACAAACCGTTAAAAAATCTGTTTTTATCAGTAGATTAAAACAAAACCAAGAAGATTTCTTTAGGTTCGAATACCTACAATATTACTTGCCTAGCGAACAGTGGGCAATTAAGTACCGATATCAGAAAAATGCCTTAATCAAAAAGGCTTTTAATAACAAGAGCAATTTATTTATCCGCGGAATGTCTCATCTGTTAGACCTCATTCCTAAAATTTATTTGAGATTTAAACAATAAGTATCAATGAAAATTACCCTCATTGCCGGTGCACGGCCCAATTTCATGAAAATAGCACCCATTATTCATGCCATTCAAAAAGCGGCAAATAATGGTGCAAATATTAGCTACCGATTGGTGCACACAGGGCAGCATTACGATGAAAAAATGAGCGATACGTTTTTTCAGGAATTGGCTATACCAGCACCTGATGCTCATTTGGGGGGCGGTGGCGGTACCCAAGCAGAGCAAACGGCAGCAATTATGGTTGCTTTCGAAAAAGAACTGATGGCAAACCCTACAGACCTTGTTTTGGTAGTAGGCGATGTTACTTCTACCATGGCCTGTGCCATAGTAGCCAAAAAACTGAATACAAAGGTGGCCCACGTAGAAGCTGGTATCCGTTCTTTTGATTTAACCATGCCCGAAGAAATTAACCGGATGGTAACCGATAGCATTACCGATTATTTCTTTACTACTTCGGTTTGGGCTGGCAATAACTTAAAAAATAGTGGCATAGCCGATGATAAAATATTTTTCGTAGGTAATGTAATGATTGATACGCTGCTGAAGAATGAGAGCCGATTTTTAAAACCATCCCTTTGGGAAGAATTGGCATTAAGCAAAGGCGACTATTTTGTAATGACCTTACACCGCCCAGCCAATGTAGACGAAGAACAGAAGTTTAAAGCACTACTTCATGCAATTATTACAGGCTCAAATGGTAAGTCTTTGGTATTCCCGGTACATCCGCGTACTAAAAATATTATCGAAAATGTTGGAATAAACCTGGATGAAATTCCAAACCTGCATTTAACCACGCCAATGGGCTATTTAGAATTTAATTATCTAGTAAAAAATGCTATGGCTGTAATTACAGATTCGGGAGGTATTACCGAAGAAACTACCGTTATGGGCGTGCCATGTATGACTTTAAGAGATAATACAGAAAGACCAGAAACTTGCGAAGTGGGAACAAATGAACTGGTGGGTACCAATCCAGATAAAGTTGCACCTGCCATGAAAAAACTGTTTGATGGCCAGTGGAAAGTTGGCGCCATACCCGAAAAGTGGGATGGAAAAGCTGCCGAACGCATTGTGGAAGAACTATTGAAATTGTAATGGAATCGAAAAAGATACTCATCGTTAGCAGAACCTTCTATCCTGAAAACAAGCCAAGAGCTTTTAGAACCACAGAATTGGCTAAAGAATTGGCAATAAATGGACATCAGGTTACGGTTATTACGCCAAGAAATAATGAAGTACACAACCAGTTCGAAAAAGAACACGGCATTGTGATTAAAGATTTGGGTAAACCTACTTGGCAACAAATAAAGGTTACTGGTGGCGGCATTAAAAGGCTTGTTAAAAGGATACAAGCAAGGTTGTTTAACCTATTGTTTATGTATCCCGATATACAAACCATGTTTTTGGTAAAAAATGCGCTCAAGAAAGAAAAATCAAAGTATGATTTACTGATTTCTATTGCCGCCCCACATCCCGTACATTGGGGTACCGCTTGGGCTAACAAAACCAGTAATCCTATAGCCAAAAAATGGATAGCAGATTGCGGAGATCCATTTATGGGTGGCGAAAATGACACTTTCAAAAGGATTTTCTATTTCAAGTATTTTGAGCAATGGTTTTGCCGCAAAGCTGATTTTATTACCGTGCCTATTGAAGATTCTATAACGGCTTACTATCCTCCATACAGAAGCAAAATAAGGGTAATTCCGCAGGGTTTTAGGTTCGAGGATGTGAAGTTGAGAGAAGATATTATTGCCAATAAAATACCAACCTTTGCTTATGCTGGTACTTTAATCCCCAAAATTCGCGATCCAAAAGAGTTTTTCGAATTTATCTGCGAATTGGATATCGATTATCGCTTTATTGTTTACACCAATAATCCAGATCATGTAAGTAAATATCAGCAACGCTCAAATGGGAAAATAGAAGTGCGTTCTTTTTTACCAAGGTTAGCTCTTTTGGCAGAGCTACAGCAAATGGATTTTGTAGTCAATTTCGAAAACATTGGGCCAAAACAATCTCCAAGTAAATTAATTGACTATGCCATTATCAAAAAGCCTATTCTTTCGGTAAAAACTTTTGGTTTCGAGAGCCAGCCGCTGCTAGATTTTTTAAAAGGTAATTACCAAAGCCAATTGCAAATTCCAGATCCAGAGCAATATAAAATTCAGAATGTATGCAACAAGTTTATAGCGCTAGCTAATTAAAATGTACAAGCAGTTTAGAGAACATATCTTTATTTGGGCAGTATTTATATTATCGCCAATAGCCTCGTTGTTAATTTCTTTAAGAAATTACAGGGCTTCGTGGGTGAAAAATATTTTATGGGCCTTTATTGTTTTTTACGGCGTCAACTTTTTCATCTACGATGATATGATGGATGCCAATAGGTATGCCGATAAGCTAAAAACCTTGCATCATACAGAAATTACTACCGATAATTTTTTAGATCTGTTCTTTTCTGACGAAGAGAGTAGTTATTTAGATTTTGCCGCTCCGGTAGTTACGTTTATTATTGCAAGGTTTACCGAAAATTACGCAGTTTTATTTGGCGTTTATGCTTTTATTTTTGGTTTTTTCTATTCCAGAAATCTCTGGTTTTTATTAGAAGGATTAAAAGATGGCTTAAAACCTGCCACGTTTATTCTGTTCATCCTCATTGGTTTGCTGGTGCCTTTTTGGGCAGTTAACGGGTTTAGGTTTTGGACCGCCACACAGGTTTTTCTATATGGTATGTTACCTTACGTTTTTGTGGCCAAAGAGAAAAAATACTTGCTTATCGCAGCGCTATCTATCTTTTTTCATTTCTCTTACATTGTACCCATGCTAATTATAGGTTTTTCTTATGCTTATACCAAAAACCTTACTGTACTGTTTTATGCTTTCTTATGTTCGTTTCTATTCAGTTTTGTAAAATTGCAAAGCCTACAAGATTTTTTAATTGGTAATGCGCCAGATTTTCTGCACAAAAAACTTTCTACCTACGTTAATCAAGATTATGCAGATAATTTAAAAGAGGCAGAATCTGCAACCAAATGGTTTGTGATTTTAAAAGCCCAGATTATTGCTTGGTTTAGCCTATTTATTATTTGTTTCTCTTTCATTTTACATCGAAACTTCATTACCTCAAAGCCAATTCTGTTTAACAGTTTTTGCATGATATTGTACTTTCTTATAGGTTTCAATATCCTCTCTGCCATTCCATCATTTGGTAGGTTTTTACTGCCTAGCTACTACTTAACTTTTTGCTTTGCTTTTATACTGATACAGAATTACTCGGCTCATTTTATATGGTTAAGGCGCTCGGTATATGTAGCACTTCCGCTACTAGCCATATATATCGTTTTTACGTTACGTATTGGTTTGCAAACCATAAATGTATTGGTGGTAACTAGTAATCCGGTGTTGTGTATAGGTGAGCAAGGACAATCTATGTTAGACTGGTTTAAGAAATAAAAGATGCTAAAGAAACTAAAAAAAGAGCTTTCGTTAAACATACAGGCTGCTTTAGGTCAAAAAGTTAATCAAAAAATTGTGGTTTTCGAGTCTGATGATTGGGGAGGCATACGTATGCCATCACAAGAAGTTTATCAAGCACTCTCTAAAAAAATTCCGTTAATGCAAACCGATAGGTTTAGCAAATTTGATGCACTTGCATCGGCAGATGATTTAACAGCACTATTTGAAGTTTTACTGAAACATAAAGATCGTAATGGCAAACATCCTGCTTTTACTTTTAATGTAACTACGGGCAATCCAGATTTTAAGCAAATTTTATATCATAATTTCGAGCGTTTTGTGGTAGAGCCCTTTTACCAAACCATTGGCAGCGCACAACCCGCTGCTTTGCCTTTATGGCATCAAGGCTTGGCTCAGGGTTTGTACCAGCCGCAATATCACGGCCGCGAGCACGTAAACCAAAAACGTTGGTTAGCTAGTTTAGCTAAGGGCGATGTTTGCGTTCGTGAAGCTTTTAACCACGGCACTTACGGTTTCGAAACCACGTTTGATGGTGCCGAATATTTGCTTGCCGCTTATGATTATACTGCGCCCGAAGATGAACACTACTGGAAACGTAGTATAGACCAAGGGATCAATATTTTTAAGGATTTCTTTGGCTTTGCGCCAGAAACTTTTATCCCGCCCTGCTACATCGCTCCGCAAACTTTAATAGATTATTTAAACCACAAAGGAGTATATGGTTTGCAAGGTAAACTTTATTCTTTTTTCCCTAATGGAATTGAAAATGGTAAAAGAAAATATGTGAAGAAGTTGCGTACTGCAGGATCAGACAGCAAAACTGGTAAAGTAAACTTAGTAAGAAACTGCTTTTTCGAACCTTCTAATGGTAAAGGAAATTGGTGGGTTGCCGATTGCTTAAAGCGCATGGAAACCGCCTTTAAATGGGGCAAGCCAGCCGTAATAGACACCCATAGGGTAAATTATATAGGCAATGTGGTAGAAAGCAATAGAACAGAAAGCCTACAACTGCTAAATACTTTACTTACACAAATACTCAAAAAATGGCCTGATGTGGTATTTATGACCTCAGACCAATTGGCAAGACTTTACAAATTTAGTGATGAACAGCGAGCGTAAAATTGTTTTTGTACTGAACACCATTGGTGCCGGTGGTATTGCACGTGTGGTAACCACCTTTGCCAACCAAATAGCGGCACTGGGTAAATACGAAGTTTTTTTAGTGGTAATGCACAAAAAGCAATCTTTATACGAACTGCATCCCAAAA
Organism: Pedobacter sp. SL55; assembly: GCF_026625705.1. Taxonomy (NCBI): domain Bacteria; kingdom Pseudomonadati; phylum Bacteroidota; class Sphingobacteriia; order Sphingobacteriales; family Sphingobacteriaceae; genus Pedobacter; species Pedobacter sp. SL55. Next base: position 3,743,070 of record NZ_CP113059.1, on the reverse strand, counting down.
TACAAGTAATACAAAACCAAGCCCAACGCAAGCCCGGAGGCAAGCTAGGCTATATTTTAAATGCGGCAATTTTCATTAGAAAAACCATTAAACAGATAGGAAAGTGTACCGTAATAGTAAATGGCGAGTGGCTCAATTCTTTTGTTTACCTATGCTTAAAAGGTTTGGTAAATGATGTTTACTTAGCAGATCATTCTAATCCGCAGCGCTCTAGGCAATCGCCTTTTCCGCGAATTGATAACTGGGTTTACCCACGTGTAAAGGGCGTATTGGTTTTATCAGAAGCTGCAAAACAAAAGGTAGCACAACAGTATGGTCAAAAAAACATATTGGTATTAGATAATCCGGTATTGTTTCCAGAAAAATTAGAGTTGCCTCGCAAGCAAGCTATTGTTTGTATGGGCAGGCTATCTCCAGAAAAAGGGCAAGATGTGTTGTTGAAAGCCTTTGCCAAAACTAACAATAATTGGGAGCTGTGGTTCTTGGGCGATGGACCAATTAAAGGCGAACTAGAGACGTTAGCAGTAGCCGAAGGCGTAGCAGATCGTGTTGTTTTTCTTGGAATGCAGCAAAATACAGCACTTTACCTCAATCAGGCTAGTATTTATGTGATGCCATCGTTAACAGAAAATTTCCCTATGGCTTTAATAGAAGCCATGTCGCTCGGTTTGCCATGTATTGCCACCAACTGTATGCCTTGGCGTAACAATGATGATTTTATAAAAGATGGAATAAACGGAATTAAAGTGCCAGTTGGCAACCTTGAAATACTAGCAACAGCTATAGATACTTTGGTTTACGACCAAGAGTTACGCAACAAGCTTGGCAAAAATGCAGCAGACATTAAACAACAGTTTGATATAGACCAAACCGTTAAAAAATTTATAGCATACGTAATATGAGCACATCCCAACCCTTAATTAGTATCATGATGCCGGTTTACAACGGCATAAATACCTTAGCCCTAGCCACCAACTCGTTAGTTAATCAAACTTACCCTAATTGGAAATGTGTAATTGTAAACGATGGCTCTAGTGATGGCACAAGAGCATTTTTGGATAGCCTAAGCGATCCTCGCTTTGTGATCATCCATTTTGAGAAAAATCTAGGTAGGCCTATAGCCAGGCAAGCCGCACTAGATGCCGCAGAAGGAGCGTACCTTGCTTTTTTAGATGCCGATGATTTTTATCATCCCCAAAAACTTGCCGAGCAGGTTCAAATTTTAGAACAAAACAAAGATGTAGACTTGGTAAGTTGCGGAAATGCTTGTTATAACGCAGCTTTTAATTTAGAAACTGTAAGAGGCTGTGGCAATGGCATTGCCAAGGTGTATGAGTATGGTTACAGGTTAAATTGTGCGCTCAGAACATCGTTGGTTAGGCTAGATTTAGCCAGAAAAGTGCCATTTAACACCAAACTGAAACATGCACAGGATACCGATTTTATGCAACGTTACCTCGTGGGCAGAAAATACATTAGTATGCCTGCTGTACGCTACTATTATTCCGAATTTGTATCCGTAACCGGAAAAAAGATATTAAAAACCTATTACTATTCGCTCATTCATCATACCAGTTTATTAAAGTATGCTTTTTGGCCCAACTTTAAAGCCATGTTGGTTACCGTAGGCAAAGCAAGTTTTACAGCGGTAGTGCTACCATTTACCAATGTAAATTACTTCCTTAAAAAGCGAGGCCGTATACCTACAACACAAGAAACAGAAGATTTTAACCAAGTAACTAAGCAATTAAATATCCATGGAAATGCCTAAACGTATATTGGTGGTGGCTACCTCAGATATTCATTTGCAGGTATTTCATCTTCCTTATTTTGAGATGCTGAAATCACAAGGACATCATTTAGATGCTGCGGTAGAGGTAAGGGGAAATGGCCAAGTTGCCGGAATAGAAAAACTTTACAACCTACCGTTTAAGCGCACCTTGTTTACCACAAAACTGCTAGTTGCGTACAAGCAGCTTAAACAAATTATTAACGAAGGAAATTACGATATTATCCACTGCCACACGCCCATACCTGCGGCACTAACTCGTTTGGCTGCTAAGCAGGCCCGTGCAAAAGGAACTGTAGTAATGTACACTGCGCATGGTTTTCATTTTTATAAAGGCGCACCTGTAAGTTATTGGCTTACTTATTATTTAGCAGAAAAATACCTGTCTCGTTTTACCGATGCCATTGTAACCATCAACCAAGAAGATTATCAACTGGCCAAAACTAAATTTAAAGCAAACCACACCTTTTATATTCCGGGTATAGGGGTAGATACCAATCGATTTAAGCCAGTAGATAATGCCGATAAACAGCTGTTAAGGCAACAACTGGGTCTTCCAGAAGATGCATTTACCTTGTTTTATGCGGCAAACTTTATCCATCGTAAAAACCACAGATTTGTTATAGAAAGTTTGGTGGCACTAAAAGAGCGCATTCCAAACCTAAAACTATTACTCGCAGGGTCAGGCAAGCTTTTAATAGAGATGCAAGAATTGGCTACAGTGCTGTGTTTGCAAGATACGGTGCATTTTTTAGGTTTCCGCAGTGATATCAACGAACTGCTCGCTATAGCCGATGTGAGTATTTCTGCCAGTAGGCAAGAAGGCCTTGGTTTGGCCTTGGCCGAAGCTATGATTAATGGCGTGCCTGTAGTAGCTACGGTAGATAGAGGTCATAAAGAACTTATTGTACATGGCGAAAATGGCTTTTTGTATGGGCAAGGCAACCAGCAAGAATTTATCGCCGCTATAATGAAATTGTACCAAAGCGATGAGCTTTCCAAAACTTTTGCCAATCGTGCTTTAGTACATATCCAAAAGTTTTTCATCGAAAATTCACTTCGAGAAATGAATAAAATCTACAGTAAATTTTTAAACAGCAACGTGGCCTAATGATAAAGACAATTAAACGTTCCCTAATCTCTACTTTTAGAAACTTGCCTGGAAAAAGCGTGGGCAAAAAAATCGTAGTCATTGAGTGCGACGATTGGGGCAGTAGAGGAGTACCATCAATAGAGGCTTATCAAAAGCTAAAAGCTGCGGGTTTGCCTATGGATAGCAGTAGATATGCTCGTTTTGATACCTTGGCATCTGCACAAGATTTGGAAGCCCTGTTTGAGGTACTAAGTAAACACAAAGATGTGAATGGCAACCCGGCAGTGGTAAGCCCATTTTTTAATACTGCCAATCCAGATTTTGAAGTAATTAAAACAAACGGATTTACAAAGTATGTAGCCGAGCCAGTAATGGATACCATTAAAAAGTATGCGCAGGGCGATGTTTTAACTCAATGGAAACAGGGAAGCGAAGCTAAAATTTGGTCGCCAGAATATCATGGCAGAGAACATTTGGCTACGGCAATGTGGTTAAAGGCACTGCAAAGTGGCGATGAAAAAGTTCGTACGGCTTTCGATTACCATTTTGCCTCTTATTCTCCGCCAGGTACACCAAAAGCAGCACTTAATTTCCGTCCAAATTTTTACGTAACAAGTGGCAACGATATTCCTTCGCTAAAAGCCGATATGGAGAACGGTATTGAGCTTTTTTATGAGGCGTTTGGTTTTTATCCAACGGTTTTTAATGCACCAAATGGAGTTTTTATAGACGGATTTGACCAATATCTGCTCGAGAAAGGAATACAGTTTAATGCAGTACCAAGGCAACGTTTAGATAGGGCAGCAGATGGCCAGTATCGCTACCGTACCTTTCGTACCGGAGAAAAATCTGCCAATGGTATGACCTGTTATGTACGCAACTGCAACTTTGAACCTACCGAGCGTTCGTACGCGGGCATAAACCATATACTAAGCCAAATACAGGGCGCATTTATATGTGGTAAAGCGGCCATAATTGGTACGCACAGAGTGAATTTTGTAGGTGGTATGGACGAGAAAAATAGAAGCCAAGGTTTAAAGGAGCTAAACCAACTATTGCTCCAGATTTTAAAGCGTTGGCCCGATACTTTATTTATGAGTTCTAAAGATTTTACCAAATTATTATGATAAAGAAATTAATAGCCAAAAGTGTTTTTTCTCTTTATGATAAACTTGGCGGCGGAAAAATACAGGCCAATTACGTGGTAATTAAAGCCAAACACGAGGCGAATAAAAAAATAGATGCAGATAACATCAATAAATATTTGCTGGAAAACGGGTTTAAGGGTAAGTTGGAAGATCAGCCCTTAATGAGCAAGGCCGATATTTCTAAAAGAATGGCTACTGCAAATATGGATAAGCTGCATTCTTTTGCCTATACTGGAGGTTCTTACGGCGAGCCTTTTAAAATTCCCTACTCAAAAAAAGAGCAATAGTTAGAACTGCATCTTTCAAATATTTTAACGAAGCTGCTGGCTATCAACTTGGCGATCCGTTTATGTTAATTGCTGCCAAGCAAAAACCTAAGTGGTGGCAGTTTTTACGAAACGAATATCGCTTTGTGCCCACCAATTTAACGCAAAGTAATATCGAGAAAGCAGTAAATCTTTTGGTTAAAAAGAAAATTCAAGTACTTATAGGTTTTCCGTCGGTAGTTTTTGAGCTGGCTAGTTATATCAAAAACCACAAGGTAAAACACCAAATAAAAACGGTGGTATTTACTTCAGAGCCTATAGAAGAAATAAAGAAAAACTATATTAAAAATGCTTTAAATGCCAATGTAATAGATAGGTATAGTAACGAAGAAGTAGGGTTAATTGCACAACAGAAAGCGTTTGGTGGTGTATATTTTACCAATAGGCATAACGTAGTGGTAGAAATTCTTGACGATAACCTACAACCCGTGCAACAAGGCCAAGTGGGCAAAGTGGTAGTTACAGATTTAGCTGCAGATATAGTACCCATAGTGAGATATGATACTGGAGATTTGGCCATTGCTCATGAGTATAAAGATGGCCAACTTATTGCCATAAGCAGTATTTCTGGCAGGGTAACCGAACAATTGTTTACCGCAGAAGGGTCGCCAATTGCACCGTTGGCGTTGGGGCCGCTTATTCACATGCCATTAAGCAAGGCAGGGTATTATCCCCAGTTTCAGTTTGCTCAAATAGCTCCAGCTAAATATCAGTTAAGAATTAGAAAAGGTACAACATTACCAAAGAACGTGCTGGTAGAAATTGAGTTGAACCTAAAAACGGCTCTAGGTAACCAGGCAAATATTGAGGTAATGTTTGTAGATGATATTAAGCCACAACCATCGGGAAAGCGTCCAATTTATAAAAACGAAATGCAAAACAGATGTACAGATACGCTTTAAAACGCCTACTAGATTTTATTGTTGCCCTGTTGGCCTTAGTTGTATTTTCTCCGCTCATTGTCATCACTTATGTGTTGCTAAAATTTGCCAATGGTGGTAAGGCATTTTTTTTCCAAGAAAGACCTGGCTATAAAGAAAAGGCTTTCTACATCATCAAGTTTAAAACCATGAGAGATGATAGAGATGCGCAGGGCAACCTTCTGCCAGATGTTGAGCGTACCACTAAAATAGGAAAGCGCATTAGGTCTTTGTCTATAGATGAACTGCCACAACTTATCAACGTACTTAAAGGCGACATGAGTTTGGTTGGGCCTCGGCCTTTGCTGTTCAAATACATTCCTCTTTACTCGGCAGAACAACGAAAACGGCACTTGGTAAAACCTGGAATTACGGGTTTGGCACAAGTGAGCGGACGTAACTCCATTTCTTGGACTAAAAAATTTGAACTGGATACGCTTTATGCCGATCAGTTGAGTTTTGCACTAGATATTAAAATATTGTGGCTCACTGCAATTAAGGTAGTTAAAAGAGAAGGCATTAACCAAACTGCCGAAAGGCCAATGCAACCATTTAATGGTTCAAATTAATAGAAATGAACAAGCTAACTTCTTCAAAATATAAAGGGAAGTAGTTGATGCAATTGTAGTAGATAACTGTAACTCAAAAAAATAAGTAAAACGGATGAGAAAATTAGTAATTATAGGCGCTGGAAGCGTAGGAGGGCACATTGCTAGTAATTTAGAACTTTACGGAATAGAGGGGCAATTACTCGGTTTTTTAGATGATGATGTAAACAAACAAGGCAAAAATTTTTGTGGTTATCCGGTTATAGCAGATGTTTCCTGGATTTTTGATAAGAGCGATTTAGATGTGATTATTGGAATTGCATTTCCGAAAGTTAAAGAAAAAATCATCAAAAAATTAGCTGTTAACGGAAGTTTAAAATACCCTAGTTTGGTGGCAGAAAACGCCTGGCTTTCTAGGGCTACCATGCTTGGCAAAGGTTCTATTATTTACCCAGGTACCTGTATCAATTATGGCTCTGTTATAGGCGATTTTGTAGTAATGAACATGAACTGCTCCATAGGTCATGATTGTAATGTATCTTCTTTTAGTTCTTTTGCGCCAGGTGTAAATTTGGGTGGCCATACGCAGGTTGGTTTGGCCGTTGAGCTAGGTATTGGCGCTGCTACACTACAAGGAATTAGTATAGGTAACTACAGTATTGTTGGGGGGCAATCTATCGTGAATAAAGCACTTCCTGAAAATGTGGTTGCTATGGGTATACCGGCCAGAATTAAATCTCAGATTGGTTAATAATTTAGTGTTGTTCATTAGCGCTTTTTTGTTGCTTGTAAAATACACTTTATTTACATAAAAAGTCATAATAATACCATTCCTATCCCTATACAGAATACTTGCCTTAGTTTTATTCAATAACAAATTATTCAAACACAATTATTGTCCTCATTTAAAATCGTTAACGCTGTTAAAAAGAAAATGAAACTTAGAATACTTTCACCAGTTTTAATCTCCGCTGTACTCTTATCAGTAGGATGTAAAAAGCAAGATCACGAAGACGTAGAAACTAACAACGAAGTAAATTTCAGAGAAATGAAAGTTGCTGAGGGATTTGACTACTCAACTACATCACTACAAAATCTTAATGTTCATGTAGAACTGTTGGGTAAAATACCTTATCAAGGTGCCGAGTTTGATGTTTATTTAGACAATCCTGATAGCTACCTAGACCAGCCGTCAGAATTGAGTAAGTTGCGTAACATCAGATCTATTCGTTTAAACGAAAAAGGAGAGTATAGCACCGAACTTAGAATTCCTGGAGATATCAATAAGATTTATCTATTGTCAAAATCAATAGGTATACCAGAATATTTCGAGTTGGTTAAATCGGCTCAAGGTTTCGATTTGGTATATAGTCCATCTCAAAGTGCTAAAACAACAGCATCTACAGGCTTTAAGTTTGGTACAAACGCTGTTCAGGCTAGTTTAACAGGTTCGCAAACTTTGGCAACTAGGTCATGGAGCAATGTGGGTTATCCAGACTATTTAACAAACCCTGTGTATGTAAACCCAAGTTTCTTACAACGTTTTAAGGCTGCTCTTCCAAAAGGTGTGCCAGTGCAAGAATCATCTGGTTATTTGAACTCTGCTATTCCTAGAGATATTGTGTTAGATTTAAAAGCAGGGCAAACGGCTAACGTAAGTATTACATTTATGTTTGCCAATTCATCTAATAAAAATACATTGGGTTATTACTGGTATCCAAGTAATAACAAGCCTGCTACGCCTTCGGCTATACCAGCAGGTAACAGAGGTTATATTTTTCCGAGTAAGCTTCTAGAATGGCTACTACCAATTACAGTGGTTTGGTGGCTGGTAATACAGTAGAGTTGGTTGGTCCTAATGCCGATGGTTCTTTCCCTCCAAATACCTCTATAGGTTTTTACTTAATAGCCAATAGTTTTACCCCAACAGCAGTAGGTACACCTGGTACAATTAATACCACTAGAACTACTTACTATGGAAATTATAACCTAAATACGGCAGGTTCTACTAGGTTACATGGCGGGTAAAAAAGAACGTATGGTAACGCTTTATGACGAAGCTACCAATAAAATTGTTTGGTCTATCGAAGATGGTACCGATGGCGATTATTCTGATATCGCATTTTTCGCATCATGGAATCCTAACGAGGCTGTACCTACAGACGAATACCCTAAATTGCCTACCGTACCTAGAACCGATAGCGATTATGTTTTCTATCCGGCAAAAAACTTAAAAGGTACTTTGTTATTTGAAGATTGTTGGCCTCGTCTTGCAGATTTTGATATGAACGATATGGTGGTAAACCATCATTACGCAGGTTTAATTGACCAAGTAGAGGCAAATAAAATTAGTGAGGTTAACTTTACTTTTGATTTAGTTTCTATTTCTGCACAACAAAACAACGGTTTTGCGGTAATGGTGCCTAATGCCACTCCGGGGCAGGTTGCTATTGTTACCAACGTAAATTTTGATGGCGAGAATGTTAACTCAAATAAGGCTACTACCTACAGCGTAGAAACTGGCCATACCAACGATGTGGTAATTAAAGTATTTGACGGTGCAACTACTGTATTGGGCGGAAATAACGTAAATAATGTTGGAAACGGAAGCACCACAAGAGCAGCAGAAACCTTCTCGTTTACGGTTAAATTTAACCCTGCAATTCCACTTGCCGATTTTAACAAAATATCTCCATTTTTAATTGCTAGAGGTAATAGAAATGTAGAAATACACTTGTCAAACAGGCGTCCTTCAGTAAGGGCAAATAAAGCTTTGTTTGGTACCGAAGACGATAATTCATCGGTGGCTGCATCGCGTTACTACTTAAGTAATACCAGAAACAGTGCCGGTAACATTACTTGGGCTATTGATGTGCCAGAGAAAATACCTTATCCAAAAAGTGGCCAGTCTATGACAGCAGCTTATCCAAACTTTGTGAATTGGGCAACTTCTGGAGCAACCAGTAATTTGGGTTGGTATACAAACGGAGCAGGTAACCGCCTAACGGATAAATTGGTAAATCCGCCAAACTAAACAAACTATAAATAGAGAGGTTTCGCATGCTGCAAAATGTAGCATGTGAAAGCCTTCTACGTCTAAACCTAACGCATGATATTGAGAGTAAAGAATTTAGTTTATAGTTTAAAATATTTTTTTTCGTCTCTTTTTACCAATCGTTTTCGAATTGAATTAGATACAGATTTGAATAGGAATGATAAGTTTATTGTTTCTATGACCTCAAAGCCAGATCGGATACATAAAGTTTGGCTAGTGGTAGAATCCATACTTAGACAAAAAGAAATGCCCAATGCAGTTATTTTATACTTGGCATTAGATGAGTTTAAGGATGAAAATACATTGCCACAACGATTGCTGAAACTGAAAAAAAGAGGTCTGCAAATAGTTTTTGTAACAGATAATTTAAAGCCACATAACAAATATTTCTACGCCATGTCTTCTTTTCCAGAGGCAAATATTATAACGGTAGATGATGATAAGATTTATCCACCAAATTTAGTAGGCGTTTTGAAACAATATGCTGGCTTATACCCAGATAAAATTTGTTCGGTATTAACCAGGCAAATTAAAACTAAAAATGGCCAAGTAGAATCTTATGTGAATTGGGAAGTAATTAGAAGAAACAGAGAGCCCTCTCATACGCTACTTAATTTGGGTGTAGGCGGGGTAATTTACCCACCGGGAGCTTTGCATAAAGATTTGTTTGATAAAGAGCAGCTTAAAAATAGAACACTATTAACCGATGACATTTGGCTTAAAGTAATGGCAATTAGAAATAATACCAAAATAGTATCGTTAGCTGGCCTGTTCCGCAAACCTTTCGTATCTATAACCGGATTAGGAAAAGAGCAATTGATGTTGAAAAACATATATGGCGGAGGAAATGATTTGGTTTTTAAAGACTTGTTGTCTTGGTATAATATTGATGTAAACAAATTTCAAGATTAAACTTAGCTATGAAATCTATAGAACTTTTAGGGGCATCTGGAGTTGGAAAAACATACTTATACCAAAAGTTATTTGAGGTTTGTAACGAAAGAAAATATTTGAACGTAAAAGAAGCCTGTATTAAGGCCGCCAGTGGTGTGCCAACAAGCTTTGGTTTTAACAAACAATGGGTTTATAAACTGCTGTTAAGCTCAAATATGGTAGCAAAAAAGAAATACGGTCTTTCCAGAAAAATTTTGCTCCATCAGCATTTAGATTGTACCAGCAGTGCAAACTACTTACTTTCTTCGGCTTTGCTTAATGATTTTTTGGCTACAGAGTTAAACATAGAAGTTGTAAAAAAACGAAAAGAGAATTTTAAAAGATGTGTGAATTTGCAGGCTGCATTAAAACCAATACTAACTGATAAGGTATTGTTTGATGAAGGTGCTCTTCATCATCATCATGGTTTAACGCCTAGTATTTTGTCTAGCCATACGCCTAAAGAGATAAAGAAAGATGTGGTTTTAAACCCAAATGCAGTTGTTTTTTTAGAGCTGCCATTTGAAAAACACCTATCTAGAATTATAGAAAGAAAAGAAAAAGGCATTAAAACCTTTAGCCATGCAAAGCTCTCTGGAGTAGCGCTAGAAAAATACGCTAAAAAAAACATTGCAGAGTATCAAGAAAAAATACAAACACTAAAAATGCTAGGGGTGCCAGTATTGCATGTAAATGCAGAGAAAGAAGTAACAGAAAACCTCAAGCATATTAACGCCTTTATTAACAACTTAAATTAACCATGCTTAATATTAATTTTTCAAAAGCTTTAGCCGCCACCTTTCTTGCCTTTTTTAGTGTGTTTAATCTGTATGCACAAGATGCAAGAGTTTCGCAGTATAATGCAATACCCTTGGTTGTAAATCCGGCTCAAACCGGAGACTTTGAAGGTAAATTAAGGGTACTGGGCTTAGGCGCAAGGGTTAATAATGTAACGGCACATAATTACATTTATAACCTATCTGCCGATTTAAACTTAGGAAACAGCGAAAACTGGGCAGTGGGCCTAAATTACATGAGATCTGGAGCGAGTTCGTTTCCTGTTCATGGTAATTATTTTGGCGCTTCTGTGGCAAGAAGGTTTTTTCTTGATAAAGCAGGATTACAGCAGTTGCGTTTAGGTGCACAGGCCAGTTACCTTACAGGCGGTGTAGATATGACTAAATCTGGCTACGATCGTTTGCTCGATGTAAGTGCATTTCGATATTTAAACCGTGCCATAAACTCTGGTAATACCGCTACTACATCTTACCTAAACTACAGCGTAGGTGCTAAATATAAAATTGAGATAGGTAGGTTGAAAATAGAAACTGGTTTTTCTGCCTATAACATCACTAATCCTAACCATAATTTAAACTATCAGGGTGTAAATACACTTTTAAAACGCTACAGAGTGGCTGCGCTAAGTGGGCTACATTACCAGTTTAGCGATAAAGATGCAGTAAGGGTAGAACACTATTCTTGGAAAGAAGGTATTTTCTTAAGGGATTATAAACCACAACGTGATACCGTAGAAATACATGAAACCACCTACAGTTTAACCTGGTTGCACAAGGTAAAAAACAACACACTTTCGTTGGGAGTTTATAGTAGGTCTTGGCAATCGGTATATGGGGTAGCGGCTATTAACCTATCAGATAGGTTGGGTATTAGTGCAAGTTACGAGGTGCCAATGCTAAAGACTTATTATGATGTGGCCCACGTAGAGCTAGGTTTAAGTTTTTATCCATTTAGGAAAAAAACAGCGCTAGATAAAAAAACAGCACAATTTAGAAAGCAGGTTACTGCTATTACACCAATTGGTGTGAGTTTGTGTCCGCCTTGCGATTCTATTAAAGTTAGCAACCAAGCTATTGCCACTGCTAAGCAAAATGTAGATACTGTTAAAACGGAGGTGAAAACGCCAATGCCATTGGTACCATTAAACACCAATAGCGGCAATGCCATTTTGTTTGTAGATACGGTTTATTATCACTTAGATAAGTACAACATTAGGCCAGATGCACAGCTTAAATTAAACCAAATTAGCCGGTTGATGAAACGCTTAGACCTAACCTTAGACGTAAGATCGCATACCGATTTGAGGGCAAGTGTTGCTTACAACAAGAAACTAAGCGAACGCAGAGCGGATGCTGTTAAAACGTACTTATCAGCCTTGGGTGTTAATCCAGCTAAAATAGAGGTGTCTTGGTTCGGTAAAAAAGAGCCTATCAACAACTGTATTTCTTGTATTGATAGTTTGCAGGAGAAAAATCGCCGAAGCGAATTGGTACTTAAAGGTTTTAACGAACAAAATCTACAAAAAATTATAGACGAACGTTTGTTTGGCCCAGAAGTAACCAACAAACAAGAATTAGAACTTAAACTAAAGCAATTACTCAGTTTAGAAGATAAACTAGAAGCCGGTTTAACTACAGCTACCTCAGCTATGGTTGCCGATAATAAATATTACACCATACAGGTTACCAAACTACCAGCACAAAACGAAACTTCTGCTCTTGATCTTAGATGGCTTAACATGTTCAGCGAAAAAAATCAAGAGGGTTACAGGAAATACTTCTACGGGGTTTTCTTAAACAAAGATCAAGCCCTAAAAGCCTTAGAAAAACTACAACAGATTGGATTTAAAGATGCTTCTATTAAAGAAGTGGGATTATTCTTGAATTAAATTTTTAGCCTAAATCAGAATTGATATGGAACAATCGTTAAAAAGTAAGATTTGGTTAAGCTCTCCACACATGTCTGGAAACGAGTTAACCTACATTGAAGAAGCTTTTCGCTGTAATTGGGTAGCGCCCGTTGGGCCACACATTGATGTTTTTGAGAAAGATCTGTGTGATTATACCGGCGCAGCACACTCGGCAGTTTTAAGCTCAGGTACGGCGGCCATACATTTGGGGCTATCGCTACTTGGTGTACAAGCAGAAGATTATGTGCTCACGCAAAGCCTAACTTTTGTGGCATCTGCAAATCCAATCAAATATTTGGGTGCAACCCCAGTATTTATCGATTCTGAAACCGATACCTGGAACATGTGTCCGGTGCAATTAGAGCGTGCCATATTGGCTTGCTTAAAAGGCGAAATTCGTGGCCCAAAAGGAAAAGGCGAACCTAAATTGCCAAAAGCAATTATTCCTGTGCATCTTTATGGCATGCCTGCAAATATGGAAGCCATTATGGAAGTGGCCAATAGATACGGCATACCAGTATTAGAAGATGCTGCCGAAGCCTTAGGTAGTACCTTTGCAAACCAGTATTGCGGAGCTATAGGCAAGTGCGGTGTAATTAGCTTTAACGGAAACAAAATTATAACAACTAGTTCGGGCGGTGCTTTAATTAGCAATAGCGAAGAACTAATTAAAAATGCAAAATTCTTAGCAACACAAGCTAAAGACGTAGCACAGCATTACGAGCATTCGCAAGTTGGCTACAATTACAGGTTAAGTAATGTGCTTGCCGGCGTAGGTATTGGCCAACTCGAAGTAATTGATGATAGGGTAGCAGCCAGAAGAAGTAATTTTGAGTTTTATAAAGCTTATTTTAGTGATATTGATGGCGTAGAAGTGCTAGAAGAACCTAATTCTAATTACTTTTCTAACAGATGGTTAACTACCATTAAAATTTCTTCTGAAAGAGCAATGGGAATTACTAGAGACGATGTAATGGCTGCACTAGCTTTCGATAACATAGAATCTAGACCTATTTGGAAACCAATGCACATGCAGCCGCTTTACAGCCAATATCCATATTTTGGCAGCGGTGTTTCAGAAGATATTTTTGAAACTGGTTTGTGTTTGCCTAGCGGGAGCAACCTTTCTGCGGCAGATTTGTTAAGGATCTCTAACGTGTTCGACGAATTGTTCCAAAACTGCAGGTACGACCAAAGAAAAATTGCAGTAAATTTTTAGAAATATCAAGTATTTTGCCTCCTCAAAAAAATATATCTTTGCATCTGTTTGGGTGTTTTTGATTATTTTTTTGAGGAGAGATAAGGAGTTTAAAGAAATGAATAATATTAAGGTTCTACTTGTAGAAGATGATATGGCAGTGCGACTACATATCAATAGCGTACTTTCTAAAAATTTTTGTGAAGTTACCATGGCTAGCGATGGGGAAGAGGCAATTGAAAAGCACCTAAGCCAGAAAGCGCAATTTGATGTGATTATTACCGACATCATGATGCCCAAATTAAACGGTTTGGAACTGCTACAGTATGCCAGAAAAGAAGGTTACGAAAATACTAAAATGATAGGCATGACCTCTGGTTTTTCTAGTTACTTAGGCTCGCTTACTACAGAAAAGTTTGATTTATTGCTAACCAAACCTGTAGATTTCGAACACTTGCTAAAAGAAATTCAGGCAGTTTAGATTTTTGTGAAATTTTTGCTCGCTCGGCATTATGCACAATCAAAATGAAATAAAGTTACCGCTTCACGGTTTAATACTTATTTCCATTCCTATTGTTATCCTAATATCTTCTCCGATAGTAGGGAAAGCTCTTTGTATTTTTTAGAACACTCTGTCCCAGTACACCTAATTTGCAATCTCGAAGTCCTATCACAGGGTTGTTAATTAGGAGTGTTCGAAGCAAGAAATGTCTTTTAAGTTAGCACGATCTTTCGGCGGGGACGCCAACAAATAATAGGTTTCGAACACTACTAGTTGTTAATTCGAAACTTGAACTAAAAACCTCAGTTCGGTTATTGTTTTTGAGTTTTTAAAACTAATACTACACCCCGCATTCCTGTCTTTTAGAGGGTTGCTCGAAGGCCGGGCTATTTTATAGACAGGAAAAGCTGATGTTATTGATATTAATTTTACCGAACCCAGGTTAAAAAGTATTGTAGAGCTAAAATAGCAACATTACGGCGTATTAAAAAGTGCAAGTTAATCCCCAAAACTAGCATTATCTTAATTATAGCGCTAGCTTTGGGTAACCTGTCTCATCCCAATAAAAGCTTCTTATTTTGGTAAACTTACTTTAAAAAGCTGCCCTTATCTATTGTACTCTTTAAGGTAACCTTAGCATCAAGCATAGAGGCACATTCTTTCACTATAGAAAGCCCAAGGCCAAAACCTGTAAGTTCAGAAGTTCTACTAGATCGGTAAAACTGGTCAAAAACTTTATCTTTTTCTAATGGATTTACCCCAACACCATTATCTTTTACAGAAACATCAACCTGTAATTTCCCCACCTCTATTAATACCTGTATTTTGGTTTTATCTGGCTTAGAATATTTAATGGCATTTTCAATTAAGTTTTTAAAAATGTGGTGCAATAAAATCTTATTAGAGTTAATGTATAAGATATCTTCTTTACACTTTATTTTAATTTTTGCCTGGTCTGCATCAGAAAAACTATCATTGATCAAAGTGCTTATAAAAGTAATTAAATCGAAGCTAGACAAGGTTACATCTTGGTTTTGTGCCTTGGTTTTCTCCATGGTAAGGAGCTCGTTAACGATCTCATTTAACCGATTTAATTGTGTATGTATTTTTTCTATATGTCTTTCAACATTTGGTTTTACAATATGCGGATCATCTTGTATATAAAAACTTAGCAGCTCTAAGCTACTCGAAATTGTAGCAAGTGGATTTTTAAGCTCATGCGACGCCATTGAAATTAACTTAGACTTGTTTTCGTTAATCTCTTTTTCCTTTTTTAAGGCTGCCTCTAGTTCTTTTTTAAGATTTTCTCTAATATCTACATCTCTTAAAATGCCAAGATATCGATCTACCTTGTCATTTAACAATATAGGTTTAATTAAAGATTCTAATAATATCTTTTCAGTTTTGTTTTTTGGCCTAAAGGCCAAAATTTGTGGTTCGCTTACTCTTAATGGTTCTTCTACTGCAAAAATATCCTCCATTTTTTTTCCAACTATTTCGAAAAGTTCGTAGCCCAACAATCTTTTAACCGATGGGGAAATGTACAGGATAGAAAAATCGCAATTAAAAAGAACGATAAGATCTTTTGTATTGTTCGTGATCAGCTCAAATAATTTGGCCGACTCAATAATGTTAGAGTTGATAAGACGTATTTTTTTAGTTGCTGAACAATTCTTTAAGTGACTTAAAGTAGCCTCTTCTCACTGGTACTATACTATCGTTGATTTTTACTCCTTTACTGTTAAAAGAAGAAATATGATCAAGATTAACCAAGTAAGATTTGTGTACTCTTAAAAATTTATTAGAAGGTAACTGTTCTTCGATATTTTTAAGTATGGCCCTAATTAGGTAGTTCTTTTTGGCAGTAACAATCTTTGTGTAAAGCCCGTCTGCCTCGGCAATTAAAATGTTTTTAAATTCTATAGGTATTAAATAACCTTTATCTCTTACATGCAGTGTATCTTTTCCGCTGGTAGGTGGGGTTACAAATTTATCGTTAAGCGCCAAGAAAATAGTGGTCTTTAAGATCTGACGATTAAATGGTTTTACAATGTAACCGCTATGCTTTATAGATTTTACCTGTTGTAGCAACTGCTCGTCTGTGTAGGCAGAACAAAATATGATTGGAATATCATAAGTGCTAGAAATTGTTCTTCCAAGTTCTATCCCTGTTTCTTCGCCTTTCAGCAAAATATCTAATATTACTAAATCAACAGGGTTTTCATTTAAGAACAGCAAACAACTCTTAAAATTATTAAAGATACCAGCAACCTGATATCCTAAGAGTGAAACCAATTCGGCTATGTTGTTAGCCAATTCTGGTTCGTCTTCTACTATTACAATCTTTCGCATAAATCTATCTTTGTCTGGTGTAATAAAAAATAATTTGTAGGCATAGATAGATGATGTGAAATTAGGTTATTTATTGTAACTGGCTAATCATACTTTAATGATAAGCTATGAAATGAATAAAATTGATAATTAAGTGTAGTTTTTTGGTGCTTTGTTTTCTCGTATATAAACTCTTAACTGTACTTTGTTTACTTTTTGTGATTTTATTCTCTCATTTCTCTTGTTTTTTTTGGTTTATGCAAAAATATTTTTCTTAACTCAAAAACCACTACTTTAATTGTGATTAGTATTCCTAAAAGTTGTGATTTTAGTCACTTTTATATTGCGTGATTTTTACTATAGTTTATTTTAATGGACGTTAATTCTTGAGAGTTAATTTTTTACTTATGCAACCTTAGCCGCAAAAGTTATGTCTTACAGAAAATTAGTATAGATAGCCCTTTATGAAGTGGGGTTAATTAATAATAATTGCTGTAAAGTAAATAGAGAAGGTTTATTAAGAGAGGGCTAAGGTACGAAAACGAAAAACATTAGTGTTAATGTTTTGCAGAATATTTTGTGGTAACTTTGTATTCTAAAAAGAAGTGCGTAAAAACAGCGTTAAAACTCTATTGTTTGTTTATGGTGTTCTTTTTGTGTTTTTATGCTAATTTATTTAAAGAGAATTTGTAGATATTGAAATATTATCAATTACAAAAAGATATATAGGCTGATGTAATTGGTAAGTAATGAATAAAGAAAATTTCATCACTTGGTTACATTTAAATGTTAATTGAGCAGCTGCAATAATTTTATAAGAACTGAAAAGCTAAAAGGGTTTTTATTTTCAGCCTTCACTAAGGCATACTTACATCAGATAGTTGTACAATATTCTCAAAACTACACAGCGCCACTCGCGGAAAATCCATGAACTTTTTAGTAATTAGTTTTGTGCTAGTTTGATAAATAGCGAGGCCGTTTTCAAACAGTTTGTTTAACGCTTGATTATCTGGTTCGCCTTGCGACAAATTTTGCAAAAGCATTTTTTCAGAATTGTCTTCGGGTATCAGCTCAATACGTACAGTAGTAGGCGAGATGCGCATGTAATGGTACTTCATAATAATCAGGCTAAAATAGTAAAAAATAACAAACTAAAAACTTGTTTTTGCTAATTTTTTTAGTAATATTTGCGTAATGGGTTTAGCTACAAAAAAGAACATTTCTAATTCAACTGAAACAAAGTATGCAATTGTTGATATTGAAACTACCGGTGGTAGTGTTTCTGGTAGTAGAATTACCGAAGTAGCTATTTTGTTACATGATGGTAATAAGGTGGTTAGCCGTTGGTCTAGCTTGATCAACCCTGAAATGGAAATCCCGCTTCATATTACAGCATTAACAGGTATTGATGATGAAATGGTTGCGAAAGCTCCTATTTTTGCCGAGGTAGCTGAAAAAATTTATTCGTTATTAAAGGACAAAATTTTTGTAGCCCACAATGTAAATTTTGATTATTCTTTTTTAAGGGCACAGCTGGCCGCTTGTGGTCAACCTTGGGATGCGACTAAGCTATGTACCGTAAGACTGTCTCGCAAATTGCTGCCTGGCCTCAATTCTTATAGTCTTGGCAAATTATGTAGCCAAGTTGGGATAAATTTGAAAGATCGGCACCGTGCCATGGGCGATGCTTTGGCTACGGCAGAACTTTTTTCGATACTTATAGAAAAGGATACTGAAGGCCTGATTGCCGGAATGGTGCGTAAAGTTTCTCCAGAACAAAGACTACCTTCTAATGTGCCCACCACCGATTTTGCGGCTTTACCCGAATGCCCTGGCGTTTATTACTTTCACGATCAAAAGGGAAAGGTAATTTACGTGGGTAAGGCCATAAACTTGAAGAAAAGGGTAGCTTCTCATTTTACGGGTAACAATACCACTCTACGTAGGCAAAATTTCCTTAATGATATTTATCATATCTCTTTTGAGCGCTGCGGTTCAGAACTGATGGCTTTGCTGTTAGAATGTACCGAAATCCAGAAACATTGGCCCATACACAATCGTGCGCTCAAACGTTTTGAGGCTAAATTTGGTTTGTATCACTATGTGGCTGTTAGTGGCTATAGCTACTTAGCAGTTGGCAAATTACCCAAACAACAACATTGTTTAAAAGCGTTTGATAACGAAGCCGAAGCGGTTAGCTTTTTAGCTGATAAAAGCCGTTATTTTGAAATAGATAATCGGTTTTGCAGGTATGGCAATGCTAGTGTGTTCTATACAGATCTTCCTTTACCAAACATTGAACAGCATAATTTAAACGTAGAGAAATTCTTGAGCGAACTAGATGAAAGCGTACAGCAATTTGCGTTGATGTTGGATGGAAGAGACCAAAATGAGAAAGGAATTGTTTGGGTAGAAAATGGAAAGGTTTACGGTATGGGATATTTGGATGAAAGTATGGGGCAAGATATGGAACAAATTAAAGAAAGTTTAACGAGGTGTAAGAGTAATTACTATATGCTCAAGTTAGTTATTGGATTTGCTGACAGATATCCTCATCGAGTTTTATATCCAGCAATTAATGATCACAGACAGCTAGCCTAATTAGCTACATTTAGAGGGTAGGTAACCTTTTGTTTATTTATACTTAACATTAAGTTAACATTGCTGCGCTACCTTTAACTTATGAATTATCCAGTATTTATTTTCCATGAGTTAGTGCTCCGCTTCTCTTACATTAATCGTCAGGTTGGTAGGTATATTTCTAGCACTATTGAAGGTGGTAATATTCTGATAAAAACCACCAGCGGTAAAATTGCCATAGCGCAAGAATTGTTAGAAAAGCAATACCGTAATCCAAGTGAGATTTCTGTAGATCAGCTAAGAGAACTGGCATCAGGTTTTCAGGCCGAGTAATTTTAAACTGTAGCTACAGTAGTTATTTGTTTATTTTAATTGATAAGCAATAACACTATTTTGGTTGAAAGTAGGGATGTAGATGATCCTGTCTTTAGGATTATAACCTAAATCTGCGGTATTCATTTTTCCTTGCACATCTTGTAATTTATAGATGGTGCCATCTGCTTTAACGTGATAAATAATTCCAGCCCAACAAGTGGCAATAAATTCGCCGTTTCCAATAGGCTCTAGCCCATCGCCAACTTTTTCAAATCCTTTAGCTACAACGGTTATTTTCTTTTTAGCATTTATTTTCCAGAGTTCTGTTCCTGCTAAAACAAATAGGTGTTTATTTATACATTTTAATCCATTGGCACTGCTTACGTTTTCTAAGTAAAGTGAATAACTATTGTTCTTAACCTGGTATATTTTATTTGTTCGGGTATCAGAAATATATAAAGTTCCTTTATCGTCCACGGTAACATCGTTTAAAAATACGGCACCATCTATTTCTAGTTTACTGATTATTTTCCCAGTGCGAATATCCACACTTATTACTGCAGTAATATCTGCAATGTATAAGGTGTTTTTGTAGATGGCCAATCCCTTTGGGGCATTTAATCCGGTAACCCATTCGGGGTTTTTCATTGAGCCATCTAAATTTAAAATAGCTACACCGCCTTTACTATCCTTTACATTTCCGGCACCATCTATTAAACTAACGTACAATTCTTTGGTATCGCCTCTGTATAATACAGATTCTGGGATAGGCAAGCTTTGGTTAGCTTCCCAAATTGGAGCTGATAATTTAATTTGTGATTTAACCCTTGTAAATGCTATTGTACTTATTGTAAATGCTGCTAAAAATATACTGGTTCTCATTAACGTAAAGATAGGAAATGGATTAGAAGGTAACAGTAAAAATGACGTTAGGTTTGTGTTTAAAAACGGTTTAAAGAAATCACTCAACAAAAAAGCGAAGAACTAATTCGTCCTTCGCTTCCTGCTATCTTAAAATATTTTAATTATTTATCTTTCTTATTACCGCCACCAAATACAGAGAAATGTACGTAACGTTTAGGATTTGCTTTTAGATCAATCATTAAAGCATCTAAATTTTTAGAAGCATTATTCAAATTGTCGTACATCTGTCTGTCGTTAAGTAAAGCCCCCAAAGTTCCTTTGCCATTTTTTACATCGCTTAGCATCCCCTGCAAGTCTGCCATTGCTTTATTGGCATTGTTAACTGTTTCTTCAAAATTAAGTGCCGCCACCTTATCGGTAACTTTGTTTAAGTTGTTCATTACGGCATCTATTTTAGCACTGTTGTTTTTAAAGTTAGCCGTAATTGCTTCTACGTTGCTTAAAATAGCCGAAAGTTTTGAACTTTCAGAGCCAACTAAGGCATCCACTTTTTTTGAAGTAGACTCTAAAGAACTTAAAGTACCTGCAATACTGGTAAAACTTTTATCTATATTTTTCTGTAGGTTGGGATTTAATATCGTGTTAACGCTAGATAGTATAGAGTCCATTTTGGTAATAATCAGCTCCGCTTTCTTTTGCACGGGCTGAAATGTTTCCATTAAACCTTTCTGTACATTGGTTTCCAGAAAATCTCCATCTTGGGCAAAATTTTTATCATTACCTAAGGTTAAAATAATGGCCTTACTACCTAATAAATCTGTTCCCTCTAAACGAGCAATGGTGTTTCTAGGAATTTCATACTTGCCATTAATTTTTAGCGTAGCTTTAATGGTTGCATCTGGTTGCAACTCTAGCGCAGCAACCCTACCAATTTGGTAACCGTTAATTAAAATTGGCTTAGAAACAGTTAAGCCATCTACTTGCGAGTATTTAGCATACAAAACTGTTTCGTTTGTGAAAATACTATTACCCTTTAAGAAATTATATCCAATAATGAGCAGGGCTATGGCAACAGCGGCTAATACACCTACTTTGGTTTCGTTTTTGATTTTCATTTATGTTGTAGCGATGTTTTAATAGTAAAGAATATGGGTAACGTAAATTTTTGGAGCAGTTTTAAAATTTAATTTTCTACTTCTTTTTTATATTGTTTTACAGCATTTACTATCGCCATCACTATTTCTTCTTGGCCTTCGTCAGAGTTAATGTATTTCTCTTCTTCTTTGTTAGATATAAAACCAATTTCTGTAAGTACCGATGGCATGGCTGCACGCTGTAATATTAGCAATCCTTGCTCTTTAACACCTCTGTTTACTCTTTTGTTTACTTCTGTGTAATTTTTTTGGATATAGCTAGCCAAAGCTAAGCTTTTTGAACGGTAAAGAGATTTATAGAGTGATAATAAAATAGCTTCTTCTGGATCTGTTGGGTCGTTTTGTTTTTTATAGTTTTTATCTTTGATGATTTCTTCGTTTTCCTTTAATCCGGCGTCCATCTCGTTAATACGTCTGTAAGCGCCTACAAAAGTTTCGGTACCACGTACATGTGCATTTCCAGGAGGCATAGAGTTACAGTGTATCGAGATAAAAAGGTCAGCCTTTGCATCGTTAGCTATTTCTGCTCTGCGGTACCAATCTACATCAACATCTGTTTTACGGGTTTGTATAATCTTTATGCCAGGCAGTTCTTCTTGCAGTTTGTTGCCCAATTTTAATGCCACTTTCAAAGCCACGTCTTTTTCCCAAGAGTAGGCACCTTTGGCTCCGGGTTTCCCGCCTCCGTGGCCAGCATCAACTACTATGGTTTTAATTTTATAGCCTTGTGCATTAGCGTTAAATGAAAATAGTATCGTAGATAAAAAAATAAGGTATATAAAAGT
Organism: Pedobacter sp. SL55; assembly: GCF_026625705.1. Taxonomy (NCBI): domain Bacteria; kingdom Pseudomonadati; phylum Bacteroidota; class Sphingobacteriia; order Sphingobacteriales; family Sphingobacteriaceae; genus Pedobacter; species Pedobacter sp. SL55. Next base: position 3,720,822 of record NZ_CP113059.1, on the reverse strand, counting down.
GTTTTTTAATCGCATTGATGTGTGTTTTCTGCAAAAATACAAAATATTTAAAGTTCTATACTCATTTTATATGCCTGAATAGCTTTTAGTAAGCAATTTGTTATTTCAATTTGGCCAGCTTCAGAGTTCATGTAGTCTTCTTCGCTCGGGTTAGAGATAAAGCCAATTTCGGTAAGTACCGCCGGCATACCCGCTCTGGCCAATACGGCTAAACTTTTTTCTTGCACGCCTCTGTTAATCCTACCAACGGCTACATATTGGTCTTGAATGTATTTTGCAAATTTTAAGCTTTGTGTTCTAAAGCTGTTTTTCATTAAGGATAAAATGATGGCGCTTTCGGGATCGTTGTTGTCAAATCCTTCGTAGTTTTCTTTGTAATTTTCCTCTAAAAATATCGATGCGTTTTCTCTTTTAATCGCTTCGTCTTGTTCGTCTAACCTACCGCTACCCGAAACAAAGGTCTCTGTGCCTTTGGTAGAAATACTTTTGCATGCCTAGTTTTATAGATAGGAACTTTTTTGCCTTTTTTATTTCTAGTATAGCCACTAATGTAACGTTGTGTAAACACCGGCATATCATTACAATGTATTGATATAAATAAGTCTGCACCAACTTGGTTGGCAAGCCCAATTCTTTCATAAAGAGGCACAAAAACATCTTCGGTACGGGTATAAACAACCTTTACGTCTTTCATATTTTCTTCAATGAGCTTACCTAAACGTAGCGCAGTTTTTAGTGCAACGTCTTTTTCTGTAGAGTAAGCGCCTCTGGTTGTACCATCTTTACCTCCGTGGCCAGCATCTAACACAATTGTTTTTATTTTATATTCTTGTGCAATTGCTTGATTATCAATAGGTAAAAGTAGAGTTAAAGAAATTAATAGTATCAATATTCGTTTTGCTCTAGTCAATGGTATATTTTTCATTAATTTTGAACGTTTTGTGGTAAACATTATTGCAAAATAAACATTCACACACAAATTTGAAACTTTTAAATACACTCATTTTTTCAACGTTTTTTGTGTTGTTGGCCTTATCGGCTGATAATAAAGTTTTTGCATCCAGTAACGCTAGCTTTTTTCAAACGCTGCCTCGGCAAACAGATAGTGTTAAAAGAGACACTACCAAAAAGGTAATGAAAAAAAGTAGCCTAGATTCTAAGCTAGAATACTATGCAAAAGACTCGGTAGTATTAGACCGCAAAAACGAAGTGCAGTATTTATACGGCGGAGCGAGGGTTAAATACGAAGGTTTAGAGTTAGATGCAGAATTTATCACGTTCGATAACAAGAACAAAGTGATATTTGCCAGCGGAACCAAAGACGAAAAAGGGAAATATTACGGTAGGCCAATCTTTAAAACAGAAGGACAAGGCTCGTCAATGGCTGATTCGTTAAGGTACAATACCGAAACTGGAAAAGGTTTAGTTAGTGGCGTTTTTACCGAACAAGAAGGCGGTTTCTTCTCTGGCGGTAAAACTAAGATGCAACCAGATAACGAATTTCACGTTCACGGTACCACTTTTAGTACCTGTAATTTGCCACATCCGCATTTTGGGATACAAATTTCTAAGGGTATAGCTACAGAAAACCATATCATTGCTGGACCAGTGTTTATGAAGTTTGAAGATATTCCGATGCCGCTAGGTTTACCTTTCTTATTTTTTCCAAAACCTAATAAAAAGGCATCGGGTTTTATTTTACCTACCCCACAAGAAGACGCCACCAAAGGTTTTGCTTTAATGGGTGGGGGCTATTACATGGCTTTTAACGATTATTTAGATGCTCGTTTAATTGGTAATATTTACACCAATGGCTCTTACGATTTGAACTTGGTTTCTAACTACACAAAAAGATATAAATATAACGGCAATCTTAACTTTACCTATTCTAGTACACGTAATGGTTTAGAGGGCACACCAGAATTCGAGCCGCAAAAAACTTTTATGTTAGGTTGGTCGCATAGCCAGGGTGCCAATGCCAGGCCAGGAACTACCTTTAGTGCTTCTGTAAATGCGGGCTCTAGTGCACACAACCAAGTTACTGCTGGTAACGGTACCTATGATCCTACTAGGATATTGCAAAACACCATGAGCTCTAGTATTGCCTATGGTAAAGTATTTGGCGATGGACTGTTTAACTTTACTTCGGCCTTAACGCACTCGCAAGAAACGCAGAACAAAACCATCAGCTTAACTTTACCAGATGTGGCTTTGAATATGTCTACCATAAGCCCATTCGATTCTAAAAAAGAGTTGGCGAAGCAAAATGGTACCAAAAATTAACGGTTGGCTACAGCATGAACGCCTATAACCGAGTAAATACAACAGAAGATGTGCTGTTTTCTAAAAGTGGTTTAAACGCATTTACCAATAGTTTTGATCATAATGTGCCTATCAGTTTGCCGTTTACCTTATTTCAGTACCTAAATTTTTCTTCTAGTGTAAACTATAGCGAAAAATGGGATTTTAAAACCGTTAGAAATAGATACATTAGAAGTTCAGCAGGAACTGGTTACGAGATAAGGCAAGATACCGTAAATGGTTTTAAACGTGGCGGGCAATACAGTTTAAGTACCTCTATGTCTACCAAAATTTACGGTACCAAGCAGTTTAAAGGCAATGGAAGTATCAGGGCAATGCGACACGTAATGACACCGAGTTTGAGCTTTAGCTACCGTCCAGATTTTGCTAAAGAGAGCTACGGCTATTACTTGCCAGCGCAATACTATACCGACGATTTGAGGCCTGGAATGAGCCAGCCAACAGGCGAGTTTGTTACCGACCAATTTGGCAAGCCAGTGCTTTATTCGGTGTTTATGAATGGCGGCCCATCGCAAGGTCGTAGCGGAAGTATTGGCTTTTCTATGGATAACAACGTAGAACTGAAAGTTAGAAACCGCAAAGATACCACCGGAACTGGAGAAAGAAAATTGGCCATTTTGCAAGGTTTAACCTTTAATACCAATTACGATTTATTTAGGTTGAATAAAAAACTTGCCCCAATTAACTTTAGTGGCCGTTCGCAGTTTACCGAAAAATTGGGTATCAACTTTAATGGCGTGTTTAGCCCATATTCGGTGGGTTTGGTAGATTATACCACAGGTTCTGGTGCAAATACGGTAACCACTTCTTCTTATCAAGAATTAGATAGATACGTTTGGAAAGATGGAAAACTACCAAGGTTAACCAATTTTGGTTTCTCTTTTGATTACAGTTTAAATCCAGAAGCTTTTAAAAAACGTAATGAAAACATCGATAACCTGAATAACCAAAATGCTCCAGCAACCAGAACGCAAGAGCAGATAGACCAATTAAATGCCATAAGTAGAGATCCAAATGCTTTCGTAGATTTTAATATTCCTTGGAATTTCTCTTTCAATTACAGATTTGATTATTCTAACACTTTAGGAAGGCCTGAAACCAGAAATGTTACCAATACACTAAATTTTAGTGGCGATTTTAATCTTACCCCAAAGTGGAAAATTCAATACACTTCAGGCTACGATTTTAAGGCTAAAAACTTATCGCAAACCAACTTTGCTATTTACAGAGATCTACATTGTTGGGATTTGAGCGCAACTTGGGTACCTTTTGGCGCCTATCAAAGTTATTCGATAGATATCAGAGTAAAAGCATCAGTTTTACAAGATTTAAAATTAAGCAAGCGTAAAGGTTTTTATACGAGGTATTAACAGTCGGTAAGTTTGACGTCCGAAGTCCGATGATTAAGAGCTCAATCGTAATTCGTAAATCTAAAATCTAAAATTAAAATATGTTAGCAGAAATTATAACCATTGGCGATGAAATTCTGATTGGTCAAATTGTGGATACCAACTCTGCCTGGATGGGAGTAGAGCTGAATAAAATTGGTGTTAAGGTTAAACAAATTACCTCTATTTCTGACGATGCCAATCATATCATTAGCGCATTAAACGAAGCACAGCAACGTGCAGATATCATTTTAATTACCGGCGGTTTAGGCCCTACTAAAGACGATATTACCAAGCACACTTTAGCGAAGTATTTTAATATGCCTTTAAGGCTAGACGAACCCACTTTAGCGCATGTAAAAGCATTTTTCGAAAAGCTTAACCGACCAATGATTGATGTAAACATTAAACAAGCCGAAGTGCCCGACGGTTGTACCGTAATTAAAAATGAAAATGGTACGGCGCCTTGTATGTGGTTTGAGCACAATGGAAAAATCATTGTTTCTATGCCTGGAGTACCGTTTGAGATGAAGTATTTGATGACGGAAGAAGTTATTCCTCGTATTCAGCAGCGTTTCGAAATGCCTTTTATCGTTCATCAAAGTATACTAACCGCGGGTTTAGGAGAATCTTTCTTGGCGGCACAAATAGCAGATATAGAAGAAGCTTTACCATTGTACATTAAATTGGCTTATTTGCCAAAATTAGGACAGGTAAGATTAAGATTAAGTGCTACTGGTACTGATAAGGCTGTTTTATTGGCCGAAGTAGCTTTGTTTACGCAAAAAATTGTAAATCGTATAAAAAAATACGTGGTGCTTACCGAAGATTTGCCTTTCGAAAAAGCAATTTTAAATTTAATGGGTAAACACAATTTGACTTTGTCGTTAGCCGAAAGTTGTACTGGTGGATACCTGTCGCACTTATTTACACAACATCCAGGTTCTTCTAAGGTATTTCAAGGTAGTGCCGTTACTTACGCTAATGCTGTAAAGCAAACTATACTTGGTGTTAAAGAAACAACACTGATGGAATTTGGAGCGGTAAGCGAGCAAACAGCAATAGAAATGGCAAATGGAGCAGCGGCCAACTTTAAAACCGATTACGCCATTGCTATTACGGGCATAGCAGGCCCAGATGGTGGCACCGAAGATAAACCTGTTGGAACGGTATGGATAGCAGTAGCAGACCATAAAGGTGCTAAGGCTAAAATGTATAAGTTCGCTAACCAACGTTTTCAAAATATAGAACGCTCGGCAATGGCAGCAATGATGATGTTGTTTATGCAGTTAAAGCAAGATTTAGAGGTTGCCTAATTGTTTAAATTGTTTAATTGTTTAACTGCGAAAGCCGAAAACTGAGAATTGAATACGGCGAACTGCTTTTAATAAAGTATTAAAAAGCGTACTTTTGCCCACATAACCAAATTACATTAATAAAAAAAGATATGGCTCAATACGAATTGTTATTGCCTAAAATGGGGGAGAGTGTTGCCGAAGCGACCATTATTAAATGGACTAAACAGCCTGGAGACCACATTAATTTGGATGATACTATCTTGGAGATTGCTACCGACAAGGTAGATTCGGAAGTGCCGTCGCCAGTAGAAGGTAAATTGGTAAAGCAATTGTTTGCAGCTGATGATGTGGTACAAGTAGGTGCCGTTATTGCAATTATTGAGCTAGCCGATGGCGTTGAAGTAGAAATAAATGCGTCTGTTCCTGAACAAGCTCAAGAACTAAAACCTGAGCCAGTTGCCGAAACCATTCCTGGAATTGCTCAGTTGCCAACTACAGATAGAGCACCTCAAGCAAATGTAGATTTTAAATCTTCGGACAGGTTTTATTCGCCTTTGGTAAAAAATATTGCCAAAGAAGAAGGTTTGTCTATCGAAGAACTAGATAGTATTAAAGGTTCTGGAGCCGATGGCCGTTTAACCAAAGAAGACTTACTGAACCATATACAAGCTAAAAAGGGAGGCTCTACTTCTAGAATTGGCGATACTTTAGCGCAGGCAAGATCTGTTGTAGAGACACCTGTGCAAGAGAAAGCTGCTCAACCCGCTCCAATAGCTGCTAGTGTAAGCGGTGGCGATGAAATTATGGAGATGGACAGAATGCGTAAACTGATTGCCGATCACATGGTAATGAGTAAGCAAACTTCTCCACACGTAACTTCGTTTGTAGAGGCAGATGTAACTAATTTGGTGCTTTGGCGGAATAAGGTGAAAAAGACTTTTGAGCAACGTGAAAATGAGAAGATTACCTTCACGCCAATCTTTGTTGAAGCAGTAGCTAAAGCAATTAAAGACTTTCCTATGATTAACGTTTCTGTGAACGGAACGCAAATCATCAAAAAGAAAGATATCAATATCGGTATGGCGGCGGCATTGCCTTCCGGTAATTTAATTGTGCCGGTAATTAAAAATGCTGATCAATTGAATATCGTAGGTTTAACCAAAGCGGTAAATGATTTGGCTAACAGAGCTCGTATTTCTAAACTTAAGCCAGACGAAACCCAAAATGGAACTTTTACCTTAACTAATGTGGGTTCTTTTGGTAATGTAATGGGTACGCCAATTATTAACCAGCCACAAGTAGCTATTTTAGCAGTTGGTGCCATTAAAAAGAAACCAGCAGTTTTAGAAACCGAACACGGCGATGTAATTGCCATTAGACACATGATGTTCCTTTCGCTTTCTTATGACCATAGAGTGGTTGATGGTTCGTTAGGTGGTTCTTTTGTACGCCGAGTGGCAGATTATTTAGAAAATTGGGACATCAACAGAGAAATTTCTTAACTAGACTTCTATTTGAATGATATAAATCTATCCCGATGAATTTTTTTGTCGGGATTTTTTGTTTTTAGAAAATGAATGTCGGTATTCTATCGGAAGTTGTAGTCCTATTCGCTTTACTTCTCCCGATAAAATCGGGATACGTGCTCGCTACTATCAGGTTTAATTAAGTAAACACTGTGCACTAAAGTCAAGTCAAAAAAACACCCCGCCCGTTGGGCACCCCTCTAAAAGAGGGGAATTTTCATCACGCCAATCCCCTCTTTCAGAGGGGTGGTCGAAGACCGGGGTGTTTTCAACGTATTACAATCTAACTTAAATTGGAACAAAAAATTAGGTTAAATAGACTGGATAGTAGTGGAAACCCCACATCCCGATTTTATATCGGGAGAGGAGTTGTAACGAACAGCCAGACTTTCGGTAAATAGTAGCAATGCTAGTGCTCTTCAAAAAAACTATAGACAAAATGATGCAGGATAGAATGAAAATAAAAATATCTGTGCATCTGTGGCTCAATAAAAAAGGCCTTAAAAGTAAATGCCCAGACATCCATCTGGGCATTTTACCATCAAAACAAAACAATATAAAAATTTAATTTACTAATTCTCCTTCTTCGGCTATAGCTTTAATATCTTGTTCGCTATAGCTAATTCGGCCAGTTTGGGCAATAAAAACATCTTTGTTTACCAAAATATCTTTGTTTTCTAAAAGACTTTTCAGGCTTACGCTGCCAATTACATATTTGTAGTCGTTACGTGAAAAACGCTCCGAAATATTTTCGATTTGTAGTTTCTCTACCGTGTATTCGTGTTGGTAACGTAAGTAAACTTCCAAGCTAACTTTATCTGTATGGATTAAGCCATTTTGTTGTTTGTATTTTTTGTATTCGTAACGATAATCGTAACGCAATGCAGCAATATCCGAAAGTACAGCAGCACCAGTAGGGTGGCCTCCAGCTCCTTTACCAAAGAAGAATTGTTTATCGGCAAAAGCAGCTTGCACCGTTACCCCATTGTATTCGTTTTCTACGTTGTACAAGAAATCGTCGCTTTTTACAAACTTTGGTAATACAAACGTAATTACCTGTTTGGTGCTGATTTTTCTAGTAGTTGGCACCAATTTAATTTTGTAGTTTTTTTCTTTTGCGTATTGGATATCAGCATCGCTTAAATTTTGGATACCAATGTTCAAAATCTTATCTGGATTTAAGAATAGGCCATAAGCGTGTGCTGTAGCAATGGTTAATTTGAACTTAGGATCGTAACCACCCACATCTAAAATAGGGTTAGTTTCTGCAAAACCTAAATCCTGTGCTTCTTTTAAAGCAGCTTCGTAACTAGCGCCTTCGTTAAATATCTTCGATAAAATGTAGTTAGAAGAACCGTTAAAGATGCCGCTGATGCCGTGTAGCAATTCATTGTCGTAATATTCTTCTAAGTTTCTGATGATTGGGATACTGCCGCAAACAGCGCCTTCATATAGCAGCGAAGTGCCGTGTTCTTCTTGCAGCTTTACCAACTCTTCTAAATGGGTAGCAATCATTTTTTTATTGGCCGATACTACGTTTTTTCCATTGCTCAATGCTTTTTTGGTGATTGTATAAGCCGCATCGGCATCGTCAATTAACTCTACAATGGTGTTGATTTCGGGATTGTCTAAAATTTCATCATGTGAGGTTGTGAAAAGATGCGCATCTAAGGTTCTGCGTTTTTCAGGGTTTTTGATGGCTATTTTAACAATTTCTAGATTTAGGTTTTGTGCCTTTATGATATCGTGTAGCCCTTGGCCAACTACGCCAAATCCAAATAATCCTATTTTAAGTTTCTTGCTCATGTTTTATGGTATTGAGTTTGGCGTTTTGCGTTTTGCGACATTTTGGCAAACGCTTAACCCCAAACGCTCAGCATTCTTCGCTATGCTGTTCTATTTAACTTTATTACTTTCTTGTTTTTTGCGGCATTTTCTTTCAAGAACGTGCCAATGATGTTCGTTAACTTATCTGTTTCTATTAAAAATCCGTCGTGGCCGTAAGCGCATTTAATGCTGGCAAATTGTGCATCGGTAATGTTGTTGGCTAAAAACTGTTGTTCGGTAATAGGGAAGAGCACATCGTTCTCAATACCTACAACAAGTGTATTCGCTTTTACCAATTTCAAGGCATCAGCTATGCTTTTTCTACCGCGGCCAACGTTATGGCTATCCATCGCTTTGCTTAAATACCAATAGCTGTAGGCATTAAAGCGTTTACACAATTTTTCGCCCTGATAGTTTTGGTAAGATGAGGCTCTGAAATCGGTCACTTTATCGTTTACGCTTTCTAGCTGCGTTTCGTTGTAAGCTTCGTAGGTTCGGTACGAAAGCAAAGCGATGCTTCTTGCAGTTTTAAGTCCCTTTAAACCACCATCAGGTTTGTTAGCGAAGAAAGTTCTGTCGGTAGCAATGGCCAAACGCTGACTTTCGTTAAAGGCAATTCCCCAAGGCGAGTGAGCTGCGTTGGTAGCTACTAAAATCAAGTTCTCGATTTCAGTTTTACCTGTAATAGACCATTCCAAAGCCTGCTGGCCACCCAACGAACCACCAATTAAAGTCTTTACCGTTTTAATACCTAAATGATCTGCTAATATTTGATGGATTGCCGCCAAATCTCTAATGGTAAACTCAGGAAAAGCCAAATAATAAGGCTGGCCAGTTACTGGGTTTACGCTTAATGGGTTGGTTGTACCATAGTTAGAACCCAAAACATTTGCACACACAATAAAATGCTCTTCTGGATTGAACAAATCTTTGGTGCCGAACAATCCTTTCCACCAATCTAATACATCGGCATTTGCCGTTAGCGCATGGCAAGCCCAAATTACATTGTCTTTCTTTGCATTTAAGGTGCCGTAAGTGTGATATGCAATTTCCAGATTGCGAAGTTTTTTTCCGCTTTCTAGCTTGAATATTTTTGGATATTTATAGGTGTTAGACATGTTTAAAAGTTGGTTCCGATAGCTATCGGAAGTGTAAGGTTGCTGACTGAAAACTGTTAACTGATAACTGAAAGTGCTTGTTCAAAATCTGCTTTAATATCATCGATATGTTCAATACCAACCGATACTCTGAGTAGGTTTGGCGTAACACCAGCGGCTAATTGTTCTGCTTCAGATAATTGCTGATGTGTAGTTGCCGCAGGCTGAATAATTAGCGTTTTGGCATCACCTACATTAGCTAAATGACTTACCAGTTTTAGGCTATCCACTAATTTTATTGCATTTTCTTTACTTCCTTTTAGCTCGAAACTTAATACCGCACCAAAGCCGTTAGATAAATATTTCTTCGCATTGGCGTGATATGGACTGCTTTCTAAGCCGGGGTAGTTTACTTTGGCAACTGCCGGATGGTTTTCTAACCATTTAGCCAAAGCTAATGCGTTTTCTACGTGGCGCTGCACTCTTAACGAAAGTGTTTCTAAACCTTGCAATAACAAGAAAGAATTGAAAGGTGATTGTGAAGCTCCAAAATCTCTTAAACCTTCTACACGAGCTCTAATGATGAATTGAATATTGCCGAAAGGACCATTTTGACCAAACACATCGTTAAAAACTAAGCCGTGGTAACCCTCAGCAGGTTCTGTAAAAGCAGCGAATTTGCCATTGCCCCAGTTGTAATTGCCACCATCAACAATTACTCCACCAATGCTTGTACCGTGGCCGCCAATCCATTTGGTAGCAGATTGTACCACTACGTTAGCGCCGTGCTCAATAGGACGGAATAAATAACCGCGGCGCCAAATGTATTGTCTACAATTAAAGGTAAATCGTGCTTTTTAGCAATAGCGGCAATCTGTTCAAAATCAATAATGCTGAAAGATGGATTACCGATAGTTTCTAAATAAATAGCCTTCGTATTTTCGTCAATTTTAGCTTCAAAATCAGATGGGTTATCGCCATCAGCAAATTTTACGCCGATGCCCAAACGTTTAAAAGCAACTTTGAATTGGTTGTAAGAACCGCCGTATAAGTGACTAGAAGAAACGAAATTATCGCCGGCTTGTAGGATGTTGTTTAAAGAGATGAACTGTGCCGCTTGGCCAGAAGCAACTGCTAAAGCTGCTACACCGCCTTCTAAAGCTGCAATACGTTTTTCAAATACATCGGTAGTAGGGTTCATGATACGGGTGTAGATGTTCCCAAATTCTTTTAGAGCGAATAGGTTAGCGCCATGTTCAGAATTTTTAAAACCGTATGAGGTAGTTTGGTAAATAGGCACTGCTCTCGAGCCAGTTGTTGGGTCTACTTCTTGTCCAGCGTGTATTTGTAGTGTTTCGAATTTATGTTGAGACATGGTTTTTAAGTTTTAAAGTTAAGGTTGAAATGTTTAAATGTTGAACCTGTTAAGGTACGTCAGTGGGGCGTATCCCGTTTCAGCGGGACCTTCCTAATTGCGAGAAAATTACAAGTGGAAGATTTTTGATTTTAGTACATGCGAATGCACATACACATCATCAATTGCATACTGCAGCAATTGCCAATAATAGAAGTTTTGCCGACCTGCTCGGGAAACGTGTTTCTTGAAATAGAATTAATTAGTTTCATCTTATTAATTTATATCTCCAAAATGCACCATGCAATTTGGTCAGGAATTGGCACCTTCTCTTTTTGAGGGTTGCCAGTGGGTCTGTGAGCCTGTCTCTCGCCACTTCTTTATAAATCAACACCGTTAGGTAATTGACTTTTACTTGGTGTTCCAAATAATGTTTCAAATATAGGGTGTTTTTTATTTTAATACAAAATAAAATTCTGAAAAATAATTAAATGCTTGATTTTCAATTAATTTTTTGTTTGGTTAACCACAGATACACAGATAATCGGTTTACATTAAATACCTGTAAATAGAAGTTATCTGTGCATCTGTGACTAAAAAGATACTTGAATGATATATCGGAGTATTCTTGAATGAATAAAATACTAACTTTGTAGACTTACTATATATTTTTAGATTTTGAATACAGCATTCCTAAATAGCATTATCCAACGCCAAAACCAGCAACAGGTTGTGCCTTCCAATCAGACTATTGCAAATTGGGCTCAATCGTTATTAAATTTGATTTTTCCTGAAAGAGGAGCATCCTCCAATTATAATCAAGAGGTATTAAAAGGTATTTTTTTCGAATTGAAAGAAGAGCTCCAGTTGATATTGAAATCTACAAAATCGCCTGATAAAACGTTTAGCAAAGGAACTGCGGATACTTTCTTTAAAAATTTGCCAGAGATTTACCGAAAATTAAATACAGATTTAATGGCGTTGGTAGATGGAGATCCGGCGGCACAAAGTGAGTTCGAGATCATTCGCTGCTATCCTGGTTTTTTTGCGGTGGCGATGTATCGCTTTGCGCATGAATTGCACTTGTTAGAGGTGCCACATATTCCGCGTATCATTACCGAATATGCACATACCACAACTGGAATTGATATTCATCCGGCAGCAGAAATTGGCGAATATTTATATATTGACCACGGTACGGGATTGGTAATTGGAGAAAGTACGGTAATTGGCAACCACGTTAAATTGTATCAAGGCGTTACTTTGGGAGCGTTAAGTGTAGATAAAGAACAACGAAACATCAAAAGACACCCAACTATTGGCAACCATGTAATTATTTACTCTGGTGCAACCATTTTGGGTGGCGAAACCTTTATTGGAGACCATAGTGTAATTGGTGGGAATGTTTGGTTAACGAAGAGTGTTCCAGAAGGTTCTACAGTTTACCATCAGGCAGAGGTTAAAATTAAGGAGAAGAGCAGTTGATGGTTAGACTGTAATAAATGATAATCACATCTGTGAAATCTCTTAATCTGTGAAATTATAAAAATATGAAAACCATTATAGATTGCATCGGCAATACGCCACTGGCGGAAATTAGATATCTGAATACCAATCCCAACGTCAAAATTTACGCTAAGCTTGAAGGAAATAATCCAGGTGGAAGTGTGAAAGACAGGGCTGCATTGAACATGATCCGTAGTGCGATGGAAAGAGGCGATGTAGATAAAAACACCAAGCTGATTGAAGCAACCAGTGGAAACACAGGGATTGCCTTAGCCATGATTGCATCCATTTACGGAATTGAGATTGAGTTGGTAATGCCAGCAAGTTCTACCAGAGAACGCACCTTAACCATGGAAGCTTTTGGCGCTAAAGTTACTTTGTTAGAAAATATTGAAGTTTGTAGAGATTATGCAGAAGAAAAGGGAACACAGCCTGGTTATTTTTTGCTGAACCAATTTGCCAATCCTGATAATTACTTGGCGCATTATAAAACTACAGGTCCAGAAATTTGGGAAGAAACCCAAGGTAAGATTACTCATTTTGTGAGTAGCATGGGTACTACAGGTAGTATCATGGGAAATTCAAGATATTTGAAAGAGCAAAATACGGATATTCAGATTGTAGGTTGCCAACCGACAGAAGAATCATCCATTCCAGGTATTCGTAGATGGCCAATTGAATATTTACCAAAGATTTATGAGCCTGAAAGAGTAGACAGAATTATGGATGTTTCTCAGCAAGATGCAACCTTAGCTGCTAGGACTTTAGCTAGGAAAGAAGGTATTTTTGCTGGTATGAGCAGTGGCGGTGCATTGCATTGTGCCTTGCAACTAGCCGAAGAATTGGAAAGCGGCTTGATTGTTTTTATTGCTTGCGATAGGGGAGATCGGTATTTGAGTAGCGATTTGTTTGGGTAAAAGGCATTACGATGTCCAATCAAGTTGGCATCACGATATGTTTAGGATGTTCGTATATCTTAGTAAGATTGCTTCGTGCCTCGCAATTTACGGGATTCCTTTTATGCACAATACTGCTTTTAACTTTTGACTTTCAACTTTTAACTCCCTAACGCTTGCTCCAAATCTGCAATTAAGTCATCAATATGCTCTAAACCTACCGAAATACGAATTAAATTTTGTGGGGTTTTGCTAGTCGGTCCTTCTACAGAAGCACGGTGCTCAATTAAGCTTTCTACACCGCCTAAGCTCGTTGCCTGACTAAAAACTTTAACACTATTCACTACTTTTCTGGCAAAATCGGCATCGCCTTTGGTTAAAATAGAAAGCATACCGCCAAAACCACGCATTTGTTTCTTTACAATTTCATGCTGCGGATGAGAAGCTAAGCCAGGATAAAAAACCGCTTCTACTTTAGGATGATGATTTAAGTAACTGGCCAATTTCTCTGCATTTTCGCAGTGCCCTTTAATACGGTAAGCTAAAGTTTTAATACTTCGTAGCAATAAGAAGCAATCGAATGGCGAAGGCACAGCGCCTCCAGTTTCTTGAATGTTTTTAATCTTCTCAAAAAACTCATTTTTAACCGCAAAAGTTAAAGAACCACCTAAAACATCACTGTGTCCGCCAATGTATTTGGTAGTAGAATGCATCACAATATCAGCGCCTAAGGCAATAGGGTTTTGCAAAATTGGCGAGGCAAAAGTACTATCCACGGCAAATATCAGTTGATGTTTTTTCGCAATTTTCCCCAATGCTTCGATGTCGCAAATCTTTAAAAGTGGATTGGAAGGGGTTTCTACCCAAAGCAATGCTGTATTTGCTTTTACATAGTTTTCAACTTCTTCAACTACTGTTAAATCAACAAAATCGAAAGTTAAGGTATCTGCAAAAATGGTCAGCAATTGCTTTTTAAAGCCCCAATACATGTCGTCTGGTGCAATAATATGACTACCAGGTTTTAGGGCTTGGAAAATGGCCATGCCGGCAGTATTGCCCGACGAAAACGCACAAGTATCGGCACCGCCCTCTAAAACAGTAATTATTTTTTCTAAGGCAGAACGATTTGGATTGCTTACTCTACTATACATGTGACCACCCGGATAGCCACCATCTTCGCCTCTAAAATAAGTGGTAGACAAATGAATGGGAGAAGTAACGTCTCCTGTACTGGCTTTAACTAGGTTAGAGGCATGTATAGCATTAGTTTCAGGCTTCATAAGATTTAATTTAATTGGTAATTAAACAAATGTAAATGAAATAGCCGAAATACTCTATTTTTGGCAAGATTTATGTGAAGAGTTCACAAAAATTATATTCAATGTAGAGGTTTAACCTACTTCAATAAAAAAATCAAAAACAGATGAAAAAATTAATTTTAGCTATTGCTTTATTCTCTGCATCGTTAATGGTGTTAGAAAGTTGTTCTCCAAAAACTACAACAGGGGCGCCTGCCGTTAGGAGAGGTAATGTTACAGGTAACTGGATGTTGAACAACATTACTTTCGAAGGTATTCCTGATGTGGCAGTAAGATCATTTTTAGGAGAAAGCTCTTATAAATGTTTTGTTGGTAGTATTTGGAGGTTAACCAACAGCGGAAATGGTAGCTATAGCTTACCTGCTAGCGCAAGTTGTTCTGCTAAAACACAAAATATTTTTTGGTCGGTAAGCACAGCTGATGAAACTTTCCAATTTAAAAAATTATACGAAGGTGAAAAGGCTAGAAATATAATCGAAGGTTATCGTTTAGTATTGGCTGGTGCTGATGAAAGTACAATGATGATCAAATCTCCGATAGAATACAGTGGTAAAACCGCTTACGTTGTAATGAACTTCGTAAAAGCAGTAAACTAAAATCTTATTAAATTTCAATGTAAGCCGTAAGCAGTTTTGTTTACGGCTTTTTTATTGCTGGATAAATACGTATGGATAATCAGTATTAATGCCAAAAAGCTAAATCTACTGAACTTTTATTCTTTTCAATCGTTTCATTATATGATTAAGTAAAAGATATTATGGAGCAAAATATAGATCCAAAAAAGATGTTTTCTGCACCGCCATTTGATACACCATACCAGGATTATCCGGGCACTGAAAATAAAATGGAGCCAAAGGCCGATCATGGAGAGGAAAGTTATGTAGGCTATGGTAGATTTAAGGATAGAAAAGTTATTGTTACTGGCGGAGATTCTGGTATAGGAAAGGCAGTAGCCATTGCGTTTGCTAGAGAAGGTGCCGATGTATTGATCAGCTATCTTTCGGATGAAGAAGATGAAGATGCCGAAGATACGGCTTCGTTTGTTAGAAAAGCAGGAAGAAAAGCAATGCTGATGAAAGGCGACATTACAAGTGAAAAGCACTGTAAGGCAATTGTAGATAATGCTGTGGCAGAGTTCGGGCATATAGATGTACTTATCAATAATGCTGCTTTTCATATCAGTAGAAAATCGATAGAGGATATTCCCACTTACGAATGGAATTTGACGTTTGATACCAACGTAAATGCCCTATTTTATTTATGTAAGGCAGCAGTTCCTCACATGCCAAAAGGAAGTAGCATCATTAATACTACTTCTGTTGTCGCTTTTGATCCCTCAGAAGATTTATTACCATACTCTGCCACTAAAAGTGCAGTAGTTAACTTAACCGCAAACTTAAGTCAGATACTTTTAAAGCAAGATAAAGGAATTAGGGTAAATGCTGTTGCACCAGGCCCTGTATGGACACCATTAATTCCAGCTACAAAATTCAACGTTGAAAATTTTGGTAAAAACACGGCAATGGAGCGTCCAGGGCAACCAGTTGAAATAGCGCCAGCGTTTTTGTTTCTAGCATCCGCTGATGCAAGTTTTATCTCGGGTGCGGTATTACCAGTAACTGGCGGTAGAATTACGATTTAGTGAATTAAGTAAGGTAGGGTTTGGGGTGTTACCTGCTGAACGTAATTTTTACTTCGGTAGCAACAATCTCTAACGTAGTTAATTTGTTGTTTTGTAATTCTTCATGACCAGAAAAAGGGTTAATATAGGTATGTATCTTTGATATACACTTTTGATGTAAGTTCAGCAATATTCACATCTCAAAAACACTATTGAAAATAAATTGTTTATTTCGCTACATACTTTAGATTATAAATAATAAAAGGTGTGTTTATGCGTAAAATATAAGTTGCAAGTGTACTGCTGTAAATTAATCTTCAATAGGGTATTAGTTGTATTACATTATCTATAGGTGTTTATTTTTAGAATTTAATTTGTTTTTATGGTTAATGTAACTCACATTGATACTTCTAGCGATGAAAAAGATTTTAAAATTAAATCTATGATAAACAATTTGCAGCAGGCATATAATGCCGAAAAACAATGGCTTGCACTATTGCCAATTCTGCGTTTGGCGATAGGTTGTGAAGATCTGTTAGCAATGTTAAATAAATTTGAAAAAGAAGGAAAAGCACACGTTCAGCGCCTAGAAATTATTTTTAGTATACTAGGTGCTTCAAAAGTAGAGCAGAGCAATAAAGATATAGAGGTTTTAGTTGAAGAGTGTTACGATATCATAGATGTTACTCCTAGAAATAGTTTTATACGAGATGCGGGTTTAATTGTAGGCCTGCAACAATTACAGCAATACCAAATTACAACATATACTTCTTTATTGGCACAAGCTTTACTCTATGATAAACAGAAAATAGTAAACCTGCTGAGGGTTATTATTTATAATAAACACCAAGAAGAAGAGCAACTGGCCATGGCAGGTGCCAGTCAAATGCTCGATAAGATAGTGGGTAATTAATTTTAGCCTAAGGTGGCATAATTTTTTCTTCTATTTTAGAACCTAAATCTTGTATTGTTTTGTCATCTAAATTGCCCCAAAGTTGTTCCCATTTGCCATAGGTTTCGTTTCGTAGCTGTGTAATTTCGATTTCCTTGTGTTTGCACGAGTAATAAGGAACGCCATCTGTGGTTTCTAATTGTACAACTTTAAGTTGGCTTTCTCTACCATCAATTTCCACTATTATATAAAAGTTTATTGCTGTTGTCGACATAATTTAATGATTTTAACTTTACAACGTACGGTAACAGGCTTATTTTTAGCATATTTTCATTTTAGAAAAACTTCTTTTTTTAAAATTTGACACTCAATAATGAAAAAAAATCGACGTTAAACTTATTTGTTAACGCCGACCTAAGAGTTTACAAGGCCTAATTTAGGCAGCAACATTAGATTCAGACATTGCAATTTCCGTTAATTTACTATCTGTCTCCTTTTCTTGATCTAAGGTAGTCTGCAAAAGCCCTCTCGCTTCTTCGTGCTCCATTAAGGTGGCATAAGTTACTAGGCAACCGTATGTTGCAATTTCATAATGCTCTACTTTTTGCGCAGCGGCAATTAGAGCTGCATCTAAGGCTTCATCTCCTTCAAATTCTTCCATAATTTCTTCGGCCTCGTTTAAAAGGCCTTCCATAGCCTTACATTTTTTCCCTCTTGCGGTTAGGTCAATAGAAGCAAAAACTTGTTTTAGCCTATCAATTTGTTCTTCTGTTTCAGTGTAGTGAGAAGCAAACGCATCTTTTAAGCTCTGCCCAACAGCTTTATCCGCCATTTTTTTTAAGCCTTTTAGAAGTTGTTTTTCTGCACCAAGTACGTCTCTCAACTCGTCAACAAATAGTTCGTGTAAATGTGCGTTGGGCATACTGCCATTATCTTTTCTACTTTTCATAATACTAATAATTAAATGTGATAGGATATGTTTTGATTTTCGTATTGATATAAGCGTGCTAACTCCATTTTTGTTTGAGGGCGGCTTAAAACGAGTATTTTGTGAAGATTGCTAGGTACTAATACCTGTTTAAAAGAATTTTTAAACAAAGAAGGGTTAAAATTTGGTTAGTAAGTAACTTAAAATAAACGTATGGCTAAATATGCTAAAAAAGCTGGCGAAAAAGTTGGCGAGGCTATCCACGAGATGAAAGAAGGACAACTGAAAACTGGTACAGGTAGGAAGGTAACGTCAAAAAAACAGGCTATTGCTATCGGTTTATCTCAAGCAAAGAAAGCAGGGGCAAAGGTGCCAAAGAAGAAAAGCTAATGGTACTAGTTGTCAGTTTTCGAATGGCTCTGATCAGAATGGATAAATTTATCAACCTTAGACTTAAGTTCGTTGAATTTATTTTCAGTTTCTTTGGATTTTTCTCTTAAAGCCCGCGATTTTTCCAATAAGCTTTTAGTAGCTTGTTGGTTTTTGCTTAATTTCTCTCTCATGTTAACTGTGTTTATCCCAAATATACCTAATAAATGCTCTTTAAATTTTTCTATTGCAAAAACGAGTATAAGTCGGGTTAAATACTTGTTTGGTCTTATTGATTAAACTAGCAAGTGTATTTTAATTGTGATTTTAAATACCTCTACTTAAAGTAAAAATACTCTTCTTATAGATAATTAGCACTTTTTTAAGGGTTTGGGCCTATCCATGCAAAATAATGAGTATAAGAAATGCGAACACCAAGGTGGGCAAGAGAACCAAAATCGAAGATTAGTAAAAGAAAATGAATTAAATAATAGGGGCAACTGACCTTTTTAGAACTATTGCCCCAGCGTAGCATCATAAAGGAAATTGGATGCGCACAATGGTTTCATTTGATTTGGAAGCGAAGGTAATTTTACCATTAAGCAGCTTTACTTTTGATTCGATTGTTTTCAATCCAATTCCGTTTTTTTTACTTTTTTTGCTGTCAAATCCCTTACCGTTATCTTTTGCCATAATGTAAATTTGGTCATCAAGTACCGAAACATCTATATGGGCATTTTTAGCATCGGCATGTTTCATGATATTTAGCGATAGCTCTTGTACAATTCTGTAAACAGCCAGTTGTATGTACTTGTCTAAATGCACGTCTAGATTAGAAAAAGTACAATTGAAATGTGTTTTACCCCTCAATTGGCTACACACATCTTTTATGCTTGCTTTTAGTCCAAAGTCTTCGAGAATTGATGGCATCAATTCGTGAGAAATTTTTCTGCTTTCCTGTATGCATAAGCTTAATAATTCCTTTGATCTGTTAAGGATGTCTATATTCTCTTCAATTGCATTTGCACTACCTAGATTTAAACGTTCTAAACTGGTTTTTACACCATATAAAACTTGGCCTAAGCCATTGTGCAAGCTTTCGGCAATCCTTTGCCTTTCTTCTTCCTGAGCGTTTAACGTTGCTTTTAAAATTTCTTTCTGCTGTTGTTTTTCTAACTCATTTCTTTCTAGGGTAAGCTGCTTATTTCTTTCTTCTAGTTCTCTCTGCTTGGTAATATCTTGCGAAATGCCAACAATATGAGTAGAAAATCCACTTTCATCTCTTACATAGGCGGCACTTTTTGTTTTAATCCAATGGATATGACCTTTGGCGTCTATCAGTCGGTACACTAATTCTTTTGTTTCCCTTTTAGAAAGCCTGCCTTTAAGTTCGTTGTAAAAGTTTACCTTATCATCAGGATGGATAAACTGCTCAAAGAAATCTTTACCCATTTTTTTTATTTCATCTTGAGATTTTTCTACCAATTGCTCAATCCTATGGTTAGAATAAAATTGCTCTAAGCTAATTAAATTGATGGCATAAAGCATATCTGGTGCAGAATTAGCTATTCCTTGTATCATTGCCGAATTTTCTAGAGATAACTGCTCGGCAATTTTTCGCTCGCTAATATCCAAATTGGTAGCCAGCAAGCTATCGCCCATTTTTACGAACATGCAAGAATACCATTTGTTAAAGCCTTCGTAGGGATAAAAATATTCTGTGGTCTGCGGTAGGCCGGTTTCCATTACTTTTAACATCAGATCAAACAAGCCGCTTTTTTTAATTCCTGGAAATTCCTGTGCGTAATGTTTGCCTATTAAGTCGTCTCTACCGGTTTCTTTTTCTAAAGCTTTATTAACCAAGGCAATTTGAAAATCTGTAATTTTTCCATTTTCATCGTTTATCGCACTTAAAACCGACATAGACATTAATGTACTGTTATAGATTGTTTCTAGTTCATCTCTACTATTTTGAAGTTCCTTGGTTCTTATATCTATATCTTTCTCCAAATTTATCAAGTACCTTTGCTCAGCTTCGCGGATTACATTTTCCATGTTTTTTTGCGTAGTAGAAAAAGTTACCAAAATGCCTTTTGGTAAAGGAGTTACGGTTAGTTTTATCCAGCTTTCTGTAAATACCGAAAGGTATTCGAAGCTAGTTTCCTTTTTGTTCTTAAATGCTTGGTTTATTTCGTGGTAGTATGTTGTATTAATAGAGTGTTTAAATATTGCCCAAACATTTTTACCCAACATATCTGCGCTAGGTTTTTTAAAATAAGCTAAAGCCTTTTTGTTAATGAAAATAAAGTTTGCCTCATTATCTAACACGTAACAAGGGATAGGCAATGCATCTAAAACTGCGGCTGCGTGTATAAAATCTGACATAATTGTTGAGTTCCTTTAGTAAACAAGCGATTTAATATAAAGTTCTAAATTGAGCCCAATTACTTTTGTAGAAAAAGGTAAAACAAAATACACGTTCTTTCTATTATTAAAATGAACTAAACTACCATTAGAAAAATCAGTTTTTAAGGCGTATTAGTACCTAATTAAGTTTAAATAATATCTGTTTTTTGCATTGCAAGGGTCATTGTTTAACGTACACCATTTGTCTACCATATTTAAGTACTTGTTTATGCTAATTTCGGGCTTTTGAAAAAAAGTAAACATCATAAAATAAAGGGTAAGGATGATAAAAATCATATTAGCAGAAGATCATAACATTGTAAGAAATGGTATTAAACTACTTTTAGAAGCCGACGAACAAATTAAGGTTTTAGGCGAGGCAATTAATGGCTTAGGTGTAATGAAATTACTTGCCTCTAATGAGGTAGACATCATTATAGCAGATATTAATATGCCAGAAATGGATGGGATGCAGCTGCTTAGAGAGGTAAAAGCCAAATATCCAAAAATAAAAGTGGTAATGCTCTCCATGCATGATCACGAAAAATATGTAATGGAAGCTTTTAAAAATGGTGGAGATGGTTATTTGCTCAAAAACATTTCTGCCGAAGAACTTATTTTCGCCATTAAATTTGTATGTAGAGGATACAGGTATCTTTGTGCGGAGTTGACCATGTCTTTGATGGATACAATGTTGCAAAGCAAAAAGTATTTAATGACCATGTCTGACAATGAAATTGATTTTTCGCTGCGAGAACTAGAAATTTTACAATTGATAGCCGAAGGTTTGACGAATTTAGAAATGTCGGAGAAGTTGTTTTTAAGTAAAAGAACTATTGAAGGACACAGACAAAGTTTGCTAGATAAAACTGGCTCTAAAAATTCTGCCGCACTAATACGTTACGGTGTTTTGCATGGCTTAATTAGGTAAAGCTATTTATTTATTGGCTAATAAAGTAAACGGTAATTATGTTCTTAATAAAATTGATGGCCATGCTTTTTAATTTGGCATGGTTGGTAGCAACTATAAAATCATAAATCCCAATCTGTAAAATTGTAAATCTTTTGTACCTTTGGTTTTTAATGAATTTCCTCTATCCGGGCTTTCTTTTTGTACTATTGGCGGTCTTAATTCCGGTAATAATTCATTTATTCAATTTCCGCAAGTTCAAAAAAGTTTATTTCAGTAACGTTTCGTTCTTAAAAGAAGTTAAAGAACAAAATTCATCAAGAGAAAAACTCAAAAATCTATTGATTTTAGCTGCTCGTATTTTAGCAATTGTGTTTCTGGTTTTGGCATTTGCCAGACCTTTTATCAATTCTAACGAGGATACCAACAGATCAAACGGCAATATCGTAAGTATCTATCTGGATAATTCGTATAGCATGGATGCGGTAAATAAGGAGGGAAGTTTGCTAGATGAAGCCAAGCGCCGAGCAAAGGAGATTGTAAAAAGCTATCAACTCAATGATCGTTTCCAGTTGCTAACTAACGATTTTGAAGGGAAACATCAGCGTTTGCTCAATCCAGAAGAGTTTGTACAAGCCGTAGATGAAGTAAAAATATCTGCTGCCAATAGAAATTTACAACAAGTAATTAATCGTCAGCAGGGTGTGTTTACTGGTGCTGCCAACAGATATGCTTATGTGATTTCTGATTTTCAGCAAAACTTTGCAGGTAAAGAGGCTATTAAAAAAGACCAAGCTACGCAATTGGCACTGGTTAAAATTAGTGCCAACGAATTGCCGAATATTTCGGTAGATAGCGTTTGGTTCTTATCGCCAGTGCACCAGCCCAATATTTCAGAAAAAATTATTGTTCGTTTAAAAAACTTTGGTAATGAAGAAGCCAAGAATGTGCCGCTTAAATTAACCATCAATAATCAGCAAAAGGCTATTGGAAGCATCACTGTAGCTACTGGAGCCACGGCAATTGATACCCTTTCTTACAGCGGCTTAGGTTTGGGCTGGCAAAAAGGCGTGTTAAGCATTAAAGATTATCCTTTAACATTTGATGATGAACTGGATTTCAGTTTTAATGTAAGTGCTAATCAGCAAATATTGAGTATCAATGGCAACAAAACAGCTAAATATATCGAAGCACTTTACAACGCCGATCCTTATTTCAAGTTGACTTCGGTTTCCGAAAATAACATTAACTACTCGGCTTTTTCAAATTACAGTTTAATTGTTTTGAATGGTATCAATCAGCCTTCTAGTGGCTTAGCTCAAGGATTAAAAAACTATGTAAATAACGGCGGTACGGTAGTAGTTTTTCCATCCACAACAGTTGATCCAACTATTTATACCTCATTTCTAACTACACTAAATTTGCCTGCGGTAGCTAGTTTAGTTACAGCGCCTGTTAAGGTTGCTCAAATAGAATTGAAACACAGTTTGTTTAAGGATGTGTTCGAAACTTTGCCCAGAAACATGGATTTGCCTTTAGCCAATAGATACTTCACTTATGCTAATAATAGCAGGATAGCAAAAGAGCCATTGCTGCAATTGCCTGCTGGGAAAACTTTTTTAGCACGTTATCCAATAGCTTCTGGACAAGTTTTCTTAGCCGCTACTGGACTAGAAGAAGCCGATGGGAACCTTTCTAAACATCCACTTTTTGTGCCGCTGATGTATAAAATTGCCTTTGAGAGTGCAAAAGACCAACCATTGTTTTACACCATTGCCAAAGACAACGTAATTACTTTACCTTCAGTTAAGTTGGGAGCTAATCAATCCCTAAAGCTAATTGGAGATGGATTTGAGGTCATTCCAGATGTCAGTCATCAAAATGGAAAAACCTTACTTTATATAGCAGATCAAATTCAAAAATCTGGATTTTATAAGGTGCAAAAAGCGGATTCTACTTTAGCTGTGGTTGCCTTTAATGATAACAGAGCAGAATCGAATATGAAATACGATACTCAAGGTGAGTTGGAAGAACATTTTGGTACGCAGAAAGTTCATTTCATTGATGCTAAGAAAGAGAATATATCATCGGCCATTGCCGAAAAAAATAATGGAACTGAGTTATGGAAACTTTGCCTAATTTTGAGCTTAATTTTCATAGCCGCCGAAATATTATTAGTTAGATTTTTTTTGCCACAGATGCACAAATAAATTGATTTTAATTTGGAAGATAGATATAAGATGAAAAATCTGTGGATCTGTGGCTAATAGACAAAAGAAAATTAAAAATAAATATAGAATTCATGAGCCTCTTAATTAAGGGAATTACCATTGCCGATGCCAGCAGCGAGTTTAACGGAAAAACTTGCGATGTGAGAGTTGATCAAGGAACAATTGCAGAAATAAGTGCAAACCTATCGCCGCAAAAGTCTGAGACTGTTTTTGAAGGGAATGGAACTGTTTTATCGCCAGGATTTTTCGATTTGAATTGTGTTTTTGGAGATCCTGGTTTCGAAACCAAAGAAGATATAAGAACAGGTACGGCTGCAGCCGCTGCGGGTGGGTTTACAGGTGTAGCAATTATGCCCAATACCAAACCTGTGGTACATAGCAAAGGCGAGGTAGAATATATCTTGAATAAAGCTAAAGGCAATTTGGTAGATGTGCATCCTATAGGTGCGATTAGCCAAAATTTGGAAGGAAAAGAACTGGCCGAAATGTTTGATATGAAACAAGCTGGTGCTGTTGCCTTTGCCGAAGTTGGAAAAGCCATTGCCGATGATGGGTTTATGAGTAGAGCTTTGCAGTACGCTTTAGGTTTCGATGGTTTGTTATTTACGCATCCAGAAAATAAAGCGTTAGTTGGCAAAGCTCAGGTAAATGAAAGCGCTACTACCATTTTGTTGGGCATGAAAGGTATTCCGGCATTGGCCGAAGAAATGCAGGTTGCTAGAGATTTGTTTTTAGCACAATACCATAATGCACCAATCCACATCAGTAATATTTCTACCGCAGGTGCTGTAGCGTTAATTAAAAAAGCAAAAAAAGATGGCGTAAAAGTAACTTGCGATGTAGCAGCTCATCAGTTGGTATTTACAGAAGAGTTGTTGAACGACTTCGATAGCAATTACAAAGTAAAACCGCCTTTACGTAGCAAAGCCGATAACAAAGCGCTAATTGCAGGTTTGAAAGATAGTACTATCGATGCAATTTCGTCACAACATCGCCCTTACGAAATAGAGTTTAAAAACGTAGAGTTCGAAATTGCTAACTACGGAATTATTGCTTTACAAACGGTATTGCCTTTGTTGTTGCAAGCAGGTTTAGATACGACATTAATTGTAGAGAAATTGGCAGTTGCTCCTAGAAAATTATTGAAGCTAGAAATTCCTCAGATTAAAAAAGGAGCGGTTGCAAACTTTACGGTTTTTAATTCAACCAAAGAATGGGTTTTCAATAGCGAAACAAATCGATCAAAATCAGCTAATTCGCCTTTGTTTAATAAAACTTTGAAGGGAAAAGTAGAGCTGGTTTATAATAACGGACAGTATTTGGGATACTAGAAAAACATCAATGCCTATGAAAACAGAATTAGTTGCCGAGTTATTGCAAAAGTTTGAACAGGCCGCATATACTTATCAGGGTGTTGAATGTTGGAGTGCAAGAGAGCTGCAAAAAGTATTTAATTACGCAGAGTGGCGCAATTTTTTAAAAGCTATAGATAAAGCCAAAAAATCTTGTGAAAATGCAGGAGAAGTGGTTTTTGATCATTTTGTTGGGTTCAACAAAATGATAAGTCTGGCAAAGGGAGCACAAAGAGAAATAGACGATATTGCTCTTACCAGATATGCTTGTTACTTAATAGCCCAAAATGGAGATGCCACTAAGAGCGAAATTGCATTTGCACAAACTTACTTTGCCGTACAAACACGTAAACAAGAAATAATTGAGCAGCGACTACTGGAGGTTGCAAGGGTAATCGCAAGAGAGAAGCTAAGCAGATCGGAAAAGAAACTTTCAGGCATCATTTACGAACGTGGAGTAGATAATAAAGGTTTTGCAATAATTAGAAGCATGGGAGATCAAGCACTTTTTGGTGGTTTTTCTACCAATGATATGAAACGTAAACTGCAAATTCCAGATAGCAAGCCGCTAGCTGATTTTTTGCCAACACTTACTATAAAAGCTAAAGACTTTGCCGCCGAATTAACTAGTCACAATGTAATTGAAAAAGACTTAAAAGGACAGCAACAGATAGGTAAAGAGCATGTGGATAATAGCACAGCGGTTCGTAAGATGTTAAAAGAAAGAGGTGTGCAGCCAGAAAATTTACCTGCATTAGAAGACGTAAAGAAGGTTAGCCGTAGGTTGCAGAGCGAAGAAAAGAAAGTGAGTAAAACAAGTAAGAAATTAAAATAATTCCCTTTTTTAGAGGGACAAAAGAGTAAGATGAACAACACAGTAAAAAAGACAATAACGGCTTCATTAGCTAAGTTTGGCGAAGTGAACAAGGTGGCAAGTGTAGAATTAACGCACAAATTAGTAGCGGTTTTTGAAGCTGATGCTGATTTTATGGATAAAGTAGCACAGTTCGACGGTGTTTTCGATGAATATCCAAAATTTGAAGAGCTGAGAGAAATTTTCTTCGATTTATTGATGATTAACTTTTTTACCAGCGACGTAAATAAGTTGGAAGAAGACTATCTTGAATCTAAAGAATGGGAAGCTATTGAAGATGAAACCATTGATAGAGGCACAGAATTGTTAAACTTGTTACTGTATATTAACGAGTGCCACGATGAACAGATTAAACCGGAATTAGAAGACTTCTTGAAAGAATTTTTATTGGTAGAAGAAGATGAGTTTCAAGATGAATTTCATATCTACGAAGATTTGATTGAAAACCAGCAATTGGCCGAAACCAGCATTCAAGAAATTTGCGAAAATGCAAAGATTTTGGATTTGGCAGAAGAGATGCAAGAGTTGTTTGTGCCGTTTATGGCTTTCTTCTTACAGCCAGTAGCATCAGAGCAAGCGTATAAAGATTTAGAAAAATACAGTAACAATAAGGCGTTTGATGCGTCTGTTTATAGTTTAATTACTAATTTTAACCAAAGTAGATAACGTATGGAACAACAGCTTGCACAAGAACAAAAAAAGCCGAACCTATTGGCTTTTCAAATAGCACTATTATATGCAATTTATAATTTGGCGTTGATTTATCTTTCGGAAGCGATGGGTATGGGCGGAGCGAATTACGAGAATGTATCAATTGGTTTAAAGATTTTGTCAACCGCCTTAACGTATGTTCCTTTTATTGCAGCCATTATTTATGTGCAAACTAAACATAGGAGCGAATTGGGTGGTTTTATCACTTTTGGTAGAGCTTTCTCTGCTGGATTTAAGGTGGCGGCTTACGCTGGGCTTTTTATCGCATTATTAACCGTTCTGTACTATAAAATACTAAGTCCTGGTTCAATGGAAGCTATTATTGATGCTGCAAGAGCAAAAGCAGGCAGTGACGAACAACAGCTAAAAGGTATAGAAATGATGAGCAAATACATGATTTTGTTCATGGTTTTTGGATTGGCAGTTACGTTTACTATATCTGGGTTGATCATTAGTTTAATTAGTGCCGCTATCGTTAAAAAAGAAAACCCAAATCCGTTTGCTCGCCAAGCAGACGAGCAATTTGGAGCCAATTAATACTTTTTAATTTATATTTTAAACGTGCAAATTATCTCAATTTATTTGATGAAATTTGCACGTTATTTTTTGATGGGTAAATGTATTCGACAGTAGGTCTCAATACTCAATACTCAATACTCAATACTCAATACTAAAGAATGGACATATCAATTGTAGTACCGCTATATAACGAAGACGAGTCGCTGCCCGAGTTAATTTCTTGGATAGACGATGTGATGCAGAAGCATAACTTTTCTTACGAAGCCATTTTTATTGACGACGGAAGTACCGACCGCTCTTGGCAGGTAATTACAGAATTGAATTTGAGGTTTGCAAGTATCAGAGCCATCAAATTTAGACGTAACTACGGTAAATCAGCCGCATTAAATGTGGGCTTTGCTGCGGCGCAGGGCGATGTGGTTATCACTATGGATGCCGATTTGCAAGACAGTCCAGACGAAATACCCGCACTTTACAGCCGCATTAAAGACGAAGGTTACGATGTAATTTCGGGCTGGAAGAAAAAACGCTACGACCCTATTACCAAAACCATTCCCACTAAATTATTCAATGCCGCTACCCGTAAAATGAGTGGCATTCAATTGAACGATTTCAACTGCGGCCTTAAAGCATATCGTCACGATGTCATTAAAACCATAGAAGTTTATGGCGAAATGCACCGTTATATTCCTGTGCTGGCAAAATGGGCTGGTTTCTCTAAAATAGGAGAACAGGTGGTAGAGCATCGTGCCCGTAAATACGGGGTAACCAAATTTGGTTTAAGTAGGTTTATCAATGGTTTTTTAGACTTAATGTCTATTTTCTTTGTAGGTAAATTCGGTAAACGACCAATGCACTTTTTTGGTTCTTTGGGCGTATTAAGCTTTTTCTTGGGTATCATCATGGCTATTTACATCATGGTAGAAAAGCAAATCCATATCTGGAATAATTTGCCTTATCGTAATGCTACAGATCAACCGTTATTTTATTTAGCGCTGGTAGCCATTGTTGTAGGTTCTCAAATGTTTTTGGCAGGTTTTGTAGCAGAATTGGTTGGTCGTAACGCCCCAGAAAGAAATCAGTATTTAATAGAAAAAGAGCTTTAAGGGATGAGGTTTAGGGCGTAGTGTTAATACGCCTTAAACCCTAGACCTTTAACCTTACACCATAAGAATGTTTTTCTCAATAATCATCCCTTTATACAACCGTCCGCAGGAAATTAAAGAACTGCTATCTACTTTGTGCAAGCAAACTTATATGCAGTTTGAGGTACTGGTAATAGAAGATGGATCGGTAAATGATGCCAAAGCTATGGTGGCTAGTTTTGAGAATAAGCTCGATGTGAAGTATTTCTACAAAGAAAATTCTGGTCAGGGCTTTTCAAGAAATTTTGGTTTCGAACGTGCCAAAGGCGATTACTTCATCATCTTCGATTCGGATATTTTAGTGCCATCCGATTACTTGGAAATTGTAAAAGATTACCTGTTTGAACATCAATTGGATGCTTTTGGTGGTCCAGATGCTGCTCATGAAAGTTTCACGCCAGTACAAAAAGCCATCAGTTACGCCATGACTTCCCCTTTTACAACTGGAGGTATTCGTGGCAACAAAAAGCATATTGGGCAGTTTCATCCGCGTAGCTTTAACATGGGGCTTTCCAGAGAAGTTTATGAAAAGGTGGGAGGTTTTATCCTTACCCGTTTGGGCGAAGATATCGAGTACAGTATCCGTATACACGAAAATGGTTTTAAAATTGGCTTAATTCCAGCCGCAAAAGTTTACCATAAACGTAGAACAAGTTTCAAACAGTTTTACAAGCAATTGCATTTTTTTGGGAGGGCACGCATCAATATTTACAAACATTTTCCATCAGAGTTAAAGGCGGTACATTTTTTTCCGGCAATTTTTACCCTCGGGTTAGGTTTTACCATTCTCTGTAACCTCTTTTTTAGTCCTTTAGCTTACGTTTGTAATTTCTTTTTACTCTTATACTTTTTGTTGATATTTTTTCACGCTTGGCAGGTCAACAAATCAATAAAAATTGCATTTTTGAGTATAATAGCATCTTTTATACAACTTACCGCTTATGGTTTGGGTTTTATACAAGATTTTGTGAAACGAGTTTTGCTTAATAAGTGAAAAGTTAAAAGGCAAAAGTTTAGGATGCCAAACAACTAACTTACAAATTACGAGTGAACTAATAATGAAAAACTGATAGGTGTAGTGGGGTTAAGTCTTAAATCTCAATACTCAAATCTCATATCTAAAACAATGATTAACTACTTAAAAGAAAGTACTTTTGCAGTAAAAGATGTAATTATGCAAGCTTGGAAAGTAACCAAAGAAAATTACTTTTCTATTGCTACGCTTTGCTTTTTAATTTTCCTTACCGCATCTACATCAACCTTTATGGCTTTTTTTATGGAAGAGCTAAACTTGGGAATTAGAACGGTAATGTTGTTGATTTTTTTGTTAAGCTACTGCGTAGTAGAGCTGTGTATGATTAAGTACATTTTTAAGCTTTTAGATACTGAAAATGCCGATATTCAGATTATTGAAACGCTCCCAACAAGAGCAGAAATCATTAAATTTTTAATTGCCGCCGTATATTTTGGTTTAAGTATATTTTTTGTAGGTATTTTATTGATGCCAATCTTATATGTACTAGATTTGCTGCTAAAGCTATTGGTAAATCAAGGCGTAATTTCTGGCTATGCACAAACTGGTGCTATTATTGTAAATATAGCGGTTGGTATTGCGGTGCTAAGTATCTTCCTTACTTTCGTAAGGATCATTTTTTTCCATTCTTTATTATTGATAAGCATAGTTCGCCTTTCGAATCTATCAAGCTAAGTTTGGCCACTACCAAAGGAAATTTCATTAAATTATTGATGATTTTATTGGGTTTGGTAATTGTACAGGCTATAGTTTTCGGCTTTTTCTATATCGTAATTTTAATGGGTTTCAGGTTGGTAAATCTCTTTATAGATTACGATATCAGTCAGTACAGTTCATTAATTGTCGTAATTTTTAGTTCGTTTGTAATTGTACCATTCTCCACAGCTTTTTTTGCTGTAGCTTACCGCAAGATTATGAGCGAGTACAAAGGCGATGAACATCCAGATATTATTCATAATATTATGTAACCCCTAAATCCCCTAAAGGGGACTTATTTTATGGTCAGAATAATTTTTTCAGATATTAACGAGAGAAAGGAAAGGCCCCTTTAGGGGTTTGGGGTGTATTATGGGATTAAAATCAGCACTAAGTAAGGTATTTGCATCTTTTGTAGTTAAGGGTATTGATAAATGGAAATACGATGCTGTTTCTGCGCAAGAACTAACGTTGAAGCGACTAATCAGTGAAGCAAAAAATACAGCTTTTGGTAAAGATCATCGTTTTGAAGATATTAAGAACTACAATGATTTTAAAGCAAACGTACCAGTTAGGGATTACGAAGATTTAAAGCCCTACATAGAAAGAGTAGTTGCAGGAGAACCCAATATTTTGTGGAGAGATAAGCCCGAATATTTGGCGAAAACGTCGGGTACTACTTCTGGCGTAAAATATATTCCTATTTCTAAACAGTCTATGCCCGAGCATATCAAAGCTGCCAGAAATGCGTTGTTAACTTATATCCATGAAACTGGAAATGCTAGTTTTGTAGATGGTAAAGTGATTTTTTTGCAAGGAAGCCCCGTTTTAAGCGAAAAAAAGGGTATTAAGGTTGGCCGTCTTTCGGGCATTGTTGCACATTTGGTACCTGCATATTTGCAGAAGAATAGGATGCCGAGCTATGAAACTAATTGTATCGAAGATTGGGAACAAAAGGTAGATGCCATTGTGGATGAAACCATAAATGCAGATATGAGATTGATTTCTGGTATTCCGCCTTGGGTACAAATGTATTTCGATAAACTGACTGAAAAATCAGGTGGTAAGCAAATCAAGGATATCTTCAAGAATTTTCAATTGTTTGTATACGGAGGTGTAAATTTTGAGCCTTATCGAGCTAAAATTGAAGCCAGCATTGGCAAAAAAATAGCTGCTATAGAAACCTATCCTGCATCAGAAGGTTTTATTGCTTACCAAGATAGCCAGACGGAGAAAGGATTGCTATTATTGGCAAATGCAGGTATGTTCTACGAATTTATTCCTTCGGATGAATATTATAACGAAAAACCAACTAGGTTGAGTTTAGCAGAAGTTGAGCTCGACAAAAACTACGCTTTGATTTTGAACACTAACGCTGGTTTATGGGGCTACAGCATTGGCGATACGGTTAAATTCGTTTCCCTAAATCCATACAAAATTGTGGTTACTGGAAGAATAAAGCATTTTATTTCGGCATTTGGCGAACACGTGATAGGAGAGGAAGTGGAACATGCTTTGTTATCGGTTGCTAACCAAGAAGGCGTTGAAATTACAGAGTTTACAGTAGCCCCGCAGGTAAATCCGCAGGGTGGCGAGCTGCCTTACCACGAATGGTTTATAGAATTTGCAAAAGCACCTGCTGATTTGGCCGAATTTGCTTTAAAAGTAGATAAAGCCTTGCAGCAAAAAAATATTTACTATTTTGATTTAATTGAGGGTAATATTTTGCAGCCTTTGAAAATTACAACATTACAAAAAGAAGCGTTTGTAAATTACATGAAAGCTGAGGGTAAATTAGGCGGACAGAACAAAGTGCCGAGATTAAGTAACGATAGGAAAATAGCGGAAGGGTTGGAGAGGTATATTGATAATTAACTATCTCGTCATTTCGACGAGGAACGAGGAGAAATCTAACTGAAAGTAATTTCCTCTGCGAGATTTCTCCCTACGGTCGAAATGACGATGATAAGACTAATAAAATAAATTTGAAACACATATCCATATTAGGTTCAACAGGTTCTATAGGAACGCAGGCATTAGATGTAGTGCGGGCAAATCCTAGTTTGTACAAGGTTGACGCCTTAACTGCACAGCATAATGCAGATTTACTTATTGCGCAAGCGTTGGAATTTAAACCAGAGTTGGTAGTAATTGGCAACGAAAATTTGTACCAGCAGGTAAAATCGGCTTTGCCAAATGCTAAAGTTATTGCTGGCGAAGAAGGCTTAATAGCTGCAGTACAACTACCAAAAACTCAATTGGTTTTAACTGCCGTAATGGGCTCGGTAGGCTTAAAACCTACTATTGCCGCTATCGAGGCTAAGAAAGACATCGGCCTTGCCAACAAAGAAACTTTGGTAGTTGCCGGTGAGCTGGTAATGGATTTAGCCAAACAAAACGGTGTAAAAATTATCCCCGTAGACTCAGAGCATTCCGCTATTTTCCAATGCTTGGTTGGCGAAGAGCAGAACGAAATTGAGAAAATTTTGTTGACCGCTTCTGGAGGACCTTTTCGTGGAAAAGACCGAGAGTTTTTAGCTAAAGTAACTAAAAATGAAGCCTTGAAACACCCTAACTGGGTAATGGGTGCTAAAATTACCATCGATTCTGCTTCGCTAATGAACAAGGGTTTGGAGGCCATTGAAGCAAAGTGGTTATTTGATTTAAAGCCAGAACAGGTAGAGGTAGTCGTACATCCACAGTCAATTATCCACTCTATGGTGCAATTTACCGACGGTTCTATTAAGGCGCAAATGGGAGTGCCAGATATGAAACTGCCTATTCATTACGCCTTTGCTTATCCAAATAGATTAAAAACAGATTTTGAACGTTTTAGCTTTTTGAAATATCCAGAGTTGACATTTTCTGAGGCAGATACAAAAAGTTTTCGTAACCTTGACCTCGCTTACAAAGCCATGGAAAAAGCAGGGAACATGCCTTGTATCTTAAATGCAGCCAATGAAATTGTGGTAGACGCATTTTTGAAAGATAAAATAGGTTTTCTAGAAATGAGCAATGTAATTGAGCAATGTATGGAAGAGGTGGCATTTGTGCCTCATCCAACATTAAATGATTATTTAAAAGCAGATGAACTAACTAGGGCATTAGCAAACGAATTAGTAACAAAACAGAGTTTAACACATCTAAAATAGAAACACACATAAATAAAATATGGACGGATTGATTATGGCGGGCCAGCTTTTGCTGGGATTATCGATACTAGTAATTTTACACGAATTAGGACATTTTTTAGCAGCTAGAGCTTTCGGAATTAAAGTAGAAAAATTTTACCTTTTTTTTGATGCTTGGGGATTTAAACTCTTTAGTTTTAAAGTTGGGGATACAGAATACGGCGTAGGATGGTTGCCTTTGGGCGGATATGTGAAGATCTCTGGAATGATAGACGAAAGCATGGATACCGAGCAAATGGCGGCGCCGGCACAACCTTGGGAATTTCGCTCTAAGCCAGCTTGGCAACGTTTAATTGTAATGTTGGGCGGTATCATTGTGAATGTAATTGTTGGTATTTTTATTTTTTGGATGGTTGCCTTTAAATATGGAAATACGTTTATACCGAATGATAAGCTCGCAAATGGCATTAGTCCTGGTATTGTGGGCAAACAGATGGGCTTGCAACCAGGCGATAAAATTTTGGCAGTAAACGGACAAAAGCTGATTTATTTGGATGAAATTTTAAGTTCTAAAGTTTTATTGAACAATACCAAGTTAACTATTTCTCGCGATGGTAAAGCTATAGATTTAAGGGTGCCAGAATCTGTTTTAGATAGCATTAGTAAATATAAAATTAGAGAATTTGTAGGACCTAGGGTAATTGCAAAGAAGGTAGATTCGGTGGTTACGCCTCAAGATTTACAACCTAAAGTGAGTTTATTGGGTAAAATAAAAGCTTTGTTTTTTAAGCCAGTAGCGGTAAAAGTAGAGGCTCCAGCTTTTGAAGCCGGAATGAAGAAAGGCGATAGCATTTTAGCTGTAAATGGCAAAAGCGTTAAGTTTTATGGAGATATTACTGCCGAAGTAGCAAAAAATAAAGGCAAAAAAATTGCAATAGAAGTACTAAGAGGAAGCGAAATATTGACTTTAATACCTAAAGTTTCACAAAATGGAACTTTGTCTATCATTATACCAACAATTCCGCCACCGGTGGTAAACATAGAATATGGCTTTTTCGAATCGTTTTCGGTTGGTGTTGATAAAGGCTGGAGCTCGTTTACTGATAACGCCAAAGGTATTTGGAAAATGGTTACAGGAAAATTGAGTGCAAGAAATATCAGCAGTCCAATAGGTATTGCACAGGTTTATGGTAGCGATTTCGATTGGGAGAAATTTTGGAGCTTAACTGGATTAATATCAATGGCATTAGCATTTATGAACTTGTTGCCAATACCCGCTTTAGATGGTGGACACGTGGTATTTTTAATTATCGAAATGATAAAAGGAAAGCCTTTGAGCGATAAATTTATGGAACGTGCACAGGTGGCAGGTTTTGTAATTCTGCTAAGTTTAATGGTTTTTGCTTTTGGTAATGATATCCTTAAAGGGTTTGGAATATAAATTTAGGTATTAGGTGTTAGGAATAAGATTTTAGGCCTAATACCTTGTACCTAAAACCTGTTAAAATGAATTACTTCGAATTATACGATTTACCAGTTTCTTTTCATCCAGACCAAAATGTGGTGAAACGACAGTTTTATGCGCTGAGTAAGAAATATCATCCAGATTTCTATATCAATGAGGATACAGAAAAACAAGATGAGGTGTTAGAACTGTCTACACTAAATAACAAAGCTTTTCAAGTGCTTAAAAACCCTCAGAAAGTGCTTCACTATGTACTGGAGTTAAAGGGGATGATTACCGAAGGAGAAAGCTATGCACTTCCGCAATCATTTTTAATGGAGATGATGGAGGTAAACGAAACCATTATGGATTTGCAGTTTGATCCAGATGTTGACAAAGCGGCTCAAGTGAAAGCTGAAATTGCAAGTATTGAACAATCCTTAAATGATAAGTTACTTTCTCATACTAGCGGATTTCAAGCTCTTAGTGTAGATGAGCAAGAACAGAAGCTGGTTAAAATCAAAGATATCTATTACCGTAATAAATATATTCTTCGATTAAAAGAAAGTTTAGCTAAACTTTAGTTAGGTTTTTGTCATAAAGGATATTGGGTTAAAATGCTGCGATAAAATGGATTATTTTAGTCCAAATTTTAAACGTATGTCTTCATTACATCTTTTCAGAAAAGTAGCCTTAGCCGAGGGTATTTCTTACATTGTTTTGCTTTTTATTGCTATGCCGCTTAAATATTGGGCTGGTTTACCATTGGCAGTAAAATATGTAGGTTGGTTGCACGGTCTATTGTTTGTACTTTATATTGCTTGTTTAGTTATGGCTTGGCAAGAAAGAAAATGGAGTTTTGCTAAAGTTGTGGTATTGTTTATAGCTTCATTATTGCCATTTGTTCCGTTCTATGTAGAAAAAAAGCTGAAAGAAGAGGAAGTTGTTGAAAATTAATTCGCTGTGTATCTGTGTGAAAGGACACTTGCTTAAAAATAATTGCGAATACTTTAAATAATACTTGCGTAATAGCGTGTCTTTTTATAGATTTGCGCTCCCGCTTACGGGGAAATGCCCAGGTGGCGGAATTGGTAGACGCGTTGGTCTCAAACACCAATGGGAAACCGTGCCGGTTCGATCCCGGCCCTGGGTACGAAAAAAAGAGCCCGATGAAGGCTATATCCAGACTTTGAACCGTCAAAGTCTGGATTTTTTGTTTAAAATCAGTTTTTTTAATACCTAGCGTAGGTTCAAGCAATTTCCGGATCAAGCAAATAATGGATCAAGCAAATAATCTGGGGGGGGCTAGAAAGATTACGCATATATTTTGGCTAATCTGTACATAAAGAATTCAACATTTCTGACTCCTCTGAATTGAGTTCTTAGTGCTTTGATTTTAGCATTGAACGATTCTGCAGAAGCATTTGTATGCCTGTTGTCAAAGTAGTTCAGGATGGTGTGGTAGTGGTTCTGTATGGTTCTTGCCACGGTTGAAAATGCTTTTATGGCTGATTTTTCAACCTCATCATACCATTTGGCGAGCCTGGTAAAACCGATGCCCTTCTCCTTTGTGTTTGAAAAGATATGAGACAGTTTCCTGCTCAGCCGATAGGCTTTCTCTAATAAGGGATACCTGGCAAACAGCAGCTCTGACCTGTGCTGTTGGGAAGCTGTCCAGTTTGTTTCATCTTTAAATAACAGGTGCCTGCTACGGGCCAGTAATTGCTTTAAACTATCTCCGTTTTCTAATATATCAGGCACATGGGGATGGTTTAGCTGTTTTGCCAGCTCCATTTCACTGTTTTCCTGATCGATAGCTTCCCATCGGTATTGAATGCGGATTTGTTGAACAGCATCTGCTGCAAGCTGCTGCACGTGAAAGCGGTCAGATACCAGTCTTGCCTTGGGGAAGGCACGCCTGGCAATACGCTCCATCGTTGGAGCCAGATCCAAAGTAACCTCCTTTACTTCTTTACGAAGACGATAGGGAATGCGTTCAAGTATAGCAATCACCTGATCGCTGATGGTTCCTTTTACCATAGCCAGTAAAGCACCCTTTTTCCCCTTTGCATCCTTATTGGTGAGTACCGTATAGAGTTCTCCCCGGGACAGGCATACTTCATCCAGGCTTAGGTATTCTCCAATATTTTGTTCGAATAGAACCCAGTGGCCTGCATGAGAACGTTGGTCCCAGTCCATGAAATCACTTAGGTAACGAATATATTGTTCCTGCAACCGCCTGCCATCAAGCCCATACAGCTGACCCAATAGTTTGCAGCTGATAGGATGGTTATCGATCAAATTCTTTTAAAAAAGCAGCGAACTCTGCGGTTAAACGCGTGCCCTCTGCCACCGTATTCCATGAACTGTAAACGGATTCGCCGGTATCATGGTCATGCCATTTGCGACGGCGAAGATGAAGGAAACAGGCTTTGCCACGCAAGGGAAAATCACGGATAATTGCCTGATCTAAAAATCCTTTGGATTCCAACTTGTGGCTGGCAAATTCCGCAGGTGGAATATTATGCTGGTCAAGAAATAAATGATAACCATCTTCCATCGGTTCGATGCGGATAAGGTCAAAATGTTCGATAAGTTCTGTCGGTAGAAGTAGTTTGAGTAGTTCCTGCTGTTCCAAAAAAATAAATCAAGAGTGAACAACAAAAATAAAAATCTAAATGAATCCCCCCAGATTATTTGCTTGATCCCAATTTCCATTTAAGCATTTCGTTACAAGGGTAGGTTGAGAGAGGTGCTTTGAACAGCAATTCATTAATAAAAACATAAAGATTATTTGAATTAAACGCATAACATTAAAGTTTTGTATGATTAGCTAATAAAGTACCATTTACTAGTAATTCAATCTAGAATCATCTAAAAGACATTAATTCATCTCTCGCTCAGAATTCCATTTCAAATTTCAAAAATTGAGGGAATGATGATAAAGTAATAAGACTTGAAAATTAGGAGCAATATTTTTAGATCTTTTGTGTATAATGATTTAAATAATTCCGCATGAAAAAATACAATTACCTATCATTTTCGTTTTTGCGAATACTTTTTGCTTTAGTAAACAACCATCTACTGCGGATTTTATTTCAGATTTGGAATATTTTAAGAATACTCTTCCACAAAAACATACTAATCTATTTAAAAAAATTAGTAAGACTGAATTGGAAAATAGTGTAGACAAAATTGCATTTAAAGCAGAAAAACTCAATTATGAAACATTTACTGCAGAATTATTTAAACTAGTCGTTTCCATAGAAGATGAGCACACCAAAATCGAGCGTACTTATATCAAGATATTGCCCATCAAATTTGAAATTTATAAAGAAGGGATTTTTACAATTGGTATTGACTCAAATGCGCTGCGATTATTGCCAGCGAAACTCATCGCTATAAATAATCATCCTATTGAAGAAATAATCCGTCGTAGCAGAACGGTCATACAAAATGAAAATAATTCTTATTTCGAAGTGTATCTCCTTCATTTTTTGAATAACCCTTCGTTTTTAAAAGGAATAAATGTTATTGAAAATGTTGATTCGGCTTCTTTTACTTAATTATCAAAAGATAATTAAGTGACCACTATAAATTTGAGGTCAGTTTCAAAGGGTTCTATACAAAGTACACCACTATAGTCTCCACTTAAAAATGCTTTTGCCAATAAGCACGAAGACTTTTATTGGTATGAATATAATGCAGAAACTAAGGCAATCTATTTTAAATATAATACTTACAGAATACAGGAAAATCTACCATTCGATAAATTTAACCAAACACTATTTGCTACAATCGACAAGTATAAGCCAGAGCGAATTATGGTTGATTTAAGAGAAAATAATGGTGGAAATTCTGGTGTTTTACGACCATTTATAGATAGTATTAAAAATAGCTATTTAAACAAAAATGGAAAGCTATTTGTGCTAATTGGTAAAAAGACATTTTCTTATGCATTAATGAATGCTGTTACATTAAAAAGAAATACTAGTGCAATTTTAGTTGGAGAGCCTACAAGCGGAAACATTAACCATTTTGGAGAGGTTCGGGGTTTCTCATTGCCAAGAACAGGGATAGTGATAGGCTACTCAACAAAATACTGGGAGAATTGGAAAGGTAAAATTGGACCTCTGATTCCATACAAAAAAGTAATTTATTCCATTAATGACTTTAAAAAAAAATATCGATCCAGCTATATCTATTCTTTATAAGAATAAATAAACGCTGGCCATCATTTCACTCCGTCATTCGCTTTGCAGAGCTCAACTAATAGGCTCCGTGAAAGCTTTCCACTTTTCAGCTCACCTGCGCAATCGTCCATGCTGCGCTGCGCTTGTGTAAAACATAGTCAAAGTCGTGCTACGCACTTTTTCTTTGACACATGGACTCCGTTCGCAGGCGGTGAGCAAAGTGACAGTTACATACGCCAAAGTCGAAGTAAAATACTTTAAAAGCTAGTTTTATAAATTTAGATAATTGCTATATTCTTTTTAAAATGGTGTAAAAAACATAGACAAATACAGCTATATTTGGATAGATTGGTCTGATAACTTCAGACATATATGTTAGTTATATGCCATAAAATCAACGTTCGTGCTGAAAACAAACCAGCCGACAAAACGCATAATTAAGACTTGACGAATTGCCCACGGAAATTTGTGGCAAATTTTGGCTGAACTGGTTCTTTAAGAATTTGTGCTTTTAAAAAAACAGCATCTTCGGTGGACAATTGGTAAAGTCTTTAAAAAATAAAGTGGTTTAACGGACAAATTGAAATCGACAAAAAACGCTGACCTTACGACACATAACCTACTGGAAAAATAGCTTTAAAAACTACTGAATGAACTTAAAAAAATTGACCTGAAACGAAATTTAAACCTAAAAAACAGCTCATAAATGTTAAATTGAGAATTAAAAAAAAGCTGACCGAAATTTTCAGCAAAAAAATTAAAAACTAGATAATTACTGACAAAAGCTTTTACACAAAATATTTAATCTGACTTCAAGTTTAATTTACGACAAGGAAAAACCTAAAAAACTTCCTGATCATAAAAAAAGAGCTTTTAAGGTCAAAGTAACCAGCCTTTACGGCATATAACATGGGTTTTGCGTAATGGCGGGCGAAGTGTTTCGCTTGAAACTTTTACTAAATTTGAAGTGACGGCTTACTATCAACTTTTGTGCTGAAAATCCGCCACCACGCAAAGCCCAAAACCGTTAGCAAGCATTTTAGAACTCATCGATAAAACAGAAAACTAGACACCAATGATGAATGACAATTACCTAAAATCTGAGCTCTATGGTTCCATTAAAAACAATGAACAAATTTTTGATTTTATTCAAGATAATTGTTTGGATGGACTCTGGTATTGGGATTTGGAAAAACCCGAGAACGAGTGGATGAACCCTCGATTCTGGCACACCTTAGGTTATAACCCGAATGAAATGCCTCATTCGCCAAGTGCGTGGCAACACATTATTAATCAAAAAGATTTACAAGTTGCCATAGATAATTTTCAAAAACATTTGGCAGACGAAAATCATCCCTACGACCAAATTGTTAGATACCGGCACAAAGATGGACACACCGTTTGGATTAGATGCAAAGGAAAAGCCATGCGAGACCAACAAGGCAAACCAACTCGTATGTTAGGTGTACATAACGACATAACAGATTTTAAGAATAATGAAATACGATACAAATCTTTAATAGAAGGAACCAATGTTGGTACTTGGGAATGGAATGTGCAAACCGGGCAAACGGTATTTAACGAGCGTTGGGCGAATATAGTAGGATATACCCTTGCCGAATTGGCACCAATAAGTATAGAAACCTGGATGAAATTGGCTCACCCAGATGATTTAGAGGAATCGGGCAGGCGATTAAATGCGTGCTTCGAAAAAAAGGCTGATTATTACGATTTTGAAGCTCGCATGAGACACAAAGACGGGCAATGGGTTTGGGTATTTGATCGTGGTAAAGTATTAGAATGGACAGAAGATGGCAAACCATTGATGATGTATGGAACCCATCAAGATATTACTCAAAGGAAACTAAAAGAAGAAGAACTACGCTTAAGCGAGGAGTCTTTTAGAGGGAATTTCGAAAACGCTGCTGTAGGTATGGCTATTGTTAGCCCAAACGGTAAATGGCTCAAAGTGAACTACAAAGTTTGTGAAATTGTAGGATACCCCGAAAAGGAATTATTGAATCTAACTTTTCAGGATATTACCCATCCTGATGATTTACATACTGACGAAGCCTTACTCAACGAAGTGATTGAGGGCAAAAGAAGCCATTACCAAATGGAAAAGCGATATTTTCATAAGCAAGGGCATATTGTCTATATCATACTAGCAGTATCGTCTGTAAAAGATGCTGAGGGTAAAATTCTCTATTTTATTTCCCAAATCATTGACATTTCTATAAGAAAAAAACAGGAAGAGGAATTAATCTACCAAAAGAATTTACTTTCATCGTTTTACAATCTTTCGCCTATTGGCATAGCATTAAATGACTACGATACCGGAAAATTTATCGATGCAAATGACAAACTTACTGAGCCAACGGGATATACAAAAGAGGAGTTTCTAGCGCTTAGCCATAGGGATGTAACCCCAAAAGAGTACGAACCCTTTGAAATTGTCGCTCTTCAACAAATGGAAGATAAAGGCAGATACGAAGCGTTTAAAAAAGAGTATATCCGAAAAGACGGTTCAAGATATCCGGTATCGGTGCAAGGTATAGTGGTAAAAGATGCAGAAGGTAAAAAACTAATATGGTCATTGGTAAGAGATATTAGTCAGGAAAAAGAAGCTGAGAGAAAACTGAATGAAGCTATTTCAAACTTACAGGCTGTATTAGATGCCAGTAAGCAGGTTTCTATTGTTGCTACGGATACCGAAGGAAAAATTGTACTTTTCAATTCAGGAGCAGAACAATTGCTTGGTTACAAAGCAGAAGAATTAGTGGGAAAACATACACCTGATATTATTCATTTGCCTGAAGAAATAGAAAAAGAAAGCAAAGTTCTTTCCGAAAAGTACGATAAGAAAATAAGTGGTTTTGAAACCTTTGTTTATGAAGCTGAAATTGGTCAGCCGAAAACAAAAGAATGGAGCTATAAAGGCAAAGATGGGCACATAATTCCTGTTTTGCTTTCAATAAATAAAATTGTAGATGAAAATACTATTTCAGGCTATTTGGGAGTAGCTACTGATATTACAGAACTTAAAAAAGTAGAAAAAGAGATTAGATCGCTCTTAAGCATAACCGAAAAGCAAAATGACCGATTAAAGAACTTTGCCTATATAGTTTCTCATAATTTAAGGTCGCATAGCGGTGGTATTTCTGGTTTAATTGAATTGTTACAGTTGGAAAATGCCGACCTTGCACATACCGAGCTAGTAACATTGTTAAACAGCAGTGCAGAAAACCTAAAACAAACGGTGGAAGACCTTACAGAAATTGTAAAAGTAAATCTTACTATTGAAGAACTACAGCACATTCAACTATCTGGCGTTATTGAGAAAAACATCAAAAGCTTATCTAGTGAGATTAATAGAACAGGAATTAAAAT
Organism: Pedobacter sp. SL55; assembly: GCF_026625705.1. Classification (NCBI taxonomy): domain Bacteria; kingdom Pseudomonadati; phylum Bacteroidota; class Sphingobacteriia; order Sphingobacteriales; family Sphingobacteriaceae; genus Pedobacter; species Pedobacter sp. SL55. The sequence continues at coordinate 3,678,444 of NZ_CP113059.1, read as the reverse complement.
AATTAATGATATTCCCGATGCAATTCAAATACAAGGGATATCCGCTTATATTGATAGCATTGTTTTAAATATGATAACTAATGCCATTAAGTACAAAAGTGAGGTTAGAGAGTCGTTTTTGAGAATTTATTATGAAGAAGATAAGTCAACCATAACTTTGTTTTTTCAAGATAATGGACTTGGCATTGACTTAAACAAGCATGGAGATAAACTCTTTGGCATGTATAAGACTTTTCATCGCCATGATGATTCCAGAGGAATAGGATTATTCATTACCAAGAACCAAGTAGAAAGCATGGGTGGTAAGATAACAGTAGAAAGTGAGGTAAACATTGGTACAACATTCAAAATAATTTTTAAAAAATAATTATGAAAAAAATAGACCTTGTATGCATAGTAGACGATGACCCAACTCATGTATTTATTACAAAAAAATATATTGAGCTATCAGGTCATGTTGAAAAGATTATCGTTTGCAATAACGGAAAAGATGCGTTTGACACGCTGCAAAAATTAGTTACGGATAAAGAAAAACTACCAAAAATAATTTTCTTGGATTTAAATATGCCCGTTTGGGATGGATGGCAGTTTTTAGATGAGTTTACAAAAATACCAATTGAAAAACCTATAACAATATACATTCTGACTAGTTCAAATAATGAAGCTGATATTGAAAAAGCAAAAAAATATAGCTTGACAAGTAATTACTTAATAAAACCTATTAGCCAAAGCCAGATAAAAGATATTTTAGCAGAAAACATATAGATGAAAACGTTTGCTAACACACACTTTGCGTTCTGGTTGACAGTTTTGTGCTCCAAAACCTACCCCAACGCAAAGCCCGAAACGTTATTTATCAATTACTCCTCAAATTTAACCTTTCTCCCCAACACGCTTAAAGGAACTACGGCATAAACGCTCCCGTGGCATTTGCGCACAACCTATTTATTCCGTTCCTCCTTTGCTTAGTTGTTGAGAAAGGTTGCTGCTGTTCCATAATTAATTAAAATCATATGGAGCAAACAGAATTCTTTAACGTTGCAGAAGTGCAACTAAGCTACAAACCACATTTTAAATCGCAAGAGCGACCTCAAATTAGTAGTTCTAAGCAAGCGTATGACTTGCTAATTAGTTAATTGGGATAAGAACTTGATTAACTTCTTAGAACAAGCTAAAATGATATTACTAAATCGAAACAATCGGGTGTTAGGAATAGTGGACTTATCGAAAGGCGGAGGAAGTTCAACGGTAATGGATACTAGGGTAGTATTTGCAATTGCTTTGAAGTCGACAGCAACAAGTATCATTTTAGCACATAATCATCCTAGTGGCAATTTAAGACCATCTAGTGATGATATACGAATAACTAAGAAATTGAAAGATGCGGCTAAGCTATTGGATATTGAACTACATGACCATTTGATAATTTCAGAGAATAACTACTTTAGTATGGCTGAGGAGGCCTATATTTGAAGCGGAATTATTCCAACAAATGTTCCAACAAATTCCAACAAAATAGATAACAAATAGATTAATAACAGGAAGCGTTGTAGGAATTAAACTTTTAGCAGGAAATAGCTGTATATAGCTTTAAAGTGGTTTAAGGGGCCAAAAACCTCTATAAAAAAGAAAAGAGACAACTCATCCAAGCTTGTCTCTCTTTCTAACCAAATATAAACCTGTATGAACGGGTTGCTCTTTATTCCCTTACGGGACTTTTATCTTTTCTTGTGGTTGATCTTAATCAACACTACAAATGTAGGTATTATTTTTCTTAGTGTAAATATTACACTAAGAAAATTTTATTTTGTCAGCTGTTATGACATTTTTATGACTTTTGTATGCTTGTTTATGCAAAAAAAGACATTTTCAATAATGAAATTCTTTACTATGTGCAGCTATGCTCCGCAAAAACTGATATAACAACGCAAAAATGCGAAACAGATTATAAAATTTTTTAAAAAATAGATTTGATAATAGTGTATTAAACTTTTGTTAACATTGATGTGGGCGGTTTGCCACAGATGCACAAATATCGAAAAGATATTAATTTAATGAAGTCGATTTATATCCCAATTTCACGCTAACTCCATAGAAACCTTAGTGTTCTTCGTGTCTTTGTGGTTAATCCAAAATACATAGCAACAAAAAAAGCAGTATGCTTTGCAATATTGGTTTCTATTTTTTGGTTTGCCACAGATGCAAAAATATCAAAAAGATATTAATCTTATGAGTTCGATTTATATCGCAATTTAACTCCAATTCAATAAAATCCTTTGCGTTCTTCGTGTCTTTGTGGTTAATCCAAAATGCATAGCAACAAAAAAAACAATGCTTTTGCAATATTGGTTTCTATTTTTTGGTTTGCCACAGATGCACAAATAAAAAAAGATATTAATCTTATGAAGTCGATTTATATCGCAATTTCACGCTAACTCCATAAAAATCCTTTGCGTTCTTCGTGTCTTTGTGGTTAATCCAAAATGCATAGCAACAAAAAAAAGCAGTACCTCTCAGTACCGCCTTCTATTTTTGGGTTTGGATAAGCTTAGATATGCTTAGCTACTTCTTGAGCTAGATCGATGATCTTGTTAGAATAACCCCACTCGTTATCGTACCAAGAAACAACTTTTACGAAGTTATCGCTCAATGAGATGCCAGCTTTAGCATCAAATATTGAAGTACGAGCATCGCCTAAGAAATCTGAAGAAACAACTTCATCTTCAGTGTAACCTAAGATACCTTTTAATTCGCCTTCAGAAGCTGCTTTCATAGTAGCTTTGATATCTTCATAAGAAGCACCTTTTTCTAAGCGTACAGTTAAATCTACTACAGAAACGTCAGCCACAGGTACACGGAACGACATACCGGTTAATTTTCCTTTTAACTCAGGTAATACCAAACCTACTGCTTTAGCAGCACCAGTAGAAGAAGGGATGATGTTAGAGAAACCACCACGGCCACCTCTCCAGTCTTTAGCCGAAGGGCCATCAACTGTTTTTTGAGTAGCAGTTACCGCGTGAACTGTAGTCATTAAACCTTCTAAAATACCATATTTATCGTTTAATACCTTAGCAATTGGTGCTAAACAGTTGGTAGTACATGATGCGTTAGAAACGATGTTCTGATCTGCTTTTAATGTTGTGTGGTTTACACCCATTACAAAAGTAGGGGTGTCATCCTTAGCAGGAGCAGACATAATTACTTTCTTAGCACCAGCATCGATGTGTTTTTGAGCTGTTTCTTGTGTTAAGAATAAACCTGTAGACTCGATGATTACCTCAGCACCAATTGCATCCCATTTCAAGTTTGCTGGATCTTTCTCTGCAGTTACGCGGATTGTTTTTCCATTTACTACTAAGTTGCCATCTTTTACTTCTACTGTGCCATCAAACTGGCCGTGTGTAGAATCATATTTCAGCATATAAGCCATGTAATCTGGCTCTACCAAGTCGTTGATACCAACAACTTCGATATCATTGCGTTTTACAGCGGCTCTAAAGGCTAAACGGCCAATACGGCCAAACCCGTTAATTCCTATTTTCATCTTTTTATTAATTATGATTTTTAATGGTAATGAAGCTTTCCGAAATGGACGGTTTCATCTTTTTATTGTTTTATTATTTATTGGTAATGAAGCTGTTTTAAGCAAACGGTTTCATTTATTTAATTCTTGTAATAATTTAATATGTTATGTATTGGCTCTTTCGTAACCGACATAATTTGGATGTTATATTTTTTAGCTATTTCTCTAAGTTGATCTTGAAAAGCACCAGCTACCGAGCCTACAAAGTGAATTTCTTCATCAGGGTGTTTTTCTAAAGTAGGGATAATATAGGTGCTGAAATATTTCTCGAAACCTTGTAATACCAGTGTTTCAATAAATTTATGCTCCCTGTTTTCGATATAAAATTCTAAAAATGAGGCAAGGTAAGTTTGTACTTGTGGTTTCCTGTATACTCTTTCTAAAATAGTTGGCCTATCTAGACTGTATTGGTTGGCCATTTTCGTTTTTAAATCTGCCGGAATTTTATCTTCCAGAAAATTCTTCAATAGCATTTTCCCAAAATAATTGGCCGAGCCTTCATCTGCCAGTATATAGCCTAAGCCATAGTTATTGTTTTCTGGTTTCTTACCATTATAATAGGCGCAGTTGGCTCCGCTGCCTAAAATACCCACAATACCTGTTTTATCGTGGCAGGCTGCAATGGCGGCGCCATACACATCATCTCTTACCTTTATTTTGCTGTTTACAAAAAAAGCCTCCAATGTACTGGCTAATTCGTCTTGTTTATCTTTGGCCGAAGCCCCAGCAGCAAAAACATAGATTTTCTTAATGTTTTCTGCGTTGTGTATCAAGGTAATGTTTTTGCTTAATAACTGGCGTATTTGCTTCGGGTCATTAAAACACGGGTTTACACTCGCCGTATGTGTTTCAATCATGGTGGTGCCATCTTGCCATATTTTCCAGCAAGCATTTTTCGATCCGCTATATACTACTGCAATCATCTCTGCTCTCCACTATATAGATAATACATGTGTCATTTCCAGTAAGTCGTCTTCTAACTTGTAGTTGCTTTTGCCACTCAGCGCTTCGTTTAATGAGGTTAGACCAATTTCGTTGCCTTTTAAACCTACCATTTTCATAGATTCGCCATTGATAAGTGCATTGGTAGCGGCAAAACCTAAACGACTGCCCAAAATCCTGTCGAAACCGCTAGGGCTACCACCACGTTGCAGGTGCCCTAAAATGGTTACTTTGGTATCGTAATGGGTAAACTTGCGTTTTACAGCTTTGGCAATATCGTAAGCACCGCCGTATTTATTTCCCTCAGAAACAATTACAATGCTCGATGATTTTTTAGTAGAAGCACCTGCTTTCAGTTTGGTAATTAACTCTTTTAATGAGGTTTCTCTTTCAGGTAAAAGTACAGCTTCAGCACCGCTGGCAATGGCACTTCGCAGAGCGATGCAGCCCGAATCGCGGCCCATTACTTCAATAAAGAATAGCCTGTCGTGCAGATCGGCCGTGTCTCTAATCTTATCTATAGCTTCTATTACCGTATTAATAGCGGTATCATAACCTAAAGTAAAATCTGAGCCATAAAGATCGTTATCTATGGTGCCTGGTACGCCAATTACGTTGATGCCAAACTTTTCGCCGAATCTTTTTGCTCCGGTAAAAGTACCATCGCCGCCAATGACTACTAATCCATCAATCTCTTTTTCCTTTAAGTGCTTAAAAGCGATTTCCATTCCAGCATCTTCTTTAAACTCCAGACATCTGGCTGTTTTAAGGATGGTGCCGCCCATGTGTAAAATATTGCTTACAGAACGGGCGTTCATTGAAATAATGTTGTTATTAATTAAACCTTGGTAGCCTTGTACTACACCGAACATGTTTCTGCCATGATAAATTCCAGTGCGCACAACAGCTCTAATGCAGGCATTCATGCCTGGCGCATCGCCTCCAGAGGTCAATACTGCTATGTTCTTGATATTTGGTTTCATTCTGATTACACGAATATAACGTGTATTTTTTACACTAAGTAATTTTTTTTCAAAAAATTTATGAATTAACGAAATAAGTGTCTTTATTTTGTTTCAAATTTTAAACTTTTAAAACCTCAGTTTTGATAGAAAATACCCCCGGTTTCGATTTTGCAGTCTCTATAGATTGTGTGCTTTTCGGTTTTGATGGTACAGAATTAAAAATCTTGCTCATTGAGCGTAACGAAGATCCATTTAAAGATTGGTGGGCTTTGCCTGGTAATTTGGTTGGCAAAGACGAAAGTGTAGACCAATCGGCGCAACGTATCTTAAAAGAGCTTACGGGCTTGGGCGATATCTACATGGAGCAATATTATGCTTTTGGCGATGTAGATAGGCATCCCCAAGGTAGGGTAATCTCGGTAGCCTACTATGCCATGTTAAGGTTAGGAGGAGATAAACCTTTGAAGCCTTTAAGTAGCTACGCTAAAAAAGCACAATGGGTAAATGTGGCTACACTGCCAAAATTGGCTTTTGATCATCAGCATATTTTAAACAAAGGTTTAGAAAAAATTAAGCGCAGAATTAAACACCTGCCTTTAGCTTTCGAGTTGTTGCCGGAGAAATTTACGCTTACCCAAGTGCAAAGTGTTTATGAGTTAATTTTGGGCAAAAAGCTAGATAAACGTAATTTCAGGAAAAAGATTTTAAGCTTTAAGGTACTGAAAGAGCTGGAAGAAAAACAGCGAGGCGTTTCTTTTAGGGCAGCTACTTTGTATAAGTTCGATAAACGTAAGTACAACAAGCTTTTTGGTAAAGAGATTTCTTTTTAAGAGTCTTCAGGTATCAGGCGTAAAGTGGCTTTGATGCTTTAATTTTAATCAACTTTATTATAGGCTGGGTTTAATATCCAGCCTATTTTTTTATTTAGCTGATAAATTAAAGGTATTCGAAACCTATTATTTGTTAGCGGGAACGCCGACAAAGTCAGTTTAAACATTTTCGTCCTCGCCAATGTGGCATAAGCCAGAACATCAATTTAGAAAATTAAAAACCCCCAATAGCATTTAAACTTTTGGGGGTTTGGAGCTCTTTACAGCACCTAAGTAATTAGTGATATGCTTAGTAACCGAAAATCTCTTCTAAAGTTAAGGTTTTAACGGCACCAAATTTAGCCATATCTTCTTGTTTCACTCTTTTATCTGAAGCCACAATTAAATAAGTATAAGGCTTGTTAGCTATTTTTTGTTGATGAAAAGTGTTGATGTTATCAAAAGTGATTGGCTTAATTTCTTTGTATCTATCTATTCTAGAATCGTAATTATAACTTAACTTTTTATCGGCAAAATAGTAACCAAAAATAGCATCTTTCAACACCCTGTCTGATTCGTAATTGGCCAATAAATTAGTTTTAGCGCCTTCAAATGTTTTCTCGCTTTTAGGCAATACATTTAAAAGTTCGTTCATGCCGGCAACTGCATCGTTCATTTTATCTGCTTGGCTACCCACGTAAGCTACCATGCTGTATTGCTTATCTGCTCTATCTGGCGATGCATAGGTAGCGAAAGTAGAATAAGCCAATGCTTTAGACTCTCTAATGGTTTGGAAAACTACCGAACCCATGCCACCGCCAAAGTAGTTGTTAAATACTTCTATATTTGCACCATCTGCTTTGTTGTATAAACCTGTATTTCTTAACCAACGTATTTCTGATTGTACCATATCGTAATTGGCAAAGTAAACTTTGTTAGAGTCTTGCACGGTATAGGTGTAGGTTTTAGCTGGTGCAGCTGGCGTAAATTCTTTAGGCAAAGCATGCGCCTTTTGGATGTTCGCTGTAAACGCCGCTAAATCTTTAGGTCCATAGTAGGTAATTACATGCTCGTAGTTGTTTAAGTTTTTAAGGGTGTAAATTAAATCTTCTGCTTTAATGTTCTTTACATCTTCGTTACTTAAAACATTGTTAAAAGGATTTAAACTGCCGTATTGTGCATAGGAAGTTAAGCCATTCATAATGGCACCTTTGTTTAGTTTGGCATTCTCTCTAGATTTTAAGATGCTGCTTTTCAGCTCTGCCAATGCTTTTTCGTTTGCTTTTACATTGGCAAAAATGTGCTCAACCAAAGCTACTGCTTTATCAAAGTTCTCTTGCAAACCACTAACGTTAATGGTGGTAGTTTCTGTACCAACATTTAAACTGTAAGTACAAGCAATGTTGTAAAACTGCTTGCTTAGTTCTTCGGCAGTATATTTATCAGTACTTAAGAAAGGCAAATACGAGGCTGCATATTGCAACAGCTTGTAGTTGTTAGTACCCATATTAAAACGGTAACTCATTCTAAAGATAGCGTTTTCTGTATTTTTAATAGTCATTACTTCTGCAATGCCCGATTTGCCAAAAGTGATGTCTTTTTGGTAGTCTAAAAACTTAGGCGCAATTGGCTTAATTGGGGCTTCTAAAATATTTTTTACAAACGGAGAAGTAAGGCCAGCGTTAGCATTGATAGGTGTGATAGCTGGTTTTTCTACCTTAATGGTATTTTTGTCTTCGCCTTTGTGTTTGTAACCAATTACGTAGTTGTCTTTAAAGAAAGTTTTAGCAAAAGCTACTACCTGTGCTTTGGTAATTTTAGCAGTTTCATCTAATTCTGCTAATGATTTATCCCAGCCAGTACCTCTGTTTAAGATAAATTCATTAGAGAGGTTATCTGTTCTTCTTCCGTTGTTGTCAAAAGCCTGTAAGAAACTGAGTTTTCCATTTGCAACAATAGCCTTTAACAATTCGTCATCAAACTTGCCATCTTTTAAAGCTTGTATTTGCTCCAATAAAAGTTTGGTTACCTCATCTAAACTTTGTCCTTGTTTTGGCTGTGCCGATAAGTTGAACACACCATAATCTTTCATTTGTTGGTAAGAAGCATTTGCTTTCAAAACCTTTTGTTGTTTGTTTAAGTTAATGTCAAACAAACCGGCTTTTCCATTAGTTAAAATACTTCTAATTAGCGAAAGCATTAAACTTTCTTTGGTATTTTGGGCGTATCCGCGATAGTAGATTTCTACAGCTTCGGCACTTGGACCATAAACATCAACTTTTTGGATTTGCGTTAATGGTTTTTCTGGTGCTGGGTTATAAAGGCTAACTGGTTTAGCAATCATATAACTAAAAGCCTTGTCTACTTTCTTGATCATTTCATCTGGGTTTAAATCGCCAGCTAAAATGAGTGCCATGTTGTTAGGTACGTAGTATTTATTATAGTAGTTTCTAATTTCTACCAACGATGGATTTTTTAAATGCTCAATAGTACCAATGGTAGTTTGTTGCCCGTAGTTATGTGTAGGAAACAATTTCGCCATCATTTCTTCATCCAATTTCCAGCTGTCGTTGTCTAAGCCTCTGTTTTTCTCTTCGTAAACAGCCTCTAGCTCGGTGTGGAAAATACGGAAGATCGGGTTGCGGAAACGCTCTGCTTGAATAGCTAAAAACTTATCAGTGGCGTTAGAAGGGAAATCTTCGTTGTAAACGGTCTCTTCGTACCAAGTGTGTGCATTGGTAGAGTTGCCGCCAATGCCTTGCATCATTTTATCATACTCGTTTGCAATAGAGAAGTTAGATGCCTCGCCAGAAACTTTATCTATTTCTTTGTAAATCTCTTTACGTTGCGCTGGGTCGGTGGTTTTGTTATACTTTTCGTACAGCGCATCTATTTTAGCCAATAAAGGTTTCTCTTTTGCCCAATCGGCAGTACCAAATTTATCGGTTCCTTTAAACAAAAGGTGCTCTAAATAATGTGCTAAACCAGTGGCATTTTTAGGGTCGGTATTGCTACCAGCTCTAATGCTCATGCGATACTCAATTTTTGGTTCTTTGTAGTTTGGCGATAAAATTACCGTCAAGCCATTTTTGAGTGTATAGAAACGTGTTTTAGAAGGGTCGTTGGTTACATACTTGTAAGTGTAACCGCCCGCGGTAGCCGTTTTCCACTGGTAAGTGGCCGTTTGGGCTACTAAATTTGAACCTACAAAAAGCAGGCACGCAAATAGTATTAGTTTTATTTTCATGTTGAAATAAGTTATCATTCAAATATACAAAGACAATTATATTTAAGTGATGTTGCACAGAATTAAAAAGTTTGAGTTGGGGCTATTCGCATAAAATCTTGTATTTTTGAGGGTGCGAACTGTAGTGGCTTTTCCAATATGATCTATGTAAATAGACAACAGTCATTCATCCACAAATAAAAAATCATAAAAATGAAAACTAAACCTTCTATATTAGTAGTTAACGATGATGGAATTACCGCAACGGGCATTAAAGCGCTAATTGAGGTAATGAGCGAGATAGGAAATGTGACTGTAGTAGCGCCAGACGGGCCACAATCTGGAATGGGGCACGCCATCGCCATTGGTAAACCTTTGCGGTTTGATAAGGTAAATCTTTATCCGCCAATTGAAATGTACAAATGCTCTGGTACGCCTGTAGATTGTGTTAAATTAGCAGTAAATAAAGTTTTTAAAGGTAAAAAGCCAGATTTATGTGTTTCGGGTATCAACCACGGATTGAATAACTCTATCAATGTAATTTACTCAGGCACCATGTCTGCAGCGGTAGAAGGAGCGATAGAAAAAATTCCATCTATTGGCTTTTCTATGGATGATTTTGCGCAAGATGCCGATTTTTCGCACTGCAAGAAATACATCAAGCAAATTACGGAGCAAGTGTTGGCTAACGGATTACCAGAAGGCACTTTGCTAAATGTAAACTTCCCTAAAGGAGATCAAATTAAAGGAATAAAAATCTGTAGGCAGGCCAATGCCAAATGGGCAGAAGATTTTGACGAGCGCCAAGACCCTTATCGCCGACCATATTATTGGTTAACTGGAGTTTTTGAAAATTATGACAAGGGCGAAGATACTGATGTTTGGGCTTTAGATCATGGTTACGCCTCGGTAGTGCCTGTACAGTTTGATTTAACGGCGCACCATGCCATCCAAATTTTAAATACTTGGGATTTTACCGGGGATGTTGATCAACCTAAAAAAACAGCCGGTGCCGACGGTGCTAATTTAGGATAGGATGGCAAAGCTATTTTATTCCATAAAAAACCATGTGTTGGTTGGCCTGGCCATTGGCTTGGGCAGTCCGTTAATTTTAGGTTCTATTGCTTGGTACCTAATGCACCACACTACTGTGTTTAAAAAAGCAGATTTATTGCTTATTGGTTGCGTAGCGGTTAATTTGGTTTGGGTAAATTACTTCAACAAAATCAATAAAGAAAATATTGGACGAGGAATTGTAAGCGCCACTTTTTTATGTGCCTTTGTTTTCTTTTTCTATAAAATAATGCAGGAAGTTTAGCGTGTTTACTGGTTAATTGTTGATTTGGTTAATCGGTTAGCCGAGAACTTTTTTTCTAAATACTAATCCATTAAGAAGTAATGTCTCGTATCTCACATCTCAATACTCATATCTAGCAATGAAATACTACTTAATAGCAGGCGAGGCTTCTGGCGATTTGCACGGCGCCAATTTAATGAAAGCACTAAAAATAGAGGATTTAGATGCCGAATTTAGGTACTTTGGTGGCGATAAAATGCAGGCCGAAGGAGGAGAGTTGGTAAAGCACTATGCAGATATGGCCTTTATGGGCTTTACCGAGGTATTGTTTAACCTGCGTACCATTTTTAAAAATCTAAAAGCCTGCAAAGCAGATTTATTAGCCTACCAGCCTGATGTATTGGTTTTGATAGATTTTCCAGGTTTTAACTTGAAAATTGCTGAGTTTGCCAAAGAACATGGCATTAAAGTTTGTTATTATATTTCTCCAAAGGTTTGGGCTTGGAACCAAAAGCGGGTACTCAAAATCAAAAGAATTGTTGATCACATGTTCTGTATTTTGCCATTTGAAGTTGCTTTCTACAAAGATTGGGGTATGGAGGTAGATTATGTAGGCAACCCTTTGTTAGATGAGATTTCTGACTTTTCTGCGAATGAAGATTTTAGAGAACAAAATAAACTAACAGCACAACCAATTATTGCGCTTTTGCCTGGAAGTAGAAAACAGGAAATAGAAAGGTTATTGCCTGTGATGTTGAGTGTGATGAACAAATTTGACGATTATCAATTTGTTATAGCCGCTGCTCCAACTTTTACTGCCGAGTATTACCAACAATTTATAGGCGAAAACAACGCCTTATTGGTATTTAACCAAACTTATGATTTACTACACCATGCACATGCTGCCATTGTAGCATCTGGAACTGCAACTTTAGAAACCGCTTTGTTTAATGTGCCGCAAGTGGTGGTTTACAAAGGTGGCACTGTTTCTATTGCTATTGCTAGGTTACTGGTTAAAATTAAGTTTATTTCTTTGGTTAATTTAATTGTAGATAGAAAAATAGTTACCGAGTTAATTCAAGAAGATTGCTCAAAAGAAAAAATAACCACAGAATTAGTTGCCATTATTACTGGAAGTGGAAGAACAAAAATGCTGGTAGGTTATGAAAATTTACACCAATTGATGGGAGAGGCTGGAGCGTCAGAAAAAACGGCAAAATTAATTCTAGGCTACACTAAAAATTAAATAAAATACCCATTTTTAGGTATTGTATGAAGCTATTTCATGTAATAAATTTGAAGAAATTTAGGTTAAGTCGGTAGGGTAATGTTTGTCTATTCTCTACTTAACTATGTTATTGTGTTTGGGAGGACTGGATAGTCTTCCCTTTTTTTATTTTAAATTTGCGTTATTAAGTAAAATATTTACATTTGCCAGCGCAATGGGGGATTAGCTCATTTGGCTAGAGCGCTTGCCTGGCAGGCAAGAGGTGGCCGGTTCGAATCCGGCATTCTCCACATTTAAAAAGCATCTGTTTTAGGTGCTTTTTTTGCGTTTAAAGGAAATTCCTTTTCATTGAATCAGTTTGCCACTAAAGCAAGCAAAATAGAAGTGAAAATAAAAAACTATAAGACCAACAATTATTTGCTTAGTCCACAGGTTTTGTTCTGATCCGACTACAAAGGCCAAGATTGTTGATAAGGTCGACAGCGGCCTGCTTAGCGAAAGTGCAAACTGCTAAAAGTATCATAATTACAATATTTAGTTTTGTATGAAAAAAAAGAAATCCGCGATATTTTTGAAATTTCGCGGATTTTTAATGGATTTTGTGGAGCTGAAGGGAGTCGAACCCTTGTCCAGTTGTGTGATAAATTATGCTTTCTACGTGCTTATTTTCCAATTAATTTTAGAGATGTGCCCAGCTGGAAACCGACCTTGACAACATCCTTAGATACTTTGTTTCGCAATTGTATCGTACCTCTACAAAAGCTAGCGTAGTTATTTCGATGCCTCTAATGCTAACCTAACTATGCGGCAGTTAGCGAGACAAAAGCTTTCTTAATTCTAAATTAAGCAGCTAAGGCGTAGTTATTTTCGCCAATTATTGTTTTGAACGTTCTCTTTAAAGTGCTCTCCGTACAACGCACTGCATGCTTACATATTCAGCGCCACCCTGTCAAATCCAAGAACAGCCCCTTTTTTTAGTAGTCAGTTGTTAGTAATCAGGTATCAGTAAATTCTACCCAACTCCAACCGAACTACAAAAGTACAAATAAAATGCCAATAATTAGTTGTCAGGTATTAGGAGCTAGTAATTAGTTTTTAAAACGATTAATTGTTAAGCATAAAGGGTTAATGGATAGCACAGTACTAAGCAACTATCTAATAATTATATCACATGATTACTGATACCTGATCCCTTGCGCTTAATGACTACTATTACCTAACCACTAATTCCTAGCCACTATGTTAAACTCTTCCCGGATATTGTTGTAAAGCCAGTTCCAAACAATCCATTGCAGCATTTAAGTCATCAACGTTAAGTACATAGGCCATACGCACTTCATTTTTTCCAGAACCTGCCGATGAATAGAAACCTGTAGCTGGTGCCATCATTACCGTAGCGTTGTTGTGCGCAAAACTTTCTAAAATCCACTGGCAAAATTTATCTGCATCATCAATAGGGAATTTAGCTACCACATAAAAAGCACCACCTGGGTTAGGGCAAAAAACGCCATCAATATTGTTTAGTCTGCTTACCAAGGTATCTCTACGCAAAGTATATTCTTTATTTACTGCCTCAAAATAACTGTCTGGTGTATCTACAGCAGCGGCACCAGCAATTTGCTCTACCATACCCGGACTTAAACGAGCTTGTGCAAATTTTAATCCAGAGGCAATTACTTGCTTGTTTTTTGTGATTAGACAGCCTAAACGAGCACCACAAGCACTGTAACGCTTAGAAACCGTATCCATAATCACTACGTTTTCGTCTAAACCATCTAAGTGCATAGGCGAGATAAACTCACGGCCATCATAACAAAACTCACGGTAAGCTTCATCAGAAAATAAGAACAAATCGTATTTTAAGCAAAGTGCTTTTAAAGCTTCTAATTCTTCTTTACTATATAAATATCCTGTTGGGTTATTTGGGTTACAGATAATTATTGCTTTGGTTTTTTCAGTAATTAATTTCTCAAATTCGGCGATAGGAGGCAGGGCGAAACCGTTTTCTATGTAAGATAAAATAGGCTTAACCACTACATTGCTCATGCAAGCAAAACCATTGTAGTTGGCGTAAAATGGTTCTGGAATAATAATTTCATCGCCTTCGTTTACACAAGTTTGCATGGCAATGGTAATAGCTTCCGAGCCACCAACAGTTACCAAAATGTTTTCTGGCGTAATGTTGTAGCCTAATTTGTTATAATATTCGGTAAGTTTCTTTCTATAAGCCAATGTGCCTTCAGATGGCGTGTATGCCCAAACATTAAAATCAATGTTTTTAATGGCATTTAACATTCCTTCTGGGGTTTCAATATCTGGCTGACCGATATTTAAGTGATAAACTTTTTTGCCATCAGCTTTAGCTTTATCGGCAAATGGAGTTAATTTTCTGATTGGCGAAGCGGGCATTTGAACCCCTTTTTCTGATATTTTTGGCATGGCACAAAAATAGAAAAACCCCGTTGCAATAACGAGGTTTTCATTTATTTAATTTTTTTGTTTTGATGGCTGATAAGGATGACTTGCCGCCAAAAAATATTAAAACGTACTATTTAGTGGCATTTGCTACCGTTTCTCCTTTAAGGTAAAGTAAGCTTTGGTAGTGGTTCTGGCGTTTGAAGTTACGGTTACCGCCATATTAAAAGGAAGTGGCGAACCTGATTTTTTTACTGTAACTTTTATGTAACCTTTTTCTCCTTTTTTAACAGGTGTTTGCGTGTACTCGCCAACAGTACAACCACAAGTTGGCTCTACTTTAGAAATGATTAAAGGAGCATCTCCCTCGTTAACAAAATTGAAGGTGTAGCTAACAGCTTGGTCTAGTTTAATCTTTCCAAAGTCGTGAGTTTCAGCCTCAAACTTAAATTCTGCTGGTTTAGTTTGTGCATTTGCGGTAAGGCCTAATCCAACTAGGGCAACAAATAAAAAAAGTAGCTTTTTCATGTGTGTTTATTTTAATTTAGTATCTAACAAATTTAGTGTTTAATAATTCAAAACAAAAAGTATTCCAAATATTATTTGCCTGCATTGATAAGTCAAGTATGGAAAGAATTGTATCTTTGCGACTTAACCAACTTGTAGCTTATGAGATCAGTCGGGAAAGTTATTACCAATGAAATTGATGCATCTGAACTAAGTTTTGATGCTTTTAAAGCCATAGTAATAGATGATTACAGAATTGCCGTAGAAAGTAGGCAGGCGAGCTTATTAGGCCGTAAAGAGGTGCTTACTGGTAAAGCCAAGTTTGGTATTTTTGGCGACGGAAAAGAAGTGCCACAATTGGCTATGGCCAAGGTTTTTAAAAAAGGCGATTGGCGTGCTGGCTACTATAGAGATCAAACTTTTGCCTTTGCTACAGGCATATCTACTATTAAGGAATTTTTTGCCCAATTATACGCAAATCCAGATGTGAATGCAGACCCTGCTTCGGCAGGCCGGCAGATGAATTGCCATTTCGCTACCAGATCATTAAATGATGATGGTACTTGGCGTGATTTAACAGCGGTTAAAAACAGTTCGGCAGATATTTCTACTACAGGCGGACAAATGGCTCGTTTAGTGGGTTTAGCCTATGCTTCTAAACTTTATAAACAAAATAAGGAATTAGATTACCTGAAGAATTTTTCTGTAAACGGAAGCGAAGTTGCTTTTGGTACCATTGGCAACGCTTCTACTTCTGAAGGCGTATTTTTTGAAGCTTTTAATGCTGCTGGCGTATTGCAAATACCAATGGCCATTTCTGTTTGGGACGATGGCTTTGGCATTTCTGTACCTGCAAAATATCAAACCACCAAAGAAAGTATCTCCGAAATTTTAAAAGGTTTTCAACGCCACGAGGGTAGCAAAGGCTATGAGATTTTCAAGGTTAGAGGCTGGGATTATCCCGCTTTATGCGAAACTTATTTGAAAGCTATCGAAATTTGCAGAAATGAACATGTACCTGTTTTAATACACGTTACCGAAGTTACCCAACCGCAAGGCCACTCTACCTCTGGCTCTCACGAACGTTATAAAAGTAAAGAACGCTTGGCTTGGGAAAAAGAACATGATTGCATCACAAAAATGCGAGAATGGATGATCGAATCTGCCATTGCTACTAAAGAAGAACTAGACGAATTAGAGGAAACAGCTAAAAAATATGTTAAAGAAATACAGAAGGAAGCTTGGAATGAGTTTTTGGATGTAATTAAGCAAGAGCAGGCAGATGTGGTACGGATGATCAATAACATGGCTAACGGCAATGCAGGCTTAAGTAAAATTGCTGCTCAGCTAGCTTCAACTCACGATGCCTTACGCAAAGAAGTGGTTTCTGCTGCTAGAAAAGCAATTAGGCAGAGCGTAAACTCGCCATCGGCAGATAGAGATACGCTGATTAAATGGTATGAAAGCAAGATTGAGGTTTATAGCGAGTTGTATAATTCAAAGCTATTTACCGATGGAATTGAAAGCCCTCTTAAAGCTATAGCTATTGCCGCAGAATATGACGAGCAAACCAAGATGTTGGATGGACGAGAAATTTTGAACGCTTGCTTTGATGCTAATTTTGAAAGAGATGCCAGATTAGTGGCTTTTGGGGAAGATTTAGGCGCCATAGGCGATGTTAACCAAGGTTTTGCTGGTTTGCAGGCTAAATATGGCGAAGCTAGGATAAATGATACAGGTATAAGGGAGGCTACTATTGTAGGGCAAGGTATTGGTTTGGCTATGAGAGGGTTAAGGCCAATAGCCGAAATTCAATATTTAGATTACTTATTGTATGCCATTACCGTTCTTAGCGATGATTTAGCCACACTTTCTTACCGTACCAAAGGTGGGCAAAAGGCGCCGCTAATTATCAGAAGTCGTGGCCATAGGTTAGAAGGGATTTGGCATTCGGGTTCGCCAATGGGCATGATTTTAGGTTCGTTGCGTGGAATGCACATTTGTGTACCTCGTAACATGACCCAGGCAGCCGGAATGTATAATACGTTATTTAGGGCTGATGAGCCAGCCTTGGTTATCGAATGTCTAAATGGCTATCGACTTAAAGAAAAGCTCCCTAACAACGTAGGCGAATTTACCGTGCCATTGGGTAAAGCCGAAATGATTAAAGAAGGTAAAGACATCACAGTAGTGAGCTACGGCTCTACCTTGCGCTTGGTAGAAGAAGCTGCAGAAGAATTAGAAAGTTTTGGCATTGCCATAGAAGTAATAGATGTGCAAACGTTGCTTCCTTTTGATTTAGATCAACTTTGTGCTCAATCGCTACAGAAAACTAGCAAACTTTTGGTTGTAGATGAAGATGTGCCAGGAGGAGCCAGTGCATTTATCTTACAGCAAATTTTAGAAGTACAAAAAGGTTATTATTTGTTAGATAGCAAACCTCAAACCTTAACGGCAAAGGCACACCGCCCCCCTTATGGTTCTGATGGCGATTATTTCTCAAAACCTTCTGTAGATGATGTGGTAGAGGCAGCTTATCAAATGATGAACGAAACTAATCCAGACCGATATCCGAAACTCTACTAAAATTATACTGGTAATTAATTAGTAATATCATGAGCTCGATTTTTATCGGGCTCATTTTTTGTTGATATTTTTTTAGCTATTAAAGCTTAGTTTTAATAACATTATTTTGGGTTAAAGCGAGTTTTTAATATCAACTTTGTATTTATATAAATGTTCTTAAGTTGTTTAATTGTATTGTTTTATATGATAAATTTACTAAAATTTCATCTGTTTAGTTTTTAATGAGATTATTTTTAAGTTGATGTATGTACTTATCTAAAATTCATTTCAAATAAGTGAATATTTTACACTTCATATACTGAATAAGTATTTTGGTTTATTAAAATGGTGTTCTCGTACATTGTGTAACAAAAATGTGCTTTAATGGCTTATCTTTGAGAAAAGAATATTAAAAAACTTTTAGCCTCTCATCATGAAGTATTTAAAAAATATTACGTTTTTGAAGTTCTTAGCAGATTTTTCTAACTACGTTTATCAAGATATTGTAAAGCGTAACAGGTTAGTTAAGAGAATGAAAAAGGTATAACACCATTTCTTTAAAAAAATGGTTACTATTTAGCGTGAGTTCGAGTTAAGTGTCTTTACAATTCTTGAGAAATTCGCATTGAACGTATTTTTTTAGCTCGCCGCCGCTGGGCTCTTACTTTTTTTCAGAATTTCTTTATGTTTTTAATTGCCTTCAAGCTTGCTTCGCAGGTTGACCGCAAAAAGTAACAAAACCGGAGTTTACGGAGCTCATCAGCTTTGCTGATAAACTCTCGGTTGCTTATTTATTCAGTGTAGTTTTTTGTTTTTATTGTCTTCATGCTTGCTCCGCAGGTTTCTTTCAAAGAAAGTGCTTTGGCTTATTGCTGCGACCCGAAAAACAAGAGACCGAAAATGAGCTGAACGAAGATTTTAAGCGCTATCGCTAGCAATTAGCATAATTTTCTTATCCCGAACTTACGTTATTTAAGTTTTTATCGACTTTGTTTTATGATTTAAAAATAGCAAGAAATGTTTGCATACCTTGCGGAAATTCGCCTTGTAAATCTACTATAAACACTTTTCCTTGCAGCGTTTTTATTTTAACAAAAGGAGCATTAACCGATGGTATATTGTAAAAATTGCTTTTACCATCATAACTCTTAACATGGCCACAGAAATTAGCTTTGGTATAGGTTTTTGTTTGGTGCTTGCCCCAAATGCTCCAGCTGGTAACTGCTATCATTTGGTTAGGTAAAATAGATAGCATTATAAGGTACTTTCCATGCATCCACAATAAAACTATCATTAGCAAATTGCCGGCAATTATAAAGGCTATCATCCAAAAAATATAAGATAGTTGCGAAGAAAAGTCGGTATTACTTATTTTTCCAGTACAAACCAGATAGTTAATAATGCAGGAGGTTACTAAACTAATGACACTTACAAACCATAGCGCATTTTCACGTTTGCTCTGGTAAACTAAAACTGTGTTTTTTTGATGCCAAATTTCTTTGGCTAATTTATTTTGCTCGTAGGCTAGTTGATGTGGGTTTTGACTTTTCATCTATAAGCTAGGTTTGGCAAGGGTTGGGTTTGTATAGTTTTTTTTGAGGCGGTTTTGATATAATTGTACTAGTCGGTATTTAATGTTTTACTTTAGTTAATCATTGAAAAACAAATAAGCTAAACAATTTACGAAAAACGTTAAGAAGTAAAATCTTTGGGTCATCTCGCAGAAATAAGATTTCTTTAGTTTTTACTTGATAAGCCTCTGTTTCTGTACTTGCTACCAAATTTGCACATAAGCTAAGCTAATATAAATGCCAAATAAAGTAATTCTGTAATTAGTTGCTAGATTGCTTTAGATAGGTTTATTGTATTGTTTTAAGTTTTGATATTGCATTTTCTTCTCCCATTTCTGCTGCTTTTTCGAAATAAAGTTTAGCCTTTTTTTGATCTTGTTGTAATTCGTAACCATTGTAGTACATCTCGGCAAGGTAGTATAAAGACATAGGTTTATTTTTGATAGCGGCTTTGTTTAACCAAACCAATGCTTCTTTATAGCGTTCTTTGATAAAGTAAAAATAGCCCAACAAATCTTCGGCATCGGTATTGCCCTTATCTGCTGCGAGTTTAAAGCAGTTTTCGGCTTCGGTATAGCTATCGTGGTTTTGGTAAATAATACCCAATGCTACCATGGCGTTGGTTTGTCCTTTTGCAATTGCTTTTCTATACCACTTCATTGCTTCTGGGTAATTTTGGTCTATGCCCTGGCCACTTTCGTACATATAGCCTAAATTGTACATGGCATCGGCATTGCCTTTTTGGGCAGCAAGTTTGTACCATTTTAGCGCTTCGTTCCAATTTTGTATTGCACTAGCCTTGTTGGCTTTTGTGTAGGCTGCTTTGGCTGTAATGGGTTTTTGTGCACAAATTTGTAAAGGCAAAAGCAATAGATAAAAAGTAATGATTTTTAAGCTCACTGTTTTTTACGTATTAAAACACCAATAGTTGCATTGATACTGGGTTGCGAAATATGTAAGGTGTCGGTATCAATGTGTATGAGTGTAAATAAAATAGGACTTGTACTATAGGTTGGCTGCCACGCAAGTTGGCCAGTTTGTTCATTTAGTTGGTACGTACCTTTTAATTGTCGCTGTACACTGCTGTATATTAGTGTATCAGCAATAAACACATAACTTTTTTTCTGTTCATTTTCACTTATTTGTTTATTTATAAAATGGCTGAGTTGCCAGTGGGCAAGCAATTGTACTTTTTTTATTTGTGCATTTAACGCAATGCTATATATCGTAAATAATGCCAAAAGCAGTGTTTTTTTTAACATAGTAGATGATTTTAGTTTGTTTTTATTAAAGTTAGTTTGCTACGAGTCCGTTTCCATTACATACCAAGCATTTCTCGTCTACAGACTTGTAAGTGTTATGTGTAGTTGTGGTGGTTATCTTTTTATCGCCACTAATGGTACTTCCGGTTTTATAGGTTACATCTTTTGTGGTGTAAGAGCCAGAAACTACTTGTTTTTGTTGCTTACCCGTACCATTGCAACTTGCACATTTTTTGGTGCCAGTTATTCCTTTAATAATGTTATAATTTTTAAAATCGGTATAGTTAGATAGGGCAGAGGCGTAATAGGTATTATCATTGGTTCTAAAACCAAACGTGTCTCTAAAAACAATGGCTTTTCGCTGGTTATTAATCTCTATTATTGTACCAACGGCTAAAGGTTCGTTCTTTCTGTTTTCCAGAATACCTATTTCGGCTTCTCTTTTTTCAGAAATTGAGGCTTTTCTACTATTTATGGCTAGGTTAAAATAGGCGTTAGATTTGTTTCGATCTATCCTGGTTGGGTTGCTCGCATAAATGCTATAGTAATTTCCTAACATGGTCATACTCTTAACTTGTCCCTTTTGGCAGTTCTTTTCCATTATTTTTATTCCTTTTGCTATTTTATTGGCATCGGTACTGCTAATTAGTCTTACACCGTAGTCGTAAGCCGCATCTAAATTGCCTAAAGCAATTGCTTTGCTGTAGTAGCTTTCTAGTTTCTGCTCGTCTTTGCCACTAAATCTTGCCAAAGTATGATATAGGCCTCCTGGAACATAAAGTTGCTCAAGTTGAAAATTTTTAGGGCCTTTGTAGTTGCTTAATGCTTCTTGGGCTTTAACCTCGTCGAGGTTTCTGATGTAGTGGTAAACCAAATCGTAGAGGGCCTTTTGGTGGTTTTTATTGCTAGCCTGCTGAAGCCACTGTATCCCTTTTTCTGTATTTTTTGGATAATGTTTAGAGCCTTTTAAATAGGCAAGCCCTAAATGATGCATACTGTTTACATTTCCCAAATTAGCCTCTTTTTCTAACGATTTTTCGTGTTCGTCTTTGATTTCTGGGTTGTGAGCTAAAAATGTGGGTTCGTTTTTTAGGCTGTCGTATAATTTTATTGCTTTATTATTGTTTTTTTTAATCCCGAGTTGTAAGTTTTTTATGGTGGTTTGCCAATGGTTGATATTGTAACCAGGTATAGATGCTTTAGCAATTTGAAATTCTAGCTCTCCATCGTTTGGGGTAAATGTACCATTGGTTAAAATTACATAATCTTTGTTGCCGAACTTCATTTTTGCGGTGCCATCGTCGGCAAATTCGCTCATGCTTCTTGGTAAAACTTCGTCAGAAATGATTTTATTTTCTATAGTTAGCAGGCCCGAAAGCGGAACCTCGGAATAGGCATAATCTAATTTGCTGTACATGAATAGTCCTTTACCTTTGTATGTCAGGTAAGTATAATCGAAAGGTATAATGATCTTTTGATTAATGTCTATCAATCCAACTTTTGATTTGAAATTTTGGCGTTTTGATGCCCAAATCAAATTTTTATCGGTATAATTTAGTATCAGTTTATCGTATATATTTGAAGGTATAACTTGATTTAGGTTTTTATCCATCACACCTCTCGAATTGCTAAATAAAGCTAAACCGTTTTCAAAGGCAGAAGGTTCGCCATATATAAAATCGGTTAGTTGTTTGCCTTGTTTATCAAAATAAGCCCATTTTTTTCCATAAATTTCTACTGCAAACATGTTTTCGCCAACGTGGGCCACATTTTGCACCATTTTTTTATCAAGCTTAATCGTGTGTATGTTTTTTCCGTTTTCATCTATAATTTCAACCTTATTTAGTGTAGCTGTAAGCATAAAACCTTGATGAAAGGGCTCTACATCTATGTAGCTAAAGTCTTTTAACTTTTTAACTAATTTTCCCTCTTTATCTACAATTGCATATTCTTTGTTGTAAATATTAATGATGGTTACCGAGCGGTTGTTGTCTTTGATAGGTATTTGCGGATGTAAATGTGGTACAAGTTTTAAGCCTTTAACCGTATCTGTAAGGTTGTTTGGCCGGTTATCATTGGCATGCACTTTATATGCAGTAAGGGCAATTAATAATATCGTTAATAAATTTTTCATACTGGCAGGTTTTACTATGTAGCTAATTATTTCAATATATTAAAAATTTTGGCCACTTCTTATTTGTCGAATACAGTTTTAGGTAAATCGGGTATTTTTTTAGTGGCTTTGTAGAGGCCGTTACTGGTGCCTACCCATAAATAACCGTTATTGTCTATTGATGCGCATTGTAGTTCGCCAAGTAGGTTTTTATGAGTAATCAAGTATTTTCCATCGTAAAACAAACGGTTGGCTTGCGATACGTATACAGCGTGTTTTCCGCTTTGGTCTTGTCCAATATGGTAAACAAAGTCGGCTTTCCAGTACAACGAGAGGTTGAGCCAACTGTTTCCAAAACCTTTATTGCCAGATTGATACGGAGTAAGTACATTGGTCATACCAGAGGGTATATATTCGTAGGTACACAGCGTAGTTATTTCGCTGTTGTTTTTGATGTAAAAACCAGCACAGTGTGATGGCGCCTGTGTAGGTGTATTGTCATTGATACGCGAAAACGAAGGCGTACGACGGATGAAAATTTTACGTCCATCAGGAGTGATGTTGCCAAAAAAACCATTGGTTTTGCTACTGCGGCCAAAGCTGGCATAAACAGAACCATCGCCATTCCAAACCGCACGTTGAAAATCGTGGTTAATGGGGTCGTTTAATTGTGAAAGTGAGGCTTCGGCTGTATAATCTAAGTTTGCTGTGCCATTTTTAGGAGAATTGTAAACCCAAAATTTTGCCCCAAAAGTATAGGGGCCCAAACTAACGCCACCAACAAAGATTTTTTCGCCATCTGGTTTTAAAGCAACGCACTGTACTGTATTTGAAGTTATTTTTATACGTTCTGTCCAAGTAAGGCCATTATCATAAGAAAAAAAAATGCGGTTATCGTTATCTAAAAGGGCAGCATTGCCATCGTTAAAAATAATATCCTTATAACTCCAAGTGCCAGGACTTACAGTAATTTTAGAGAAATCAACTTCTTGCGCCCAAGCTACCATAATTTCTTCGGCGGTAGCTTGCTTTTCTGGTGCTGGATCTGTTTTTTTACTCGGACAACCAATTAATAGTGGGTAAATGAATAATAAGTAATACCATCTTCTCAAAATTTTATTCATATTGTTTTCGATTGTATTTTACAATATAAATTTATGCAATGGTAAAATAATTAAGAATACCCAAAACTACGGATATTGATAAATCGTTTAAAATGCAATAAAACCAAAACCGGTAGAGCGCCAAAATACGATTGATAGCGCTAAGTAAGCTTTTACATTTACTTAAAGTTGAGAAGATTTATTTCTTAAAAAGTGATCTGCCAAAACCAAAGCTGCCATTGCTTCTACAATTACTACAGCCCTTGGCACTACGCATGGGTCATGCCTGCCTTTGCCTTTAATTTCTGATGCTTCGCCAGCTGCATTAATGGTTTGTTGGTTGTGCATAATGGTAGCTACCGGTTTAAAGCCAACTTTAAAAGTAATGTCCATGCCGTTAGAAATGCCACCTAAAATGCCACCAGCATGATTGGTGATGGTTTTAAAACGGTTTTGATCCTGAGTTTTTGGCAATGGCACATCATTATGTTCCGAGCCTCTCAATTCTGTACCCTCAAAGCCAGAACCATATTCAAAACCGTGTACAGCATTGATGCTCAGCATTGCTTTACCTAAATCAGCATGTAGCTTATCGAAAACGGGTTCTCCCAAGCCAGCAGGGCAGCCTTTTATAACACAAGAAACTTTACCACCAATGGTATCGCCATCTTTACGAATGCTATCAATAAACGCTATCATTTCATTTGCCGTAGCTGGGTCTGCACAGCGCACAATGTTGGCTTCTCTTAGTTCTAAAAGTTTAGCAATGTGATCACTTTCTAAATTAGGTGCGTTAATTTTACCTACGGCCGTAACATGAGCAAAAATATCGATGCCATGATGTTTCAATAATAATTTTGCGATTGCACCTGCAGCTACTCTGGCAGCAGTTTCTCTAGCCGAAGAACGGCCTCCGCCACGATGGTCGCGAATGCCATACTTAGCGTCGTAAACGTAATCTGCGTGGCTCGGACGGTAAACATCCACATTGTGGCCATAATCTTTACTGCGTTGATCTTCGTTAGGGATTAGCATGGCAATGGGGGTGCCCGTGCTTTTTCCTTCAAAAGTTCCTGATAAGATTTGTACAGTATCGCTTTCTTTGCGTTGGGTAGTAATTTTAGATTGACCAGGTTTCCTTTTATCTAGTTCCGATTGGATAAAATCTAAATCTATTGTTAAGCCTGCCGGACATCCGTCTAAAATAACACCAATTGCTGTACCGTGAGATTCGCCAAAAGTTGTAATGCGAAAGATTTGTCCGAATGAGTTGCCTGCCATATTTTATTGTTGAATTGCTTTATTGTTAAATTGTTCTAAGGTTGAAAAGTTGTAATGTTTAGACTTCGACATGCTTAGTCTGACAAACTGCTAATTGAAAACTGACAACTTTCTTTTTTCTTTATTCCTTTATCCTTGCTCTTCTACAGAGAAGCCCACTTTCTTCAAGTCTTCCCAAAAATAAGGATAAGATTTTTCAACTACGTTATAGTCTTCAATTTCTAGCTCTTCAATTAGTAAAGCTAGAGGAGCAAAAGCCATGGCCATACGGTGGTCTTCGTAGGTAGCAATGCTCACTTTTTTAGGGAAATGCAGTCCAGAACAATCTAAAGTGTAAACCAAGTTATCTTCATTTAGCTTTACACCAATTTTAGCCAACTCGTTTTGTAATGCAGCAACTCGGTCGGTTTCTTTTATTTTTAAGGTTTCTAAACCTGTAAATGCCATATTTAAGCCTAAAGCGGCTGCCACAACCACAATGGTTTGCGCTAAGTCTGGGCATGTTTTTAAGTCTAAAACTTTGTCGGTGTCTTTTATTGCGCTATCTTTCTTAAAAGCAATTCCGTTATCAGTTTTAGTAGTGCTTAAGCCAAAAATCTCCATAATCTGTTGGATTTGGCTATCGCCTTGTAAACTTTTCTCACGCAAATGCGGAAGACTGATTTGGGCTTCTTTTGCCAAGGCCACAATGCTGTACCAATAAGAGGCAGCACTCCAATCTGGCTCTACAATTAAAGTTGAAGGCTGGAAGGCTTGATGGCTGATAGTGATTAAATTCCCATTCCACTCGTGTGAAATTCCACATTCGGCCAACATGGCCAAAGTCATTTCTACATAAGGTTTAGAAGTTAATTCGCCCACAATTTCTAAAGTTAAACCTTGTGGTAGGGTTGGGGCTAACATCAGCAAAGCCGAAATGTATTGGCTGCTAATATCGCCTTTGATTTTAATACGCGAACTTGCTTGGTTTAACGGGCCATTAATGTTTAAAGGCGGAAATCCTTCTTTTTCTGCATAGCTGATATTTGCGCCAATTTCCTTTAAGGCATCCGCTAAAATCCCGATGGGACGTTGCTTCATGCGTTCGGTTCCTGTTAACAGAAAATTGCCGTTTTTGGCAGAAAGATAGGCTGATAAAAAGCGCATTGCAGTGCCAGCAGGACCAACATCTACTGTTTTAGCACTTTGTCGGTCACTATCGTGTGTATCTAAATCAGACAAGATAGCATTTAAAGTAACGGTGTCGGCAGCGTTGGATAAGTTTTCTACTTTTACCAAATTTTTGCTCAACGATTTAATGATCAGTGCTCTGTTACATTCGCTTTTTGAGCCTGTCAATTGTATTTCCGCTTGTATATTTTGTGTTCCTTTAAAAGAAACAATCGCATTTTTATGCATGGTTTGGTTGGTATTAGGTGGATATAGGATTAAAGTTGTTTTGGTTTGCCGTCATTTCGACGAGGAACGAGGAGAAATCTCCAGCAGAAGTGCTTCGGTTAGAGATTTCTCACTGCACTTTGTTTCGTTCGAAATGACGGTTGGCCAAAATTAATATCCTAAAAAATAAGTAGTCTACTTAAAAAATTAAGCTTTTACTTCTGTGTGTTGCTCGGCGGCAATGCCTTCTTGTACTGCTTTGCCAGCATTCATGATTTCTGTTTGCTTGCGGATAGACTCGCCGTGTACCAATTCTAAAAATTTCTCGGTAAAAGGAACATCTAACTTCAGCGCTTTAGCGAAAGCTGTTCCTTTTTTAAGGATCTCGTCCCAACGGTTCACTTGTAAAATAGTTACTTGATTATCACGTTTGAACTCGCCAATTTTTTCTACTATGGCCATACGTTCGCCTAGTTTTTGTAACAATAAATCATCAATTTTATCGATTGATTTACGTAAATCAGCTAATTTATCTACAAATGCCTCGTTTGCAGATTCTGGTTCGCGTACCGTTAAACGATCCATTAATTCGCTTACAGCAGCAGGAGTTAATTGTTGTTTAGCATCTGTCCAGGCTACCGATGGGTCTAAGTGCGACTCGATCATTAAGCCTTGCATATCTAAGTCTAATGCTTTTTGAGAGATGTAAGGAATCAATTCACGGTTACCGCAAATATGACTTGGATCGTTGATGATTGGCAATTCAGGGCAAAGCGTTTTCAGCTGAATAGCCATCTCCCACATCGGTTCGTTACGGAAAGATGATTTTTCGAACGAAGAGAAACCACGGTGTATGGCACCAATTTTAGTGATACCCGCTTTGTTGATACGCTCGATAGCACCAATCCATAGTTGTAAATCTGGGTTTACTGGATTTTTAATCAATACAGGGATATCGTGTCCTTGCAATGCATCAGCAATTTCTTGAACTGTAAAAGGGTTCACTGTCGAACGAGCACCAATCCAAAGAATATCAACACCAGCAGCTAGCGCTTCTTCAACGTGTTTTGCATTAGCTACCTCAACCGCTGTAGGTAAACCAGTTTCTGCTTTAGCACGTTTTAACCACTCTAAACCAATGCTGCCAATACCTTCAAATTCTCCTGGACGAGTACGGGGTTTCCAGATACCAGCTCTTAAAACACTCACTTTACCTGTTGCGGCTAGCAAATGTGCTGTGGTTAATAACTGATCCTCAGTCTCTGCACTACAAGGCCCAGAGATTAATAAAGGTTGGTTGTTTGCCGTTAGCCAGTTTTCTAAAGGCTCAATGTTTAAATTTAGTTTCATTTTTTTGGATAATTTGTATTGTTGTTATTGTTAAATTGCTTTGTTGTTGTGAGGCTGGTCAACTGTTTAAATCGGTTAGTCGGTTAACTGTCGATTAACCTAATCTACAGTTTCAACAGTTAATCTATACCTTGTCGTTCTTCACATACTCGCCCATGATATTGAAGTTTACGGTGTATTTAAGAGCTCTTCTAATAGCGGTGTCGTAGTTCTCCATATTT
This sequence comes from Pedobacter sp. SL55, assembly GCF_026625705.1. NCBI lineage: Bacteria > Pseudomonadati > Bacteroidota > Sphingobacteriia > Sphingobacteriales > Sphingobacteriaceae > Pedobacter > Pedobacter sp. SL55. Next base: position 3,650,626 of record NZ_CP113059.1, on the reverse strand, counting down.
TTCCATTCAATATCTACATAGAAATAGTATTCGTTTCGGCGACCCAAAACTGGCATAGATTGTATTTTTGTTAAGTTAACGTTTAGCTCTGCAAAAATTTGTAATACTTGACTTAGTGCGCCAACATGGTGCCCCACTTGGAAACAGATAGATGCTTTATTTATTCCTTTTTCAGTAACCATTTTTCTTTTTTGTAGGATTAAGAAACGGGTAAAGTTCTTTTTATTAGATTCTATTCTTCTTTCGATAATGTTTAAGCCATAGGTTTCGGCAGCTAAAGCATTGGCTATGGCTACCGTATCTTTCAGTTGCCCATCTTTGATTTTTTTGGCACAAGCAGCGGTATCATTACCCTCAATTACTTGAATTTGAGGAAACTCTTCGAAAAAATCTACACACTGTCTAATAGCAATTGGGTGCGAGGTAGCAATTTTAATGTCTTCAAACTTCACTCCTGGTAAAGCAAGCAAGTGCAACTGAATTGGCAGGTATACTTCGCCCACAACGGCAAAGTTAAATTCGCGAATTAGTGTGTAGTTAGGTAATAGACCACCTGCAATAGAGTTTTCTATGGCCATTACTACATAGTCTGCTTTGTCATCGTCCAACACATCGCAGGTTTGTTTAAAGGAGTTGCATTCAACGGTTTCGATATCTCTACCAAAAAATTTAAATGCCGCTTCTTCGTGGAATGATGCTTTGATGCCTTGTATCGCTACCTTTGTTTTTGTTTTCATAATTGCGTTAAACAAAAAAAGGTCCTGACTTTTTAGCCAGGACCTTTTTGTATGTTTTAAAATATCTTTGTTATACTTTAAGCATATTAGTCCTGGCTCTTACTAAAGTAGTAAAAGTAACCAAACCAATATGTAGTGTTGAAATTCATTTTTGCTTTCTGGTGTCAAATGTACACCAACAAATTTAATTTGTCAATAGTTAAATGAAAATAATTTTATTTTGCCGTTTTTGAACCAAATAACGAAACGGTATTTTGGTTAGCTTTCTTTAATTATTTTTATGATGTCTTGCTTGGAAATAGTAGTTTCCTCAGATTTATCATAAATATAAATCATATTGATTTGGTTTTCAATACAATGATAAGTGATTACTCTATATCCACCGCTTTTACCTTTCCCTTTGCTTTTTATTGCTAATCTAATTTTGAAAACTCCATTACCTAAATCTGTGCCTAACTTTGGATTTAAACTTAAATCTTTCTCCAAGTTTTGTAGATCGTTAACTAATGAGGCATGCTTTTTCTTTAATTGTTTTGCTTTTTTAATGAAAATCGATGAATAAACAAATTCAATTAAAGCCATCAGATATCATTTAAAGAGAAACCTTTTAATTTGCCTTCCTTAATTAATTTAGCTTCTTGTAACCCTGTTTTAATGTTATTCAATAATTCGTCTTTTTTTGATGACTTTATAACTTTTCCGTTAATCCTTTTTATTACCTGTAAAAGGAAATCGGTATCTTTTTCGTCTACTTGTATAGTCAGTGTTGTCATTTATTTTAACTCCTTATTTAATCAAAGATAATAAAACAAATAGCGTAATACAATCTCCAAAACAATATTTAGGATAGTATTACAAACTATTATAATAAGTTAAACTACTAAAGATGTCCTCTTTAGTTACTTTACAATTGAAAACGCACTTGCCAATTTGGTCTAATAAGGAGAACATAATGAAACCATCTTCGTTCTTTTTATCACTTTGCATTAATGCCATTAAATCATCAAAACTTTCTGGTTTAATGTGGTATTTTGGATAAAGTGATAAGATGTAGCCCGCTATTTCTGTTAGCTCTTCTTGCGATAGGTTGCAATATTTAACTGATAAGTATGCTTCGCAAACCATACCAATAGCAATTGCTTCGCCATGGGTAAGTGGTTTTTTATCATTTACTAATGCATAACCTTCTACGGCATGACCGATGGTGTGGCCGTAGTTTAAAATTTTCCGCAAACCTCTTTCAAACGGATCTGCCAATACCACATCGTTTTTAATTTTTACAGAGTGATAAATGGCTGCTGCGCTGATGTTGGTATAATCGCTGTCTTTAAGCTCTTGGTAATAAGTGGCATCGGCAATTAAGCCGTGTTTAATCATTTCTGCAAAGCCAGACAATAACTCACGTTGTGGCAAAGTTTGCAAAAATGTATTTTCTATAAATACCGCTTGTGGTAAGCTAAAAGTGCCCACCATATTTTTCACATTATCAATATCGATACCCGTTTTACCACCTACAGAAGCATCAACCTGCGAAAGTAGGGTAGTGGGAATATTAATAAAATCAATGCCTCTTTTGTAGGTAGATGCTATAAAACCGCCCATATCGGTAATTACACCGCCACCCAAATTAATCATCAAACATTTGCGATCTGCTTCAAAATCCAATAAAGTTTTCCAAATGCCAATGCAAAAATCAATGTTCTTGTTTTCTTCTCCCGGATCAGTTTCTATAATGTCGAAGTTGTCGAGTTCTGGCAAAAAATCCCTAAAAACAGGCAAACAAATTTCTGCGGTATTAGAGTCGGCAAATACAAATACCTTGCTGTATTTTTTTCTGCCAAAATATCGTTTAAAGGAGCTAATCCACTTTCGAAGTGGATGAAATGATCATTATTTTTTAAGGCTTGCATTAAATTACTTCTATTGTTTTGCTCAGAAATTCAACTTTGTCGCCAACACGTACTTTTAAGCGCTTGCGGTCTTCGGTAACACCGTTTACTTTAACAAGTCCTTCTTCTACAATGGTTTGTGCTTCGCCACCACTTTGAACCAATGATGTAGCTTTTAACAAGGCAATTAATGGGATAAATTCCCCTTCTAGTTTAAATTGTATCATGACGTTGCGAATTTACGATTATTTGAAAGTCTTTCGTGTTAAGATGCCCAGTTATTTATATTTTTGCAGCGTTCTGACTAAAATTGTTTATAAAAATGGATGCTTTTTCCAAGCAAAAAATAGACTTCAATAATACTGAGGTCGCATTCGCTCATAAATCTAATGCCGAATTGAAGCAAGCGTATTGGCTTTTCAAAATAATTGGAAGCAACTTTTTAACCAAAGTGGGGCCGCCTGTAGCTAATTTTATGCTTAACATTGGTTTGCCAATTAAAGGGGCCATTAAAGCCACCATATTTAAACAGTTTTGCGGTGGCGAAACCATTGCAGAATGTGAGCACACTATTGAGCAACTGCACCAAGGCAAAGTGGGTACAATTTTGGACTATTCGGTAGAAGGCGAGGATGAAGAGGCAGTTTTTGATTTTACTTGCGAAGAAATTATTAGAACTATTGAGCGTGCAGATGGCGACCCGAGAATTCCGATTACAGTTTTTAAAGTAACTGGAATAGGACGATTTGCTTTGCTAGAAAAGCTCGATGCTAAACAACAGCTTACTGACACAGAAACTGCCGAGTTTGAAAGAGTGAAAAATCGTTGCGAGAAAATTTGTAGTACTGCGTTTGAAAGAAAAGTACCTGTGATGATTGATGCTGAGGAAACTTGGATACAAGATACGATTGACCTGCTAGCTATAGAAATGATGATGAAGTTCAACAAAGAGCAGCTCATCGTTTTCAATACTTATCAAATTTACCGTCACGATAAGTTAGCTGGTTTAGAGGCCGACTATTTAATTGCCAAAGAAGCAGGTTTTATTTTAGGTGCTAAGTTGGTTCGTGGCGCTTATATGGAAAAGGAACGCAAACGTGCCGAAGAGAAAGGATATCTATCGCCGATACAACCAGATAAAGCTGCAACAGACAAAGATTATAACCTTGCATTACGTTTCTGTGTAGAACATATTGATAGGATTGGTTTTGTTTGTGGTACACACAATGAAGAAAGTAGCCGTTTGCTAACCGAACTGATTGACAAGAAGGGAATTGCGCACCATCATCCTCATGTTTATTTTGCACAATTGTTGGGGATGAGCGATAATTTAAGTTTTAATTTATCTAGTGCTGGTTATAATGTAACCAAATATGTGCCTTATGGGCCTATTAAAGCCGTAATGCCGTACCTATTTAGAAGAGCACAAGAAAACACTTCGGTAGCAGGGCAAACGGGTAGGGAATTATCTTTAATTAGCAGAGAAAAGGCTAGGAGGGGGATTTAGGTTTAGGTAAAGTAACAAGGAGCAAGGAATAAAAACTGCAGGTATCATCTTTGTTCTTTGTTCATTGGTCTTTTAGCCATCCCTTGGAAACTGCCAAATTCATAATTTCAGAGGTTCTTTTTAGCCCTAATTTTTTAAGGATGTTTCTGCGGTGGGTACTTACGGTTGCAGCGCTTATAAAAAGTTTATCTCCAATTTCGTTGCTAGATTTACCTATAGCCATAAGCAGTAGAATATCATATTCACGTTTGGTAAGTAAGTATTCTTTCATAAAATCATCCATAAAATAAGCCGTTTCTTTTTTTTGAATGGCTGAGGTAATGTTTTCGAATAATAGATTACCATTAGCTACCTGACGTATGGCAGCAACCAAATCGTTAATAGAGCCATTTTTTAATAGGTAACCATCTGCTCCTTTTTGCTGCACTTCTTTAATAATGTGGTTGGCACTGTAGTTAGAAAGTACTAAAATTTTAACATTGTTTGCTGTTGCTTTTACTTTCTCTATTACCTGCAAGCCATCTACTTGCGGCATGTTTAAATCAAGTAAAAGCACATCTGGCTTGTTCAAAAAAATATCATTTAAAACCTTTTTTCCGTTGTTAGCAGTGCCAATAATCTCTATATAAGCGTAATCGCTTAAAGCAGAAATAAGACCGTCTATCAAAAGCTGGTGGTCATCGGCTATATAGATTTTTATATTGTTCATTTGTTTATGTTTTGGTTAGGGAGCTCAATGTTAATTAGTGTACCGTTGCCTGGTGTTTCAATCTCAATTGTTCCTTTTAAATAACTTACTTTCGAAAATATACTGTTCATTTCAGAACCTTTTGGGTTTTTCAACCGTTCTGGTGTTAGTCCAAGTCCGTTATCTTCGGCCATAATTACTATTATATCTTCATGCTCTATCAGCTGAATAATTGCATTGGTAGCTTCTGCATGTTTAATTATATTTTGCAGTAATTCTTGTATAATGCGATAAATGCTGTTTAGGTAATTTGTAGGATAGTTTTCGGTTTGCTCAAACCCCATGCAAACCAATTCTATATATATCTTATCTGTTTGGTTAATGCTGGCTACCAAACTTTCTAATGCTTTTACGAAACCAATTTTATCTATCGTAACCGGACTAATTTGGTGGCTCATGGTACGTACCGTATCTGCTACCTGTGTTAGCATCTGATCTGCCTGTAACAGTTTGTCTTCGCTTTTTTCGGTAGTAGCGATACTGCTTTTCTTTAAACTGTTAAGATGCAAGGCAACTACAGATAGCATAGCGCCAATCTCGTCATGTAGCCTATCTGCGAATATTTTTCGTTCCTTTTCTTGTACGTTTACAATAGTTTCGGTTAGTGTTTTTTGCTGTTCACTTTTTTCGAATAATAAAACTTCACGCTCTTTTCTATACCTGTTAAATTTTTGTGCCAAACCATAAATAAGAATAGATGCTTCTATTACCAAACCACCTAAAAGTGCAAATTGGGCTACATAGTAGTTTAACATTACTGTGCCATACATATATAGCTGTTCTGCAAACCCGCAAAATGCCAACACCAAATAAGCAATTAAATAGAACTTTGCTTCTTTAACGCCCTTGCGTATTTTACCAATAACACTTGCAAAAAGTAGCAGTATTTGAATACTGGAAACCACGGTTAGCATGCTTTGAACATATTTTGCCGTGATTATAGAATTTTCGTAAGGTGTTGGATAAAGTATAAATAATAAAAAGATGATAGCTATAACCTGTAATGCTTTGTTTGGATAAAATAAGAGGTTATTTTTTGTTTGCCCTATAAAAAGCTGCATAAACTGTATGCTAAATACAATGTTTAGCAAAAGAGAGATTGGCCTTGCCCTACTTGGAAAAAAGCTGCTGTTATACCAAAAGTTACTCAAAGCCCAAGCCTTTGTTGCTCCATATCCATAACAGTAAAGATCCAATGTATAAAGCGTAAAAGAGGTATATTTTTTTATAAGTGCTTATCCAGAGTGTTAAACTAAAAAAAATCATCATAACAATGGTTCCTGACAATATTCCGTTGATCAGGTTTCCTTTGATGTATCTGTCTGCCAGTTCTTCATATTTCACAATGTTGATGGGAGCTTGTAGGCTTTCTTTCCTTTTATCTACGCGTAAAAGATAAATGCCATCAATTTGCTTCATAGGGAAAGCGAAATTAGTAAACTCGGGATATGGACGTTGTTTGAATGGGTAAAAATCGCCAGTTTGGTACAATAATTTTTCTTTTTCTAATTCATTAAGCTGATACCACGATAACCTATTGATGTGTGGGTTATCTATAGTTAATAGCCATTGCGACTGGTTTGGTAAAAACTGTGGTTTAACAGCCAGCCAAAAAACCGACTCGGTATAGCCAGGATTAAAAGACGGTAGTAAAAGGGTTTTAAATTTTTTTTGATGATATTGGAGTACTACCTCCGATAAATTTAGGCTGGCAGTGGTATCTTCAAATAAGCTAAATGCTATTTTGGGAGAGGTTTGGGTTTTTCCAATCAAAGAGACCAAACAGCATGTCCACAACAAAAAAGCAAATTTAATTTTCATCTTTAGCGTAAAAAAAAACTGCCTAAATATAAGGATTTGTAGTTATTCTTAAAGGTTGTGGTGTATCTAGTGCTTTCACTATCTTAAAGCAGTTGGTTTTGTATTGTCTAAATGGTGGGCAATGTTTTAGATGAAAGTGAATAGAGGAAAGAGTAAAAGTCAAATAATAAAGACTTTGAGGTAAGTTTTGCTGCCTTGCTTTAACTTTACAGGGTTATTTTACAATAAAATAACCTACAGCCAACCAAACCAAGCCTTTAACTAAGAAGAATAAAAATCCCCAAAAACCTAGTTTTGTTACATTTACCATAGAGAAAGGGTTTGTTTTTTTGTACCTCAAATGTAACGATGAGTTAAAACTTTTCTTTCTCCTTTTTTAAACGTTCAGGACGCTATTGAATTGTTACCTAAAAAAAGAATCATTTAACTTGCACTCTGAGTTTGATTTAAACTATATGTTTTTTAAGGAGCTAGAATGGACTGAACTTATTATGGCTTTGGAAAACGAATTTGATATTGAAATAAATGATGCAGATGCAGAGAGGTTAACTATTGGTAGTTATGGTAATTTAGTTGATTATGCTTCAAGAAAAGCTTGTTAGTAATACTTTTTTGCGATGTATGATTTTATCTCTAGTTAACAAAGAGACAATATTGCTTTAGCCGTACATCCAAATGGAACACTTTACTTTGCGCATGGCGATGCTAATGGCTTAAAAGTTCAAACATTTAATAATGACACTCAAAACTGGAACCCAGCAAAAACAATTCAAACAGGTGTGCCTGATAAAATTACAATGCGTATATCGGAAGAGGGTATTCCGTACATTGCTACAGTAACCGATACAAAAATAAAAGTGTTTAAATACGACATCCCTTAATTAATATGAATTGGAATAGAAAATAGCAAGTAGAACCAAATACTTGATTATTTGACTAAAGAGCAAGGAGTAAAGAGCAACGATTAGGTGTGAAATCTTTATTCCTTGCTCTTTGCTCTTTTATCTAACTACTTGACAATAAAATAACCTACAGCTAACCAAACCAAGCCTTTCACTAAGAAAAACATAAAGCCCCAAAAGCCAAGTTTTTTAATCCACTTTTTTAGTTTTTCTGCTCGTTCCGTTTTCATCACTTGAAGGTTAATTATTTGAAATCATAATTGCACGTTGGCGATAACGCCAACGCTAGAAAGTCAAAATTCATAATTACACATTGGCGAATATGCCAATGCTAAAAAGTGAACCGTCCATGCCGTCACCCTGAATTTATTTCAAGGTCGGTTAGCCAAGATTAAGCCCATAACTCACTTTAAATCTAATGCTCGTTTTCGGCAAGTTTCCTTACCGAGATAATTTTAAATTCTTTAATTCCATCAGGCATTTCCCAGTTAATTAGGTCGCCGGTTTGGTAACCCCATAATGCAATGCTAATTGGCGCAAAGATAGATACTTTTTGTTGTTTGATGTTCGCATCTTTAGGTAGAACTAATTTAAAAACAAAAGTTTGACTGTTATCTGTGCTTTCTATTTTGGCTTCGGTGTAAAGCGAAACCACATCTGTAGGCAGCTTGTCGTCATCGAATATTTTAGCATTTTTAACTTCTTCTCTTAAACGAGATTTGTTATAATCGCTCATAACGGCTTTTTCTAAGTGCTCGTTTAAAAATTTGTAATCGCTTTTAGACAATAAAATTGACTTTGTTTCCATTGAAATGAAAATTAAATGAATAAATAACCCAACGCATACACGTTTAAGGCATTAAATTAAATTCGTAGGTGGTTATTCCCCGAGATCTTTAAAAAGAAAAATGCTGAAATCGGGGTTTAGCTAATAAAATCCTTGCTTTGGTTTAAAGCAATCGGATTAATAATGATGCTAAACAATACTGTTGATAGAAGAGCAAAAGATAATACAATATCCTTCTCCTTTTTTAAGAAGCCGATGAGTAATTGATATGTCGATTTTTTGCACATTAAGCAAATATGCTTTTGTTGGAGGAGAAAAGCAAAAAGAAAAGATTTTGTTACAATTTGAAGACTATATGTTAGACTGATGCTGAAATAAATTCAGCATGACGAAACGTTAATTAATCGCCACCCTAAATTTATTTCAGGGTCAGTTTTATGAAGCAAAAAAGGTTACGACAAACGTAACCTTTAATTAAATATTATAACAATGATCTCTTACACCAAATCAAATCTATCCAAGTTCATCACTTTGTTCCAAGCAGCTACAAAATCATTTACGAATTTTTGTTTGGCATCTGCGCTGGCATATACTTCTGCAATAGCCCTTAGCTCTGCATTAGAGCCAAAAACCAAATCGGCACGGGTGGCGGTCCATTTGGTTGCTCCTGTAGTTCGATCTTGTCCCTCATAAAGCTCTCTATCATTGTCAGTAGCTTTCCAAGCGGTATTCATATCTAATAAATTCACAAAGAAATCGTTGGTAAGTTTGCTCGGTGTTTGCGTTAAAATACCGTGGCTAGAGCCATCGAAATTTGCATTTAAGGCCCTCAAACCTCCAACTAGCGCTGTCATTTCGGGAGCAGTTAATGTTAATAATTGTGCCTTATCAACCAATAATTCTTCTGTAGAAGAGGCTGTGCGCCCTTTTTTATAATTGCGGAAACCATCAGCAATAGGTTCCATAAAAGCGAACGAAGCTACTTCTGTTTGGTCTTGCGAGGCATCTGTACGGCCGGGGATGAATGGAACTTTGGTATTTAGTCCTGCATCAGTAGTTGCTTTTTCTACAGCTGCAACGCCACCTAAAACAATTAAATCGGCTAAAGAAACTTTTTTGCCATCTGTTTGGCTTTCATTAAACTGCTTTTGTATGCGCTCTAGCGCACTTAATACTTTGTCTAGCTGCGCTGGATTATTTGCCTGCCAATATCTCTGCGGAGTTAAGCGGATACGTGCACCGTTTGCTCCGCCACGTTTATCGCCACCGCGGAAAGTAGATGCCGAAGCCCAAGCTGTAGAAACCAACTCGCCAATAGAGAGGCCGGTTGCCAAAATTTTTCCCTTTAAGGTTTCAGTATCATTTTCATCAATTAATGGATGATTAACCGCTGGAACAGGATCTTGCCAAATTAGTTCTTCTGCAGGTACTTCCGGGCCAAGATAACGGAATTTTGGCCCCATATCACGATGGGTTAATTTAAACCAAGCACGGGCAAAGGCATCTGCAAAAGCATCAGGGTTTGCTAAAAAGCGTCTAGATATTTTCTCATAAGCCGGGTCGAACCTTAAAGAAAGATCGGTAGTTAGCATGGTAGGTTTATGCTTTTTAGCGGTGTCAAAAGCATCAGGAATAATTTCTTGATCAGTTTTTGCTACCCATTGGTGTGCACCTCCAGGGCTTTTAGTTAACTCCCATTCGAAACCAAATAAATTTTCGAAGAAGTTATTGCTCCATTGTGTAGGCGTGGTTGTCCATGTTACTTCTAAACCGCTGGTAATGGTATCGGCGCCCTTGCCTGTGCCAAAAGTATTGTTCCAGCCAAAGCCTTGTTCTGCTAAATCGGCAGCTTCTGGTTCTTTACCTACATGATCAGAAGTAGCGGCACCATGCGTTTTACCAAAGGTGTGTCCGCCAGCAATTAGCGCTACGGTTTCTTCATCATCCATCGCCATACGGGCAAAGGTTTCTCTAATATCTCTGGCCGCCGCAATAGGATCGGGGTTGCCATTTGGTCCTTCTGGGTTTACATAAATTAAGCCCATGTGAGCCGCTGCCAGTGGTTTTTCTAAATCTTGGGAGTGTTTTTGTCCGTTCGCATCATCATCAGAAACTACTACGCCAGATCCCGTTACGCCTTCTGCTCCGCTAGAATAACGTTCTTCGTTACCCAGCCAAGTGGTTTCAGAACCCCAATACACGTCTTCGCTAGCTTCCCAAACATCTTCGCGTCCACCTGCAAATCCAAAGGTTTTAAAACCCATCGATTCTAAAGCTACATTTCCGGTTAAGATCATTAAATCTGCCCAAGAAATTTTGTTGCCATATTTTTGTTTGATAGGCCATAATAGGCGGCGAGCTTTATCTAAACTTACGTTATCTGGCCAGCTATTTAACGGAGCAAAACGCTGCTGACCTTGCCCTGCGCCTCCACGACCATCGCCTACACGGTAGGTGCCAGCGCTGTGCCAAGCCATACGGATAAACAACCCTCCATAATGACCAAAATCTGCTGGCCACCAATCTTGCGAGTCGGTCATCAGTGCATGCAGATCTTTCTTTAAACTTTCGTAATCTAAGCTATTAAAAGCCGCTGCGTAATCAAAATCTTTACCCATTGGGTTAGATAAAGAAGAGTGTTGGCGTAAGATATTTAGCTTGAGCTGTTTTGGCCACCAATCTCTATTTCTGGTACCGCTGCCGCCGGCATTACTTTTCATACTACCATTGTGAAATGGGCATTTGCTGATGTCTTGAGAGTTATTTTCCATGCTTAATTAATTTTAGTGATCGAAGTACAATAAATCTTTTGGTCTAACACCTATATAAAACATTTTAAGCTGTCTTTGTTTGTGGTGTTTTTACCTTATGGTTTGTCTAAAGGTACGAGGGTTTTAGCAGGATACCAAAGTGCTTTTATCTATAGGTTGATAGGTAAAAGCTATTTCGCTCTAAAAGATTGCTTGCCATTTAGTAAATCCCAAAATAATAGGAAATCGCTAGCCAAGCTGTAAGCAGGATATTGAAAGGTGGCAGGTTTGTTTTTTTCGAAAAAGAAATGCCCTACCCAGGCAAAGCCATATCCTAAAAAAGGAACAGCTATCAAAAAACGCCAGTCATGAAATAAAATTCCACCAATTAAGCAAACTACTACCAACGCGGTACCTACAAAATGAAGAATACGGCTAGTGGTATTTTGATGTTCGCTTAAATAAAAAGGATAAAACTCTTGTAGCGATTTGTATTTTTTGACACTCATTGTTTTAATGTTTTACCCTTAAATATACTATAATAATTTGTGATGGATTAAAAAATCACGCAGTTTCTCGGGGTGTACGTCCATTAATAAAGTATTTAAACCAGCCTTTTTTGCGCCTTCTATATGCTGTGGACTATCATCAATAAATACGGTTTCTTTTGGATTGAGGCTGTTTTCTTTAAGTACCATCTCAAAAATTTCTACATTGGGCTTTCGCATTGAAGTATCTTGAGAAAAGTAAGCTTTTTCGAAAAAATCATCGTAATTATTAGATCCAAAATCTTTTTGCAGATAGGCAATGATCCAATCGTAATGAATTTTATTGTTATTGCTTAACAGGAATGTACGATATTTTTGTTTTACTTCTAACAGCACATCATGATTGTTACCTGATACGCCAAGCAAAAGGCTGTTCCATGCATCATCTATCTGTTGGTCTGTAAGGTCCAATTTATTGGCTGCTTTTCTAATTCCATCCCTAAACTGGGCAGGAGAGAGGCTACCTGTTTCAAAATCATCAAATAATTGATTATGCCCTTTGTGGGCAAAGAATTGTGTAACGTTAGGGATACCTAATTGTGACAGAGCGTTTTGCGTTTTCAAGAAATCGATAGCGAATATTACATTGCCGTAATCGAAGATAATATTTTTAATTTTTTCCATTTTTGTGTTCCAAAATTCGTTGCAAATATGTAACATTGCACTCGCAAAAACAAAATACGTTTTTGATGGGCCATTAGCTCAGTTGGTTAGAGTAGAAGACTCATAATCTTTTGGTCGATGGTTCGAGCCCATCATGGCCCACAAAGCTTCTCATGAAAATGGGGAGCTTTTTTTATGTGAAATAGCCTGGTACTGCCGCCATTAATGCTTCTTATTATAGCTATGATATTGCGGGAAACGTAAAAACACTCTATCAGCAGATAGCTGGTTTGGGTACTAAGAAGCTAGATTATGAATACGATCTGGTAAGTGGCAAAGTAAATTTCTTGGCCTATCAGCACGGAAATAATGATGCCTTTTACTATAAATACAATTACGACGCAGAAAACCGATTGACCGAAGCCTGGTCGGCGCTTTCTGCCAATATAGATGCCAGAGGTTTTGGTAGTAGTTTGGGTGCAAACAAACGTTTAGATGCTACCTATCGTTATTACCTGCATGGCCCATTGGCCCGTATGGAACTTGGGAACGAAGAAAACAAGGTACAGGGCATTGACTATGCCTATACCCTACAAGGATGGCTAAAAGGAGTAAACAGTACCAACCTTAACCCTAACATAGATATGGGCCGTGATGGCTCTGCTACAAGTACCATTGGTAAAGATGCCTATAGCTACACACTGCACTATTACGGGCAAAATGATTATGTGCCTATTGGTACATTTTATAACAGTACACGCCCGTTTTTTGGTGGTTATACAGCCAACGAATTTAAACCACTTTATAACGGCAACATAGCTATGATGGGCGTTAACATCCCTAAAGTAGGCCCAGCATTACAGTACGCCTACAGGTACGACCAGCTTAACCGGATTACCCAAACTACCACTTATGAGGGGCTTAACTCCACTTCCAATATTTGGACACCCAATAAGCTAGAAGATTTTAGAGAGAATTTTGCCTACGATGCCAATGGTAATATTTTAACCTTACAGCGAAAGGGCAACAATACTTTTGCCGGTATGCCATTAAATATGGATAACCTGAAGTATTCGTACTACTACATAAAAGCGGATGGAACCAAGGGCACCTATCGTCCATCAGAAGATGCGGTTCCAAGTGATGCCGTTGCCTTTACCAACCAGCTTTCTGGTGTAGCTGATACACAAGATAATACCAATAACTATCCAAATGATATAGACCACCAAACCCCAACGAACTATGTTTACGACCGTATCGGTAACTTGATTAAAGATCGGAAAGAGGGACTGGTAAGCATTGACTGGAACGTATATGGCAAAATCAAAAGCATTGGCAAAGATTTAAATGGCGACCAAACCATAGATAAGACCATTGCTTACCAATATGATGCCTCGGGCAACCGTGTTGGCAAAACCTACGATGGTACTTCTACCTATTATGTACGCGATGCCCAGGGCAATACTCTGGCAGTATACGATAAACAAGATAGCAACCCTTTGTATTGGCGTGAGCAACAACTTTATGGCAGTAGCCGTTTGGGTATGTGGAAACCAAATGTTATTTTAGCTACGGGAAATGCCCAACAGGTCTGGAATGACGTGGGCAATAAGTTCTTTGAACTCAGTAACCATTTGGGTAACGTACTGGCCGTAATAAGTGACAAGCGTGTACCTCTTACAGGTGGTGGTTACGAAGCTGAAGTAGTAAGTGCCAATGATTATTATGCCTTTGGTGGCCAAATGCCAGGAAGAAATTTTAACTTAGGGGGCAGTTACCGTTATGGATTTAACGGCAAGGAGAATGATAATGAGGTTGGTAAGGGAGAGGGAGGCCAGCAGGACTATGGAATGAGGATCTACAATCCGAGGATTGGTAAGTTCTTGAGTGTGAATCCTCTAACTAGAGAATACGCTGCCTTGACACCATATCAATTTTCTAGTAACAATCCTATCGCTATGATAGATGTTGATGGCTTAGAGGGGACTCCTTTTCAGATAGCCCAAGCCGTATCCTCTAATAGGGCTTATGAAGCGGACCTGCATAAAAAAGATCCTAAAAATGCAGATGCGATAATAAGACAGCATAATATTGATGCATTTTTGTTTGTTGGTGGTGCTTTAACAGGCGGAGCAGGAAGATTGGCAACTATATTTTGGGATGGTGTAATGCTTTTTGGCGGCTACAAAATAGCTAAAGGGGCAATAAAGAAAGATTCAGATCAAACTATGGAGGGGGTTCGTATAGTTGCAGGTGCTGCCATGGGGGAAATTCTTTCAGCTACTATTGGACTGGTAATTAAATCTGGCAAGCCTGTTATTCTCGATTTTTTTGGCGGCCAAAAATCTAATATCAAAGGAGCCTTAAATGTGGATCCTGTGGCAGAGGCTGGATTTAAAGGTACTATTGAAGAGTTTGTGCAAGTGGCCAAAAAAAACAATATAACAGGCAAAGTTGATAAAATTGTTGCTAATAATCCGTTTGGTTATTCAGATTATATTGCTGATGCCTCTCAATTGCTAAAAAAAGGAGGGACAATTACAGTTCGAGGAACAGAATCCAATAAGTATTTTAATCAGATACTAAAAGGAACGGCGGAGGGGCTCGAAAATTTTGAAGTTTTAAAATCGAAAGCATTAATTAGTGAAGCTGAAAAGAAACTTATGAAAACAACAACTGGAAAGCCTATAACAGGAGATGTTTACGAGGTAATTTTAAAAAAGAAATAATATGAAATTTAGTTTTAACGAATCTTTTGATTTTATAAATACATCCGAATCTTTTTTTAAGGACTATTTGCTGAACGATGATAAGATGTTAATGCCTTATGTTAATTTGACTATAATGGATGGGCATCCATTAAATAAAACTGGCATAGATGTTCAATTAAATTATGGATATATGGTTTTTACCGGAGTGGTCTTAGTAAAAAGAAACAAATCATGGATATATGATAAATCACAGTTTAGATATGGTAAATATAAATTTTTTGATGTAGGCGGGACAAATATTGACTCTGGAGAAAATGAAGATTTAAAAATACTGTGTGAAACAGGTTACTTACAAGTAGGTCATGATGCAGTGATAGAAAGCAAATTTTGGATACCTATTGAAACACCTAATTATTGTGTAAATCTTAATGCCACTTATCTAAAGTATTTTTTTGGCTTCAAGATGTTACCAATTGAGCTGGAGAAGATATTTTTAAAGTAATAGTTTATTTTCCCTCCTTGACGTAAGGTTTGTGTTTCGGCGTGAGCGCTTAGATTAGTTGTACCCTAATGGCGCAAGTCTTGTGAATAGGTTTGAGGGTTGGCTGACTTGTGCTAGGTTAGCAATAGCTTGGTTTAATCTATGTTAAGTCTTATCTTTAAGACTAGATGAGCATCAAGTATAAGTTTAGCAATCCAGAAGGACTTTATTTTGTAACCTTTGCGGTGGTAGGTTGGATAGATGTATTTACAAGGGTTGTCTATAAGGATATACTGATAGAAATATTTGCTTATTGTATAAAAGAGAAGGGTTTAAGGATACATAGCTATGTCATCATGAGCAATCATGTACATATGATTATCAGTGCCAATGTAGGTAGCCGTTTAGCGCATATCATGAGAGATATGAAAAAATATGCTGCTTATCGGATATTAAAAGAAATAAGGGCGAACATTGTAGAGAGCAGGAGAGATTGGATGTTATTTCTATTTGCAAAGGCAGGAAAAGGCAATAGTAACAATACCCATTATCAGTTTTGGCAACACGATAACCATCCAATAGAATTAGATCTCCATAATACTCGTGTTTTACAACAGAAGTTAGCTTATATCCATCAAAACCCAGTAAAGGCGGGCTTGGTAAGCATGGCATCATCATACATCTATAGTAGTGCCATAGATTATGAAGGTGGCAGGGGAGTTTTAAAGATAATGTTATTGTAGATCATAGAAGCACAAGTCGGGCTCTGACTCGACCTTAGGCGCTAAGACTTGCGCTAAAGTGGGTTTATAGTAGTGCAAGAGATTATGCAGGAGAGAAAGGCCTGTTGGAAATAAAGTTTTTGGAATAGGCCTAAGCGTCCGCTTAGGCCAGAGGAGAGAAGTTCCTAAAAACTGTATCTCCCAACGATTCTACAATCAAATCTATTTCACTTCAAGTAATCCGATTAATTCTTTGCGTCCGTTTATGGCATAAAATGCCAATTGGTTAGCAGACATTTTGATCGAAGCATTTACGGCCGGAATAAGCGGTGTCTGTTTTCTGTCGATGATGATTTTCCTAGATACGTTGCCTTGGGCATCTATAATAGCCATGGCCAAGTTTGCATCAACTGATCCTAAAAGTTTTCTGCCACCTATTCCAAAATTTGTCTTTTTGGGTTTAGAAGCGATATCCTGTTTTAAATTGTCACTGGCATCGTTATAAAAAACCAATAGCTTGTCTTTGTACACCAAAGTGTTAAAGCTAGATACATGATCGAGATCTGCCACATCCTGGGATTTTGGAATTCTCGTAATCAACTTTTCTCCGTTAGCTTTAATGTTGATATCGATGATATTGCCGTGTACAAATATCAATGCGCTCGGTCTTGAGCTTGCCCTTGGGTCTGACCCAACTGTAAAACCGGTAGGGGTAAGTCTGCCTTTGGTAAACTCAAGCAAGAAATCGCGGTCGCCATTTTCTCGGGTTTCCATCTTCACAAACTTAAAGTAGGGGCTTAATCCGCCATCTTTTTTGTTGTTGCTACCCTGTTCATCTTTTTCCATGCTTTGGAGCAGCGTAGCCGCAAACTCGCCAGTATTTGTGGTTTCGGCCTTATTATCAGTTACCTTAAAAACAGCGTAGCCATTGATATTCCCTTCGGGTTTTTGTTGGTATAATCCAAATAAGGTCAATTCGTTTTTTTCCTCTTTAGCTAGGGCTATAGAGTGGATAAATCTATCGCCAGTATTCAATGGTAGTTCTTTTTGGGTCGTTTCCCCTTTATCAAACCATAATAGCTTGGTGCTATAAGCGGGTAATTTCTTTCCACCTTGTGTAATATGCTCATTTGGTGTTCCCTTATCAAAATGCTTCACTAAAAGTACTACCCTGCCATCGTTGGTTATGCTTTCGTTAAGCACTACCATATCTTTGCCTTTATTGGGTAAGTCTATAGTTTTATCCCATAGTTTTTTCATTGCTTCATTATAAACGCCTAGGTAATATTTTCCAGTTCCAGAGCGATCATTTGGAGCGCCTGTTACCAGCAACTTGGTAGAGTCCGCAGAAAGTTGATATTTGAAAATGGGCTGTTGAGCCTCCTTATCGGCAGCTAGGCTAATGAGGTTGGTGTTTTCTCCCTTGTTTTTAAAAGAATTGATGTCTAAGGCCTGGCAATAGAAGCCTGTACTTTTAAGTTTTTTGTCATACATATTGGTAAAAAAGTAGAGGTGGTCCTTAGTGGTAAGTATACCGCTAGATTTTGTTTCTTTATCGGCTATAGAGATGGACTGCTGGTTAGTCTCTTTCAATTCTTTATTGTGCACCGTAATTTTTGGTATTAGGGATATGCCCCCGCTAAATGTGGGTACAAGGCTTAGCTTAAAGATTTGACCTTCGCTGCCGCGGGCAAGCGAGTTAGAGGTAGAACCCATTCCGCTGTCGGTACTCCATAATAAATTTACCTGTTGTGCTTGGGTAAATGAAACTGAGGCAAGCGCCACAGCCGAGAGGATTAATTTTTTGAGCATGATGATGTTTTTGTTACTAAGATAATACTTTAGCGATGAATCTGGCTTTTGTGATCAGAAAAATTTTGGAGTTGCTGTGACCGATAGCAATATTAATGTTTTGATAGATGCGGCGTTTATTCAGTTATTCTTTTAAGTTGTTAATTTAGATTAAATTTTCTAAATTAGATCAACCATTTAAACTATCTCTCATTCATGAAAAAAATTATCGTTCTCCTGCTTTGCCTTTTGGTAGGGCTTGTTTCGCAGGTAAGCCATGCCCAAATCACGCCTACAGTAAATAACCGCTCGGGCTTAATTTTTAGCGTGTAATTAGTTATTTTCTTTGCTATTTGAATAGCCGTTTACACTCATCGTTCTCTCGGTTAAAAATAAAAGTCTTAATAATAAAACAAACTAAACATGACGCTCATAAAAACTAAGCTATTCTTATCTTTTTTACTACTATGCAGCACAATCAAGGTCTTTTAACAAGACATAGTCATCAATAAAATTTATAACTCTGGGATCACCAGTCCGCAGGGCCAAAACGATGTAATAGAACTATTGGTTACCAAAGATTTTACAGATGCAAGAGGTTTGATCATTAAGGATTTTACAGGCTGTACCGCTAGTGCTACTGAGCTCACAGCCAGTGGTGGAAAGTTCCAATTTAATAATATTGCATTTTGGCGTACACTAAAGGCCAGTACTTTGATTGTAATTAGAGTACAATATACCATGTCGGGGTATGTGGAAGATACAGATGCTACAGATAAAATACTTGACTTAAGATTAGAAAATTCTAATTACTTTACTAATGTTGGTGGACAGCCTTTTAATGTACAGAATTTTGATATGGTTTTGTTGAAACAAGGCGGGGCTGCCGGAGTAGCTAATGGTATTCATGCAGCCGCTTTTGGTATTCCTTTGACTAATAATACTTTCTCAGCGGTCAACTGCCCAAAAATGTGCACCGATAAGATATCTCCCACAGGTGGTATGCTGTTCGCAAAAAATAGTACAGAAACCATTGCAGATTTCAATGGAGAGGATGTTGAATAGAAAAGTTTTGCGTCAATCAAATCCCGTAGTTGGATATAAAAATTGCAATTACTGTGAGATACAGTCGTTTTCCTGTTAGTCCGAAAACCTTTCTTATCTATTGCGGATTAAGCTTGTAATTTTAAACAATCTTTTATAATATTGTCGGCAACCAACTCTCCCCCAAATTTAAGCTATGAACATCGGTTATTCTTCATACACACTTGAAGAACTTCTTTTGCGTATAAAAGAAGATGACCAACGTGCGTTCGATGAACTCTATTCTAGGACCTGGAAACAGCTTTACATCAAAACCTACAGCAAATTAAAAATCGAAGATCTTTCAAAAGATATCGTTCAAGAGGTTTTTGTAGACTTTTGGAACAAACGTCATGCAAGGGATATCCAAAATGTGCAGGCTTATTTAATGCAAGCCGTAAAATTTAAGGTGCTGGACGAGTTTCGTAAATCCCGCTACGAATTTGTAGAGCTGGATAATTTTATCGAGCAGATCAGAGATAGCAACGATGCCGATTCGCAATTGATCTCAAAAGAATTTTTTACAGCGCTCAAAGCTTGGACAGAAACACTTCCTGCAAAACGAAGAGAAATCTTTAAGTTGAAATATGAAGAAGGTCTAAGCAATAAGGAAATTGCCGAGCGGTTAGATGTTTCTGTTAAAACTGTTCAGAACCAATTGCTTAACTCCTCGGCTGAGCTGAAGCTTTTACTGCGTACTGCACTATTTACACATTTTTTACTTTTTTTTGGGAGTTAAGTAAGCTTTCTACGACTACTAGTTAAAGGGAACCAAATAAACCTAAACTTGTATGTCCAAAAAATCTATTAGAAATAGGTTTTTATCAACCATAGATAAATACTTAAGAGGGAAATCTACTCCTGAACAAAATACGCTCGTCGATTATTTTTACGACTCCATTCCCGATGAGAACATTTCGGAAGAGAAGCTTGCCATGATCGGCGCAGATATCAAAAGTAATATTGATCAAGATATTTCGACCAATGTAGTGAAACTACAACCTCGTCGTTATACTTTCCTAAAAATTGCTTCTTGCTTTGTGTTGTTGGGCATAGCCTCAACTTATGTTGTACAAAAATATTTTATTACTAAGGAAAGCAATTATGCTTTGGCAAAAAATGAAAAAAACTCTCCAATAATTGTGCTTAGAGATGGAGAAAGTTACGATCTGCAAGACACGATGTTCAGCAGGCTCACACAGCGAGTGACAGACAAAGGCGAGAAGGTTTTTCTACTGCCAGCAGATTTTGGAAGCGATCGCACGAGCATCAACCAGATTAAAAATCCCAGTGACCGAATTTTTGCTTTCCAACTGCACGATGGAACCAAAGCATGGTTAAATCCTCATTCGACCTTGGAAATTTTACCAGTTACGGCCGGTAAGCGTATGGTCAAAATCGAGGGAACGGTGTTATTTGATGTTCAAAAAGTGAAAACTGCGGATAGCTATATGCCTTTTGTAGTGAAAACTGCACTCCAAACTATAGAAGTATTGGGTACCAAATTCATCGTCAATTCTTTTGATAAAGTGAACGAAGATGTACTCCTGTTAGAGGGCAAAGTGAAATTGACACACAATAATTTCCAGACAGCGGTCATCCTCAAGCCAGATCAAAAGGCTTCATTGCGCAGTACAGATCCTAAAATCCTCATTACCAAAGCTACCGATGGCTACAAGGTAGAAGCTTGGCATAAAGGCCTGTTCTATTTTGAAAATGAGAAAATGGAAGAGGTGATGGAGGAAATGGCCCAATGGTACGGCGAAGAGATTGTAGTTAGCAAAAACATCAGGCATATTCCAATTACTGGTATGATCAGTAGGTACGATAGTGTAGACCAAGCACTGAAGATGATTGAGCTAACCAATAATGTAAAATATACCAGGAGCGGTAGTAAAATTTATGTGAAGTAAGTTTTGTGCTCGGTTCCAAACGAATAATCAAGAATAAACTAAATATAGCTTTGTATGCAAGAACAATTATTGCGGTGTAAAAACGCTGCACAGAACTCGCTACGACATCTTTTAAAACCTTTATGTTTGATGTTGTTGCTGAGTTTTGTAAATGCAAATGTGTTGTGGGCCAGTCAAAAAGCGATTACCATATCGTTTAATAACACTACAATTAAAGAGGTTTTTAAAGAGTTGAACCAGCAAATGGGTTTAAAATTCATCTATTCTCCCTTAGATATTAACGAAGCCAAACGTATTACAGGAACTTTTAATAATGCCACTGTAGATAAAATAGTTGGCGAAGTGCTAAGCGGTTTGGGTGTAACCTATGTGATCCAAGATCATACGGTAGTGATTAAGAAAGCCGTAAAAGCAACTACAGGGGTGCAGGAGAGGATCATCAGAGGTAAAGTGTTGGACGAAGAAGCTAAACCTATGCCTGGTGTGACCATTAGAGCAAACGCTTCTAACTCAGCTGCCCTAAGTGACCCAGATGGGAATTTTACAATTAAAGTAACTGCCGCTGATACCGATTTAACTTTCAATATGCTGGGCTTTTCTCCATTTACCTTAAAGCTCGAAGATAAGTTGGAATATGAAGTGAAAATGGTTGCTACAGACCAGCGCTTAAATGAAGTGGTTGTGGTGGGTTATGGGGTACAGAAACGTAAAGATTTGACTGGTTCTGTATCATCGGTAACTACAGAGCAGATCAATAAAATGCCAACCACTAGCGTAAGCGAAATGTTAAGGGGCGCTGCACCGGGTGTGCAGGTAACTGCTGGTAATAATTCTCCAGGCGGAAGTTCAAGTATTCTCATAAGGGGAAGAAGGTCTTTGTCTGCCGGGAATGACCCTTTATATATCGTGGATGGCGTGCCTACAGCAAGTATAGATGATATTAACGCCAACGAAATTGCCAATATAGAGATTTTGAAAGATGCTTCTGCTCAGTCAATTTATGGTGCCAGGGCAGCAAATGGGGTAATTTTGGTTACTACCAAACGTGGTATACCTTCAAAAACCAAGGTTAATGTAAACTCTTACGTAGGTGCGCAAAGCTTGTTCCGCAACTTCGAATTTTATGACGGCGAACAATGGGCTGCGTATAGAAAGGAAGCTTTTTATAACGCTTATGGTTATTACGATGAGCAGGAAGCGTTCAGGGGTGTGATGGGCGAGGTTTACCGATCTAAAGAATATGTAGATTGGGAAGACGTAATGATAGGTACCGCTTACCAGAACAAAAATGACGTTTTGATACAGTCGGGTAGTGAAAAAACTAAATATGCACTTTCCTTGGGGCATTTCTATCAAGATGGTTTGGTGCCAGAATCAGATTTTAAGAGATTTACGGGCAGGTTGAATATCGACCAAACTTTATCTAAAACCATTTCATTGGGTGCAAATATCGCCTTCACTAAATCTTATCGCAATATAGCCGATGGTAGTTTTAATTCTTTCATTACCATGCCGCCTTTGGCTAAAGTTTACAATGCAGATGGTTCTTTGAGAGAAGATGTTACCGAAGTGGGCGAGTCGCATTTCAATCCGCTTTGGAACATCAACAATTCTGATAATTTGAGTATTACCGATAGGCTGAACATGAACTTGTTTGCCGATTGGAAAATCAATAAAGATTTCTCTTTCAGGTTAAATAGCAGCTTGAACAATCGTAGGGTGCAAGATAATACCTATCTGGGGATCAGGCATACTACTGGTCGTAACAATGGTGGGCAGGCCACGGTTTCGGAAAGTACCTATAACGATTACATTGTGGAGGCCATCTTAAACTACAACAAAGATATCAACAAGCATCATTTTGACGCAACGGCAATGGCCAGTATCAACGGTATTCAATGGAAACGAATTGGCAATACTGGTTTGGGCTTTCCCAACGATGATTTGTCTTACAATGCCATCAGCTCTGCTACCACTTTTTCGCCAATGGCCTATGAACTGTCGGATAGAAAGTTGCTTTCTTACATGGTAAGAGCGAGATATAATTTCGATAGTAAATATTTATTAACCCTTTCGGTACGGGTAGATGGTTCATCTGTTTTTGGCGCCAACAACAAGTATGGCTATTTTCCGGCTGCCGCAGTAGCTTGGAGGTTAAAACAAGAGAACTTTTTAAAGGATGTTAGGTTTTTGACCGATTTGAAACTGAGGGTAAGTTACGGTGCAGTGGGTAACCAGGGTATCAGCCCTTACACCACTTTAGGACTGGCAGACCGTTATCTGATAGAGTTTGGAAACACCACGCAGGTAGGTTACTTGCCCAACTCGCAATTGGTTAACCCCAACCTAAAATGGGAAACTTCTACTTCTACCAATATTGGTTTAGATTACGGTTTTTTTGGAGGAAGATTGAATGGTACCATCGAATATTACGATACCCAAACCACCGATCTGTTGGTAGAACGTTCTTTAGCTACCACTACGGGATACAGCAGTCAGTTGGTAAACTTGGGACACGTACAAAACCGTGGTTTCGAACTTGCGGTAAACGGAACACTGATGGAGAAAAAAGATTTTAAATGGAATGTGAATGTGAACTTTACGTTGAACAGGAATAAAATCAAAAAAATCGATGGCTCGTTGGATGCCAATGGAAACCCTAAAAATGATCTGAACAACAATTGGTTTATCGGTCAGTCGATGAACGTTTCTTACGACTACCGTTTTGATGGTATCTGGCAGTTAACGGATAATATTGCTGGTTCGCACATGCCAGCTGCCAAACCTGGCAGTATAAGGGTGGGGGATGTAAATGGCGATGGTGTGGTGTCGGTAGACGACAGGGTAATTATCCAGCGAGACCCCAAATGGCTAACCTCATTGATCACTAGTTTCGATTATAAAAATTTCAATCTATCCTTAGATTTTTACTACTTATATGGCGGTTACCGCTACAATTCTTACCTGGCCACTTTCGAAACGGGAGGAGATTTAACGGGCAAAAGAAATGGTATCCGTAGAAACTATTGGACCATCCATAATCCATCTCAAACGGCTCCTGCACCAAACTTTGTACAAACGCCTGCTTTTCTGGCCTCTTCTGCTTATGAGAAGGCAGATTATATCAAGTTAAGGAACATATCGCTTTCTTACAGAATGCCTAAAAGTGTGGTGCAAAAAGTGAAACTAGATGATTTGAAGCTGTTTTGCACCATGAGCAATGTTTTTACCATTACCGATGTACAAGCCTATGGACCCGAACAAAATGCGGGGGCTTACCCAGAACCTAGAACGCTTTTGTTCGGCATTAATTTTTCATTCTAAAAGAACAGAAATATGAAACGAAATATAATTTATGCTTTGTTGTTGAGTGCCGGACTGGTTTCT
Source organism: Pedobacter sp. SL55 (assembly GCF_026625705.1). Classification (NCBI taxonomy): domain Bacteria; kingdom Pseudomonadati; phylum Bacteroidota; class Sphingobacteriia; order Sphingobacteriales; family Sphingobacteriaceae; genus Pedobacter; species Pedobacter sp. SL55. Next base: position 3,626,246 of record NZ_CP113059.1, on the reverse strand, counting down.
TGTTCTAAAGTATTAGAAGAAGAAAATCTGACTAAATACTCTGCAGATTACATTTACAGCACCGAAGGTGGTTTAAAGTTAGCTACCAGTGCAGTTTATTCCTTATTGCGTGCCTATGCCAATGATACCGAAAACGCCACCATTTTTGCTTTGGAACGTGGAACGGATTTGGCAGTTACCAATGGTGGTACTGGTAACTATTTTGGTATTTACGATCCCAACAACTTAAGACCATCTTCATCGCAGGCAGCGCACATGTGGCGCACTATGTACCAAATTATAGGTAAGGCCAACGAAATTATTGCTGCAGGAGCAAAATTGCCGGAAACAGCAGGCTTGAAGGCCACTGTAGCCGAGGCGAAGTGCTTTAGGGCACAAGCTTATTTTTTGCTGTACCGCACTTACGATAGAATTTGGCTAAATACTGAACCTACTACTTGGGAAAATGTAGATGCTCCTAAAAACTACAAAGCCGCTACCAATGCGGAGGTTTTTGGCTTGCTTTACAACGATTTGGATTATGCTATAGCTAATCTATCTTGGAAATCAACAGAGCCCGGCAGGTTTAACCAAGCAGCTGCCCGTCACATGAAGGCAAAGGTAGCTTTATGGGCCAAAGATTGGGATACCGCTTTAGATCAGGTAGCTCAAATTGACCAATCTAAACAATATCGTTTGGTGGCTTTAGATAGCGTTTTTAATGCTGGAGATTTGAACCATAGCGAAGCTTTAATGGTACAGCAATGGAGTAAAAATCCGGGAGGAAACCTTTCTAATAACACCCCATTGGGCAATTATTTTGCAGCGTATTTTATTGCCCAATACCGAACAGAAATTGGTGGCACGGCAGAATATGCCTGTAGCTACGAAAATTGGGGCTATACTTATGGAAGATGCCTGCCGAGCCCTTATTTGTTCTCTCTTTACAATCAGTTGAAAGATAAAAGGTACAATTCATTCTATATCCACAGGTACAAAAACACTACCTCTTCGCCAATTGCTTATGGCAATGTTACGGTAAATCCTGGAGATTACTTCCCGTTGTACAAAAGTGGCAACAAAAATAGGTTTGTGTATCCTGGTTGTACCAAATACGGTGATATTTGGACCCGTACACCTGCCGAAACACGCAGCTACAAAGACCTGATCGTGTATCGTCTGGCCGAAACCTACATCATCGGTGCCGAAGCCGCTTTGATGAAAGGTAACCAAACGTTAGCGAAACAATATTATAACAAGGTTTGGCAAAGAGCTGGTAATGATGAGTTTACAGGTGCGCTGACCATTAAAGACATTATTGACGAACAAGCTAGGGAGTTGGCTTTTGAAGGCGATAGATGGTATTTCTTGAAAAGGTTGGGTATACTGATTTCGCAAGTGCGCAATTATGCTGGCGATCCAGAAATTACAGCCTCTATTGGCGGTAGAACCAATTTGCCAAACAATCCGCATTTTGTGAGATGGCCAATTCCAGAAACTGAAGTTATTAACATGGGAGCTGATAATTTCCCTCAAAATCCAGGTTACAATTAAAATCAAATAAAAAGACATGAAGAAGATCATTTATATACTGCTATTACTTACGTCGTTTAACACTTATGCCATCAACAACCCATCATCTTACGATATCTGTGTGTACGGAGAATCTGCTGCAGGGGTAATTACTGCCATACAAAGTGGCCGTATGGGGAAAAAAGTGGTGCTAATTTCTAAAAATAAGCATGTGGGTGGTTTGGTAACTTCTGGTTTAACAGCTACAGATATGAACAGAAATGATGTGGTTGGTGGTTTAACTAGAGAGTTTTACCAACGTTTGTACACTTATTACCTTAAACCAGAAGTTTGGGTAAACCAAAACCGCGATGAGTTTTTTGTAAAATCCTTAAAGAGAACTTACAAAGGCAGAAACGAAGAGCGTAAAATGCAATGGGTCTATGAATCTAAAGTAGCCGAAAAAATTATGTTCGAAATGCTAAAGGAAGCCAATGTAGAGGTTTGGTTTGATGAGCGTTTAAAACTAAAAGGCGGTGTAAAAAAGAGCGGTAAACAGCTTACGGGTATCGAAATGGAAAGCGGTAAAGTGATCCAGGCAAAGGTATTTGTTGACGCTACTTATGAGGGAGATTTGATGGCGAAATCGGGGGTGTCTTATGTAGTTGGTAGAGAAGCCAATGACCAATACGGAGAAACTTTGAACGGGTATCATATCAACTATGAAAAAGGTGCAGACCTAACCCAAATTGACCCTTACATCATAGAAGGTAATAAAAAGTCTGGCTTGTTGCCTTATATCGATAAGAAAGCACCGAGCAAACAAGGGGCAAAAGACAAAAAGGTACAGGCTTACACTTATCGTATGACCTTGACCAATGATCCGGCCAACAGAATTAAGATTGGAAAGCCAGCGAACTACAATGCACTTTGGTATGAAGTCTTATTACGACAAATCAAATTAAACCCAAGTATTGAGCTACAGAAAATTATTACCCTAACGCCAATGCCAAATCGTAAAACAGATACCAACCACTTAGATTTCTTTGGTGCAAGTTATGATTATGCGGAAGCGAACTATGAACAGCGTAAACAAATTGAGCAATTGCACAAAGATTATGCACTGGGCATGCTTTGGTTTTTAGAGAACGATCCTCGTGTTCCAGAACATATTAGGAAAGAACTGAGCGATTGGGGTTTGCCTAAAGATGAATTTGTAGATACAGATAACTTCCCTAACCATATTTATGTAAGAGAAGCGAGAAGAATGCAGGGCGAATATGTGATGATCGAAAAAAATGTCACTAAAGAAGACAGGGCAGCAGCAGAAAATAGCATCGGTCTAGGTTCTTATGCTTTAGACTGTCACTATGTTTCTAAAGTAATTGACGGCGAAGGCAAGTTACGTTTCGAGGGAACCATTTTTAAACCAACTACCCCTTATCCAATCAGTTATTATGCCATTACACCTAAAAAAGAAGGAAGTGAGCAACTTATTGGTGCCAATTTGTTTGTCGTCTTCTCACGTAGCCTACAGTTCTATCAGAATGGAGCCTGTGTACATGGTGTTGGGACAATCGGCGGCAGTGGCTGCGGTAATGGCTATCGATAATAATGTGGCTGTTCAAGATATCAACTATAACGATTTGGCTACTAAATTAGAAGAGCTGAACCAAATCATCAAAACCAAATAATTATGATGAAGTATAAAATGTTATTGCTTTACACCTTCCTTATTTTAGGTTTGGGCGCTTGTAAAGACCGGTACGATTATCCGATACCGCGAAACTCTTTCGAGGAAACGACTACGCCGCCCCCGGCAAAGGTAACGGTGGTAAAGGTCAATAACCAATGGCAAATGCAGGTAAACGGAAAGGAGTTTTATATTAAAGGGGTTGCCTCTAACAACTACCATGATCTTGCAATCAAATATGGGGCTAATACAGCCAGAACTTATGGCGTGGCCACCAATACCAGAGAGATTTTAGATAAGGCACATGCCGCGGGAGTTTATGTGAACTTCGGTTTGTACATCGGTAGGGAAACAGATGGCTTCGATTATAATAATGCAACGGCAGTAAGCCAGCAGTTAGAAAAAATGAAGCAAGATATTCTCCGTTTTAAAGATCATCCGGCACTTTTATGTTGGTCTATTGGTAACGAGGCCGAGGCTAGCTACACCAATACCAAATTGTGGACTGCCATAGAGGATATTGCAAAGTTTATCCATGCCAACGATCCAAACCATCCTACTACAACCACATTGGCAAGTTCGAATGTTGATCATATCAAGAACATCATGAACTTGGCGCCTAGTATCGATATCCTGTCGGTAAATACCTATGCGCCAAATTTACCTGGTGTGTTGGGCAATGTAATCACGGCAGGCTGGCAAAAACCTTACATGATTACCGAATTCGGTCCTCGTGGTACTTGGCAAATGGCACCAGAGCCAACAAGGGTTTTAACTTGGGGCGGGTTGGTAGAGCAAACCAGCACAGAAAAAGCCGATATTTATTTGCAGGCTTATCAGGATAATATTATCGCCAACAAAGCAAATGGCTGTATTGGTTCCTTTGTTTTCCTATGGGGATACCAAACCCATGGCGAAGTATTGACCTGGTTCGGTATGTTTGACAAAAAGGGCTATACTTTCCCAGCTGTGGATGCCATGCAGTTTGCTTGGACGGGAAGCTATCCGGCAAATAGGGCACCGGTAATTTTAAACCGTAACCAGATGCTAATGGATGGCAAGAAAGCTGAAGACAATATCATGGTGGCCAAGGCTTCGGCACATACCGCTTCGGTAGTGGCAACAGATCCAGAAAACGACCCACTAACTTACGCTTGGAGAATTGTAAAAGAGAAAGCTGCAGCTGCCGATGGCAGTTTGGCAGATGGCATCGCTGGACTGATTACCACCAATACCACTGCGAACATCACTTTTACAGCACCAAACGAAACAGGTGCCTACCGTCTAATTGTTTTCGTTTCTGATGATACCAACAAAAAAGTAGCAAGTGCGGTCATTCCGTTTTACGTTAATTAATGAGGGTTATGAAGAATAAAATATCAAAAATTTTAATTGGTTTTTTGGCAATCGCTGCGGTAGCTTGTAAAAAAGACAAAACTGATCAGCAAGCTATTGCATTTTCGGTTAAGGTAACCCAAAAAACAGCATTACCAGCAGTAGTTACACCTGCCGATGAAATCACGTTTGACCTGAACGTAGCGGCCAATGGCGAAACAAAACTGACCAGTGTTGAATTAAGCCTAGACGGTACTGGTCTGACCACCGTGAGTGCAAATGGTGCCGCCCAGGTAGATTTACAACATACCTATAAACCTACAACAATACAGGTAGGCCGAAGTCTGATCTTTAGGTTGACGGCAACAAATTCGGAAGGCAAGACTGTAGAAAGAGACTTGGTGGTCTACGTGCAATCTGCGCCAGCTAACATTTCGGTAGTATTGCCAGCTACGGCACCAACAGAGATTAAAGATAATGAAGTAGCTGATTTTAACATTGCAGTGAAATCTGAGAATGACATTAGGTACATTAAAACCTTTTTGAACCAAACTGAAATAACGGCACTGACTAAAAATACCTTTACCAATCCGAAGGAAGATAGTTACCATTTTGCCTATCAGCCTGTAGTAACTGATATTGATAAAACCTTAGAGTTTTATGTGGAGGTAATGGATGTGTTGGGGAATTTGGTAAGACACCCTTTTACGATTACAGTTAAACGCTCTGCAGTGGTAGATTTTAATGTTTATTCGAATGTTGTATTGGGCGCACAACGCAGCACCGGTCCGGGTCCGTTTTTTAATGCGGCAACTGGAGAAGTGTACGTAACAACAGGTGCAGCACAAAAATCGGCAAATATAGACCTAGTGACTTTCTATAGTGGTTCAACCAATAGTTATAATATTACTTCGCCAACATTGGCTACGGTTTCGGCCAACATTTACACGGTTGCACTTTATGGTGCAGATGCTTTAGATAACTGGCCAACCAAAAACAGAACCTTGATCAAAAAAATAACCTTATCTCAAAACGATTTTGATTTGATCAGCTCGGCCGCAGATATCCAAAACCTGTACACGAGCTCTAGTGTAGTAGCTGGTAAAACTTCTGCTGGTATGGCCAATGGCAATGTCATTGTATTTTTAACGGCCAGCAATAAACACGGAATTCTCTTATTAAAAACCAGATCAGCAAATGCCAATACAGGAAATGTAACGGTAGATGTAAAAGTCCAAAAATAAGTAATGACAAATACAGAAAAACGAGGAGCGAGCCTAAGAAAATTAGGCTTGCTAGCCCTCTTATTATGCTTTTTTTTCGCTGCAAATGCGCAGAAGAAGCCACTATATCTTGATCCTAAACAGCCTATCAAATCGAGGGTAAAAGACTTGATGGATAGGATGACCTTAGATGTGAAAATAGCACAGATGTGCCAATACGTAGGTTTGGAGCACATGCGTGAAGCTGAAAAGAACATTTCGGAACAGGAACTATTAAACGGCCATGCCCGAGGATTTTACAAAGGTCTGCACTCTGAAGGTGTGGAGCGTATGGTAAAGCAGGGAGTGATAGGTTCGTTCTTACATGTATTGGATGTGAAAGAAGCCAATCATCTACAAAGACTGGCAGAGCAAAGCCCACTAAAAATTCCTTTGTTGTTAGGTATCGATGCCATTCATGGGAATGGCCTGATGTCAGGGTCTACCATTTATCCATCGCCAATTACCATGGCCTCTACATTTGCACCTTCACTGATCGAGCAGTCTTTTAGGCAAACTGCTTTAGAGATGCGTGCTGTTGGTATGCACTGGGCTTTTTTCACCAAATATAGAAGTGGCAAGAGATCCAAGATGGGGCAGGGTGGGCGAAAGTTTTGGCGAAGATCCGTATTTGGTTACCCGAATGGGTATCGCTTCGGTTCGAGGTTTACAAATGAACAAATTTGATCGAGATAAAAGTGTGCTGGCTTGTATCAAACACTTAACCGGTGGTGGTATTGGTAATAATGGTACCAATGCTGCTCCTGTAGAAATTGGAGAAGGCGAATTGCGAAATGTATTCTTAGCACCATTTAAGGCTACTATCGAAAAGACAAAGCCTTACTCGCTCATGCCTGCGCATAATGAAATCAATGGGGTTCCCTGTCATGCCAATAAATGGTTGATGACAGATATTGTGAGAAACGAATATGGTTTTGAGGGTTTCATTGTGAGCGATTGGATGGATATGGAATCATTGAGCAACAAGCATAAAATGACCCCAACGGTTAAAGATGCTTTTCAGGTTTCGGTTGATGCAGGAGTAGACATGCACATGCACGGGCCTGTTTTTTTGGATGACATTCAAGAGCTAGTTGCCGAAGGCCGTTTAACCGAAGCCAGAATTGATGCCGCCTGTGAGAAGATATTGGAGGCTAAATTTAGTTTGGGTTTGTTCGAAAATAGATATGTAGATATCAAAAACGCAAACAAAACCGTATTCATTAAAGAACACCAACAAACAGCTTTAGAAATTGCCAGAAGAGGCGTGGTGTTGCTGAAAAATAAAAACCAGCTTTTGCCTATCGCTAACCAACAGTACAAAAATATCATGGTAGTGGGTCCAAACATGGATAATCAATCCATCATGGGCGATTGGGTTTTTGAACAGCCGCGAGCAAATTACAAAACCGTGTTGGATGGCATTAAAGCCGAAGCACAAGGATCAAAAGTCCACAGTGTGGATGTGGGTTGGAATTTGCGTAAAATGAATACAGATTCCATTGCCAAAGCTGTAAATATGGCTACAAAAATGGATTTGATTTTGGTAGCCATTGGCGAAGATTCGTTTAGACAGCATTGGACAGATAAAACCGCAGGTGAACCGCGACAGAATGGATCTGAACCTGTGGGGCAAACAACAACAGCTGATAGAAGAACTGAAGAAAAGCGGTAAACCAATGGTGGTTGTATTGATAAATGGCCGCCCCTTAACTACGCCTTGGCTGGAAGAAAACGCAGATGCCGTTTTGGAAGCTTGGGAGCCGGGATCTTTTGGTGGACAGGCTATAGCCGAGATTATTTTTGGTAAGGTAAACCCCAGCGGGAAACTACCAATAACCATCCCCCGTCACGTAGGCCAGGTGCCCATTTATTATTATCAAAAGCCTTCGCAATATTCGCATCCCTTTATCGATGGAAATAAGGATCCATTATACGCCTTTGGTTACGGCTTAAGCTATACCAATTTTAAATACAGCGGCTTAACTACAGCAAAAAATATCAAGTATGGTGATTCTTTAAAAGTAACTGTACAAGTTCAAAATACTGGTGATTTAGATGGCGAAGAAGTAGTGCAGTTGTACCTACGTGATGATTTTAGTTTGGTAACCAGACCAGTGAAATTATTGGTGGGCTTTGAACGTGTATTCCTTAAAAAGGGTGAGCAAAAGACCATCAGTTTTACTTTGGGCAAAGATGTTTTTGGCTTTTACGATAATAAGGGTAAATACATTTTCGAGCCGGGCAGCTTTACCGTAATGGCTGGGGGAAGTTCGGTAAATAAAGATCAGATTTTTCAGAAAGTGGAGGTAAGGGAATAATTCCCTGGCAGGTGTAAAATCTCATAATTAAAATATGGAAATGCATATTGAGGTATGTAGGCTAATTAATCAACCAGTTATAAATCTAAAATGTATGTGTTATGAGAAAATTAAAAGATAATCATAATAAGGTAGCCAGTGCGGTAATCCCTTTCTATGTCCAATAAACATTTCCTATAGCTAAATAATGATGAAAAAAACACTTGTTCTTTTATTGTGCCTGCCAGTTTTCTTATTTGCAAAACAAAAAGAGATTTCGGTAGATGTATGTATTTATGGCGGTACTTCTGCTGGGGTAATTGCAGCTTATACTGCAGCCAAATCGGGTAAGAACGTAATTGTAGTAGAGCCGGGCAGTAGACTGGGTGGCTTAAGTGCTGGCGGTTTAGGTATGACAGATATTGGAAACAAATACGTGGTGTCTGGCTTGGCTTTAGATTTTTACCGAAAGTTGGGAACGCACTATGGTAGTTTTGAAAGTTGGATTTTTGAGCCTAAAGTGGCCTTGCAAATCTTTAACGACTACATCAAACAAGCTAAGGTAGAAGTGCTTTACAACAAACAGTTGGTCAGCGCTGTTAAAAGCGGGAAAACAATTACTGAAATCGCTGTAGCAAATACAGCAACTAAGACAGCACGACTGTTGAAGATCAAAGCAAAAGTTTTCTTGGATTGTACCTATGAAGGCGATTTGATGGCCAAAGCAGGTGTAAGCTATTTTGTGGGCAGGGAAGATAATAGCACGTATGGAGAAACCCTTAGTGGTGTACAGTTATTAAAGCAACATCAACTGCCTGATGGGGTAGATCCTTACGTAGAGAAGGGAAATCCGTCGAGTGGTTTATTGTGGGGCATTAACAACGAAGCTTTAAAACCCAATGGCACTGGCGATAAGAAAGTGCAGGCTTATAATTTTCGTATTACCCTAACCAATGATCCTAAAAATCTGGTGGAGATTACGAAGCCCGATAATTACGATCCGAAAAGGTACGAATTGTTGATCAGACAAAAGGAAATCCAACCCTGGAAAGGATTGAACGATGTATTTATCTGGAGTTTAATGCCTAATCAGAAAACAGATATCAATAACCGCAATGGGATGTCTACAGATATGATTGGTGCCAATTGGGATTATCCCGAAGCAGATTACGCCAAGCGGAAACAGTTCATCAAGGCACATGAGGATTATACCAAGGGGCTGCTATATTTCGTAGGAAATGATCCAAGAATACCTGATTTTATTAGAAAGGAAATGAAGACTTGGGGCTATCCGAAGGATGAATACGAAGACAATGGAAATTGGTCGCCGCAATTGTACATCAGAGAAGCTAGGCGCATGGTAAGCGATGTGGTGATGAACCAAAACCATTGCCAAGGTAGGGAAGTGGTAAGTGATGAGATTGCCTTTGCGGCCTACACTATGGATTCGCACAACTGCGATAGGTTGGTGGTTAACGGTATGGCGAAGAATGAAGGCAATGTAGAAGTGGGAGGTTTCCCACCTTTTCCAATCTCCTATCGTGCTATTGTGCCCAAACGTAATGAGGTAGATAACTTGTTGGTGCCGGTTTGTATGTCTGCTTCGCATATTGCCTTCGGTTCTATCAGGATGGAGCCAGTGTTTATGGTATTGGCACAATCTGCCGCAGTGGCCGCTGTTATTGCCATAGATCAGAAAATAGCCATACAAGATGTGGATGTAAATGCAATCAAAGCAATACTGAAAAGTAATCCGAAAGCCGATGGTAGAAAACCAGATGTAATCAGTAGTGTTGCTGATGAAAAACATATTGCAATAACTGGAAATTGGGAAAAAATAGCCACCAAAGGTTATGGCAAGTACTATCTGGTACGTTCTTCAGCGAGCACTGAAGCAAGTGTAAAGTTCGGGTTTGACCACAAGGCCCAACCAGGGAAATATAAAGCTTACTACTATTACCCAAAAGGCGAAAAAGATGCAGCGGAAATAGATTTAGAACTATATAATGGAAAAGAAAAGAAATCCATCTCCCTAAACTTAAAAGAGGTTAAAATACAAGGACAAACCACCAGTATTTGGGTAGAGATAGGAGAATTTGACTTCGATTTTTCAGCAAACGCTTATTTGAAATTGACCAATAATTATGCTAAGGGAGACATTGCTGCAAATGCTGTATTACTTGTTCCCAATAAATAATAACCAAAAACTATGGAATTTTTAAACGGGGTAAACGCCCTCACACTTGTATTTGTTTCACTATTGGTATTTGCTATCGCCTATAGGTTTTACGGTATATTCATGGCCAATAAAGTGTTGAAACTAAATGCAAAGAACGTAACACCGGCCATCGAATTTGCCGATGGCAAGGATTATGTAGCTACCAACAAAAACGTACTTTTTGGACATCATTTTGCTGCCATCGCTGCCGCGGGGCCTTTGGTAGGGCCGGTGTTGGCAGCCCAGTTTGGTTATTTGCCGGGCACCCTTTGGATTTTAATTGGCTGTGTGTTGGGTGGTGGCGTTCATGATATGATTGTACTTTTTGCATCGGTACGCCACAAGGGACAAAGTTTGGCCACCATTGCCAGTAAAGAGATTGGCAAGGGAACCGGTACCATTGCAGGTTTCGCCATTCTTTTTATCCTTATTTTAACCTTGGCGGGCCTTTCTTTGGCTTGTATCAGCGCCATGCATGAAGCCTCGTGGTCGTTGTTTACCGTAATTGCCACTATGCCAATTGCCGTTTTGATGGGGCTGATCATGCGATACAGAAAAAACAGTGTTACACTGGCCAGCATCATTGGTGGTGTACTGCTTATTGCTAGTATTATTGGTGGTCATAATTTAATGCAGATCAAGGAAGTTAGCGACCTTTTCCATTGGAATATCAAGACCATTTCAATTTCTATCACCATTTATGGTTTTTTGGCCTCAGTTTTACCTGTGTGGTTGCTTTTGGTACCAAGAGATTATTTATCAACTTATTTAAAGATTGGTACAATTTTGATGTTGGCCGTTGGGGTCATTTTTGTGCATCCTACCTTGCAGATGCCAGCCATTACAGAATTTATTAGTGGCGGCGGACCAGTAATAGGCGGTCCAGTGTTACCGTTTATCTTCATCGTTATCGCCTGTGGTGCCATTTCAGGTTTCCACGCGGTAATTGCTACTGGTACCACACCAAAAATGCTGAACAGCGAAAAGGAAATCCTTTTTGTGGGTTATGGAGCCATGTTGGTAGAAGGTTTCGTGGCGCTGATGGCCTTGATTGCAGCATGTACATTGGTGCCGGGAGATTATTTCGCCATCAATACACCAAAAGAAATTTACGATACCTTTTTGGCACAAAACCCGAGTTTACATGCCGTAGACCTAGCCCACTTTAGTGAAAAAATTGGCGTTGATTTACATGGTAGAACTGGTGGAGCGGTTTCCTTAGCGGTGGGCATGGCACATATCTTCAATAAAATTCCTTTTATGGATGATGTAATGGCCTATTGGTACAACTTCGCCATCATGTTCGAAGCCGTGTTCATCCTTACTGCTATTGATGCTGGTACGAGAGTCGGACGTTTCTTTCTACAAGAAATGATTGGTGGTGTAATTCCAAAATTCAACGATAAAAACTGGATGCCGGGCATTTTGATTAGTAGTGCCATTTTTACCTTTTCGTGGGGCTATTTGGTATACACGGGCAATGTGAGTAGTATTTGGCCGCTGTTTGGTATCAGTAACCAGTTATTAGCAGCCTGCGGTCTAATTGTCTGTACCACTATGCTCATCCGTATGAATAGGAAGAAATATGCTTTGTGTTCCGCTATTCCTGGGGTATTTATGGCCATCATTACGTTTTGGGCGGGCTACGAACAGGTGGTAAATGTCTATCTGCCCAAACAACAATATTTGCTGGCTTCCTTGGCCATCTTAGCGATGGTGCTAATGCTCATCGTATTTATCAACACCTTTAACAGGTGGAGCAAGCTGTTGAAAATGGAGGCAAAACATATCGACTATTATGGAGACACCGTGAAGGAACTGGTAGAAAGATAGGAGTTCGATTTGCCTGAATTGCACGGTGTCAACATTTAAAACCCGTTCCAAATGCCTAGCCACTAAAAAACTAAGAACAGATAACCATTATAAACCTAAAGCAATTGAACATGAGAAAACTCTACTTATCGGCAGCATTTTTATTATTGCTGGGAATTGGTGCAAATGCACAAACCAAACGTTATGTAAAACCTGGCGGAACTGGCGACGGAAGCACTTGGGCTGCTGCTTCTGGCAATTTACAAGCGATGATCAATGCTTCGGCAGTAAATGATGAGGTGTGGGTGGCAGAAGGAACCTATGTGCCTACCGAAAAGATAGATGCCAGTGGTGGCGTACGTGATGTCTCGTTTATCCTTAAAGCCGATGTAAAGATTTATGGCGGTTTAGCTGAGGGTGCCATAGATTTGCTCGGCAGGAACTTTGTGGCCAATGCCAGTATTTTAAGTGGCGACTTGGGCGCTTCGGGAAAAGCCTACCACGTGGTGGTTTCTAAAGGAAGTTCTAATAATGCAGTGGTGGATGGTTTTACAATTCAAGATGGTTTGGGTGATGTAAATGCCAGTTTGGCCGGTATTGTCAAAAACCAAGGGGCGGCCATTAATATCTCAAACGAGGAAACTTCGGTATTGTTCAAGAACCTCGTGATCAAAAATAATGTGACTTCAGCAACCAATAATGGTGGCGCTGGAGTTTATCTTAAACTGAACAATGCTTCAAATTGTACCTTCGAAAATGTAGTGTTTGATACCAACGAATCAGTTTCAGCTAGCGGAGGTGGTATTTATTTTACCAATACAACTGGAAATCCCACACTGACGATATTGAACTCCAAAATGTTTACCAACAAAGGAACCGGTGGAGCAGCTGTATATATTTTGGGTAATGTCGGTAATGTTCCGCAGTTACGTATATTCAATTCTATTTTTGCTGAGAATTACGCAACTAATACCAGTACAACGGCTGGTGCGGTTTATTGTGGGACGAATACAAATACGGTAATTGTGAATGCAACCTTTTATAAAAATTACAGTGTAAATGGAGGAGTTTCATTTAATAATTCAAGCGGTGTAAGCTTAGGTGTTTACAATACGCTGTTTAATGCCAATAGAAAAGGTATTAGCGAAACCACAGCCCCAGTAGATATTAGGTATATTGCCGGAGCGATGCTAGATTTAAGGTCTAATTTATTTCAGGTAACCCCAATAGAGGGGACCAGTCCTGCATTTAAGAATACCGTTGATCCCAATCCGGCTAATCTATTCTTGAGCACCACCGCCAATGATGTGAACTTCCTAAAATTGGTAGAAGGTGCAGCCACCGAAAAAGGAGATAACCAATATATCACAAACTATTTTATAACCAAAGATTTGGCTGGTGATACCCGAATTAAACATACTAACGTAGATTTGGGGGCTTATGAATACCAAGGTACACTACCTGTAGCATTAACAAGTTTTACAGCGAAAAAGTCAAATACCAATGTGCAGTTGCAATGGAAAGTAGCTACAGAATTTAATAACGAAAAATTTGTTGTAGAACATAGTTCAGACTTAGTAAGTTTTAAAAAATTGACTGAGGTTTTATCTAAAGGCGATACGCAAAATGCCCTAGTTTATAATTTTACCGACCATAATCCAATATCGGGAAATAATTACTACAGACTATCTCAGGTTGATAAAGATGGATCTGAAAAAGTTTTGGGAGTTGAAGTTGTAAAATTTGATTTTTCAAAATTAGAGGTTACCAGTTATCCAAATCCAGCAAAAGATTTTATAAAACTAAACATAGGTGTCGAAGAAGATTATGCAAAGGTAAAATTAATCTCTTTATCAGGACAGACCTTGTTGTCTAAAAAAATAGCAACAACAGGTACTATCTATTTAGATATTAGAAATGTAAAATCGGGTAATTACATTCTTCAAGTAGAAAGTGGACAGCGAATTTCGGTACATAAAATGATTGTTCTTAAATGATTTAATTCCAAATTTTCGGTTCAAAATTGGTGGGCAAACGTGTCAGCCTACTAATTTAATAGATGATAATTATTGATATATTTCAGCTATTTTAAACTACTGAGAGTCATTTATTTTAGGCTTAATAAGCCTAAAAAAGTGATCTAAGTGTTATAGGTATTTCTATTAAATGGTACTTAGCGTAAATTCACAAAGGTGCCAATTTTTAGAATATGGAGATATAGAATTGTAACTAATCAAATAGATTCTTAAAATTTTACATAATATTCTTTGTCAAATCGGCGATTAAACCTAAATCAGAGAGGAAATACTTCGAGAAATGCCCATTATGGCCCAAAAAGCTTCTTATGAAAATGGGAGCTTTTTTTATGCTTAAACCAGTTTAAAAGCTATTTACTTTGTTTAAGGGCTGACTTTTCTTCCTTCAGCTTTTTGTCCCATCTCTGAAAAGTATCGGTTTCTATTTCATCGTTTATTGTGTTGTTAAGAAATAACTTTTCACTTTTAGGATATCCTAAAAACAATGAGTTCCCTTATTCATTAATTTCTAAAAAGTTCATTTTTTTTAAATGGAGTAATTAAAGTGTTCTACTACAGATTTTTATATTTTTACATATTCGGCTAATATGTTGTTTTTTGATTAGTTAGAATTTGCATAATTGGATGAATTGTTTAAATCGGTTAAGTGCATCAACTGTGAACTATCAATTGAAAACTGAATTACTCCTCATCCATACTATCTACTATTTTCTTAATTTGTTTTAGGTATTTACCGTAGTAAAATCTCGCCCAAAGCTCTGTTATTACGCCAACCAATAAAATGGTTACAATAATATTAATGGCAATGTATGTGAGCGATACTTTTGCGAAAATTCTGTTTAACAGCTCGCCATTAATGGTAAACAAAGCAATGGCACAAAAGGCAAGCAGAATAAAACCAACGATATAAGTTAGTGCTTTGTATAATTCTAAATTCAACTTCATTTCATAATAAAACCATAATAAGTTTTTCCTGCTATCTAAACTTAAATCATAAGAGTGCTTATAAAACAAATAAAACTTAAAAAAGTAATAGGCCATAAAGCCACAAATTATACCGTAAAATAAAATGTAAATGGTAGTAAGTTCTGTAGTAAAATGAAAAATCTTTGGAGCAAAAGCCAAAATTAATAAAGAGATGAGCTGCCCAAAAAACTCATTTTTCATTTTTTTCTTATTTGGTCTATCGGCGTACGGGCTTCCGTAACTTTTAGCATATTTTCAGAAACGTCATTAGAACTAGCCTCGCTTTCGTTCCATTGGTTTTTTAATTGGTCAAAATTCATAGCCGTTATTTTTAATGATTTGTTGTAATTTTTCTTTGGTTCTATTTAATTTAACTCTGGCATTTACTTCGCTAATACCTAAGTTTTGTGCAATTTCTTTGTGCGATTGGTTTTCCAGAAACAGAAATATCAACGCTTTTTCAATTTGGTTTAGTTCTTGCACCGCTTTGTACAGGTAAGCCAGCTTTTCTTCTTTATCAGCGCTATCATTAATGTCTGCAATATCTATTTGTTCTTGTAAAGGTGTTTTGTCTATCTTTCTATTTTCTTTTTTAAAAAAAACTATAGCTGTATTTAAGGCTACTCTGTACATCCAAGTAGAAAATTTACTTTTTCCTTTAAAAGAAGGATAGGCCTTCCAAAGCTGCATTACAATCTCTTGAAATAAATCTTCTTGATCTAAAGCATTATCCATATACATTTTACTTATCTTATGGATAATTCCTTTGTTGTGGTTGATTTGTTTTAAGAATGCCTTTTGGGTTTCGAGCATCAGAATATGGCTTTACTATCGTTTAAATTTATTGTATTAGTAGAGGATTTTTGTGAACGTTACATTCTAAATTAAAAAAGATTTGCTGCTAGAAAATATTTTGAATAAAATGTAATTTAGAGCGTTTTTATAGATATGAAAAAGATAGGTCAAATTTTTGTAGTTGCTACACTAATCATAGTTGCCAGTTTTATAGGTTGCAAAAAAGATGAAAACGAAGAAATTATCGATGTGATTACGTCTAAAACCTGGAAATTTGG
This sequence comes from Pedobacter sp. SL55, assembly GCF_026625705.1. NCBI lineage: Bacteria > Pseudomonadati > Bacteroidota > Sphingobacteriia > Sphingobacteriales > Sphingobacteriaceae > Pedobacter > Pedobacter sp. SL55. The sequence goes on along the minus strand of NZ_CP113059.1, from coordinate 3,610,060 downwards.
TTTAACTGATTTAAATACGCATACCAACCCTAGTGGTAGCAACACCTATTATGCGGTTTTAGAATGCGAGCAAGACGATACGTTTACGTTTAAAGCAGATGGAACCCTGGTTAGAAATTTTAGCACAAAAAAATGTGAAGGAGATGTAGGAGCCAGCAAGACAGTTAACTACAGCTACAATAAAGAAATCAAAGAGTTAACTATTGATGGTGTGAAATACTCGGTGGTAGAAGAAAATAGAAGCCAGTTGAAATACATTTTAACTACTCCTGCAACATCTGGTGTAAGCAATAAAATTTATTTATTACATTAAACTAAAGAAAAGTCAAAGCTTCTTTAGGTACAAACTGACTTACATCGCCATTATTTCTCAAAATATCTCTCACAATTGTAGAACTTATGGCGGTATATTCTGGCCTGCTCAATAAAATGATGGTTTCTACGTCGGGCATCATTGTTTTGTTAATTTGGGCAATGGCTCTTTCGTACTCAAAATCTGATGCCGATCTAATACCTCTTACCATATAAGTAGCTCCAATTTTTTTTGCAAAATCAATGGTTAGGCCCTGATAAGTCTGTATTTCTACGTTAGCATCGTTAACAAAAATGCTTTTCACAATTTCCTCTCTTTTCTCGGCAGATAAAAAATTTTGCTTAGAACTGTTTAAGCCAATACCAATCACAATTTTATCGAACAAAGGCAATGATCTTTCTACGATATCTACGTGGGCAATGGTAATTGGATCAAATGAACCTGGAAATAAAGCGATTTTCATGATTAGAGTTGGTTAACTGTTTAATTGGTTATTTGTTTAACTGATACCTAGCTGCTAACGACCGACTACTTAAGAAGTAAAAAAGCTAAACGATGAATAACCGTATTTTCTTGTTTCGGTATATCCTGGTTGTTGCTCTAGTTTTAACATTGATGGGTGCTCTACCACTAAAACTCCATTTTGGTTAAGTAATTGATGTTGATGTACTAATTGTGGCAATAAAGGGATGTTGGGTAAATCGTAAGGCGGATCGGCAAAAATAATATCGTATTTTTCGGTGCTTTGCGTCAAGAATTTAAAAACATCAGCTTTGCGAATATCTATTGAAACTAGTTGATGTTTTTCTTTCACAGATTTTAACCAAGCCACACAAGCCGGATGTTTATCAACCGAAGTAATGCTTTGTGCATTGCGAGAGGCAAATTCTATGCTGATGTTTCCCGTACCGGTAAATAGATCTAGTATTTTGCATTCTTCAAAATCGTAACTATTTAACAAGATGTTGAATAGGGCCTCTTTTGCCATATCTGTAGTAGGCCTCACAGGAAGTTTTGCTGGCGCCTGAAATTGTATGCCCTTTAATCTTCCGCCAACTATCCGCATGTTTGTAGTGCAAGTAAACTGGTGTAATAATGGGCAGGCATATCATCTAAAATAGTGGTGTCTAAATCAGAAACAAGGGTCAATATTTCAACTTTGTCAAAGTATTGTGTCAACAAGCTCCATTTGTTATCGCCATCATTAATAATTCCACAAACGTTTACCGCAACTTGCTTCATATTGATATTTAATTGGTTAACGATAAGCAAAATAAAATAGGTAAGTTCTTCTGTATCTTCAAATTGATAGTTTTGGTTAAAAGCTATGTTATTATTTTTGATGTAAACGAATTGAAAAGAACCTACAGTAAAGTCAATAATAAGGGTTTCTTTATCAAATTGTACAGCCAATTCAAGTAAACCAGCATTTTGTTCTAGTTTAATACTTTGCTGCCAATTGTGGTTAACTATTTTTTCTATAGAATAGGGCAGCGAAAATACCGTATAAATATTTTGTTGCAGGCTTGGTTGTACATATATGTTTTGAGAGTCTGCATCGGCAAAAAACTTAGTGTAAAGTGCTATTTCATTTTCGTTGAAGAGCTCTTGAGGTACATAAACTACATTTTGCGTATGTGTGGCAATTTTTACGGTTTCGTACTTCAGATTAAGATAAGTATCATTTTTTAAACGTTCTTTCAGTTTTTCGTAACCATCCTCACATTCCTGTTCGTCGTAAACTGCATGAACAAATTTACGCTCCTGGTCAATAATAACGTAAGAAAACGTATCGGCTCCAATTTTAACTAACAAGCTTAAATTAGCACTGTTGGCTGGGTCAAAGTTAGGGTCAATTAATAAAATGCTGTTGTTACTCATCTATCCACAAAAATAGTTTTTTTATTTTAAAATGAATTTTTATTGCTACCGATGCACAGATGTTTTTTATCAGATATATGATTTCCTTATTATATTTAGTATGCTATCTTGAGATGAGGTAAATAATATCTGTGCATCTGCGGCTATATTTTGCATCTTTGTAAAATGGACAGAGCCAGCCTAATTGCCCAATCGTATCCTTTCGCACCCACCAAAGAACAGCTAAAGTTTTGTGAGCAGGCTGCTGCTTTTTTAAGCAGGCCAAATGAGGATGCTTGCTTTGTGCTAAAGGGCTATGCCGGAACTGGAAAAACCACATCGGTAGCGGCATTAGTAAAGGCTTTACCAAAATTTGGTTTAAAATCTGCCTTGCTAGCGCCAACTGGTAGAGCAGCCAAAGTAATGAGTAACTATACGCAACAAAAAGCTTTAACCATCCATAAAAAAATCTACAGAAAAAAAGTGCTGTAAGTATGGATATGGTTTTTCAACTGGCACCAAACTTAGCAACCAATACGGTTTTTATTGTAGATGAAGCTTCGATGATTGCCGACGAATGGAATACGCAAAGTGGTTCTTCTTTTTTGGCAGATTTACTAGAATTTGTATTTCAGCCGGCACCAGATGGAGCACCTAAAAATTGTTACTTGCTTTTTGTTGGCGATACAGCTCAGCTTCCGCCAGTTGGTAGTGTAGATAGTCCGGCCTTAAATCCAGCATATCTAAACAGTAATTTTCATTTAGATGTAACCTGTATAGAACTTACAGAGGTGGTTAGGCAAGAGAAAAAATCAGGCATTTTAGCGAATGCTACTATGTTGCGAGATTTGGTAAATAGCTATGATGAAGAGCCCCAATTTCCTAAATTTATTACCAAGGGTTTTAAAGATATCTTTAGAATGACAGGTATAAAGTTTGTAGAAGGTTTGGAGTATGCTTACAGTAAGTATGGTTTAGAAAACTGTTTGGTGGTGTGTAGGTCTAATAAATCTGCCAATATTTACAATAACCAAATTAGAGCTAGACTATTGTATAGAGATGAAGAATTAAGTGGTGGAGATTATATTATGGTAGTACGCAACAACTATTTTTGGTTGCCAGATGATAATGAAACTGCATTTATTGCCAATGGCGATATGGCCAAAATCATTAGGGTTAGGAGAGAAGAAGAACGTTACGGCTTTAGATTTGCCGAGGTTCAGTTAGAGTTGGTAGATTTTCCTGATGTGGGTGCCATTACCTGTAAAGTTTTGTTAGATACCCTGCAAATAGAAAGCCCAAATTTACCCTACGAAGCGAGTAAGAAGCTATACGAAAGCTTGTTGTTAGATTACGAGCACATTGCAAACAGAAAAGAACGCTTATTGGCTATAAAGCAAGACCCTTATTACAACGCCTTGCAAATTAAATTTGCTTATGCAGTTACTTGCCATAAAGCACAAGGTGGCCAATGGGATGCTGTTTTTGTAGACCAAGGTTTTTTAACTGAAGATATGATTGATTTGGATTTTATGCGCTGGCTATATACTGCCGTAACGAGGGCTAAAAAAGAGCTTTTTTTGGTGAATTTTGGGAAAGACTTATTTGCCGAAAAGATAGAAGAGGAGTATTAGGCGCTAGCGGGAAGTTTAATGGTAAACGTAGTTCCTTCGTTTTCTTTACTGTTCACAAACAGTTCTCCTTTGTGTTGTTCTATAATTTTGTGAGATATATGAAGTCCTAAGCCTAAAGAGTTCTCGCCTTGCAGGCCTTTTCTGCCCGCTTTAGAAAACTGATCAAAAACGTAAGGCTGCAACTCTGCCGGAATACCAATTCCAAAATCTATCACATTGATTTCTATAGTATCTTTAGCAATTCCTACCTCAATATTTATAGGTTTATCTGGGTTAGAAAATTTAAGCGCATTGCTAATCAAATTATCAATTACACGTTCTAATTTTGAGGCATTTGCCGATAAGCTTAAATCATTTTCTCGTTGAATAAATTCAATTTTTCTAGTGGTATTGCTCGTCCAACGATCGATAATTTTGTTGAGATAAGGTTCTAGAAGTATATTTTCTTTCGAAATATCCGCCTTTTCTGTTTTTACTACCTCAATTAAATCGTTAATGATATTTTTAGCTTGCAGTGCCGAACTAGAAATCATATTAATTTCGGTGTTTTGGCTATCTTCTAGCAATAAAAACTGACTTAGCGCATCAATATTGTTTAGTGGTGCTCTTAAATCATGTGCTACAAAAGATAGAATTTCACTTTTTTGGTTATTAAGTATTAAAATTTTCTTATTCTTTTCTTCTAAATCTTTAATCTGTATAAAATGACTTGATTTGTAATAGTAACTATATCTAGAAAAACTAAGTAATATGATGCCTAGAATGATACCCGCAATAAAATTAACAAACTTTTCTTGTATGGGTATTTGCGAAATAAAAGTGGCCATGAAATAAACTGCAACAATATAAATCACAATAAATTTCATGTATTTAAATTCTATGGTAAAAAACAAACTGGCAACAATAATGCCCACCAAAAACATAAACAGCGTATTCTTAGTGTTGTATAAAGAAATAATGTAACTAATATTGAATGCCATAGTTAGCATATACGTTACAAAAACAAAGGCAATTATTTTTTTCTTTCTAAGAGATAGGTTTTTCTTTATCGCATAATTACTAATTGCCAAGAACATTATCGAACCAATAATTTGAAGCCAATTGTTGAGTGAAAGTTGGTCTGCGCCTTTAATGAGTGATACTTCTACTGGAAAAAGTATTCGAAGCAACCTAACAATACAACTTATTACGAGAAGAAAATAGCTGACAATTTTTATCGACCGTAAGTTTAAATTGCTCGAGTGTTCTTCAAATTCGTGAAGAAATTTTGAGGGGGTTTGATAGGTTAGAAAATGTAGCAATTTAGGTGTATGTACACAAAAATAGCAAAAGCTTTAGTCTATTTTAACAAAATCATCAATTTTAACGTAAAAACAACAGGTTTTTAGTAGTTTTTTATTAGATATCAAACCGTGCACGTAAACTTTCGCTGTTAGCTCTGCTAGAGTTTACTTTAGATCCATTGCTCATTACAAAAATGAGTGCTCCATTAAAGCCCCTTCTAATTTCAGTAATATGATTGGTATTGATGATATCGCTACGGTGTATGCGCAAAAAATCTTCAGGAAGCTTTTCTTCTAAATTCGAAAGCGTGTAGTCTGTTAAGTGCTTTTTACCATCGGCGGTATGTAAAAATACATATTTGTCTTCTGCTTGTGCATGAATGATATCTTCCAGTTTAATTAGTAAAATTCTATCTCCAAGCTTTACTGTAAGTGTTTTTAAACTAGTTTTTCCTTTGATTTTGCTAAGTAAATCATCAATGGCAATTGCTGGTTTAGCTAAATTAGTTTGTTTCAGTTTGGTTATGGTTTTTCCTAATCTTTCTAGTTCTATCGGTTTCAGCAAATAATCTATAGAGCCTTCTTCAAAAGCCTTGATGGCATATTGGTCGTAAGCGGTGGTAAACACTACTTTCGGCACGTTTTTATTAAGCTTAGCTAACATTTCAAAGCCGTTTAGTAATGGCATTTCAATATCCAAAAATACCAAATCTGGTTCATGCCTATCAATAAGTTCAAGGCCATGTTGGCCATTTTCGGCTTCTGCTACTATATCCACTTCTGGGTAGTTAGCCAAAAGCCTCTTTAATCTTTGTCTTGCCAGTTGTTCGTCTTCAATAATAATAGTTTTCCAGGTCATAAAGTTAAAGGAATAGTTATTTTAATGTGCTTCTCAGGTTGGTTAATCATCTCTATTTCGTGCTTTTCGGGGTACAACAATTTCAACTTATCGAAAGTGCTCTGCAGGCCATATCCGGCAATTAACTCTTCGGGGAATGGAATGCCATTATCGGCAACCCAAACTGTAATTTCATTGTGGGTTTTATAGATTTTTACGGCTAATATTCCATTTTCGTAAGTATTTTTTAATCCGTGTTTTAGGGCATTTTCAACTAAAGGCTGTAACAAAAAACGAGGAAATTGGACATTTCCCAAGTTTTCGTCAATCTGTAGGTTAAAATGAATGCGGTCTCCGAAACGCACTTTTTCAATAGCCAAATAAGTATTTAAAATTTCAATTTCTTCTTGTAGTGAGCAAAAGTTTTCATGTTGCGAATTGATACTATAACGGAAAAGCTTTGAAAGCTTGATGGTCATGTCTTCGGCCTTATCTGGATCTTCGTGTATAAGGCTAGTAATGGCGTTTAGGGCGTTGTATAAAAAGTGAGGGTTGATTTTTGATTGCAGCGCTTGCAGTTCAGCCTGTGTTTTCAGTTGATTGAGCCGAATTAGGTCGGCTTCTTTAGCTTTTAGTACATTTTCTGCATTGCGTTTCTGCAAATGATACAGCAGCATTATGGTGCCCACAATAAGCACAATCACCGAAATTGAACGATAGTCTTGTGCGTGGTTAAAGGGTTGGTAGCTAACATCGTAAAAAAATGAGATAATCAAATAGCAAATTTCTATGCCAATAATCATTCCGAGGATATTACAAACATAGTAAAGCAGTATAAACTGCCAAAAGTGGCGAGTAAATTTGCCGCTGTATCTTTGTAAAAGCGAAAAAGTGTTTGATATACCGAGGCTAATGAATACGCTGAATAGAATGTTAAAAAAAGTCTGTCGTGCCGATATACCTTTACTGTTTAGGCCAGCAATCAAAAGACTTATACTTATTCCCACTAAAATTCCAATACCAATGTATTTGATATTATGTTTAACAATTCGGTGTTGTATAATTTTCTTTAAGGTAAGTGCCATTTCAATGCAAGTAAAAATACAATATCAAAACAATAACTGCTAGTAGGTTTGTTGTAAAGATGTGAATTGGAATTACGTTTTTCTTCAATTAACAGACGAAAGGCATCATCCAAGAATTTAACTGTAGTTTTAAAGCGACGAGCGGCGTGGGATTTACAGGTAATTTAGCGTAACAATGAAAAAACAGCCCAAGTATTATTTGCCTTTGGAACAAAATGCCATTAAAGTACCCCGCTTTGAAGAAAGTGCAGGTTTTTATACCACCAAAGAACGAAGCAAAACTATGGCTAAAATTAAAGGTAGCAATAGCAAACCCGAGATATTGCTTCGTAAAGCGCTGTGGAAAGAGAACATCAGATTTAGAATTCATCATAAACGTTTGCCTGGCAGACCAGATTTAGTGATAGCAAAATATCGTTTAGTAATTTTTGTGGATGGCGATTTTTGGCATGGCTACGAGTGGAAAAAGCGTAAGCCAAAAACTAATCAAGCTTTTTGGATACCCAAAATAGAGCGAAACATGCAGCGTGACCAATTTGTAAATCATAGCCTACAAGCCATGGGTTATGTGGTTATGCGTTTTTGGGAGCACGAAGTGAAGAAAAGTCTTGTATCTTGTGTAAACCAGATTAAGCTGTACATTGAAACAGCAAAGCAGGGAAGAATACCGGAGAGATATTATTGATAGTGATCAGGGGATAGTGGTCAGGTATCAGTTAGGGGAATAACCAATTATCAATACCCAATCATCAAATAATAAAAATCAATCTTCAAAAATCTGCGGTTTAAATCTGCGATATCTGCGGGGTAAATAAATAATCAATATCCAAGCACCAATAACCAATAACCAATCATCAATAGGGATTAGTGGTCAGGTGCCAGTTAAGGGAATAACCAATTATCAATTAATAAAAATCAATCTTCAAAAATCTGCGTTTTAAATCCGCGATATCTGCGGGGTAAATAAATAATCAATATCCAAGCACCAATAACCAATAACCAATCATCAATAGGGATTAGTGGTCAGGTGCCAGTTAAGGGAATAACCAATTATCAATTAATAAAAATCAATCTTCAAAAATCTGCGTTTTAAATCTGCGATATCTGCGGGGGGAAATAAATAATCAATATCCAAGCACCAATAACCAAAGCAATCAATAACTTGCATCTACGCTTCAATCCTTCAGTTAACCAATTAACCGATTTCAACAATTAACCACTAATCTAACAATCCAACAATATTTTATACCTTTGTAAAAGTATGCTTTCTAAAAAGACCAAATACGCCATTAAAGCGCTAGTTGCGCTGGGTAAAAACCTAGATATGCCACCTATGCAAATTTCAAAAATTGCAGAGGAAGAGCGTATTCCGAAAAAATTTTTAGAGCAAATTCTTTTAGATCTAAGAAATGCCGGGTTTCTTTACAGTAAAAAAGGTGCAGGAGGCGGCTACAGCCTTAACAAAAAGCCAGAAGATATTTACCTAGTACAAATTTTACGGTTAACGGATGGTCCAGTGGCTATGCTTCCGTGTGCTAGTTTAAACTTTTACCACAAGTGTGATGAATGTAAAGATGAGGTAACCTGCGGTATAAGAAGTGCATTTATTGATGTGCGTGATGCCACCCTTAAAATTTTGGGAGAAACCAGCATTGCCGATGTGATTGCTAGGGAAGATAACCTGAAAATCGAAATTTAAATCCATTCTAAACGATTAGTTTCTGCTGGTTGTCGTTTGCTCTTTTTCAGTAAGTTAGTTGAGTTTAAGGTTTGTTAATCTTTAGTGGTTAGGCTTTGTTATGTCTGTTTTATTTCACTTTTTTTAAAATTAATTACTACTATTCCTATATACTTTATATATTTGGCAGATGAAATCGATAATTATTTATTTTCTGATGCCACAATCAACCATGAACCACTGTTGTAAAACAAGGTAGAAGAAGTACATATATCATTTTTTAAAAGAAATTGAATAAGAATGCTTCTCCAACAAGAGAGGCATTTTTTGAATAAAAGCACAACAAACAACCAATGCAAAGTTTTAGAACAGAACTTGAAAACCCAATTGTAGAGCAAGATATCATCGACTTAGAGCGTAAGATAAAGGCTTTTCGTGATGGCACCATACACGAAGAAAAATTTAGAAGCCTGCGTTTAGCTCGTGGCGTTTACGGGCAGCGCCAACCTGGCGTGCAAATGGTACGCATTAAGTTACCTTTTGGTAAAGTAACTTTTAAGCAATTGTTACGCATTGCCGATGTGGCAGATGAATACGGCAGTGGGAATCTGCACTTAACTACTCGGCAAGATATCCAAATCCACTATGTGAGTTTAGATAGAACGCCGCAACTTTGGGCCGAGTTAGAAAGAGACGACATTACTTTGCGTGAGGCTTGCGGTAATACGGTGCGTAACGTAACTGCTTCGCCAAATTCGGGGATAGATCCAAACGAACCATTTGACGTTTCTCCTTACGCACAGGCGGTTTTTGCTTATTTTCTGCGTAATCCAATCTGTCAGGAAATGGGAAGAAAAATCAAAATTTCTTTCTCATCGAGTGATAAAGATACAGCCTACAGTTATATTCATGATTTGGGTTTTATCCCTAAAATTAATGAAAAAGGAGAGCGTGGATTTAAAGTAATGTTTGCAGGCGGATTGGGTGCACAACCTTTTTTAGCCAATGCGGTTCAAGAATTTTTACCAGAAGATCAACTCATTCCTTTTACAGAAGCCGTCTTAAGGGTTTTTGATAGATATGGCGAACGTAACAATAGAAACAAAGCTAGGCTAAAGTACTTGGTGCAAAAACTGGGCTTAGAAGAGGTGTTACGTTTGGTACAGGAAGAACGTACTGCAATTAAAGTGAAAACTTTTAAAATCGATTTAAATACAGTTCCTCAGCCAGAACCGCAACCCATAAAAGAATATCCAGCGATTGAGATTGCGAATGAAACGCATTATCAGCATTGGTTAGCCACTAATGTTGTAGCACAAAAACAAGAAGGTTTTTTTGGCATTTACGTAAAAGTGACCGTTGGCGATATCAAAACTGATTTAGCTAGAGCGTTTGTGGAGGCGGTTAGACCTTACATTGCTGATGAAATTAGAATTACACAGAACCAAGGTTTGTTGTTGAAATTCGTTAGAAAAGAAGCACTTCCATCACTGTATGTAGCTTTAAACAAGTTGGGTTTTACGGCTTTGGGCTTCGATAGTTTGGCAGATATTACCACTTGCCCAGGTACAGATACTTGTAATTTGGGTATTTCTAACAGCATGACTTTAGCCGAAGTTTTGGAAGATGTAGTTTATCATGATTTTCCGGAATTTATCTACGAGAAAAACCTAAATATCAAAATTAGCGGCTGTATGAACTCTTGCGGTCAGCATGGTTTGGCCGAAATTGGTTTTCACGGAAGTTCGGTAAAAGCTGATGGAAAAGTAGTACCAGCTGTACAAGTAATGTTGGGTGGCGGAACGGTAGGTAACGGAGAAGGTAGGGTGGCAGAACGTGTAATTAAAGTGCCTTCAAAACGTGCTACAGGTGTTTTACATTATTTGCTAAACGATTTCAAAGAAAATAATCTAGCGAAAGAAACTTTCCATCAATATTACGATAGAAAAGGCAAAGATCACTTCTATCAATTATTAAAACCATTAGCCGATTTAACCAATTTAAAAGCCGAAGAATTTGTTGACTGGGGACACGAAGAAACTTTCGTAACCGCTATTGGTGTGGGAGAATGTGCTGGTGTTGTAATTGATTTGGTAGCTACCCTGTTGTTAGAATCTGATGAGAAATTTGCTTGGGCGACGGCATCCTTGAATAACGGAGCTTATGCAGATGCCATCTACCATACTTACGCATCGATGGTAAATGCAGCGAAATCTCTTTTATTAGACAAAGGTGTAAACGCAAGTACACAAGCTGGCGTAATTAAAGAGTTTGATAATCACTATGTGGCAACTGGAGAATTTAATTTAAACCAAAGCTTCGCCGATTTAGTATTGCAGATTAATAAAAACGAACCATCGGCAGAGTTTGCAAAAGCTTATTACGCAGAGGCTGAGGGATTTTTAAATAGCATTAAAGCAAAGCGAACTGTATTAGCGAACTAGTAATGAATAAATGATAAAATGAGTAGATGAGTAAATAGTTCTGAGCACCGAGATTTAATCATTTAGTCATTCAATCATTCAAAATTGTAAAAACATGAACAAACATATAGAACCCAAAATAACTTTATTAGGCGCTGGCCCTGGCGATCCTGAGTTATTAACCTTAAAAGGGGTAAAAGCTTTACAAACTGCCGATGTGGTATTGTATGATGCTTTAACCAACGAAGCTTTGCTTGACCACGCACCTGCACAAGCCATCAAAGTTTATGTAGGTAAACGTTCGGGAGAACATTCACATTCGCAAGATGCCATTAACCAATTGATGATTGATTACGCATTAAACTACGGTCACGTGGTAAGGTTAAAAGGTGGCGATCCCTTTGTGTTTGGTCGCGGCTATGAAGAATTATATTGCGCCGCTTCCTACAATGTTCCGGTAGCAGTTATTCCAGGTATTTCTAGTTCTATAGGCGTGCCAGGCTTACAGCAAATTCCGGTAACGCACCGTGGCTTAAGCGAAAGTTTTTGGGTAATTACTGGTACCACCACCAACGGCGAAATTTCTGAAGATATCTACCAAGCCGCAAATTCTAAGGCTACTGTAGTAATTTTAATGGGACTAAAGCAGCTTTCTAAAATTGTAGAAGTGTTTAAAACTGCTGGAAAACAACAATTGCCGGCAGCGGTAGTACAAAATGGATCTACAGCAACCGAAAAATTAGTAATTTCAACCGTGGAAAATATTGTATCGAAAGTTGAAGAAGAGCAAATTAAAGCTCCGGCCTTATTGATTTTTGGAGAAGTGGTGTCTTTGCATCCATCATTTAAAAATGTAATTGCACAGTATGCAGCCATCGCCTAATTCAAATACAGTAGCAGTTTCGCCAAAAGCTAATAAGAGCGTTGAGAGCGTTGAAAGCGTTGGCGGTAACCAGCTTTTTCCAGCTTTTATTAAGTTGAATGAACTGCGTACCCTGTTAATTGGTGCAGGCGAGGTTGGTTTGGAGAAGTTGAATGCAATCGTTAAAAATAGCACCGCGGCACAAGTTACTGTGGTTGCGAAAGAAGTAGATGCTGCTGTTAGTGATATTGCAGCATCAAATGCAAACGTAACTATTAAGCAAAAGGCTTTTTCTTTGGATGATTTAGAAAATGTGGATATTATTTTTGCGGCAACTAACGATAATGATTTCAACACAGAATTAAGAACATTGGCTCATCAAAGAGGTTTGCTCATTAATGTTGCCGATAAGCCAGAACTCTGCGATTTTTACTTAGGTTCAATTGTTCAAAAAGGTGATTTAAAGATTGCGATTTCTACCAATGGCAAATCGCCAACTATGGCAAAGCGGTTAAAAGAAATTCTAGACCAAGCTATTCCGCAAGAAATAGATCATTCTATTGGCCAGTTAAACCAAATTAGGAATAATCTCAATGGCAATATCAAACATAAAGTAAAAGTATTGAATGGTATTACAGCAACTTTTCTTGAAAAAGAGAATAAGGTTAATACCAAGAAAATTGTAATTTGGGTGCTCTCGGTATTGGCTACGATGGTGGTGGGCCATATCTTTCTGTCGTTTATTCCATTTGCCCAACTGGGCGATGTTGCAGTAGGTTTGGCCAACGAAGTAGATAGCACTATTCTTTATTTCATTTTAGGCGGGCTTTTGGCACAGTTAGTTGATGGCGCTTTGGGAATGGCTTACGGTGTAAGTGCCACTACCTTCTTGTTGTCTTTCGGTGTTAGCCCAGCTGCGGCAAGCGCTAGTGTGCATGCTTCAGAGATTTTTACCAGTGGTGTTTCTGGCCTAATGCACTTGCGTTTTGGTAATGTCCGTACCAAGCTTTTTAAAAAATTGTTACTTCCTGGCATTATTGGGGCAATTGCAGGTGCTTACATTTTGTCGTCCTTAGAAAACTACGGACATATTATTAAACCTGTAGTTTCAGCATACACCTTGTTTTTAGGTGTAAAGATTTTATTGAAGGCGCTTTCAAAACCTAAAAAAACAAAACCTTTAAAAAGAATTGGTCCATTAGCATTTATTGGTGCCTTTTTAGATTCTATAGGCGGTGGTGGTTGGGGGCCAATTGTAACTTCAACTTTAATTGCAAGAGGCGGAAATCCACGTTATACCATTGGTTCGGTAAACCTAACTGAGTTTTTTGTAACCTTGTCTAGCTCATTAACTTTTATCATGATGATAGGCTTAACGCACTGGCAAATTATTTTAGGTTTAATTTTGGGTGGATGTATTGCGGCGCCATTTGGAGCATTATTAACTAAAAGGCTAAATGCTAAAACCATAATGATTATGGTGGGAATTATTGTAATTATTGTGAGTTTAAGAACTATTTACATTTTATTAAGTAAATCATGGTTGCAACTATAAAACAAGAGTTAGATGGGTTAGATGTGGTTGCAAAGCTTAAATATCTAGCCGAAAAACATGAGGGTAAAATTGTTTTTTCTACCAGTTTTGGGTGGGAAGATCAAGTAGTAACGCATCTGATATTTTCTAACAACATTCCAATTAAGGTTTTTACTTTAGAGACGGGAAGATTGTTTCCAGAGACCTATTATGTTTGGAATAGAACTTTAGAGATTTACCAGCAGCCTATTCACGCTTACTTTCCGCAGAGCGATTTGTTGCAAAATATGGTTGATGTGAAAGGTCCAAGTAGTTTTTATGAAAGTGTTGAGAATAGAAAAGAGTGTTGCTACATTAGAAAAATTGAGCCTTTAAAAAGAGCTTTGGCAGGTAACGAAATCTGGATTACAGGCATTAGAGCAGATCAGAGTGCCAACAGAGAGGGGATGGAAGATGTAGAGTGGGATGAAGGAAATGGGCTATTTAAGTTCCACCCAATTTTTGATTGGACTTTAGCTGATGTAAAACAATACGTGAAAGACAACAATATTGTGTACAACACCTTGCATGATAAAGGTTTCCCGAGCATTGGCTGTGCACCTTGCACCAGAGCAGTTGCCCAAGACGAAGATTTTAGGGCTGGCCGTTGGTGGTGGGAAGATCAAAGCAAGAAGGAGTGTGGGTTGCATACGTAGAGACGCAAAATATTGCGTCTGTACATTTGGCAGAATATTGCATTTGTAGGCGTAGCAAAATTTTGAATATGTAGGTAGAGACGCAAAATGTTGCGTCTGTATATGTGTCAAAATATTGCATTTGTAGGCGTATTGAAATTTTAAATATGTAGGTAGAGACGCAAAATGTTGCGTCTGTACATTTCGCAAAATATTGCGCCTGTAAGGCATATAATGAAATAGTAGTGATAGGCGGCAATTGATGAAGCTTTGAGGTAAGTTTCCTTTTGTAGAGCCTGTTCCTATTTGGCGGAAGGTTAGGGGAAGGATTTCCGTTGTTAAATAAACCCGATTGGCAGCGATAGGCTTTGAAGCTGAAAGCGAAAAGGCTAAAGCAGAAAGCGGGGCTGATGAAATCGAAGAGCAATAAACCTTGCTTTTCAAATTTTAAAAAAAGACACAACCAAAAAATGAGTAAATATAATTTTGATTATTTAGATGAGCTTGAAGCCGAGGCAATCCACATTTTAAGGGAAGTGGCGGGGCAGTTCGAAAAACCTGCTTTGCTGTTTTCTGGTGGAAAAGATTCGATTACTTTAGTTCGTTTGGCAGAGAAGGCGTTTAGACCAGGGAAATTCCCATTTCCATTGGTGCATATTGATACCGGCCATAATTTTGAAGAAACAATAGACTACCGCGACAGAATGGTGGCTCGTTTGGGCGAACGTTTAATTGTGGGCTCGGTACAACAATCTATTGACGAAGGTAAAGTGGTAGAGCAAAAAGGCAAAAATGCCAGTAGAAACGCTTTGCAAACGGTTACTTTGCTAGAAACCATTGAGAAACATCAGTTTGATGCTTGTATTGGCGGCGCCCGTAGAGATGAAGAAAAAGCCCGTGCCAAAGAACGTATTTTTTCGGTAAGAGATGAGTTTGGCCAGTGGGACCCTAAACGCCAACGGCCAGAGTTGTGGAACATTTACAACGGTAAAATACACAAGGGTGAGAATGTGCGTGTGTTCCCAATTAGCAACTGGACCGAGCTAGATGTTTGGAACTACATTCGCAGGGAAGGTATTGAGTTGCCAAGCATTTATTTTGCTCACAATCGTGATGTAATTACCCGTAATGGGCAGCTAATGGCAGCCTCGCCTTATGTAAATATGGATGAAGAAGATGTGGTAGAACGCAAAAAAGTGCGTTTCCGTACCGTGGGAGATATTTCTTGTACGGCAGCTATAGAATCAGACGCTTTTTTGATTGATGATATCATTTCGGAAATCAGTCAGTCGAAAATATCGGAACGTGGCGCCCGTATGGACGATAAGGTTTCTGAAGCCGCAATGGAAGACAGGAAAAAGGGAGGATATTTTTAATCAGATTTGAGTATTGAGATGTGAGATTTGAGAACCTCGCATCTGTCTAATATCTCATATCTAACATCTCATATCTAAAAGAAAATGAACATACTTAAATTTTTTACGGCAGGCAGTGTAGATGATGGCAAAAGCACATTGATTGGCCGTTTATTATACGATACAGATTCTATTTTGGCAGATCAGCTGGAAGCAATACAGAATGCAAATAGAAAAAACGACGATGGAACGGTAGATTTGGCCATTTTAACAGATGGTTTAAGAGCCGAACGTGAGCAGGGCATTACCATTGATGTAGCCTATAAATATTTCCAAACGGACAAGCGAAAATTCATTATTGCCGATACGCCTGGACATATCCAATACACTAGAAACATGGTTACAGGTGCTTCTACGGCAAATCTGGCCATTATTTTAGTAGATGCTAGAAACGGCGTGGTAGAGCAAACCATTCGCCATTCTTATTTGGTTTCTCTGTTGGGAATTAAACACGTGGTGGTGGCCGTAAACAAAATGGATATGGTAGATTATAGCGAAACGGTGTTTGATGCCATTACCCAAAAATATAAAACTCTCGCGGAGGAATTGAAGCTGCAAGATGTAACCTACATTCCGGTAAGTGCTTTGAAAGGCGATAACATTGTGCACCAGTCTGAACGAATGAGTTGGTACCATGGCGAGAGCTTGCTGCATTTCTTGGAGCAGGTAGACACCGATGTACAAACGCAATCTGACAAAGCCAGAATGCCTGTGCAATGGGTTATTAGGCCACAAACTGATGAACTGCACGATTACAGAGGTTACGCTGGTAGGATAGTAAGCGGCACTTTTAAAGTGAACGATAAAATTACGGTGTTGCCATCGGGTGCTAGTTCTACCATCAGTAAAATAGAGTTTTTTGATAAGGAACTGGGGGAAGCTTCTTCTGGACAATCTGTAACTATACATTTAGCTACCGATGTAGATATTAGCCGTGGCGATACCATTGTAAACTCATCGGCTTTGCCGCAAGAAAGCAAATTGGTAGAGGCAGATTTATGTTGGATGGATAGCAAAGCTTTGGATACTTCGATTACTTATTTATTGCAGCACAACAGTAAGGTAACTAAATGCAAAATTGCAGAAGTAGTTTACAAAGTAGATATCAACACTTTAGAAAAACATTCGGCAGAAGAATTTAAACTGAACGACATTGGTAGGGTAGTGCTTAAAACTGCAGATCATTTGCCGTTCGATTTTTATGACGATAGCAAAGCCAATGGCTCGGCAATATTAATTGATAGCAGAACAAATTTAACGGTTGGTGCTACTATGTTTAGGGCTTTGGCCGATTAATTTTTTGATACTAAATAGTAGGTGGAAATAAGGTTGTTAGTTTATACTGGCAACCTTTTTTAATTTGTTGCTTACTTCAATTAGGTATTAAGCAGCGAAGCATAATTTCAACTCATAGGCAGATAATTTATTTCAAGATATGCTATATAAATTGGACGATAAATAACAGAATTACATGAAGTTAATTTTAACTTTTAAATAACATTTTGTTTAATGGTGTGTTTTATTTTAGTATTGTAAAAACAATTTTAATAAATAGATGTTTTACGCATATACTTCATTAAAAACTTACTAAGATGGGCGAAAAATTTCTTTTACACGAGGTTGCTAACGATCATAATAGTTCAAACGAAACGTCTAAAAATTATGCTACAGATATAGCGCAGCGCTATGTTAACGAGCGTAAAGAAAAAGCTGAAAAGCAAAAGCAGGATGAAAAAAATGGAATTTCCAAAGTAAAGCTTTCTGAGCAGAAGTGGGACGAAATGAAAAGTTACAGGTACGCTATCTTTTAATTTTGGTAAATAGCAAAGGTAAAGGTGTTTAAGTAAATCAAAACACCTTTTTTTGTCTATTTTTTTGGCGCACTTCTTAAAGGCTCGTAATTTAGATTTGGAGAAAGCCAATACAGCAAAATCATTCTCGAATAACGGTAATTAAATGGCGCAAATATTAATGTGGTAAAAAATAACACCGCAATAAAATACCAAAGATTATCGTACTCTAACGTTAAGCCAAAAATATAAGCAGCTACGCCGGCAGTAACCATTTCGGCAACGTTCATCGCGTAGCTCACAAACATGGCTACATAAAAATAGCCTGGCTCACGTTCAAACTTCAATCCACAATGTGGACAAAATTCGTTCATTTTCTGCATTTTTAAACTATAGGTATTGCCTATAAAAGCATTTCCTACTCTACATCTAGGGCATTTAGCATTAGAAAAGCCTTTCCATTGCGATACGTAGTATTGTGTTTCTTTATTTGGTTCCATTTGCTGTGGTTATATATTGTTTTCTAAACTTATCGGGCGTAGTTCCCTCGTATTTTTTAAAGAATTTAACAAAGTAAGATTGGTCGTCGAAATTGAGTTGGTCAGCAATTTCTACCACCCTTAAATCGAGATTGATTAATAAACGTTTGGCTTCAAGTATAACCCGATCTCTAATTAACTTGCCTGCTGAAACTCCCAAAAAATCATTACAAAGGGCGTTTAAGTGATTTGGCGTAATGTATAGCAGGGCTGCATATTGTTTGGGCAGCCTTAGGTTGGTATAGTTTTGCTCAACCAATTGTTGGAAATTTCGTAAAATGGTGTGGTTGTACGGGTTGTTGTCTTGCTTGCTAGATGAGTTAGAAGTTCTTGCAACTTCTATCAGTAAACGTAATAATTGCACCCTAACCAAATCGTCATTTATAGGTTTATCGGTGTTTCCCTCGTTTAAAATTTCCTCAAAAATAGAAATTAGCTTATCGCTTGTATCATGGTTTAAAACTAAAACCTGTTCTTCTGGCTTACCACTAAAAAAATTAAATTTGTCTAAATAATCTTGTTTTAATAAAAGCGAACTAAAGTAGGCAGCAGAAAAATTAATCAAATAGCCGTCTGGCTCACTTTCGAAATCCCAACTGTGTACTTGGCCAGGTACCATAAAGTAGATAAGGTTGGGTTTTACATCAAATGTTCTAAAATCTATTTGTTGTTTGCCAGTGCCTTTGGTAAAAAATACAAGGTGGTAAAAACTATGACGATGCGCACTATGTAGATGCTGGTGTTGTTTTGCGTAGTAGCCAAATCTGCTTACCAAAATCCCATCGTTTTTGTACGCTGAAAAGTTTTGAATATCATAAACAGGTATGCGATTTCTCATCTATTCTTACGCTTGCGCTATACTATTGCTTTCAAATAAATAGCTGCATCTAAAAACAACTAATTTTTGTCTAACATTTTCTGTCACAAATTTATCAAATATATTAAGATTTTTGATGGTGTTTTATGATTTTAAAATGGTATTATTTACTTATAAAACCGGTTTATTTTGTGATTTTAATCACTTTTTTATGGTTTTATATACTTTTTTAGATCAGTTGTTAGAATAGATAATTCTTAAAAGTGCTAAGGTTTTTTTAAAAAAATAGAGATATAATTTGAATTATCAAAAACTGCCGTATATTTGTCCTCGAGAGCGTTAATTTAGATGATGGGGGTAGGACTTCGGTTCTATCTCCATTTCTTTTTTCAGGACAAATCTAACCATCAATAAAGCCCATTAATTAGTTAAGCTATATTTTTTTGAAAAATAGTTAGGGATGAAAATTCTTACTATCAGGTAAAGGGTTTGAGGCGCTCATTTCCAATGCTGTAACTAAAAATCAATACAATTTACCTGTTTTTATTACTTGGCTATAGGCAACGAGAAGCTAAAACAATTGCCTTCTCCCAACTCACTTTCTACCCAAATTTTACCTTGCTGAGCTTCAATAAAATCTTTGGATATACTTAAACTCAAGCCAGAACCAGATTTATGCTGCCCATCAGTAGGGACTTGGAAATAACGTTTAAATAAGTCGTTCTTATATTGTTCGGCTATGCCTTTACCATAATCTTTTACCTTAAAAGTAATCCATTGCTCATTCAGTATCACACCAATATCTATCTTAGAGTGAGCGCCGCTATACCTAATGGCATTGTTTAAAAAGTTGATCAATACCCATGCTGTTTTCTCTTGATCTGCCCATAACATTGGTAACTGCTGTGGTACGTCTATATTAAATGTAATCTCTTTTTGTTGGGCTTGTAGTTTTACTGCATTTAATGCATAGTCTAAAATCTCCAAAGCATCGCTCTGTATCACATTCAGCTTAATGATATGTGCCAGTTGCGCACTGTTCCTAGTTGCTAAAAAGAGCTCTAGGGGGTTAAAAAGTTGTAACACGGCTTCTTTTTCGCCAGGCTCAGTAATATTCTGCTTTTCTTTCTCTAGCAGTTCTTTAAATGCAATTATCGATTTGTTTTGTTGCAGGCTATCACGATCTATTAACAGCCGCATCTCTTTGGCATACTGTAACGAGTGGTTGTTGTCTTTTAGAATAAGGGCAAGTACTCTCAGAAATACGGTTAATTTGGTGCAGAGAAATAGCGCCAAAAGAGTTTAAGCTGATGATGAGGTAAGTGCTTTTTGCTAACGCCATCTTAATAATTGCTTAACATTAAGATGGTTATTTTTACAGCGTGATCTACCTATTTCATAAAACAAAAGATTTTAAGTTAAATAGTTTTTGTTGTGTGTTGGTTTTCTTTTTATTACTTTTATAAAGTGTTTTGTCTTGAAAAGAAAGTAAACGTAACAATTAAACATCAATTGCAATCAATAGTTTTAAAGCTATGACCCTTTTCGGACTTTAAAGCATTGAACAAATCAAAGGTTTTCGAGAAGGAAATGAACTTGCTTTTCGATGCATTTACTCACATTTTAGCCCAAATGTTTATGCTTTCGCTTTTAGTTTTTTAAAAGAAAAACAGCAAAGCGAAGAAATTGTGCAAGAAACATTTCTTGCCTTGTGGGAAAACCGTCAAAAATTTGATGAAAATAGAGCTTTAGAGCCTTACTTGTTTACCATTGCAAAGCGTTTAGTGCTCGATCAACTAAGGAAAGTAGTAAGTGCTAGTGCGATGAGAGCTAAATTGTTAGCCATGGTTAACGAGCAGCACAACGAAACAGAAGAACAAGTAATTTTTTCGGATATGCTTGTTTTTGCCGAAAAGGCAATTAACGAATTGCCAAAGCAACAGCAAACGGTTTTTAGACTGAGTAGAGTGGAAGGGCTTAGTTACGAAGAAATTGCAGAGCAACTTAGTTTGTCTAAAAATACAGTAAAGAACCATCTCATGGTAGCTGTTAAAAAGCTAAAAACACATTTCGATAATCAAGAAATGCTTTACTTATTCTGTATAATAAGTTTTTTTGTTAAAATTAATTAACTGTTTATTAGTGTTTTAATAATTTTTAGTCGGATATTTTTTATCAGACTAGTCTTATTTGCCCATATAAACGTATTCCTTACATAGCACCGTAATTTGCGAGGCTAAAAGCCAAATCAAACTTGAAAAATAACAGACTGCAATTTCTTTTAAAATTGTTGGTTGATAACGAAATTAATAAGCAAGAACTCGAAGAACTGGCTGAATTACTTTCGGAAACTAATGATGAACAGGCAATTGATACCCAATTTAAGAACACTTGGAACAATGTTGACGCCCCAACCGAAATGGATAGTGGGGTGTACCAGCAAATTATTGCGCATCCTCGTTTTTCTTCAGCCAATGATACAACTAAATCCATTTCAGTTAAGCAAAACCGTTTAAAAGCGTGGTATTATTATGCTGCTGCTGTTTTGTTAATTTGTTGCGGCATAGGACTAAGTATATACCTAGCTAAATTTAATAATGGGAGTGTTAAAGACGTTTCTGTTCATAACTATGCCCAGAAATCGGTAAAAACAAGCGTAAACCAAACGCATGTTACTTTAAAACTTTCTAATGGGAAAGAACTCATTTTAGATGAGGCAAAATTCGGCAAAATTGTTACCGAAGATCAAGTATCTATCATTAAAAATAAAGACGGACAACTGGTTTATGACCTAAGTAAGGTTGTAGATAATGGCGAATTAGCCTACAATACCATAACCACACCTGTGGGAAGTAATTATCAAGTAGTACTATCAGACGGTACTAAAGTTTGGCTAAATGCAAAATCATCATTAAAATTTCCTGCGGTATTTAAAGGTACCGAAAGAAAAGTAGAGCTATCTGGAGAAGCCTATTTTGAAGTAGCACATAACAAAAAACAACCCTTCGTATTAAGTGCAAAACAAATGACTGTACAAGCTACTAGGTACACATTTTAACGTATCGGCTTATGAAGATGACCAAGCTGTAGAGGCAAGCTTATTAGAAGGTGCAATTAAAGCCAGTTACCAAAATTCATCGCTATTGCTTAAACCTGGACAACAAGCTTCACTTGCCAACAAAGCGGCGGTATTAACTCAACGAAACTTCGATGCTGATGAAGTAATGGATTGGAAAAATGGGTATTTCATCTTCAGAAATGAACCTATTGATGAGATCATGAAGAAAATTAGCAGATGGTATCATATAGATGTGACCTACCAAGGGCAGGTAACTAAAGAGGCATTTGGTGGGAAATATGTAAAAACCAGTTCGCTTGCAGAGTTGCTGAGCAGCTTAGAGTTAACTGGAACTGTGAAATTTAAGATAGAAGGAAGGAGGGTAACTGTAATGCAGTAATATTTCTATCTATAACGGTTGCAAAAAATCAGGAGAGCTTGGACCCTCTCCCGATTGTAAAGCAAAAATGCTTTGCAGGTAACTAAACTGAAACGAGAAGAGACAGATCAATTAAACCCGTATTTCAAATGTATAAAAATTATACTTCTTTATTGCGTAGAGTTTTCTGCGTGCCAAAAAAAATATTACTTGTAATGAAACTCATATTTGTTTTATTGACCGCTATAGGTTTACAGGTGGCAAGTGCCAGCACTTTTGCCCAAGTAAGCTTATCTAAAACCAACGCCAAGTTACAAACCGTACTTACCGAGTTGGAAAAGCAAACGGGTTATAATTTCATTTACAATTCTGGTATGATTGCAAAAATCAACAATGTAAATGTATCGGTTAAAAATGTAAGCTTAACCGAAGCGCTAAACAAAGCCTTAGAAAATCAACCACTAAGCTTTACCCTAAACGGAAACACGGTAGTAATTGTAGAACGCAAACAAAACCAAAAACAATTGCGTGTTAGTGGTACTGTGGTGGATAAAGATAACCTAGCTATTCCAAATGTGTCGGTAAGTATAAAAGGCACTAAAGTGGTAGAGATGACTAATGTAGATGGTAAGTTTACAATTAACGTTCCAGACGCTAACACCGTGTTGGTGTTTAACTTTTTGGGCTTTCAGCCTACCGAGGTTAAAGTAGGTAACCAAACCAACTTAAAAATAGTGCTTAAAGAAAGCGTTGAAGCGCTAAACGAAGTTGTAGTAACTGCATTAGGTATCAAAAGAGAAGAAAAATCTTTAGGTTACTCGGTTACGCAAGTAAAAGGCGAAGAGCTTACCGATGCTTTGTCTAATAACTGGACCGATGCGCTGACTGGAAAAGTAGCAGGTTTAAACATGATTAAATCTGGTGGTGGCCCAGCTGGTTCTAACAAAATTATTCTAAGAGGAGAGAGTTCTTTAAGTGGCGATAACTCTGCATTAATTGTAGTTGATGGCGTTGTGGTAAGCTCAAAAATTTCGGAAGGCAATGGTTCTTACTTAGGAACAGAAAATCCGATAGACCATGGTAACGGTATCAGCGATTTAAACCCCGAAGATATCGAAAGTGTATCGGTACTTAAAGGGCCAGGAGCAGCAGCATTATACGGTTCAAGAGGTTCTAATGGCGCTATTATCATTACCACCAAATCTGGTAAAGAAAATCAAAAAGGTTTAGGTATCACTTTTAATTCTAATGCGGTGTTCGGCACGATCAATCGTTGGCCAGATTTCCAGTACGAGTATGGGCAAGGTGCTATTGGTAGCGATGAATATTATTCTTGGGGCGCTACAGAGGATGGGCCTAACACCAAAAACACAGGTGGTGCTTGGGGACCAAAATTTGATGGGCAAGAATACTACCAATGGGATCCTAATTTGTTAACTAGGGGTAATGAGAGAACACCTTGGAGACCTTACAAAAACAATAGAAAGGATTATTTCGAAGTTTCACAAACTTATACCAACAGCTTATCTGTAAGTGGTGGTAATGCCAAAACAACTGCTCGTTTAAGCTTTACTAATTTAGATAACAAATGGATTGTACCCAACACAGGTTACGCCAGAAATACCATTGCTTTAAACGTGACACAAAAAGTTAACGATAAGTTAATGATATCAACAAAGTTAAGTTACAACAACAAATACAGTGACAATTTACCATTCATCTATTACAACAACCAAACCGTAATGTACAGCATGATTGGCTTGGTACCCAATGCCGATATCAATTGGTACAAACAATATTGGATACCAGGTAGTGAAGGCCTAAAACAGATCAGGCCATTTGCCAACGGATTGGATAACGTTTATTTGGCGGTTTACGAAATGCTAAACAAAAGCAACAGAAACCAATTGATTGGTACCATAAGTGCAAATTATGAGTTTACAAAAAACCTTAACCTTATGGTAAGGAGCTCTATAGATTGGGCCGCAGAATCTAGATCGCAACAAAAGCCTAAAGATGCTGCAAGGTTTCCAGAGGGAATGTTCCGTACGCAAGACATCGATCAACAAGAAACCAATACTGATTTCTTGTTAAACTACAAACATAAAATTGGTAAAGATATCGAAGCTTCTTATTCGGCGGGTGGTTCTTTAATGATGAATAGATACAAAATCGTATCGTTAAGTGCCGATAGGTTAAGATATCCAGGTATTTATACTTTTGCCAATGTGCAAGATAGGGTAGAAGCCAATTCTAGAACTATCGAATATGCCGTAAACAGTTTATATGGTTTGGCGCAGTTTGCCTATAAAAACTATCTTTTTTTAGACTTCACAGGTCGTAACGACTGGGCTTCTGTATTGGCATCAGAATTTTCTACAGAAAATGTATCCTTTTTCTATCCGTCTGTAAATTTAAGTGGTTTGGTATCTGAAATGTTCAGTTTGCCAAAGGCGATCTCGTTTTTTAAGTTAAGGGCTTCTTGGTCGCAGGTTGGCGGTGGCGGGGTTACGCCTTACTTAACTGGATACAATTATATTTCAAAAGCAGTTTACTCATCAGGTATGGCCAATCCAACTTTTATTGCTAATGAAGACCTAAAAAATGAGTTGTCTACTACCTTAGAATTTGGTGCTGATATCCGTTTATTTAAAAGTAGATTAGGTTTAGATGCTACGTATTACAGAAGTAATATCAAAAATCAAATCTTAAATGTGCCTTTAGATAGGGCTACAGGCTATAACTACAGCGTAATGAACTCTGGTTTAGTGCAAAACAAAGGGATAGAATTGGCTTTAAATGGCGTGCCGCTTAAATCTGCAAAAGGGTTAAATTGGGACATGTCGGTAACTTTTGCCGCCAACAGAAACAAAATTGTATCGTTAGCAGACAGCGTTGCTAATTACGTGATGCAAACTGGGCCACGAGGCTCAATGGAAGCAAGGGTAGGTGGACGTATGGGCGATTTGTATGGTACCTATTATTTGCGTAGTCCAGATGGGCAAATCATCTATAACTCACAAGGTTATCCAGAATTAACTACAGAAGCTTTTTACTTAGGTAGAGCAACACCAGATTTTAACTGGGGCGTGGTAAATAACTTCCGCTACAAGCAATGGCGTTTAAAAGTATTGGTAGATGGCCAATACGGTGCAGTAGCTTATTCTCATACCCACGCAGCAGCATCGATTGCAGGTAAATTAACCAACAGCTTGCCAGGAAGATATACTGGTATTATCGGTAAAGGGGTACAACAAAATCCGGATGGAACATTTAGGCCTAACGATGTGGTAGCCGAAGAAATAGGAACATATTACAACGAGCATTTTAATTCGGATAACGTAGAAGCCAATACCTTCAGTACCGATTTTATTAAATTGAGAGAACTGAGGTTAGATTATACCCTAAGTGCTAAGTTTTTGAAGAAAATTAAATTCCAAAAGGCTGTAGTTGGCGTGTACGGCAGAGATTTATTTGTGTGGAGCGATTGGCCAGCATACGACCCAGAGTTTGGAACCTTGGGCAATAGTGACATTCAACGAGGGTTTGAGGTAGGACAGTTTCCTTCTACCAGAAATTTTGGCGTAAACCTCTCATTTACCTTTTAACGAGCAACAGTGATGAAAAAAATTATAGCAGCATTAGCCATTACCGCAAGCTTAGTTTCTTGTACCAAAGATTTTAGTGAACTAAATACAAGCAAAGATGGCGCAAAATTTACTACACCAGAAACTTTATTAGGGCCAGCAGTACACGACGTACTAAAGAGAAACCTAAACAGGTGTTTAAGATTAACACACGAATTGATGCAGGTGCACGTAACCTTAAATGATGGCGACGAGATACACCGTTATGTAATAAGACCACAAGAATCTGATTATATGTGGAACAACTGGTACCTACAGTTAACCAATATTAGAGATATTTATAAAGGAGGCGACGGTATTAATAGCAATGCTTTTATGGGCATTTCTTTAGTGTTAGATGCTTGGGTATCTTCTTTAATTACAGATGTTTATGGAGATGTTCCTTATTTTGATGCCAACAAGGGCAGGGAGGGATTTTTACAGCCCCGTTTCGATAAGCAAAAAGATATTTATGAAGATTTATTCAAAAAGTTGGAGCAAGCTAACGAATTGTTTAAAACAGCTTCGTTAACAGAAACCGAAGCAAAATTAGATCCTATTTATGCCGGAGATTTGGCTAAGTGGAGGAAATTTGGTAACAGTCTTTACTTAAGATTGTTGTTGAGGGCTTCGGGAACGGGAGAGCTTGATATAGCAAACAAAATTACGGAGGTAGTAGATACCAAGAAAACCAACTACCCAATTTTTACCAGCAATAACGATTCTGCCATTTTAAAATTCCAAACTACGGCACCATATCTATCAGAATTTGCCGAATACCGCGATTTAGATTTTTGGGTTAACAACAGCTTGGGCGAATTTTTCATTGATAACCTTAACGAGTGGAACGATCCTCGTCGTGATAAATGGGCTACTAAAAAAGACAATGCTTTTGTGGGCATACAAAGTGGTTATCCGATAGGGCAAGTTCCTGCACCACAATCGCAGTATCACAAGAATTTAATGACAGAGCCATTGCTAGGTAACATCATCAATTATCCAGAGTTGCAATTTATTTTGGCCGAGTGTGCTTTAAAAGGTTACATTCCAGGTGGCGATCCTAAAGCCTATTACGAAGCAGGGGTAACGGCTGCCATTACCATGTGGGGTGTTAGCGTACCAACTGGCTATTTAACAGACTCTAGTGCTCAATGGTATAGCGACGATGATAATGATTTGAAGTTGCAAAAAATAATGCTACAGAAGTATTATACGCTGTTTTTTACCGACTTCCAATCATGGATAGAGCATCGCAGAACTGGCTTTCCGAAGCTGCCGCAAGGTTTCGGTTTGCAAAACGATCGCATTATGCCTACTCGCCTAAAATATCCAGTAAACGTACAAAGGGTAAACCAACAAAACTATTTAGCCGCAGTAGCTAATATGGGTGGCGATGATATGAAAACTAAAGTGTGGTGGAACAAATAGGTTAAATTGAAAATGAAAAATAACATAAAAACATATTTAGCAATAGCTTTTGCAATGCTGTTTGTGGCCTCATGTAAAAAGAACGAAAACGAGGCTATTGGAACAGTAAGTCCGGTGGTAAGTATTCGTTTCGTGAAAGCTTTACACAATGGCGACGACATCAACCTTGTTAAAGAAAAACTAATGGATGCTACCCAAATAGCAGGGTTAGTGATCTCTGATAAAAACAGCGGTAATTTTGATCCCAATGAGTTTGTTTTACAGAATACCAATAAGGGTATTACGGCTGGTTTGGTAATTAAGCTTACTGATGCAAACACCACAATTAATTACGGCGACTCGGTTAAAGTGGAAATAGAAAACTGCGTGTTAACAAGAGAAAGCGGCGTGATGAAGATTAAAGGAGACAACTTAAATCTATCAAAAGTAACAAAGGTGTCTTCAAATAATACACTTAAACCTATTGTGTTAAGTCCAACACAATTATTCTCGCAGTTTTATACCAGAGAAAGTACGTTGATACAGTTAGATAATGTAACCATTCCAGATTTAACTGGAGGCGAAGTTTTTGGAGGCGAGTACAGATTAAGCGAAAATTTAAGTATCTCTTTGTTTTTAAATACAAATAGCAATGCCAATTTCGCTCAAAATTTTGTGCCAATGGTGGCTTCTTTTATCGGTATTCCTACGTATTACAACGCAAGTTCTAATTATTACAACACCGCAAAATTGCTTTTTAAAATGCCTAACGAAGATGCAGTTTTTAACCAAACTGGATCGGTGTATGCGAATTTTCCTGAAGATTTTGAACTGGCACCTGCAAGTACAAAATCACAGTTCTTGATGCCGGCAATAAATAATAAAGTAACTTTTAAAACCGGTACTTGGAAGCTCTATCAAGCGGTAATTGGCGATAGGGTTAACCTTGATAAATTTAATCCTTTAGGTAAACAGGCCATTAGGCTACAAGAGCAACTAACTGAAGCTGCGTATTTAGAAATGGATTTTGATTTACCTAACGGCGCTTCACAATTGACATTTTCTTATGCCGCCGCTACACCACAATCTGGAACAGCAGTAGCTAGTAGTTTTAAACTAGAGTATTCTCAAGATGGTGGCATCACTTGGTTGCAAGTGGGTGCGAAACCCTTACCAGCGACGCTGTGCTTGCAAAAGAGGCATCGTTTGCGCTAAATATTAGCGGTGCTGTTAGGTTTAGAATTAACAAACTAGGCTTAGGACCTAATGGCGCAGTGGTTAAAAATGGTTTACTAAACATAGATGATTTTAAAGTTTTTCAAAATGTCGATTAACACAATTAATTATTTACAGATGAAAAAGATATTATATATTTTGCTGGCCTTTGCACTGGTAATTACTGCCTGCAAAAAAAGCGATTCGGATAGTGCACCTACCAATCCATCTATTTCAAGTATTGTGCCTGCGGTAGCTATGGCCAATCAAAACGTAACTATTAAGGGCAAACGCTTTTCAGCAACGCCAACAGAAAATATCATTAAATTTTCTGGCGTTACCGCCGAGATCGTATCGGCAAGCGAAAGCGAACTAGTGGTTGTGGTACCTGTAAATGGCAGTACCGGCAACGTAACTATTACGGTAAATGGCAAAACCTCTAAAGGCCCAATATTTACCTATGGGGCGTCAGATGCTGCTGCAGAGTTTGAGTACATTACCTCAACGTATGCAGGTTCTGGTGTTGCCGGCAATACTTTGGGTCCGTTACTAGAGGCCCAGTTTTCTACCTTAGAAGGCGTAGCACTTGATGAAAGTACCGGCGATTTAATCTTGGCAGATCGAGGAAATCAAATCATCAAAAGGATTAAGAAAAATGGTACAGAAGTAGAATTGGTTTCGGGTATTAAAGGATCGGGTACTGTAAATGGTACTTTAGATGTAGCTAAGTTTAATAACCCGTACAAAGTGGCTGTGGATAAATTTGGTATCATTTACACAGTAGATAATGGCGGCGCAAGAATTAGAAAAATTGACATAGCAGCAAACTTAGTTTCAACATTTGCTGGGCCTACTGGCGCCACTGTAACTACTGGTTTTCTTGATGGAGCTAGTACTGCTGCCAGATTTAACGTACCAATTGATGCTGTAGTAGACAACAATGGCAACGTGTACGTAGCAGATGCCAACAACAGCGCCATCAGAAAAATTAAACCCGACGGTACGGTAAAGTACTTTGGTGGGTGCTGGCCCATCGCAAAATGCTTTGATAGATGGCTTTTGGCCAAATGTAAGGTTAAACAGGCCATCGGGCATTTGTATAGATAGAGATGGGATGTTGTTAGTTGCCGATAGGTATAACAATGCTATCAGAAAAATTAATCCAAATACTGGAAAAACCACAACTATTGCGGGTACTGGTACTGCTGGTTTTAAAGATGACGAAGCCTTGAAAGCAACGTTTAATCAGCCATTTGGTATACATGCCGATAAGCATAACAACATTTACGTTACCGAGTTAAGCAACAGTGCAGTAAGAATGATTACGCCACAAGGAAGTGTAATTACCATTGCCGGCAACGGTTCTGTTGGCTTTGCCGAGGGTAAACCCGGAGTGTCGCAATTTAATAACCCTACAGATGTTACGGTAGATGATGATGGAAACATCTTTATTGCCGATATGAGCAATAACCGCATTAGAAAAATTGTAAGGGTACCAAAACCTTAAGAAATCAAAAATCACTAGTGGCTAAATTTATTTTAGCCGCTAGTAATTAAAATTGTCAACAAATACTTTCATCCTTAATTTAAGGCAAAGCCATCGCTTTGTCAAAAAAAACAAAATTAAATCTTTAAGCACCACCCAATTGGTGTTGTAAAAAACTAATAGTCTTAAACCAAAAAATAAACATATATGAAAAAACTTTTACTGAAATTAAACAGGTTGTTCCTGTTTACTCTGCTCATACTCTTTGGTATGAAAAGCGCTGCACAAGTAAATATTTCCTTCCCAGAAGTGTTGTTTACCGATATGCAGACCATTGCTAAGGGTGGTTCGTCTAACACCATCATGAACAGGTTAGTTGCCTTGGTAGATAACACGCCTGCTGGTCAAAGTATTCATATCTCTATCTATATGATTAATTACCAACCTTTAATGGATGCGTTGAAAAATGCGGAGGCTAGAGGGGTAAACCTACATATTATTGTAGATATGAGCCGTTCAGATCCGCAAATAACCAATGCCAGCTCTCTGCCTTGGTTACAAACAAATTTGCCAAACTCAGAAATTGTAGTTACAACCAACGACGTTAGTCCAAACGCCATTAACCACCATAAGCAAGCCTTGTTTTCGGGGGTAACTACCACCTCAGGCTTAGTTAGCAATGTTACTTTCCAAACCTCGCATAACTTTACCAATTCTGATATGGGTAAAATTCAGGATGCGCTGGTTTTTAATGAAGCGGATATTTATCAGGCTTTTTTAGCGAATTGGAATGTAATGAAACAAAATGCAGCTTCAGGAATGCGTGTTAATTTTGTATACACCGCACATGATTTTGCTGCAATCAATACTAAATTGGCTTTTTTTCCTCGCATTGTAGCAGGCACACACGATGGGGTTGATAATATTCTTGAAAGCTTAAATGCCATTACTGATGTGGCCAATGCAAAAGTTAGGATAGCTATGTCAGATTGGACAGACTCACGTCCAGCTATTGTAGATAAATTAATTGCTCTACGTAACCAAGGTGCTACTATTGAGGTTTACGCCAAAGATGCTGCCGGTACACAAACCAAAGCTAAACTTAACCAGTTGAAAACTTTAGGTGCCACTGTACGTATCTTTAATCTATCTACAGATGGGCAGGCGGTATTTAATATTCATGCCAAAATGATGCTCATTGAAGGTACTTGGAACGGACAAGCGAATGCCAAAGTTATCCTTACCGGATCGCATAATTATACGGATGCCGCATTAAAAACCAACAACGAAGTTTTAGTTACCTTACTCAATTCTCCGTTATTTAATGCTTACGATACTTACTTCAATTCATTCAATTCCATTACACCAACGTTACAACTGCTCGCTTGGAATTTCAACACTTTAAATACATCAGGTTCTGAGGCAAGTTTCTTATCTACGCATACCACAGGTGGTTTATTTAATGCCACTTTACTTAGAGGAACAGGTTTTAGAGCTAATGGTTTATCAAAAGGCTTGGGTGCTGTGAAAGATGTGGCTAAAAATGCCACCATGAGTACCACTAAAGCTATGGCTATGGCAAACGAAGACTATTTTGAATTTGACCTAAGCACCAAGCCAGGTAAGAAAGTTTCTTTAAATAGCTTAGATTACGTAGTAAGAAGATCATCTACTGCGGCACCAAAAACTGGCGCTTGGATGTACGTAGTAGAAGAAAATGGCGTTAAAGGCGAACCTCAGGCAATCACTACTACCGATATTACTTTTACCAACGGACCTACGCTAAATGCAGGTTTTCAACAAGCTCCTGTTGATTTGTCGCAGGTTGCAGCCTTACAAAATATCCCCTTTGGTAAAAAAGTGTATTTACGCCTGTACTTTTGGGGAGCCACTACGTCAACATCTACTTTTGGTTTAGGGCCTTATGGGGTAAATAACAGCAATAGCGTTGTGTTAAACGGCGATGTTGCCGAAGACGAAACCAGCTGAGAAAGTAATGTTAGCTTGGCAATTTGCTACTTCTAACAGCGGCAGCAATTCGGCGGGTAACGAGCTTTCTTATGCGGCTAATACTACGGTTGGCGTAGAAAATACTGCCATTGCCCGCGGTGCAGGTTTAAAGAAATACGATTTGGTAAGAGGTTTTTCATCGGTACCAGAAGTGTTAACGCCAGATAAACAAGCGGCAATTGATGGCAATAGTTACCTAGAATTTAAGTTAAAACCGAAAGCCAATTACAAACTAGATTTAACTAAACTGTATGCCCGAATGAGAAGAAGTGCCAATGGGGGGACAAAATCTGCTTTTAGGTGGATGTACAGTTTAGATGGTACCAACTTTACCGCATTAGGCACTACTGATGATGAATTTGTAAATAACTATACCGAAGGAATAGACCAACCAACGATAGATTTAGCAACCGTAACCGAATTGCAGCAGCTACAAAGCAATCAAGAAGTTACTTTTAGATTATACGTTTGGGGTTTTACCGCTGGTGTGGGTAGTGGTACTTTCGCTATAGGTAGGTCTAGAAATGGTTTCGATGATGCTTTGTTCATCACTGGCACGGCTACTTATATTGATCCTTTACCAGTAGAACTTACCAAGTTTGAAGCAAAAAAAACAAATAATACGGTAGTTCTATGGTGGGCAACGGCTTCAGAGCAAAACAATAGCCACTTCGAAGTGCTAAAATCTATTGACGGCAGCAACTGGAACAATTTAGCTCGTGTAAATGGGGTAGGCAATAGCAATGTTATTCGTAATTATATAACAACAGATGGTAAGCCAAACCTAGGCAGTAACTATTATCAACTAAAGCAAGTAGATTTCGATGGTAAAACAACCTTATCTAAGGTAATTGCTGTAGATTTTACCTTAACCGAAACAACAAAAGTTTGGGCCAACTACAAATCGCAGTTGCTTACCATTAACGTAAATGGTTTTGCCAAAGGCGATGCAAAAATAACTGTTTATGACATTACTGGTAAATTATTGGCCAGTGCCAACACATTTTTCGAAGCAGGTAGTAACCAAGTTGTACTTCCAGCAAATTTGCAAAACGGAGTACATGTGTTGCTAGTGGCTACGCACAAAGAAAAAGAAGCCGTCAAAATTTTTATCCAAAATTAAATGAGGCAAATTAAACAGCAGCATTGGCTACTGGCTACTTTATTTTTACTGTTTGCTTGCAAGCACGATGTTGTAAACCAACCCAGCCAGCAAAATCCAGTAATCAATCCGGTTGTTACCGAAGAAAACACAATTAAATCCGTTCTCATTAAAAAGACTACCCTTATCGGGAGGGTAGTTCTTTTTCAAGAAAATGAGTTGGTAAAAGGAGTTACGGCAATAAAGTTGGCTTATGTAGATCAAAAAGATTTGCCAATGGTGCTGTTTTTCTTCAAGGTTGATTTAAACCAAAAACAACTGGTTTTAAAACCCTTAACCCCTAACGGAAGCACCAAATACGCCATGCAAAGTGTGCCAGATATGATAAATACCAACACATTTGCAGGACTAAAAATAGTAGGTGCCGTAAACTCCGATTTTTTTAACACCACTACCGGCGAGCCTCGAAGCATTGTTTACCTCAACGGAAATGCGGTAAGAACCATCTTGCCCGAAATTAGAAGTTACTTTGGGCTAACGCAAAGCGGAAAACCACTAATTGGCGATTATTCGATATTTGCCCAACAAAAAACTACCATTTTCGATGCACTTGGAGGCTACCACCGATTAGTTAAGCAAGGTTTGCCCATCAAACAAACAGATGTTAGCATACATCCACGTACGGCAGTAGGCTTTACGGCAACTAATTTAGTTTATTTTTTAGTAGCCGATGGACGCAGCCCAAATTATGCTAATGGATTAACATTGGCACAATTAACCGAAATAATGACGGCATTAGAGGTAAAAGAAGCCATTAATTTAGATGGGGGCGGTTCTTCTACTTTTGTAGTTAACCTCCCAAAAACCGAAGTGCAAAATAAACCTTCTGATGGCAGCCCTAGAAAGGTGGCCAATGGCTGGGCAATTTGCGTTAAAAACTAATTTTCTAAGGATTAAAATTGGCTGTTGAAGTAAAAAATAATCGCCAAGCATTGATAAATATTAAAGCATGAACAGAAGAAATTTATTAAAGACTTTAAGCATCACTTTAGGGTCTAGCATGATTACTGCCAAGGTAATAGGTCAATTAGCAGACGACAAATTTGTGTTTGATATTGGCACTGCCAAGAAATACGAGCCTATTGAGAAAGCCATAACGGTGGTTACTATTGGTGGCGGAAACCGCGGTACTGTATATGGTACTTACGCTGCAAATAATCCCGATGAAATGAAAATTATTGGTGTAGCAGAGCCAGATCAGTACCGAAATGAAAAGTACGCAACCCAACATAAAATAGAACCTCAAAATAGATTTAATACTTGGGAAGAGGTTTTTGAGCGACCAAAATTTGCCGATGCAGTAATTATATCAACACCAGACAATCTGCATTTTGCTCCCTGCATGAAAGCCCTAGAAATGGGCTACGATGTGCTGCTAGAAAAACCAATAGCACCAACCGAAAAAGAATGTAGGGCAATTTTGGCAATGGCTAAAAAGACTGGTCGTATTGTGGCGGTTTGTCATGTACTAAGATATGCGCCATATTTTGTTAAAATGAGAGAATTAATTACCAAAGGTGCCATAGGCGAAGTGGTAAGTGTACAACACCTAGAGCCTATTGAGCATTTGCACATGGCGCATTCTTACGTGCGTGGAAATTGGCATAACTCTAAAACCACTACACCTATTATTTTAGCAAAATCTTGCCACGATTTGGATATTGTAAGATGGGTAATTGATAAGCCTAGCCAGCGCATTGTGGCTATGGGTAACCTAAAGTGGTTCTGTAGCGAAAATGCACCAAAAGGTAGTACGGCAAGATGTACTGACGGCTGTGCAGTTGAAAAAGAGTGCCCATACTCGGCAATAAGGCATTATCATGACGAGCGAAAAAGACTAAGCTACTTGGATATTCCACTTAAAAACATCAGTAAAGAGGAGCAAGGTAAGTTGATTTTAGATAAGCTGAAAACCAGTAATTATGGCCGTTGTGTCTATAAAATGGATAATGACCAACCAGATCACTACGTAACGAGTATTCAATTTGCTGATGGAGTTACTGCAAGCTTGTCAATGGAGGCATTTACTTCTTATGCTGGGCGTAGAACCCGTGTAATGGGCGCCATGGGCGATTTGGTAGGAGATATGGACGAACTGGTTTACACCGACTTTAAAACGGGGAAGAAAACTACTTTTGTACCTAAGGCAGTAGATGTAGAGGGTTATAAAAATGCAGGCCATGGCGGTGGCGATATGCTGATGGTAAAAGACTTTGTACAAGCGGTGGCTACACAAAATCCTAGCTTACTTTCTTCGGATATTAGCGTTTCTATTGAAAGCCACGTAATGGGCTTTATGGCCGAAAAGAGTAGAAAAAGTAATAAAGTGGTTGATATTAAACTTTAATAAAAATGCAAAAATTAAAAATTGGCTTAGCCGCTGCGCTAATGGCTTTTGCGCTAGGTTCATGTAAAACTTATCAGCAAGGTTATGGTAAAAATAATTCTGAAGTAGATTTGTTAGAAAAAGCAGATTGGAAGATAGATACATTGAGAAAAGACGTAATTTGGTACCAGTATTCTTCTACAACTAATCCAGAATTTGCCTACCAAAATGTGAATGTGGTTAGTTTTAATCCAAAAGCCAAACTTGGTAATGCAGTGTTAGCTTACGAAAAAGAGAAAGATTCGCTTTCGGTTTTTGCTAGTAAAATTCCTGGTGCACTTGCTGGCATAAACGCCACTTATTTTATAGAGAAGAAAGACTCGGCAGATTATATGCACTTGCGTTTAAAAGGAAAAGATTTACAGCAGGTTAAAGTGCCAAAATCTAGTATCTATTGGTGGAAACATCAAGGCATGATGACTTTTAACAACGAAGGAACGCAATTTGATATCCAATTCTCTCCAGAAAATTTTGCTTCGGTAAAGTCAGAAAACATTATTACCGGTGCACCAATGCTAATTGCTGATTACAAACCCGTAGGTTTAAGCTTTGCCGATACCAGCGGCTTAAAATTAGATCTTAAAAAACTGCATTACGAGCATTACTTGAAGCACCAAGGCGTTCGCCATCCGCGTACAGCTGTTGCGGTTACCAAAACAGGGAAGTTGCTCTTAATTACCGTTGATGGTAGAAATGCAGCAGCCAAAGGGATGTCGGCCAAAGAGCTAACGCAGTTCTTGGTGCGCTATTTCAATCCAAAATCGGCCATGAACATTGATGGCGGCGGCTCTACCATGATGTGGATTAAAGGACAAGTGCCCAACGGGATTGTAAACTATCCAACAGATAACAAAAAGTTTGATCACTACGGACAGCGCCAAGTAGAAACAGCCTTGTTTATTAAGTAGTAAACCTTTATAATCTTTAACCAATGTGTAATTTTAAAAAATATAAGCTTCAAATCTTTACCCTTATTGGAGTATTGTTGTTTTCGTTTTCGGCTTTTGCGCAAAACAAGCATAAAATTGGGTTTTCTATCGGCGCAAACGCACTCACTAAAAAGAAACTGCAACAAATTAGCGATGCCGGCATTGATTGTATAGAAACGGGGCTTACCGCCTACATCAACAAAGATTCGCTAACGTTTACTTTGCCCGAGGCCGATATGATGAAGAAAATGCGGGAGATTAAACAGGCCGCTAATGAAACGGGTGTAGAAATTTGGTCAATCCACATGCCTTATGGCAAAGAAATTGATATTTCCTTTTTAGAGGGAGCTCGTCGACAAAAAGTAATTGCATTTCATCAACAAGTGTTAAAGTATGTGGCCATTTTAAAGCCTAAGGTAATTTTATTTCATCCTAGCTATTATTTGGCGCTAAACCAAAGGGAAATGCGTATCCAGCAATTGGTAAAATCAGTACAAGAACTAAATAAAGCTGTAAAGGCAATTAAAGCTGTAATGGTGGTAGAAAATATGCTGGGGCCTGCATTATTGGTAAGCAAAGGAAACCAAGAAAGGCCATTGTTAAGAACAGTAGAGGAGTGCCTTTCGATATTTAAGCTGTTGCCCGATGATGTTTATGCGGCGGTAGACCTCAATCACATTGCTAAACCAGAGCAACTATTATTAGCTTTAGGTAGTAGGGTAAAAACACTACACGTAGCCGATGGCGATGGTAAGGCAGAAAGACATTACTTCCCATGCGATGGTAAAGGAGAAAATGATTGGAAAGCCATTTTTAAAGCTTTGCAAACTATCAATTACAAAGGCCCTTTTATGTACGAGAGCAATACCAAAGAGCTTGTTGGTTATCGAGCGTGTTATAACGAGCTATCTGCTTTGTAGCGCTGTGTGAATATAGCTTTCGAGCAATTAAAGCAGCAATCAGATTATTGTCGAGATATCAGGCTTTAGAATTTAGCCTAATGAAATAGATTAAACTTAAGAAGCCTTTCTGTTAATCGCAGAAAGGCTTTTTGAATTAAAAAGCCCTGCGCTGTGGCAAGGCTGCTGTTACTTTATTAAACTTTTTTAGGAGGCAAATCAAAGGCAATTGCCTCATGTTCAAAATGGCCATTGTGCGAGCCATCGCAAAAAGGTTTGTTTTTAGAAAGGCCACAGCGGCAAATCGAAAGAACTTCTCTTCCTTGTAAACCATAAACGTTCCCGTTTCTATCTACAATTTCGAAATCTCCCTCTATTTTAACCGAACCGTTATTGTTAATGGTAAGTTTTGTTTTAGACATGATATTTTGTTTGTGTGCGGCAAAACTAAGTCAACAGAATTGATTTACCTAAACAGATTACAGTTTAGAAACGTTCCGATTAAATTTGAATGAACTGCTAAAAACGTCAAATCCTAAAAATAATAGAGGTTTTTTTATCTTACTTGCATAAGAGCCTGCTATTTTTCGTGCTATTAATTACTATTTATCTGAGTTCGATTAATATTTGTTGCCCAACAACACCCCGGTCTTCGACCACCCCTCTAAAAGAGGGAAATTGCAATCTACATTCCCCTCCCTTGGAGGGGTACCTGAAAGGCGGGGTGGTTAAAAATCGTAATAGACTATTTAAATACAACCAATCACACTTTAACTATCTAACTATCAGGTTGTTTTTGAAGGTTTTGATTGCTGCCTTACCGAGTGCTGCTAATCAGTTTGTCGCTATTATCCAAACAAAATTAAGAGCGATGTTGTTGTAATCCCAGAGCGAACCTCAAGATTTTTTGTTCTAAATTAAAATCAATTACAAAAATTAATAAAATGAATGCAG
This sequence comes from Pedobacter sp. SL55, assembly GCF_026625705.1. Taxonomy (NCBI): domain Bacteria; kingdom Pseudomonadati; phylum Bacteroidota; class Sphingobacteriia; order Sphingobacteriales; family Sphingobacteriaceae; genus Pedobacter; species Pedobacter sp. SL55. Next base: position 3,571,804 of record NZ_CP113059.1, on the reverse strand, counting down.
ATAACACATTACCTCTAATGAGTTGATTGTGTATTGCGGGTGGCTGTGGCTACTGTTAAAATCAAAATAAATGGCATAAGACGTTCTAATAAAGGAAATAGTAAAAATGTCTGTTCTTTAACGCAATCTAAATGAAAAAAAATAATAACCTAACCGAAAAGCAAATTGCCATTGTTGGTGGTGGCCCTAGTGGTCTTTTTATGCTAAAAAAGATAATAGATGCAGGTTTAAATGGTGTAAGTGTAACGGTTTTTGAAAAAGGTAAGCAACTCGGTGCAGGAATGCCCTATAGTGCAAGTGGTGCCAACGATGAGCACGTTACCAATGTTTCGGCTAATGAAATTCCAGAATTAGCGCAATCTATTGGCGAGTGGATACAGCAAGTACATCCGCATACATTAGCACGTTTTAAAATTGATTTATCGCATTTTCACAATTATAAGGTATTGCCGCGGCTACTCTTTGGAGAATACCTTACAGATCAATTTGCTTTAATTGCTAAAAAAGCGATAAGTAACGGTATAGATTTACAAATTTCTTATAACAGCAAAGTGGTAGATATTTTAGACCAACCTGCTGCCAAAAACGTAACTGTAGTGCTAGCCGATAAATCTAGTTTTACTTTCGATCATGTGGTGCTTTGCAGTGGACATTTGTGGCCTAAACACCACGAAGGCAAGGTTAAAGGTTATTACGATTCGCCTTATCCTCCGGCTAAAATAAAACAAACTTTAAACCATCCTGTGGCTATACGTGGTGCCTCGTTAACGGCAATAGATGCCATACGTACACTTGCACGAGCGCATGGCAATTACCAAATTTCGGAACAAGGCATGTTACAGTACGAACTTAAAGATCAAAAATCGAAGTTTAAGATAGTGTTACATTCTAGAGAAGGTCTACTGCCAGGAGTACGCTTTCATTTAGAAGAATCTATTTTAGGTAAAGAAAGCCTTTTCACTCCAGATGAGATTAACATCATTAGAAAAGCAAATGAGGGTTTTGTTCTTTTAGATTTGGCCTTCGAAGAAAAATTCCTGAAACCTTTGTCGCAGCAAGATCCCGCTTTCTATGAGAAAATAAAGGATTTGTCTATGGAAGATTTTGTAGATGAGGTAATGGAACTTAGGGAGCGTCTGGATGCTTTTCAGTTATTTAGGGCAGAGTATAGAGAGGCAGCCCAATCTATTCGCCGTAGGCAAAGCGTTTATTGGAAGGAATTGTTGTGTGCATTGAGCTACACACTTAATTATCCGGCAAAATATTTTTCTGCTGAAGATATGTTAAGGCTAAAGAAAAAGTTAATGCCACTTATTTCTCTGCTTATTGCTTTTGTGCCACAAAGCTCGGCAGAAGAGCTATTGGCTTTGCATAGCGCAGGGGTATTAGATTTGATTGCTGTGGGTGCAGAAAGTAAGGTGGTGCCAAAATTAGAAGGAGGGATTACCTATCATTATACCAACGAGCAGGGAGAAGAAAAAATGGTAGAATATGATACGTTTGTAGATTGTATCGGTCAGCCACATCTTTCTTTTGATGATATACCATTTCCAGGGCTTAAGGAAAGAGGAACTATTGCCCCGGCAAAGTTACAATTTAGGGTGCAAGCATTATCGAATAACTTAATGGAAGAAAACCGAGATATTGAAATGGGTGTAGATGGTAAATATTATCTTAAAGTACCAGGATTGGCCATTAATGACCATTTCCAAGTGGTAGATCAGTATTTAGCATTAAATCCCCGAATTTACGTAATGGCAGTTCCATTTATTGGTGGTTATAATCCCGATTATTCTGGTTTAGATTTTTGCGAAACAGCGGCTACGCAAATCGCCAAGAGTTTAACAATGTTGGCTTAAAGAGTAGTTTTAATTATTTATAAGATGACAGAAGTGCAGCTTAAACCGAAACTATATATGGTGCTTTTAGGTTCTAAAGCCGAAAGCCGTAATGTAGAGCAACATGATTTTTTCTTTGGTGTGGCTCATTCTTTGGCTGATCTGGTTCCAGATTTGCGGGCATTTTGGCCAGAAGCAGGCAAAAGTTTACATATAGACGGATGGCGTGAAGTGAATGTTGTAGATAAATTTAGGGTAGAAATAGTTCCAAAAACGGAACAAAGATTACCCAAGGAGCATCATTTGTTTTTTATTAACTTAGGTGGATACACTGCGGGTAGGTTAGAAGAACAGCACTATACACAACTATCTGTGTGTAGAGATAAGGCAGAAGCCACCCATCTAGCCAAAAAAGCTGCGTTCTTTAAATCGGCCAGCATAAACGGGGTTAAAGGAGCCAATGCACACATTGATGAGAAATATGGAATAGATGTAGATGACATCCATAGGATAGAGGATATTTGGAGGCAAAATGCCCACCAAGGTTACGCCATTAAAATAACACCAGCCGCCAATTTAATTCAAGACGATATACATTTAGGATATTTCCGTTTAGATAAGTTGTAGCAATGTAGAGGATTGGTTTGTTCTTTTCTGATTTAAAACAAAAAAGCCAGTTGATGATGATCAACTGGCTTTTGTAATATAGGTCTTTCGAACTTTTATGTCTAAAAGCTTTTAAGCTACTTAGCTAGCACTTCTTCTACTAAATCTGCAGCTTCTTTTAATAAAATTGCTGAGTAAACTTTTAGGCCAGATTCGTCAATTAGTTTTTTAGCTTCTTCAGCGTTAGTTCCTTGTAAACGAACAATGATTGGCACTCTAATGTCGCCAATTTCTTGGTAAGCATCAATTACACCTTGTGCAACTCTGTCGCAGCGTACAATACCACCAAAAATGTTAATCAAAATTGCCTTAACATTAGGGTCTTTCAAGATGATATTGAAACCAGCTTTCACTGTAGTAGCGTTAGCAGTTCCGCCTACGTCTAAGAAGTTAGCAGGCTCGCCACCAGCAAGCTTAATAATATCCATTGTAGCCATTGCCAAACCAGCACCGTTAACCATACAACCAACGTTACCATCTAATTTAACATAGTTAAGGTTGCTTTCGCTAGCTTCAACATCTGTTGGGTCTTCTTCTAATTTATCACGCATTGCTGCATAATCTGGATGACGATACAATGCGTTTTCATCTAAATCAACCTTAGCATCAACCGCAATAATTTTATCATCGCTAGTTTTTAATACTGGGTTAATTTCAAACATTGACGAGTCTGTAGAGTCGTAAGCTTTATACAAAGCAGAAACAAACTTTACCATTTCTTTGTGTGCAGCACCACTTAAACCTAAGTTAAAAGCAATTTTACGGGCTTGGAAACCTTGTAAACCTACTTTAGGATCAATGGTTTCTTTAAAAATCAGGTGTGGTGTGTGTTCTGCAACTTCTTCAATATCCATACCGCCTTCGGTACTGTACATGATAATGTTTTTGCCAGCAGCACGGTCTAAAAGTACACTCACGTAAAACTCTTTAGTTTCTGTTGGGCCTGGATAGTAAACATCCTGAGCAACCAAGATTTTGTTTACTTTTTTGCCCTCAGCACCAGTTTGTGGCGTAACCAACTGCATTCCCAAAATATCGGTAGCTCTTTGCTTTACCTCATCCAAATTTTTGGCCAACTTAACGCCGCCACCTTTACCTCTACCTCCAGCGTGGATTTGCGCTTTAATCACAACCCAGTCAGAGTTAAAGTCAGTTTTCATTTGTTTAGCGGCCTCAACAGCTTGGTCAACTGTATCTGCAACAATGCCTTCTTGTATAGCAACGCCAAAACTCTTTAGAATTTGTTTACCTTGATATTCGTGGATATTCATTTGATTATGATTTTTTTCTTTTATCGGCCAAATAGTTCATTCTGGGTTATAGAATGAGCTTATGGTTTATTTGATTAAAAATTTGCCCAAATCTACAATTTCAAAACCTTTATGCCAATAGTAAAATGATTTTAAATGTAAAGAAATCAATAGTGCGCTAAAGGTTTAAAAAAAGAATGTAACGTTTTAACTCGTTGTTACCTTTAAAGTGTACAAAAATGAAGCCTTGTGTTTAATAGAAATGTAGCATCATTTTATGAAGTTATTTCAAAAGCCTAGTTTTAACGTGTTAAATATGTTAGGAGAAGTTTTTAAAATCTCAATTTGTTATCTTTAATGGTCGCCTAATAAATGCTATTAAAGTATTCTTAAATATTTACTACAAGCCAAAACTCCCATCAATTTTAATGGGCTTTTAATTTTCTTTAAAAAAAATCTAATCTCATGGGGTAATTTTTTAGCGTCGGTTGTTTTGTATAATAAATAGCCTAAGCATGCAAGTGAAAAATTACCTTAATTATGCCATCGAAGATTTTCTTGAGGATAACGATTTTATTCGTTATGTGAAATATCAGCGAGATGCCGATGTACAATTTTGGAATGGTGTGCTAGCGCAACATAGCGAAAAACAGAGAGAATTTGACGAAGCAAAAATACAACTTGGCGTTATTTTAAGTGCGGTTCCTGTAGCCATTCCGATAGATTTAACCGATAGTTTATGGAACACTATCGAAACAAGTATTACACAAAATAAACGCAAAACAAGAATGGTTAAGTTGCGTAACTTTTGGTTGGGTGGGGTGGCCGCTTGCTTGGCTTTCTTTGCCTATGGTGGTTGGTATTTCTCTTCAAATGTTACCATTACTACCAAATATGGCGAGCAAAAAATGGTAGCCCTGCCCGATGGTTCAAAAGTTCGCTTAAATGCCAATTCATCTATCAGCTATGCTAGGGCATTTAATTGGAATACAAATCGTTATGTAAGTGTTGATGGCGAGGCCTACTTTGAAGTAAAACACCTTAATCAAAATACAGCAAATGTTAAAAGAGGCGAGCGTTTTATTGCCGAGAGTAATAAATTAAGGGTTGAGGTTTTAGGAACCATCTTTAACCTAAAAGCAAGGCCAAATATGCATCAGGTAACCTTGGTTAACGGTAAGGTAAGTGTAAAAGCAATTGGCAGCGGCCAAGAAAAAATATTGAAACCTGGTGATTTGGCCAGGCTAGGCACTAATGATAGGTTCGTGGTAAACCAACCAAAAAGTTTTGCGCCACAGCTATCGTGGACCAGCCATAAGATCTTGATGACACAAACCCGCATAGCCGATGTGATTGCCGAATTTGAGAATTTGTATGGCTATAAGGTAATACTTCCAGATACGGCTATGGCAAATAAACGAATAGACGGAACTATTGCTACCGATAGTAAAGAAACGATGCTCTTTGTACTTAAAAATATTTTAAACGTAAACGTAAAACAAGAAGGAAAAAATATTTACCTCGAAAAACGATGAGCAACCAATAATTAACTAACCCCAAACTAACCTAAACAACTTCATGAAACAACTATCACGTACCCTTAAAAAAGGGGCTGTGCTTTTGCTGATGTGTGTTTCTATTTTTGTGAGTGCCTTGGCACAACAAACTAGAATACCAGTAGCTGATGCATTAGAACAAATTGCCAAAAAGTATAATGCTAAATTTGCTTACGAACATAGCATTGTACAAGGTAAAACTGTACTAAAAAGTGATTTTACTAATGCCCGAAATCTAGAAGAGGCGTTAAAAAATGCACTTTATCAAAATAACTTACTGTTTTTATATGTTAGCGAAGGCAATTACACCATCGTAACTAGAGATACCAACAAAACCAATGTTTCTATTACCATTGAACCAGGTGCCAGCAAAACCAACGAGACTTACATTACCGGTAAAGTGGTAGATGAAAGTGGTAACCCAATGCCTGGCGCAACGGTAAAAACCAATTCGTCTAACCAAACCTACATTACCAATTCAACCGGCGATTTCTCGATGTTTGTAACACCAAGTGCTACCGAAGCAAGCGTGTTTTACATTGGCTACGAACCAGCATCTCAAAAAATAAATGCCAATACCAAGAGTTTAAGGTTTGTGTTAAAACCAGCTTTAAACCAATTAGAGGAAGTAAATGTGGTGGCTACAGGTTACCAAAAAATATCGAAAGAAAGAGCTACCGGAGCGGCAACAGTGGTTACCGCAAAAGAGATAGAAAAAGTGCCAGTTCCTAATTTGCTTTACCGTTTGGAAACTATGATACCAGGGGTTAAGATAACCTTAAATTCTGGCGATAACAGTTTTGTTTATGGCAACACGATGACGAGCATCAATAGCGGTACACGAAGCAGAGGATCAAGTGATTATAATATGGCTATCCGTGGTAGAAGCTCTTTACGAGGAGAAAGCTTCCCGTTGGTGGTTATTGATGGAGCTATTTCCGAAAACGATATATCTACCATCAACCCAGACGATGTTGAAAATGTGACTTTCTTGAAAGACGCTGCGGCAGCTTCTATATGGGGTGTAAGAGCTGCCAATGGTGTAATGGTAATTACCACTAAAAGAGGTAAAAACAATCAGGCTCCATCAATTAATTTTTCTATAAATGCAGGGGTTTCAAATCATCCAAATTTAAGCGAATTGCCTATCATGAGCGCTGCACAAACCATCGCATTTGAGCAAGAATTAGTGAATAAAAATTTGGTTATTGCACCAAGCAATACTACCGCTTTAGGGCAGCCCGTTGCCGCGGTAACAGATTTAACGTTTAAGCTAAGGGCAGGCACTATTACACAAAGCGATTATGATGCGGCCATTGCACGTTATGCAGCCATAGATAGCCGAGGACAGGTAGAAGATTACTTGTTACGTCCATCTAACAACCAGACTTATAATTTTTCGGTAAGTGGTGGTAACAATTATTCAAATTATTTTTATTCGGCTTCTTACGCAGAAGAGAACCCTTACGCTATAGGCAACAATGGTAAAAGGCTAACCGTTACGCTAAACAATACTTTCAAGTTATTCAAAGTAGCAACGCTATCCACAAATGTTAAAGGAGCTTTTTTGAAATATCAAAATAATGGTACCAGTTTAAATAGTTTGTATAGTCCTGCTGCAACTACATTTATGCCTTATAACCAACTGGTTGATGATAATGGGAATAGGGTTTCTTATTCTAGAAAATATTACGAAGGTTGGGTAAACACATTATATCCGAAAGGATTTTTAAACTGGGGCTATAATGCTATAGATGAGATTGAAAATGCAGATAATACACAAAAGGATAACAATTATAGTGTTAACGTTAATTTAAGTGTACCTGTTTTTAAAGGCTTAACCGCTAATGCCTATTACGCCAACGAATTTGGTTTTAGCAATGCCCGCAGGTTTTACAACGAAAAAAGCTTTTACTATCGTGATTTTGTAAACGGTTATACGCCAGTTCCTACAACTGGTAATGCAACAAATAGCTTAGGCTTGCCAAAGGGTGCAGGTATATTAAATTCACAAAACACTACGGCCAACAATTATACCGTTAGAGGGCAATTAAATTACGATCGTACGTTTGGTAAAGACCATCAGCTAACGGCTATTGCGGGTAGCGAAATTAGGGAAACCAATGCAGGCCAAACCACAGGAACGCTATACGGCTACAACATGGGTACAGGCCTTTCTAGACCAGTAGATTTTAATACTCCTTATGCTACAATTGCAGGATATAGCTCTTCTTTAAGTGGTTCTTACCCAACATTGCAAGACAAAAAACGTAGGTTTTTATCTTATTACAGCAATGCCGCCTATACTTACAAAACAAAATATACTTTATCTGCAAGTGTAAGATACGATGATTATAACAACTTTGGTTTAGACCGTAGTTACCGAGCAACGCCTTTATACTCGTTTGGTGCTAAATGGGATGCACATAAAGAAACCTTCCTTAAAAATGTAAGTTGGGTATCAAACTTAAGTTTACGTGCTACTTATGGTGTTAATGGGAATATTTCTACCACCATGTATCCATTTACATGGATTTCGGTAAGTCCTGCTGATTTGGTTACTGGTTTGCCAAGTGCAAGTATTATTGCACCGGCAAATCCAGAATTAAGATGGGAGAAAACCTATGTAAGCAACCTAGCTTTAGATTTCGGTTTTTTAAATAACAGGTTATCTGGTTCGGTAGATGTGTATCGTAAAAATGGGAAAGATTTGGTATACGAATTTCCTATCAACGGAACTTATGGTGTAACTAACCTTAGCAGAAACTCAACCACAATGACAGGCAAAGGGGTTGATGCCGCTTTAAATGCAGTATTGCTAACCAATAAAGATTGGGAGGTTACCTCGAGAGTAAACTACGCTTATAATACCAATAACATTGATGATACACGGTTTATTCCTTCATCAAGTTTCTATGCTAATCCGGTTTACGGCTCTTTGTTAGCTGGATATCCTAGTGATAAGGTTTTTGTGTATCGTAACGCAGGCTTAGATGCGGCGGGTTTAACTTTGGTTTACGATGAGAAAGGGAATAAACTGAGTGCTAACCAAAATGTAACCAACGTAGCAGCACTAAAATATGTAGGCAGAAGTACACCTAGCCATTTCGGAAGTTTTGTACAAAGTCTAAGGTACAAAGATTTTACGCTAATGGCGGTGGCAAGCTATCAATTTGGTAGTGTATTCTTAAAACCAACAGTAAGTAGCTATTCTAGCTCTAGGTTAGGTGTACGTTACGATTTGCATGAAGATGTTGCTAAAAGATGGCAAAAAGCGGGAGACGAGGCTACCACCAATGTACCAGGAATGGCCGGAACTTTTGCCGCTACAAGTTTATTGCGCTACCAACAATCAGATGTTAACGTGCTAAAAGGAGATTATGTGCGCCTAAGAGAACTTTCTTTAAGTTACAAAATTCCTACAGAGAAAATAACTAGCAAAATTAAGGGCGCAACTTTTGCATTTAATGTGCGTAACCTAGGCCTAATTTGGACAGCGAACAAAGAAGGCTTAGATCCAGATGTGTTGCCAAATCTTTCGAGCACTACACTTGGTTTGCCAGCAACTGTTTCGTATAATTTTTCTCTTAACCTAAATTTTTAAAGATCATGAAAATCAATTATAAAGCTATCGTTTTTACAGCAGCTGCATTGGTCTTTGCAGGTTGCCAAAAATTTGTAGATATCAAAACACAGGGTAATTTGGTGCCTAATCAAACCATTAATTACCGTTATTTACTTAACAATACGTCTGGTTTCGAAACCAACCCAAATTTATTCGATTTCGCTTCAGATGATATCAACATTACCGATGCCACACAAGTAGCATCTTTATCTGGGAGCTCGTTTTACTACTATTATGTAGCCAGTTACACTTGGCAGCCCGTATTTTATGTGGCTGGTGGTACTAATGAGAACGATTTGAATTGGAACGCTTCTTATGCGGTAATATTAAACTGCAACACCATTATTAACGAACTGCCAGCCAGCGATGGTACAGCACAAGAAAAAGAAGCTTTAATAGCCGAAGCAAAAGTGCACCGTGCAGATGCTTACTTAACTTTGGTAAATGCTTATGCTAAACCTTACAATGCAACAACAGCAAGTACAGATTTAGGCTTGCCTTTACTTACCACCCAAACTGTAAGTCAAAGTTTAAAACGTGCATCTGTACAACAAATTTATAATCAGGTTATTGATGATTTAACTTCGGCTATTCCTGCGCTGCCTAATACACAAGCGTACAATACATTGCCAAGTAAGGCATCGGCTTATTCCGAGGTGGCTCGTTGCTACTTGTACATGAATAACTATGCCGAGGCAAATAGATATGCAGATTTAGCACTTTCGTTAAGAAGTACATTGAATGATTTGGCCGTTTACACACCAACTTCTACCAACTACCCACGCCGCATTGCCGACCCAGAGGTTATTTTATCTAAAATTACCAACGGTGGTACTATGGCTTATCAGGGTACAGCGTTTAAGTTAAGTGATGAGCTGTTGACTTTGTTGGGCACCACAGATCAACGTTATCAATTATTTACTGTGCCAGGCACAACCATTGCAACTAGCTATACGGGTAGGTTTTTCTACAAAGAGCGCTTTGTTGGCGAAACCAGAAATGTTGGCCCATCTGTACCAGAAATGATGCTGATTAAAGCAGAGTATTATGCTAGAAACAATGATGCTACCAATGCCATGTTATGGGTAAATCGCCTGCGTGAAAAACGTTTCAAGGCGGCAGACTATGTGCCTATGACGGCCTCTTCGCCAGCAGATGCACTTGCTAAGGTAATTGAAGAAAGACGTAGAGAGTTTTTTGGTAGAATGTTGCGTTGGTGGGATATGCGCCGCTTAAAAAATGAACCTGCTTTTCAAAAAACATATACCAGAGTTTTTAATGGTACTACTTATACTTTAGCACCAAATAGCAATCGTTATGTGTTTCCTATTGCGCAATCGTTAATTAACCTTAACCCAGAGTTAGAACCAAATCCTTAAAATAACACACACAAATGAAAATAAGTATCCTTATTGCAAGTGCCATTTCGGTACTTGCAATACATACCAGCCGAGCGCAAGAAGTTTTTTCTTTAACACCAAAGGCCGCTGTGCCCGGAACTACCGTAAAAGTTGCCTACAACCCAGCAAAAACTTTGTTAAAGAATGAGAAAAACGTGAGTGCAGAAGTTTATCAGTTTCGTAATTACCAATGGAAAAAAGACGAAATTAAGTTGATAAAACAAGATAGTTTATGGACTGCCGATTACCTATTACCAGCTGATGCTGCTTTAGTGGCTTTTAAATTTAAAAGTGGTAAAAAAACCGATATTGGTAATGCTTACGGTTGGATACTTACAGACGAAAATGGTAAAAATGTGGCTGGCGGATATGCAGGGTGGGCGTTTTTAAGAAATGGTACCGTACCAGAGTTTTCCACAGACTATACTACTAATAAACAAATGATTGGCGACGATGTGGTGGTATACTGGATGCAACAAGAAGTGAGGCAACATCCTTCGTCTAAAAGAAATATTGTTTACCCATGGTTAAGGGTACTTAAAAATGTAGATGCAGATAAAGCAAAAAAACAAGCAGAAAAAGATATTTTCTACTTAAAAAACCTGGAAGACCCTAAAGAAAGCGATCTGGTAAACATCAAGAAAATATATGCGGAGGTGTTAAACAACAAAGCTGCTGCCGATTCTGTAGCTAAAGTAATTGCCAATATCGATTCGCCAGCTATCAAAAAGAAAAATCCCGAAAAGTTAGCTGCATTTAAAGCCATGAGCGCAGAACGTGACTATAAAAAAGTGATGCCATTAAACATCGATTTTTTTGAACGCTTTCCGGCAGAAAAAGCAGATAGGGCATTTGATGAAAAGAACAGGATAGATTATGCCAGACTGTATAGCAGTATTATAATTGTGGCTTCGGTAGAAAAAGATACTGCAACTTTTAAAAAGTATGTAGCAAAAGCTCCGTTTAAAAGCCTTTCTACTATATTTTATAAATGTGTACAAGTGCCTTACGTGTCTTTAAAAACACTTAATGCTACAGAGGCATACACTTATGCTCGTCCAATTGCCGATCGATTTTTTCAGTTTAACGACGAAAAGCCCGAGGGTTTCATGAACGTTTACTTCGATAATATGCCTACCTATGCAGATATTTTAATGCATTTAGGTAAAAGCGAAACGGCATTGAATTTAGCCACTTCGTGTCAACAGAAATATCAGTTTGAAAAAGCAACACTTAATGAGCTACAAGCTGTTTTATTAGACAAACTAGGTAAAACCGATGAGTTGCAAAAGGTACTGGAAAGTAGTATGCGAAAAAACCAGGTAAGTCCGGTAATGTTAGATCTATTGAAGAAAAGCTATGTAGCCCGCAACAAATCAGAACAAGGCTATCAAGCTTATTTGGCTACTTTAAAAGATGTAAAACTTGATGCAGAACTTGCAGCAAAAGTTAAAAAATCAATGATTAAGCAGACGGTTCCAGACTTTAAAGTAAAGAGCAACCGAAACGGAAAAATGATATCCCTAAACGATTTAAAAGGTAAAGTAGTTGTTTTTGATTTTTGGGCATCGTGGTGTGCTCCTTGTAAAGCAGCTTTCCCAGGTATGAACATGGCTGTTCAGAAGTATAAAGATGATAAAGATGTGGTTTTCTATTTTGTAGATACGCAAGAAAAAATGAAGGACTACGAAGCCTATGTCACTAATTATTTAAAAGAGCATAATTTCGATTTTAATGTGCTTTTTGATGCTGATGCTAAATTTTCTAAGAGCTATGGCGTAAGTGCAATTCCTCATAAAATGGTACTAGATAAAAATGGCTTATTACGCTTTTCTGAAGTAGGTTACATGGGCAGCCCATCAGAATTGGTTGATGAAATTAGCATGATGATAGAATTGGCGAAGGAGGGAAGCAATGAATAAGCTTTTATCTTTGGTTTTAGGTTTAATTTTTACAAGTGTTTATGCTTTTGCGCAGGCACCTTTTAAAGTAGATAGCACCATCGTGATCAAGAACGATAGTTTACACATAGGAGCTTCATTGTATCTGCCAAATCAAAAGAGTAAAGTGCCGGCCATGGTTATGGTATCGGGTACTAATCCGCAAGATAGAAACGGAACAATGGCTGGCTATCCATTTTTTAAACAGATAGCCACTTTTTTAGCCAGTAAAGGTTATGCCGTTTTATTGGTGGATGATAGGGGTGTGGGTAAATCTACAGGTAAATATCAGTACGCAACAACCGAAGATTTCGCTAATGATGCTTTGGCTGCCGTTAGATTTTTAAAAGCACAAGCCAACATTGATAAAAATAAAATAGGTTTAATTGGCCACAGCGAAGGTGGTGCTGCAAGTGCAATTGCGGCGGCTAAGTCTGTAGACGTTAAGTTTATCATCAGTTTAGCAGGCTTGGCTAGTAACGGTTTTGCTTCTTTAATTAAACAAAACGAAGACCTGGTAAATCATTCGCAGCTTTCGCAAACAGATAAAAATAGATCTAACCAAATTAATAGGTTAATGTTCGAAACTGCATTAAAATATGCAGATTCTGCTAATATGCGTCAGCAATTAGACCAAACCTATAACCAATGGAAAAAGGTAGACGACTCGTTGTTTAAGCTTTCTGGCGTAAAATGGGATCATTTTCGTTTTCCAATCTACAGCTATGTTAACCATGCGGTTGGCAAATGGTATAGGTATTTTATCAAATACAATGCACAAGAGGTAATGAAGCAAATTAAAGTACCTGTTTTGGCCATTAACGGCGATAAAGATTTGATGGTAGCTGGCCAGGAAAATTTAGCTAATTGGCGTAATTACATTGCTGCGGGTGGTAACAAAAAAGTGGTTACTAAATTATTACCAAACGTAAATCATTTGCTACAAAAATGCGAGACCTGTAAGACCGATGAATACGCCAAGCTAAAAACTGGAGTAAGCCCAGAGGTGCTAAACACGATTGAGTGGTGGCTAAACTCGGTTATTAAATAGTTTAATTTTTAGGTAAAGTTAATATTAAAAGTGGATACGATGGATTTCGCCCACTTTTTTTACTGATTAGCCTAATATGTGCCTCAATTATTTACACTTCTGCTTTGTTGGGTACAATTAAAACCGGACAAGCAGATTTTCTGGCCACGTGTTCGGCTACGCTACCCATTAAAAAATGGTTCAAACCCGTTCTGCCATGTGTACCAAGCACAATTAAATCGGCCTGCCATTCTTCAGATTGTTGCAAAATGCCATTGGTTGCCGTATCCATTACCGAGAGGTACGTGGTTTGGGTGTTATTGCCAAACTTATTTTCTATCTCCTTTAATAAAATGTGGCTGTTTTCTACGCTATTATCGTAAAGATCTATAATGGCTGGCGTAAAGCCAAAATCTGGGTTGGCAATAGGAGGGGCAGGTTCTACAATGTTAAGCAATGCAACCTCGGCACCATAAAGCGTAGCCATTTCATAACCAACTTTCGCTGCTTTTTCTGCCGAAACGCTATTGTCTACAGCTATTAAAATTCTTTTATAATTCATGGCCTTAATTGTTTTGTTTCTACTAATTTAACAAAAAATGAGTGTTAAAGTTTATAATCATAGACATAAAATTTGCTGATGTTTATCATAAAATTAACTTATTTTTACCTTTGATAAATCAATATGGAAGGATATCACGTTTGCCGAATTTCGGTTGCCCCACTTAGAAAAGAACCTACTGATAGTAGTGAAATTGTTTCGCAGTTATTGTTTGGTGATAGAGTTGTTGTATTAGAAAAAGCAGAAAAATGGTGCTTCGTAAGAACTAAACATGATCATTACGAAGGTTGGATGGACCACAAACAGTTGCAAGCACTAACGGCTTTGCAATATAATGATGAGGCTAGCTATAAATACCTCACTGCATTAACTTTCGATAACCGTTTGGTTGACGACGCTGGCACAGTTTACTATTTAAGTCCGGGAAGTACTTTGCCATTTTACGAAAACGGTTACTGCTACTTAGGAGATCATAGGTTTGAAGTAAAAACTGAACCTTTTATACCTAATCCATCAACGTTTGAAGCAAAAGTAGAAGCAACAGCCAAGTTCTTTTTAAACTCTCCTTACCTGTGGGGCGGCCGCACTTTTTTTGGCATAGATTGCTCTGGATTTGTACAAACCGTTTACAAACTGTTGGGTTTAAGTTTACGCAGAGATGCCTCGCAGCAAGTAGAACAAGGACAGCTGGTAGATTTTTTATCCTCAGCAAAGATGGGAGATTTGGCCTTTTTTGATAACGAAGAAGGTAAAATTACCCACGTAGGCATGATGTTAAGTAACGATCAAATTATACATTCGGCAGGTAAAGTGCGCATAGACCCTATAGATAATCAAGGGATTTACAATAAGGAACTAGAAAAGTATACACATAAGCTGAGGGTAATTAAGCGATTTGTTTAGGCTGTAACGATATAAAATATTTAAGGAAATATAAAGACTAGCAGTTGATTATTTTGCTTAGATTATAATTATTGAATCATTCTTTTTCAATGCATAATAATTTAATTTACTGATTGTTAGTTTTTTATATTTGTTTTAACTAGTTCTTAAATCTGGTTTTATCTCTTTATATTGCTTAGTAAAAATTTAAAGAGATGACAAGAGCCTACCTAACAGATTTAATTTATAAAGTTAATGGCGCCGCAATCGAGGTTCACATAGCTTTAGGCCCAGGTTTATTAGAAAGTGTGTACCATAAATGTATGGTGCATGAGCTAATACTACGAAATATCAATTTTAAATCCGAATTAACAATTCCTGTAAACTATAAAGGTTTGTACATGGATGTAGATTTAAGATGTGATTTACTAGTTGAAGATGCATTGATTGTGGAATTTAAGTCCGTTGATGCGGTGCAGCCAATTCATATTGCTAAACTAATGACTTACATGAAGTTATTGAAATTGCCGATAGGGTTGATGATCAACTTTAATTGTTCTCATATCTTTAAAGAAGGCCAAAAAACTTATGTTAATGAATTATATGAAGAACTTTATTGAAGTGTTTATAAGGTTTAAATAATTAGTTAGCTATATCAAGCATTTAAGTGAGCAATAGTAATTTTGAGCTAAATATGAACCAACTATTTTTACTCGGTAAAAAAGATGTGAACTATATAAGGCATTTAAGGAAATATAAGTAAATGTATTTTAGGCTGAATTACGCTACCTTATATGTAGCTTATATTTCTTATATGGTAAAAAAGATGTGAACCATATAGGGCATTTAAGGAAATATAAGTAAATGTATTTTAGGCTGAATTATGCTATCTTATATTTCTTATATGGTAAAAAACTGTTAGGCACATTTGTAAAATATACGTATGGAGTCTAAAAAGCCTTTTAAATGGTAAGCCACAACAACTATTCCACGCCAAGTTCGGCCATTAGTTTAGCTAGACTCTCTTTCAGTTCCGCCAGTTCAGTTTCTAATTTTACCACTCTTTCTTCCAAGGCAGAATTTGATTTGCCAGTCATTTCATCTTTAACAAAATCATCTTCAATAAACGCTACATCGCCAGCAAAAAGATGCGCATAACGTTGTTCTTTTTGTCCGGGACGTTTGGGTAATTGTTTAAGATAACCTTCGCCAGCTAATTTGTCTAGCGTTTGGTTCACTTCTTCCAATGTTTCAAACTCATACAATCTGCCAGAGTTGGTGTTGATTTCTCCAGGAGTTTGTGGCCCACGTAAAAACAGTAAACACATTACTGCTACTTCCGAAGGTAAAATAGGATAAACGATGGCAAAATTGTGCTTGTATTTAGTAGCTCTGCTCGAACCTCCGGTAGACGTAGAAATCAGTCCGCCTATTTTTAAGGAGTTTAGAGCAGCACCGATAGTTTCTTCATCGTAATTAACCACAGGTTTTCTCGATGTTTTCTGGTTACAAGCACTTACCAAACCATTCATCGTCATCGGGTAATAATCTGGCGTGGTTTTGGCTTTCTCCATTAAAGCGCCTAAAACCCTAATTTGTTCGGCACTCAGTACAGGTATTTTGATTTCGTTTTCCATTTTGATTCTACTTATATGCGGTTTTCAAATATATAAACTGATCGGTAAAAATCATTATTTTTAGGTATTTTTAGCTTTTCTCGTTGTGCGTAATTTCGGTAGAAATCTTTAATCTAAACGTACGTGAAAAAAATTATTTATCTCTGCTTAATTTTATTTATAAGCTATAATGTAAATGCTCAGCAAACTTATCTTTTAAATAGTACTTATAGCGGTGTTTCTGCTAAAATGCTAGTTAACGATGCAGATCCAGCAAGTTATCAGAAGTATAATCTGGTGGTTAAAAACCATACACAGTCTAAGCTTAAAATTACAATAACCTATAGGGTAGTAGATAAATGTAGCGGTTACAAATCTGGCACCAAAAGTTTCACTTTATCAGCGGGGCAAGAAACTGCTGATGGTGGTTTTACAGGCAGTATCTATACAAAGGATTGCGTTAAGTCGGGTAATTCGGTTAGTAATGCCTACCTAGTAGAGATGAAAGTTGAAAACATTTCAGAAAAAGAAAGAGAAGAAAGAGAAAAAATTGAACGAGAAAGGTTAGAAAAAGAACGTTTAGCGAAAGAAAAAATACAGCAAGAGAAAGAAAGAATTGAGAAACAAAGGCTCGAAAAAGAAAATCTAGAGAAAGAACGCCAGGAACAAGAGAGATTAGATGCAGAACGTTTAGAGAAAGAGCGCATCGAAAGTGAAAAAAAAGCACTTGATGAGAAATTAAAAAACGAACAGGATGCACAAAAGAGACAAGCATTAGAAGAAGAGAAAAAACTAGCTGAGGTAGAAAAAAACTTGTTAGAGAAACCTGTAGAAGTTAAGAAAGAAGTAAAAAAAGTAAAAACTAAAGAAGAGGAAGATAGAGAATACAAGGCTTATCTTTATTGTGTGGGGCAATATAATATTGTTGAACAGCTAGTGGTTAAGGCTAGAAGTAAACGAACCAACCAAGGCTGGGAGGATGCAAAAAGGGCTTACGAAAATTATACTTGCTACAATAAAGTTCCGCTAAACTATGCTTGGAAAACCGAAATTGATAATGGCTTGGCAGCTACAGCTATATCTGAGGCTGTAGTTAGTACAATTTCTACCCTTACTTCTACGCCTTGGACCTACGGCTATGGTCAGTTTATCGACGCTAAAAACAGCACTTATTATCATCGGTTTCAATTAGGAACTTCCGATTCTTACGATGAAAAGGCTTTTAGCTTAGATTTATCCATAATGAGTAACATAATGAGACTGCCCACACGTACATTAAATTATAGTTTCGAAGCAGATAATGGAAGTAAATGGGACGTAACTAAATCAGCAAACTTTGATAATATTAATGTTTTCTCCATTTCGGTAGGTCCGTCTTTAACTTTATGGCCGCAAAAAAATATTTATCTGCAACTTACGCCTGAGGCCAATATGGGCTTTAATTTTTCTGATACTGCACCAGTTATGCCATTCACAGCATTTCCTTCTGTACAAGGTAAAGTAGGTTTTAGGTTCGGTATAGTTTATTTAAGTGGCAGCGTGGGGGCGTTGTTTAAATCTTTTAAGGTAGACAAACAGGCTAACGCAGCTTCAGAAAAAGGCGCTATTCAAGGTTATAATGTAGGGACTGTAGAAGGCAAATGGATTGCGCAAGATTTTGATAGCAGCAAGATGGTGCAGCATAGATATTGGATGTTATCTTTAGGGTTAGATTTATAAAATGACGAGCTCTTTCTTAAAAATTTGTATAACTGTTTTTATATTAATTAATTGTGCCTCATCTGTTAAACTTTTTTCACAAGATAAACAGCTTTTCAATCTGTTAAACAAACAATTACAGCGTGAGCTAGTAGCACAGAAAGATACCATAAACTACAGAGGCGAAAAGTTTGAAATGGTTAATGGTTACAGTATTAAAGATAGCATTTTAACCATGCCAGTTACTAACGAAAAAGGGGAGGTAATTCAAATTGTGCAAACTAATCTTAAAATTTTAACCTTAGAATTTAGAAAGAAGCAAAGCAGCAATGATAGTACCTATGTCGAAAAACAAGAAATTGAACTAAACAAAATCATCGCTGTAGCAAAAGATATCAATATTGTTTTTGAAACCACGCCTAGTGCCGTAAAAATTTCTCGTAAAAGTGAAAACGGTACAACAGACGTAAATTATAGCGACTTGTTTTTTCTGCATTTATCTTACGAAAAGCAAAATGAATATTTGGCAGATGATATCATTAAAGCTTTTGATAAATTAGGCGTTTCAATTAAAAAGGCAAGGTGGTGTGATTAAAAAATCAATTTTTGCTTTGGTTTTGTTGTTCGCAGCGCTTGGTGCTAAATCGCAAACAATAAAAAATGTAGACAGTTTAATGGCTATAAAAAACTATTTGTTAACTATAAAAGAGGTTATCAATGCCAAAGAGTTCGCAATAAAACATAAAATTGAAAAGCTAGATAGCCTCATTAAAATTGGTGTCTTGCAAGAAAGCAGGTTTAAAAAATATTTGAGCAAAGAGGCAAACAAAAATGAAACTGAAAATCTAATTAGGCAATTTCATTTTATTGTTCAATCGGCTGCAATTTATAAGATGGATGTAAAGCAGGCTGGCTTTGTGATTAATGCTAGCAGTTTGGGCGAAATAAAATATATGAATCAGCACATACCACCATTAGTCGATAAAATAAACTACTACGCAAAGTGGAGCAAACAAAAATTCGAAAAAAGCTTAAATTAAGCTTTGTGAAGCTATTTTCAATGATCTCCCTGCTTTGGTCACTTTTAGCGATATCAACAGCGGTAGCACAAGAGTATCCTAAAATGGTAAAAGTAAAAGGCGGTACATTTATGATGGGTAATTTAGCAGTAGATAGCGCCACTCACTTAAATGCACCTAGGCAGGTAAGTATCATGGGGTTTGTAATATCCAAAACTCCGGTAACAGTTAAGCAGTATCAAAAATATTGTTACAACATCGGGGTAAAAATGCCAAGCTTACCTAATAATCACACCGCAAAAGATCTTATGGTAAATGTTTCCTGGGAAGATGCGCAAAATTATTGCAAGTGGCTAAGTAAGGAAACGGGTAAGAAATATCGCTTGCCAACCGAAGCCGAATGGGAATATGCAGCAAAAGGTGGCCATTTAAACGTACAAAAAAAGAATAATCTATTTAACTATACACAAACGTGGAATAACGATGCCATACTAAAGGCTAATGGTAAAATTTGGGAATGGTTGGCCGATGTGTATCAGGAAAGCACGAATGCAAATACTAATGCTGCTATGCTACAACGCGTTGCAAGAAAAGGTACTAATGGTAAGAAAACAAAGTACGAACAGCCATATCACAGAATGGGCGTAGCACAAAGCAAAAACCTAGATAGTTTGGGCTTTAGTGTGGTCGAGAGTTTGCCCTATGTACCAAATAGCCTAAAATATAAAAGAAATTGATTAATAAATTTCAACTGTAGTTACGGTTGTAAGTGCATTTAAAAATCTAATCTAGCCCCGCTTCAATTTGCCCCTCGTTCTCGGGAACGATTGCGCAAATATTTGCACTAAAATCAAGGTTTTACTAGCATAAATTATGTAGAATTGTTTCAACCAAATGCCAGTAAGGGTACTTCACAATTCTTTACCGGCAAAAAAAATAATTTGAAAAGCTTGTAAAGAAATGATTTTATCAAAAGATAATCTAAGTTTAATTAACACCGAAAACGTTTTTGCGCCAAATGTCAAAATCTTCGAATTACCAGAAAAAGTTTTGCAGTTTGGAACGGGCGTATTATTACGTGGTTTGCCAGATTATTTTATTGATAAAGCTAATCGTGAGGGAGTTTTTAACGGTCGCGTTGCGGTAGTAAAATCTACGGGTAACAATACTTCCGAGTTCGATCAGCAAGATGCATTGTATACGCTTTGTGTTCGTGGTATCGAAAACGGACAGCCAGTTTCAGAAAACATCATTTCATCGGCCATTAGTAGGGTAATTGCAGCCGAAAAAGATTGGCAAGCGATTTTAGAGATTGCTAAATCAGAACAACTGCAAATTGTGGTTTCTAACACAACAGAAGTAGGTATTCAGTACGTAGAAGAAAGTATTGACAGTAATCCGCCAACTTCATTTCCAGCAAAATTATTAGCTGTTTTATACGAACGTTTCAAAGCTTTTAATGGCGATAATAGTAAAGGTTTAGTAATTATTGCTACCGAACTCATTCCAGATAATGGAACTAAATTGGGCGAAATCGTTTTTAAATTGGCACATCACAATCAATTAGAAGCAAACTTTATCGCTTGGTTGGCGCAAGCAAATACTTTTTGCAATTCCTTGGTAGATAGAATTGTGCCGGGTAAGCCAGATGTAGCAACTTTTGCAGCCTTACAAGAAGAATTAGGTTACGAAGATAATTTGTTGTCGATGACCGAACCTTATCGCCTGTGGGCTATTGAAGGTGGCAAACACGTAGCTGATATGCTTTCTTTTGCAACAGTTGACGAAGGTGTGATTATTGCCGAAGACATCGAAATTTACAGAGAATTAAAAGTACGCTTGTTGAATGGTACGCATACTTTAAGTTCGGGTATTGCTTTTTTATTAGGCATTGATACCGTAAAAAATGCGATGAGCAATGAGCTGATGAGCAACTACATCGAAACGTTAATGGCTACAGAAATTGGCCCAGCAATTCCTTACGAGGTAGATAAGAAACAGAACGATGCTTTCGCAAATGCAGTGAAAGATCGTTTTGCTAATCCATCTATCGAGCATTTTTGGTCTAGCATTGCATTTCAGTACACAATGAAGATGAAAATCCGTATTCTTCCATTGTTGCTAAATTATTATAAAATATTTAACCAAGTTCCAGCGCATATTGCTTTAGGTTTTGCTGCTTACTTGGCCTTCTCTCGCCCGCAGAGAGAAGAGAACGGTCTATATTTTGGTTTGGATAATGGTGCGAGTTATCGGTTAAACGATGACTCTGCACCTTATTTATTTGAAAAATATAGCCAAAATCCAAATGATTTTGTGGAACAAGTTTTAACAGATGAAAACATTTGGAATGTAAATTTAAACCAGTTGATGGGATTTATACCCGAGGTTACGGTCTTATATACAGAAATCGTTAATAATGGCATATCATCAGCTTTGGCTAAGCTTAATGTAAGCCAATTAAAAGAAGCTTAATTAGAGGTTTAAACTTTACCGATACATTGCGAAACAGCACCTATTGCTGATGAAATAAAATATAAATGAAACAACAAGTTTTAAAAGTACATCCAAAGGATAACGTTTTGGTAGCCTTAACCGACCTTAAAGCTGGTCAATTGGTGGCTTACCAAGGTTCAAATTATCAATTGGTTGATGATGTGGATGCCAAGCATAAATTCTATACGCAAGATATGCAGGCAGGTGATGAAGTTTATATGTATGGCACTTTGGTGGGCAAAATCCAGTTTCCAGTTAAATTAGGTACTAGAATGACCACCGATAACCTTAAACATGCGGCGGCTCCTTACGAGTATCGTCCATATCATTACGAGTGGCAAGCGCCAGATGTTTCCAAATTCGAAGGAAGAACTTTTAATGGCTACCACCGTGCAGATGGTAAGGTAGGCACAGCCAATTATTGGTTGTTTATCCCAACGGTTTTCTGTGAAAATAGAAACTTAGACGTCATCCGAGAAGCCTTACATAATGAATTAGGTTACGCGGTAACAGCAAAATATAAAGATTACACTAGGCATTTAGTAGATGCTTACAAAAATGGAACAGACCTTTCATCGTTGGAAGCTCCCCTTTCTTTTGGAGAGGGGTTGGGGGAGAGGCGTCTTTTCAAAAATATAGATGGTATCAAGTTTTTAAACCATCAAGGTGGATGTGGCGGTATCAGACAAGATGCGGCAGTTTTAAGTAAGTTGTTAGCAGCTTATGCTGATCATCCCAACGTTGCAGGAGTGACGATATTGAGCTTAGGATGTCAGAACTTACAGGTTCAGGATTTTACTGCCGACTTAAAAGAACGTAACCCAAATTTCAATAAACCAATTTATATTTTTGAACAACAACAATCGCAAAGCGAAGAAAATATGATTGCTTTGGCCATTAAAAAAACCTTCGAAGGTTTGGTAGAAGCCAATAAAATTGAAAGAGCACCAGCGCCATTAAGTAAAATGAACTTAGGCGTGAAATGTGGTGGTAGCGATGGTTTTAGTGGTATTTCCGCAAATCCGGCGGTAGGTTATTGCTCAGATTTGTTGGTGGCTTTAGGTGGCACGGTTTTATTAGCGGAGTTTCCTGAGCTGTGCGGTGCAGAGCAAAACATGATCGATAGAACCATTGAAGAGAAATCTGCAAAGAAATTTATGGCTTTAATGGGAGCTTACAGTCAGGCGGCAGAAAATGCAGGTTCTGGTTTCCACATGAACCCATCTCCAGGAAACATTAAAGACGGCCTGATTACCGATGCCATTAAAAGCAACGGTGCTGCCAAGAAAGGCGGTACTTCGCCAATTGTTGATGTGCTGGATTATACAGAACCATCAACTAAACCTGGTTTAAACTTGGTATGTACACCAGGTAACGATGTGGAGGCTACTACTGGTAAAGCTGCAAGTGGTGCTACACTAATTTTATTCACTACCGGATTGGGTACACCAACAGGAAATCCCGTTTGTCCGGTAATTAAAGTAGCTACCAATAATGCCTTAACCAAGCGAATGGGCGATATCATTGATATCAACACAGGACCAGTAATAGAAGGAGAAAAGACCATTGAAGAAATGGGCGAGGATATTTTAGAATATTGCATCAAAGCAGCAAGCGGCGAGGTAATTCCAAAAGCGGTGTTATTAAACCAAGATGATTTTATTCCGTGGAAACGCGGCGTATCATTGTAGAGACACAATATTTTGTGTCTCTTGAGGCGCAAGATATTGCGCCTGTACAGTAAAGTTTGGACAAATCATCATTTGTCTAACGCAATGTTAACAAGTATATTAGCCAAAATCGTCTGTCATTAAAAAGAGAACCAAACCAAAACCTCTACTGACGGACCCAAAATATAGAAAATGAAACAAATACAAGCAGTACACTCAGAAGATTTCAAGAGTTACGACACCGAAAAAATCCGCGAAAGATTTTTGTTGGACGACTTGAAAGCGACAGACAAAGCAAATTTTGTCTATTCGCACTACGACAGAATGATTACCGGTTTAATCACACCAGTAAACACCGTAGTAGATTTAGGTAATTACGATATTTTACGTGCCGATTATTTCTTAGAAAGAAGAGAATTAGGTATTATTAACGTTGGCGGTGCAGGAACCATTGTTGCCGATGGAACTAGCTACGAATTGAACAAAAAAGATTGCTTATACTTAGGTAAAGGTGTTAAGGATGTGAAGTTTAGCAGTAAAGATGGCACTAATCCTGCTGTTTTTTACGCACTTTCGGCTCCTGCACATACGAGCTATCCAACAGCGTTTGCCAGTCATGCAGATGTTTTCTCTGCCGATTTAGGTGCTTTAGAAACAGCAAATCAACGTACTATTTCTCGTTACATCCACAAAGATGGTATTCAAAGCTGTCAGTTGGTAATGGGCTTAACTTCTTTGGCTACAGGTTCTATTTGGAACACTATCCCGCCTCATACACACGACAGAAGAATGGAAGTTTACTTCTATTTCGATGTAGAAGCAGACCAAAGAGTAATCCATTTTATGGGACAACCGCAACAAACTCGTCACATTGTAATGGCCAATCACGAAGCAGTTTTATCGCCATCTTGGAGTATCCACTCTGGTGCTGGTACTAAAAACTACAGCTTTATTTGGGGCATGGCAGGCGAGAATTTAGATTATGCAGACATGGATACGTTTGCAGTAGGAGAACTTAGATAAGTAGAAAGTTAAAAGTAGAAAGTAAAAAGTTTCGTCATTGCGAGCTTTGCGAAGCAATCTTAAAGCGATTAGGATAATTAATTAACCACAAAGACACAAAGGACACCAAGAAACTGTATAAATCTTTGTGTACTTCGTGTCTTGGTGGTAAAAATGAACAACATAAAATGGAACAATCATTTTCATTAAAAGATAAAGTTATCGTTGTAACAGGCGGTACAGGAATATTAGGTAAAGCCTTTATTGATGCAATTGTTGAAGCTGGCGGTACCGTTGGTATTTTAGGTAGAAACGAAAAAGTAGCTAACGAGCGTGCCGATGAAATCAACAAAAATGGCGGTAAAGCTATTTCTTTAATCGCTGATGCGATGAACGAAGAACAGTTAATTGCTGCTCGTGATAAAGTTTTAGCTGCCTACGGAAAAATCGATGGATTAGTAAACGCAGCTGGCGGTAACATGCCAGATGGTGTTTTATTACCAGAGCAAGACATCTTTGATATGAAGATGGACGGAATGAAAACCGTACTAGACTTAAACCTTTGGGGAACTTTAATTCCTACACAGGTTTTTGGTAAAGCAATTGCCGAGACTGGTAGAGGTAGTATCATTAACATATCATCGATGAACTCTAAAAGAGCAATTACCAGAGTATTAGGTTACAACATGGGTAAAGCTGCTGTAGATTGCTATACACAATGGTTTGCAGTTGAATTAGCTAACCGTTATGGCGATAAAATTAGAATGAACGCACTAGCACCAGGTTTCTTCTTAACAGAGCAAAATCGTAATTTATTAACTACGCCAGATGGTGGTTACACGGCTAGAGGTGGTGCAGTGATCCAACAAACTCCTTTTAAACGTTTTGGTAACCCAGATGAATTGAAAGGCGCTTTAGTTTGGTTGTTAAGCGATGCTTCTCAATTTGTAACAGGAGCAATGATTTGTGTAGACGGCGGCTTCTCTATTTTTGGGGGAGTATAAATAGTTGGTTTGTGATTAGTTGTTTGATTTTTTAGTTAAAAAACTAGTATGCCAATAACAATCGAATTTTAATTATTATTAAAGTATTTCCGTTTTAAAATGAAAATGCTTTAAGGTATATGAGTATAAAGTTTTAATAGTGAGTTGTAGGTTTGATTTGCATGTATGCTAACCAACTAAAAACCAAACAACCAAACAACCAAAAAGTAAATGAAAAAGTTTTTAGACGAGAATTTCTTATTGCAAACGGAAACAGCACGTATTTTGTATCACGATTTTGCAAAGCACATGCCTATTATTGATTACCATAATCACTTAATTCCGGAGCAAATAGCGGAAGATAAACAGTTCGAGAATATTACCCAAGTTTGGCTATATGGCGATCATTATAAATGGCGTGCCATGCGTACTTTCGGTATCGATGAGTATTACATTACTGGTGGTGCATCAGATTGGGAAAAGTTCGAGAAATGGGCTGAAACTGTTCCTTATACTTTAAGAAATCCATTATACCACTGGACACACTTGGAGCTACAACGTTATTTCAATATCCACGAATTACTTTCGCCAGCAACGGCAAAGCAAATTTGGTACGAATGTAATGCAAAGCTTCAAACTAAAGAATACAGCGTTTTAGGTTTGTTGAAAAAGATGAACGTGAAAACGCTGTGTACTACAGACGATCCTTTAGATAATTTGGAATTTCATCAGCAAATTAAAGCTAGCGGTATTGATTTAGTGGTTTTACCTGCGTTTAGACCAGATAAAGCAATGAACGCTGATGATGTGGCTGGTTTAAATCAATATGTAGATAAATTAGCTACCATTGTAGAAAAGCCAATTACTAACTATCAAGAATATTTAGTGGCTTTAAAATCTCGTCACGATTTCTTTGTAGAAAACGGTGCTTCAGTTTCTGACCACGGTTTAGAGCAAATTTATGCCGAAGATTATACCGAAGAAGAAGTAGCTCAAATCTTCCTTAAAATAAGAAAAGGAAAGGCGATTACACAAGAAGAAAACTTGAAATTCAAATCGGCTATGCTTTTTCAATTTGCCCTTTGGGATCACGAAAGAGGATGGGTACAGCAATATCATTTAGGTGCTATTCGTAATAACAACGATCGTTTGTTAGCCTCATTAGGTCCAGATACAGGTTTCGATTCTATTGGAGATTTTTCTCAAGGCAGAGCTTTAGCTAAATTCCTGAATAAATTAGATGCTGGTAACAAATTGGCTAAGACTATTTTATACAACTTAAATCCGGCAGATAATGAGCTAATGGCCACCATGATTGGTAATTATCAAGACGGTACCGTAGCTGGAAAAGTGCAATGGGGTTCTGGCTGGTGGTTTTTAGATCAAAAACAAGGAATGATCAATCAAATCAACGCCTTATCTAACTTAGGTTTGTTAAGTCAGTTCGTTGGTATGTTAACCGACTCTAGAAGTTTCCTTTCATTCCCTCGTCACGAGTATTTCCGCCGTATTTTATGCGATCTGTTTGGTACCGATATAGAAAATGGAGAAATCCCTAACGATATAAAATTGGTTAGCCAATTAGTGGAAAATATTTGTTATCACAATGCAAAAGCCTATTTTAGCTTTTAAATAACAAATTTATAATCACATTGTAGGAGAAAGGGATAAGATTGAATGGCAATATAAATGCCTTTTACCTTATACCTTTCGCCTTTTACCTTTAATAGATGAAAGTTTTAAGTTTTGGGGAATTATTGTTGCGCATTTGTCCGGATACCGATGGACAATGGTTGGCAGATAATCAATTACCATTTTATGTTGGAGGCGCAGAATTGAACGTGGCTACAGCACTGGCGCTTTGGGATGTCCCATCGGCCTATTTTTCGGCATTGCCTGATAATTTCATGTCACAGCAAATTCTCAACTACGTTCACAAATGTAATATCGATTCGTCGAGAATGCAGTTAAGTGGCGACAGATTGGGTTTGTATTATCTGCCGAAAGGTAAAGACCTCAAAAATGCAGGAGTGATCTATGATAGAGCAAATTCGTCTTTCGCAAGTATCAAACCTGGAACTTTAAACTGGGATGAGATTTTTAAGGATATTTCTTGGTTTCATTTCAGTACCATTTGCCCAGCTTTAAACCAAGATGCTGCTGATGTTTGTTTAGAAGCAGTAAAAGCGGCAGATGAACGTGGAATTACAGTTTCCATCGACTTAAATTTTAGAGCAAAACTTTGGAAATTCGGTAAGCAACCTATAGATATTGTACCAGAATTAGCGAAATACGCTGATTTAATTATGGGTAACATTTGGGCTGCCGAACAAATGCTTGGCATCTCTTTGCAAAGCGATGTAGTGGCGATTGATACCAAGGAAAACTATTTGAAGCAGGCAGAAATTACATCTAAAGAAATCATCAATAAGTTTCCAAAATGTAAGCATGTAGCCAATACATTTAGGTTCGATTATAAAGTAGGGATCAGATATTACACTACGTTATTTACCGAAAATCAACTGTTTGTTTCTAAAGAATATCTTTCGGAGCAAATTTTAGATCGCGTTGGAAGTGGCGATTGCTATATGGGAGGCTTAATTTATGGCTTCTACAATGAGCACGAGCCTCAGCAAATTTTAGATTTCGCCACTGGCGCTGCCTACAACAAATTGTACATTCCAAGCGATTGTACCACTGCAACTGTTCAAGACGTTCACCAAACCATTGCCCAAAATCAAAATGACTAAAAATAAAGAAACAGCTATACAAGCCATACAAAAACAAGGTTTATTGCCACTATTTTATTATGAAGATGCTCAAGTGAGTTTAGAAATAATTAGAGCATTATACAAAGGTGGCGTTCGTGTTTTCGAATACACCAACAGAGGTGCAGCAGCATTAGAGAACTTCAAAATTTTTAAAGAAGCACTTAAAACCGAAATGCAAGATTTGTTCCTAGGTATTGGTACTATCAAAACTGAGGAACAAGCTAAAGCATTTTTAGATGCTGGCGCTGATTTTATCGTTTGCCCAATTGTAAATCCAGATGTAGCAAAGGTCACTCACGAAGCAGGTTTGCTGTGGATACCAGGATGTATGACCCCAACCGAGATTGATTTGGCACAGCAACACAACGCAGGCATCATCAAATTGTTTCCTGCAAATATTTTAGGTCCAGATTTCCTTTCGTCAATCAGAGAATTATTCCAAGGTCAACTATTTGTGCCAACTGGCGGAGTAGAAATTGAAGAACACAACATTGCTAGCTGGTTTAAAGCTGGTGTGTGTGCGGTAGGTATGGGCAGCAAGTTGGTAAGTAAGCCAATCATCGAACAAAAAGATTACGAGAAAATCGAATCATTAACTAAACAGACTTTTGAAATTATTAATAAGGTAAGAGGTTAATTTACAGTTAACGGTTTTCAGTTAGCATCATGACTATCAACCATTAACCAATTAACCAAATCACACAATTAACCAAATTAAATAAACCAAAAATATGAACCAAACCAAGCAAAGCAAGTACAGATGGACCATTTGTTCGCTTCTGTTTTTTGCTACAACAATTAATTACCTAGATAGACAAGTACTTTCTTTAACCTGGAAAGATTTTATCAGTCCAGAATTTCATTGGACAAACAACGATTATGGTAATATTACCGCCTTGTTTTCTATTTTTTATGCAGTAAGTATGCTGTTGGCTGGTCGGTTTGTAGATTGGATGGATACCAAGAAAGGTTTCCTTTGGGCTATTGGTATTTGGTCTGTAGGTGCCGTCTTACATGCGTTTTGTGGTATTGCAACCTCAGGTATTATTACTGGAAATTGGTTTGTAGGTTTTGAAGGTGCTAAACATGCTATTGAGCAGGTAAATGATGTTGCTTTAATCATCAACGTTAGTGTAACCTTATTCATCTTCGCTCGATTTGTGCTTGCAGTAGGAGAGGCTGGTAACTTTCCAGCAGCCATTAAGGCTACTGCAGAATATTTTCCTAAGAAAGATAGAGCCTTAGCAACCAGTATTTTCAACGCTGGCGCAACCATTGGTGCATTAGCAGCACCGATAACTATTCCGGTAATTGCAAAATATTATGGATGGGAAATGTCTTTCATTATCATTGGTGCTTTAGGTTTTGTTTGGATGGGCTTTTGGGTATTTTACTATAAAAAGCCAGAACATAATCCTAAAGTTAACGCCCAAGAACTGGCTTATATCAATCAAGATGATAAAATAGAAGAAGTTGTGGGCGAGCCATTAGTGCAAGAAAAAATGTCTTTTGCAAAAGCTTTTAGCTACAAACAAACGTGGGCTTTTGTTTTTGGTAAATTCATGACCGATGGTGTTTGGTGGTTTTACCTATTCTGGATGCCAGCTTACCTATCAGAAGTTTATAACATCAAATCATCTGATACAGAAGGACAGCTGGCTATTTTCATTTTATATGCGATTACTTTGTTATCTATTTTCGGTGGATGGTTACCAACTTTCTTTGTAGACAAGAAAAAAATGAACCCGTATGAAGGCCGTATGAGAGCCATGTTAATTTTTGCATTTTTTCCATTATTAGCCTTATTAACTCAACCATTAGGACATATTTCATATTGGATCCCAGTAATTATTATCGGTATTGCGGGTGCCGCACACCAATCTTGGTCGGCTAATATTTTCTCCACCATTGGCGATAGTTTCCCTAAATCAGCCATTGCAACCATTACGGGTATTGGAGGCTTAGCAGGTGGTATTGGCGCAACAATTATCAATAAATCATCAGGTTTGTTGTTCGATTATTCTGCGCAAACGCAAATGAAATTTATGGGCTTTCAAGGGATTGAAGCAGGTTATTTTATCATCTTCTCATTTTGTGCCATAGCTTATTTAATTGCTTGGGCAGTGATGAAAGCCTTAGTGCCAAAAATGGCTGTGATAAAGCTTTAACAATAAATATATCCTCTCTTTAAACTAGAGGGGATATATTATTAAATATAAAATCTACTAAATCTATAAACTAAGTAAATAAATTAAACAAAAATGTCCCTAAACCTAGAAAATCTGTTTCCTAAAGAAGCAGACATCCCTGCAGCGTATGCACTGGATGAGCCATTAGATCAGCGTAGTTACCTATCTAATGGCGACATGTTAACTTGGTCTGGCGAGGTGCACACCGTGCTATCTCCAGTTTGTATTAAAACCACCAACGGCTTAGAACGAAAGCTAATAGGCACTTATCCACTTTGTGGCGAAAAGGAAGCTCAAATTGCATTAGATGCTGCTGTTTCTGCTTATAATAATGGAAGAGGAGAGTGGCCAACCATGAGCGTAGCACAACGTATTGAGTGTGTAGAAAAGTTTACTCGAGATATTATCGAGAAGAAGCAAGAAGTAGTAAAACTGATCATGTGGGAGATAGGGAAGACTTACGGAGATTCAGTAAAAGAATTCGACAGAACCATCGAATACATTAATGCTACTATCGATGCCTTGAAAGATATAGATAGGCAATCTGCAGGTTTCACTATTGAACAAGGTATTGTAGCGCAAATTCGTCGTTCGCCGCTGGGTGTTGTACTTTGTATGGGGCCATTTAATTACCCATTAAACGAAACCTTTACCACGCTAATCCCTGCATTAATTATGGGAAATACCATTTTGTTTAAACCACCTAAACATGGTACGCTATTGTTTTATCCGTTATTAAAAGCATTTAGAGATAACTTTCCTAAAGGTGTGGTAAATACCATTTATGGGCGTGGTAATAAAATCATACCAGGCTTAATGGAATCTGGAAAAATCAACGTGTTAACTTTAATTGGTTCTAGTAAAGTAGCCGATCAGTTAAAGAAAATGCATCCTAAGGTAAACCGCTTGCGTGCCATTTTAGGTTTAGATGCCAAGAATGCCGCTATTATTACAGCAAATGCCGATTTAAAGCTTGCAGTTAAAGAAACGGTTTTAGGATCACTTTCTTTCAATGGACAACGTTGTACTGCTTTAAAAATCATTTTTGTTCATAAAAAACATGTAGATACTTTTGTTAAAGAGCTTTCTGAAGAAGTAGCAAAGCTGAAATTTGGTATGCCTTGGGAAGACGGTGTTTCGTTGACACCGCTGCCAGAACCACAAAAACCAGCTTACTTAAAAGAAGTGATTGATGATGCCATAGCCAAAGGTGCACAGGTGGTCAACAAAAATGGTGGACAAACAAAGGAATCATTCGTGTTCCCTGCAATTGTTTATCCCGTGACTAAAGAAATGAAGCTGTACACCGAAGAACAGTTTGGCCCAGTTATTCCAGTTGTTACTTTTGATGATATTGAAGAACCTATCAACTACTTAATAGAATCTACCCACGGGCAACAAGTGAGTATCTTTAGTGAGGATCATGAGGAAGTTGCTGCGTTGATTGATCCAATTGTAAATCAGGTTAGTCGTGTAAACATCAACTGCCAATGCCAACGCGGGCCAGATGTTTTTCCTTTTACTGGTAGAAAAGATAGTGCAGAAGGAACTCTGTCTGTGGTAGATGCTTTACGTTCTTTTTCTATAAGATCTCTAGTGGCAACTAAATTAAATGATAGTAACAAGCGTTTGCTTAACGAAATTATTGATGGGCACAACTCAAATTTCCTCAGCACTAAATATTTATTTTAATGCTAAAAACGTATTTAACCTGATAATCAATGAGGTTTGTACGTAAAACAAAAATATTTAGAATATTTTCTTGTAAAAGTTCGGAATATTGAAAAATTGTTTTTACATTTGGGCTTACCCTTTCGGGGGTATGTTTTTCATAGGTAGATGTAGGGTCAGGAACTAGTTTCTTGGCCCTTTTTTATTTTTGGTGTTTTCAGGTTTTAAAAAGCATGGGCATCATTTATATTTTCTTCACATTTAGCTTTACTAAAAAATATAAGGATACTTTTGGCAAACCAATACCATACCATCAAAATTTTCATAATTGTTGTAGAAAGGAAATTAGATCTACCTCTTAAAAAATGAATGTGATTGGTATGAAAACCACAGCGGCTATCAAATCCAGATCAAAAGATAAAGCGGTTTGTTAAAAACAGGGAATAAAATGATATGCATTTATTCTTGTGCATAAGAATAAAGTTCTGAAAAGAATATATTTCGTGGAAGCGAAATGAACTTTATGAAGCAATGATCTTTCGAGGTAAGAAACTTTACAAATCTTACCTCGAAAGTGTAATTAAGCTGTTTTACTTTAACAAGCTTGTAGCCGCTTCATCAACAAACCATTGTAAATCGCCGTTTACTGGTTTAATTAGTTGAGATGGATAATTTGCGAAATCTTGCGTATCGCCTAATACATTATGTAATGCTGTAGCTTTGTTTGCTCCAAACGTGATAAATACCACGTGCTTAGCTTGGTTAATTAATGGAGCAGTTAAACTTACTCTATTGGTGTGTAATTTCTCTACCCAAACACTGGCTACTGTGGCTTCTTGATTATTTACCAATGTAGTGTGCGGAAAAATAGAAGCAGTATGTGCGTCATCGCCCATACCCAATAATATCAAATCGAAAATGATAGGAGCGCCAGCAAAATGTTCATCTAATTTCTGCTTGTAATTGGCAGCAGCTTCTTCTGGAGATAAATTGGTATCTACATAAAAGATATGTCCGTCTTGCAGCTCTAAATTATCGAAAAAGCTTTCTTTAGCCATTAAACCGTTATAATCTTTCTCAAAAGGAAATACTGTTCTTTCATCGCCGAAAAAGAAATAGGTTTTATTCCAATCTATTTGATCTTTATAAGTGGTTGATAAAAGTTGGTATAATCCTTTTGGCGAGCTTCCGCCAGTTAATACAAAATCAAAACGTTTTTTTTCTGCAATAGCTTTTTTAGCAACCGTAATTACGTATTGTGCTAATTGCTCGTTTAATTCTGTCTGATTACTGAATATGTTTAGTTTCATTTATTCTTAGATATGAGTATTGAGATATGAGTATCGAGCCTGAATTACAGACTTTCAACTCATAACTCTTAACCTTTAACTTCTTTAATCTTTAATAGGCAAAGTAAACCAATGGAAACCATCTCTGGCAATCAAAGCTTCGGCTTCTTCTGGGCCCCAGCTATCTGCTGCGTAGTTAGGGAAACTTAACGATTTTTTATTTTCCCAACTATGGATAATTGGCATTACCAGTTCCCAAGCAGCTTCTACTTGATCTCCACGCATAAACAAGGTTTGGTCGCCTGTCATGGCATCTAGCAATAAAGTTTCGTAAGCCTCTGGCGAGTCGTTCTCGTAAGTGCCTTTGTAGTTAAACACCATATCTACCGGGTTAAGCACCATGTCTAATCCAGGGCGTTTAGATTGTACTTGCAACCTTATACTTGCCTCTGGCTGTATGCTGATGATTAACCTGTTTTGCTGCCAAGTTTCGGCTACGTTGTTAGAGAAAATATGATGCGGAACATCTTTAAACTGTATGGTAATAATAGATGAAGTTTGGTTCATTCTTTTACCAGTACGTAAGTAGAAAGGTATGCCTTGCCAGCGCCAGTTATCGATAAAGAATTTCATGGCGGCAAAAGTTTCTGTGTTAGAATGTGCATCTACACCTTTTTCGGTTCGGTAACCTGGTACTTCTTTACCTTCAACCCAGCCTTTACTATATTGGCCACGAACGGCATGCCCGCTAATTTCTTCTGGTTTAAACGGACGAACAGCCCTCAGTACCTCCACTTTTCTATCTCTAATTTCATCGGCATTGAAAGAAATAGGAGCTTCCATTGCCACAATAGATAATAATTGTAACAAGTGATTTTGAATCATATCACGCAAGGCACCTGCACCTTCATAATAACCACCTCTATCGCCAACGCCTAATTGTTCCGTTACCGAAATCTGAATATGTTCAATGTAGTTTCTGTTCCACAATGGCTCAAATAATGAGTTGGCAAAGCGGAAGGCCATCATATTTTGAACGGTTTCTTTACCTAAATAGTGGTCAATACGGTAAATTTGCTTTTCGGTAAAAATGCCGCTAAGCAATAAGTTTAACTCTTTAGCGCTATCTAAATCATGACCAAAAGGTTTTTCTATTACAATTCGGCAATTGTCTTCGTTACCGGTAAGTTTGTATTTGTGTAAGCACTGCGCAATTAAAGGAAATAGGTTAGGGGCTACTGCTAAGTAGAAGATTACTTGGGTGTTTTCTCCAAAATCTGCTTGGTATTTTTCAATTTCTGCCTTCAGATTTTCAAAAGTTTCTTGTGATTTTACATCTATAGAGCTGTAGTGAATATTTTGACTGAACACCTCCCATTTATCTTTTTTAACTTTTCCATTTCTAGAAAACTCATTAACGCTATTTAACAGCTCTTTTTGATATTTTTCATCGGTAAAGGCAGTACGGCCAGTTCCAATAATGGCAAATTTAGAAGGCATATAGCCCTCGGTGTATAAATTGTATAAGGCTGGCGCCAATTTGCGTTTGTTCAAATCGCCTGTGCCGCCAAATATTACAAATATGGTTGGATTAAGTTTACTTGACTTTTTCATCTTTTTAAAGCTCGCTTTTATGCTTTATTTTTTGCCACAGATGCACAGATTATCAAATTTTTAAAGAAATCATTTGTGCATCTGTGGCTAGTTCGTTTTTAACTTTTGAATTTTTACTTTTAACTTAATTTATTCCATTCTGCGTGAAACACACCTTCGCTATCAATACGCTCAAAAGTATGTGCTCCAAAATAATCACGTTGTGCTTGGATTAAATTTGATGGCATTCTACCTGTTTTTAAGGTGTCGAAATAAGTGATTGCAGCCGCATAGCAAGGCACGGCTATACCAGCACTAATAGCCGAAGCAATTACCTTTCTGGTATCTTTTAGCCCAGCTTTTAGCTTTTGTTGGATAGCAGCATCTTGGTACAAGTGCTGTAAATCAGTATTCTTTTGGTAAGCCTCATAGATATCTTGTAAAAACTCTGCACGAATAATACAGCCACCTCTCCAAATTTTGGCGATTTCTGCCATATTCAATTCATAACCATATTCTGCAGAAGCTTTCCATAGCATGTGCATTCCTTGTGCATAAGCAGAAACCATGGCGAAGTAAAATGCTTCTTCTAACTGCGCTTCAAAACCTGCTGCGTTTTCAATTGGAGCAGCTTTACCAAACGAACCCTCCAATTCCACTCGTAAATCTTTCAATTTAGAAAGATTTCTTCCAGCTACAGAGGCATCAATGGTGTTTAAAGGAACTTCTAAATCCATCGCAATTTGCGAAGTCCATTTTCCAGTACCTTTAGATTTAGCCTGATCTTTAATTTCATCTACTAGCAAGTTGCCAGTTTTTTCATCCTTAAATAAAAATACATCTTTCGTAATTTCCATTAAAAATGATTTCAAACGACCGTTGTTCCATCTTTCGAATACCTGTTGTATTTGAGCATTATCATAACCTAAACCATTTTTAAGGATATCATAGGTCTCAGCCAACAGCTGCATAATGGCATACTCAATTCCATTGTGTGTCATTTTAACAAAGTGACCAGCAGCGCCAGGGCCAATATAAGCTACACAAGGCTCACCGTTTACTTTTGCAGCAACGGCCTCTAATAAATCTTTAACTACGCTATAAGCAGCTTTATCGCCGCCTGGCATTAAGCTAGGTCCAAAACGAGCACCTTCTTCGCCACCAGAAATTCCCATCCCGAAGAAGTGCAAACCTTTTGCTTTCAATTCCTGAGATCTTCTGGTTGTATCAGTATAATAAGAGTTTCCACTGTCAATAATGATATCGCCTTCGCTTAACAACGGCGTAATTTCGGTAATCACATCATCTACAATTTTGCCAGCTGGTACTAATAAAATGATGGTTTTTGGAGAGGTTAAGCTGTCAATAAAATCTTCTACTTTAGCAAATCCTTTTAGGTGGTGTGCCTTACCTTCTTCTTCTAATAAAGCAAGCATTTTCTCGCTCTTGTCGTGTCCGGTTACAGAAAAACCGTGATCGGCCATATTTAATAGAAGGTTTCTGCCCATGGTTCCTAAACCAATCATGCCGAAACTGTAGCTTTTTTCAGTGTTGTTGATACTCATTTTTATCGTGATTTAACAAAATAATTTATAGGTTGTGATAGATTTTATTCGTATAAGTTGGTGCAAACCAAAAACTTCTCTTTAACTTTCCAAAGTTTGGAACCACCCTTAATGCCGTCTTGGTTCGATACAATTTTGATATTATGGTCTAGTTTAAAATTAATATTGGCAGAGTTTCCGCCGCCAATGTAAAGTACATCGTAGTTAAAAACAGTTTTATAGATCTCTATGATATATTTCAGTCTTTTGTTCCATTTTTCTTTACCTACTTTTTCGAAACCAACTTTACCGATGTATTCATCGTAACTTTCTCCTTTGGTAATAGGCAAGTGTGCTAGCTCAAAGTGGGGTAGTAAATCTCCATCAAAAAGCAGTGCAGTGCCAAAACCAGTGCCTAAAGTGAAAACAATTTCTAAGCCCTTACCTTTTACAATGCCTAAACCTTGTAAGTCCGCATCATTAACAAGTCTAACAGGTTTGCTAAATAAAGCACTAATTTGATCTGCCAAGTCTACGTTAGACCATTGGTTTTCGCCCAAATTGGGTGCCGTTTGTACTACGCCATCTCTAACATACCCCGGAAAACCCACAGAAACTTTTTCAAAGTCTTTTAAATCAGTAGTTAGCTTTTTAATTGTTGCAATTACATCATCAGGACCAGCGTTTTTTGGTGTAGATTCTGAAACGTAATCGGTAATGATTTTGCCATTGTCATTTAATATGCAGGCCTTAATGTTTGTTCCACCAATATCTATAGTGAGAACATTTCCTTTTTTTGAGATTTTTTTTACCGACATGCTAGCTCTTTATTTGATGATAATCAAAGATAGGTACATTATTAATAAAGGAAGTTTATTTGAACATCATTTTATGAGCAGAAAATGGAATTTTACAAACAAATGTGATGGCCTTTAATTGTGATTAACATGCCGCTAATTTACTAACAATTACCATGTATTTCTCTAGAAAATGATTTTTAATATAGCCTTTAAAGCTGTTTTCTATCGAAAGTAAACACTGTGTGAAGTGAAGCTATCATAATTATCGGGTGTTTAGCCGATATTTATGATTATCGGGTATTTAGCCGATAATTTGATTTATCGGCTTTTTTGCCGATATTAGTTTTATGATTGCAGTAATTACAGGAGACATTGTTAATTCGAGAGAGTTGCCATCCCTTTGGATAGATACTTTAAAAGAAGCTTTATCGGCTTTGCCTCAAAAAAATACCAAGTGGGAAATTTTTAGGGGAGATAGCTTTCAAATCGAATTGCCATCGCAACAAGCTTTACTCATATCTGTGTATCTTAAAGCTTGTATGAGAACTATTAAAGGTGCTGATGTTAGGTTAAGTATTGGTTTAGGTAAAAAATCTAAAGTAACTACAAATAAGGTAACTGAAGCTAATGGAGAGGCTTACGTTAACTCGGGAGAGGGCTTTGATGGTTTAAAGAGCAGTAAAGTAAATCTAGCCATAAAAAGCCCATCGGTTAAGTTTGATGAAGACATGAACCTGTACTTTAAACTGGCGTTAATTGCAATGGATAATTGGAGCCCAATAGCTTCTGAAGTAGTGAAACAAACTATCGAAAACCAGAACGAAAACCAAGACAAGATTGCAAAAATTTCGGGTAGAAGCCAATCTTCTATCAGCGAAGCGCTTAAAAGAGCACATTTCTCTGAAATAATGGAGTTAGAGAAAAAATACAGATTGTTGGTTACCAAAACCTTTAAATAATGGAAATAGCATTAATTAAGTTTCTTTTGGCTCATCTACTTGGCGATTTTTTTCTTCAGCCAGATAAATGGGTTGCAGAAAAAGAACAGATTAAATTAAAGTCTGGTAAACTTTACCTACACATAGCTTTACATATAGTGTTGGTATTCATTGTCTTTTTCTCATTTGATGTTTGGAAACAGGCTTTGATTATTGGTGTTACGCACTATCTGATAGATGCTGCCAAGTTATTGTTCCAAAAAGCGAAAACCAAAAGGATATGGTTTTTTACCGACCAAGCATTACATATTGCCGTAATTGTAGTTTGCTGGTTGGTTTTTTACGATGGTGCAAGTATTGATTTCAGCTTTGCTGAAAATACCAAATTTTGGTTGTATGTTTTAGGTGGGCTGCTGCTTACATCGCCTACGGCCATTATAATTAAAGTGTTAATTAATAGGTTTATTCCTAGTAAAGGCTCTATTTCGCTGCAAAATGCTGGAAAATTTATTGGTATTTTAGAAAGATTGCTGATTTACATTTTTGTGCTTACTAATCATTTAGAAGCCGTGGGTTTTCTTTTGGCGGCAAAATCTATTTTTAGGTTTGGCGATTTAAAAGAAGGAAACGAACTGAAGCTTACCGAATACGTTTTAATAGGTACTTTATTGAGTTTTGGTATTGCTGTAGCAGTATCTTTGAGCATCACTTATATCAACATCTAATCCTTAACAAACATCTACATGCAATCATTTGAATTAGATAAAACAGACCTTTCTAAACTAAGGAAAGCAATAGAAGGCGATGACCAGCTACTAGCTGAGACTTTAGCTGGGTATCATGCTTCGGAAATTGCTATCCTGTTCGAGAATATCAATGCTGAAGATAGGCAACGGATCATCAATTTATTGGAAGTAGAAAAAGCTTCGGAAGTTATTGCCGAGATGAGCGAAGAAGCACATCCCGAAGAGCTTTTGATACAATTGCACCCGGATAAACGTACGGAAATTGTAGAAGAACTGGATTATGATGATGCTACGGATATTATTTCGCTACTAGATGAAGATGAGCAGCAAGAGATTTTAGAGGATTTAAGTGCCCATGATGCCGAAAGTATCAGGAATTTATTAAGCTACCACGAAGAAACGGCCGGTGGTTTAATGAATACGCAGATGATTAAGGTTAATATTGATTTGACCAAGAAAGATGCGATTGACGAAATTATTAGGCAGAGCGAAGAAATTGAAGAGTTTTATACCGTTTTTGTAGTGGATGAAGAAGATGTTTTTAGAGGCATCTTATCATTAAAAGATATCATCAAGGCAAAAGGAAATGTAAAGATTACCGATATGGTAAACCCAGATGCCGTGTATGTTACAGTAGATACCGACCAAGAAGAGGTAGCAAAATTGCTTTCTCAGTATAATTTAACCAGTATTCCCGTTGTTGATGACCAAATGAAATTATTGGGCCGAGTAACTTTTGATGACGTAATTGATGTTTTGGAAGATGAGAACACCGAGGATATCTTGAAAATATCGGGGGTTTCGGAAGATGAGGAATTGGCTGGTAATTGGATTGATGCCGTGAAATCTCGTCTGCCTTGGTTAATTATTAATTTGGGGACGGCATTTTTAGCTTCTTCTGTAATACGGTATTTTAATGAAACGTTAGATAAATTAGACGTTTTGTCCGCGTACATGACCATTATTGCAGGAATGGGCGGAAATGCTGCCACACAATCATTAGCGGTAACTGTTCGACGCATTTCCTTATTTGATTTAACAGATCGACAAGCTTATAGAACAGTTTTAAAGGAATTTACTGTTGGTATGATTAATGGAGCCGTTACTGGCGTAATTGTGCTGGTAGTAGCCTACTTTTTTGATGCTAATTTGATGCTCGGTGTAGTTATATTTTTAGCGATGACAGGAAACTTAATTGTTGCTGGAATTACTGGTTCGGCCATTCCATTGATGCTTAAACGCATTGGTATCGACCCAGCCATTGCGTCTTCGATCATCATTACTACCTTTACCGACGTTTTTGGATTTTTCTTATTGCTGGGTTTGGCAAGTAAATTATTGCTGTAAGATACAAACTAAAACAACGAGAATGCCAAGGAGCATGGCCGCTTAAAAACAAAAGCTCCAGTAAATTAATGCTGGAGCTTTTGTTTGTCATTCGATTAAGAATGTGATGTTTAATCGCAGTTTGGAACAGTAAACGTCCAGGTTTCTGCTGTTTTGTATGGTAAAGAAAACGCCACACCTTTATCCATTTCGAACCATAATTTTGGTCTCATTTTCTCTCTGCTGTAGGTTTCGTTCATGGTCATGCTGTCATAAATTCTACCGTTAATCATTACATATTTAATTTTTTCAGAATTTCTGATGTCCTCTAAAGGATTATCTTCCATAATAATTAAATCGGCTAGTTTGCCCACTTCTAAAGAGCCTAATTCTTTGCCCATTCCTAAATACTCCGCACCATTTAAAGTAGCAGCTTTAATGGCTTGTAACGGCGACATGCCGCCTTGTACAAACATCCACAACTCCCAATGTGCGCCCAAACCTTGTATTTGGCCGTGAGCACCTAAGTTCACTTTTGTACCGCCATCGGCAATGGTTTTAGTCGCTTTGGCTACTTCTATGTGTCCGTAATCTCCGTATTCCGAAGTTGTTCGGCGTCTAGCTCTCGAGTCGATAATTGCTCTTGGTGTAAAATTCAGCAAGCGTTCGTTTTCCCAAACGTTGGTTCTATCGTACCAATAATTTTCGCCCCATTGGCCACCATAAGCTACAATTAAAGTAGGAGTGTAGGCCACCTTGGTGTTGTTCCAAAAACTCACTACATCTTTGTAAGCTGGTGCTACTGGAATGCTGTGCTCAATGCCTGTATGTCCATCAGCAACCTGTGTCATGTTATGAAAAAATGTTGAACCACCTTCTGGAACTACTTCCATTTTTAACTGACGGGCAGCCTCTAAAATCTGTTGGCGTTGGTCTCTACGTGGTTGGTTGTACGATTTTACCGAAAATGCACCTACTGCTTTTAAACGACGTAAATGCGAAAGTGCATCATCTAAACTATTAATTGTTACTTTAAAATCGCCATCGGCACCGTATAAAATAGAACCGGTAGAGTACAAACGTGGGCCAACCATTCTTCCGGCTTTTAGCATTTCTGCCTGACTAAATACCATTTCTGTGTTGCTAGACGGATCGTGCGATGTAGTTACCCCAAAACTTAAATTAGCCAAATACGACCAATCTTGTTGCGGGCTAATTCCATCGGGGCTGGTTCTTAAATGCGCATGCACATCAACTATACCTGGCATAATGGTTTTTCCAGTAACATCAACCACTTTAATATCTGCCGGAATTGGTACTTCATCAATCTTTCCAATAGCTTTAATTTTATTGTTTTCTACTAAAATGGTTCCTTCCTCTATCACTTGCTCGCCATTCATCGTGATAATTCTAGCACCTTTTAAAGCAATCAATCCTGATGGTGCATCAGCTTTTAATTTCAAGCCTATGGCAATACCAGTAGTATCAGGTTCTGGCAATACTTGTGGTGCTCCTTCAACAAAAGTAAAAGTGTTTTTAATTTCTCTGTTGTAGTATTTTTCGCCTAAAGTCCACAGTAGTTTTTTACTGTCGGCGCTCCAGTGCAGGTAAGTTCCGGCATCTTTAGTTACCCTAGTTAATGGAATTGCTTTGTTACCAGCAGATAAATCTAAAGCAGTTCCGGCGGTAACCATTGGCGTAATGTAAGCGTTAAAAAGCTCGGTAAATGCCATCCACTTACCATCTGGACTTGGGCAAAACTGTGTTGCATATTGCGATGTATAGTGTGTGCGTTCGTTACCGCCGTTTAAATTTACGCTTTTGAAAGCTTTCTTGCCGTTTTCATAACCCTGATAGAAAATGCGTGTATCATCGCTATTAAATTGTGGTCTAATACCGTTATCCAATACCAACGTTTTTGTGCCACCGTTAGCCGACATTACGAAAATGCCTGTGTTTTTTCCATAAGTTAAACCTAAAACTTCGTTTCCAACCCCTTTTCTAAATACAATTTTATCGCCTTTGTTCGAATAGCTAGGAGAGTAGTAATAGCCTTTTTCATCAGTTAAACTAACCGTTTTTCCGGTTTTTACATCGGTGCGTTTAATTGCACCTTTAAACTCATCGCTCCAAGTGGTATAAACTACAAATTTCCCATCTGGACTAAACTTAGGTTCAAATTCGAAATCTAAACCGTTGGTTAACCTTTCTGGCGTGCCGTTTGGCATTTCTTTTTTGTATAAATATCCAGCCGCATTAAAAACTACCATTTTACCATCTGGCGACGTAACCAATTGCCTCAACATTTTTGCCGTAAATTCGGGTGTGTAAACCTGCTGGTCAAAATGTAATGCTTCTTGTACAGTTTGGTTACTGGTTACTTCAAAAAGAATATCGCTTACATACAAATTGCTGAGTTCTATCTGTTTAATTTTTCCTTTAGCATAAAAAATGATTTTTTTGCTGTCGGGTGTCCAAGCAAAGTTGGGATAAACGCCAAAAATAGCCCAGGTTTCTTGTTGGTCTTTGGTTAAATCATCATATAATTGGTATTCTTCGCCAGTTTTTAAGTTATGTATATACAATGCAGATTTTAATCTTACCCTTTTAACATAGGCCATAAAATTGCCATCAGGAGATACTTGCGGACGTACAGAACCACCATCTTCAGCAATTAGATTTGTCAATTTTCCAGTATTTAGATCTAACTGGCGGATGGCATAAATCAGTCCGTTTGGATCTTTGCTGTACTGAAATGTAGGGCCTGGAGAAACATCTTCACTAAAATAAACGTATTTCCCATCTGGCGATACATTTGGTTCGCCAGCATCTTGTTGGTCGTTCTTACGTTTAGTTAACTGTACGCCATCGCCACCATAAATGCTGTACATCCACATTTCGCCAGCACCTAAAGAACGAGAAGCTGTAAAATGTTTTCTAGCGATTAAATAGTCACTGTTTGGCATCCAAGTAGCATTGTTTAGCAACCTGAAAGTTTCCTTCGTGATTTGCTTTTTGTTGCCGCCTTGTCTATCCATAATCCAGATGTTATCGGCGCCACT
Organism: Pedobacter sp. SL55; assembly: GCF_026625705.1. Taxonomy (NCBI): domain Bacteria; kingdom Pseudomonadati; phylum Bacteroidota; class Sphingobacteriia; order Sphingobacteriales; family Sphingobacteriaceae; genus Pedobacter; species Pedobacter sp. SL55. Next base: position 3,528,642 of record NZ_CP113059.1, on the reverse strand, counting down.
TCTATCACTCGTAAAAGAAATGTATTTCCCGTTAGGACTAAAACGAGGTTGAACTTCGTAGGCAATACCGCCACTTAGCAGCTTTGCAGTTCCACCTGTAATTGGCATCACGTAAATATCGCCCAATAGATCAAAAACAATCTCTTTACCATCTGGACTAACATCTAGGTTCATCCAAGTGCCTTCGTTGGTAGTGATGCTGAAATTTTTAGTAGTTCCTTTAAATTTTTCGACATCCCATTTTGGGGTTTCTTGTTTGTCTTGTGCTGAAACGGAATTTAAGGTAAATAACAGTGCTGAGGCAAATATGTACTTCTTCATTCTAATTTTATCTTAACAACTAAAGGTTGCAATTTAGCTATTTCTTGCCACAGATGCACAGATAACATTTAATTTGATACTGATGATAAAAAAGAGAAATCTGTGCATCTGTGGCTAAAACTCTTTTTGAAAAGCGGTGTTCGTTTCATAGTTTTGAACCTAGCTTTTATATGACTGCAACAGAGGTTTTAAAGAAATATTGGGGATTTGATGTCTTTCGTCCGTTGCAGGAAGAGATTGTGCATTCGGTTATCAATAAGAAAGATACTTTAGCTTTATTGCCAACTGGCGGAGGAAAATCGGTATGTTTCCAAGTGCCCGCCATGATGCAAGAAGGCATTTGCATTGTGGTTTCGCCTTTGGTGGCCTTAATGAAAGACCAGGTAGAAAACCTAAAAGCTAAGGGAATTGAAGCTATAGCCATTTATGCGGGCATGGGCAAACGAGAAATCGATATCCTGTTGGATAACTGCATTTACGGAAAAATCAAGTTTCTCTATTTATCTCCCGAACGTTTATTATCAGAATTGGTTCGTGTACGTATTTCGTATATGAACGTAAATTTAATTGCCATCGACGAAGCACATTGTATCTCGCAATGGGGTTACGATTTTCGACCTCCTTATTTAAAAATTGCAGAATTAAGAGAAATCCTTCCCGATGTTCCAGTATTAGCCTTAACGGCAACTGCCACACCAGAAGTTAGAACAGACATCATCGAAAAACTTAAACTGAAAAATGCGCAGGTTTTCGTAAAGAGTTTTGCGAGAAAGAACCTCAGTTACGTAGTTTTTAACCTTGATGATAAGCACAAAAAACTAATTGACATCTGCAAAAATGTAAAAGGCTGTGGTTTGGTATACGTTAGAAATAGACGTGAAACTGCCGAAGTAGCTATGTTCTTGCAGCGCAATCAAATTTCAGCAGATTTTTACCACGCAGGTCTAGAGAAAGATATTCGTTTCCAAAAACAAGAAGATTGGAAGAAAGATAAAATCCGAGTGATGGTGGCAACCAACGCATTCGGGATGGGAATTGATAAGCCCGATGTTCGTTTTGTGGTGCATTTAGATTTGCCCGAAAGCTTAGAAGCTTACTATCAAGAAGCAGGTAGGGCAGGCCGTGATGAAAAAAGAGCTTTCGGCGTTTTATTGACCAACCGAGCCGACCAGTTGATATTGCAGGCAAAATACACTGATAGTTTTCCATCGGTTGAAGAAATCAAAAAAGTTTACCACTATTTAGGCAACTACTACCAATTGGCTTATGGTGCAGGCGAGGGCTTAAGCTTTGAATTTGACTTGGCCGATTTTTGTAGGCGTTTCAATATCGGGGTAATTAAAACTATGGCGGCATTAAAGTTTTTAGAACGCGATGGTTATCTGGTGCTTTCAGAAAATATCTTTATGCCATCAAGGCTGATGTTTAGTGTAGGCCACGAAGACGTTTACCGTTTTCAGATTGAAAATGCAGCTTTTGATCCTGTGATAAAAACCATTCAGCGTTCTTATGGAGGTGCTTTTGACGGTTACGTAAATATAAAAGAAAGCGATTTATCTAACCGGTTGAAAGTTTCTTACAATGATATAATTGCCTATTTGAAGAAGCTGCAAGAGTACAACATCATCTCTTATTTGCCCCAAACAGACAAGCCGCAGTTGCAGTTTATTACCTCTCGAATGGATATGCTACATTTAGATGTAGATGCTAAATTTATCCAGTTGCGCAAGGAAATTCAAAGCACCCAAATTAAAGCTGTATTGGCTTACGCTGCTAATGAAATTTGCAGAAGTATTCAACTATTAACCTATTTTGGAGAAAGCAAAGCTGACAAATGTGGTGTTTGCGATGTTTGCTTAGCCGAAAAGAAACACGAAGAACTAGCTGAGTATACGGATAAAATCGATTTTGAAATTAGCATGGTTTTGCAAGGCGGTCATTTCGATTTAGATGATTTGGTAAAGAGTATACAAACAGGAACTGATAATGATAAGATTGATAGAATTAGAGAATTACTTGACGCTGGCAAAATTAAAACTGATGGGAAGAAATATTATTTGTAATGATTTACGATTTACGATTTACGATTTACGATTTACGATTTACGATTTTTCAGATCTAAACAACCGAACAACTAAAAAACTAAACAACCAACACACCAATTTTCCTATCTTAGCCGCTACCATTTAAAATCAAATGCAAACTAAAAACAATAAAAAGACAATCCGCTCTTGGGCCTTTTTCGATTGGGCTAATTCAGCATATAATTTAGTTATTACGTCCACTATATTTCCAGCGTATTATACAGCAATTACTGGCGATAAAGATGATAACACCATCGACTACGTTTATTTCTTCGGTTATAAAATAGTTAACTCTGCATTGTATAGTTATGCCATGGCTTTTGCTTTTTTAGTGATTGCTTTTTTATCTCCAGTTTTATCCTCTATAGCTGATACAAGAGGTAATAAAAAAATCTTCATGAAGATGTTTACCTATATTGGTGCAATTGCTTGTAGCGCACTTTTCTTCTTTGAGATTAATGCAGATAAAGGCGTGAATACTTTGAATTTTAGCGTAATTATGCTTGTTGTAGCTGCCATAGGTTTTTGGGGAAGTTTGGTATTTTACAATTCTTACCTGCCAGAAATTGCTACGGTAGAGGAACAAGATAATGTGAGTGCAAAAGGTTTTACATACGGCTACGTAGGTAGCATCATTTTGCAAATTATCTGTTTCGTTTTTGTTTTTAAGCCAGAATGGTTTGGTATAGTAGATGCTTCAATTCCAGCTCGTTTGTCGTTTCTTTTAGTAGGTGTGTGGTGGATTGGCTTTGCTCAAATTCCGTTCAAAAATTTACCAAAAGGAAGCCCTAATTTTAAAACAGAAAAGAAAAACATCATGAGTAGTGGTTTCCAGGAACTCAACAAAGTTTGGAAGCAGGTAAAGCAAATGAAGTATCTAAAAAGGTTTCTTTTCGCTTTCTTTTTCTACTCTATGGGTGTACAAACGGTAATGTTGGTTGCCACGATTTTCGGAGAGAAAATATTACATCTTCCAACCACAAAACTTATTGCAACTATCTTAATTTTACAGTTGGTAGCTATTCCAGGTGCGATGCTGATGTCGTATTTATCCTCTAAAAAATTCGGTAATGTAAACGTATTGATAGGTGTGGTAATCATTTGGATTGGTAGTTGTATCGCCGCTTATTTCATCCATACCGAAATGCAATTTTATGCCCTAGCAGCAGTTATTGGTTTAATTATGGGCGGAATACAATCCTTATCGCGTTCTACGTATTCAAAATTTTTACCTCAATCTAGCCCAGATCATACTTCATTTTTTAGCTTTTACGATGTAACTGAGAAAGTTGCATTGGTTTTTGGTATGTTCAGCTTCGGCTATATCGAAGTGCTTAGCGGAAGTATGCGTAATTCGGTAATTGCATTAGCGCTGTTTTTTGTTTTTGGTTTAGTATTTTTGCTGCTTCTAAAAAAGGTAGCGCCCAAAGCCGTGGTGGTAGATTAAGAGAATTTAAGAGCAGGTACCTAAAAAAATACAATGAAAGTAGAACTATTTATTCCTTGTTTTATAGATCAGTTATATCCAGAAACTGCATTTAACACCATTAAAGTGCTGGAGAAAGCAGGTTGCGGAATTGTCTATAACTCAAAGCAAACCTGTTGTGGTCAGCCGGCTTACAATGCAGGTTATTGGGAGCAAGCAAAAGAAATAGGTACTAAGTTTTTATCAGATTTTTCAGAAACTGAATATATCGTTGCGCCGTCGGCATCTTGTGTAGGTATGGTAAAAGGTGGTTTCAACGATTTGTTCACTAATACCATCGTACATAATAAATGTAGAAATGTACAGTCAAATATTTTTGAACTTTCGGATTTTCTCATCAACGTGTTAAAGAAAGACTATTTCGGTGCAGAGTTAGAAGGTAAAGCCGTTTACCACGATTCGTGTAGTGGTTTAAGAGAATGCAAAATCAAAGCAGAACCTCGTCAGCTTCTTTCTAGGGTAATAGGTTTAGAGATGCTCGAAATGAAAGATACCGATATGTGTTGTGGTTTTGGTGGTACTTTTGCCGTTAAATTCGATGCAATTTCATCGGCAATGGCAGAGCAAAAAATTAATAATGCATTAGCAATGGATGCGGATTATATCATTTCAACTGATCTTTCTTGTTTGCTTCATTTGGATGGTTACATCAAGAAAAACAACATTTCAATTAAGACAATGCACCTAGCGGATGTGCTGGCAAACGGTTGGTTAGAGAGCACCGAATATTAATTTTTTCCAACAATTAAACCTATTGCAAAAATAGCAATCAAAGCAGCTGCGAATTAGCCTATTGTTACATTGTAAAACTACAGTTATAAATCAAAAATATAACTTTCGTTAACATAAATATTGTAGCAATAGAATTAGTTTTGATTTATAGTCTACAACAAAACAACCTTATAAAAATGAAAAAAATATTTATCGCTTTTTTAAGCTTATTGGCTTTTACCGTTAGCGCCCAAGCACAAAAAAAATCAGGAGCTATTCAGTTTGAAACTATTATTGACCCAGTCGCCGTTGCCGAAGCGAGTGGAAGACAAATACCTGAGCAAATGAAAGCTCGTATGCCTAAATCTGTTAAATCTAATTACGAATTACTTTATAATGCCACCAATGCAAGTTATATGCCTGTTACGGAGACGGAAGATAGCAACAGCGGCGGTGGTCAAGGTGGTGGTATGAGATTTGGTTTTGGCGGAATGGGCGGAGGTAATAAAGAATATTACTACACGTTCGCAGATCAAAAAGTAGTAGAAGTTTTCGACATGATGGACACTATCTATGTAATGCCAACCAAGCTGGCTTTAGCTTCTAATAACCTTTTCGGTGGTGGTAATAACCGCAATAACCAAAACAATAATGCAGTACAATTTTTAGATGTACCACCTGTAGTAGATATTATTAAATCTGATGAAACCAAGAAGATTGTAGGTCTAGATTGTAAAAAAGTAACCATCAAAACAACTCGTAAAGCGAAAGTTTTAGATATGGATAAAGATGTAGTTGACGAAACTGTGCTTTGGTATACGAATGATCTAGGTTTCAACTTTTCGCCAATGCCAAATTTATGGACAGAAGGTGCCGTTTTGGCGATTGAGATAAAAGGTGGCGGTACAACTGCAAAAAGTATCGAGTATAGAAACGTGGGAAATAAAGACGTAACTGCACCTAAAAAAGCTACAGCAATTACTCCAGAGCAATATCAAGCTAAACAGGCTGCAATGATGGCTAGATTTAGAAATGGCGGAAATCGTCAAGGAGCTACTGGAAGAGTAAATTAAGAAATTCCATTTGATAATTTTGGCAATGTCTCGGCTGTGGTCGGGACATTTTCTCTCATACACATAGCTCAATTTCCCGCAGATTTACGCTGATTGAACCGCAGATTTAAGAAGATTTTTTACTTTCTAAAATATCAGCGAAAATCTGCGGCTGTAGGTTTTGGAAAAGTCTGCGAAAATCAGCGGGAAAAAATCAAAAACCATTCACTTTCCTGAAAACAGACTTAGCAATTTCATCAGTATTAAAATTAACCAATATGCCAAGTTTCAATCCAGATAGCTTCAAATAGGTAATTAATTGCTTATGATGGACATTAAGCAAGCTATCAACAGATTTTATCTCGATGATAACTTTATCCTCAACTAGAAAATCTAACCGATAACATACATCCAATTGAATACTTTCATACTGCATAGATAACGGAACTTGTTTGGCATATAAAAGTCTTCGTCTTCCTAATTCAAATCCTAAAGCAGCCTCATAAGCCGACTCCAAAAGGCCAGGTCCAAGATTATTGTATACGTCGAAAATAGCTCCACGTATCTCATAAGAGATTTCATTTTCAGTCATATTTCATAGATAGGTTAATTGAAGATAACGTTTTTTTAAAATAATTTCCGCAGATTTTTACTAATCTGTTTCGCTGATTTAAGATGATTTTTTACTTTCTAAAATATCAGCGAAAATCTGCGGCTCGGGTTTTAGAAAAGTCTGCGAAAATCTGCGGGATATATTTTAAAAGGTTACCAAAAGTATTATCGAAAACCCTATCTTTGCACCGAAATAAAATCACACACGTAAGTGATTTTGCCTAACAATTTTATAAACTCTAAATCATAGTTGTAGATGATTAACATTACCTTACCTGACGGCTCGGTACGTCAGTACGAACAGGGCGTAAGTGCCCATCAAATTGCCTTATCAATTTCAGAAGGCTTAGCAAGAAACGTTTTAGCGGCAGAAGTAAATGGAGAAGTTTGGGACAGTTCTCGTTCAATAGAAGCTGATTCTGCGGTTAAACTACTAACTTGGAACGACACACAAGGTAAATCAACTTTTTGGCATTCATCAGCCCACTTAATGGCCGAGGCTTTAGAAGCGCTTTATCCAGGTACTAAATTTGGTATTGGTCCGGCTATCGAAACTGGTTTTTACTACGATGTAGATTTCGGCGACAGAGAGTTTTCATCTGATGATTTCAAGAAAATCGAGGATAAAATGTTGGAATTGGCTAAGCAAAAAGAAGTTTTCGAGCGTAAAAGCGTAAGCAAAGCTGATGCTATCCAATATTTCACAGAAAAAGGCGACGAGTATAAATTAGATTTATTGGAAGGATTGGAAGATGGAAAAATTACTTTCTATACTCAAGGTCAATTCACTGATTTATGCCGTGGCCCGCACATTCCAAATACTGGAGTTATCAAAGCTATTAAGTTGATGAACGTTGCTGGTGCTTACTGGCGTGGCGACGAAACTAAAAAGCAGCTAACTCGTATTTACGGTGTTACTTTTCCTAAAGCAAGTGAGTTAACAGAGTATCTTCACATGATTGAAGAGGCTAAAAAACGTGACCACCGTAAGCTAGGTAAAGAATTAGAACTCTTTACTTTTTCAGAGAAAGTAGGAATGGGCTTGCCAATGTGGTTGCCAAAAGGTACTGCATTGCGTGAGCGTTTAGTTCAGTTCTTAACTAAAGCGCAGCAAAAGGCAGGTTACGAGCAGGTAATTACCCCGCATATAGGTCATAAGAATTTATATATCACTTCTGGTCACTATGAGAAATATGGTAAAGACAGTTTCCAGCCCATAAAAACTCCGCAAGAAGGAGAGGAGTTCTTCTTAAAACCGATGAACTGCCCTCACCACTGTGAGTTGTATAAATTCAAGCCTCGTTCTTACAAAGATTTGCCAGTTCGTTTTGCAGAATTTGGTACAGTTTATCGTTACGAGCAAAGTGGCGAATTACACGGTTTAACTCGTGTACGTGGCTTTACTCAAGATGATGCGCACTTGTTCTGTCGCCCAGATCAGGTTAAAGAAGAATTTAAAAAGGTAATCGATTTAGTGCTTCACGTATTCAAATCCTTAGGTTTTGATAACTACGTGGCGCAGGTTTCACTGCGTGATCCAGAAAATAAAGCGAAATATATCGGTTCTGATGAGAATTGGAAACTAGCCGAAGCTGCAATTATCGAAGCTGCCGAAGAAAAAGGTTTGCCAACTGTAGTAGAATATGGCGAAGCTGCTTTTTACGGGCCAAAATTAGACTTTATGGTACGTGATGCATTGGGTAGAAAATGGCAATTGGGTACTATTCAGGTAGATTACAACTTGCCAGAGCGTTTCGAATTAGAATACACTGGTAGCGATAATCAAAAACATCGTCCGGTAATGATACACCGTGCACCATTTGGTTCTATGGAACGTTTTGTGGCGGTATTGATTGAGCACTGCGGTGGAAATTTCCCATTATGGCTTTCTCCTGAGCAGTACATCATTCTTCCTATTTCAGAAAAATATGAAGAATATGCTAAAAAAGTTTCAGAAGAACTAAATAATTCCGATATTCGCGGTCTAATTGACTTTCGTGATGAGAAAATCGGAAGAAAAATTAGGGATGCTGAAGTTAAAAAGTTGCCTTACATGCTGATAATCGGCGAAAAGGAGATGGAAGAAGGAAAAGTTTCTGTTCGTAAACATGGCGAAGGAGATTTGGGAAGTATGACTTTAGCAGAATTTAGCGAATTAATTAACAAAGAAATAACAGTTTAAACAAGGAAAGCATTTGGCATTAGGAAGACCAGGATTTAACAGGGGACCACGTCCACCTTTTAAGAAAAAAGAAGCAGAACACAATATTAACGAGCACATTCGTGCACAAGAAGTTAGGCTATCTGGGGATAATGTAGAGCAAGGTATTTATCCATTGTCTAAGGCATTGGCAATTGCAGATGAGCTAGAACTTGATTTAGTAGAGATTTCTCCAAATGCTAATCCGCCAGTTTGTCGTATTATGGACTATAGCAAGTTCATGTACGAGCAAAAGAAGAAGCAGAAGGAAATTAAAGCTAATGCTAAACAAACGGTTATTAAAGAAATCCGTTTCGGACCTAACACCAACGACCACGATTTTCAATTCAAATTGAAACACGCTATCGGTTTCTTGGAAGCAGGCGAGAAAGTAAGAGCTTACGTACACTTTAAAGGTAGAGCTATTGTTTACAAAGAACAAGGCGAAATCTTATTGTTGAAATTTGCTCAGGCATTGGAAGAAATAGGTAAAGTAGAACTTTTACCTAAATTAGAAGGCAAGCGTATGTTTTTAACATTAGCACCTAAAGCAGCAAAAAAATAATAAATTATATAAATTAACAGGTTATGCCAAAAATGAAAACCAATTCCAGTGCTAAAAAGCGTTTTTCGCTTACTGGAACAGGTAAAATTGCAAGAAAGAACGCCTACAAAAGTCACATCTTAACAAAGAAAAGCACTAAACGTAAGCGTAACTTAACCACCACTAGCATGGTAAATGATGCTGACATGGGCAACGTTAAACGTATGCTTTGCATTGGTAAGTAATTAATTTTTAACCCGATACTCGGTTTCAAGATTGCGATAAAAAGCAACACCGCTTATCAAAACAACAACACATTATGCCTCGTTCGGTAAACGTAGTAGCTGCTAGACGCAGAAGGAAAAAAGTCCTAAATATGGCCAAAGGCTATTGGGGATCAAGAAGCAAGGTTTTTACCATTGCTAAAAACACAGTTGAAAAAGGTTTGCAATATGCATACCGTGACCGTAAAGCTAAGAAAAGAGAATTTCGTGCTTTATGGATCCAACGTATCAACGCTGGTGCTCGTGAGTACGGCGTATCTTACTCTCAACTAATTGGTAAATTAGCTGCAAAAAACATCGGGTTAAACCGTAAAGTTTTAGCTGATTTAGCAATGAACAATAAAGAAGCTTTTAAAGCTGTTATTGATGCAGTAAAATAAGATACTGAAATACTAAGAAAAAGGGAGCAATTTGCATTGCTCCCTTTTTGTTTGATATGTTTTTTGCTCGAAAAACAAAGGTGTCATTTGTTTTAAGATTTATTTTAAAGTTTTTGAAGAGGGATGTGTAGGCTAATAATGCTGTATGATTTTTGTGTAAAAGACAATATATCCTTGCTGTATTTGCGTGAAAATATAAAACGTTTCCTTGTTGGGCTTTATTTTTAGCTTTTTTACCAAGTTTTCTGCTTTTTCTGGAAAGTTTCTTACGATCACATTACCGTATAATTTCTTTTCTTTTTTAAGTTCATTTGGAGCAAAAATTAACGTAATCTCAAAAATTCGACCAATAAATGAACCATTAAATTCTTCAGAAAAATATAAATGGCTTTGCTTTGCTAATTTCTTTAAAGCAAGTTGATTTGCAATAGCATTAAAAGCACCACTTTTCATTAAAGCCACGTCGGGTTCGTATAAATATCCTTCAGTTGGCAAAACTGTTAAGTAACTAGCATTGCTATCATCTTGTAAAGGCAATTCTATTTGTTTAATGTTTGTGTTTAATGTTACGCATACAATCTTCGGTTCGCCAATAAAACCTTTATCAATTACCCACAACAGTTCTTTACATTCGTTCTTTACGCTTATAATGTGAATTGCAGAAACATTTGTTAATTCTGTTAAGCCGGCTTTCAAATCTAAAAGAGGGGAGGTTTTAATCATTACTCTCCCTGCTTTGCTCAACAATAAATCTAAATGCTCAACCACGTTAGGCATACAATCTGCTAGTTTAAATACTTTGCCACTTGTATTTCTACGAGCGGGGTCTACGTAAATGGTGCCGAAATGTTTTTCCGAATTACTCAGATATTCCAATCCATCGCTAGCTAAACAGCTGATGTTACAAGCTCCTAAAATTTGTGCATTATGGGCAGAAATAGCAGATAACTCGGGATTGATTTCGCAGCTGTAAACTTCATTCACTTTGTGCGAAAAGTAAAAACTATCTATACCAAAACCCGCAGTAATATCAATTAACGAACTGCCTTTAACCAATTGTTTTTTATAGGCTGCTGTATCTTCTGATGATGTTTGTTCCACAGACAAACTGCTTGGGTAAATAATGTTTTCTTGTTTAAACCAAGTAGGTAGTTTCTTCTCCGATTTCTTTTTAGCCGTTATTTGATTGGCCAGCTCAGCCGAACTTACCTCTGCAAAAGGAGATTTTGACAACGCAATCTTATTTACATCAGCATTTAAATTGCTATTGATGTAGGCTTGCACTTCCTTTTGTAAGAGGTTTTTGTTCATTTTAATCAGGGCTCAGTCGTTAGGAGTTAGTGGTCAGTTAACCGCATAACCAATTTCTACAATTAAACAAAGGCAATTAACCAGTTAACCGATTTAAACGATTAACCAAAATCGTAATTTGTAAGTCTAAAATCGTAAATGTTAAAGGTTTTTCATTACCATTTGGCAAGTGTTTCTACTCTTTACTTCTAGCCAAACTTTCTTGTTTTCGGTTACTCTATCTATAGTTTGCTGATTATAGTAGCGTATGGTCACCAGCTCCATGTCTTTATTGTATTTCACTTTAAAATCGGCAGAAAGGTCGTTAATTAAGCTTTCAATTTTTTGCTCATCGTTATCTATACTTACCGAAAAACTGATGGCAGAGTTCAACATTGTATTTACCTTCACTTTGTTTTGATGGAAAATGGCGAAGATATGACTTAAATTCTCTTCAATAATAAAAGAAAAATCTTTTGGAGAAATAGATAATAAAACTTGATTTACCTTGAAGATAAACGAAGGTACTGGAAGGGTAGTGGCCTCGCTACTAATTTCGGTTCCTAATTGTTCTGGATGTATAAACGACCTTACATACAACGGAATACCTTTATTTTGTATTGGTTTAATGGTTTTGGGATGGATAACTGTAGCGCCATAATAAGTCAACTCAATGGCATCACGATAAGATAACTGCGGAATTTTCTCGGTTTCATCAAACCATTTCGGATCTGCATTTAACACACCGGGAACATCTTTCCAAATTGTCATTTTCTCTGCATCTAAAGCAGCGCTAAAAATGGCAGCAGAATAATCAGAGCCTTCACGACCTAAGGTAGAAGTGAAATTTTCGCTCGTATTGCCAATAAATCCTTGAGTAAGTACAATTCCTTTATCTAAATAACTTGGCAAGTGCTTTTGTATCTCGTTAGTAGTTTTGTCCCATTGTACGTTAGCTTCACGATAGTTATTATCTGTTTGGATATAATTACGGGCATCTTGCCAAACACATAAAGTGCCTTGTTGGTTTAAATAAGCAGCTATAATTTTAGATGAAACCAATTCGCCAATAGATACAATTTGATCGTACAAGTAATCTGCACTGTCTTCTGCATCTTCTTCTAACAACCATTCTATCTCTACAAAAGTGTTAGCTACATCATTATAGATTGGATTTTTAGTGTCTGCAAACAACTTGCCAATGATCTCAAAATGAAAATCTTTAATACTTTCTAATATTTGGTGCTTCTTTTCGTCTCCATTGATATGAGCAAAAGCCAGTTCTTGTAGTTTGTCGGTAGTTTTATTCATAGCCGACACCACTACCAAAAGGTTTTTAGCGCCAAAAGATTGTATAATTTGAGTAACGTTTTTTATTCCTTCTATGTTTTTGATGGAAGCACCACCAAATTTATATACTTGCATTTATTGTGTTGGAGTTAAGATGGTTTGGGGTTTAGCGATGCCGCTAAGTTCGGAAAAAGGAATTACTAATTCTGTAACACCTTCTGCATAAGCTTTAATTTCGTATGGATTATATAAAAATACCAAACCTTTATCACTTACATAAAAACTTTTAGGTAAGGCGAATTTTCCGTTAGTAAAGAAATACTTCTGTTCTAAAGGTTCTGTAGCACTAATTTTTTCATTTTTTCTAAAAATACGTTCGCCAATTTTTAGTAATTCAGCTTTTTTTCTGGCAAAATTAGAGAATCTAGCGTTACAGCTTTGTTGGTTTTTGGGTTAAAGTTGATATAAGAGATGGAAGTATTGCCATGTGCGCCACCTGCGTAATCTGAATGGACGTACTTTAAAGCTACATAATTATGTAATTGCCTAATTACCTTAATATCTATAAGCAAATACCATGATTGAACCGTACCTGGGTTTTCTAAATAAAATTCATTGTATCCTCTAATAAAGCTACTGGCAATATCGTCAAAAGCGGTAGGTACTTCATCTTCTCCAAAATAATGAAACACTTGGCTTTTGATATAGTTGTTTAAGCTGTCGTTTTCAAATACTGGATATCTAACTACTGCATTGGCGGTATCTGCTTGCCTATTCGCCTCTGGTTTTACAACATTATTACTTACCACTTTGATAGAATCATAGCGATAAGTGAGGGTGTCGTTTTCGGCAGTAATAACATGAGCTACCTTTTTTTCTTTGTTCTCGCTGGTACAAGCCCATAAAAGACTAATCGCAAATAGAGGTAAGATGATTTTTTTCATAACCATGGGGTTTTAAAGTTTGCTTAACTGCTCTTTGGTAAAGGATGCATTTAGCCATTCGTTTTCGTAACCTGCACCATATTTATCGTAAAAATTGATAGCTGGTTTATTCCAATCTAGTACCTGCCAGTTCATTCCGTTAAAGTTTCTTTCTTTGGCTTCCTGTACTACACGGTCAAACAATAGTTTCCCAATTCCTTTTCCTCTGTAGCTTTCGGTTACCAAAAAATCTTCTAAATATAAACGACAACCTTTCCAAGTTGAGTATCTAATGTAAAACAAAGCTAGGCCTACAATGGTTTGTTCATCTACCGCCACAAAACATTTCCAAACCGGATTTTCGCCGAAACCAGCGGCCACAAACTCGTCTAAAGTTACCGTAACTTCATCTGGAGCGTTTTCATAAATCGCTAATTCTGTAATTAATTCTAGTAAACGAGGGCAATCTTCGGCAGTTGCTGTTCTTAGTTCGATATTCATTTTTTAGATATGAGTATTGAGATGTGAGATTTGAGACTTGAAACTGCTTAATCTTTGTTTTTCCAGTGCTTGATAATTCTTTTTCCAAAAATATTGCTTCCAATTCTAACCATGGTACTTCCTTCTTCTATAGCTAGTTTATAATCGGCAGACATACCCATTGAAATCTCTTTAAAGAAATCGTCTTTCCTGAAATAGCTTACTTTAATGCCATCAAATAGCACTTTCAACTCATTAAATTCTGTACTAGTTTGTTTTTCGTTTGCTGTGTTGGTTGCAATACCCATTAAACCAATAATTCTTACATTTTTCATAGCTGCAAATTCCTCAGAACGCAGCAATTCAACAGCTTCATCGAACGCTAAGCCAAACTTTGTCTCTTCATCTGCAATATAAATTTGCAGCAAGCAATCAATCACACGGTTATGCTTTGCCGCTTGCTTATCAATCTCTTTCAAAAGTTTAATACTGTCAACAGATTCTATCAGTTTTACAAAGGGAGCAATGTATTTTACCTTGTTGGTTTGTAAATGACCAATCAAATGCCATTCAATATCGGTTGGTAATTGCGATTGTTTTTCTACCATCTCCTGCACCAAATTTTCTCCAAAAACCCTTTGGCCAGCATCATAAGCTTCTTTTACAGCCTCTACCGGATGATTTTTAGAAACAGCTACAAGTTTAACTCCGTCGCTTTCAATTTCGTTTTTATATTTTAATAAGTTATCAGCAATGCTCATTTATCAGTATTTTTGCAGGTAAAATTAATTATTACCAACGAAACCACATAGGCACATAGCATTTTATGTTAGCTATCTCAACGCTAAGCTGTAATTAAGTTTAAGTAAAGCTATGTTTACTATGTGTTTAAAACATTTTGATGAGATAGAAATGATAAGATTTTTCTTAGTAGTTTTTTGCATTACGCTGTTAATGGCTTGTAAACCTGGTATACCCAAGGATATTGTACAACCAGATGAAATGGAAAAAATATTGTTTGATATACATGTAGTAGATGGGTATGTATCTTTAATATCGGTGCCAGATAGTGCTAAAAAAGTAACTGCACCACTATACAAAGGAATTTTTAAGAAATACGGTATAGACTCTGCCACCCATGCAAGAAGTATGGCGTACTATTATCAACATCCAGATTTGCTATCGAAAATGTATGATAAAATTAGTAGCAAAGTGGGTAAGGCTAGAGATGTAGAAATTAAAAAGCGAGAGAAAGAAGAGAAAGTACGAGCACAAAAGGCAGCCAAATTACTTAAAGCGGCAGAAGCCAAAAAAATAGATTCGATTAAAAAATCTATCAAGAAAAAACAAATAGATACTGCCAAAAAGAAGCCGAAGCCATTAACAAGTTTATCAAAATCTACCAAATAATATGCTGTACCCCGAAAATTGTGAAGAGAGATTAGGATTTAACGAAGTTAGGCAATTGGTACGCAAACATTGCCTAAGTACGATGGGGCAAAACCTGGTAGATAAGATGCAGGTAATGTCTAAGTTTGATCAAATAGATAAGTTTCTTCGTCAAACAAAAGAGTTTAAAAGCATTCTCGAAAATCAAGAGCCGTTACAAATTAATGCTTTTTTTGACATTAAAACATTGGCCGATAAGATTAGGGTAGAAGGTAGCTATTTGATGGAGGAAGAGCTTTTCAAGATATACACTTCGCTACAGACCGTATTTTCTGTAATTAGATTTTTTGACGAACGTAAAGAGCTTTATCCAAGTTTAGAAGCACTGTTTGAACATCTTCCGATAGAAAGAGACATCCTTAAAAAGATAGAAACTGTATTGGATGCCAAAGGAAAAATTAAACCCAACGCATCTAAGGAACTATTTGAAATTATCACTGCTATTGCAAAAGGCGAGCAAGAAGTACGTAGAAAAATGGATGCCATCTATAAAAATGCAGTGGCAAGCAATTGGGTAGCCGATGGTAGTTTAACCGTACGTGATGGTAGAATTTGTATTCCTATTTTAGCCGAAAACAAACGTAAACTGAAAGGTTTTATCCACGACGAGATCTGCCAGTGGACAAACCGTATATTTAGAGCCTGAAGAAGTTTTTACGCTAAACAACAAACTCCGCGATTTAGAATTTGATAAACGAAGAGAGATCATTCGCATTTTAATTGCTACAACTGATGAGTTAAGGCCGTACACTCCAATTTTATTATCTTATCATAGCTTTTTAACAAAGTTGGATTTTGTAAGAGCAAAAGCTTTGTTCGCTATCCAAGTAGGTGGGCAAATGCCGATGTTGCAAAAAGATTCCAAAACAAAGCTGATCAATGCTCGCCATCCATTGTTGCTGCTTTCGTTTGCGAACGAGCAAAGTGGTAAAAGTGTGGTGCCGCTAAATATTCATATTAACGATGGAATGCGCATAGTACTGGTTTCGGGACCAAATGCGGGTGGTAAGTCTGTTTGTATGAAAACTGTTGGCTTGTTACAGATGATGTTGCAAACGGGCTTGCTGGTTCCGGTAGATGAACACAGTGAAATGGGTGTTTTTAATCAGATTTTTGCAGATATTGGCGACGATCAATCTATCGAATCAGATTTGAGTACTTACAGTGCGCACCTCAATAAAATGCGCTATTTTGTCGCTCATGCTAATCCAAAAACTTTAGTATTAATTGATGAGTTTGGCACAGGAACCGATCCGCAATTTGGCGGGCCAATGGCCGAAGCAGTGCTGGAAGTACTGAACAAAAGAAAGGTAAGAGGAGTAATTACCACACACTATTCTAATTTAAAACTTTTTGCTGGCGATACCGAAGGATTGGAAAACGCATCGATGTTGTTTGATAACAGCAAAATGAAGCCGCTTTACATTCTAGATATCGGTAAACCAGGCAGTTCTTATGCTTTCGAAATTGCGCAAAATATTGGTTTGCAAAAAGAAGTTTTGGAGCTAGCCAAAAACAAAATTGGCACTAACCAGAATAGTATCGATAAGTTGTTGGTAAATTTAGAGAAAGAAAAACGACAAGTTCATGAAACCAAAGTGAAGTTGGGCAATCAGCAAAATAGATTGAACCAACTGCTTGCCGAAAACGAAAAGCAAAAGGCATATTTAGAAGAGAATAAAAGAACTTTGGTAAAAGAAGCCAAGTTAGAAGCACAAAACATCATTAAAGACGCCAATAAATTAGTTGAAAATACCATTGCGCAAATAAAGCAGCAACAAGCAGACAAAGAAGCCACTCGCCAAATTAGACAAAACCTACAAAAAGGTTTGGCTAAAAACCAAGTTAAGATTGAAGAGCCAAAACCTGTAATTGAGTTTGATGATAGTGAACTAGAGGTAGGAGATTGGATACAGCTTGTTGGTACAGAAAACACAGGTCAAGTTTTAGAAATCAATAAGAACAACTTAGTAGTTGCTTTGGGCGATTTGCGTTCTGTAGTAAAGCGTAACCGGGTACAGAAAATTAGTAACAGACAAGTTAAAAAACTGGTGCAACGCAGTTCTTACACCAGCAGTTTAAATGATGCCGTTAGTAGCTTTAGGGCCGAGTTAGATTTGCGTGGAATGCGTGGCGAAGTTGCCTTGCAAGAATTGGAAAACTACATGGATAAAGCCATTATGTTGGGTTTTCCGTCTATCAAAATCATTCATGGCAAAGGCGATGGTATTTTGCGTAAACTAATTAGAACTCATTTGAAAGGCTACAAGCAGGTAGATAGAATGGAAGATGAGCATTTAGATAGAGGCGGAGATGGAATTACCTACGTTTACATGAAGTAACTTGGTAGGCACAGATGCAGAGTTAAATATATAAGAAAATCAGTATGCCAATGGTATAAATTAATAGTCAATTATGCCAATCTAATAACTACCTGATTTAATGTGATTTGCGATTTTTTTCGCTAAAGATAAATTTGCATAGGTTTGGTATAAGCTCTTAAGTAATGCCAAAATTCACATTTTTAGGCTTTAGAGTAGTTTCTTAGTGTATTTTTTACAACCCTGCTAACTACATTTTACTTTTGTAAAGCAGTAAAGAAATCCTAATTTAGCCGCAAACACACCAAATATGATTAATAAAGTTGTAGCAAATGCTGATGAAGCAATTGCTGATATTAACGACGGGAAAACTTTGATGCTAGGCGGATTTGGCCTTTGCGGTATTCCTGAAAACTGTATTTCGGCCTTGGTAAAAAAAGGCGTTAAAAATTTAACCTGCATTTCTAATAATGCCGGCGTTGATGATTTTGGCATAGGTTTGATGTTGCAGCAACATCAGGTAAAGAAAATGATTTCTTCTTATGTTGGAGAAAATGCTGAATTCGAGCGTCAACTATTAAGTGGCGAGTTAGAAGTAGAATTGATCCCTCAAGGAACTTTGGCTACTCGTTGTTTGGCTGCTGGCTACGGCATGCCTGCAATTTTTACGCCTGCTGGTGTAGGAACCGAAGTGGCCGAAGGCAAAGAAATCAGAAACTTTGATGGTAAAGATTACTTGATGGAATACGCTTTCGATGCTGATTTCGCTATCGTAAAAGCTTGGAAAGGCGATACCGCTGGTAATTTGATTTTCCGATCTACCAGTAGAAACTTTAACCCAGTAATGGCAATGGCGGGCAAAACAACCATTGCAGAAGTAGAAGAGCTGGTAGAAGTTGGCCAGCTAGATCCAGATCACGTTCATACACCAGGAGTTTATGTGCACCGAATTTTTCAAGGTAAAGATTACGAGAAGAGGATAGAGCAGAGAACTGTGAGGACAAAGGAACAAGGATAAATGAGCAAGGAAAAACAAAGACAAAATCTAATTCCACTTTGTGCTGTTCGTGCCTTTGTGGTTAAAAAACAAAAAAATGCTTGACAAAAACGGTATCGCGAAACGTATCGCTAAAGAAATAAAAGACGGTTACTATGTTAACCTTGGCATTGGTATTCCAACCTTGGTAGCCAATTACATTCCGGAGGGAGTTAACGTAGTACTGCAATCTGAAAATGGTTTATTGGGAATGGGGCCTTTTCCTTTTGAGGGCGAAGAAGATCCAGATTTAATTAATGCAGGTAAACAAACCATTACTACCTTACCAGGTTCATCTATTTTTGATTCGGCCATGAGCTTTGGCATGATCAGGGCTCAAAAAATTGATTTAACCATTTTAGGAGCGATGGAAGTTTCTGAAAATGGAGACATTGCTAACTGGAAAATTCCAGGGAAAATGGTAAAAGGAATGGGTGGCGCAATGGACTTGGTAGCCTCTGCAAAGAACATTATTGTAGCCATGCAGCACGTAAACAAAGCAGGAGAGAGCAAGCTGTTGCCGTCTTGTACTTTACCTTTAACAGGAGTGAAGTGCATCAAGAAAATTGTAACCGAATTAGGTGTATTTGATGTTTTACCAGAAGGTGGATTTAAACTGTTGGAAAGAGCGCCTGGTGTAAGTGTAGAGGAAATTAGAAAAGCTACGGCTGGTAAGTTGTATGCCGATGACGACGTGCCAGAGATGGTGGTTTAGCCTTAATTTATAGTGCTGTCGTCATTTCGAACGCAGAGAGAAATCTAGATAATTGCGCTAAGCATATCGCTAGATTTCTCCTCATTCTTCGTCGAAATGACGTTTACTTTAACGCTTCAATAATTCCAATCACATCGTTCTTTCCAAAACCCTTGTCTTGTGCACCTTGATAAGTATCAATCATCGCTTGCGATAAGGGGAAATCTGCACCAGCTTTTTGCGCTAATAAAATATCCTTCAACATTAAATCTAAAGCAAAAGCGGCAGGATAACTATCATTAATTAGCAATGGTGTTTTTACTTTGGTAGCTCCGTTACCACAAGCACTTTCGTTGATGATTTCTAGCATATCCTTGCGCTCTAAACCTAACTTTTCAGAAAACAAAACCGTTTCTGCCAATCCTTGATAAATAAGGGATAAGAAATAATTGATAGAAAGTTTAGCAGCAATGCCACTTCCGTTGGCACCCAAATGCTTGGTTAGTTTTCCTAATTTTTCAAAGTACGGTTGAGCTCTTTCTACGTCTTTTTCATCGCCACCAGCCATTATAATTAAAGTTCCTTCTTTAGCTGGCCGGGTGCTACCTGCAACTGGTGCATCTATAAATCCAGCATTTTTAGCTTTAACTAGTTGGGCATTTGCCAAAGAACATTCCTGAGAAATGGTACTACAATCTATGAAAAGCTTTCCATCTAGTTCTTCCTTTAAAACTTCTTGATAAACTTGATTTACAGCATCGTCATTGGTTAACATCGTGAAGATGATGTCGCAATTATTCACAAGTTCCGAAATACTTTGGCAAACTGTAGCTATTGCTTTAAAATCTTCTGTTTTATCTATAGATCGATTATAAACTGATAAATTATATCCTGCTTTTAACAAGTTTTTGGCCATCGGATTGCCCATGTTGCCTAAACCTATCCAACCTAATTTTGTATTGTTCATTGTTATTTTATTAAAAAAATATGTCCGTCATTTTTACGAAGTGAAATCTAACGATATGTTTAGCATAACCTTTTAGATTTCTCTCTACGTTCGAAATGACGGACAGAATATGAGCAATTTCTAAGCTTGCAAATCGCTCATAATAGTTTTGATCTTTTCGTTCAGTTTTTGCTCTGTAGATTTAAAATCATTAGCACTTGCTAAAGGCTCGTTTACACTGCAATAAAATTTAATCTTTGGCTCAGTACCACTTGGTCGAGCAGAAATGATGCTGCCATCTTCGGTAATAAACTGTAGTACATCAGATTTAGGGAAACCTAGTTCTTGGCTACTACCTGCTTTAATATCAGTTACTTTATTTAACTCATAGTCTTTTAACGTAACTACAGGCGAACCACCCAAAGTAGCAGGAGGGTTGTTTCTAAACTGCTCCATCATCGCTTTAATTTCTTCAGCGCCTGTTTTTCCTTTTTTGGTTATCGAAACTAGATCTTCTTTGTACATGCCATATTTCACATACATTTCAATCATTGCTTCATATAAGCTACTGCCTTTATCTTTGTAAAAAGCAGTCATTTCGGCAATAAAAGCACAAGAAATTACGGCATCTTTATCACGCACCAAATCGCCAACTAAGTAACCATAACTTTCTTCGCCGCCCACAATAAATTGCTTTTTGCCTGAAAGTTCGGTCATAATTTTGCCAATCCATTTAAAACCAGTAAGCGTGTCAAAGTACTCAACTCCTTTTTCTTTACAAATAGCTTTAATTAAACTAGTGGTTACAATAGTGCTTACTACGTATTCATTTCCAGTTAGTTTTCCTTTTTCTTGCCAAGCGGTTAACATGTAATTTACTAACAAGCTTCCAGTTTGGTTACCATTTAACAATACAAACTTTCCATCAGTATTTTTTACGGCAATACCTACACGGTCGGCATCCGGATCGGTTGCCAAAACTAAATCAGCGTCAATTTCTTCTGCTTTTTTCAAGGCCAAAGTCAAAGCTTCTTTTTCTTCCGGATTTGGATAAACCACTGTAGGGAAATTTCCATCTGGCTTGCTTTGTTCTTCAACAATGGTTACGTTAGTGAAACCAAATTGAGCCAAAGCAGGTGGTACTAGCGTAATGCCCGTACCATGAATAGGAGAGAACACAATCTTTAAATTCTTTTGACGCTCAATCGCATCTGGAGAAACAGAAAGTGCGGTAATTGCATTCAAGTATTTTTGGTCAATTTCTTCTCCAATTAGCTCAATATTGGCATCAACTCTATCAAATTTAACTTCATCAATGCTTTTGATCGCAGCCACCTCGTCCATTACCATTTTATCGTCTGGAGAAGTAAACTGACCGCCATCTGCACCGTAGGCTTTGTAACCGTTGTATTCTTTTGGGTTATGCGATGCCGTTAACATTACGCCACTTTTACAACCTAATTCGCGAATGGCGAAAGAAAGTTCTGGTGTTGGGCGTAAAGCTGAAAAGAAATATACCTTAATTCCATTTGCAGAGAATACATCGGCAGTAATTTTAGCAAACACGTCAGAATTGTTTCTGCTGTCATGTGCTATAGCCACACAAATTTTCTCGCCTGGATATTTTTTTAATAGGTAATTGGCTAAACCTTGCGTAGCGGTGCCAATAGTATATTTATTTACACGATTAGATCCTGCGCCCATAATACCACGTAAACCACCCGTACCAAACTCTAAATTCCTATAAAAAGCATCCGTTAGCTCAGTATAAGCTTCTTGGTCTATTAATTTTTGTATATCTGATTTGGTAATTTCATCATAGTTACCGTTAAGCCATTGTTGTACGGTTGCGTGGGTAGTTTGATCTAGTTGCATATTTTTTAATAGAGTTAATATCGGTGTAAAGACAAATAATATTTGGTTGGGTTTTGTAAAATTAAATAAATCGACATTTTATTTTGCTTATTTAGCTGAAATTAACAGTCTTTTATTTATTTTCACGACCCGTTACAATAATAATAAAAATCTATATCCTATAACCTAAAAAATGAAATCATTCTGTTAAAATTGGAATAGTTTCACTAAAAATTAAAAATGAAAATTTTAAAATTCGGTGGCACCTCTGTGGGTAGCCCAGAACGTATGAAAAAATTGTTGGATATTGTTAATCCGGCAGAAAGACAAATCGTAGTATTATCGGCCATGTCTGGTACTACAAATAGCTTGGTAGAAATTTCAAACGCGTTACTGAAGGAAGACAAGAAGAAGGGCATCGAATTAATCAATACATTAAAGGATAAGTACGATGCTGTTGTTGCTGAGTTGTTGCCAGAGAGCGTAGAAGGCGATTTTAGAGCGCAAGGTCAGGAAGTAGTAGATTATCATTTCAATTTCTTACTAACATTAGCAAATGATATTTTTACTGCTATTGAAGATAAGGTAGTTTTGGCGCAAGGCGAATTATTATCTACCACTTTATATCACGTTTATTTGAAATCTATTGGCATACCATCGGTATTGTTACCAGCCTTAGATTTCATGAAGATAGATGAAGATAATGAACCGGTTATTCCGTACACTACAGAAAATTTAACACCAATTTTAGAAGCAAACCCTGACACCAACTTGTTTATTACGCAAGGTTTTATTTGCAGAAACAGCTTTGGCGAGGTAGATAATTTACGTCGTGGTGGTAGTGATTATACTGCCTCTTTATTAGGTGCGGCAATTTTAGCAGAAGAAGTTCAAATTTGGACGGACATTGATGGAATGCACAACAACGATCCTCGTATTGTGAAAGGAACTAAACCAATTGCTAATTTGTCTTTTGATGAGGCTGCTGAGTTAGCTTATTTTGGTGCCAAGATTTTACACCCGCAGTCGGTTTTTCCTGCTCAGCGATATAAAATTCCTGTTCGTTTGTTGAATACGATGGAACCGCAAGCTTTTGGTACGGTAATTAGCACGGAAAGTGAGAAAGGAAAAATCAAATCTATTGCTGCAAAAGACGGAATTACTGCAATTAAAATACAAAGTAGCCGAATGTTGTTGGCTTATGGTTTCTTACGTAAAGTTTTTGAAGTTTTTGAGCGTTATAAAACGCCAATTGATATGATTACCACTTCGGAGGTTGCCGTGTCTTTAACAGTAGATTTTACCGATAATTTAGATAAAATTGTAGAAGAACTAAATTCTTTTGGAAGCGTAGAGTTAGATAGAAACCAGACTATTGTATGTGTAGTGGGGGATTTTGGAGCAGAAAAGCATGGTTTTGCTTCAAAAGTGTTAGATGCAATTAAACACTTACCTGTAAGGATGATTTCTTATGGTGGTAGTGCATATAACATCTCGCTTTTAATTAATACTGATGATAAAGTAGAAGCCCTGAGAAGCTTGCACAACAGAATTTTTGAGTAACTTATTATAAGTATTCATTTCGACGAAGGATGAGGAGAACCGAAAGCCTGCGAAGTAAAATTTAGCAAATAGATTATCAATTGTTAGATTTCTCTCCCGAAGAAAAATCGGGATCGAAATGACGAACATTAGTACGGTTTTGAAAAACTGAATGAAGTTAGTTAAACCCGATTGAAACGAAAATAATTTTTGTAAGTGTCATCCTGAGCTTGTCGAAGGATTTAAGTAAATAGATGCTTCGATAAACTCAGCATGACAAGATGCAGAAAGCATTGCCAACAAAAAGATTGAAGTGAAAAGCGGGACTGATTTAAGATAGATGTACTGTCATTGCTTTTCACAAGTTAACGATAGTAGAAATAAATAAAAACAAAAATTAATATCAATACAATTGAGATACGAATTCTTCTTTCGAACTCTCTGCGACTGATGTTTCCACGACGGTAATCGATATAATTGCCAACGTAGATAGCGGTTAACAAGAGTAGTAAGAGGATGAGTATAAATTTCAAGATTATGTTTTCGGATAAAGATATAGCACATTTTTCGAATTTAGAAACGCCATTTTACTATTACGACCTGAATTTGCTGAGAGAGACATTGAAAGTTTGTAGTGAGGCGGCTAAAGCCTATAATTTTCATGTGCATTACGCCATGAAAGCTAACTTTAATGATAAAGTTTTAGCGCAAATTAAACTAGTTGGTTTTGGCGCTGACGCAGTAAGTGGCGGCGAAGTAAAAAAGGCGATTGAAAGTGGTTTTGCAAATAGTAAGGTGGTTTTTGCGGGTGTTGGAAAATCCGATAAAGAAATTAATTATGCGTTAGACCAAGATATTTTCTGCTTCAACGTAGAGTCGTTGCAAGAGTTGCAAGTAATCAATCAATTGGCGGAGAAAAAAGGTAAAGTTGCCAAAGTAGCTATCCGTATTAATCCTAACGTAGATGCGCATACCCATGCTAACATCACTACGGGTTTAGATGAAAACAAGTTTGGGATTAACTCTTGGGATATGCCGGCTTGTGCTGATATTTTAAATGTTTCGGCTAATCTATCATTTGTCGGTATCCATTTTCACATCGGCTCGCAAATTACCAATTTGGATGTTTACAAAAACCTGTGTGTTCGTGTAAATGAGTTTGCAGCTTGGTTCGAAGATAGGGGGTTAAGCGTTAAAGTTACTAAATGTCGGTGGCGGCTTAGGTATTGATTATCACAACCCAAATGCTCAAATTCCAAATTTTGAGGCTTATTTTAAAATATTTGCAGATTTCTTGGAGATCAAACCTCATCAAGAAGTTCATTTTGAATTGGGTAGGGCATTGGTTGGTCAGTCTTCATCTTTAATTAGTCGTGTGCTTTATGTAAAAAATGGCAAGAAAAAGAACTTCATTGTTTTAGATGCCGGTATGACGGAATTAATGCGTCCAGCTTTATATCAGGCCTACCATCAAATTGAGAATTTGTCTCAAATCTCAAATCTCAAATCTCAAATCTCAGTTAAATACGATGTAGTAGGGCCAATTTGCGAGAGCACCGATTGCTTTGGTAAAGAAGTCGCTTTGCAGGAAACCTTTAGAAATGATTTGATTGCCATTAGAAGTACAGGCGCTTACGGCGAAGTAATGGCGTCTAATTATAACCTGCGTGATGCCATTGTAACAGTAACCAGCGAAGATTACTAAATCAGTATGAAACATATTCAAAAGCCAGCAGATTTCATAATGCTGGCTTTTGCGTTTATTTCCTTTTGCTGGATACGAAAACCACCACACCTGCAATTAGCGCAATACCACCAGCATAAGGTGGCCAATTCACAGATTTTTCTTTGTCTGCGCTAATTTGGATAGGACCAGCGTCAACTATTTTTTCTTTTTTGGTGTAGGTAAAGCCACTCCAAACCAACATGATTAGTCCGATGACAATTAATACTATTCCTAATGATTTTCCCATAATAATGAATTTATTAAGGAACAGCTATGTAATGCTAATTGTTTCGGGCTTTGATAGCAGTTGCTAATAGCGATTTAATTTTTTCATAGGGTAAATCTTCTTGAGGGTCGATCAATAGAATTTTCATCTTTGCTCGCTTTTCAACCAACAAATCTTCATCATTCAATAAATTCCCGTCTACAAAACCAATATAAGGCTGCTTGTGCTTTTTGTGTATCCATAAATAACAAAGCATTTTTCCTCTATAATAAAAGAATGGCAGTTTATATTTCCATTCTGGCGTTATCTCATCATTTGTAGATAAAATGATATCCCTTAAACCTAGTAAACAACTTTGAAGAGGTTCTTCTTGCTTTAAATAAAATTGATCAAGCTCGCTTAACATCCTTAAAATTAAAAATCTACCTCTTCAAAAAAATCGATTAAACCGCCTAAATAATATTCTTTAATACCTTCTGTAAATTCCTCAAAGTCTTCATCAGGAATATTGGTTTGTACAAATTCTAATGAAGTTCCCTTGTTGTCTGGATGCAATTTAATGGTAACAATAGATGGTTCATTTTCTTCGCCGAAATACCACTGTTGCACTATTTTTTTGTTAGGCTCAAATTCTAAGTTTTTACCAACAATATCGCCATCCCAAAAAGAAAACTCTGTGCCGGCTTCTTCTTCAAATTCTACCTCGGCGCCAGTCCATAACTGAATACTTTGCGCTTTGGTTAATGCTAAATAAACTTCTTCGGGCGGAGCGGGTAGTGGCGTATATTTTTTAAATGTTTTCATTGTTTTTTGTTTAGCGATTAGCGCTTGGCGAAGTTACATTATTAACGCTATACGCTAATCGCTTATCTAGAATTACTTAAACGCATTGATCCCAGTAACGTCCATACCGGTAATTAGTAAATGAACATCATGCGTACCTTCGTAAGTTACTACAGACTCTAAATTCATCATGTGGCGCATAATAGAATACTCGCCAGTAATGCCCATGCCACCCAACATTTGACGGGCATTGCGGGCAATATCTAAAGCAATTTCAACACTATTACGTTTGGCCATTGAAATTTGTTCAGCAGATGCTCTATTTTCACTTTTCAACTTGCCTAAGCGCCAAACCAATAATTGTCCTTTCGTAATTTCAGTAATCATTTCCGCTAACTTCTTCTGTTGTAGTTGGAAACCACCAATGGGCTTACCAAATTGTTCACGTTCTTTGGAGTAGCGCAAAGCAGTGTCGTAACAATCCATAGCGGCACCCAGAGCGCCCCAAGCAATGCCATAACGAGCCTGGTTTAAACATCCTAATGGGCCTTTTAAACCTTTGATGTCTGGAAATACGTTTTCTTTAGGAACTTTCACATTGTCAAACACCAATTCGCCAGTGGCCGATGCTCGCAAGCTCCATTTGTTGTGTGTTTCTGGCGTACTAAAACCTTCCATGCCACGTTCCAAAATCATACCTCTAATTTTACCTTCTTCATCTTTAGCCCAAACCACAGCAATATCAGCAAAAGGAGCATTAGAAATCCACATTTTAGCGCCATTTAAAAGGTAATGATCGCCTTTATCTTTAATGTTACTTACCATACCGCCCGGATTAGAGCCATGATCTGGTTCGGTTAAGCCAAAACAGCCCATTAATTCGCCCGTAGCTAATTTAGGTAGGTATTTCTTGCGTTGCTCTTCGGTTCCGTAGGCGTAAATGGGGTACATTACCAAAGAGCCTTGTACTGAAGCTGTAGAACGGATACCCGAATCGCCACGTTCAATTTCTTGCATAATGATACCATAAGCCGTATAGTCTAAGCCAGCACCGCCATATTCTACTGGGATGGTTGGGCCAAAAGCACCAATTTCTCCCAAACCTTTAATTAAGTGCTTCGGAAACTCCGCTCGTTGCGCATAATCCTCAATAATTGGACTTACTTCTTTCTTAACCCATTCTCTAACAGAAGCACGTATCAATAAGTGCTCTTCAGATAAAAGTTCATCAACCAAATAATAATCAGGGGCTTCGTAAAGGTCTTTTCTTACTGATTTGCTCATTTCAAAAGGGTTTTATTTTGTTAATTGGTTAACATCAAAGTTAGTAAAATACCTTAATCCCTAAACAAAATTTAGGTATAATTGCGTTCACAAAACTTAAAAGATAATGTATACGCAAACCGTTGCCTTAAAAGATGTAAGGTGCCACGCCCTTCATGGGTTTTACCCAGAAGAGCAGTTAATTGGCTGTATATTTATGGTTGATGCAGAAGTGACTTTTACTACTGATAACAATGATAGTGAAAATTTGGACAAAACAGTTAACTACGAGGTACTGAACAATATTATCACTATAGAGATGGCTAATACACAAAAACTGCTAGAAACCGTAGTTAAAAATATATTGGAGAAAATTAAAACTAAATACCCTTTTATAGAAACGGTAAAGGTGGGTATTAGAAAAATGAACCCACCTATGCCAGGCCAAATAGGCCAGTCTTTTGTACAATTAACTTACACAAGAAGTTAAGCTAACTGCTCAAAAGCTATCATTTTACTTCTTTCTTTCTCTGGTATTGCTACTGGGCTTTTGCTCTCGTAATCATAAACTACACAAACTGTTTTGCCTTTGCTGCAAAGAATTTCTTCGTTATTTTTGAGTTTTACAATCGCATATTCTAAATCAAAACTGGTATTGCCAATGCGTGAAGTACGTACATAAATACTGATTTTATCGCCTGGATGAATTGGTTTGATGTAGGAATTTTCTGCTTTTCCTATTACTACCCCAGTTTTTTTCCAATCCCATTGAATAGCCTGTTTCCAATATTTCGTTCTTCCTATTTCCATATAGGTAAAATAAACGGCATTGTTCACGTGGCCCATCATATCAAGATCGGTAAACCGCATTTCTAAATCGGTTCTGTACTTGAAATGATCGGTTTTAATTTCTAGTTCTGACTTTGTGTCTGTTTTGTTTTCTTTTTTACGCCAAAATGTCTTGAATATCATATTTTTTTGAATTGGAATACAGTTTGAATAGAGCTTAACAATTAAAAACTTAAATAAAATAATAAGGAGATATAAAAATGAGCTTAGTAAAATTTAACAACAGAACTAGACACACAGCACCATACTTTAACAACGTATTTGATTCATTGTTTAGCGATGCATTAAATAAAAATTATGGAGTAAGTAAAATGCCAAATGTTAATATTTTAGAAACACCTAATAATTATAAAATTGAATTGGCAGCACCGGGGTTAAATAAGGACGATTTTAAGATAGAATTGAAAAAAGACAATCTTTCTGTTTGGGCCGAAAGAAAATCTGAGCAGACAGAAGAGCAAAAAGATTATACTCGTAAAGAATTCGAATATACCTCATTTGCAAGATCATTTGTTTTGCCAGAAGTTGTTGATACAGAAAAGATTAATGCGGAGTATGTAAATGGAATATTAAATATTACCATTGGTAAAAAAGAACAAGCTAAAGACGAGCACAAAGAAATTGTAGTTTCATAATACAATGTTGATAGCCCATTGTGGGTTTGGTTTAAGGTAACAAGGGCACATTGAAAAATGTAGCCCTTGTTTTTTTGATGCTACTGCTAAAATAAAGTGAAATTTTACTCGATTTAAAAGCTTACCTATCGCAGTTTTTCAAGTCGTTGGCTACCTGTTCGTAAGTATACATTCCCTGCTTATTTCCAAACGAATTGGTAATGTACACCGTTACTTGCGCAATATCTATGTCATGTAAATCCTTAAAACCTGGCATTTTCTCATGATAACTTTTACCATTGATTTGCATAGGTTCGTTAACTCCATTTTTAATATAACAAGCCAATTTCTGCTTATTAATTTTTAAAAATATAGTATCGGTTAAAGGAGGCGCTAGTTCTCCCAAGCCTTCGCCATTTTCTCCGTGGCAATTTTGACATCTGGCCTGGTAAATATCCTTTCCATTAGACATGTATTTAGACATTTCTATTTCGCTAGCACTTTGGCAAGCATTAATAGCCATTGTAATAGATCCAAAAAATAAGCAGTAAACGGCTACTTTTCGCAGTGTAACACTTTTAACTTTTAACTTTTGACTTTTCACTTAGTTAGTCTTTTTCAGCTAATAAAACATCCATATCATTTTTCAGTTTCTCAACTTCTTCGGGTTTAGTACCATCATAAGCGCCTCTAATACGTTTGTGCTTATCAATTAAAACCAACCAACCTTGGTGTATGTAACCGTCTGTTGCACTGCTATCTTCTTGTACCGCTACTAGATAATCTTTTTCGGCAATGCTGTAAACTTCCTTTTTATCGCCCCAAACAAATTGCCATTGCGGTACATCTACACCTAGTTTTTGTGCATATTTTTTCAATACAGAAGGTTTATCGTATTTAAAATCGATGGTGTGTGATAAAAACATTACATCTTTGTTGTCTTTGTATTTATCAAAAATTGTTTTCATGTTGCGATGCATTACCGGGCAAATGGTACTGCATGATGTAAAAAAGAAATCGGCTACGTAAACCTTGTTCTTAAATACATCTTGAGTAAGCTCTACACTATCTTGGTTTAAGAACTTAAAATCGGGGATAGTTTTGTAGATGGTATCTATTTTCTCGTTGCCATTAGCATCTTTGATGATTTTCGCTTCTCTATCTCCGTAAATAGGCAATTTTCTTTCTTGCGTACAAGCTGCACCAAACGTAATTAAGCAAGCTAGGGCCGCATATCCTAATATCTTCTTCATCTCTATTTTTTTAAATATTGTTCTGGGTTTTTATCAAATTTCAATTTACATCCTTTACCGCAAAACACATACTCTTGCTTTTGGTAAGTGCTTTTAAGGTTAGTAGATGTTTTTACTTTCATTTTGCAGACAGGGTCTATTTTTACACTATCGGCTACTTTGGCTTTACTGTTTTGCTCTGTTGAGCTGTTTGCGTATAATGCTCCAAAGCTTAGGGCAAAAATACAGATTATTAAAGTTGTTTTCATGTTGTTAAAAGTGTTGATGCCACAGATGCACAGATTTTCTTCTCGATGTACATGTAGATTTTCAATACAAAACTGATAATGAAATCAATTCGATAGCTATTGTACCTACTTAAGAAAAGCAAAATATCTGTGCATCTGTGGCTAAAATTAATTATTGTTTTATAAATGGTTTTGCTTGCTCTATTGCTTTTTCTAATTGGATTTGCACTTGCTTAACGCTATCCAATTGGCCTTCAAAATATTTCAGCGCTTCCGTTTTAGTGCCTTTAAAATCGAGCTGGAAATTGTGCATCCAATCCATCATTTTATCATCGGCCAAGTTAAGCTGATGTATCGATTTTTTTAATTCGATGGTATCAGCATTGTTTTGCTCGCGTTTATCTTTCAATAGACTATCTAGCTTAAATGTAGTTTTAACAGCTTTTTCGTTAACCACCATGGCTTCGTTGTGCAAATCATCAATAGTTTTTTTGATGGCCAGTTCGTTATCAGCCTGTTGGCAAGCATTAAATGTGATTATAATTACTAAGGTTAAATATTTTATTTTTTTCATTGTATTAAATTTAAAAAGGCACAGAAAAATGAACCATTAATCGGTTGCCCGCTTTGGCTCGTTTGCCTGCTAATTCTTGTGAAACAATTGTTTGATAATTAGCCCCTAACGAAAATTTACTCATTGCTAACTCAAAACCAGTGACCAATGAGGCCGAATGTCCACCAGATACAGCTACCTCATATTTGTTATTTTCGATGTCTTTATCAGCGGTTTCGTACAAAATACCTACGTTAGGAGCAAAGGTTAATTGATGGAACAACCTAAATTTATAGTACATTAACGCATTGGTAGTTAGCTTATTTCCATAACGATATTCATATTGGTTAGCGGTATTGATTTTGTAATTGGCATTAAGATTTACGCCCAAATCGTTCAAGCGAACATCGTAAGCGGCGTTTACCGTAAAGTCTGTACTGGCTGTTCCTAGTTGGAAATTATTTGGAGTTTCTGTTACTGCCAAACGTTCGCTAGGCTCGTATTTACCGGTCGGAGCTTTTACACCAGCCCCTAACCAAAGCGAATGCACCAGCAACTTACTGTCAAAACTTTTACTTTTAGTAAAGAGGTTGTAGTAGCCCATCAATGCAATATCTCCCAAACCACTTTTTGAGCCAGAGCTAGCTTGCGAAGTACGTTCATTGAAATTGTAAGGTACAAAGGCCAATACTCTAAACTTCTTTCCTAAATTCCAGCCGCCCCAAAGTTCAGCGCTTTGGTAAGTTTCATCAGTAGTTAGTGGTGTAACGTTTCCCTGCGGACCTAAATGTGTTTGCAATAGCTTGTGTTGGTACCTTAAGCCGATGAAACGTTTGTTGTATTCTGGCAAAATGCCGATGTAGTAACTACCCACACCACAGCCGCAAATATCGCAAGCAAACAAACTGAGTGGAGAGACTATTAAGGCCGTAATGATTATTTTCTTAAAATTCATTATTGTTCTGCTAAAAGTTTATCGTTGATGAAGTCTTCATCGTTAAGCGTGTTTAAGAATGCTGTAATTTTTGTTTTATCATTTACAGATAATGCAATGCCCAATCTGCCATTATTTAACAGCGGGTCTACATTTTGCGTAGCCCGTACTTCGGAGTTGTAATGCTCTAAGACGCCGTTCAAAGTCAAAAACCTGCCATCGTGCATATAAGGAGAAGTATATTTCAAGTTTCTGAGTGATGGCACCTTAAACTTATACTTGTCGGTTTCAATTAAAGTAGCAGTATACAGCCCTTTATCATTTACCGGACTAATGCCCAAGCCATTGTTCCTAAACGAAGCATCGGTAAATAGCGGTTCGGTATGGCAAGTGCCACATTTATCCTTAAAAATATTGTAGCCTTCCAATTCCTCGGCTGTAAAAGATGCGCCCGCTTCCTTTCTCATTACCTTATCATATTTAGAATTGCTACTGATACACATGAGCATAAACTGCGATAACGCTTTCATGAAATTTGCAGTGTTGATTTCTTCGGTACCAAAAGCTGCTTTAAACTTGCTGGTGTACTTTGGCATGGCTCTCAACTTGTTGTAAACATTTTCTAAATTCTCGTCCATTTCTTCGTGGGTGGTAATTGGAATAATGGGTTGCGTATCTAAATCGTACACGCCGCCGCCCCAGTTAAAAGCTTTGTTCCAAGCTAAATTCATGATGGGAGGAGAGTTTCTCGTGCCTAAACGATCATCAATGCCATGGCTAACATCGTGTCCGTGTTGGGTAAATGCCGAAGATTGGATGTGGCAAGAGCCGCAAGTGATGGTATTATTCCTCGAAAGTCTGGGCTCATAAAAAAGCATCCTTCCCAGCTCAAAACCATCTTTTGTAATTGGATTATTATCGAAGTTATATACTGTAGCTGGAAAATTAGTTGGTTTTTGAAACCCTAGAAATGTTTCTATTTGCTCAATTACGGCCGAATTTTTTTTACAAGCCGCAATAAATAAACCTAAAATGAGCAAAACAATAAAATGCTTCCTATTCATAACTTAATTTTCGGTATGATCGTGAGTGAAAAGTTGGGGAAAGTTTTTAGCGATATTCACACTATAATCGCTAAACATTACGTTTGGATGTGCGGCAATACTAAAAGAATTTGTTCCATTAAAAACCTTCATTACATCTACAAATAGATGTACATTACTTTGTCTATCTTTTCTAACTTTGGCTATCCCGGCAGCATTCAAATCAACAGTAATTACCTTAATGTTGTTAATTGTAGGAGCACTGTACCCCCCAAAGCCTCCAATATGATATTTAAACTGTTTTTTACCTGTTGGGTCTCCATTCGCATCATCAGAAATTACGCTAGAATTGCCTTCAAGTTTGAAAAATATGTAGCCAGCATTCCAGCCCCAGTACATGCCGCCGGTATCATGCCCGCCCCCAGCCGCTGGATCTAAAACTCCAGTCCGCTTAGACAAATCCATCGTACTGCGTAAGCTATCAACGCCCAAAGTAAAGGTCACTTTGGTGTAATCGCCTTCTGGTACCTGCACCTTAGTAAATCTAGTATTTCGGTCGGCGCCATTAATTAGAAAATAGCTTTTATCTTGCGGAACAGTATATGTTTTACCATTGGCGGTGGTAACTTTAATGTTGCTGATAAAATATTGTAGCATCGAAATGGAGAACTTTTCTCCAGCGGCATTAGTATACAAACTGCCTGTGTTGTTGATCGAGAAAGTCCTGTCGCCAACAATATTGTCAAACTCAATAGAGAAGGGGGCAAGGTTTTCTTCATCAAAATCGGGAGTGGGATCATCGTTTTTGCTACATGAACTTAAAATTATCGTTAAGATGGTGGCGAGGTATAAAATTTTCTTTTTCATCATTATTGATGTGGATTACTAAAATCTTTATTGTTTGTAAAATCTTGATCGGTGAGTGCGTTTAAAAATGCTTTGATGGCAGCCTTTTGGCTTTCGGCAAGTGGGATGCCTAATTGCCCACTATTTTGAAAAAGCTTTTGATCTATACTTGCGGATGATTTCAGTCCGCTATTGTAATGCTCCAATACTTGGTCAATGTTGGCAAACCTGCCATCGTGCATGTAAGGGGCGGTTAACATTACGTTGCGTAACGAAGGTGTTTTAAATGCACTCAAATCTGCAGCTTGGTAGCTTACCCTAAATCTTCCTTGATGAATACCTTCATGGTCATCACTAAAATTGGCATCTAAACCATTGTTATGGTAGTTATTATCGGTAAATAATTCTCCTGCGTGGCAACCTTTGCATTTTTGCTCTACCAAAGTCATACCTTCTAATTCTTGCGCAGATAATTGAACGCCTTCATTGCGTCTGTATTTATCGTACTTAGAATTTGCTGAGATTAGCGTTCGTTGAAACTGAGCCAAAGCCTTTACCACATTTGCCGAAGTAATACCATTTTTAAATGCTTGCTCAAAAAGCGTCCTATATTCAGGTATCGCTTTCAGTTCTACTTCCAATGCGTTCAAATCTTGCCCCATTTCATCAAAAGCGGTTAATGGGCCAAAAGCTTGAGACTCTAAATTGGTAGAGCCACCGTCCCAAAATAAACCGTTGTTGGCCCAAATTAGGTTAAACAATGCCGGTGCATGCCTGTGCAAGGGCTGTTTAGAAACGCCAATGTTATTTAAGGCTACTCCATCACTAAATGCCAAATCTTGTTGGTGGCAAGAAGCGCAAGAAATTTTGTTATTGCCCGATAGCCGTTTATCGTAAAAAAGCAGCCTGCCTAATTTCACACCGGTGGTAGTCAATGGGTTTTCTATATCATCAACCCAAGCCGGCATATTATTCGGTACATTTAAACGGAAATTCTCATTGGTAGCTACTAGAGCAGTTTCTTCTTTTTTACAAGAAGAAACTGCTAGTGCCAAAGCCAGCCATAAAATCGGTGCCTTTGCCTTACTCATTTTAGTTTACTGAAGCTACGCTAAAAACTTTGGTGCTGTAATTGTTGGCCAAAGTGGTCATGGTAGTAGCCTGCGCTGCACCCACAATAGGGGTGGCAGTTACGTCAATGCCATCTAATGCTTTGGCTACATCGGCCTTAAGGTTAATGCTAGAAGCCTCGGTACCGCCTACTTTTAAATTTTGCGGAAAGTTTAAACTAACACTTTTGTAATTTGCATTTAAACCAGTTTCTACCTGTATATTTTTAGTTACAGCACTCTCAGTAACTTTACCGGCAACGGCAGTGAAGATGTAACTGGTGTGCCACATCCAAGATACATTGGTCATGCCGTTCAGTTGAGAAAGCTCTCCAATTGTTAAACTTAGGTTATCATTGTATTTAGATTCTACACCTACACCGAATTTGATGCCTTTGTACTCGCCAGCAGGAATATCGCTTAGTTCTACCAATTCTCTTTTATTTGCTGGGTAGGTATAAGCCCCGTCTTGTACAGTTACCGCAGCTGTTTCTTCCAATAAGAAATACGATTTTGGTACACTGTATTCTTCGCCGTTGGCTTTTACCAATACTACATTACTTACCCAATACCTAAACTTATTAAAGTTGTAGGTTTTTGTACCAGCGGTAAAATTGGTGTTCAATGCAAAATCAGCATTCCCAAAAACAGCATCGAAATTAACGGCAACTTTGCCAGAACTATCTAAAATTGGTGATGTATCGTCTTTATCGCACGAACTGAATAAAACGGTAATGATGGTAAGAATAGATAAAATCTTTTTCATTTGATTTTTGAATATAGTAAGGTCATACTATTGCTAAAGTTCTCGTGAAAAGGATAAAAAGCATGAAATTTAGGCGAAAACACAATAATATGCTACAACCTAAAGCTCGGTACAGTTTAACAGCTTAACAGACAACCGTTGCAATGGATGACTTGATTTTTAAATAATAATTTGAATTTGCTGTAAAAGCTAACTTACAGCACAATGTTAGTGTAACTTATCGTGACCAATCGTAGTTGATGATCAGTTACGCCACAAAAATGAACTTACTATACTAATTTTGGAGGATGGTAGATGGTGTTGGCAATGCCAATGGGTCTTTGTTGCAGATAGAAAGGAATAGGCATTTCCAAAATATGTTCAAAAGTATGGAAAGCTAGCTCATATTCGCCGGGAGCCACCGTTTCAATTAAACGTTTGGTATGTTCCTGTTCCTGTTTGTTTTTTTGCTCGAGCTCTTTCAGTTTAATATCCAAGAAACATTTACCCTCGCAATGAAGCGCTGGTTTATCTTTGTTGGTACACAAAACCGACGAAATATATGATTTATTGAAATGGTAGGAGGTAGAAACAATCCAATAGTTAAAGCAATTGGCTAAAATGCCAACTAACAATAACCCTGCGACTAATTTTCTACAGATTTTCATCGGCAGCAAAGTTAGGGAATGATGGTGGTTTTTCCTAATGTAAAGCGAGTTTTTGAAAAACTAAACCTGCTGATTTTCGCAGATTGAACCGCAGATTTAAGAAGATTTGATGCCTGCGGAAATTAGCGGAAAAATCACTGAAATCTATGTTAGAGGCAATTAAACAGTTAGCCAAAGCCTAACAGCACTTATAATAAACCTTCACTTTCTGCTCCTTTGCCGACCAAGCAATATACACGTTGTGGTCTTTACCTAAACGATAATCGAAGCCGTTAAGATTACTGTTTTTTAGCTCGTTATAAAACGCTTTGTCTGGAACGTTGTTGTCTGGTTGTTCATCTGCTGTAACTGCAGGCTCTAAAAAATGATGTTCTTCGAAAAAGTAGGCAATTTCTTCTTTTAAGAATTTCATCTTGTCACTTTCCTTTTTCAGGTCCGCAGTAGCGATATAGTTATTTAGTAGTTCCGCTGTTTTGATTTCTTGTCTATAAATTTCTTTTCCAGCAGCAGTGGTAATGGTAAAAAGCAGCTGCATGTCTTTTGTATCGTTACCCATTAAAGCAACTTTGAAAGTATCTAACTTGATGCTGTCAGAGAAAGCAAATGTGGTTGTTTTCTGTAGATCATCAGCATTGCCAGCACTTTTATTCGTAGATGAGTTACAGGCGTAGATTAAGCCAACAATTAATAATGCAGGAATAATAACTTTCTTCATTATATAGGTTTTATGGCATTAATATAATCAAATGTTAGTATTCTGTTTGTTTTTTGAGCGAAACTTTTTCAATTGTTCAGTTATAATGTAAAATACTACAACAACAATTAAATAAAACAAAAGCTTTGTTGGGAAATAAATCATCATATCTGGTAAAGAAAAACTTATACCCCAACTACTTGGCAAATAATCCCTATGTATGGATGTGGTTAAAATAGTTAAGATTTCATAAGTTAAAATAAAAAATGGCACTAATAATAATCTAGCTATTTTCGAATTTTTCACTTTCTTAAATCTCAATAGTTGCGTAATTATAAGGTAGGTAATGGGTTGTAAGAAAAACAAAAACCAATAAGGACCAAACATTCTATTGATAAGAGAAAATTTTTCCTCTTCTCCCTTATGTAAAATAAAGACAATTGATAGCAAAAAGCAGCTAAAGTAAACTAAGCCACTAAAACTGATTAACTGACATGATATATTGTCAAATTCGTATGCTTTGCTGCTTTTTTTAAGGAAAAATGAGAATACTATATAAAGAAATGAATAAAATCCAAAAGTTATAAAAATATCTTTACTGATAAAATTAATGGTAAAAGTTAATATTTTTATCAGTAAGTCCACCATTAATCATTTAAAACAAACCGTTAATTTCTGCTTCTATAGATTGAATTACAGCCCCTAAGTCTTCTGGATTGTTAGTGAAATCTAACTTGTCTTTATCTAAAATTAGTAGTTTTCCTAGGTTGTAATTTTTTATCCAAGCTTCGTATTTCTCATTTAGTTTAGAAAGATAATCAATACGTATACTAGCTTCGTATTCTCTGCCACGGCGTTGTATATTGTTTACTAAAGTAGGTACAGATGCTCTTAGGTAAACCAACAAATCTGGCGGTTTGATAAAAGACGTAATGTTGTCAAAAATAGCTCTGTAGTTATCGTGATCACGAGTGGTCATTAAGCCCATTTCGTGCAAGTTATCAGCAAAAATGTGTGCATCTTCGTAAATGGTACGATCTTGTATCACGTTACGTTTATTGTTGTCTATTTCTACAATCTGCTGAAAACGGCTATTCAAGAAATAAATTTGTAGGTTAAAACTCCAACGCTTCATATCGCTATAAAAATCCTCTAAGTAGGGATTGTTATCTACAGCCTCATAAAGTGCTTCCCATCCATAATTTTTTGCTAACAAACCTGTTAACGTTGTTTTTCCAGCACCTATGTTGCCAACTATTGCTATATGCATAAAATAATTTACGATTTTAGATTTACGATTTACGAAAGGAATAGTGTTAATCGCTTAACACAATGTTAATTAAAAACTTTTAAAACCTATTAATTCGCGTACTTCTTTAATGGTCTTTTGAGCACTTTCTCTTGCTTTTTCGGCACCTAAGCGAGCAACTTTTTGCAAATATGCGTTATCATTGGCAATATCGTTAATTTTCTCCCTAACTGGGTCAGTAGCGATAATCATGTCTTCGGCCAATTGTTTTTTAAAATCGCCATAACGGATAGCCATTTTGTTGTACAAATCATCGAAATGGTTTAAAGTATCTGCCGGCGAAACAATTTTCATCAAATCAAATAAGTTTTGTATCGCTTCTGGCTTCTCTTGGTTTTCTTCGGTGGGTCCGCTGTCAGTAACTGCTCTACTTACTTTCTTGCGAATAGCCTCAGGTGTATCAGAAAGGTAAACGCAGTTGGCATCGCCCTCAGATTTACCCATTTTTCCTTTGCCATCTAAACCAGGTACTTTTACCAGCTTTTCGGTATAACTAAAAGCATAAGGCTCTGGGAAATATTCTTGGTTGTACAAACGGTTAAAACGATTGCCAAAGGTACGAGCCATTTCCAAATGCTGTTCTTGATCTTTCCCTACCGGAACTTTAGTAGCTCTATGTATCAAAATATCTGCTGCCATTAAAACGGGGTAGGTCAATAAACCTGCATTTACGTTATCTGGACTAGCACGAACCTTATCTTTAAATGAGGTAGCTCTTTCTAGCTCGCCCAAATAGGCATTCATGTTCAAGTACAAGTATAACTCTATGATTTCGGGCACATCAGATTGTACGTAAATGGTGCTTTCTTCTGGGTTTAAACCGCAAGCTAAGTAATCTACCAATACATTTTTGATGTTTCCGTGCAAATTTTCTGGAGTAGGGTGTGTTGTTAAAGAATGCCAATCGGCAATGAAGAAATAGCAATTATACTCTTCCTGCATCTTGATGAAGTTTTTTACCGCACCGTAATAGTTACCTAAATGTAGCTTTCCTGTGGATCTAATGCCACTAACAACTGTCTCTTTCATCTGTGTGTTTTTATTTTTATCATCTGATAAGATCGAGCCTTGGGTTCTCAAAATATTATTTTGGGAACCAATGGTTCATAAAGGCCGAAATTAACTAAAAAACTGAAAACTGTGAAGAATGTTGAAAGTTGTAGTTTTAAATTGTAGCGATTTGATAAATGCTTTTTCACAATGTGCAGTAAAATAATAGCCGAAGGTTGTTCAACTCTTCGGCTACAATAAATCTTCCGGTATAAAGTGTTTTGCCAACTTACCGGCTATCCTTCCATTTCGGCAGCAGTTTGCTCAACTTTTGCTCTTAAATCGTCTTTGTAAGTTTGCATTTTTTCTGCTAGTTCTGGCTTTGCAGTAGATAGAATTTGAACCGCCAATAATCCCGCGTTTTTAGCCGCATTTAAAGCAACCGTAGCCACCGGAATACCGTTTGGCATTTGCAATATGGATAAAATGCTATCCCAACCATCAATAGAATTTGATGATTTTACTGGAACGCCGATTACTGGAACGGTAGTAATAGATGCTACCATGCCTGGTAAGTGTGCAGCACCACCAGCACCAGCAATAATTACTTTTATACCACGACCAGCAGCTTCTTTTGCGTATTGAACCATTCTATCGGGAGTGCGATGTGCTGACACCACCGTAATTTCGAAATCAACACCAAATTCTTTGCAAATATCTGCCGCATCTTGCATTACAGGCAAGTCAGATTTGCTGCCCATGATAATACCAACTTTCATATTTATGGTTGTTTTGTTTTTTAGTTGTTTGGATGGTTAGTTTTTAGGCCATTACCAAATTCTTTATTCTTTTATCCTTGTTCTCTACGAGATCACTTTCAACGTTTGCTGCACAAACCTAGCTTTTTCAATCGCTTGTTCACGATTTTGATCTACAATGGTTAAGTGGCCCATTTTACGAAATGGCTTGGTGTATTTCTTGCCATAAAGATGTACGTAAACACCTTCAATCGACATGATTTTTTCCAATCCACTGTATTTAGCAACACCGTCATGACCTTTTTCGCCTAAAACATTTACCATAATGGCGTTAGAAATAGAGCGTGTATCGCCCAATGGCAAGTTAAAAATAGCACGTAAATGTTGTGCAAATTGCGAAACGTAATTACCCTCAATAGTTTGGTGGCCGCTATTATGTGGGCGAGGAGCTAGTTCATTTACTAAAATATCGCCATGCTTGGTTACAAACATCTCTACTGCCAAAATACCAGTAATATTTAACGCCGCAGCAATATCTTTAGCAATTTTCTCGGCTCTTTCCT
Organism: Pedobacter sp. SL55; assembly: GCF_026625705.1. NCBI lineage: Bacteria > Pseudomonadati > Bacteroidota > Sphingobacteriia > Sphingobacteriales > Sphingobacteriaceae > Pedobacter > Pedobacter sp. SL55. The sequence goes on along the minus strand of NZ_CP113059.1, from coordinate 3,487,990 downwards.
GTATGCTTTCGGGATAGGTAGAAGGCGAAATCAAGAACTCTACCAAGTTAGCTTCGGGGTTAAACTCCATTTCTACCATTGGAAACGTTTTTACATCGCCATTGGCATTTCTAGCCACAATTACTGCAATTTCTTTTTCAAAATCTACCAACTCTTCTATTAAAGTAGGTGCATCAAAAGCATTTTCAACGTCATTAGCATCATTAATTTTCATTACACCTTTGCCATCGTAACCATCTCTACGCAACTTTAAAATATATGGAAAAGGGAATTTGCCACTACTTAAATCTTCTTGCGAATTAACCAACATAAAAGGAGCGGTAGGAATGTCGTTTTCCTTAAAAAATTGCTTTTGCACGCCCTTATCCTGTATCAATCTAATCACTCTAGGCTGTGGATAAACCTGCTTGCCTTCTCGCTCTAATTGCTCAAGCGCTTCAACGTTTACCTTTTCAATTTCAATCGTAATAATATCGGCTTTTTTTCCAAAATTATATACCGTATCGTAATCGGTGATAGAGCCATTTTCGAAATAATTGGCAAGGTGTTTACAAGGAGCATCCGCATCTGGATCTAGCACTAAAGTGGTTAAATTGTAGTTAATCGCTTCCTGAATTAACATTCTGCCTAATTGTCCGCCGCCTAAAATACCTAGTTTTAACTCGCTAATCTGTTTTGCCATTATCGCTTAAATTTGGCGTAAAAATAGGAAAAATTAGGACACCTTTGGAGTAAAATATTCATTAGATTATTATTAGAAGCGGCTTTGCAATGCTACTATTATCCGTTAGTCCCGCCATTCGCTTTACTTCGTAGGCAAACACATAGGTTTGCCACTACATGCTCGCTACTGTCGGGGCTATTTAACTCAAACCAATGCAAAACTTGGCGTTACCTTGCGCAAGCTTCTAAAACGTTTGTGGTAAAAACTTAACGCAAAGAAAAAATATGAGCTCCGCAAAGAACGCGAAGACACGCTGCATCGTACCAACAATAAAATCATAAAGCAATCCAACAATTACTTTAACTTTGCAAAATGGATTACGATGCAATAATTATTGGCGCCGGCGCTTGCGGATTAATGTGTGCTGTGCAGGCTGGTTTCTTAGGGAAAAAAGTTGTTGTGCTCGAAAAAAAAGAAAAACCTGGTGCTAAAATCCTAATTTCTGGCGGTGGAAGATGTAATTATACCAATATTGGTGCTACACACGAACAGTTTATTTCTGCCAATCAACATTTTGTAAAATCTGCATTTAAACAATGGACAGTGGAAGACACCATCAGCTTTTTTGAAACCTATGGCATCTACGGAACTGAGAAAACTTTAGGTCAGCTGTTTCCCGATGGCAAAAATGCAAAAGATGTGGTAGAGGTTTTTACATCACTTTGTGCCGAAATGGAGCAGCAAATTATTTGCAACGCAGAAGTTATTTCCATTGACAATGATAAAGAAGAGTATAAAGTTAATTATCAACTCAATGGCAAAACAAAAACTTTAACCGCTCCTAAATTGGTAATCGCAACGGGAGGCTTACCTATCCCTAAAATGGGAGCTACCGATTTTGCTTTGAAATTTGCTCGAAAACACCAGTTGAATATTGTAGAAACTGCACCTGCGTTAGTTCCATTGACCATTACCGGTAAAGACGAAGCTTGGTTTGCTCAACTCTCGGGAAATTCAGTTTTTTGTAGGGTAAGTAACCATGAGATGAGTTTCGAAGAAAACATTTTATTTACACACTGGGGTTTAAGCGGCCCAGCGATTTTACAGATTTCTAGCTATTGGCGCAGAGGGCAAGAAATTGAAATTGACCTGCTACCAAATCAAGATATAGCTGAACTATTAAGTGTTGAACGTCAGAAAAATGGGCGTATTCAGTTATCAACTTTGTTGAATAGATTTTACACCAAAAAATTTACGGATGCGCTGGGCAAGTTTTTGCCATTAACTAAACCTGTAGCAGATTTAACAAAAGCAGAGATGGAGGTGCTAGAACAAACTGTTCATCACTTCAAAGTAAAACCAGCAGGAGATAAGGGCTATGATAAAGCCGAGGTAATGCGTGGCGGAATTGACACCAACGAGATTTCTTCTAAAACTTTAGAATGCAAAAAAATACCTGGGTTATATTTTGGTGGCGAGTGCGTAGATGTAACAGGATGGTTGGGTGGATATAATTTTCAATGGGCTTGGGCAAGCGGTTTTGTGATAGCGCAGAATTTGTAATAATTAATCGACACGTCATTGCGAGGCACGAAGCAATCCTAAAGCGCATTGTATTCTTAGTTGTAAGATTGCTTCACAAGCTCACAATGACGAGAATAATTTCCGTACTTTTGCAGAAAATAATACCCCTTGCAAAGCGAAATACTTGTAATTACACCGCCATTTACCCAACTGAATACACCGTATCCAGCAACAGCTTATATCAAAGGTTTTTTAAATACAAAAGGTATTTCGTCAACCCAAGCAGATTTAGGGATTGAGGTTATCTTAGCACTGTTTTCTAAAAATGGGTTGTCAGATTTATTCGGTCAAGCAGAGCAAAGTTCAGAAATAAATTTTTCACATAATATTCAACGCATTATAGCGCTTAAGGAAGAGTATTTAAAAACAATTGATGCGGTAATTGCTTTCTTGCAGGGCAAAAATCCAACTTTAGCTTTGCAAATTTGTCAAGAAGATTTTTTGCCAGAAGCTTCTCGTTTTGCTCAGTTAGAAGAATTAGATTGGGCTTTTGGTGCAATGGGAACGCAGGATAAAGCCAAACATTTAGCTACACTTTATTTAGAAGATATTTCTGATTTTATTGTAGAGTGCATAGACCCAAATTTTGGTTTTAGCCGTTATGCAGAGCGATTAGGGAGAAGCGCCAATTCGTTTGATGAATTGTACGAAGCCTTAAATCAAGAGCCAACTTACATAGATCACATTCTAATCGACATCCTGAAAGATAGGATAGAGAAAGTGCAACCTAAATTGTTTCTGATTTCTGTTCCATTTCCGGGGAATTTGTATGCCGCTTTTCGTTGCGCACAGTTTGTAAAGCAAAACTATTCAGAGATTAAAATCTCAATGGGCGGTGGTTTCCCTAATACCGAATTACGCTCACTTTCTGATCGAAGAGTTTTCGAATTTTTCGATTACATTACTTTAGATGACGGCGAATTACCGATTGAATTGCTGTATAATGCGATTATTAAAGGCGGAGAATTTAATCTGTATAAAAGAACGTTCTTGCTAGAAAACGGCGAGGTTACTTATCGTAATGATGCACTAAAAAACGATTACAAACAAGCTGATGTAGGTACGCCAGACTATTCTGATTTGTTGTTGGATAGTTACATTTCTGTAATTGAAATTGTAAACCCCATGCACCGTATGTGGAGCGATGGCCGTTGGAATAAATTGACCATGGCGCATGGTTGTTACTGGGGCAAATGTACTTTTTGCGATATTTCCTTAGATTATATTAAAGTTTACGAGCCTGTAGCTGCAAAACAAATTGTAGATAGGATAGAAGAGCTGGTAGCTAAAACTGGCCAAAATGGTTTTCACTTTGTGGATGAAGCCGCACCACCAGCTTTGATGCGAGAAGTTGCCTTGGAAATCCTTCGGAGAAAAATCTCAGTAACATGGTGGACCAATATCCGCTTCGAAAAGAGCTTTACCAGAGATTTATGTTTGCTGCTAAAGGCATCGGGCTGTATTGCCGTTTCTGGCGGTTTAGAAGTCGCTTCGGATCGTTTATTAAAACTGATTGATAAAGGTGTAACTGTAGAGCAAGTGGCTAAGGTAACGAGAAATTTTACTGAAGCCGGTATCATGGTGCATGCTTATTTAATGTATGGCTATCCCACTCAAACAGTGCAAGAAACGGTAGATAGTTTGGAAATGGTGCGTCAATTGTTTGAAGCAGGAGTTTTACAATCTGGCTTTTGGCATCAATTTGCCATGACAGCACATAGTCCTGTTGGTTTATACCCCGAAAAATTTGGTGTAGTAAAAGAAACTGAAGAAATTGGGACATTCGCCAATAACGATATCAACTATACGGATAAAACCGGGATAGATCACAACAAATTCAGCTATGGATTAAAGAAATCGCTTTTCAATTTTATGCATGGCATTTGCTTCGATTATAAGTTGCAAGATTGGTTCGATTTTAAAATTCCAAGGACCACCATTCCATCCAATTTTATTGATAGAGCAATAAACATTGAAGAAAATTTTATGGTTAAGCCAACGGCTAAAGTTATTTGGTTAGGAGGTAAGCCCACAGTTGAAGTGTTTACCAAATCTAAAAAAGGCAATACTTGGGAAATGTTGAACTTGCATTTCCATAGCAAGCGGGAAACTTTCAGTATTCAAACTAATAAAACCGAAGGAGAGTGGTTGGTTAGTCTCTTAGACAAGATTTCTGCAACTAACCGGAGTATTTTAACCTTTCAAGATATCAAAGCTGATTTTGAAACCAATATGGAACATTTCGAATTGTTCTGGTATTCAAAACCAATCCATACGTTAAGAGAGTTTGGTTTGCTGATATTGTAAGCATTTAATGATACGGTTTGTTTTCTAATAGAAAACTTTGTAGATTTGTTTTCTATTAGAAAAATATCACATGTTTAATATCATTAACAGAAAAACGCTTTTAGCTTACGGAGAAGCCTACCCAAACGCTAAGAATGCACTGTTCGAATGGTATTATGAATTTTTACATGCTGATTTTAATAATTTTCAGGAACTTAAGAGCATTTACGGTAATGCCAGTTTAGTGGGCGATGATAGGGTGGTTATCAATATTATGGGTAATAAATATAGACTGGTTATACGCATTATTTTTTTATACAAAACTATACAAATAAAGTGGTTTGGTACTCATAAAGAATATGATGAAATTGACGTGTCTACCATTAAATTTAAACTATAAAAAATGGATTTGCAAATAATTAATTCAGAAAAGGAATATCATAACTTATTAAACTGGGTTGATGAACAATTTGATTTAGCGGTAGATACTGATAGCAAGGAAGGGCAAAAGCTACAAATTGCATTATTACTAATCAAGCAATACGAAGATTTGCATTATACTATTCCCTTTCCTAATCCATTAGAGGTTGTAAAATTAAAGATGGAAGAGAAAGGTTTATTGAATAAAGATTTGGTTGATTTAATAGGCAGTAAAGGTTACGTGTCTGCTTTGTTAAGTGGTAAAAAACCACTTACGCTACGTATTGCAAAGTTATTTCATCAAAAACTGGGTATTCCAGCAGAGGTATTGTTAGCTTAAATTTTAGTGTTTTAGCAATCAAACTATAATAAACGAGAGACCTAACCAAAACTAGATCTCTCGCTTGCATTGTCTCAAAGCATAAATTACACCGCAGTAACTCTAGCCTCGATATTTCCTTTTGTAGCATTAGAGTACGGACAAACCGCATTTGCTTTATCCGCTAAAGATTGTGCTTCTTCAATACTGATATCAGGGATGTGAACATCTAAATCTGCAGAAAGCGCAAAGCGTTTTCCATCTTTATTAAATGATACGTGTACATTTACATTGGCATTTGTAGCATCAACGCCATCATGGTTGGCTACAGATTGTAGTGCGCCTAAATAGCAAGATCCCCAAGCGGTGGCAAACAATTGCTCAGGGTTAGGTGCACCTCCTTGCCCGCCCATTTCCTTTGGTTTTCTTAAATCTGTTTCAAAAATTCCATCGCTAGATTTTGCGTGTCCATCTCTACCGCCTATTACGGTAACAGAGGCCTTATATACTTTTTCCATATCGTTCTTGTTTTGTAGTGCAACAATTGAACATGGTTTTTAGTTTTAGAATAACCTACTGTACAGTTATTTTCAACTTTTTAAGATTATTCAATCAACTAAATCTTAATTTTCTCCGTTAACTTAAAAATATCATAAGATACTTTTTGTATCAAGTCAAACTGTTCTTCGATAACAATATCGGTATCAGATAGTGGAATACCGGCGGCATTTTTTCTTCTAATTAGAGGTACATTACTTGGCTCAGAAACTTGTTTAAGCAAATTATCTTCGGAATTTTCTAACAAGTAAATGGTATTATCTGCTATGGGTTTAATATCCTGATAATTGATACAAACAAAGTGATGCTCTTTAATGTATAGCGATAGGCTTGCAATGTAGGAGGAAAGCAAATGATTTAATACCGTAAACTGATGCATTTCTTTCATGTAAACCTGCTTGCTTTTGGGCTCAGAAAACATTCTTTGAAACATAGAAGCCAAGTTGGAGGTTTTTACATAAACTTCCTTTCTAGCTAACTTATAATTGGTTAAATCAAATCCTTTTTCGAAATACAGTTTGGTTACCTCCCTAAAATACCATTGATTAGATTTAATCATTTCTGTCATTGCCTCTTTTAGCTTTTCGTGTTCCCAATTTGGAAATAACCAATAGCTGGCTAAAAAAGCAATACCAGAACCAATTAAGGTATCGTAAATTCGCTCCCTAGCCAAAGACATGGTTCCCATGCCCAAAAAATCAAAAATGATTAGGATGTAAGGCGTCATGAAAAGTACGCTTACCACATAGTTTTTACGCTGAAAGCTATAGCCCGCAATCATAAACACTATGAGTATGGTAAACAAAGTGTTTTTATCGTGAACGAAATGCAAAACACCCATGCCAATAAATGCACCTACAACCGTTCCTATAATACGATGGTAGTTTCGCTCTTTGGTTAAGCTAAATCCGGGTTTAGAAATTACCAAAATGGTCAGTAAAATCCAATAACTGTGATCAAAATCTAAGCTTCTCGCAACCACAAATCCTACAAACATTACAATAGCTACCCTAATCGAATGTCTAAAAGTAGAAGAACTAAATGTGAGATTGTTGATGAGTAATTTGATATTGATTTCTTGTGAAGTCACAAATTTGCCCACATCCACATCTCCCTTTTTAATTTTTCGTTGTTCTTTTTTATTGAAGTATTTATTGATGGTTTTTATCCTATTTACAATATTTTCGATATTAACTTCAATATTTCGCAGAGCGATAATGCCCAAGGTATTATACTGTTCGCTTTTATGCTGCTCTAAATCGCTAATCTCTTGCCTAAGTTTTGCTAAGTCATTCTCTAGGTTATCAGAAAGCGTGGGTATGCCACCACTTTTTAAGGCGAAGGCAATATCATCTAAAGAGTCAGCAATTTTATTGATGGCCTCTTCATAATGAGATAAAATACCTACCTCATCAAATTGTTGATGAAGTTGCTTGTAGTTGTAATAAGTAGACATTACCTGCTCAAACAGATCAACGGTATCTGTAAAAACAATCAATAAAAATCTACCTTGTGGTGTAGATTCTCTTACAATTTCGCGGGTTTTAAAGAGTACCTCACGCACTTCATCTTGCTTTTGGTGTACATCAACCTGTAACTGTAATAATTCTGCGTAATTCTTGTCGTAGTTGGTATTTTGCGAATAAAATTTAGCCTTGGCTCTTAAAAAATCGGCAATCTCATGTATCGAATCGCTTAGCGTTTGTTGAGCCAAACGGTAAGGGCGTAACCTATAAATAATATAACTTAACGAGGTGTACCAAATACTGCCAATAAACACCAACATGCTGTAAAAAATCACTTCTTGCCATGGCCTAACGTCATCAATACTTAAAATCATGATGAGTAGCACCGAAGTGCCTATGGCAGCAGCCCTAGCTCCATACAAAAACAGCATAGAAAATATAAAGCTGAAAGCAACCAGTAAAATACCGATAAAGATGTCGCTTTTATTTGTTAAGCCTACAATGATGCTCACTAAGAATAGCAAAGCAGTAGTTACAAACATGGCATTTCTACGATGCTGAATTGGGCCCGGAGAATCTACAATGCTTACACAAAGTGCACCTAATGATAAGGTCATGCCGTATTGTAACATCCCGTAATGCGCCATTATTAGCGAGGGGCAAAGCACGCCAAAAGTAATACGCAGGCCTTCTGCAAAATAATTGCTGAGTAAAAAATCTTGTGTATCTCTAATTGGCCTGTTGAGCATGTACAAAGCTAACACTATTTGCTTTGATTTTGATTTGAAAATTAGCAGTAATAGTGCTTTGTTGAAATAACAGCAAACAACTAATGATGCTTTCTCAATGTCTGATAACAAATTACAATAGAAACGCAGGTCAATATTGCACCCATCATAAATGGCGCTCCCGGAAAATAGATACTATCGTTCTTATGGCTGGTGAAATGAGCAAAGAGCGAAGACATCAATAATGGGCCAATGATACTCGCTAAACTCATAAAACTGGTCATAATACCTTGCAGTTCGCCTTGCTCGTCTGGTTTTACTTGGGTAGAAATAATTCCTTGTATGGCTGGACCAGTAATTCCCGCTAGGGCATAAGGAACCATAAAGGCAAACATCATCCAACCTTTAGAAGCAAAAGCAAACAAGGTAAAGCCCAGTACATATAAACTTAAACCTAACATAATGGATTTCTTTTGACCAAGCTTGGGAATAATAATTCGAATTAAACCACCTTGCACTATAGCTACCGTAACACCTACAAAACCCAAAGAGTAACCTATCCAAGTTTCGTTCCAATTAAATTTTTCTTGTGTATAAAACGACCATACTGTCTGCGTAGATTGAGCAGCAATATAAAGAATAAGCAGTGAAGCCAACAGACCTAAAAGCGAGGGATATCGCTTAATTTGCATTAAAGCACCTACAGGATTTGCTCGTTTCCAATCAAATTCTCTCCGGTTTTCTTTCTTTAATGATTCTGGAAGAATGAAATAGCCATAAAGCCAATTGATAAGCGACAAACCACCTGCAATCATAAAAGGCACTCGGGTGCCAAACTGACTAAAAACACCACCTATTACTGGTCCTATAATAAATCCTAAGCCAAAAGCGGCGCCAATTAAACCAAAGTTTTGGGCTCTTTTATCAGGTGTACTTACATCGGCAATATAGGCAGATGCCGTAGTGATACTTGCCCCGCATAGGCCTGCCACAATACGGCCAACAAATAACAAAGTGATTGTGTGTGCAAACGATAAAAAGAAGTAATCAACAGCCATGCCGAACAGAGAAATAAGCAGTACTGGGCGACGTCCCATTTTATCACTTAAGGCACCTAATATTGGCGAGCAAACAAACATCATTAACGAATAGGCGGTAAGCAAAAAGCCACCGTACTTCGAAGCCTCACTAAGTGTAGCGCCAGTAAGTTCTTTAATTAATGCTGGCATAATTGGAATAATAATTCCAAAGCCAATACAATCAAATAGGATAGTAACTAAGATAAAAAATACACCAGCGTTTCTGTTGTTAGCCATGTTGGTTTTGTTGGGCGGTAAAGGTAACAAAAAGCAAAATGATTGCAGCGCCTGTTAGTTATTTATTTGGTATTTTGAAGATTTTATAAAAAAAGCCAAAAATGATGTTTTAAAACAAAACCTCCCATTAATTTGGTTAAATTAATACTCAGAATATTATTTTGTTTAACTTCTTAATTAATTGTAATTCAATGTAATTTACAACTACATTTAAACTTTTTGTTTTTAATTAATGTATTTACAAGGTGTAAAATAGCTTAAAAAACGGAATTAAATTTTGTATTGATATTTAATATACTGTATTTCAATATTTTACTTGGTGTTATTTATACCGTTATTGCTGTCGCTGATAGGCCGCAATAAAATCTGTTCTCATTAGCTTGAAACGTTCAATTACGGTTTCAATAAACTCTTCATCTATGATTTGGAATACTTCGTTAACCCCACCTCCGGTAAGGTCTAATTCCGAAATCTTATAGCTTTGCTCGTATGGCCCCTGTTCAAATTTTACAATGAATTTTTGGTTCATACTAAATATGCTAATCTTGCATTGAGGGTGTGGTAATTCAGCTATTATTCTCATTTTTCTTTTAAGGGATAAGGAATTAGGTTTTAGGTATTAGTCCAGTTAATGGCTCTAGTCACAATTTTGTGGAAAATCAATAATGATTAGTGTGTTTTGCTATTAAAGGTTGTTTAAAGTTTTATCAAACTTTTGCTTGTCACTTTGAGCTTGTCGAAGCTTAATCTAAAAGAGGTTTCAACAAGCTCATCATGACATCTGCATATTTTTTAAATGAAATTTAAACAGATTATTGGCGCTAATAAACGTTTTGTACTTAAAGTTTTACGCCCATTTCTTTAAGTAAAAAATCGGCTTTATCTATTTTTGAAGCAGCCCAAAGCACATACCTAATATCTACTCCAATTGAGCGGCTGTAGCTTTCGTTCCAAGCATAATCGTTAATGGTAGCGCCATAAGCACGGTCAAAATTTACTCCTATTAATTCGCCGTTAGCATTCATAATTGGAGAGCCTGAATTACCGCCGGTGGTATCCATATTGTAAAGGAAAGCTACTGGAACATCGTTTAAGTCTTTTTTTGCAAACGGGCCAAAATCCTTCTTATTCCAAAGTTCTTTGATGATGTTTGGGTAATAAAAGTCAGGGTTTCCGGTAGCTCCTTTTTCTAAAATGCCTTTAATGGTGGTATATGGCGACATATAGGTGGCATCGGCAGGAGAATAGCCACGTACGTATCCGTAAGTTAATCTCAAAGTGCTATTGGCATCTGGTATAAAGCCTTTATTTAAAAACTTTTCCTTAACGTTTACATAGTCGCCCATTAATTTATTCAATACGCCATCTCTTCGGTCTTTTTCTGGCTTTAGTTCTGCAATTTGGCGAGCAATGTCTGTTTCTAATAGTAGTAATCCATCATTATAATCACTAATCGACTTCATAGACCTCAATAAAGTATTGAAAACATAGCTTTGATCTTTCAATTTAGTCAATCCAAAAGTATCATTAATGTAGCTGTCAATCATAGCTTCGTTATTACTACCTCTGTTAACAATTTTATCTACCGCAGTAACACGCTGGTTAGGGGTAAACGAAACGGCGTCCATCAGCATTCTTTTAAAAATACGTCTATCAACGTCTATATGATAAGCATTGTAGATGTTATCTAGTGTTTGCTTTAGCTTTGCAATGTTGTTATCAAAAAACGATTGTTTTTGAGCTACAGGTTGTTGATTAAGGGCGTTTTTAAAGATGTTGATGTTTCTAGCTACATTAACTAAGCTTGTAGAATTATAAATTTGGCTAAACCATAAATCTCTATTGGCATCACTATTAATTAAATTATACAGTTGATCGATATCTGCCATCAGGCTACCGTATTGTGCTTTAACTTCTACATTTCCATTAATAAATTCTGCTAGTGCAGCATCTTCTTGTTGTTTTTGAGCAACCAAATCAATGCCTTTAATGCCTGCCAACTTACCTCTGTAGTTTTTCATTACATTGGCATTGCGTTTAATGCGTGTAGCTAGTTTAATCTCCGTAGCCTTGTCTTTTTTACCTACAGCTTCCATTGTTGCGTTTTGAAAGTCGAACAAATCAGAAGTGTACGGTAAAACGTATTTTGCTTGGTAGTCTATAAATTGCGCAGGACGATGACGGAATGTTCTTCCTGGATAACCTAGTATAAACACAAAATCTTCTTCATTTGTACCGTTAGCATTAACCTGCAATGATTTTTTTGGTTTAAATGGAACGTTGTCTTTGCTGTATTTGGCAGGCTTACCATCTTTTCCTACATAAGCCCTCATGAAAGAATAATCGCCCGTATGGCGTGGCCATACCCAATTATCAGTTTCGCCGCCAAACTCGCCAATTTGGCGGTTGGGTACGTAGACTAATCGCACATCTTCTATGGTTTTATATCTAAAAAGCACATAGGTTTTTCCGATAAACATTTCTGAAACTTCGGCCTTTATACTTGGGTCTTTTTGCTCGGCTTCTTTGGCAATATTTTTCATCATATTGTTGATCATTTGTAAGCGTGTAGCCGGATTGTCGATGTTAGCTACTGAGCCAAGTATTTTATCAGATACATCTTCATAGCTTTCTGTAATACGGCAAGTTAAACCCTTTGCTTCAATTTCTTGTTCACGTGATTTAGCTACAAAACCGTTATTTAAATAATCGTTTTCTGGTGTACTTGCCAATTGTACAGCGCTAAAAGCACAATGATGATTGGTAATAATCAACCCCTCATCAGAAACAAAAGAACCCGTACAACCGCCCACGTTAACTAGCGCATCTACCAAGCTAATGCCGTTTGGATTATATACTTCGTTGGGTTCAATTTTTAAACCCGCTTTCTTTAAATCTATTTTATGGATTTCGCTTAGCGGAAACATTCCTTCTTCACGAAATTTATATCCTAAAAGGACTAAACCACCTGTTATGAGCGCTAAGAGTAAAGTAATTGATGAGATTTTCTTGTTCATTGTGTTGTTAGTTAAGTTCTAATCGTTCAAAACTAAGCAAATTGTTTTAACTAGCTACCGATTGTGGAATAGTTCTAAAATGTGGAATTGTTTAATTGTGGTAATATTGTCACTTGGCGACATGCTACTTTTAACTTTCTACAGATAACTTTTAACTTTGTAACATGGCAGAAGATTTATCGATTTTAAAAGAAGCTTCGAAAGAAGAAAAGTATATTTCCATTATCCCTCAAATTAAAGCTTTGCTCCAAGGGGAAAGTGACCTCATTGCCAACTTGGCCAACATCAGTGCAGCATTAAAAGAGCAATTCAATTGGTTTTGGGTGGGTTTTTATTTAATCAAAGATGATGAATTGGTTTTAGGTCCGTTTCAAGGTCCAGTTGCTTGCACCAGAATTAAGAAGGGAAAGGGGGTTTGTGGTTCTTCATGGCAACAAGAGAAAACTTTGGTGGTACCAAATGTAGATGAATTTCCAGGTCATATCGCTTGTGCTTCGGCTTCAAAATCTGAAATTGTTTTGCCGATTTACATGAATGGAAAAATTATTGGCGTGTTAGATGTAGATAGCGAATATCTATCTCATTTTAATGAAGTTGATGATAAGTATCTAAATGAAATTGTGAAGTTGATTGATGCCTAAGCTGCCACTATCATTTTACCAACAAGAGGATGTAGTGAGTGTGGCTAAACAGTTGCTAGGAAAATCGCTATTCACTAATATCAATGGTCAACTTAAGGGCGGTATCATTACCGAAACCGAAGCTTATGACGGCGTGATAGATAAAGCTTGCCATGCTTATGGCGGACGAAATACCAATAGAACAGCCACGATGTTTTTAAATGGTGGCGTCACTTATGTGTATTTATGCTATGGCATTCATCATTTGCTAAATGTGGTTAGTGGTAAACAGGGAAACCCTCAAGCAGTTTTAATTAGAGCTATCGAGCCGACTGTTGGCGTAGAAATCATGCTGCAAAGAAGAAAAATGGAAAAGCTAGCGCCACGTATTACTGCTGGTCCGGGTGCGCTATCTCAGGCTTTGGGAATTGACAAACAACTGAACGGAAAAGATTTATCTGCTACTGAGATCTGGATTGAAGATGCCGAAACTTTCAACGATGAAGAAATTGTAGCAACCACTCGCATTGGGGTAGCATACGCTAAAGAGCATGCTTTGTGGCCATTTCGGTTTTACATTAAGGGCAATAAATATGTAAGCAAACCAAATAGTTGATATTTAGAAAAAAGTAATGCGATTAATTTGTAGGGTACTTTGCTATCGGTATTACTCCTTCATCACTAAGTAGCTCATGAAGTACTGGATCTTTCAATAGATCGGATAATTTTACCCGCTTACCATTCAAATAGCCAATATTACTAACCAGCCTTACTCCATGGCTATAATCTGCCCAAGTGTTGGTATGTTTGTTATAAACCGGCTGTATAGGTTTTCCATCCAATTTATGCCAGCCGTAAATTACCACTCTTGGGCTTGGCTGTCCGTAGATTTTATTAGAAATAATGATGTCTTTCTTGTTGCCAGCAGTCAACTCAGGTTGTATATGTTCTTGTTTAAGTGCTTCCAGCTGACTTAATACCATTTGGTTATGAGCAATAAACACTGGCACAGTAGTCATCGCTTTGCTTGGCGTAATTGGTTGTGGCGCTAGTTTAATCTTAGCGTTTGCAAAAATCTCGTCTACCATTGTTTTTGTAGGTAGAATTGAGTTCGTTAAATCTGCAATTTGCTGTGCTAGCATTGGGGTAGTTGGGATATAGAAAAAGTTGCTATCTGTTCCAATAGCTAAATAATCGGTAAGTGTATAAATATTTAATATATAGATTTTTGTGTTGATTACCTTTTTAATTTGTATAGATTTTAAATTCCGTAAAAATGAGGGGATGTTTCCACTTCTTACTTCTTCAAAAATCTTTTTCTCGCGATCTACTAAACTTAAACTTGTATCAGCAATTGAGTTTGCAAATTCGGTTCCGCTTAAAGCATTTTTGCTACGTTTCTTTAGTTTTAGTTCTTGCGCAAACAAACTAACACTCCAAAAACAAGTAATCATTATAATGAGCTTTCTCATGGTTGTAAAAAATCGATGTTTCGTTTTAAACCGTTGTATTTGGTACGCTTTACCGGAGAGTTCTTAAATACTCGCTTAAAAACCTCATCGGTCATGTCTATCAATTCAGCTTTGCTTAAACCCAATAATTCTTCTTTGGCTGTAAAATCTTCTTGTTGGTGTGTAGTAGCAAACCTATTCCAAGGGCAAACATCTTGACAAACATCGCAACCAAACATCCAATTATCCATTTTGCCCTTAAATTCAGTTGGGATTTCGTTTTTGAGTTCTATTGTAAGATAGGAAATACATTTGCTACCATCTACCGTATAAGGTGCTATAATGGCATCAGTAGGGCAGGCATCAATGCAGCGGGTACAAGAACCACAATGATCTGTAGTAAAAGGATTGTCGTACTCCAAGTCTAAATCGATAATCAACTCTGCTAAAAAAAGAAAGAACCGGCTTTTTTGCTGATTAAGTTTGAATTTTTGCCACGCCAGCCTAATCCGGCTTTTTGCGCCCAAGCTTTATCCATTACTGGTGCAGAATCCACAAAACAACGGCCATCAACTTCGCCAATATGGTCACGGATAAAAGCCATCAGTTCTTGTAACTTATCTTTAATTACCGAATGATAATCTGTACCATAAGCATACTTTGATATCTTAGGTGCACTGGCATCAGTTTGCTTTTCATCGGTATAGTAATTTAGTGTTAACGAAACTACAGATTTGGCGCCATCTACCAAAAGTCTCGGATCTAGTCTTTTATCGAAATGGTTGGCCATGTAGCCCATTTCGCCATGATGGTTAGCTTTTAACCAATTTTCTAACCTCGGTGCTTCTTCCTCTAAGAAATCTGCCTTGGCAATACCACAGCTCATGAAACCTAAACGCATGGCTTCTTGCTTAATCATGTGACTGTATTTGGAGGCTTGGGTAAACATTATTTGGCAAAGATAAACTTTTACTAAAAAACCTTTTGTCAACTTTAGTTGTTTAAGAACTAATAGCAAAGGCTGCTATGGTTACTACTAAATTTAAACCTCACGTTATGGAAAATCAATTAGGAAACAATATACAAGATCAAAATAAACATACTACTTCAAACGTAGAAAATGATTACGAGGCACATCAATCTAATCCGGCGCCAGCACCAACGGTAAATGAGCCAGACAACAAAGGGGCAGGGCAAGCCATGAAATGGATTATACCTATTGTAATTGTCGTTTTGTTGATTTTATGGTTTGTTCTTTTTCGAAAATAATGTAACAAAATAAAATATTAGCCACTGCAACCAACAGGCTATATTTTGATTGTAAAGCTGCTTATTTAAGCAGCTTTACTTCGTATAAATCCTTTCTGCGATCTTTCAAAATCTTTACCGTACCAAAATGATGAAGTTCATCTAACAAATGTAAGTCAACATCAACTACCAACATCATTTCTGTATTGGGCGTAGTTTCTGCCTTAATTGCATTGGTAGGGAAAGCGAAATCTGACGGTGTAAATACCGCCGATTGTGCAAATTGGATATCCATATTGTTAACCTTTGGCAAATTACCAACACAGCCCGCAATAGCTACATAACATTCGTTTTCTATAGCCCTTGCTTGTGCACAATGCCTAACTCTAGTGTAACCATTTTGAGTATCCGTTAAAAATGGTACAAATAAAATCTGCATTCCTTGGTCGGCGTAAATTCTACTCAACTCAGGAAACTCTACATCATAACAAATCAAAATACCAATTTTCCCGCAATCGGTATCAAATACGCCAATTTTATCGCCACCACTCATACCATAGTATTTTTGCTCGTTAGGCGTAATGTGTATTTTTCGGTAATCTTCTGTAAGTCCGTTTCTGTGACAAAGATAAGTAGCATTGTAAAGTTTGCCATTTTCTTTAACAGGCATACTACCGGCAATAATGTTTACATTATAGGAAACTGCGTATTCTTGTAATTTCTGCACAATTTCTTCGGTTTTATCAGCCAGTTTTTTCATCGCCTCTTTTTCTGGTAAATGATTATAAGGCTCTAGCAGAGGCGTATTAAAAAACTCTGGAAACATAATAAAGTCTGATTTATAGCCGCTTACTGCATCTATAAAAAACTTTACTTGCTCGTAAAACGAATCTATGTTTGGGAACAAACGCATTTGCCATTGCACCAATCCAAGTCTAATGGTTTGAGCCGAACGCGGCGATACATTATCGTGATAATAGATGTTGTTCCACTCAATTAGTGTTGCATATTCCTTAGATTCTAAATCGCCTGGCAAGTAGTTTTTCAAAATCTTACGCACGTGAAAATCATTGGCGATTTGAAAACTCAACGTTGGGTCGTAAATTTCTTTTGCCTTAACCTTATCAATGTATTGGCGTGGACTTAATTTTTCTGCATGTTCATGATAACCCGGAATTCTTCCTCCAGCAATAATGCTCTCTAAGTTTAACAGTTCGCAAAGTTCTTTTCTAGCTTCGTACAAACGTCTAGCTAACCTTAAACCACGGTATTCTGGATGCACAAAAACTTCGATACCGTAAAGTACATTGCCCAAAGCCGTATGTGTAGAGAAAGTATATTTTCCGGTAATTTTCTCGTAGGTATGGTTATCTCCAAATATATCGTAGTCTACAATAATAGAAAGCGAACAAGCAACCACTTTATCATCTACCGAGATACACAGCTGTCCCTCGGGGAAAATATTTAAAAGGTTCTGTATTTTTGCTTTACTCCAAACGCCGTTGCCACTATCTAAATAGGCTTGCTGCATCGACTCTCGCAGATCATTGTAATCTTCGATAGTGAGTTTACGTAATTCTATATTCATATATAATAGACGTTTTAATAATAAAATTGTTCTGTTGATAAACGTATTATTGTTTCTGCTAAAGTATAGACTTCGTAAGTTTTGAAAACTTACGAAGTCTTAGGGTAATGCAAATGCTTTTAATTAGATTTATGAAAGCATTAGAGAGTAATTTCCTTTGCGTTCTTTGCGTAATTCTTATTTGTCTTTGCGATAAAATAAACAAGTAATCTGAGTTTTCGCAAAGTATTTGTTGCAGAAGAGTTACTAAAACAACTTTCCAGTCTGCCCTAATTTTACTCTGTTTAAATGCTTGTAGGCAGCTTCGGTAACCTCACGGCCACGGGCGGTACGCATCAAATATCCTTCTTGTATTAAAAATGGCTCGTAAACTTCTTCAATGGTGCCATCATCTTCGCCAACAGCAGTTGCAATGGTTTTTAAACCAACTGGGCCGCCCTTAAATTTATCGATAATAGCCAATAAAATTTTGTTATCCATTTCATCTAAGCCATGTTCGTCTACATTTAAAGCAGACAGCGCATAACGGGCAATTTCGGTATCAATGGTGCCATTACCTTTTATTTGAGCAAAATCTCTAGTTCGGCGCAGCAAAGCATTGGCAATACGAGGCGTACCACGACTACGGCGGGCAATTTCGTAAGCGCCTTCGTCACTAATTGGTGTATTTAAAATTGCTGATGAACGTAAGACTATGGTGGTAAGTAATTTGGCATCATAGTATTGCAAACGCGAATTGATACCGAAACGGGCCCTTAACGGTGCTGTTAGTAAACCAGATCGGGTAGTGGCACCAACTAAAGTAAAAGGGTTTAAGCCAATTTGTACCGAACGAGCATTTGGACCACTTTCTAGCATGATATCGATCTTGAAATCTTCCATGGCAGAATACAAATATTCTTCTACCAAAGGCGATAAACGATGAATTTCATCAATAAAAAGAATATCGCCGCTATCTAAGTTGGTTAAAAGTCCGGCTAAATCACCAGGTTTGTCTAGTACCGGGCCAGAGGTAACCTTAATGTTTACGCCCATTTCGTTGGCAATAATGTGCGATAGGGTAGTTTTTCCTAATCCTGGAGGGCCGTGTAAAAGCACATGATCTAAAGCCTCGCCACGTAATCGAGCAGCTTTAACAAAAATCCTTAAATTCTCTAAGATTTTATCCTGCCCAGCAAAGTCCTCAAACTCTTGTGGGCGTAATACTTTTTCAATATCACGCTCTATTGGACTAAGGTTTTCAGAAGAAGGATCAAGATTTTCGTTCATGTAGCAAAGATAACAAAAAGTAGGTCTCTTACGTCATTGCGAGGTACGAAGCAATCTCTCGTACTTTAAGATTACTTCGTACCTCGCAATTGACGATTTTGTTTAGTTCTGCGCTAGTTTGACAAACTTCTCAGCAACCTTCGCTTCTTTCAGTCCGTTACTATAATCGTAAAAACCTTCACCAGATTTAACACCTTTCTTACCAGCCGTTACCATGTTTACCAAAAGAGGGCAGGGGGCATATTTTGGATTTCCAAAACCTTGGTGCAGCACGTTCAAAATAGCCAAACAAACATCTAAACCAATAAAATCAGCCAATTGTAGCGGCCCCATAGGGTGTGCCATACCCAATTTCATTACCGTATCAATCTCATAAACGCCAGCAACACCTTCATAAAGCGAATAAATAGCCTCATTAATCATCGGCATTAAAATACGGTTAGCCACAAAACCTGGATAATCATTCACTTCTACAGGAACTTTATCTAATTTCTTTGACAACTCCATAACTAAATCCGTAGTTATATCACTAGTTGCATATCCACGAATAACTTCAACCAATTTCATTATCGGCACTGGGTTCATAAAGTGCATGCCAATTACTTTATCGCCACGGTTGGTAGCTGCTGCAATTTTAGTGATAGAAATAGAAGATGTGTTGCTAGCTAAAATGGTTTCTGGTTTAGTGCAGCTATCTAAATCCTTAAAAATCTGCAATTTTAAATCAATATTTTCTGTTGCAGCCTCAACAACTAAATCTACGTTGGATACGGCAGATTTAAAATCTGTATGTGTAGTTAAATTTTTCAGTGTATTTTTTTTGTCGCTTGCTGTAATTGTACCTTTAGCTACTTGACGATCTAAATTTTTACTGATGGTATCAACAGCTTTTTGTAAAGCATCCGCATTGATATCTATCAAATTTACTTGGTAACCAAACTGAGCAAAAGTGTGCGCAATGCCATTGCCCATAGTTCCAGAACCTATAACAGCTATATTTTTCATTTTATATATTAAGTTAGAAATTACGCTAATTTATGAAATTCAATGATAATATTAAATGTTATATAATTTACATTATGTTAAGTTATGTTTTTAAAATAGACTGATATAAATGTTATACTAAAAAAATTAAAATTCGTTGAGTTTACGTTTTAGCTCCTGAACTTTGTCTAACCTATTCTTTCTGGTATAGATATCAATTAAAAGCCTAACGGTATTTTTGTGGTTAATATTAATATCATGAGCTCTTAGTAAAGAATACTCGGCACGATTAATATTCGCAGTAAATTTTTTGGTATCTTTTTGTTTCAAGGCTTCGTTTGCTGTTTGTATGTACGCAACAGCCAACTGATAAAGCGCATCAAAATAATTGTAATCTACTTCTAATGCTTTTTGATAAGAAAGCTCTGCGGTAGCAATATTCTTTTCCTGATTTTGTTGCAAATAGCCATACAAAAAGTAAAGCAATTTGCTCCGTTTATCTGTTTTTAGTGAGCTTTCTACAGCTTTATTGGCTTTTTCATATTGCTCGTTATCCAAAAGGATATTGATATAATCATTAGTGAGTAAAGGATGATAAGCATTTAACTTTAAGCCATCTTCTAACGTTTTTATTGCCAATTCAGTTTCAAACTTAGAGGCATAGATGTTTGCGATACTTTGAAATAGCGTAGGATTTTTTGCACCGTTATCTTTAGCTCTTAGAAAATAGTCAAGTGCATCGTTATACTGCTGTAAACTTTGGGCACAAATAGCAACATTAGTAGCTAGTAAAGTATCCGTAGGCTTAAAATCACTTACCCTTTTAAGTAAGTCGTAAGCGGTTATAAAATCATTTTGCTGAAATGCCTCTACTCCTTTAGATTGTTTTTTTATATGGATATTATGGTTTGAAGCATTAATCAGTTCAGTGTTGGATTGAAACTTATCTAACTTTTTAGCTTGTGCTAATGCATCTTGTGCAAATTGAAAATACTTATCGGCATTGGCTTCATTCTCGTCAATTAAAGCAATATAAGAAGACAAGTAAGCTTTTATAGACCAGGTTTCTGGCCAATTCTTGGTTTTCTTATCTTTTTCTGCAAGTTCTATAGCCTTTATCCCCTCTCCTATAATGGTAAGTTGCTTTTTTGCATCAGCTTTTTCGGCAATACTATTTTGCAATTTAGCTAAACTGTTATTGGCTATTTTAATTTGCGAACCTTGTGAAAAAGCTAGGTTGCTTACAATTAATAGTAATGAAGTATTAAATAATATCTTACGCATCGTCAAAAAAACTTTATACAAAGTAATGAAAAAGGGAGATAATTGCCTAATTATCTCCCTTTAAAACTTATTATTTGATCAATTATTATTTTTTTGAATTGCATCTAAAAGCTTTTTAGTTTCTTCATAGTTTTTGGTATCGTTCTTAAAACCATAAACTTGCTTTAAAGCTTCTAAGGTGTGCACCGCTTTAGGATCTAATTCTTGTGCTTTTTTGTAGTAAGGCAAAGCTTTATCAATTAAAGCAGTCATTTTAGCGGTTACTGCATTATACTCTTTAACTTTTTTGCTATCTATTTTTTGTCTTTCTGCCTGTACCGCAAGTGCTTGCTTGTAATAGGTTTCGCCTAATAGGAAATGATAAATAGCTTTACTTGGATCTTTTGCAATAAGCTTATTTAATGATGCTTGAGATTTTTCAATTTCTCCTCTAACAATGTAGATATCAGTTTGGGTACCCACAAAATCAGGATCATCTGGGAATTTAGTTAAGGCCTGGTCAATAGATGCCATTGCTGCTGTGGTATCTTTTAAGTTTACCAATTCGATATTCACTGCTTCTAATAATAGGTTTTTCGCTTCTGGCACATTAAAACTAGCTACTTTTTTGAAGTTTTTAACAGCACCAGCGTAATTTCCAGCTTGTTTTGCAGCCACACCAGCATTTAGATACATCGATGTATCCGCAGGGTTTTTCTCTGTAATTTCAGTGAAAATTTTAAAAGCTGTGGCAAAATCTTTTTTGTTATATGCTCTAATAGCTCTAGACTGGATGGAATTTGCAATGTTAATTTTAGCATTTGCAATGTTGTCTTTTTGCTCGCCTTTTTTATCTAACTCTGTTGCCTTTACAATTGCTTCTTCTGCAATTTTTTGCTTAGCTGTAGCATTTGCTTCATTTAGGGTATCTAGCAAAGCCACGGCAGAAGCTAGTGATGCTCTTAAAGCCCAAGGCTCTACTGTGTTTTTCGTTTTCTCGTGAGCAATAGCCAAATCTGTATGACCTAAACCTTTGTTTAAGTTTTCAAGGTTTTTTTTAAGATTTTGTGCTTGGTTCATTGCCTGAAACAAATCCCAAGATTTTTTAGCTTCTGCAACTTCTGATTTTTGGGCGTAAGCAGCTACTGATAAACTCAAGATACCTACGCTTAAAATTAACTTTTTCATTTAATTATAAATTTTGCTGTTTAAACGTTAAAATCCATCATGATATTGCTTTTACGGTTATAAACACTATTCATGATGGATTAATTTTTAAATTTTTATTTGTTATTCTTCTGTAGTAGTTTCATTACCTGTCTCATCGTTTGGAGCTTCTTCTCCTCCTAACTGCCCTTCTACTTCCTCCTCCTCTTCTTCTTCGTGGTCAATTCTGGCAACAGAAGCAATTTCGTCATTACCTTTTAAGCTAATCAACCTTACTCCTTGCGTAGCTCTTCCCATTACCCTCAACTCGCTTACTGCAATTCTAATTACAATGCCAGATTTATTGATGATCATTAAATCGTCTGCATCGGTTACGTTTTTAATGGCAACTAAATCTCCAGTTTTATCTGTAATGTTAATGGTTTTAACACCTTTTCCACCACGGTTGGTTACACGGTAGTCTTCAATATCGGTACGTTTACCATAACCTTTTTCAGAAACTACTAAAATCGTTGCATCGCTACTATCCACAGCAATCATGCCAACAACTTCGTCTTTATCATGACCTAAAGTAACACCACGCACACCGGTCGCAGTTCTACCCATTGGTCTAACTGTACTTTCGTTGAAACGAATTGCCCTGCCAGAACGCAATGCCATTACAATTTCGCTACTTCCAGTGGTTAAACTAGCTTCTAATAATTGATCGCCATCGTTGATGTTAATTGCATTGATACCATTTACACGAGGACGAGAATAAGCCTCTAGAGAAGTTTTCTTAATGGTACCTTTTTTAGTACACATGATGATGAAATTGTTCTCTAAATATTCTTGGTCTTTTAAGTTTTTAACCTTGATATAGGCTTTAACTTTTTCTTCTTTCGGGATATTGATGATGTTCTGTAAAGCACGCCCTTTACTTTGGCGTGTACCTTCCGGAATTTCGTATACCCTTAACCAGAAACATCTACCAGCTTCGGTAAAAAATAACATGTAATTGTGGTTGGTAGCCACTAATAAGTGTTCTATAAAGTCTTCATTTCTAGAATTGCTACCTTTAGAACCTTTGCCACCTCTGCCTTGTATACGATATTCTGATGCTGGTGTACGTTTAATATAACCTTCGTGAGAAATGGTAATTACAACTTCCTCGTCTTCGATGAAGTCTTCCATACTCATATCGTCTGCTGAGTGGATAATGGTAGTTCTACGTTCATCACCATACTTATCCATAATTTCGGTAAGCTCATCTTTAATGATTTTCATACGAAGACCTTCATCTGCTAATACAGATTTCAGCCATTCGATGGTTTTCATTAATTCAGCGTACTCTTCTTTAATTTTATCACGCTCTAGGCCTGTTAACCTACGTAGGGTCATATCTAAAATAGCACGAGCCTGGATGTCGGACAAACCGAATTTTTCCATCAATCCGGTTCTAGCCTCGTCTGGAGTACTAGATGCACGAATCAACTTAATTACTTCTTCGATATGATCTAAAGCAATTAATAAACCTTCTAAAATATGGGCACGTTTTTCGGCCTCTGCCAATTCGAAACGAGTACGACGGATCACTACATCATGTCTATGCTCAACAAAGTGATGGATTAGATCTTTAAGGTTCAACAACTGCGGACGACCGTTTACCAAAGCAATGTTATTTACACTAAATGAGGTTTGTAGTGCTGTTTGCTTAAATAAATTATTTAAAACGATGTTTGCATTTGCATCACGTTTAATTTCGTACACAATACGGATACCATCTTTATTAGACTCATCCTTAATGTTCGAAATTCCTTCAATTTTTTTCTCGCCAACTAATTCAGCTGTACGCTCAATCATCATGGCTTTGTTAACTTGATAAGGAATTTCGGTAACAATAATTACTTCACGATCGTTGATATTTTCGATTTCGGCTTTGGCACGCATTACGATACGGCCTCTACCAGTTTCGAAAGCTTCCTGAACACCAGAATAACCATAGATAATGGCTCCTGTAGGGAAATCTGGCGCTTTAATAAACTTCATC
Organism: Pedobacter sp. SL55; assembly: GCF_026625705.1. NCBI lineage: Bacteria > Pseudomonadati > Bacteroidota > Sphingobacteriia > Sphingobacteriales > Sphingobacteriaceae > Pedobacter > Pedobacter sp. SL55. The sequence continues at coordinate 3,464,013 of NZ_CP113059.1, read as the reverse complement.
AACTCTGCAATAGTAATTTCTCTATTGTCGATGTAATTGATAGTTGCATTAATTACCTCGGTTAAGTTGTGTGGCGCCATATTGGTGGCCATACCTACCGCAATACCAGAAGAACCGTTAACCAAAAGATTAGGGACTTTTGCTGGCAATACCGTTGGCTCTTGCAACGAGTCGTCAAAGTTATTTTGAAAGTCTACGGTATCTTTATTGATATCGGCCAACATTTCTTCGGCCATTTTTTGGAAACGAGCCTCGGTATAACGCATCGCTGCTGGCGAGTCACCATCGATAGAACCGTAGTTACCCTGTCCATCAACCATCATGTAACGCAAGCTCCAAGGTTGGGCCATACGTACCATGGTCATATATACAGATGAATCTCCATGTGGGTGGTACTTACCTAAAACCTCACCCACAATACGTGCCGATTTTTTGTACGGTTTACCAGCGCCTACACCTAGGTCTTGCATACCATAAAGTACCCTGCGGTGCACTGGTTTTAAACCGTCACGCACATCGGGTAATGCCCTACTCACAATTACCGACATCGAATAATCGATGTAAGCAGTACGCATCTGCTCATCAATATTAATGGGGATAATCTTATCGTTCTCTTGATTTTCTAAATCTTCTGCCATAAATTTTTATGTTTTGCGTAATGCACTAAGCGTTAAGCGTTTTATTCGCTAGTCGCCAACTACCAACCGCAAGATTATTATAGTTTTATTATAACCTTGCGAATTTAGTAAAATAAGCTACACTTTACAGCCTAGTGTGGAAAAGTTTTAGAGATACGACAATTGTTACAAAGTATAGATGGTAGAACGAAAAAAGACACACATACACAGATTTTATTTATACGATAACTTATCAAAATTTTTGATTTTACTATATCTGTGCATCTGTGGCTAAAAGTTACGCTTACGTTAAATTTTTAAACAAAACTTTCATACTTCAATACAAAATGTGATATTTAAAAATAATGATAGTTTCTGAGCGAACCCTAAAATTGGCATTGAATTTATATCCACCTTTATTATTTCAGCGCATTTGGGTAAAAAAATTCCATGATGGATTTAAAGGTGTGGATGTTAAAATCAGTAACAGTGTATTAAATAGAAATTATAACGGCTCTATTTTTGGAGGGACTATTTATGCCGCTACCGATCCTTTTTATGCCATTTTGTTTGATCAATTAATGCAACGCAAAGGCTATAAATGCCGTGTTTGGTTAAAAAGTGCCAGCATCCAATATTTAAAACCTGGACTTACTGCCCTGTATTTTACTTTGAAAATTACTGACGAAATGATTGCCGAAGCCGAACAAGCGCTTAACGAGCATGGTAAATTTGTAAAAGCCTATCCTATGGAATTGTACAATAAGCAGGGCGAACTTTGTGCAACGGTAAGTAATGAAGTGTATTTGAGGCTTAAGTTTCCGGGAGAAAAGCAACGCGTAGCTATTTAAATTGAAAGTATAAAGTAAAAAGTATCTGTCGTTTACCATAAATTAACAGGCTAAAAATGAACATTAAAAGAGTGATACTTGACGGCGAGAACGTAAATATTGATTTTAAGAAGACGATTAGCAATTGTGAAAAAATTGCTAAAACCTTGGTTGCATTTGCTAATAATAAAGGTGGTAAGCTTTTAATTGGCGTAGCCGATGATGGTACCATTAAAGGTGTAAAGGCCGAAGATGAAGAAAAATACATGATCTACAAAGCTGCGCACCAATTTTGTAAACCTGCCATAGAACCTATTTTTGAAGAATATATTATTGATGACAAACTAGTTTTGGTTGCCGAAATACCAAGAAGTGATACCAAGCCACACTATGCTTTAGATGAACAAGGCAAATGGTGGGTATATTTCAGAATACAGGACAAGAGTGTTTTAGCCAGTAAAATATTAATTGAGGTTTTAAAAAAGGATGGAGATAATGAAGGAACTTTAATTGCTTATTCGGAGCAGGAAAAGATTTTGCTAGCTTATCTTGGCGAACATGGTCGTATTACATTAAAAGAGTTTAGCAAACTTAGCAGAAGTGCTTATAAGAAAGCGCAAAAAATTATCGTAAACCTAATTTTATCTGGTATCATCTTACCTCATATTACCGAAAAAGAAGAATATTACGTTTTGGCAGATTAAAAGCCTCCCCTAACCTTTCCGAATGAGGAACTGATTGCAAAATTAACGGTCGTCTATCAGCTTTTTAGGTTTATTGCTCTTTCGAGCGTTTTAAAATGTTTAACACACAAGGTTTGAATAAGCCTGTTGGTTTGAAAACTGAAAACTGAAAATTGCCAACTGAAAACTGTAATTTTGCAGGTGTATGTTCACTTATTCATTTGCCAAGTACAAATCGTACTATAAAGACAACCTTATTTTAGCTTTACCTATTGTGCTTTCGCAATTGGGCCACACGCTGGTTCACATGGCCGACGGGATGATTGTTGGACATTTTGCTGGTACCGTTCAATTGGCTGCTGTTTCGTTAGTTAATAGTTTATTCATGCTGATTTTGGTACTTGGCTTAGGTATTTCTTACGGCTTAACGCCGCTAATTGCACAAGCCAACGGAAGCAAAAATAAGGAAGAGTGTGGTCGCCTGCTTTCTAACAGTATCTTGATAAACTTTGTAGCAAGCATAGTGCTTTATGCTTTGGTATTATTGGTTTATTATAAGGTAATCGATCATTTGGGGCAATCTCCAGATGTAGTTGTACATGCCAAACCATATCTTCAATTCATGGGATTTCTATATTTCCATTGATGATTTTTCAAGCCTTTAAGCAATTTACCGAAGGCTTGGGCTTTACCAAGCAAGCTATGATGATTTCTGTTTGGGGAAATTTAATCAACGTGATTTTGGGAATTATTTTTGTAAAAGGAATGTTTGGCCTTACGCCAATGGGGGTAAGCGGTGTAGGTTTAAGTATTTTGATAGATCGTATTTTAATGGCTATTGCGATGGGCGCTTATGTATTCAATTCAAAGAATTTCAAGGTATATCTTTCGCAGTTCAAGTTTTTTTCGTTTGATTTATCAAGGATTAAAAAAATAGCAAAATTAGGTGCGCCGGTAGCAATGCAGTATTCATTCGAGATTAGTGCGTTTAGCGGTGCTGGTATCTTAATTGGAACCATCGGTAAGGTTGAGCAAGCGGCGCATTTTACGGCATTATCGTTGGCGGCATTTACCTATATGTTGGCTACGGGCATTGCCAATGCGGCCACTATCAAAACTGGCAATAACTTTGGCAGCAAAAATTTCAAAGGTTTACGTTTATCGGCAATTGCCAGTTATCACATTGTCATTGTGTTTATGTCTGCTACTGCCCTACTTTTTATGCTCGCCAATAACTTGCTGCCCTATGTCTATACTAGTGATACAACCGTGATAGGCATTGCAGCTCAATTGCTAATCATAGCAGGTTTTTTTCAATTGTTTGATGGTACTCAGGTGGTTGGCTTAGGTGTTTTAAGAGGTTTAGGCGACGTAAATATGCCAACTTTCATCACTTTTCTATCGTATTGGGTAATTGGTATTCCGGTGGGATATTTACTTTGTTTTAAGTACGGATTTGGTGTAAATGGAATTTGGTATGGCTTAACCTTTGGTTTATTAACAGCTTCTATCCTACTCTTTATCAGGTTTCAAAATAGAACCAAAAAACTTGCTGCTCAAAAAACTGAACTTCATCAAGCTTAGCATTAAGTATTGATCAATTTTTTACTTTTGTGCCATGAATAAGGCATTACTAATTTTGGCTTTTCTTTTAGGTGGATTGTTGTTCATTTCTTTCAAATCAAATGATTGGGGAATAGGTGGCGATTTAACTATAGATTCGTTAAGAAAAGTATACGCTAAACCTAGTAAATATTGGCCAAAACCCAATGTAGATAAAGAGGTAGCATTTGAGGAATTATTAGCTTTAAAATCTCCTACTATAGATTTAAACAATGATTCTATTAAAAAGGTAGTTGAACTCGGCAAGCTCTTATTCTTCGATAATAGACTTTCTGGTTCTAACCAAATCTCCTGCGCTACTTGCCATTCTCCAGAGCTAAACTGGGCCGATGGAAAAGAGGTGTCTTTAGGACATGAGCAATTACCAAATATCCGCAATGCGCCATCCTTAGAAAACGTATGGATTTACAACAACTTTTTTTGGGATGGCAGAGCAAAAACCTTGGTTGAGCAAGCCGAAGGCCCAATTGCTGCGCATAACGAAATGAACCAAGATTTAAAGCTACTGGCTAAAAAACTCTCTAAAATTAAAGGTTACCAACCTTATTTTAAGGCTGCGTTTGGTTCGTCAAAAGTTACCAATCAACGTATTTTCGAGAGTCTGGCAACTTTTCAGCAAACTATTGTGAGCGGCGAAACGAAATTCGATCAGTTTTTAAAGGGCAATCAAAATGTTTTAAACGATCAAGAGCTTTTAGGTTTACACTTGTTTAGAACAAAAGCACGGTGTATGAATTGTCACAATGGTGCCTATTTTACTGATAAACAATTTCATAATATTGGCTTAACCGAATATGGTACTAAAAACGAAGACTTAGGCTTGTACAATGTAACCAAAAAGCCAGAAGATGTAGGTAAGTTTAAAACGCCAGGTTTGCGCAACGTAATGCAAACTGGGCCGTGGTTTCATCAAGGATCGGTAAAAAGTATGGATAGTTTGATGGTTTTGTATAACATGGGAATGCCAGAGCACGTGATTAAACCTGGGCAAGAAAATGACCCACTGCTTCCTAAAAACGATAAATTGGTAAGAGGAATTATGCTGACAATTAGAGAAAGAAAAGCCCTTATTGCTTTTTTAGAAGCTTTGTCGTCTCCACCAATTATAGTAAAAGTAGAGCAGTTACCTCGGTAGGTTATATACGATCGCCGCTGTGTTTTTCTGGCTTTAGTTCATTTTGATTTAGCTCTTTTTCTAAATCTTTTTGGTCTTTACGGTTTCTTTTTACCACAAAGTAGATGAAACCTAAAATTGCTACCACAACTACAGCGATAAGAATAAAGTTGATTTTCATTATCTCAAATATTTGATAACAAATTTAACTTCAACAAATTAAATGGCTGTTAAGCAGATGTTAAGGTTTTAGTTAGCGATTATTGCAATCGTACTAGCGCCAAATTATTTTTATCGTTAGCTATATTTTCTGGTAGGCAGAACCTTGCACTACACCACGACGCTCAATTTCCTTATCAATATAGCTTTGGATTGCAGATTTTTTTAATCCCCAGTTGGGCGCTATCAATAAATCCCAATCAGAAATACCAAACAAACGCTGAATTACAATATCTGGACGTAGCAAAGGAATTAGCTCACAAAGTAAATCGGTATACTCTTCTAAACTAAATAATTTAAAAGGTTCACGCTTGTATTTAACGCCCATAATTGAGCCTTCTACAATGTGCAAATGATGAAACTTAACGAATTTGATTTGAGGGAAGCGGTTAATCTCATGGATGTAACCGTGCATCATTTCACGAGTTTCCCAAGGGAAGCCAAAAATAGTATGTACACAAAGATTAAGCTTGGTGTTTTCTAATAATTTTACGGCTTCAACAAACTCTCCATGACTACAACCACGATTAATTTGTTCTAGAGTTTCATCGTAAATCGACTCCATCCCCATTTCTAAGTCAACATCGTATCTATCTGCGTAACTTTCTAACAGCGCCACTTTCTCAGCATCAATACAATCTGGACGGGTACCCACAGCAAAACCAACCACATCTTCTTTATTTACTGATAACGCATCATCGTACATCATCTTTAAATAATGCGTTGGCGCATAAGTGTTAGTGTTGGGTTGAAAATAAACGATAAACTTTTCGGCTCGATAAGAGTTTCGAGCACGTTGCATACCTTCAACTAATTGCTCATTAATGGTGGGCAATTTTCTAGAAAGCTCTGGTGTAAACGAGTTCACATTACAATAAGTACAACCACCGTAGCCTTTGCTACCATCACGATTTGGGCAGGTAAAACCACCATCTACAATTACCTTAAATACACGTTGGCCATTGTAATGCTCACGCAAATAAGTTCCGTAATTGTTATAACCTTTTATACCCCAATCTAGTGCTGTTCCCATTTGGGTGCAAAAATACACAAATTGAGTTGAAATTCGATAATCGTCAAATTAGTAATTAAAACAGTCCTCGTTTTGCAAACGGTATTGTCATACCTCAACAAAAAATTACATCATACTCCATTTGGTTGATGCATGAGTTTAAGTACCTTGTATTCGTTGTAAGCCATAACAACGTTATAGGCCAGTAAGGCAATAATTAATGGATTTACCTCGTCTACAAACTTAAACCCAATAATGGCAGAAGGTATAAAAAGCAATACTACCGTACCTATTAGAATAAAAAAGAAGACTTTATAGACTTAAATAAAATATTAAGCCTCAGTATATTGTTCCTTCTAAACTGGCTCGGATGACGAACTAATTGTACAATGCTGTTTAGCAAGTAAAAGAAGATAAGAAACACCGCAATACTAGAAGTTAAACTGCCATTTAATGCCGGAAACGTTAAAGATCCGGAAAATATAAAATAACAGGTTATAGCAAGGCTTACTGCCACTTTCATCAATTGGAAGTTTCGGCCTTGTGTTAGCCAATGGGCAAACGGATTGTTGTGCTTGCTGTTAAGCTCAGTTAATTTTTGTGCCGTTTCCGGCCTTAGCGTGGTAAAAGGACTAATTAGGCCGATGATTACTAACAATAGTGTAGAAAAAAATTGAAATGATATGTCCCCAATCAGTATGCTAACTCTTTCTTCGCTAATCACTTCAACAGCAAATAAGGTAACCAAAATGAGTACACAAATTACAACGTGAAAAACCAAAGGAAGGTAGTTTGCTAGTGTACTGCCAGTTAGATTGGCCGGCAAAGCCGATGTTTGATTGTTTTCCTCAACAAAGTTGTTTGCCGAACGGATAATAGCAATGATGAAGAAAATAAAGAATAAGCCCATAATAGTTTTAGATAAGTAGATGCTGGCAAAGATAGCGTTTACTGTAAATACAAAGAAAATATGGCACTATATTCAATCGAATTATTTCGGGTAAAAAATATATCTTTGCACAAAGATGAAGAATATACGTAATTTCTGCATAATTGCACATATTGACCACGGTAAGAGCACTTTGGCCGACCGTTTATTAGAATATACCAACACTATTTCGCAACGCGAAGCACAAGCGCAGTTGTTAGATAATATGGATTTGGAGCGTGAGCGTGGCATTACCATTAAAAGCCATGCCATACAAATGAACTATAAATTAGATGGACAAGAATATGTGTTCAACCTAATTGATACTCCCGGACACGTAGATTTTTCTTATGAAGTTTCTCGTTCTATTGCTGCTTGCGAAGGCGCTTTGTTAATTGTAGATGCTTCGCAAGGTATACAGGCACAAACTATTTCTAACCTTTATTTGGCTTTAGAGCACGATTTGGAAATTATTCCAATCTTAAATAAAATGGATTTACCCGGTGCAATGCCAGAGGAAGTAAAAGATCAGATAATTGATTTAATTGGTTGTAAGAGAGAGGATATTATTCCAGCTTCTGGTAAAACAGGTATGGGTATTCCTGATATTTTACAAGCCATTGTAGATCGTGTTCCAGCACCAGTTGGAGATCCAGAGGCACCATTGCAAGCTTTAATTTTTGATAGTGTTTTTAACTCTTTCAGAGGTATTATTGCCTACTATAAAGTAGTGCATGGCGAAATAAAAAAAGGCGACAAAGTAAAATTCATCAATACAGGTAAAGAATATCTGGCTGATGAAGTTGGTATCTTAAAGTTAGATATGTCTCCTCGCCCATCGGTAAAAACCGGCGATGTAGGATATATCATTTCTGGTATTAAGGAAGCACGTGAAGTAAAAGTTGGCGATACAATTACCACCGTTGCCAGACCAGCTACAGATGCGATACAAGGTTTTGAAGAAGTAAAGCCAATGGTATTTGCGGGCATTTATCCAGTAGATACCGATGAATATGAAGAATTAAGAGAGGCAATGCACAAGTTGCAACTGAATGATGCTTCAATTGTTTTTGAGCCCGAAAGTTCTGCTGCTTTAGGTTTTGGTTTCCGTTGTGGTTTCTTAGGGATGCTACACATGGAAATTATCCAAGAACGTTTAGAGCGTGAGTTTGATATGACGGTAATTACCACGGTTCCCAACGTATCTTACAAAGCTTACACCACTAAAAGTGACGAGATTATCGTAAACAACCCTTCAGATTTACCAGATCCAAGTAAATTAGACAGAGTTGAAGAACCCTTCATTAAAGCAAATATCATTACCAAGGCTGAATTTGTTGGCCCTGTAATGTCGCTTTGTATCCAAAAAAGAGGTATCATCGTTAATCAATCTTATTTAACTTCTGATAGAGTTGAGCTCATTTTTGAAATGCCAATGGGCGAAATTGTATTTGATTTCTACGATAAGTTGAAAACCATTTCTAAAGGCTACGCCTCTTTTGATTATCATCAAACTGGCTATCGTAAATCTGATTTGGTACGTTTAGATATGTTGTTGAACGAAGAACCGGTAGATGCTTTATCATCATTAATTCATCGTAGCAATGCGTATGATTTCGGTAAGAAAATCTGCGAAAAACTGAGAGAACTAATCCCTCGTCAACAATTCGAAATTAAAATACAAGCTTCTATTGGCGCCAAAGTTATTGCCAGAGAAACTTTAAGCGCTTTACGTAAAGATGTAACTGCCAAATGTTATGGCGGCGATATTTCTCGTAAACGTAAATTATTAGAGAAACAGAAAAAAGGTAAAAAACGTATGCGCCAAGTGGGTAACGTAGAAATTCCACAGACGGCGTTTATGGCTGTTTTAAAATTAGATTAAACCAGTATTGCGTATTGAGATTTGCGTATTGCGATTTGCAGAGCGCTTAGCCTCAATACTCAGTACGCTATACTCAATACTAAATGCAATTATTAGACGGAAAATACGTATCAGAAAAAGTTAAGGTAGAAATAGCTGAAGAAGCGGCTCAATTTTTAGCAGAAACGGGTAGACAACCTCATTTGGTTGCCATTTTAGTTGGTAACGATGGTGGTAGCGAAACTTATGTTGCTAGCAAGATGAAAAACTGCGAAAAAGTGGGTTTTAAATCTTCTTTGTACCGTTATGATAATTCGGTTACCGAAGCTGAACTTTTAGAAAAGGTTAGAGAAATTAACGCTGATGCTGATGTAGACGGTCTAATTGTTCAATTGCCTTTACCAAAGCATATTGACCCGGAGAAAGTTACCGAAGCGATTGACCCTAAGAAAGATGTAGATGGCTTCCATCCTATTAACTTGGGTAGAATGATGCGTAATTTACCTTGCTACATTCCTGCTACACCTTATGGTATTTTACTAATGTTGCAGGCTTATAACATTGATACTACTGGTATGCACTGTGTGGTAGTAGGCAGAAGCAACATTGTGGGTAGCCCAATGAGCGTTTTAATGGCACGTAACGCCAACCCTGGCAACTGTACGGTTACCTTAACGCACAGCAGAACCAAAGATTTAAAAGAGCAAGTTTTGCAGGCAGATATCATTATTGCAGCTATTGGTAAGAAGAACTTCATCACTGCAGATATGGTTAAAACTGGTGCTATTGTAATTGATGTAGGTATCAACAGAGAAACTTCTACAGCAACTAAATCTGGTTTTAAACTTTACGGCGATGTAGATTTTGAAAATGTAGCGCCTAAATCTTCATTTATTACTCCTGTACCAGGTGGCGTAGGTTTAATGACTATTGTTGGTTTGTTGAAGAATACTTTAGCATCAGCTAGAAAAGAGATTTATTAACCCCCAACCCCTAAAGGGGAGGCTTTCCATATTGCCGTCATTTCTACGTTAGGAGAAATCTAACAACATTACTTTTAACGACCTTTTAATTAAAAGTTGATGTTGATTGGCTTTCTTTTTTTTCGATGATTTGATTTATATAGAAACTGCCGAAGATTTTAAGACACCTTTGTACATTTTAGGTTCTAATTATGCATTAGGTCAACTCAGGTGTCTTTGGCGGTTATTCACTCGATAAACTCTTTATTCGATTAAAGAATAAAACACGTATAACTATTTTTGTTTATACGTATATTTATTATCTTTGTTTTATAATTTAAAAACGGAGGTAAAAATGGATACCAAATTAACTTTAAGTTTTAATCAAGATGTTGTAGAAAAAGCAAAGCGATATGCAGCTGCAAATAACATCAGTTTATCTCGTTTAATAGAACATTTACTTACACAAGTAACTTCTAAAGAATACAAATCGTTAGAAGATTTTCCAATAAGTGATTGGGTAAGTATGGTTGCCGAGGGCGAAGTTACCTACAAACGCACTCCAAAAACTTCTAGAAAAGATTTAAAAGACGAGTTTTTCAGTGCTAAAAAGTCTAAGTAAATGATCCGTATTTTCTTAGATGCCAATGTGTTGGTTTCGGTGCTGAATAAAGAATATCCGTTGTTTACTTACTCATCAAGAATTTTGAGTTTAGCTAGCCACCCAAAATTTGAAATTTACACCTCTCCTATGTGCTTGGCTATTGCTTTTTATTTTGCTGAAAAGAAAAATAAAGCTACAGCAAAACAAAAAATATCCATTTTATGCCAACATATTAAAATTGCAGAAAACCTAAGCGATGGTGTTGTTTCAACATTGTTGAATAAAAAAATCAATGATTTTGAAGATGGTTTAGAATACTATGCAGCAGCAAATGTTAAGTGCCATTGTATAGTAACAGAAGATATTGAAGATTTTTATTTTTCGGAAATAGAAGCACTTTCTTGCAAAAGTTTCTTTGATAAGCATTTACTTAACTAAACAAACGCTTCCAAAACCCTTCTTGTAAACCTACGTAAAAGCCATCTTCCCTCTGTTCTATAGGGTATATATCAATATAATCATTTTGGCCAAGCAAACCTTTGCCTGTTTCTAAGTTGTACTCGTACCTATGTAATGGGCAAACAATGTTTCCATTTTTACACCAACCACCACTTAAAATTCCACCAGCATGCGGACAGTTATTTGCTAAAGCGTGGAGTTTGTTCTGATGTTTAACTATGCATATTTTTTTCCCACCTACCTTAATCATTTTTATAAAATCTTCTCGAGGAAGCTCTACATCTACTTTAATCCATTTCATTTAAAACAATATTACTTTAACAAGATACAGATATTAGCAGATTGTAGCATAATTAATTACCTTTGCAACCTTAAATTTATGGCACATCAAATTCCAGAAGACGGCACACTACTTCCTTTAATGGAAGATTTTTACACCATACAAGGCGAAGGTTTTAATACAGGTAAAGCTGCTTATTTTATTCGTTTGGGCGGTTGCGATGTTGGCTGCCACTGGTGTGATGTGAAAGAAAGTTGGAATGCAGAACTACACCCGTTAACGTTAAGTGATGATATTGCCGCCAAAGCAGATACTTTTCCGGGTAAGGCTGTGGTTGTTACAGGTGGCGAACCATTAATTTACAACTTAGATTACCTCACGAAAAAACTTCAGGATAAGGGTATTTTAACATTTATCGAAACCTCTGGTGCATATCCTCTTTCGGGCTCTTGGGATTGGATATGTTTATCGCCAAAGAAATTTAAAGCTCCGCGACTAGACATTGCTCCTTTCGCTAACGAGTTAAAAGTTATCGTTTTTAATAAAAGTGATTTTGAATGGGCAGAGAAATATGCTGAAATGGTAGGCCCAAACTGCAAGCTCTATTTACAACCCGAGTGGTCTAAGGCTAGTACTGTTACGCCGTTAATTATTGAATATGTAATGGCTAACCCCAAGTGGGAAATTTCGTTGCAAACGCATAAATTTTTGAATATACCATAGTTTTTGGTTAATCGGTTAATTGGTTAATTGGTTAATTGTTTGCAACTTGCTCTTTAAAATTTGTTTGGACTTTCGGACTTTCGGACTTTCGGACTTTCGGACTTTTAACTTTTAGCGTTTTATGCGTAGGTATCTTTTTCTAATATTTTTCTGTTTCAGTATTTCGGTTTTTGGCCAGTCTACAATTAAAAAAGCACAAAATAGCTATGAAGATGCGCAGCAATTTGTAAGACAAAACATATTTGATGAAGCAATTAAGCATTTGAATGATGCCATCAAAGCGGACCCAAAATTTCAAAATGCTTATTTACAATTAGGAGATATTTATAAAAGGCTCAGAAACGTTCAAAAAGCCAAAGAAAATTACAGATTGGCAGTAGCTGCTGCGCCTATCGAAAATCCGAACACCTATTTTATACTTGGCGAAACTGAGTTACAAACTGGCGATTATACCCAAGCTAAAACGAACTTAGAAAATTTCTTAGCTAAAGCTCTTAATGTTGATGAAAAATATAAAGACAAAGCCAAGAAATACATTGCTGATTGTAATTTTGCCTTAACAGCGCTTAAAAATCCGGTTCGCTACGAACCCTTTAATATGGGATTTTATGTGAATAGCGAAGATCGAGATTATTTCCCTGCATTAACTGCCGATGGCCAAACGATTATTTTTACCAGAAACGTAAAGGGAAACGAAGATTTTTACACTTCGGTAAAGAAAAATGGCGAATGGCAAAAAGCACAATCGTTGAGCGAAAATATCAATACCCCAAGTTTTAATGAAGGGGCACAATCTATATCGCCCGATGGCAGGTACTTATTTTTTACTGGCTGCAACAGGCCTGATGGTTTAGGTCGCTGCGATATTTACGTTTGCCGCAGAGAAGGTAATGATTGGAGCAAACCAATTAATTTGGGACAAACCATTAATACTGGAGAATGGGAATCTCAACCGTCTATAAGTGCCGATGGTAGTACGCTTTATTTTTTAAGCAACCGACCTGGTGGTTTTGGTGGTTACGATATTTGGAAATCGGTAATGGATGATGAAGGATATTGGACCACGCCCATAAATTTAGGTCCAAATGTAAATACTCCCTATGATGAAGCAACGCCTTTTATCCACCCAGATGGTAAAACATTGTACTTTTCTTCTGATGGCTGGCCTGGTTTAGGACAAAAAGACATTTTTTATAGTAAAGTACAAGTTGATGGAACTTTCTCTAAAGCTGTAAACTTAGGTTATCCAATTAATACTTTTAACGATGAGTTTGGTTTTATAGTGAGTGCAAATGGTACAGAAGGGCTTTTTTCTTCAAATTTAGATGGTGGCTTTGGCGATGTAGACATTTATCGCTTTAAACTTCCAGAAAATCTAAAACCAGAACCTGTAACCTATGTTAAAGGTGTTGTTAAAGATGCAGAAACCAAAGAAACTTTAGCCGCATCTGTTTTGGTAATTAACCTAAATACCAAAGCTGCTGCTTATAATGAAATAACGGATAAAGTTACTGGAGATTTTATGGCGGTAATGCCTGCTAACCAAAGCTACGCTTTCAGTGCTTTTTCTGATGGTTACCTACTCTATTCTAAACATTTCGACATTAAACCTGCAGATGCAAATAAACCTTTTGAATTAGAAATTTTATTAGAAAAAATAAAAGTAGGCAGTAAAGTGTTGCTTAACAATATCTTTTTTGACACCAATAAATTTGATTTACTGTCTATATCTATGGTAGAATTAAATATACTTACCGATCTTTTGAAAAACAATGCGGGTATGGTAATTGAAATTCAAGGACATACTGATGACGTAGGCGACATTAAAGCCAACCAAAAGTTGTCTGAAAATAGAGCTAGAGCCGTTTACGATTATCTAATAAGCAACGGTATCGATAAAAAACAGCTTAACTACAAAGGTTATGGCGAAACCCAGCCAGCTTTTGACAATAAAGTATTGAGGAAGGCAAGCAGAAAAACAGAAGAACCGAGTTTTTGGTAGTGAAGTTTTAACTTAGCTTCGTAGCTTTTTGCCTTTTAGTACATTAATTTCAGAACCTTCTGCCAGCATTACAGAGTTAGGTTTGGTATGGGCTAAAAAGGCAAAGTCTTTTCCGTAGTTAGCGCCAAAATCTACGTCAATTTCATATTCCTTAACAGGATAAACTTGCCAACGCGGATGTTCTACTTGATATTCTGAGGTAAGGTTGGCCGCTAGTTTTGTATAGCCCCAAAAATGTTCGGTAATAAATTCTTCCTCACTACCAACGGCCATTTCAATACTATTTAGGTCTGTTTTAACAGCAAACTTATTCCAAATTTTAGTCTTCCAAAGGTAACTTACGTTTAAAGCATCTTCGTTTATTTCCCATTTATGTTTCATGGGTAAAGTTTGGTAGTTTTCTTTATAAACGGTGTTTGCTACAAAAGTAATGGCTGGTTTCGGTACAATTTCCTTTATAAAAACCACTCCCCTTTTCCAGTTTCCAGCTTCGTTGTACTTTACATAAAACCTTAAATTAACCTCTTCAAAGTTGATATGAAAAGGAATGCCAAAGCCTTTAAGTTTAGTGTCCATAAACATAAAGCCAACTAGGCTTACGTAATACTTTCCTTGCCAATCGTCTAATTGGGTAAACGGAGGTAAATATTTCGCTAAAACCTCTTTGTCAACTTCGTAATTGGCTAGAGCTAATTTTCGCCACTCGGCAGATAAGAATACGCTGTTTTTAGTCATTGGTAGTATAACAAAAACACTTAGTTGCCTAGCTCGCTCATAAATTTGATACGCATCAGCTGAATTTCTTCCCTAGTATAATCAGCTTCGCCTAAATCTTTAAGTGCTAAATCTATCGAGTCGGTGTCAGCAGATTGGAAATAATCAAACACTTCGTCTTGCCTATCCTCATCTATCATTTCATCTATATAATAAGTTAGGTTAAGTTTGGTGCCAGAATTTACAATAGCTTCTACTTCTTTTAAAACATCGTTGTAAGTAATGCCCTTAGAACGGGCAATATCTTCTAAACCAATCTGCCTATCTATATTTTGAATGATAGAAACCTTTAATGCAGATTTGTTTGCCTGAGTTTTGATGACCATATCAACAGGTCTATCAATATTATTTTCTTCTACGTAATTCTTTATTAATTCAAGAAAAGCAGAACCAAATTTTAAAGCCTTACCGTTACCAACACCAGAAATTTGCTTCAATTCATCGCTGGTAATTGGGTAGTGCGTACACATTTCTTCTAGCGAAGGATCTTGAAAAACAACAAACGGAGGTACATTTTTTTGTTTGGCTATTTTCTTTCTTAGGTCTTTTAATAACTGTAGCAACTGTGTATCTAAAGCTGCTGTACTTTGTTTTGGCTCATCATCATCGTCATCTCCTACTACTTCCATCACTTCGTTTAAAACAAATTTTAAACTGTAAGGGCTTTCAATGTAATCTCTACCAATTTTTGTAAGCTTTAGCAGCCCATAATTATCAATGTCTTTAGCTAAAAAATTATTAAGTACAGCCTGTCTCAATAACGATTTCCATAGATTTTCTCCATCATCTTTACCTGCTCCAAATTCTGGAAGTTTACTATGTTCATACGCGATGGTTTGCGCAGTTTCGTAACCCATAAATACGTTAAGTAAGTGGGCATCATCAAACTTTTCTCCAGCGCTGCTTACTAACTTTAATAAGGTTAACAATTGCGTTTCTGCTTCAAACTGTTGTTTGGGCTTCTTGCAATTATCGCACATACAATTACAACCTGTTTCGTTAAAATTTTCGCCAAAGTAATGTAAAATCTGTTTTCTTCTGCATACCGAAGATTCGGCATAATCAATTACTTCTTTTAATATCTGCGTACCAATTTCGCGTTCAGAAACTGGTTTGTCTTTCATAAACTTCGCAAGCTTTTCTACATCTTTTTGCGAATAGAAAGCCACACAAACACCTTCTCCGCCATCGCGTCCGGCCCTACCAGTTTCTTGGTAGTAACCTTCCATACTTTTTGGAATATCATGGTGTATTACAAACCTAACGTCTGGCTTATCAATACCCATTCCGAATGCAATGGTGGCTACAATCACTTCCACATCTTCCATTAAGAACTTATCTTGCGTTTCGGCTCTTATTTTTGGTTCTAAACCAGCATGATAAGGTAATGCTTTAATACCATTGATATTTAAAGTTTCGGCAATTTCTTCTACCTTTTTTCTGCTTAAACAATAAATAATGCCAGATTTGCCAGGGTTGTATTTTACATATTTGATAATTTCTTTGGCAATATTTTTCTTAGGGCGTATTTCGTAAAAAAGATTTGGCCTGTTAAACGACGATTTGAACAAAGTGGCATCTGTCATGCCTAAATTCTTTACAATATCTTGCTGAACTTTTGGTGTTGCGGTGGCAGTTAAAGCAATAATTGGAATATTTTCGCCTAAGGCAGCTATTACCTGTCTTATTTTTCTATATTCAGGTCTAAAGTCATGTCCCCACTCAGAAATACAATGAGCTTCGTCTACGGCTACGAAAGAAATTTTCAGTAAACGCAGAAACTCCATGTTTTCTGCCTTTGCTAAAGATTCTGGCGCAACATAAAGTAATTTGGTATGCCCATTTAATAAATCAGATTTTACTTGTGTAATTTCCGATTTGTTTAAAGAAGAGTTTAAGAAATGTGCCACACTATCGCTACCACCAAATGCCCTAATTTGGTCTACCTGGTTTTTCATGAGTGCAATAAGCGGCGAAATTACAATGGCTGTGCCTTCGCTCATTAAAGCTGGTAATTGATAACAGATAGATTTTCCTCCACCTGTAGGCATAATCACAAAAGTGTTTTTCCCCTCTAATATGTTGGTAATAATCGATTCTTGATCACCTTTAAAATTATCGAATCCGAAGAATATTTGAAGGTTATCAAATAAAGATTTCTTGACGTCCATTTCCTGTACTAAATATTGTGTGCTATTATTCTTCAAAATAACATAATTTTGCATTAATTAAAGTATTAATTTACTAATAAATTCTCTTTAAAAAGTAAAAAATCTGTAATAGATTTTCTAAATGTCTGTTTGTAGCTTTTAATTGCTATTCTTCTCGACATAAATACGCTTTAATTTAATTTAGATATCTACAAAAAAAAATGCGGTTTCAAAGCGAAAAAATCGTTTGTTTTTTCTTTAATAGATTGCTTTTAAAACAGAATAATTAAAATAAATGTTGTGGTGTTAGTAAAACAACTTTTACCATTAGATATCATTTAAAAGTATATATTTGTTGCTGAAATGAATAAAAACAGATATGCATTAATTATGGCTGGCGGCGTTGGAAGCCGTTTTTGGCCAGTTAGCCGCACCGAATTTCCCAAACAATTTATAGATTTTTTTGGGGTTGGAAAAACGCTTATTCAAAGTACCTATGATAGATTTCTGAATATTTGTTTACCCGAAAATATTTTTATCGTTACCAACGAAATTTATACTGATTTAATTAAAGAACAACTACCGCTTTTAAACGACAATCAGATACTTGCCGAGCCGATGATGCGAAATACTGCGCCTTGTATTGCTTATGGCGCAATGAAGATTGAAGAGCTTAATCCCGAAGCGGTAATTGTGGTGGCTCCTTCTGACCATACTATCGCCAATCAAAGTGCTTTTTTTAAGGCCATAGAGAAATCAATGGATATTGCTACACAACAAAACTGCCTAATTACACTCGGTATAAAACCTAACCGACCAGATACTGGATATGGTTATATCCAATATATTGATGAAGTTTTAGACGGCGATAGCGAAGTACATAAAGTAAAAACATTTACCGAAAAACCTAATTTGGAACTTGCAAAGTCATTTCTACAGAGTGGAGACTTTTTGTGGAATGCTGGCATATTTATCTGGTCGGCAAAAGCAATTAACAAAGCGCTAGAAAAACATTTGCCAGATATGCATGAAATTTTTAGTGGTGGTAAAACGGCTTACAATACTGTAAATGAAAAAACATTTATAGGCAACGCTTATCAGTTATGCACCAATATTTCTATTGATTTTGGTATCATGGAAAAGGCAGATAATGTATACGTACTTCCTTCTGATTTTGGTTGGTCTGACTTAGGCACTTGGGCTTCAATTTACGAAATGGCCGAGAAAGATTACGTTGGAAACGCGGTTATTCCTTCTGAACAAGTAATGATGTACGATTCTTCTAATTGTATGGTAAATGTTCCAAAAGATAAATTGGTAATTCTACAGGGAATGCATGATTATATTGTGGTTGAAGAAAATAATACCTTATTGATTTGTAAACGTGCCGAAGAGCAAAATGTAAAGAATATTGTAGCAGATGTAAAGGCAAAATTTGGAGGCAAGTTTATTTAAGGCTATCTTATTATAGTAGTAAAAGAGCTTCTTAAAATTAACAAGCTCTTTTAATCATTTATACTGTTCTTTGCCTAACTGCTTCGTAAAGAATAACTCCGGCAGCTACAGAAACGTTTAGCGATTCTATTTTACCCGCCATCGGTATTTTGGCCAAATGGTCTGCCACTCTTAACAAATCGTTAGAAATGCCCTCGTCTTCAGAACCCATTACAATTGCTGTAGGCATTGTATAATCTGGAGCGTAAATGAAATCGTTTGTTTTTTCGGTACAGGCCACAATTTGTAAGCCACTATCTTGCAAAAACAAACATGTTTTATGTAAGTTGGCGTGCCTGCAAACAGGAATAGAAAACAATGCTCCAGCAGAAGTCTTAATGGCATCGGCATTAATTTGAGCTGCATTTTTTAAGGGCACCACAATGGCATGAACACCAACACAAGCCGCAGTGCGGGCAATGGCGCCCATGTTACGAACATCAGTTACACTATCCAACACCAAAATTAGTGGCGTTTCCCCTTTTTCGTAAATGGCCGGAATGAGATCTTCTATATTTTGATAAGTAATAGGCGAAATAACAGCAATCACACCCTGATGGTTTTTCTGCGTCATTCTGTTCAACTTCTCAATTGGAACCACACTCATTGATATCAAAGATCCCGTTAACAAAGCCTTTAGCTCCAGAAAAAGCTCTCCGGATAAACCTCTTTGCACGTAAATGGTCTCAATATCTCTCGCCGCTTTAATTGCTTCTATAACTGCCCTTATACCGAAAACAAATTCGTTGTTCTCTTTTACACGCTCGCTTCGTTGGGGTCTTCTAAAATTATCCATGTACAAAAGTAAGAAAATGATTGGATGAGGGAGGAACGAGTGAATGATAAAATGACTAAATGAGAAGGTAAGTAATGAATGTTAGAATGAAAAATTATCAGTAGTCGGTAATCGAACAATTTAACAATCTAGCCATATAACAATCCTTATGACCTTATCCACATCCAATTGTGCAGAACAAAACTCTGCTATAATATATCAAAAAAATCATCATTTTAGAATCAACTTGTTGACAAACGCCTAACAACTTAATCAAACAAAAGCATCCTTTTTTTTACTTTTGCTTTATGAGTACCGATAACGAACAAAAAGGGCAAGGCAAATTTTCAGTATCTGCCCGAAAGAATAGATTAGCCAATACCATTAGCACCGTAGATAAAATACAGCCGCAGGCCACCGATTTGGAGGAAGCTGTTTTGGGCGCCTTGATGTTGGAAAAAGATGCATTATCGGCAGTTATTGACGTACTTAAACCCGAACTTTTTTACGACGAAAGACACAAACGTATTTTTGAAGCAATTCAGGCCTTATTTCAAAAATCTAAGCCTGTAGATATTTTAACGGTAACTTCTGAGCTACGTACCAACGGTAATTTAGAAATGATTGGTGGTGCTTATTTTGTTACTTACCTAACTAATAGGGTTTCTTCGGCTGCAAATATCGAGTACCACGCTCGTATCATCTCTCAAAAATATATTCAGCGTGAGCTTATCAGGATATCTACGGATATCATCAAAAATGCTTACGAAGATACTACAGATATTTTCGACCTTTTAGATATGGCCGAGAAGAACTTGTTTGATATTGCCCAAAACAATTTACGTAGAGATACGCAAAAGATGGACGATATCATCAAGCAATCTTTGGCATCGTTAGAAGAACTAAGAACAAAAACCGATGGTTTAACTGGTGTGCCTTCTGGCTTTACCGATTTAGATAGAATTACCTATGGATGGCAAAAATCCGATTTGGTAATTATTGCTGCTCGTCCGGCCATGGGTAAAACAGCCTTTGTACTAACAGCAGCACGTAATGCAGCGGTAGATTTCAACAAACCCACGGTAGTATTCTCGCTAGAGATGTCGTCGGTTCAGTTGGTCAATCGTTTAATTTCTGGAGAGGCCGAAATTGAGCAAGAAAAAATTAGAAAAGGTAATTTGGCAGAGTGGGAATGGCAACAATTACATAGTAAAATCGGTAGACTTTCGGAAGCTACTTTGTTGATTGATGATACCCCTGCCCTTAATATTTTCGAGTTCAGAGCTAAGTGCCGTCGTTTAAAATCGCAGTACGATATTCAAATGATCATTATCGATTACTTGCAATTAATGCATGGTAAAGGCGAAGGTGGTGGTAACCGTGAGCAGGAAATTGGTAGTATCTCAAGGGCCCTAAAATCTGTAGCTAAAGAATTAGAGGTGCCAGTTTTAGCACTTTCGCAGTTAAGTCGTGCGGTAGAAAGTAGACCCGGGCAGAATGGTAAAAGGCCAATGCTATCCGATTTACGTGAATCCGGATCTATTGAGCAGGATGCAGATATGGTACTTTTCTTATATCGCCCAGAGTATTATGGTATTATGGAAGACGAAAGTGGCCGTTCAAACGCAGGTGTTGGCGAGGTAATTATCGGTAAAAATCGTCACGGCGAAACCGGAATTGTACCACTAAGGTTTATTGGTAAGTATGTGAAATTTGGCGATTTAGAAGATAGTTTCATGCCGCCTTCTAGTTTTTCGGCAGGTAGTGATAGTGCAATGATGCCTTCAGAAAACTTCGGTAACCCTGGAAATATCATCATTAGACCTTCGAGCATGAATGATATGATGGATGATGACCCACCGTTTTAGACATTAATTTTCGTCATTGCGAGGCACGAAGCAATGTTAAAGCGATAAGCCAACTATAGTTGTAGGATTGCTTCGTGCGATATGACGGTATTTATCTATGGTCGATGTTAACAACGTAATGTTCTTGGTAAGTGATGTATAGTAGGCATAGTGATAACTCAAACCACTACTAAATTTCAGCCAATAAAATTATCTAGTATTTACAGGTTTGCCAGGATACCAATCATTTCCATTTTCCCTAGTTTTAAATAAGTAATATATACATACTGCTATAAATAACAATATTAATAATCTCTATATTAAAGACAGCTGTTGCGGCGGAACATCACTTTCTTCTTCTTTACCTCGTTTTCTATTCTTTTTCATTAAACTTGCCATAATTAATTAAAGAACTAAATAGCCTTTGCACCTGGCTTTTCCTCTCCAAAAATCCACCACGCTTTTTTAGGAGATTTTAATTTGAATATTGGGGCTGTTTCTTTGTACTTTCTGATATGAGCCACCACTTCTTCAACATCGTCGGTAAATAATAGCAGATCCATATCTTCTGGACTAATTGTTTTCTGTTCCATCATTAATTGTACATGTTCGTAAATATGTTGATGAAATTCTTTACCCATAATCACAATTGGGAATTTTTCTACCTTGCCAGTTTGAATTAGCGTTAGTGTTTCGAAGAACTCATCCAATGTTCCAAATCCTCCAGGCAAAACCACAAAGGCATAAGAGTAACTTTCTCAGTAACTCTTTTCTAACAAAGAAATATTCTATATTCACAAAAGTATCCAGATAAGGGTTTTCGTGTTGTTCGTGAGGTAAAACGATATTGCAACCCACAGATAAACCTCCAGCATCTTTAGCTCCCCTATTTCCTGCTTCCATAATTCCTGGGCCGCCGCCAGTCATAATGGCAAAACCCAGCTTTGATATTTCTGCCGAAACTTTACGAGCCATTTCATAATAAGGATGATCTTCCTTAAACCTAGCCGAGCCAAAAACGGTTACGCAAGGACCAACAAAATGTAGCTTTCTAAACCCTTTATAAAATTGATATACTACCCCCAAAACATATTTTAACTCTTGCAGACGTGTTCTTGCGCCTTTAAAAAAACTTACTTCTTCTCTAACAAACTTATTCATCATATAAAATCATTTTTTACACATAGAAACATAGGTAATTTATAAATAAACCTAGATACTATAAATAGTAGATAGTCTATGTTTCTATGTGGTTTATTTATACACTACATACCCCCAAAACAACTCCCGCAATAATAATTAAAGCGGGGCTGATTTTTGTAAAATTCAATATCAAAAAGGTAGCTAATACAATTCCCAAAAACAGCCAATTTAAGCCAATTGGTGTTATTAACATACAAAATGCAGCGATAATGAAACCTACACTTACGGCATTAATTCCAGATAGAGAATGTTTTATTCTCGATATTTTCTTTAAATCGTTCCAAAAAGGGACAATGAAAAGCACTAAAATCAAGCCAGGAAGGTTGATCCCTAAAACTGCTAAAAAACCACCTATGGCCTGTCCAAAAATGCTATAATTACCTTGTTTCATTCCCAAAGCACCTATATAGCTAGTAAACGAAAATGTGGGACCAGGTAGAATTTGTTGTAGCGCAAAACCCGAAAGAAAATCAGTTTGACTAAGGTAATGTTTCATTTGCACAAACTCAGTAAACATCATTGGTACCAAAACCTGCCCGCCGCCAAAGATAAAAATACCATTGCGATAAAAATTCTCGAACAGCCTAATGGGCAAGCTGAATGGCGAAGTTCTGTTGATTAAGGCACCAAGCATAGCCATAAATAACAACACACCTACAAAATATCCCAACTTTTTTGGGTTTACGTTAGCAAATAACCTCACCCTCAATTCGGTTTCTTCGGTAGGTGTACTAATAGCAGAAGAAACCATTCCACCGATTAAAATAGCTAAGGGAAAAACATAGGCTTCTTTTAAAACTAAGGTGCCAACTAAAGCACCAACTGCCAAGAAAATCGAAACCTGATTGGTTAAAATTCTTTTCCCTAGTTTAAATGCTCCATAAGCTACAATTCCTAATGCTATGGGATGGATGTACTTAAATCCATCAACAAATTTATCTTTTTGGTCTAGTAAGGCATAACAAATCGCAGCCACTGTCATTATTGCTGCCGATGGTAAAATCCAGATTAAAAAGGTAATGATGGCCAGTTTTAAACCACCAACTTTATAAGCAATACCTACTAAAGTCTGTGTAGATGCTGGGCCTGGTAAAACCTGTGCTAAAGCATTTAGTTCCAATAGTTCTTCTTCGGTAACAAAATTGATATTCGTAACAAAATACCGCAACAATAACGACAAATGCGCCTGTGCCCCACCAAATGCAGTGAAGGTAAAATAAAGCACATTTCTAATAAAAAAGAGTTGTCGTTTAGCCAATTGGATTTACGATTTTAGATTTACGAATTACGATTAGCATTGTTCATTAGCTCATTTGTTCACTAGTTCATTGAGCATTAGTTACTGAAGCTAGCCTATTTGGTAATTGTTATTTGATTATTGGTCATTAATTTAGACTGATCCCTAACTCCTGATACCTGACCAGTCCTTAATCATCTTCATAATCTAAACCTGCTGCACTATTGTACGCACCTTGCAGTTCAGATAAAGCGTGCATATCTCTTTTTTGCCTTGCTGCTTGCATCCCGGTTTGATAGACTTTAATACCCTCTTCTTTCTGTCCTATTTTCTCATATAATTTACCTAAATGATAATAGGTGCCCACATAATCTGGGTGTTTTTCTGTTAACTGAAGGTAATATTTTAAAGCGTTTTCTACATCGTTTTGAACATTGTACTCCGTTGCAATTGCATACAATATAAAACTATCGTTTGGATCGCTTTCTAAAAATTCAAACAATTTGGCTAATCGCTGGTTTTGCATTTTTAATCCCTGCTTTTTTAATTAAGTTTGTGTAATTTATTTAATGCATTTATAATGTAAAGTGATCATTTTTAAATGATATAAAACACTTATTTATATAAATTCTAAATTATTCTATGAAAATAGAATAAGAATATATATAATTGCAATTATATTATGCAAGCATAACAATTTTAACCTAAAAATCATTATGAAACCTCATGATTTTCAAAAGCTAAAATAAAGATGAACAAATCATGAAGCGTTATCACAAATGAACAACAAAATTTAAACAGATGAAAATATTAGTTTGTATCAGTAACGTTCCCGACACGACGACAAAAATAACTTTTACGGGCGATAATACCGAATTCAATACCGCCGGTGTGCAGTATATCTTAAATCCTTACGATGAGATTGCACTTTCTAGAGCTATAGAACTTTGTGAAGGTGGTAAAGGAACTGTAACTGTAATTAACGTTGGCGAAGTTGCCACAGAACCAACCATTAGAAAAGCTTTAGCTATTGGCGCTGATGATGCGGTAAGAGTTAACGCAGCTCCAAGAGATGCTTATTTTGTAGCTACACAAATTGCTGAATATGCTAAAGCTAATGAGATTGATATCATTTTATGTGGTAGAGAATCTATTGATTACAATGGCTCTCAAATTGCCGCAATGATTGGCGAATTGTTGGATATTCCTTCTATTTCTATTATTAAAAAATTAGATTACGATGGTGCTACTGCAACAATTGAGCGTGAAATTGAAGGTGGTAAAGAAGTAGTTAGTGTTAGCGGAAAATTTGTGGCTAGTTGTGCTGAAGGTACTGCAGAGGCCAAAATTCCTAATATGAGAGGCATTATGTCGGCTAGAACTAAGCCCCTGCAAGTAGTAGAAGCAGTTGCTGTAGAAGAAGTTAGCAAAATCAGTAAGTTTGAAACCCCTGCCCCACGTGGTTCGGTTAAGTTAATTGCAGCAGAAAGTGCAGAAGAATTGATTGGTTTACTGCATAGTGAAGCAAAAGTAATATAGTTATCAGTTGGCAGTGTGGAGTTAACAGTTGCAAATGCCTAACAAATCAATAATTAATTAGATTATCATCAAATATTCTCCTGTTGGAGATTTCAAATAGATTAATATGTCAGTATTAGTATATGTAGAGCAAGTTGAAGGAAAGTTCAAAAAATCTGTTTTTGAAGCTGTTTCTTACGCAAAAGCAATCGCAGATCAACAAGGAACTAGCCTAAGTGCAATTTCAATTGGCAATGTTGCCGACAGCGAATTGAACGAGCTAGGGAAATATGGCGCAAGCAAGGTGTTAAAAGTAGAAGCAGATCAGCTTAAAAACTTCGTTAACCAAGCTTATGCTTCTGTAATTGCAGAGGCTGCTCAAAAGGAAGGCGCAAACATTGTAGTACTTTCTAACTCATTCTCAGGAAAAGGTTTAGCGCCTCGTATTGCAGTAAAACTTAAAGGTGGTTTGGTAGATGGAGCCGTAGAGTTACCAACTACAGACGATGGTTTTTCAGTTAAGAAAACTGCTTTCTCAGGTAAAGCTTTTGCTATTACTACTTTAACTTCTGAAAATAAAGTAATTGCGCTAAACCCAAATGCTTTTGGGGTAAAAGAAAATGCAGTTAGTCTTGCAATTGAAGCATTTAATCCAGAAGTAAAATCAAGTGATTTAACTGCTATAGTTAAGGAAATTGTTCGGGCTACTAACAAAGTATCTTTACCTGATGCCGAAATTGTAGTTTCGGGTGGTCGAGGCTTAAAAGGACCAGAAAACTGGGGAATGGTTGAAGAACTGGCAGATTTGCTAGGCGCTGCTACTGCTTGCTCGAAACCGGTTTCAGATGCCGATTGGAGACCACATTCGGAGCACGTTGGCCAAACAGGCATTGCCATCAGTCCAAATTTATATATTGCTATTGGTATTTCGGGTGCTATTCAGCATTTGGCTGGGGTTAGTTCTTCAAAAGTTATCGTAGTAATTAATAAAGATCCAGAGGCTCCGTTCTTTAAAGTTGCCGATTATGGTATTGTTGGCGATGCTTTTGAAGTAGTTCCGAAAATAATTGCTGCATTAAAGGCACATAAATCTTAACTTTGTACAATAGACCCTTATCGCCCACCTAAACGATAAGGGTTAATTTTGTATATGAAGAAAGTAAAACTCGATATAGTAGGGCTATCTTATAGCCAAACCCAATCTGGAGCTTATGCACTGGTGCTTGGCGAAATTAATGGAAGACGAAGATTGCCAATTATTATAGGAGCATTCGAAGCCCAAGCCATCGCCATCGAAATAGAAAAGATGTCGCCTACCCGCCCACTAACGCACGATTTGTTCAAATCTTTTGCGCAGGCCTATCAGGTAGAAATTACAGAAGTGTTGATATATAACTTGGTTGAAGGTGTTTTCTTCGCTAAGCTAATGTGCAACAAAGATGGAGAGCAGATAGAAATAGATGCCCGTACCTCTGACGCCATCGCCATTGCGGTAAGGTTTAATGCCGTAATTTATACTTACGAATTTATACTTGCCTCTGCAGGTATTGTAATTGAAGGAAATGATTTCCTTTTTCTTGAAAATATGGAGAGCATTACCAATAATGCGTCCAATTCCGAAGAGATTAAGTCTGAACCGGGATCCATCTCTGGTTTTCAGAGCTTATCCATTGAAGATCTACAGCAAAAATTAGAAAAAGCTTTGGCCGAAGAAGCTTATGAAAAAGCGGCTCGCATTAGAGATGAGATTAACAGGCGAAACGCTAGTTAAAAGCTTTTTCGTATATAATTATTGCCATAAACAAACAAGATAAGTTAAGTGAAATTTCATGAAATCATGACAAAATCATTTTAAATTTATTTATATAATAATTATTATTTGTGCATCTGTGGCCAATATTCAAAAAAACACTATCTTCAATCTATTCAAAAACAAACTAAACAAAAGTTATTATTTATGAATATTAAGCTACGCTTAACCATCATGAGTTTCATGCAATTTTTTGTGTGGGGCGCATGGCTTATCACTATTGCCAATTATTGGTTTGGTACAAAACAATGGGACGGAACTCAATTTGGAGCTATATTCGCTACCATGGGTTTCGCTTCGTTATTTATGCCTACCCTAACCGGAATTATAGCAGATAAATGGATCAACGCAGAAAAATTGTATGCCTTAATGCATATTTTATACGCAGCAGTTCTTTTTTATATCCCGCAAGTAGAAACACCTAACGCATTTTTTTGGACCATGTTATTAGCAATGTGCTTTTACATGCCAACCATTTCGTTAAGCAATTCGATTTCTTACACTACCTTAAAATCTAATAGTTTAGATGTAATTAAAGACTTTCCCCCTATTCGTGTATGGGGAACAGTTGGTTTTATAGCGGCTATGTGGGTAACCAACTTAACAGGAAGTAAAGCTTCGGCTTATCAGTTTTATATTGCTGGCACTGGGGCGCTTGCATTAGGTTTATACTCGTTTACTTTGCCAGCTTGTAAGCCGTCCAAACTAATTTCTGAAAAAGCTAGCGTAGTAGATACCTTTGGTTTAAGTGCATTTAAGTTGTTTGCTACCTACAAAATGGCTTTGTTCTTTATCTTCTCTATGTTTTTAGGTGGAGCTTTACAATTAACCAATGCCTACGGAGATGTATTTTTAGACGAGTTTAAGCATTTTCCTAAATATGCAGATTCGTTTGTGGTCAAATATTCTACCATCATCATGTCTATTTCGCAAGTATCAGAAACGCTGTTTATACTGGCTATTCCTTTTTTCTTAAAACAATTTGGAATTAAAAAAGTGATGATTATTGCAATGCTGGCTTGGGTATTTAGATTTGGTTTGTTTGCGTATGGAGATCCTTCTGGTAATTTATGGATGATTGTGATGTCTTGCATTGTTTACGGCATGGCTTTCGATTTCTTTAACATATCAGGTTCTTTGTTCGTTGAAACGTCTACTACTCCAAAAACACGTTCGTCTGCTCAGGGTCTTTTCATGATGATGACTAATGGTTTTGGTGCAGTATTTGGCAGTTTGGTATCGGGATGGATGATTGACAAGTATTTTACCAGTTCGTTTACCAATATTTCTTCGGTTGCTAGCCATGTAGATTCTACAGCAGATAATAGCCATTTATTAACGTTTGTGAAAAGTCAAGGTATCAATATTTTGAGTGATGGCAACTTTGATAAAGCACTATTTATGAAAGATTGGCAAGATATCTGGTTATCTTTTACCATCTACGCCTTAATTATTACCGTGCTTTTTGCCGTAATGTTTAAACACAAACATACTCGTGCAGAAGTAGAAGCTATCAATAAAATCAATCACTAATCTTATTTAGTATCCCGATGTCGTCCGTTAAACTTAGAAAAGAAAAGAACTGCTTAAACTGTGGCCACCATGTAGAGGAAACTTATTGCCCGCATTGTGGGCAAGAGAACATTGAATTAAAGGAAGATGCCTTACACATGATTACCCATGCCATTGCAGATTACTTCCACTTTGAACATAAGTTTTTTGGCACCATAAAACCTTTACTTTTTAAGCCTGGTAAATTAACAGTAGATTACGTAGCAGGTAAGAGAGCTTCATTCCTCCATCCTATTAAGCTTTATATTTTCATTAGCATCGTATTTTTTATTGTTATTTTTAGTAGTAATAAAAAAGAAAAAGATGCAGAACCAACGGCTGAAATAACAGAAAAGCTAAAAAATGACACGCTAACTTCTAATTCTTTAAAAGAAGCTAAGCAAATATTAGACTATATACCGCTTAGCAAAAGCAAAAAAGATAGTATTTTAAAGGAAGTAGAAAAGGATATCAAAGAAAATGGTACTGCAACGGTTAATATCGGCACTTCCAGAAAAAATAAGAAAAGATACAATAAGTTTGTATCAGATGAAAAATCAATAGAAGAATACGAAAAAAAGCAGCGTGCACTGCCAAAAGAAGAGCGTGACAATTTTATAGTCAACTACTTTACAAAGAAAGGTATTGAATTTAATAAATATCCAGACCCTAGTAAAAAGATTGGTGAGGATATGATTAAATACGTGCCTAAAATGATGTTTTTGTTATTGCCGCTCTTTGCAATGATCTTGAAACTCGTATACATCAGAAAAGATAGGTTCTACTACGAGCATCTCATCTATTCGTTCCATACCCATTCTGCTATTTTCTTGTGTTTTATACTCATAAAAGCTTTAAGTTGGTTAACAGGCTTTGTGATAGATATTAGCGGTTGGATACAATTTATTGGGCTGACCTACATCATTTGGTATATTTACAGATCGCTCAGAACTTTCTATAACAGTAGCAGATGGATAACCTTATTGAAATTTTTCTTCTTGTTTTTCTGTTACAATATACTACTAGCACTATGTTTTCTAGGAATTATTGCCATTAGTTTTATTGGAGGGTAATCTTCCATTATTCTTATCAGAAAATTTTAATATCTTTCTGTAGAGAAATCTATCATTTTAACTACAAAAGCGATAGACTTTATCAGCTCAAAAATGACTTTTATTAAGGATTTGTTACGATAATATCTCCTTTTTAATACTTACCTTTGCGGCATTAAAAATGCTAGCATTCAATGAGCTTAAACATCCATTACCAAGAGAACTTTAAAGACCGTCATATTGCGCCAAACCAGGCCGATACTAAGGCGATGTTAGAAACTGTAGGCGTTAATTCTATAGATGAATTGATTGAGCAAACGGTTCCGGCGAGTATCAGATTAAAACAAGGCTTAAATTTGCCAGAGGCAAAGTCTGAGGTTGATTACTTAAAGGCTTTGAAACAAACTGCGTCTCTAAACAAGGTTTTCAAATCTTACATCGGCCAAGGATATTATAACAACATCACCCCCGGTGTAATTTTACGTAACGTATTAGAAAACCCAGGATGGTACACGCAGTACACCCCTTACCAAGCAGAAATTGCACAAGGCCGTTTACAGGCTTTGTTAAATTTCCAAACTATGGTAATAGACCTAACGGGAATGGAAATTGCAAATGCTTCTCTTTTAGACGAAGGTACAGCAGCTGCCGAAGCGATGTTTATGCAATACAGCTTGCGCAAAAAAGAGCAAGGAAATAAGTACTTCGTTTCTGAAGCCATCTTTGCCCAAACTATCGATATTTTAAAAACTAGAGCTAACCCGTTCGGTATCGAATTGGTAATTGGCAACCACGAAAACTTTGAGCCTACAGCTGAATTTTTCGGTGCCATTGTACAATATCCGGCAGGTAATGGTGAAGTTTATGATTATAAAAATTTAGCTACTGCATTACACGCACAGAATGTAAAATTAACTGTAATTGCAGATTTGTTAAGCTTAACCTTATTAACTCCTCCAGGAGAATGGGGTGCAGATGTAGTTGTTGGTACTACCCAACGTTTCGGTATTCCGATGGGATTTGGTGGTCCACACGCTGCTTTCTTCGCCACTAAAGATGAGTACAAACGTTCAATTCCGGGTCGTATCATTGGTGTAACTATCGATAGCAACGATAACTATGCGCTACGCATGGCTTTACAAACTCGTGAGCAACACATCCGTAGAGATAAAGCAACTTCAAACATTTGTACTGCACAAGCTTTATTAGCTATTATGGCAGGTTTTTACGCTGCTTATCACGGTCCAAAAGGTTTAAAATTAATTGCCGAACGTACCCATGGTTTAACGGTTTCTTTAGCAAATTCGCTAAAAGCAATTGGCTACCAAGTGAATAATAACGCTTATTTTGATACTATTGAAGTAGAACTGAGCGATTTAAAAGGTGCTATTCACAAAGATTGTTTAGACAACAACATCAACTTAAACTACCAAGGCACCAAAGCTACGATTTCATTAGACGAAACTACCAATTTTGAAGATGTTAGCTTATTGGTTCGTATCTTTTCTAAAGTTAAAGCCATTGCTACAGATAGCGTGGTAGTAGTAGACGAAGTAAGTACTACAATTCCAGCAGAATTACAACGTACTTCAACGTATTTAACGCACCCAGTTTTCAATTCTCATCACTCTGAGCATGAAATGTTGCGTTATATCAAATCATTAGAAACTAAAGATTTATCGCTCTGCCACTCAATGATTGCTTTAGGTTCGTGTACCATGAAACTTAACGCAACTACAGAGATGATCCCAGTAACTTGGCCAGAGTTTGGAAATATACATCCATTTGCTCCAGCAGATCAAGTTTTGGGTTATTACACTGTATTTGATGAGCTGGATAAATGGTTAAGTGAAATTACTGGTTTTGCGGCCATGAGCCTACAGCCAAACGCAGGTGCACAAGGCGAATATGCAGGATTAATGGTTATCCGTGCTTATCATCAAGACAGAGGCGATCATCACCGTAATATTGCTTTAATTCCTGCTTCGGCACACGGTACCAACCCTGCTTCGGCAGCAATGGCCGGAATGAAAATCGTTGTCGTTAAATCTTTAGCCAATGGCAACATCGATGTTGATGATTTAAAAGCTAAAGCGCAAGAGCATTCGGCAAACCTTTCTTGCTTAATGGTTACTTATCCATCAACACATGGTGTTTTCGAAGAAAGTATCATCGAAATCTGCGAAACTATCCACCAACACGGCGGACAAGTTTACATGGATGGTGCTAACATGAACGCACAAGTTGGTTTAACTAGTCCGGCTAATATCGGTGCCGATGTTTGCCACTTGAACTTACATAAAACCTTCTGTATTCCACACGGTGGCGGTGGTCCTGGTATGGGCCCAATTGGTGTAGCAGCACACTTAGTGCCTTACTTACCTGGCCATGCGGTGGTAAATATCGAAAAAGGAAAATCTATCCCAGCGGTATCTTCTGCACCTTGGGGTTCGGCAAGTATCTTGTTAATTTCTCACGCTTACATTGCTATGATGGGTGCCGAGGGTTTAACCAATGCTACCAAATATGCCATTTTAAACGCTAACTATATGAAAGCTCGTTTAGAGCAACATTTTCCAGTGTTGTATGCTGGTGCAAATGGTCGTTGCGCACACGAAATGATTTTAGATTGCCGTGGCTTCAAAAACTTCGGTATCGAGGTGGTTGATATTGCCAAACGTTTAATGGATTATGGTTTCCACGCCCCTACCGTTTCTTTCCCAGTAGCTGGAACCTTAATGGTTGAGCCTACTGAAAGTGAGCCTAAGCACGAGTTAGACCGTTTCTGCGATGCTTTAATTGCCATCAGAAATGAAATTAGCGAAGTAGAAGCAGGCAGCTTAGATAAAGCAGACAACCCATTAAAAAATGCACCACATACGGCTGCTGTAGTAACTGGAAACGACTGGAACCACGGTTACAGCCGTCAAACTGCGGCTTTTCCATTACCTTACGTAGCTGCTTATAAATTCTGGCCTTCGGTGGGCAGAGTAAATGATAGTCATGGCGACCGCTCTTTGATTTGTGCTTGCCCTCCGTTGGAAAGCTATATAGAAGAAGAAGCCTTAGTTTGATTTTAGATTTTAGAATTACGATTGACAATTTTCCCTCATAGTTAACAACTTTGAAAGAATGTCATCTTAGCCTGTTCCGATTTATCGGAAAGCTTTTCGAAGGATCATTCAAAACACCAATAACCCGAGCAAAAGTTCGGGTTATTTTTTTGTGTTCAGATTTGTCATTCCCAAGGTTTGTCATCTAGAGCTTATCGAAGGATCACTTCCAGTACCTTAACTCTTTTAGAAAAGTTTACCTTGACAGAAGAATTTTAGTAGATAAAGAATATGGGTATTTTAAAAATTTGGTAAATAAAGTATGAGAACAAGACAGCAGTACAATTTTTATCAAAAATAGCAGAGAAATACAACTTTCCCGATTTAAATATTTATTTTCCGTGTAATCAGCGGGAGCATAAACCAAAGCTAATTTTATGTTTCGTGTATACCCAAATTATTGCTTAGCGCATTATGATTATCAGTCGAGCTGGCAAATACGAAGGAGGCGAATTTCTAAATAGTTATTGTCAAATTAACTTAAAATAAATCTTAAATTTAACTTATTATTACGTTTTTTGTAAAAATAAGCTTATTTTTATCTTCTTATTTTTACATTTAGGTAAAATTAAATGTTTTTATGGATTTCAATACATCTATTCCGACAGCAAAAAGATTAGAGCGTTTGCAATATGAAAACCCATGGTGGCTAACGGGGCAAGTACAGCAAGCGTACACCGAAATGTCTAAAAGGCTATATTTTAAGTTATTTTATCCTTTTGTAAAAGAAACGGAGATTAAACGAGCTGTAGTTTTAATGGGTCCACGCCGTGTGGGCAAAACTGTAATGATGTTTCATGCCATTCAAGAATTATTGGCCGAAAATATTGCTCCTAAAAAAATCTTTTTCATCGGTATAGATAATCCTATTTATATGCAGTTAGGTTTAGAAGAAATACTCTTGTTAGCCAAAGATGCTGTAGCCCTAAATAACTTAGAAGACTGTTTCGTGTTTTTTGACGAAATTCAGTATTTAAAAGATTGGGAAAGACACCTTAAAGTACTGGTAGATTTTTATCCCAAAACCAAATTTATAGTTTCTGGATCTGCTGCTGCTGCCTTACGTCTGCAAAGTTCTGAAAGTGGAGCTGGCAGATTTACTGATTTTATGTTACCTCCACTCACTTTTCACGAGTATATACACTTAAAAGATTTAGGGCATTTAATGCAGGCTAAATCTATTAAGTATGATGACAAGGAAATCCCTTTTTTACTACTCACGACAATAAAGCACTTAATAAAGAGTTTTTCCATTACTTAAATTTTGGTGGCTACCCCGAGGTTGTTTTATCTGAAAAGATACAGAGCGACATGGGCAGGTATGTTAAAAATGACATTGTAGATAAAGTATTATTGAGAGATTTACCAAGTTTGTATGGCATTAAAGATGTTCAAGAATTGAATAGCTTTTTTAGCTACCTGGCCTATAACACGGGTAATGAATTTTCTTTTGAGCGTTTAGCAAAAGATAGCGGCATTCAAAAAGAAATCATCAAAAAGTATCTGGAATATCTGGAAGCCGCATTTTTAATTAAGGTAATTCATAAAATAGATGTAAACGCTAAAAAATTTAAACGGATTACCAATTTTAAAGTTTACTTAACCAATCCATCATTAAGAACAGCCTTGTTCTCTCCTATTCAAGAAACAGACAGCGAAACAGGGAACATGGTTGAGACTGCCATATTTTCGCAATGGATGCATAGGGAAAACCTTGACTTAAAATATGCCAGATGGAAAATGGGTCGTACAGAAGGAGAAGTTGATATTGTATTGATAGATCACAAATTATTTAAACCCCAATGGTGTGTAGAAGTTAAATGGAGTAACCGGTATTTCGAAAAACCGCAAGCGTTAAATAGCTTGCTAAATTTTTGCAACCAAAATAAATTTAAGGCAACTTTAGTTACTACTATTGATTTAGCTGGCAATAAAACCATAGACGATGTAAACATTACTTTTGTACCTGCAGCTATTTATGCCTACAATATTGGCGTAGTAACACTCGTTAAAAAATCAATGTGGCTAAACGATTAGCCTATTTGTTATTATAAAATACCAAAATGACAGCGCCAACACTTTCACAAATCAAAGAAATAGCAGAACAATTAGATTATGGCTTTTGCTGCTACTACAATATTAAAACTGGCGAGCTGGTTTATATTCCAGACTTTGAAGAAACAGTGGATGACCTAGAAGAATTTTATGGTAAGGATTTGGCAAAAATCAAAAAAGACAAAAGGAATTTCATTCTCATCAACAAACCAAGTTCACGCGAGAGTTTTGAAATAATGGATGAGTTTGCCCAACAGCTCAGCAACAAAAATTTAAGCAATCAATTGTTAAATGCTTTGGCTAAAAACGTCCCTTTGCACATTTTAAAACTATAATAGATGGCGCTGGCGAGTACCGCCAACATTGGTTTTAAGCAAATGCAATTGCAAGATTACGTTCTGGATCAAATAAGAATAGTAAAATAGAGTTTTGGAATTTTTAATGTAAAAACAAGCTATTTTTTACATGCTTATTTTTACATTTTGGTACAAATAAGGATATTTTTATATTTTTTTGAATTTAATTTTACATTTAAGAATTGTCAATCGTCATGCTCAGCCTAATTAGGTATGGTTATGAGAATTGTGTAATAAATAGCTAATGCATTAGGATTCCCACATGCGTGAGAATGACGCGACTCTCATAAGCAAATGCGCAATAGTGTATAATATTTATGGATACAGCAAATACTTCTTCCTCATCTCCTTGTAAGCTTTCAATCCCGGCTCCCAGCCCGCTCTAATGGTTTCGATAGGTACATCATCAATAATTTGTTGCCTAAAGTCGCCTCTACCAATCTGAATTTCGATGTTGTTCATTTGGTTGCTAAACTTCGATTCGAAAAACTGCTCTTTTTTAGGATGATTTTTGTACAATTCTTTAATCCACTCGAAATTAATCTTTTTGCTTTTCCTTAACTGCTCCGTATCGTAATTGCGTAAATCGATACCATAGCAAACCTCATCCATAAAAATCGGACTTTCGGCCATGCCTTTAATGCTTTTCGGTGTAAAGCTAAAGCTATAAATACCTTTATAAGCTGGGCTTCCCAAAATCGTAAAAGGATCGTAAGTGCCGCGGCCGTGGTTTACATATACACCCTCAAACATACATACACTTGGGTAAAGCAAAATAGATTGTTGTGTGTTCAAATTTGGTGATGGCGGCACGGGCAAAGTGTATGGCATATCGTGGTTATAATTGGCCACCTTAATGATTTTTAAATCGGCCTTTACTTTGTTGGTTAACCAACCTTCGCCATTGGCCATTTGTGCAAATTCGGCCACCGTTAAACCGTGCGACATTGGGATAGGAAACATGCCAATGCCCGATTTATATTTCATATCTAACACTGGTCCATCAATTAAATACGCATTTGGATTTGGACGATCTAAAATCAATAAAGTTTTTTTACTCGCCTCGCAAGCTTCCATTAAACGAGATAAAGCATTAATGTTGGTATAAAAACGTACACCCACATCTTGTAAATCATAGATTAAAATATCCACATCGGCCAAATCTGCTGTGCTTGGCTTGTTCTTTTTGCCGTACAACGAGATAATTGGAATACCTGTTTGCTGATCTATTTCATCGGCTACTTTGGCACCCGCACTTGCATTGCCTCTAAAACCATGCTCTGGCCCAAATACCTTTACAATGTTTACCCCTAGTTTCTGTAAACTATCTACCAAATGGGTTTTACCAATAATAGAAGTTTGGTTAGCTAATACAGCAACTCTTTTGCCTTTTAGCAAGGGTAAATACAATTCCGTTTGTTCTGCGCCAGTTTTAATGCCCGAATTATTGGCGTCGGTTTTAGTTGCCATAATTTTTGGCGAACAGGAAAGTAAAAGCGTAGCAATAGCTAAAAAGAAAACAATTTCATGGTTATCTATTTGATTGAATGATAAAGATAATCAACAAAATTTAAAAGCATAACAGATTTTACTTGTTTTTGCGGTTTTTTGCAACTTTAATAGCTAACATCAAGTTTAGTTATCATAAACTAATCCATCCTATCTTTCCATCACTTGTGCTTACCAATTGAAAATTTTCAAAATTGCCCAATACATTTACGGTTTGCCCAGCAGTCAAGGTTGTCTTAATCCCCGCTACTAGATTTGGATAGTCTAATAACGAGCGATGATCCGCAATTGTAAGTGCGTTGAGTTTTGTAGTTTCTACCAAAGATTTATTGGCAACGTAACCTGTTTTACCATTGGGCAGTTCAATTTTATAATGATTTCCAACAGCGGCTAATACCCGTACCACTGTATTTTGTTTCAAAATTTCAGGCTTAGCTAATTCCTGATTATCAGCAATTTCAATAGGTTTATTTAAAGTGCGTAAGGTGGTATTTAGTTTGTCAATATCACTATTGATTTTTGGTGCTGGCAGAATCAATGGATCAACAAATGGCAGCGGATCTACTGCTCCTTGGCTGGTGTAAATCCCGAAATGCAAATGCGGAGGTGTAGTTTTGGCATTACCTGTGTTCCCCATCAATCCTAAAGTGTCGCCAACTAAAACTTGCTGACCAGTGGTCGCAATTTGTTCATCTAAATGTGCGTAATATAAACTATAGTCCTTCCCTTTTGGACTAAACCAAACCACTTTGCCACCTAAGTTGTTTTCGTTTACGCGAGTAACCGTTCCTTCGGCAATAGCCAATACTGGCGTTCTAAAAGCCGAAAAAATATCAATTCCTTCATGTTTACGTGTATTATTGTCTCTACCTACACCAAAAAAACTTTGAATTTGCTTTCTATTTACTGCCTTTAAGGGATAAGCCAAGGACGGACCGACAACCAACTCCAAGCTATAAGAGCCACTACTTAATAACTCTGGCTGTAAGCGCAAAAAAGTACTCGCCGCTTCTTTTGGCCTCCCATTGTAATTCCGCCCCTAAACTGTCGGCAAAAGCTAGCACTTTAAACTCTCCATTTTCACTACGTTCCCAAAAATCCATATAGATCAAAAACTGATTAACAGATTGCTTAGTTAATCTTGCGGTAAGCATTTGTCCTCGCTGCAAGCTAAACTTAAAGCCAGCACCATCAACTTTATCAGCAGCAAAATAACCGCTTTCTTTATAAGGAAGTTTGATGCCGACCGCATTTGTCAATAAATTATTTGCCTTAACTATCCAAGCTTTACCCATTGTATTGCGCTCTAAACCCGCACTAACTAACTTTCTTTCATACTCTTTATGTGGAGATGCAGGTTTCAATAAATTGAATGGGCCACTTTTACAAGCAAAAATAACAGCAATGAGAATCAAGAAATAGTGTGGTCTGAACTTCATTTTAAATCTATTTTGTTAAGATTACATCCATCATATTTGGCAAAACACTGATGTTCCAATTAGGGGATTTCACTTCTTTTAATTCGTCATCTACATGAATATCTTTAGTATCTACCGAAATTTTAATCTGGTTCACTTTTGCAGACTTAATTGGAAATACTGGCTTGTTGCCGGCAACTATTTCTTCAAAATATTTAATCAAAATTGGACGTTGACTGGCTTTAACTGCTATTAATTCTAGTAAGCCATCGCCTGGATCAGCTTTTGCTAATTGCAGTTTAGGACCTAATCGAGAAATATTCAACAATTCAATCATCAGAAATTCATTGCTTACTTCTTTTCCATCGTAAACCATCGATGCCCTTATAGGTTCGTAGTGATTGGCTAAATGCAATAAGGCATTGTGAGCTTGTTTTACTTCATCATCTGGTTCTTCAGCTGGTGTTCTAGGTTGCTCGTCCATCCATTTAATTAACGCCGGAAACAAACCAAAACCAAAGGATTCTATAAAATGTTCTTCATCTTTACGGGTCTTGGCAACCCCAATATCCAATTTTTGAAATTTCTCATTTCTCCAGGTATCTGCATTTAAACGTAGATTTTCTTCAATAGCTAAAGAACTAGCAATATTATTCGCAGTACCTAAAGGCAAAATAGCTACTGGCCTCTTGTACTTCAGCTTTTTATCAAGCATAGCTAAAATCGTTTTTCGAACGGTGCCATCGCCACCCGCAACTGCAATATATTTCACATCAGCAGCTACTTTTTTAAGGATTTTCTTTTTAGAAGATGAGTAATTACCCTTATAACCCGCCGCTTGTAATAACTCCATCAAATGCTCAGCTTCGTGCTCTTCTGCGCCTGCTGTTGGGTTGTGTACCAATTGAATTTTAGTCTCTTGTATCTTCATGGCGAATATCTATTTTCATTTGTTGTCAACAATAACAGCCTTATAATAGTTTTTAATACATCACTAAAATTTGATGAATATGAATATCTTAATCACAAACGATGATGGCATATATAGTCCAGGTATAGCAGCATTAGCACAAACGGCTTTAAAATTTGGGACGGTTAGAGCTGTAGCGCCAGATGTGGAACAATCTTCTATGGGGCATGCCATTACCCATTCACGGCCATTAACCTATAAAAAATCACCTATCACTTTTGAAGGTATAGAGGCTTTTCGTGTAAATGGCACGCCAGCCGACTGTGTGGCTTTAGGTTTACACATGTATCCAGACACGGATGTGGTTTTATCAGGTATCAACATGGGGCCAAACTTAGGTAATTCGATGTGGCATTCGGGTACATTAGCTGCTGCAAAACAAGCAGTACTATTGGGAGTTAAGGGCATTGCATTAAGTACACCTGTAGGTAAAACAGAACCTGATTTTAATCGGCTAACTCCCTTTGTAGAACGAA
The DNA here is from genome assembly GCF_026625705.1 of Pedobacter sp. SL55. Lineage (NCBI taxonomy): Bacteria > Pseudomonadati > Bacteroidota > Sphingobacteriia > Sphingobacteriales > Sphingobacteriaceae > Pedobacter > Pedobacter sp. SL55. Next base: position 3,424,785 of record NZ_CP113059.1, on the reverse strand, counting down.
GTTTAAATCTGCTTTTTGAAACTAAGGAAGTGGCACTTTACAATGTGAATTTCCCAAAAGAGCCAATTGATATGATGTGGACTAGGCAATCGGTAAGTTTGTATGACGGTACGGTAATTCCAGGAGAAGATCCAATGGGAAGAAAGAATTTTTGGATTTCTGTCAGGTCGCTAGATCAAGCAGAGAAACATAGTGATCGTTGGGCAATGGAGCGCAATTACGTATCTATTACCCCATTACGGTTAGACTTAACTGATGAACGGAGGTTGAAGGAAAAATTGAGTGATCAGTAGTTAAGGTATCAGTAAGCAACTGACCACTTATTTTACATCTAAAAAACATTGAATATATATTGATTTCGCACTTTTGAATTTAATTTTAAGTATAATTATATGAGTTTAGAAAATAAAGTAGCCTACATTACGGGCGGCACAAAAGGAATAGGTTTCGGTATAGCTAAAGCATTGATTAATGCAGGTTTAAAGGTGGCTATCTCTGGTAGAAAATTAACTGATGTAGAAAAAGCAAAAGCTGAATTAGGTAGTGAGAATGTACTAGCCATTGCTTCTAACGTAGCTAACTATGGGGATGAAGAAGCTGCTGTTTCGGAAATCGTAAATAAGTTTGGTAAACTAGATATTGTTATTGCTAATGCGGGTGTAGGTAAGTTTGCCCCTATCGATCAGTTAAGTTTAGAAGATTGGAATGCAATGATTGACACCAACCTAACTGGTGTTTTTCATACCTTAAAAGCAAGCGTTGAGCAGTTAAAGACCAACAAAGGTTACTATATTTCTATAGCCAGTTTAGCAGGAACCAATTTCTTTGCAAATGGCGCTGGCTACAATGCCTCTAAGTTTGGCGTTGTTGGTTTTACGCAAGCGGCTATGCTAGATTTGAGAGAATATGATGTAAAGACAACGACTATTATGCCTGGTTCGGTAACTTCTCACTTTAATGATCACCAACCAAATGATGCCGATGGATGGAAAATACAACCAGAAGATTTAGGTCAGATGGTAGTAGATTTATTGAATTTGAATCCTAATGTATTGCCTTCAAAAATTGAAGTAAGACCGACTAAGACAAAGTAGTTTATTAGCCACAGATGCACAGATATTTTTAAAGTTTATAATAAATATCTGTGCATCTGTGGCTTTTCTAAGTCTGTTGAGAAATTATAAACAAGCCTTGTTTGTACATTATCATTTGTAGGTCAACCTATTGCCGCTGCTAAAAATATATTATCAACAGCGCAAAAACACAAGCAATATTTTCGTACCTTTGTATCCCGTACAAAAAGCAACAAAATGTATTTGTTGCACCAAAAATTCATTCATGACTAAGTATATTTTTGTTACGGGCGGTGTTACTTCCTCACTTGGTAAGGGCATCATTTCCGCATCTTTAGCTAAACTTTTACAAGCCAGAGGTTACCGAGTAACCATTCAAAAGTTCGACCCTTATATCAACATTGACCCAGGAACGTTAAATCCTTATGAGCATGGCGAATGTTTTGTAACTGAAGATGGTGCCGAAACCGATTTAGATTTAGGCCATTATGAGCGTTTCTTAAATGTGCCTACTTCACAAGCCAATAACATTACTACTGGCCGTATCTACCAAAATGTAATTAATAAAGAGCGCCAAGGAGAATTTCTAGGTAAAACTGTACAAGTGGTACCGCACATTACCGATGAGATTAAACGTAACATGCGTATTTTGGGCGAAAGCGGCGAATACGATATTGTAATTACCGAAATTGGTGGTACCGTTGGCGATATCGAATCGTTACCGTTTGTAGAAGCTGTACGTCAATTTAAGTGGGAAGAAGGCAATAACAATGCTTTGGTTATTCATTTAACCCTAGTACCTTATTTAGCTGCCGCTGGCGAGTTAAAGACCAAACCTACGCAACACTCTGTTAAAGCATTGTTAGAGTATGGCATACAGCCAGATATTTTAGTTTGTAGAACAGAACACCATATCAGTCAAGATATTAGAAGAAAAATTGCTTTATTTTGCAACGTAAATATCAATGCGGTAATCGAATCTCTGGATGCATCTACCATTTACGATGTACCATTATTAATGTACAAAGAGCAGTTAGATAAAACAGTATTAAGTAAGCTAAAGTTACCTGCAAAAGCAGAGCCAAGCATGGAAAGCTGGAAAGACTTTTTAGGTCGTTTAAAAAACCCCACCTCCGAAGTTAATATTGGTTTAGTAGGTAAATATGTAGAATTGCCAGACGCTTACAAGTCTATTACAGAGGCATTTATTCACGCTGGCGCTAAAAATGAGTGCAAAGTTCGTGTAGAATACATTCCGTCAGAAAGTATCTACTCAGATAACGTAAAAGAGAAATTAGGTCATTTAGATGGCGTATTAGTAGCACCAGGTTTTGGTAGCCGCGGTATAGAAGGAAAAATTGAAGCCATTAAATACGTAAGAGAAAATAACGTTCCTTTCTTCGGTATTTGTTTAGGTATGCAATGCTGCGTAATCGAATTTGGTAGAAATGTGTTGGGATTGAAAGATGCTAATACTACTGAAATCGATGAAAATGCACCTCATCCAGTGATAAATATGATGGAAGAGCAAAAAAATATTACTTCTAAAGGTGGTACCATGCGTTTAGGTGCTTATCCATGCGATATCAAAAAAGGAACTAAAGCTTTTGCCGCTTATGGCAAACAACATATTTCTGAAAGACACCGTCATCGTTACGAGTTCAACAACAAATACTTAGCGCAATACGAAGAGGCAGGAATGATTGCTTCGGGTATTAATCCAGAAAGTAAGTTAGTAGAGATTGTGGAACTTAAAAACCATCCATTCTTTATTGGCGGACAGTTTCACCCAGAATTAAAATCAACAGTTGCTAATCCTCACCCACTTTTTATTAAATTTGTGGCCGCTGCAATGGAGCAGGTAAAAAAGAAGGCAATTTAATAGCAGTATAAAACAGTATAATGGATAGAAATACATTCACGGGTCTGTTCTTGATCATGATAATTTTAGCGGGTGGCGTTTTCTTCATGAGACCATCAGAAGCTGAAATTAAGAGAGAAAAACAAGTACAAGACTCTATTAAAAACGCAGGTTTAAAAAAACCAGTTACAACACCTCAACCGGCAGTAGAAACTGTAAAAACGGTTGATACAGCAGCACTTAAAGGTCCTTTTGGGGCAAACATTACCGGAACCGAGCAAACTACAGTTTTAGAAAACGAAGATCTAAAAATTACATTTAGCAATTTAGGTGGTAAAATTCAAGCAGTTGAAGTTAAAAACCAAAAAACTTATGGCAATAAGCCTGTAGTTTTGTTTGATGGTAATCAAAATAAATTTGGCTTAAACCTAAATATTGGTGGTAAAAACATCAATACTAATGATTTGTATTTTACTGCAACCAAAACAGGTAATGGTGTTACCATGCGTGCCAATTACAGTGCAGATAAAACAATTGATTTCATTTACACAGTTCCTGCAAATAGCTATAATGTAGATTTTAACATTAATCTTAATGGCTTAAACCAAGTTATACAAGGCAACAACGTAAGCCTAAATTGGGAAACTACTTTATTGCAGCAAGAAAAAGATGCCAAAAAAGAACAAGAGCATTCTGGCCCTTACTTTAAATATACAGAAGAAACTCCAGATCATCTAGATTTACATAAAGACGAGAAAAAAGAACTTACAGAAGGTAAAATCGAATGGTTTTCTTTCAAACAGCACTTTTTCTCGGCAGTTTTAATTCCATCTGTTCCGTTTGAAAAAGGAAATTTAGAGGTGAAAATATTAACACAACCTGGCCAAATTAAATGGTATGGCGCTAATATGCAATTGCCATTTAACCAGTTAGCTGCCCAAAACTATAACTTCAAATTTTATTTTGGCACTAACAAATTCAGTGTGTTAAAAGACCAAGGTCACGAAATAGAAAAACAAGTAGATTTAGGTTACTGGCCATTAAAATACATCAACCGTTTTGTGGTATTACCTGTATTTAACTTCTTGGAAGGCTTTAATTGGGGCTACGGCTTAATCATCTTGGTGTTAACCATTTTGTTGAAACTTGCCATGTCGCCATTAACTTACAAATCGTACGTTTCTATGGCTAAAATGAGAGTTTTAAAACCAGAGATGGATGAAATTAAAGCTAAAGTAGGCGAAGACAACCCTACCCTTTTACAACAAGAATACTTGAAATTGTATAAACAGGTTGGCGTTAACCCAATAGGTGGTTGTTTACCTATGTTATTGCAACTACCTTTTGTAATGGCTTTCTTCTTCTTCTTCCCTAACTTGTTTGAATTAAGAGGCGAAAGTTTCCTTTGGATGAAAGATTTATCTACTTATGATAACTTTATCAACTTTGGTTTCAATGTTCCTTTTATTGGCGACCACTTGAGTTTAATGTGTATTTTAATGACGATTTCAACATTAATTTACACCTACTTTAACAATCAAATTTCTGGTGCTACTGGCCAAATGAAGTACATTGGTTACATTATGCCAATTATTTTCTTAGGGGTATTAAATAGCTATCCATCAGGATTAAACTATTACTATTTCTTGGCTAACATGCTTACTTTCTTGCAGCAGTTTATTATTAGAAAAATGGTAAATGATGATAAAATCCATGCGATTTTACAAGAAAACAAAGCAAAACCTAAAGTAGAAAAAAAGAAAACTGGTTTCCAAGCTCGTTTAGAAGAATACATGCGTCAGCAACAACAACAAGCTAACCAGAAGAAAAAATAGCAACAAATCACAATAAAACAATAATAGAGAAAGCACCAGCAATGGTGCTTTTTTTATACAATTAACTCGTCATTGCGAGGTACGAAGCAATCTATATTACAGTTATCCAAAATGGATTGAAAAAATACCACACACAAATAGCTGAATAATAAAATACTTAAAGATTGCTTCGTACCTCGCAATGACGTATTGATTAGACTAATTCATCCTATTGTTGGTGTTGTTACCAACAATAAATTAGTTTCAGTTGATGATAGCATCAACCAAAAGAAAAGATGTACATTTCGTCGTCATTTCGACGAGGCACGAGGAGAAATCTAGCATAATCTATTTTATTGTTAGATTTCTCCTATCGCCGAAAGGACGGATGATATTACTATAACCAAAAAAAGTATATCATCAAGAAAATAGCTGCGCACACGTGGCTAACAACTAAAAATCTTTATTTTCATCTCAATTATTTAGTACTCAAATGAACGATATCCGACTAGAAACAAAACGCCTTTACCTAAAAGCCGTTACACCAAAATATATTAATCATCTCTTTGAAAGCCACACAAAAGCAGAAATCAGAAGCATATTAGAAATTGATGAAACTGGCTTTGATAGATATCGAAATATGTTCGAAAACGGCATGGAAACCTACCAAATATCTTTCCTATATTTCTTTTTGATAGAAAAAGAAAGTAAGCAAATTATTGGCGAATGCGGTTTCCATACTTGGAACAAGAAACATAGCAGAGCAGAATTATTCTATTCTTTAAAAGCCGACAACTTTAAAAAAAGGGGTTTTATGACAGAGGCTATTCCGCTGATTTTAAAATATGGTTTCGAGCAAATGGCTTTGCACAGAATGGAAGCCCTAATAGCCGCCTGGAATGAGCCATCATTAAAACTGATCCATAAAAATGGATTTGTAAAAGAAGGAATAATGAGAGAAGATTATTTTGAAAACGGCCAACATGAAGATTCCATTTGTTTTTCATTATTAGCTAACGAATACCAATCTACTTTGTAAAATTTCACTTAACATTTGCTTTAAGATACTATTATTGCGATTTTTAGAACAGTTTAACCAACAATCTAACCGTATTTATAAAAACAACATGCAAAAGAAACTCTTTTTATTTTTTGTGCTCATCAGCAGTGCTGTTTTTGCTCAAAAAAAACCTTTAGACCACAGTGTTTACGATGGCTGGCAATCTGTAGGAAGCAAGCAATTAACCAACAACGGACTTTGGGCAAGCTTTGTAATAAGTCCACAAGAAGGAGATGGAAACCTATATTTTCAGGAAACTCTTACACCTAGTGGCCGCAAGCTTACGGTGCCTAGAGGTACAAACTTATCTTTCAGCAACGATTCTAAGTTTGCTGCCTTAGCTGTAAAACCTTTATTTAAGGATGTAAGACAAGCGAAAATTAAAAAGAAGAAACCAGATGAAATGACAAAAGATACTTTAGCGATAGTGAATTTAACTACGTTAAGCATAAACAAAATACCTCGTGTAAAATCGTTTTCATTTCCAGACAAAGGTGCGGCAATTATTGCTTACAACTTAGAAAAACCGTTAGATACGGCTAAAAAGACAAGACCGTCATCGGCTGCGCCAGAAAAAAATGACAGCGATTTATTTGCCGACGAACCTGCTACTGGTGCTGCTGCAAGTAAAGAAGGTACCGATTTGATTGTGAAAAATTTAACTACAGGTATAGAAAAAACCTACAAATATGTAACTGAATATGCTTTTAGTAATGATGGAAAACAATTAGTTTTCACATCATCGGGTTCTAAAAAAGACAAAGATGCTAAGCCTGGTGTATTTTTATTAAATACAGAAAAGTGGACCTTAAAAACCCTAGTTAAAGACAAAGGCAATTTTAAAGGTTTTACTTTTGATGAAGAAAGCGAGCATTTAGCTTTTTTGGGCGAAACAGATCCTGAGAAGAAGGAAATTAAAGATTACAACATCTATTACAATTCGTTAAGCTTAGATACAGCACAGGTGTTAGTAGATAACGAAATACCGGGCTTACCTACAAAATACGTTGTAAGTGCAGATGGAAGATTGAATTTTAGCAAAGATGGCACTAGACTATTCTTTGGCATTGCACCAGAAAAAAAACCAAAAGACACTACTTTGGTTGATTTTGAAAACGCCAAACTAGATATATGGGGCTATAAGGATGATTATTTGCAAACCATGCAGTTAAAAAATGCCGACAGAGAATCTAAAAGAAGTTATTTGAGCGTAATTGACGTTTATAGTTCTGATCCAAAAATTGTTCCCCTAACAGACACCAAAATGCCCGACGCTTCTTTAGTGAACGAAGGAGATGCAAGTTATGTGTTGGCTTCAACAGATTTTGGTAACCGTATTGCTACGCAATGGACCGGCGGAAGCAAAAGAGATTATTACTTGGTTGACATTAAAAACGGTAGCCGCAAAAAAATTATCGAAGGTTTAAATGGCCAAGCAATGGCATCGCCTGGCGGGCAATATATACTTTATTTCAATAACGAAAATGGCAATTGGTACACTTACCAAACTGCTACTGGCAAGGTAACGCAACTGAATAGTAATATGTCGGTAAAATTTGCCGATGAAGAAAATGATGTGCCAGATTATGCTAGAAGCTATGGTATTGCAGGTTGGACTGAGGAAGATAAATTAGTGTTAATTAACGATCGTTATGATGTTTGGGCCTTCTCTCCAGATGGGAAATCTGCTCCTAGAAATGTAACCATCGGTTTTGGTCGTTCTAACAATATTACTTTACGAGTAGAAAGAATAAGTGTAGGTTCAGAGCAATCGAGAGGTTTTAGAAACACCGGTGGTAATAGTGACGATCGTTTCTTTAAAAAGAATGAAGTACTGTATTTTGATGCTTTCAATAATGCTACGAAAGAAAACGGCATTTTCCGCAAGGCGATAAACGATAATAAATTGCCGGAACAATTGACAATGGAAAAAGCTAAATTTTCTTCTTTAGTAAAAGCAAAAGATGCAGATTTGTTTATATACGACAAAGGAAGCTACATCAATTCTCCAGATGTTTATATTTCTAAAGATTTTAAAACAGCTACGAAACTTAGTAGCACTAACCCACAGCAAGCAAATTACAATTGGGGTACTACCGAATTGGTAAAATGGACAACGCCAAAAGGCTATAAATCTGAAGGTATTTTGTACAAACCAGAAAACTTCGATCCAAATAAAAAGTACCCAATGATTGTTTATTTCTACGAAAAACTTTCTGATGGGCTATACACTTATCAAGCACCTGCTCCTACGCCATCGCGTTTAAACATTCCATTTTTTGTAAGCAATGGATATTTGGTTTTTGCTCCAGATATCAGCTACGAAATTGGTTATCCAGGCAAATCTGCCGAAGAATTTATCAATTCTGGTGTAGAACATTTAAAGAAAAACGCTTGGGTAGATGGTACTAAAATAGGTATACAAGGACAAAGCTGGGGCGGTTACCAAGTGGCCCACCTCATTACAGTAACCGATATGTACGCGGCTGCTTGGGCTGGTGCTCCTGTGGTTAACATGACATCTGCCTACGGTGGTATCCGTTGGGAAAGCGGTATGAACCGTCAGTTCCAATACGAAAAAACACAGAGTAGAATTGGAGCAACTTTATGGGAAAAGCCAGAGTTATACATCCAAAACTCTCCTTTATTTAACTTTCCAAAAGTTAAAACTCCAGTGGTAGTAATGGCCAACGATGCTGATGGAGCTGTGCCTTGGTACCAAGGTATCGAAATGTTTACTGGTTTACGCCGTTTAGGCAAACCTGTTTGGATGTTGAATTACAACAATGAAGCTCATAATTTGGTACAACGTCAAAACAGAAAAGATATTCAAATTCGTGAACAGCAATTTTTTGATTACTATTTGAAAGGTGCTAAAGCGCCGGTTTGGATGGTGAGTGGTGTACCTGCAACCGAAAAAGGAAAAACTTGGGGCTTTGAACTAACAGACGAGAAACCTTAGTCAGTTCACAGTTAGCAGTAACCATACATTAGCCGTCATTTCGACGAGGAACGAGGAGAAATCTAGCAAATTGCTATCAAATGTTAGATTTCTCCTAAAGTCGAAATGACTAAAGCCGATTTAAATAGTTGTTATTACAATCGCCTTTGCCAGTAAGGAAGTAAAATTTACTTCTTCTGCTAGCAATGGCGATTTTTTATTTAATTTCGATTTCAAATGAACATTCAAACCATCCTAACTCATTACTCAACTTTCGAAGAAAAAACACTTACTAATCGTTTTTTCAAGCACGAAGATATCCTTCCGTTAATTCATCAATTACCTTCAGAATTTAAAGTTGAGCAACTTGGCAACTCCGTAAACGGCAAAAGCATCAACGCTGTTAAATGGGGACAGGGCAAAACAAAAATAATGCTTTGGAGCCAAATGCACGGCGACGAAGCTACCGGAACCATGGCGCTTTTCGATTTGTTTAATTTCTTGCAGAAAGAAAATGAAATGGTAAAACTGTTAACTGAAAATTGCCAACTATTAATTATCCCAATGGTTAATCCTGATGGAGCAGCAGTTTTTACACGCAGAAATGCACAACAGATTGATATCAATAGAGATTTCTTGCAAACTGCCTCTCCAGAAGGTAAGATACTGAAACAGGCTAGGGATGATTTCGAGCCAAACTTCGGTTTCAATTTACATGACCAAACCACATTGTGGAGTGTGGACGGAACTTTAAAACCTGCTACACTTTCCTATTTGGCTCCAACATTTGACAAAGCACTTTCTTTAAATTCAATTCGGAAAGATGCAATGTTGGTTATTGCAGATATGTTTGCAGAACTAGATCAAATCTTACCACATCATATCGGTTTATTTGATGATGAATATGAGCCAAGAGCCTTTGGCGATAATTTTCAAGCAGCTGGCACTTCTACTATTTTAATTGAAGCTGGCGGCTATCCCAATGATCCAGAAAAACAGCAGATCAGAAAATATTTTTTTGCTTCTATCCTATCGGGATTAATATCTATTGCTAGTAAAAGTTACGAAAAACAAACTACGACGAATTATTTTTCAATTCCTAAAAACACAAAACAGATTTTCCATATCTTAATTAATAACCTAGTTTTACCAGGTGTAACTGTTAGCGTTGGTATTAATTACGATGAATGCCCTAATGCAGATGGAAAGAGCACCTACAAAAACTACACTATCCAAGATATCGGCGATTTAAGCTTCTGCGATGCTTATGAAGTTTACGATGTAAACGGCTGCCAATTAAATGGTAATATTGTTTTTAATAAAGCTGCTGATTTCGAATTATCTAATGAAAAGCAAACAATTTTAGTCTTTAAAGATGGTTATTTATTGCTGTAGCTTTTTTTACTACAGTGCCGTTACCAATTTTCGGCATTATTATATAAATCTGTGCATCTGTGGCGAGCTAAATTCAAAAAAACCTACGTGTCCATGTGGTAAAATACCGCAAAAACACTAAATTCAACGCATAAAACTAAACAAACACAAATGGCATTAAGTAGAATTTGGTCGGCATTTATCATTGTGGCGATCATAGTAGCTTCAATCAAGCTAATGAGTTCGCATAGTGAAGCCACTATTTTCAGTAAAATGGTAATTGGAAAACAGGGTGATACTTCTAATACTAAAGTTTTAGATAGCATGGCACTTTCCCCTGTTATTATCAAAACAATCGCTGAGAAAAAAGAATACAAAGAAGGCGATGTTAAATTCAAAAAAGAAAAAAACAATTATATCTCATTTAGAGAGCAGTCAGCTGATGGTGTAATACAAACCTGTTGGAACGCAGTAGAAATGTGCCTGAAACTAATCGGTATTTTAGCCTTTTTTATGGGCTTAATGAGCATTGCAGAAAAAGCTGGGGGTATCCGTTTGCTATCCAAAATTGTTGGTCCTTTTTTCTCTAAATTGTTTCCAGAAGTTCCGAAAGGGCACCCAGCTACTGGCCACATGGTGATGAATTTTTCTGCCAACTTATTAGGCTTAGACAATGCTGCCACGCCTTTTGGTTTAAAAGCAATGGAAAGTTTGCAAGAACTAAACCCGAATAAATCGGTAGCCAGTAATTCGCAAATAATGTTCTTGTGTTTACACGCTGCAGGTTTAAGTTTAATTCCGGTAAGTGTAATTGCCTTAAGAGCGTCTTCAAACGCTTCAGACCCTACAGATATTTTTATTCCTTGCTTAATTGTAACCTTTGTAGGCACCATGACAGCCATGCTCATTGTTTCTTTCAAGCAAAAAATCAATATTTTTCAGCCCGTAATTTTAGGGTGGATATTAAGTATCAGCGCAGTAATTGCGTTGTTGGTATGGTATATTACTACCTTAAATTCTCAGTCCATTGCTGCTTTTTCTGGCACATTAAGTAGTGGTGTTATTCTATTTATTGTGTTGGCTATTTTATTGGGTGGCGTTTATAAGAAAATCGATGTTTTTGATGCCTTTGTAGATGGTGCCAAGGGCGGTTTCGAAACTGCGGTAAAGATTATTCCCTATTTGGTGGGCATGTTGGTAGCCATTAGCATGTTGCGCACCAGTGGTACTTTCGATGTGGTTATTCTCGGAATTAAAAACTTTTTTGCTTTTTTAGGTGCCGACACTCGTTTTGTAGAGGCCTTACCTACCGCATTGATACGCCCTTTGAGTGGTGGTGGCGCTAGAGGCATGATGGTAGATACCATGACGGCTTATGGCCCTGATTCATTTGCCAGCCGACTTTCTGGCGTATTTCAAGGTGCTGCCGATACTACATTCTATGTAATTGCAGTTTACTTTGGTTCGGTATCTGTTAAAAATACTCGTTACGCCATTGGCACCATGCTAATTGCGGATTTGGCTGGGGTTTGTACGGCTATTGGCTTGGCTTATTTGTTTTTTGGGAATAGTTAGTTGTTACGTTTGCTGTAAAAAGAAAGCCGCATTAAACAATGCGGCTTTCTTTTTGTGTCATTATTTTATTAATAACTTGGATTTTGCTGTGCCTTAATTTGCGGATTTGCATTAATCTCAGATTGAGGAATTGGCAAAATAGTTTTATAGAAATTTCTATCAATTGTCTTTGGTCGCAACGTTGGAAGAATGGTTAAGTTTCCAAATTCATCATTATAGGTTATCGACCTATTCGACCTAATCATATCAAAGAACCTATGGCCTTCGCCATAAAGCTCTTTTCTACGCTCTTCTAAAATCATATCTAAGCTGATGTTACCAATGGTTGCCGCTGATAATCCTGGATTTCGTTGCCTTATGGCATTCAGATAGTTTACAGCCTTGGTCGGATTACTAATTAGTGCAGCTTCAGCAGCAATCAAGTACATTTCAGAAAGACGAATAACCTTAATGTTAACAGCAGTATTATTTCCTGTGCTTTTGTCACCAGGCATCGTAGAGGTAGAAGCGTTTCCATTAGGAAGCCCCCCTGAATACTTATAAAGTGCTCCCAACCGTGTTGCAGAACTTTCGTCACGAGCCATTACTCCTCTTCTAATATCTGCATTGCTTCCTGCATTTAGTGATGAAAGAAAATCAGTACTTGCGTAAAAGAATCCTAAAGCAGATGTAGTACCAACGTTTCTATTTCTTTGATAAACGCCTAATGAGGCTGTACCTAAATCGTTCTCTAGCGGATTGATGTTTAATTCAAATATAGACTCCGTACCATATTGGCTTTTCCAAGAATCGACCCAATTAGCATTTGTATAAAGCGTATATAAAGATGTTGCCCCCATTACTTCTTCTGCAGCTAAAAGCGCTTCGGTTTTCATATCCATGTTAAGATAAACTCTGGCTAGTATCGCTTTATTAGCGTAATAGTTAATGTAACCGTTGGTCTTGGTTTTTGGTAATAAAGGTGCTGCATCCGTTAAATCTTTAACGATTTGCGTATAAACTTGTTCAACACTTGCTCTTAATGGCTTGGCATCAAAACCTAATTTGGTAAGTACAATCGGTACGCCAAAAGAAGCTTTATCTTGTGTATATGCCTTTCCATAAAGGCGTACCAAATCAAAATACATTAAAGCTCTAGCCGTTAATGCTTGGCCTTTTGCTGTATTGAAACCAGTAACTCCATCCGTTTCTCGCTTTGCAATTTCCTCTAACATGTAATTAGACTGCAGTATACAATAGTAAATCTGCGACCAAAAACTAGAATAACTATTCGTATTTGGATTATGGTTAAAGGTGTATAAAGCATCCAATCCCCTGCCCTGCGAGTATACCGCTACGTCGCCACCTTTGGCCTCAGCATACATAATAAAATTTCGGCCGTAGTAAGAAGAACTGGTCATCTGATTCATTAGACCGTTCATTACTATCTGCGCATCCCTAGGTGTTTGAATAGCTTTTGCTGCATCTGCAGAATTGCTTGGCGTAACATCTAAGAACTTCTTACATGAGGATAAACTTATCAAAAGCAATCCCCAAACTAATATTTTACTTCTCTTCATTTTCAATTTCTTAACATTAAAAACTAAATTCTAAACCAAATGTATAGGTTTTACCAAATGGTGTTTCCCAACCCCTTGTGCTATAATTACCAACTTCTGGATCTGCCTCTTTGTATTTAGAAAAAGTCAACAGATTTGTTCCATTAAAGTAAACTCTGGCATTTGATGCACCTACTTTTGAAACAACATTTTTTGGTAAGCGGTATGCAAGTAATACATTCTTTAATCTTAAAAATGTTGCACTTTGAAGTTGGCGAGTACTGTATTGCATAGGATCGGTCAAATCTGTTCCTTTTAATCGTGGTAAAGAGCCCGATGTTCTTTCAGGGGTCCACATATTATCGTAGTAACTTTGTGATCTAATTCTTTCCCAATAATATCCATCATCCGCTACATCTTTGTAAGCTCCGTCGTAAATCTGTCCACCAATTTTGTAGTTAAATACTAACCCCAAGGTAAAACCTTTGTACTCTACATCAGTATTAAAACCACCTAATACATCAGGTGTACCATCGCCAATAATTTTTCTGTTAGCTTTATTAAAATCGTACGTTATTCCTCTGCCATTAAGCAACTCTTCACCAGCAGCTGGATTACTTGGATCGTTTACATACCACCTGTTTCTACCATCGGCAGGATTAACACCAGCCCATTCAAAACCGTAGAAGCTCAACATAGATTGCCCCTCGGTATATAAAAATTGAGCCCTAGCATCTCCACCAGTTGGATCATTCCAAATGATGTTGTTGCCAACGGCACTACCATTAGGGCGATACAGCTTTTTAACTGTAGAATTGATAAACGAAGCGTTTATTCCTGCGTTCCACTTGAAGTCACTGTTATCTAAAATTTTCGCATTTAACTCTAGTTCAATACCATTGTTTCTCACCTCTCCTATATTCCTTAGGGTTTCCGAAAAACCTGTGGTCATAGAAACTGGCACGCCCAATAAAAGGCTCTTCGTATCTTTATTAAAATATTCGATAGTACCGGTAAAACGTTTAAATATACCAAACTCGAGTGCTACATTAGAAGATTGGCTTTTCTCCCAAGTCAACTCTGGATTGTAAAGCGATGCATACAAACCTGCAGGCTGTCCCAAATACTTACTAGAGTAAGAAGTTAATTCTCTCCATTCGAAATTATTACTTGGCAAAGTTCCATTAGTACCGTAAGATGCACGAATTCTAAGATTATCTACAAATGAAATATTTTTAATGAATTGTTCAGAATCTAGTTTCCAAGATCCTCCGATAGACCAGAAGTTAGACCAACGATTTTCAGGACCAAGCCTAGATGATCCATCTCTCCTATAAGAACCAGATAAGAAGTATTTTTGATTATAATTATATTCTAAACGAGATAAACCTGATACAATGGTATTACCCCAGTTGTAAGCCGTAGACGACACTGTACCAGCAGTAGATACGCTTTGTAATTCGCTGTTACCAAGATCAACACCAGTTGCTCTTTGATAGTCGGTTACATTTCTTTCAGCTTCAAAACCCGCTAACAAACTGATGCCATGTAAACCCAATTGTTTAGTGTAGTTAGCCGTCGATGATGACACCCATTTGTTATAGTTAGTAGTCATTTCGTTTACGCTACCATTATTCGCTTGGCCGTTGTAATGAACTGCGCTATAGTAGATATGATCGCTAACCTGAGAATTATCATAAGAAAACGTAGTCTTAAGCGTCAACTCAGGAAGTACGGTCGCCTGTAAATACTGGTTGGCAATAATTCTTTTGGTAACCGATTCATTGTCCCACTGATTGTCGTAAAAGATATTGTTTTGTGCTAAACTACCAAACCTTGCAGTAAAGGGTTGACCTGTTTTATAATCAGTTGGCCAATACAAAGGCCACAACAGATTTCTAGTTTGCATATAACTGTTTGAACCAGTGTTCCTAGTATCGTTATAGCCACTCTGAGAAGATCTTGCGAACGTTACATTCGAACCTACCTCAACTATTTTTCCAATCTTTTGACTTAAATTTATCCTCCCTGAAAATCTATCAAAATCATTCACCTTTACCCTACTTTGATCTCTAGTGTATGAGAAAGAAGAATAGTATTTGGTATTTTCATCTCCTCCACTAACTGATAAATCATTAGTTTGATATTTAGCAGTTCTAAACAATGCATCTTCCCAATCAAAATATCTACCTTCACGATTCTCCAGACCATCAGTCATGCCTAAGATGTTGACCTTTGCATCAAGGCCTATACCATCAGTAGTAAATCTATATCCGTGTCTATTAAATCTATTATTTAGCTGAGTTAATGCGTTGGTATTACCGGCAGCATCATTTTGACCCGCTGAGGTACGTACATCATGAAATATTCTATATAGCATCTGTACTTGTTCTTGCACACCAGCAGTCTCGTAATTATCTGTTGCCCAAGTTGGAGTCAAACCAAGAGAAGTTCTAAATTCAATTTTTGGTTTGCCACTTTTCCCTCTTTTAGTATTGATAATGATCACGCCGTTTGCTGCCCTAGAACCATAAAGAGATGATGCGGCAGCATCTTTCAAAATAGTTATACTCTCGATATCAGCTGGGTTAATCGTATTCATAAGATTGTTAGTGGCATAGGTGTAGTCGCTCAGCTGACCAGCGCCACCCGAATTCATTGGTACACCATCAATTACATATAATGGTTCATTGGAGGCATTGATAGAACCCGTTCCTCTGATACGTATGCTTGGCGTAGATCCAGCTTGTCCAGAAGTTTGCGTAACCTGCACGCCTGGCAGCCTACCTACCAAACCATTTTGAAAGGAAGTATTTGGCATTTCCTTATTTTTCTCAGGATTAAAAGTATTTGCTGATCCCGTAAACGTGCTTCGTTTAGCCGTTCCATAAGCCACCACCATTACTTCATCAAGTTCCTGATTACTTGCCGAAATAGCAATAGAAAGACTAGTTTGTTTTCCCACAACTACCTCTTTACTAGCATATCCAACGTAGGTAAATACTAAAGAAGTATTGTTTGATGGAACATTAATGGTAAATGCACCATCGTTGTTTGTGACTACTGTGTTGCCGGCTTGTCCCTTTACCGAAACACTCACTCCAGGAATGGGTTGCCCGTCGCTTGCATCTGTTACTTTGCCTTTTACGGTTTTTTGGGCATAAGTAAACAAAGCCGATAGCAATAACCCCAATAAGGTTAGTGTAAATTTTCTGCTCATAGTTTGTGAATTATTAGTTGATTGTTAACTGAATATACGCACAATTACGCAAACATCATCACAAACCTTAAATTTTTGTTAAAACCTAACCAATATTTATCATATTCGAATATCCCTTGGCAATTAACCTGTTTTTAGAAGGTAAAAATACTTCACATTGCAGGTTAATTATCGTTTTACCTTGTTTGACTATGCTAGTTTTTGCAGTTATAACATCTCCCTCCTTGGCTGGAGCAAAATAATCGATATTATTGTTAACCGTAGTATAGGCATTATTTAATCCCAAGGTAAATACAGTAGCGCCAATCAAATCATCTATAATGCCAGCAGTAATGCCGCCATGCAAAATACCATACGGATTGGTCATTTCGTTTCTCACTACGTAACTGCAATGCAAACTGCCTTTTTCGGCACTAATTACAATAGGTTTTAACCAATTCATAAAATTAGAGGGAGAGCTACTAACTTTTTTGCCAATAAATGATTGAAAAACTTTTAATCGTTCGTTAATGTTGTTTTGTTGTTCCATTTTATAAATTTATAGAAAAAACAAAGGAAATGAATAAGAAGCAAATTACAGCCGTAGTAGAATTAGACCAATCTAGGTACAAAACCAAAATATTTGCCGATGGACATTTTATATATGCAGATGAACCCGAGTACCTAGGTGGCACTAACGAGGGAATGGCGCCCGGAGCATTATTATTAGCTAGTTTAGGCAGTTGTACCGCTATTACGGTAAGAATGTATGCAGATAGAAAACAAATTCCATTAACTGGACTAACTATACACCTTGCCATTTGCGCAGAAGATGAAATGAATGATGGGACCGTTATTGAACGAAAAATTGAGCTACACGGAGATTTAGACGAAGAGCAGAGAAAACGATTAATGATCATTGCTGATAAATGCCCTATTCACAAGATATTAACTCATCCAATTAAAATTATAAGTAACTAACCTATAATAACAACCTATGTCTACAATCAAAACCAAGCAAACCGAAGATAGTGTTATAGATTTCATTAATTCTTTTGCAGATACCGAACAAAAACGCAAAGACAGTTTTGAGCTTTTAAAAATCATGAGCGATTTTACCGGTTACGAACCCAAGATGTGGGGACCTAGTATCATTGGATTTGGTTGCTATCACTATAAATCTGATCGAAGTAAGCAAGAAGGAGATTGGCCACTGGTTGGCTTTTCTCCTCGCAAAGCGGCTATTTCTTTGTATATATACGTAGGTACAAAAACGCAAGAAAGTATACTTAAAGATCTGGGCAAGTTTAAGATGGGAAAAGCCTGCATATACATCAAAAAATTAGGAGATATTGATATTGATGTATTAAAACAAATGATGGCAGAGACTATTAAATTTTTAGACGACAAGTACGGAATTAATTAATCTTTTTATTCTCTTGTAAAAAATACGGTGGCTATTGCTGGTATTACCTACATTTTGCCATTAAATGCTAAGCCTATTGGCCAACGCCCCTATTTTATCTAATACGAATTACAAGCTTGCCGAAAATTACTTGTTTAGGAAAGTTTGGACAAACCCAGTATCACACCTCATAATTAAATTTTATTTGGCGCAAACAATATGCTACTCCATATCGTTATAAGCGATGATACTAGCAAACGTCTATGTCTACAACGCCTAATAAAACTACCTATAAGCCATTTGGCCTTTCAAAAATTATTTTGATCCTAGTGCTATTTGCAGTATTGGTTGCACAAGCGTTTTTTGGCTATCGCCTGCACCAACTTTCTGAACAACAAGAACAGCTTAAAACAGATTTTGCCGAAATCAATAGCATATCTTTAGGGCTATTCTCTATTAGCCAATGGCAAACCAAAATAGAGCGAATTGTTATTAGCCAAACTAGGAGCATAGATTTAAGCCAAAAACAAAAGAAAGAACTACAGAGAGAAATTGAGGCGGTTATTGTTGCTTTGATTGATAAGGCAGAAAATTTAGTAACAGGTACCAAGAAAAAATCTTTACGTGGAAAGATTGCAAAATTTGCAGTAAAGAATTTTATTGATGTAGATACGATCAAGAAGAAAGTACCTGGCATTGCTCATACCATCATTACCAAAATAGATAATCCAAGAGCAAAAAGACAATTAGGTAAAATGGCACTCCAAAAACTGGAGCAAATAGATGAAATAAAATCAATAGACAGTACATTAACGGCTAATGCGCTGTTAATTAACAAAATTTATAAGCGTTATAACGTTACAAGTACACCGCATTTTAATGCCAAAGTAGAAACGGAACTGCGTAAAACTAACCAAATGATGTACAATTACTGCATAGGTATGTTGGCAGGCATTTTATTGTTTCTAGTGGCTTGGGGTATTTTTCGCAAGCGTAAAGAGCTGTATGCAAGTTTGTTTGTGCTATCTCTTGTAATGGCATTTATTTTATTGGCTGTGGGCTTAACGGCTTCTATGATAGAGGTTGATGCCCGTATAGGCGCTATAGATTTTGTACTGCTTGGCCAGCACATTACTTTTCATGATCAGGTACTATTTTTTCAATCAAAAAGTATTTTAGATGTAGTAATGATACTTATTGGTGGTTCTGCAATAGATTCTATGCTAGTTGGCATACTAATTTTAGCTTTCAGCATTCTTTTTCCCGTAATGAAACTCAGTTCTACAGGTATTCATTTGTTAGGGAAAAAAAGCTTAGCCGAGAACAAAGTTATCAAGTATTTCGCTTTTCAATCTGGTAAATGGAGCATGGCCGATGTAATTGTGATCGCTATATTAATGGCTTATATTGGCTTAAACGGATTACTAGAAACCCAGCTGGCTAAAGCAGCAATTAAACCAGAGTCGTTAACGCTTATTTCTACACACAATACGGCCTTGCAACCCGGATATATCATATTCATTGCCTTTGTACTTTTTGGTTTGGTGCTCTCTACAATATTAAAAACAATCAGTCCGCACAATTGCGAGTAACCTTAACCAAAATATTAAATAGTATAACCTTTGTCTAAATATTTATAGAATTTTGAAAACAGCAAGCCGATTAGAAAGAAAGATGTTACCCCATATCGCTTTGATAATGGTACTGGCATCGCTGTTGTTTGCTACGTCCTATTTTGGACATCGACTTTACTCGCTCTCCGCAGAGCAAGAACAGCTAAAGGAAGATTATGCTACCATCAACAACATCACGTTTGGTGTATTCTCGCTAGATTTATGGACAGACAAACTTTCTGCCATTGTTAATGAAAAAATAAAAGGTTTTAAAATTTCTAAAGAACAACGGAAAGAAATGAAAGAAGAAGTTGAAAAACAACTTCATGGTATGATTAACGAAGTAGTAAGCGAGTTTGAAAAACCTCAAAAAGGTTTAGGTAATAAACTCAAGAAATTTGCTTTTAAACAATTGGTAGATCCAAAAGAGCTTCATGATCAAGTTCCTTCTTTTGCACAAACTATAATTAATAGAATAAATTCGCCTAGATCAATTAATAAACTAAAGGGAATTGCATCTACCGAATTTAACGAATTAGCCGAACAAACCTATGATAGTACAGCTACAGCACAAGCTAAAATAACTAAACATCTTTACCAAAAATACCGCGTAGCAAATCTTAAATCATTTAATAACCACCTCGAAAGCCGTTTCAACAGTATACGCAAAGTAACTTACTATTATGCCTATGCAATGCTAACCTGTGCATTAGTTGTAATTTGTTTATGGCTTCCGTTACGAAAAAAAACGCACTTGCATAATACGCTATTTACCTTTACTTTATTAATTGGCTTGGCTTTACTTATTGTGGGCGTAACCGTATCTATTATAGAAGTAGATGCTAGAATTAGCGTTTTGGAATTACATCTGCTAGGCGAAAAATTGGTATTTAATAATCAGGTCTTGTTTTTTCAGTCTAAAAGTATTTTGGGCATTGCAAAGGTGTTGATACAACAGCCCAAACCAGATTCGGTTACAGTTGGTATATTGATTATTCTGTTTGTTATTATTTTACCATTATTAAGAATGGTAGCTAGAGGTATACATACGCTTTGCAAGCCTGTAGTTGCAGAAAATAAAATTACCCAATATTTAGCTTTCGAATCTGATAAATGGGATATGGCAGATGTAATGGTAATAGGTATATTAATGACTTATATAGGTTTAAATGGCATTTTAAAAAGCCAACTTACAGACCTTAATATTAAAAGCGATGTATTAGCTACTACTACCGTTAATTACACATCATTACAACCTGGTTACCTTATTTTTGTAGGCTATGTTATACTCACTTTTTTAGTATCATATATTTTAAGAACAATTACTTGTCCACCTGATAAGAATATGCTCTCTAGTAAAGATTAACTCAAATTTTACAGTTAACCTTCTTTGTTTTACTGCTAAATAACGTGAGTTCGGGATAAGAAAAATATGCTATTTGCTAGCGATAGCGCTTCAAATCTTCGTTCAGCTAATTTTCGGTCTCTTATTTTTCGGGTCGCAGCAATAGCCAAAGCACTTTCTTTGAAAGAAAAATAAGCAACCGAGAGTTTTTAGTTACTTTTTGCGGTCAAAAAGTAAGAGCCCAGCGGCGGCGAGCTAAAAAAATACGTTCAATGCGAATTTCTCAAGAATTATAAAGACACTTAACCCGAACTCACGTTAAATAATACAATTGTTTGCTAACGAATTTTTAATTGCGATTTTCAGTATTTAGCAAAAAAACACACCTTAAAACTGTCTGTTAATTACAAATTAAATTACTTAAAATCAATTTATTAAAATAAATTTAAAATTATTTATTTTTTTATGGGTTACCTTTTAAAATTAAGCGTATTAACCAGTAATTAATTAATTTACACAAACGTTTAAACGAAAATTAAAATGAAAAACTTATTCAAATTTGGCTTTTTAGCTTTAGCATTATCTTTAACTGTAGTTGCTTGTTCTTCAGAGAAAAAAGCAGAAGGTACTGATACTGTAGGTTCTGATACTACTATCACTGCTGATACTACTGTTGTTGATACAGTTGTTAAAACTGATACTACTGTTGTTGATTCAACTGTAAAACACTAGTCAAATAGTAAAGTATAAAAGGCCTCGAGAATTTCTCGGGGCTTTTTTCGTTTATACCTATTTGCATTTTAACTATGTTAATAGCCAACAAATGTTAACTTTGCAAATCTTTAAAAAATCAATAAATTATGACTTTATCTCCACTACAAGCTATCTCTCCTATTGATGGCCGTTACAGAAAAACTACAGCTAAGCTTGCCGACTATTTTTCTGAATATGCCCTAATTAAATACAGAGTGCTGGTAGAAATTGAATATTTTATTGCTTTAGTAGAAGCTAACGTTCCAGGTACAGAAAACTTTGATAAAAACTTATTCCCCCAATTAAGGAATATTTATCTAGCATTTAATGAGGCCGATGCGCAAAGCGTAAAAGACACCGAAAGCGTGACTAACCATGATGTAAAAGCAGTGGAATATTTCATCAAAGCAAAGTTTGATGGTTTAGGTTTACAAGCTTACAAAGAGTTTATCCACTTTGGACTTACCTCACAAGACATCAACAATACCGCTATTCCTTATACTTTTAAATTAGCATTAACAGAAAGTTATTACCCAGCTTTACAGCAATTAATTGAAAAACTGACGGAGCTTGCCAACGAATGGCAAAATGTGCCTTTGTTAGCGCATACTCACGGCCAACCTGCCTCGCCTACTAAGTTAGGTAAAGAGTTTATGGTTTTTGTAGAACGATTAAAAGTTCAACTGGCCAATTTAGAGCAGGTTCCTAATGGTGCGAAATTTGGCGGTGCAACTGGAAATTTTAATGCACACCACATTGCTTACCCACAAATTAACTGGGTAGAATTTTCTAACAAATTCGTAAACGAAACGTTGGGCCTTTCCAGAGCACAACATACTACTCAAATAGAGCATTACGACCAGTTTGCAGCACAGTGCGATGCTTTAAAACGTATCAATAACATCATTATCGATTTAGATCGTGATATCTGGACTTATATTTCTAAAAACTATTTCAAGCAAAAAATCAAGGAAGGCGAAGTGGGCTCATCGGCTATGCCACACAAGGTAAACCCTATTGATTTTGAAAATGCCGAAGGAAATGCCGGATTGGCCAATGCTTTATTTGAATTTTTGGCGGCTAAATTACCTATTTCTCGTTTGCAAAGAGATTTAACAGATTCTACAGTACTGAGAAATATAGGTGTACCAATGGCACATACGTTAATTGCTATCAATTCTACGTTGAGAGGCTTAGGCAAAATCATCCTTAACCAACAAGCAATTGATGCCGATTTAGAAGACAACTGGGCTGTGGTTGCCGAGGCTATACAAACGGTTTTACGTAGAGAAGCCTATCCAAATCCATACGAAGCATTAAAAGCGTTAACTAGAACAAACCAGAAAATTACGGCTACTACCATTGCTACGTTTATTGATGAATTAGATGTTAACGATAACATTAAGGCTGAATTGAAAAAAATTACACCTTTTACTTATACGGGAATATTTTAGGAATTTTAAATGAGTAAATTTTAAATGAGTAAATAGCGCAGACTACATTATTTCATCATTTACTCATTTTATAATTCAAAACTCTATCTTATTTGACCTAAAATAGACAAGTATTGGTTTTGCAATTACCTATTTTTGTACTATCAAATTCTATTAGACATGACTATTAACGTATATACAGAACAAACACCTAATCCAGCTACAATGAAGTTTATGGTAAATAAGCTTTTAATTAACGGTAGCGAAGATTTTGCGACTAAAGAAAGTGCTGAAAAATCTCCTTTCGCTAAAGAGTTGTTCAAATTCAATTTTGTAAACGGAGTGTTTTTTGCAAGCAATTTTGTAACTATCACTAAAACTGAAGATGCAGAATGGGCGGATATTGAAGCTATTTTAAAGGAGTTTGTAAAAGGTGCTGTAGAGGCCGAACTTAAAATTAAAGATGCTGCTGAAGAAGCTCCGAATTTTGAAGGTACAGAGACTGAAATTAAGATACAGCAGATTTTACACGATTACGTTCGCCCAGCAGTTGAGCAAGATGGTGGCGCTATCACTTACAAATCTTTTGACGAAGGTGTGGTAACGGTTGAACTGAGAGGTTCTTGCAGTGGTTGTCCATCAAGTACCATCACTTTAAAATCTGGTATACAAAACCTATTGCAACGCATGGTGCCAGAAGTGAAAGATGTAGTTTCTGAAGCATTATAAACCTTATTGGTTAAATAATTTAAAAAACCGTAGTAACCCTGCGGTTTTTTTGTTTGATACGTGTTTTTACCTGCCTCCCTAATTCTTAAAACAAGTGCATCGTATCTTCGGCAATTCCAAAATAAATGGCATCTTTGCAGAAATAAAATTTTAACATGTCAGACGAAAAAATAATCTTTTCAATGGCCGGAGTGAGTAAAATCTATCCGCCACAAAAACAGGTTTTAAAAAATATCTACTTATCTTTTTTCTACGGAGCTAAAATCGGCGTTGTTGGTTTAAACGGTTCTGGTAAATCATCATTATTAAAAATTATTGCTGGTTTAGATAAGTCTATCCAAGGCGAAGTCGTATTTTCTCCAGGTTACTCGGTAGGTTATTTAGCGCAAGAGCCAGAGTTAGACCCAGAAAAAACTGTACGTGAAGTAGTTGAAGAAGGCGTTGCCGAAATTACTGCGGTACTGAAAGAATACGAAGCAATTAACGAAGCATTTGGCTTAGAAGAGAACTACTCTGATGCCGATAAAATGGATAAATTGATGCAGCGCCAAGGCGAATTGCAAGATAAAATTGATGCCAGCAATGCTTGGGAATTGGATAACAAATTAGAGCGTGCAATGGATGCTTTGCGTTGCCCAGATCCAGACACTAAAATTGCAGTTTTATCTGGAGGAGAGCGCCGTCGTGTGGCCATGTGCCGTTTATTGCTGCAATCGCCAGATGTATTATTGCTAGATGAGCCTACCAACCACTTGGATGCCGAAAGTATCGATTGGTTAGAGCAATTCTTACAGAACTACGAGGGAACTGTAATTGCAGTAACCCACGATAGGTATTTCCTCGATAACGTAGCCGGATGGATTTTAGAACTAGACCGTGGCGAAGGTATTCCGTGGAAAGGCAACTACTCGTCTTGGTTAGATCAAAAGGCGAAACGTTTAGCTCAAGAAGATAAAACAGAAAGTAAACGCCAAAAAGCATTAGAGCGTGAGTTAGAATGGGTACGTATGGCGCCAAAAGCTCGTCATGCGAAATCTAAAGCTCGTTTAAGCAACTACGATAAACTAGCCAGCGAAGACGGCAAAGAACGCGAAGAAAAATTAGAATTGTTTATTCCTGCAGGCCCTCGTTTGGGTAACGTGGTAATTGAAGCCAATAATATCTCCAAAGCTTACGATGGTAAGTTGTTATTCGAAGATCTAAGTTTCTCTTTACCGCCTGCAGGTATTGTGGGTATTATTGGTCCAAACGGTGCAGGTAAAACTACCCTATTCCGTTTAATTACTGGGCAAGAACAACCAGATGCTGGCGATTTTAAAGTTGGCGAGACAGTAAAATTGGGTTACGTAGATCAAATGCACAACGATTTAAACCCTGATAAAACGGTTTACGAGAACATTACCGATGGTTTAGATAATATGTTGTTAGGTAACAAGCAAGTTAATTCTAGAGCTTACGTTTCTAAATTCAACTTCAATGGTGCCGATCAGCAGAAGAAAGTTGGCGTTTTATCTGGTGGAGAGCGTAACCGTGTACACTTGGCAATTACGCTAAAAGAAGGCGCTAATGTTTTATTACTGGATGAGCCTACCAACGATATCGATGTAAACACGCTACGTGCTTTAGAAGAAGCTTTAGAAAACTTTGGTGGTTGTGCGGTAGTAATTAGTCACGATAGATGGTTTTTAGACCGTATTTGTACGCATATTTTAGCTTTCGAAGGCGATTCGCAAGTTTATTTCTTTGAAGGAAATTACAGTGATTATGAAGAAAACCGTAAGAAGCGCTTAGGCGATGTTGCACCTAAAAGGATTAGGTATAAAAAACTAGGATAGAGAGATTTACGAATTTAGAATTACGATTTTAGATTTCTTCACCACCTTAGACAGCTTAGCACAATTAAGACGAAGCTTCTCTTAGGTGTTTAAGGTGGTAAAATATTTAAGTTAAAGCGATTAGCATCATGCAGTCGCTTTTTTTTATGGATTGAAAATGAAAATAGTTAATTCACAACTTTTACATTTAAACCCGTACTTTTACATCAAATTTTAACGTATGGAACCGCTACACTTCGATTTTAATCAAATCTTATCAACTTCGATGATTTTATTTGCGATTATTGATATTCTCGGCTCCATCCCTATTATCATTTCGTTGCGCAAAAAGGCTGGGCATATCCAATCAGAAAAAGCAACTTTGGTAGCTACGGCAATAATGATTTTGTTTTTATTTGGCGGAAAAGCTGTTTTAAGTGTGATCGGTGTTGATGTGCAGTCGTTTGCTATTGCAGGTTCGTTGGTAATTTTTATTATAGCAATGGAAATGGTTTTAGGTATCCATTTTTTTAGAGATGAAGAGCCAGAAACAGTTTCTATTGTACCTCTTGCTTTTCCTCTAATTGCTGGTGCCGGCACTTTAACTACATTGTTATCCTTAAAAACAGAATATAGAACCGAAAACATACTGATAGGTATTTTATTGAATATGGTGTTTGTGTATTTCGTTTTAAAAAATACTGCCCGACTAGAAAAGCTATTAGGTAAAACCGGATTAAATGTTTTAAGGAAAAGTTTTGGCGTAATTCTTTTAGCTATCGCAATTAAATTATTTAGAACCAATACCGGATTGTAACATTAATTGCTTAAATTCATCTAACATTTAAACACAGCCAAAGATGAACTTATTTGAGCAATTTACGGTATATATCGGTGCGCTGGCCATCTTACTAGAAGCAATTAGCTATTTGCGTGGAAAGTTAAAAAGTAAGAGCTAATTATTTACTATAGCTATTTTAATGTTTTAAAAGCTTCCTTAGCATATCAATAAAACTTTTAGTTTAGATATCTATATATGTAAAACTGATAATAATACAGTTATATCTATTTAGCTATTCGCAATTTACAGCACTTCCATAGGTAGAATATGTATGCGGCGAAAGAAAAGGAATATTCAGGTTGGCAGATCGTAAGATAAATAGTGCGCCAATAAATAATGCAAACCAAGGGACAAACCTTTGTGAATTAAACTTTAAATATTTCTTTAGGTAAATACCTCCCAAAGAAATAAAAATCATCAAAGGGCTTGTACCCAATCCAAAAAGAAGCATAAACATTGCGCCAGATTGCGAACTAGCCGAATTTAACGCAGTCGCTAAGGCTAAATAGACCATTCCGCAGGGAATTAAGCCATTTAACATACCTGCAAAAAAGCCCCAAAAAGGAAGTTTAAATACTTTTCCCATCAACTTACTAATTGGAACCACCATGTTGTTCTGCAGTTTTTGGAAAGTAGGTAAATATCTTCCACTCAACTGTGCGAAAGTAAAAAGTATCAACACAATTCCAATAATCAAACTCAGCGTTTCTTGCTTAGCGAAAACAGCAAAGGTATTGCCCACCAAACCAACTAACAAGCCTAATAAAGCATAAATTGATATTCTGCCCAATTGATACAATAATACTTGCAAAACGTTACGCCAACTTCCTTTTTTATTTAAGGGTAAGCCAAGCACAATTGGTCCGCACATTACGGCACAATGTACACTTCCCAAAAAACCCATCAAAAAAGCAAGTGGCATTAAGTTCATATCTTAATATCTTTTGTAAATAGATAATCTTTACCATTGAATTGCCATTGTAACTTTAACAACCACAATCCTTTATCCAAATTACCAGTTTCAATTATAATCAGGTTTTCGTCGCTGATAGTTTTGCCATTACTTTTCACATCTTTTTCTTTGGCAGATGGACGCATTAAGGTCAGTTGGTAATCTGCAGCGTCTTTTAACTGTATAATCAACTGGTTTTCGCTCTGCTTAATTTCTGGTGTTGCCCCATCATTTAAGGTATTGCTTTTAGCATCGTATTCCTTATTGTAGTTAATGCCTTTTTCGTAGTAATTATCTTCTACTAAAGCATCGTTGCCATGCTGCTTGAACATATAAACCACCATGCCTATAATGAAAGACATGAAAACTGCCATTCCTAAAACTAGTTTCGTTCCCCAATTCATGTTTGCAATTGTTTGATTGTTAAATTGTTTGATTGTTGGTTAATTGTTTAATTGGTTATTCGGTTAACTGAAAACTGCCAATTGCGAACTGCAAACTGCCTAAGGTTGCGAAAAGAAAGTAGTGCTTGCGTTGCTAATTACCTTCCCTTCTACTTCCACTTCAAACTTTACCTTGCTTTTAAATTCTTCAATGTTTTTGTGCTGTTTAATGAGAAAGAAAGTTAGATGTGCTGCCCCTTCTTTTGGTAAAATGGTGTCGGCTTGTATCAATTCTATTTTATCTTTCGCATCGGTGGATTTAAAGACAAACTTCATATCCTTGTTGGTCTTGTTGATCAGCTCTGCGTTGTATAAATTGGCAATAGTTCCATCGGGGCGTTTTTGATACAAAGTTCCGCTGGCCCTCAACACGGTAGTTTGTACATCTTCTCGTTTGTAAATTAAAGAAGAAAAAATAATCATTACTAAAAACAAAACTGCCGCATAACCGTAGGCTCTTGCTCCTAACTTAAATTTGTTTCTGTTCTGTATGTAATCATGGTTATAAAAACCGATCAATTTTTTGGGCTTTTTAATTTTTAGCATTACTTCATCGCAAGCATCTATACAAGCCGTACAGTTAACACATTCTAGCTGAGTTCCTTTCCTAATATCAATCCCAGTTGGACAAACCTGCACGCATAAACCGCAATCTATACAATCGCCTTTTAGGGTTTGATCTAAGTTTTTTTGGATATAACCACGAGGTTCGCCACGAGTTTCATCATAAGCTACAATTAAGCTTTTATTATCTAATAAAACACCTTGCAATCTGCCGTAAGGACAAATTACTGTACAAACTACTTCCCTAACGTAAGAGAAAACCCCGTAAAAAATGAGTGTAAAAATCCAAATAGAAGTGAAGCCTACTGTATGCTCACTAATCGGTTCGGTAATGATTTCATAAAGTTGAGCTGAACCGATAATGTAAGCCAAAAACACATTGGCAATAAAGAAGGAAATCACTAAGAACAAAAAATGTTTAAATCCTTTTTTGAAAACCTTTTCTGTGTTCCATTCTTGAGCATCTAGTTTCTTTTGTTGGTTGGCATCGCCTTCTATCCAATATTCAATTCTACGGAAAACCATTTCCATAAAAATAGTTTGCGGACAGGCCCAACCGCACCACAACCTGCCCAAAACTACTGTAAAGCAAACAATGAACAAGATAAAAATCAGCATTGCTAAAGCAAAGAGATAAAAATCTTGTGGTGTGAAAATAAGCCCAATAAATACAAACTTTCGCTCCAAGAAATTAAGCAGCACTAGCTGTTCGCCGTTAAACTTAATGAAAGGGCTAGCGAATAAAAGCAGCAGCAAAACATAACTAACCCATTTCCTTTGGTTGTATAATTTACCTGATGGTTTTTTAGGATAAAGGAACGTTCTGGCCATACTTTTTATGTTTTGAGGTTTTGTCATCTCTATATCTTTCTGCACTTGTTCTTAAAAGATTGCTTCGTCGTTCCTCCTCGCAATTACGACAAAGGTTCCGTCATTTCGACGAGGTACGAGGAGAAATCTTTGGACTATTCCGAGAGAAGATGTTAAAAGATTTCTCCATTTCGTTGCACTCCAGTCGAAATGACGGACTATTGATGTTAATTTCAATTTGCTACTGCAGCTTCTGCCACAGCGGCATCATATTTTTCGCCCTGTGGTGCTTTAGGGTTAGCTGGTTTAGAACCTTGCAACGATAAAATGTAATTGGTTACTGCACTAATGTTAGCCGAACTCATGTTTTTCTCCCAGCTTACCATTCCCTTTTCAGGCACACCATATTTCACTACTTTGAAAATATCTTTCACGCTGCCACCATGTAGCCAAAACTCGTCGGTTAGGTTAGGTCCAACTAAACCTTCGCCATTTTGACCGTGACAAGCAACACAATTTGCATCGAATACGCCTTTACCCACGGCAATTTGCGATGGATCAACTTTCACGCTGTTTTCATCAACTGATGAAGCATTTTTTGCCAAAAATTTCTGCTTAGCCAGATCGGCCTTTGCCATTTCGGTTTTGTACTCATCATCTTGACGCTCGCCATGTTCGCCAATATGATAGTAATAAAGATATCCGGCAGCAAAAATTAATGTACCATAGAAAAGCACGTTAAACCAAGCGGGTACCGGGTTATTTAACTCCTTAATACCATCATAAGCATGTGGAATTTCTAAATCTTTCTCTGCTGAAAGAGGTTTTAAACTCAATAGTTTAGTCCAAATGTTAGGTTTTTCTCCGTTTAGTTTTACCCATTCCTCATATTCTAATTTTCTATCTTCTTTAGTTTTATAAGGCGTTGGATTTTTACTTTCTTGGTAAATTACTTTAAAACTTTTATACAAAGTGATGGCCACAAACAACAGAATAATCGAAAATATCAAAAGCGTGATAATCAACAATTCGGTAAAGCTTGACCCCCAAAGATGGCTCTGGAATTACAGCTTTAGCTTCTTCTGCGGCAGTTGTAGCAACATCTTGTGCAAAAGAACCTAAGCTAGCAGCTAATATCATCATCAACAAATTAAACTTCTTCATAACCATTAGATTGAGGTTCGCTAATAGGTAGATTACTCATTTCTGCAATATGGGTTTTGTTCATTTTAAGAAGATACACACCCACTAAGAGGAAGAAAACCATAAATATGAGCAGTGATGCGATGAGATAAAACTCGCCTCCTGCTAGGTCTTTTATTTGCTTAAACATAATTTTACTGATTAGATGGAATAGTAGTTTTGTTTGCTTTAATATCTGTGCCCATGCGTTGTAAATAAGCGATTAAGGCAATAATTTCTCTGTCGCTTTTTACATCAATGTTGTTTTGCTTCAAATCAGCGGCAATTGCTTCTGCTTGCTCTTGTAATTTAGCTTTTGCAACAGCATCAAAATTTTCTCTATATGGCACGCCTAAACTTTGCATTGCTCTAATTTTAGCCTCGGTCATGCTGGTATCCAATTTTTGGGTAATTAACCATGGATAAGGCGGCATGATACTGCCCGGCGACATTGAGGTAGGATCTAACATGTGGTTGTAGTGCCAAGCATTAGAATATTTACCGCCAATGCGATGCAAATCTGGTCCTGTACGTTTACTTCCCCATAAAAACGGATGGTCGTATACAAACTCGCCTGCTTTACTGTACTCGCCGTAACGCTCGGTTTCTGACCTAAACGGACGGATAGTTTGAGAGTGGCAGTTCACACACCCTTCTTTGATATACAAATCTCTACCTTCTAACTCTAACGGTGTATAAGGTTTCACACTTGCAATGGTTGGCACATTACTTTCGATGGTAAACGTTGGCATCATTTCTACCATACCACCAATTAAAATCACAATCATAGAAAGCACCATGAATTTCATTGGTTTGCGCTCCAATACACGGTGCCATTTTTTATCTGTTGGATCTTCGTGAGTAATTACTTTCTCTAAAGCCATCGCTTCTGCCGCTTCATTTGCTACCAATTTGCCTCTCAACATGGTTTTAGCCAAATTGTAAGTCATCGCGATAGCTCCGATTAAGTATAATGCACCGCCAATAGAACGTAAAATATGCATCGGGATAATTTGTAGCGTAGTGGTTAAGAAGTTGGCATATTTCAACAACCCTTCATCTGTGAATTCTTTCCACATTAAACCTTGCGTAAAACCAGCCCAATACATTGGGATAGCGTAAAACAAGATGCCCAAAGTGCCTATCCAGAAATGGAAAGAAGCCAATTTTTTAGAAAACAATTCTGTTTTATAAATGCGTGGGATTAACCAATACAGTATACCGAAGGTTAAAAAACCATTCCATCCTAAAGCACCTACGTGTACGTGAGCTACAATCCAATCGGTAAAGTGCGCAACGCCGTTAATTTGTTTTAAGGATAACATTGGCCCTTCGAAAGTTGCCATACCATAAGCGGTAAGTGCAACTACCATAAATTTCAAGGTTACATCTTCACGAACTTTATCCCAAGCGCCACGCAAGGTTAACAAACCGTTGATCATACCACCCCAACTTGGTGCAATTAGCATGATGGAGAAAGCTACACCTAAAGATTGTGCCCATCCTGGCAAGGAAGTGTACAATAAATGGTGTGGACCAGCCCAAATGTAAATGAATATTAACGACCAAAAGTGAAGAATACTCAATTTATAAGAATATACCGGGCGATTAGCCATTTTAGGCAAAAAGTAGTACATCATGCCCAAATACGGCGTAGTTAAGAAAAATGCTACCGCATTATGCCCGTACCACCATTGTACCAAGGCATCTTGCACACCAGCAAAAACGTAGTAACTTTTTAAGAATGAAATTGGCAGCTGAAACGAATTAACAATATGCAACACCGCAATGGTTACAAACGTAGCAATATAGAACCAAATGGCTACGTAAAGATGTCTTTCTCTACGTTTGATAATGGTACCGAACATGTTGATACCAAAAACCACCCAAATTAAGGTAATGGCGATATCAATTGGCCATTCTAACTCCGCATATTCGTGTGATGAAGTAAAGCCTAAAGGCAACGTAATTACCGCCGAAACAATGATTAATTGCCAACCCCAAAAATGAATTTTACTTAATACATTGCTAAACATCCGGGCTTTAAGTAAACGCTGTAAGGAGTAATAAACTCCCATAAAAATGGCGTTACCCACAAAAGCGAAAATTACTGCATTAGTATGGAGTGGTCTGATACGACCAAACGTAGTGTACTGATTACCGAGGTTCATGCTTGGCGAAATCAGCTGCGTAGCGACAATTAGTCCTACTAGCATACCGATAATGCCCCATACGATGGTTGCAATACCGAAATCTCGTACAATCTTGTTGTCGTAAGTAAATTTTTCTAGCTGCATAATTGAATAGAAATAGATTTGTAATGTTTATGACAAATTTATTGCAGTGCCATAGCACGGCCGATGATGAGTGTTAGTCGGAAATATGATTATGGTCACTTTCCTTCGGTTCGGTGTTTTTTACTTCATCATCAAAAAGAATTCTTACGCTTGGTGTGTACACATCATCGTGCTGTCCGTTTTTTAGCGCCCAAAAAAAAGCTCCCAGAAAAACCAATGCAACTAGCACGCTGCAACCGATTAAGAAATAGAGTATGTTCATGATTTATTGTTCGATTGTTAAATTGTTGTATTGTTGGTCAACGGTTGTATTGTTACCCCTAAATCCCCTAAAGGGGACTTTGTATAGCACCCTGTATTCAGTTCCCCTTTTAGGGGGCTAGGGGGTTAAGTTGTTTTTCCTTGCAAAATACCTGGTTGCCAAACTGGTAAAACTGATGATGGTAATGGTACTTATTGGCATTAGAATAGCAGCAACCAATGGATAAAGCGTACCTTGAACGGCGTAGTAAACTCCTATCAAATTATAAGATGTAGCTATCGCAAAGCTGATCTTTATCGTCTTTAATCCATCTTTACTTAACTGGATAAAATTTGGCAGCAAGCTTAACGAACTGCCACTTAAAATGGCATCGCAGCCTGGCGTAAAGTTGTTGATGTTATCTGTTATGGCAATGCCAAAATTGGCTTGTTTTAAAGCGCCAGCATCATTTAAACCATCGCCTAACATCATTACTTTTTTCTTATTGATTTGCAATGCTTTAATGGTTTCTAATTTTTGATGTGGACTTTGATTAAAGCACATGACCGTTGATGGTTTAAAAATAGATTTCAACAAGGTTTCATCTTTATTGGTATCCCCAGAAAGCACTTTCAAATCATAATCTTTATTTAAGGAGTTGATTAAAGGAGTAATGCCATCTCGCCATTGTTGGTCTACCGAAAAGCAGCCTTTATACATTCCATCAATCATGATGTGTACGCCGCCGTTTTCTTTGCTGATAATGCTCTCTACCTCAAAAGGTAAACCTCGTTTACTACCAGCATACACCATACAACCGTTTACCATGCCCATAATCCCCTTTCCTACTACTTCGTTGTACTTGGCAATGGCATAAATTTTATCCGGATTTAAAACCTTTAGCACTTGTCTACTCAGCGGATGTGAGGAATTATAGAGTAATGAGGCCACCATTAATTTCTCTCCAGCCGTTAAACTTCCTTCGAAACAAATTTCAGAATTTTGCGTACTGGTTAACGTTCCTGTTTTATCAAAAACTATGGTATCTAAATCGGCCAATTGCTCTACAGCATCGGTATTTTTTACGTAAAAACCTTTTTTATCAAATACAGAAAGTATAGCCGAAAGCGTAAATGGCGTACTTAAAGCGAGCACACAAGGGCAGGCCACAATAACCACCGCCGTAAATGCCGACCATGCTTTGCTACTATCTCCCATCCACAACCAATAGCCAGTAGCTGCAAAAGCAATTACAAAAACGCCAATACTGAAATACTTGGCAATGCTATCGTTAAAATTCTTTCTCTTAAAATCGGTTTTGTAAAATTCTTTGTTCCATAAACCTGTTAAGTAACTTTGCGAAGCTGGTTTAATTACTTCGAGCTCAATAGCCTCTCCCATTTGTCTTCCGCCAGCATACACAATCTCACCCAAAACCTTCTGCTGTGGCTCGGCTTCGCCAGTTACAAAGCTCATGTCCAACCAAGCATCTCCCTTCATTAGGATGGCATCGGCTGGCACTAATTCGCCATTGCGTATCAATAGTCTATCTCCAACTACTATTTCGCTAATAGCTACTGGTTTTTCACGGTTATCTTTAAGGGTGGTAATCGCAATTGGAAAATAAGAACGGTAATCCCTATCGAACGAAATATGGTGGTAAGTACGTTGTTTTACCCATTTACCCATCAGCAATAGAAAAACCAATCCCGTTAGGGTATCTCCGAAACCTGGCCCTGTATTAAATATGGTTGAAATAGCGGTGCGTACAAATAGCACTGCTATAATGAGTGCGAGCGGTGTATCTAGATTAATATGTTTTTGTTTTAAACTGGCAATGGCCGATATGAAATATTCTTTCGCACAATAAAATGTTACAGGAATACAAAATGCCAAATTTAACCAAGCAAACAAGTATTGAAATTCATTCTCCAAGGCTGATAAACCGAAATACTCTGGAAAACTGAACAGCATTACATTGCCCATACAGAAACCGGCGATGGCAATTTTCCAAATCAGTTGTTTATTTACCGAATTACCTTTCTCCTTTACCACGTCCTGCAAACTTATTAAAGGCTCGTAACCAATTTGGTTAAGTAAACTTCTACCACTTGGCGAAGCGATACTTTTTCATGTTTGTAGCTAATAGTTACTTCCTTTTTCAGAAAATCGATACGTGAACTAAATATGGCTGGGTTGATTTTGTACAAATGCTCTAACAACCAAATACAAGAACTACAATGGATAGCCGGAACGTAAAATGTAACCATCGAGTTATCTTTATCTTTATAGTTGATGAGCTGTGTGATGATGGTTGGTTCATCTAAGTATTCGAAATGACCCTTATCTTTAATGCGCTGCCCAGGAGTATCATTGTACGCATAGTAGTTGCACATGTTGTTTTCTGATAAAATCTGATATACGCTTTGACAACCTATGCAGCAGAAATCTTTATCGTTGAAGCTTAATTTAACAGCAGGTAATTGATCGCCGCAATGGTAACATAATGAACTTTGGTGGGTGATGGTTGAATTGCTCATAACTTTGTATATTTTATCTCGTCAGTCTAAATTTTTCGAAGCCTAATTTTAAATATGCTCCGACAAGCTCAGCATGACAATTCTGCACTTAATTTTGTCGTCATTCCCTCAGATTTACATCGGAGTAAGCTGTAAAAACGGGAACCGCGAGTGCTCAGCTTAGCTAATCTTAAAGTGATATGATGTATATTTTCTATCGCATTAAGATTCCAGAATAAATCTGGAATGACGCACTTATTTAGGATTGTACGCGACCTTAAATCGATGCGCTAAACAACTGTTTTTGTGGTTGTTTCTGCCATAATCTTTCGTCAAAAGCCATACAAACGTTGCGTAAAAACGATTTGCCTGCAGGAAGGATTTTTACGCCCTCTTTATTTATAATCTCAACCAAACTGTCACTAATCATAGGCTGCAAACGTTCAATAACTTCTTGCGAAATGCCTTCAGTAAAGCAAGTGCTGTTTTGGCACATTAAATTGAGTATGTGCTTTCTGATATACAGATCTTCTTTGGTTAATAAATGACCTTTTTGTACAGCTAAATCTTCTGAAAGGATAAAACTTTTATACTCTTCTACCGTCTTCGCATTTTGCGCAAAAGCAGTACCGCAATCGCTAATAGCAGATACACCTAAGCCTAGCAGGATAGGCGTATGGTGGTCGGTGTACCCCATAAAATTGCGATGTAATTTTCTTTGTTCACTAGCGATGTACAAACTATCTGTTTTCAAAGCGAAATGGTCCATCCCTATTTCTTCATAACCTGCAGCCACTAACATGGCTCTACCTTTTTGGTACAAGGCAAATTTTTCGTCGCCTTGCGGGATATCACTCTCCGTAAAATGACGCTGACCAGCTTTGATCCAAGGCACATGGGCGTAACTATAAAATGCAATACGATCTGGCTTAATGGCAATGGTTTCTTCAATGGTTTCGGTTAAACCTGTAATATTTTGCCCAGGCAAACCATAAATTAAATCGAAGTTGATGGATTGATACCCTAATTCACGAGCTAACTTACTGATGTTGTTAACCTGCTCTGGCGTTTGGTAGCGGTTAATCATAAATTGCACCTTCGGGTCAAAATCTTGAATTCCCAAGCTCAATCTTCTAAAACCTAACTCACGCAAAGTTTTTAGATGCTCTGCTGTAGTATTATCTGGATGCCCTTCGAAAGAGCAAGCTGCATCTTCATCAAATTGCGAACCACCAGCAATAGTTTCTAGTAAAGCTTTTAAGTTGGCTGCACTAAAAAAAGTGGGTGTACCGCCGCCTAAATGAATTTCTTTGATTTTTGGTTGCTCGCCCAATAATGCGCAGTACATTTCCCATTCCTTTAATAAAGCATCAATATATGGCAACTCTACACCATGATTTTTAGTGATACGAGTATTGCAACCGCAGTAAGTGCATAAGCTTTCGCAAAACGGTAAATGAATGTATAGGCTAATTCCTTCGTTATGGTGTTCTTTATAGGCTGCAACCAATTTGTTTTTCCAATGCGCAGCAGCAAAATTTTCGTTATCCCAGTAAGGCACCGTTGGATAACTGGTGTATCTAGGTGCAGCAATGTTGTATTTACGTAACAGTTTGGTGGCTTCCATTACTGTCCCTCCTGTTTCATTGCTTTTGCACAATCGTTTGGGCAACAACAAGCCTTACCAACACATTTACCAGCGGCCCAGTTATCTAAGTTTTTTATTACTTGTTGCATACGTGGCATTACTACATCGTTACCTTGTGTAAAAGGAACATTGGCAATTTTAAAACCGGCAATTCCAGCTGCATTTAAGTCAATGTGGTTGGTTTCGAAAGATGAAGTAGCAATGTATTTAATACCTAAGGCCTTTAAGCCTACCATCAGTTCTGCATTTAATGGATCTTCGTTAAACACAATCAAAACCTCTTTGCCTTGTGCAAATGGCAGTGTTTCTTTACTTAAACTATTGGCTATAATGGTAATATCATGTTTCTTGTGGTTAGCCAACACCAAGCACTCTTTTTCTTCAGGTTTAATATTATAAGCAATAGCCTTCATGAAATCATTTTATGTTTCACAAAACTAGCTAGTAGTAGGTTGCGGCAATTTGAGCGCAGTTAACCTAAAAAATGATATTAATCACAAACTGCTGCCGGGTAATTAATGTGAGTATAAATTTTAACTAGCCTTTTAGAACACGGCATAACCTGCAACTATTTATTAATAACGAGCTGAGAACTAAAAGACAGCTAAGCGTAAGCTGTTTTTGACGAAAGCTTGAAAAAATTTGCGCTTTAAAAAAGAGTATTGCGAAGAGCGCAAAATAATTTATCGTAATCTCCCAAAAAGAGATTTATTTTAAATAAAAAAAAGCGGATAATTTTAAAATTATCCGCTTCTGGCTATAGATTATTAATTAAAGCTTTTAGTTTCCGGCTGCTGTTTTAGCTTCTTCCTTTAATTTAACATTAATTTCTTCTACTTTTTTGCGTTGCTCTTCGGTTAAAAGTGCACTCATTGCTTCATTTCTATCTTTAACAATTACTTTAATTGCTGCTTTTTTTGCTTTTTCATCTAACGAAGCATCTTCTTCAATCTTTTTTCTCTTTTCTGAAGCATCTTTTTTAACTACAGCAATCTTTTTGATCTGGTCTGTATCGCAACCAATTTCTGTTAGCGAAGCCTTATCCCATCCAAAAGAGGTTCTCTTTTTTGGTGCATCTTGTGCATGAGCAAACACCATTGTAAAACACGCAATAAATAGCGTAAATAATAACTTTTTCATTTCTGTTTATATTTAGAATAATAAAACTAATACATTTCTAATGATATTTCCTATCAAGCGTAAAATTATTTTTAAATAAAAACTACTAAATTAGTAGACTTTATTATATTTGCATCAATGTTCATAAAATTTATATTTGGTTTAAAAAACGGCAGCTTGGATGAGCTGCCGTTTTTATTTGATGATTTATTGTTAAAACCCACTCTAAATTGCCTTAGACTTTGATAGCAAAAAAATTATTATCATCTTAGTAAAAAATTAATCGTTTAAGTTGTCAACTTACCACCTGTCAGAAGAAGTTTATTTAACTCGGCTTATTAATGCAGATAGGGATGCTTTTGCTTATTTTTACGAAAAATATAGTTCTGCACTACACCAAAAACTTAATAAAATGGTGAAAATATCTGAAGTTGCAGACGAGCTTTTACAAGACGTTTTCTTAAAATTATGGATTAAAAAAGATACCATAGATACCTCTAAACCCTTTAAAGCATGGCTGTATACGATAGCCCAAAACACAGTTTACGATTATTACAGAAAACTTGCGCAAGACAAGAAGATGCAAGACCACTTAATTCATACTTTTGCAACGTTTTACAATCAAACAGAAGATTATATCTACAATAAAGAGCGTGCTGCTGTATTAAATGAAGCCATTGAACAGCTACCTCCGCAACGAAGAGAAATTTTCAGGCTCTGTAAATTAGAAGAGAAATCTTATAAAGAAGTGGCAGAACAATTAAATATTAGTGTTTCTACGGTCAGCAACCAATTGGTGCACGCCACCAAAGCCGTAAAAGATCATGTGTTCTTCCACTCTAAAGATTTCCTTGTATTTGTTATTGCATTATATCTAAAGAACTAGTTCTCCTCAACCTCTTAAACTAAATCTAAAAAAAACACTTTTTTTTAGCATACGATAGTGTGTTTTTAAAACTCGTGCGTATAGGTTTATAAATATGGAGCAAAAAACAAAGTTCGAAAAACTATTTAACAGGTATCTTAATAGCGAAGTTACCGCAAATGATCTTAATGCTTTGTTTAAAGACATGGCAGAGGTTAATGAGATGGACTTACGCAATCATATTAACCAAGAGCTGCTTTTGGACGATGAATTGGCACCCGCCGATACAGTGCATCTTCAATCAATTTTTGCAAAAATTGAAGAAAAAATAGAAAAACAACCAAAAACTAAAGTAATTAAAATAACTACTTGGTACAAAGCCGCTGCAGTAGCTGCAGTAGTTTTTGGAATAAGCTATTTAGCGCTTTACAGTGGTTCTTCAACTAAAAATGAGATTATTCCTGGTAGCAATAAAGCTGTTTTAGTAATCAATAACGAAGAAACTCTACTAAACAGCGAAAGCCAATCGAGCTTCTCTCCTGCCGCCGCCATTTCGGTTACTACCGCTGCCAACGGCAACATTATTTACAAACAAAAATCAAACGATACTACGGGCCTATCTGCCCTGCACGCCATTAGCACACCAGCTGGTGGTTTCTACAAAATTACACTTGGAGATGGTACGCAAGTTTATCTCAATTCAAAATCTACCTTAGAATTTCCCGTTGGTTTTTATGGCCCCGAAAGACACGTAAAATTAAGCGGCGAAGCTTACTTTAAAGTGGCAAAAAACAAAAAAATGCCATTTATTGTATCTGTTGGGCAAACCAATGTCAAAGTTTTAGGTACAGCATTTACTATCAATAGCTTTGGCAAGCAAACAAAAACTACGCTTTACGAAGGTAGCGTACAACTCAACTATCTATCTAACCGAAAAATTCTCGCTCCCGGACAGGAAGGATTATCTGACCGAAATGGCATTCTCGTAAACCAAGCCGACACCGCTGCTGCAAAAGCGTGGACCAATGGCTTGTTCGTATTTAACGACCAAGCATTAGCCGATGTACTCCATGAGCTTTCCCGTTGGTACGATTTCTCTTTCGACGAGAACAGCATCCCCAATAAACGCTTATATATAAGACTGAATAGAAACACTGCCTTTAAAGATGTACTAGAAATGTTGTACACCACTACGGGGCTAAAATTTAAAGTAGAAGAAAG
Organism: Pedobacter sp. SL55; assembly: GCF_026625705.1. Classification (NCBI taxonomy): domain Bacteria; kingdom Pseudomonadati; phylum Bacteroidota; class Sphingobacteriia; order Sphingobacteriales; family Sphingobacteriaceae; genus Pedobacter; species Pedobacter sp. SL55. Next base: position 3,384,556 of record NZ_CP113059.1, on the reverse strand, counting down.
GAGGCTAAGCATAGATAATTAAAATACGCTCAATCAAACAAATTTTATAATCAACTAACTAACCTTTAATGAATAAACTTTACCTAGCAGGTAGCAAAAAGCCTGTGCTGATATCGTATTTGAGATTGCTTTTATTAATCTCTATTTTTACCACGCTAACTGCTCAATCTTCTTTTGGGCAAGTTATATATACATTTAGCTTTAAACAAGCTACACTAAATACTGTAATTTCTGAAATTGCTACAAAAACCAATTACCAATTTGTTTACGATGCTTCGTTTAACCAAAAAGCAAAGCCAATTAACGCAGAAATTAAATCTTCAGATATTAATGAAATACTAACACAGGTTTTTAAAGATCAAGATTTTACCTACCGTGTAAATGGAAAAACCATTGTGATTAAGTCTAAAGCTGCAGGAGAAAATACCTATACCCTGCACGGTATGGTTAACGATAATGATGGTGCGTTAATGCCAGGCGTTACCGTTACTCAAAAAGGTACTTCAAACACGGTTAGTACCGATAAAAATGGACACTTCGGCATTGATGTAAGCGATAGTAACAATACCTTGGTTTTCTCTTACCTAGGTTACGAACAAAAAGAAATTAAATATGCTAAAAATGCTACCGGATCGGTAATTATTGTCACTTTAGCACCGTCTAACGCTGTGCTACAAGAGGTTGTGGTAACTGGTTACCAATCGCTTAAACGTTTCGAATCGCCGGCTGCAATTGCCGAAGTAAATAACAAAACCTTAAACGAAAACGTAAACGTAAACTTAACAAGTGCCTTAGAAGGTCGTTTTGCTGGATTAATGTTTCAAAAAAATGTGAATGGAGCGGCAGCAGATAAACCAATATTGAGAGGTATCGGAACTTTATCTGCACAGGTTGGTTCTGCTCCTCTTTTGGTAATTGATGGATTGCCTACTGAGCTTACTTTAGAAGACATCAATCCTTACGATGTAGAAAGTGTAAACTTGTTAAAAGATGCTTCGGCAGCATCAATTTACGGTTCTAGGGCTGCAAATGGTATCATCGTTATCAATACTAAAAAAGGAAGTGGAAACTTGAAGGTTTCTTTAAACTCGGACTTTTTTATTGCTACAAAGCCTAACCTAAACGACATGCACTACGCAAGTACCAGTGATTTAATTGATTTTGAGCAAGCTGTGTACAACCGAGAGAGAGCTAGATACGCCAACGTAACTTCGCTATTTAATTATTATGGCGATGCTGGCAATAGTAGTTTAAGGTATTACAGCCCGCTTTACCAGTTAAACAGAAATTTAGAAGAAGGAAAAATTAACGACAGTGATTTTAATGCCACCATCAACCAATGGAGACAAAATGATTTCATTGACGATTATACCAAAAATGTTTGGCAAAATGAATTTAGACAACGCTATAATTTGTCTTTCTCGGGTGGTACAGCAAAGCAAAACACCTACATATCATTTAATTTTGACGATGCCAGAGGAAGGATAAAATATAACGATAACCAAAACTACAACCTTTATGCAAAAAGCAGTTTTCAAGTTAAAAGTTGGTTAAATGCTACTTTCGGCATCAACGCATCCTATTCTGTCGCAGATATTACCGATAGTGATTTTGGTAGTTTCGACATTCAAAAAAGATACGAAAGAATAACCGACGGAAATGGCAACTTAGTAATTGCTCCTTTTGCAAACATTGATGATGGCTTTACTTCTAGCGGTGCCATGAACCCAGCGGTAGCTGATAGGATCAATAGTCTTTCTGGTTTCAAATCTTTAAACTTTAACGTACTAAACCAATTGCAAGAAGGTATTACGCAACAAAACTCGTTAAGTCTAAGAGCATTTACCAATATCGAAGCTAAAATTTGGAACGGCTTAAGCTTTAACACACAGTTTCAGTACGAAAATAGAAGAACAAATGCCGAAGTTTACCACGATGTAAACTCGTACAAAATGCGCTATGCTATTAATGGCCTAACCGGATACACCCCTGCTACCAACACTTATACCTATGTTGATGGCTTTTCTACTGGCGGCCGTTATCAGCAAATAGATAGACAAACTAGTAATTACACCTTTAGAAACCAATTAAATTTTGATCGCTATTTTGACCAGAACAAACACAAAGTTACTGCAATTGCAGGTTTCGAAATGCGTGAAAGTTTTATACCTAGAACGGTTGAGCAGTTGAGATACGGCTACGATCCAGTAACTTTAACCTCAACCATTATCAATACTTTTGCGCTTAGCCAAACTGGTGCACCAAGTTACATTTATGGCAATAACCGAACACTAAGTGCACTTTCGCGTACACAAACCGAAACCAAGCACCGTAATTTTTCTGTTTACAGCAATTTTGGCTATACCTATTTAGGCAAATACAACCTAATGGGTAGTTTACGGGTAGATAGAGCCGATTTTTTTGGTGCAGAGCCGAAATACAGAAATCGTCCGCTTTGGTCGGTTGGTTTAGGTTGGAATGCCAGCGAAGAAGATTTTCTTAAAAACGTAAAATGGGTTGATTTCTTAAAGTTAAGAGCTACCTATGGGGTTAACGGAAATGTTGACCAAAGCACTACGCCATACACCGTAGCAACCAGAAGAAACGACAACCTTTTTCAGTCGTTACAATACATAAATATTACCCAACAGCCAAACCCTATGCTGCGTTGGGAAAAAACAGCTACTACAAACATTGGTTTAGATTATAGCCTTTTCAACAATAAGTTGCGAGGCAGTATTGATGTTTACGATCGTTTAAGTAGCGATTTATTAGTTTCAACAGATTTAGACCCTACCGTGGGTGCACTTACACGCAGAATAAATGCTGGCGAGCTAAGAAACAGAGGTATTGAATTTAGTGCTGGCTCTGAGTGGTTTAAACGAGGCGATTTCCGTATCAACTCTAATTTAATTATTGCGTTTAACAAAACTAAGGTCGAGAAAGTGACTAGAGCTAAAGGAACTGCTAGTAACTATGTAGGTTTCCCAGGTGATTACTTTTTTGAAGGCGAATATTACAATAGTTTTTATGCGTACAAATACGGCGGCATGACTAACGGTTATCCTTATGTATTAGACGAAAACGGCAACCCAACGATAACTTTTGATGCCAACGGCAATCCAAATCCTACCAGTGTAAAATCAATTAACAACCCAGATGCGTTGGTAAACATGGGAAGCTTAATGCCAACTTACACTGGCTCACTATCTCAACGGTTTTCGTATAAACAATTTGATTTAAATATGCTATTGGTTTTCTCTGGTGGTAATAAAATGCGTAAAGAAACCTTAGATTTAGGTTCTGATGCACTTACAAACATCGGCATAACTCAAAGATATACTGATGCTAACCCAACTGCTAACCCTCGTTTGTTGGTAGACTATGCAGAAAATATGCGAAACTATGCTTCTTCTATAAGCTCGCAATGGAGAAACTCAGACATTAACGTGGTTAACGGAGATTACATTAAACTAAGAAACGTATCGTTAAGCTACCATTTACCAAAATCATTTGCAGATAAAATCAAAATTTCATCTGCTAGATTAACATTCCAAATGAATAACATTTGGTATTGGAGCGCAGCCGGAAACGATATCGATCCTGAGGTGTATACTGCTAACTCTGGCACAAGAAATATGCCTTTGCCAAAAACTTATTTATTTGGTCTTAACCTAACATTGTAACATCATGAAGCACATCAAAATATTATTATTTTCTATTGCGGCTATGAGTTTTGCTGCTTGCAAAAAATATACCGACCTTACCCCAAAAGGATCGTTAATTGTAGAAAACGCATCACAATTTCACGAAATGGTTTCGCTACCAAATCGTGGTTATCCGGTAAATAACTTTCAATATTTATCAGACGATCAATGGATGCGTGAGGCAAACGTAATTGGCAGAACGCCAAATATCGATATCATCAATTTTACTTTTAACGAAACTGTAGATCGGGTTTCTTTGTATGGCTCGTCAAGCTTTTACAATCAAGCTTACAGCTACATTAACCGTTGGAATACCATTATCTCGTTAGTAGATGATAGCAAAGGCGATGCAGGTATTAAACAGCTGGCAAAAGCCGAAGCTAAAATTTATAGAGCGCATGACCATTTCCTTTTGGTAAACCACTATGCCAAGGCCTATGATCCGCAAACTGCAGCAACCGATGGTGGTATTTGCATCATGGATAAATTTGATTTGGAAGCGCAGCCGAAAAAATCTACAGTAGCCCAAGTTTATGATTTTATACAAAAAGACATTGACGAGGCCTTACCTTATCTACAAGAAAAACCTTTAGATGTTTACCATCCATCTCTGGCTTTTGCTTATGCTTTAAAAGCCAAAGTACATTTGTTTAAACGCGAAATTGCGCAAGCCAAAGCAGCGGCAGAAAAATCTTTGAGCTACAATAGCGAAATTTTCGACATGGTAAAATATGCTGCAGAAGGTGGCCCAACGGTTAAGCCAATTACCGCAGGCAACAACCCAGAAGTGTTAAGCTATATGTACATGACTGGTAATACAGAACTTAACTTTTCGTACATCAACATCATTAGCCCAGAGTTGAGAACGCTATTCGGTAACAATGATGCCCGTTTTAATCTCTTTTACAACTCTACCCACGCATCTAATCTCGATCAAGGTTCTAATACAGCCTATTGGGGCGTAGCATTTACGCGTTTCTTTATGCCTACCGTGGGCATGAAAACCACCGAGGTACATTTAATGTTAGCAGAATGCTATGCTAGAGATAACAAATTTGCCGAAGCTGTAGATATCCTTAACAAGCTAAGAGCAAAACGTATTTTAGCTGGCGGTACCGTAAACTTGGCCGTACCTACTACTAGAAAAGAAACCATGGAGTTAGTGGTAAACGAACGCAGAAGAGAATTGGTACTTGGTTTCCATCGCTTTTTTGATTTGAAAAGGTTAAACACAGAAACCGAATTTGCTAAAACATTGGTACGCAAATTCCCAATTGTAAATCAAACTGTGCCGCAACAAACCTACACTTTGCAGCCCAACTCAAGGTTATATATCATTCCATTTCCCTTAAATGTATTGAGATTAAATCCTTCTCTTACCCTAAATACAGACGAAAAAATTCCTTTTTAATTTTAGATGAAGAAACTACTCGTAATATTAAGCATACTCGCTGCCTCGCAGCAGTATGCTTATTCGCAAACGCCACCCGATAAAAAAGCTGATAGCACGCAAAAAAGCAGTTTACAGCCTTATAATAAAGTAATTACTGCCAATGCCAAAAGCAAAGTAGGATTGTTTACTGTATCTCAGGTAGACACTAAATTTTATTTCGAAATTCCTGATAGTTTGTTTAATAGATATTTGTTAACAGTAACACGTTATTTAGCTACACCGCAAGGCATGGGAAGTTTTGGTGGCGAAAAAGCTAACGAACAAACTATTTATTTTGAAAAAGGGCCCAACAATACCGTATTTTTAAGATCATTACAATACAAACAAGATATTCGTAATGCAGATGCAATGTTGGCCAAAGCCATAGCAGGCAGTAACGAAAATCCAATTGTTGCCGCATTCCCTATTAAAACTACCAATCCTACTACTGGAAATGTGGTAATTGAAGTGACAGATGCTTTCAAAAAAGACAATCCAATGTTTTCATTGGCCAATAGTGAAAAATCAGAAAAGAAACTCACTTCTTTGGCAGACGATAAGTCTTTTATCGAAGCTATCAACACCTACCCTATCAATATTGAAGTTAAAACAACCAAAACTTACAGCAATGCTACCGCAAGCGCTGGAAGCATTACGCTTAGGCTTAATACCTCTATTGTACTTTTGCCAAAAGTGCCAATGCGCAAACGCTTTTTCGATGAAAGAGTAGGTTTTTTTGCTAATAAATATGTTTTGTTTGATGATGATCAGCAACGTGCACAAACCAAATACATTGTACAGCGTTACCGTTTAGAGCCTAAAGATGCCGACATAAAGAAATACCAAGCTGGACAATTGGTAGAACCAAAAAAGCAAATTGTGTACTACATAGATCCGGCTACGCCAAAAAAATGGCGCAAGTATTTAATTGCAGGTATTAACGATTGGCAAAAAGCTTTTGAAGCGGCTGGTTTTAAAAATGCAATTGTAGGTAAAGAATGGCCAGAAAACGATACCACCATGAGCTTAGAAGATGCTCGTTATTCTGTGGTAAGATATTACGCTTCTGAAACACCAAATGCTTACGGCCCACGTATTAGTGACCCTCGTAGTGGCGAAATCATAGAAAGCCATGTAGGTTGGTTTCACAATGTGATGAAATTAGTGCAAAACTGGTACATGATCCAAGCAGGCCCATTAGATCCAAGAGCCAGAAAAATGCATTTGGACGATGAGTTGATGGGACAATTGATCCGCTTTGTTTCTTCTCACGAAATTGGCCACACCATCGGCTTACGCCATAACATGGGCGCTAGCAGCGCTACTCCGGTAGAAAAATTGAGAGATAAGAAATGGGTGGAAGCTAACGGCCACACCGTGTCTATCATGGACTATGCCCGTTTCAATTACGTGGCACAACCAGAAGACAATATCAGTCCGAAAGGAATTTATCCACGTATTGGTATTTATGATGAATGGGCAATTAAATGGGGATATACATTTTTCCCGAAGTTAAAAGACGAATTTGAAGAAGAAAGCACTTTAGCTAAATTAACTACAGAAAGTTTAGCCGCAAATCCGAAACTTTGGTTTGGTGGCGAAGGCAAAGATGAAGACCCACGTAGCCAATCGGAAGATTTAGGCGACGATGCCATGGTAGCTAGCGACTATGGTATTAAAAACCTGAAACGTGTAGTGCCTAATTTAATTGCTTGGACTTACGAACCTAACGATGCTTATGATAATTTGTCAGACATGCACAAAGCCGTAGTAAGGCAATATGGAAGGTACCTATATCATGTATTAAAAAACATTGGCAATAACTACGTAACTAAAAGAACAGCAGATGAAAAGGCAGTGGTTTATAGGCCTATCCCAAAAGCAAAAGTTAAATCGGCTATCGATTATGTAGGTAGACATGTATTTGTTGCTCCACTTTGGATGTATCCACAAGAAATTGCGCAGCTTATTCCAATGAAAGCGGCAGACGAGATTTCGGACCAACAAAACCAAGTGCTTAATATGCTGCTAAGTTCGGGTATGCTTTATAATATTAGTCAAAAAGCATTACAGTTTGAGGGGGCTTATACCGTTCCTGAGTTTTTAAATGACCTACAACAAACCGTTTGGATTAAATTTTCGGGCGATGAAAAACTAGATGTTTACAGAAGAAGTTTACAGCGTGGTTACATCGAGAAAATGGGTATGTTGTTACTACCCAAAGAAGTAGAACCTGGCAAGGCTTTAAATACAGCACAACGCAGCGATGTTAGACTTTATGGTCAGCAACATTTAATACAGCTAAGAGCTGATATTGTAAAACTAATGGCCACAACCAATGGATTTAACAAACAGCATTTAGAGAGCATTTTACTAGATATCGACAAAATTATTTCGAAACTTAATAAAACAGAAGTATGAAAAAATTAATAATAGCCACACTAATTGGCATTAGCAGCATAGCGCAGGCACAAACCATGTCTGAGAAAGAGGTTACACCAGAATTAGTAGCGCAACGCGAAACACAAAAAAAAGAGTTAGTTAACAGCTACTTAGCTTTAAGTAATAATTTTATTGCCTCTGATAGTGTTGCAGCAGTAAACAATGCAAAAGCTTTGATCACATCATTTAGTAAATTCAAGTTTAAAAAACTGACTTTAGAAAAAATGAATGAAGCTACAACTACGAGAAAGGAAATTGTAGCGCTTGCTACAGCAATTGCAGCAACTAAAAATATTAATAAACAACGCAAAGCTTTTAGTACGCTTTCTACTAAGTTTTGGGCTATTGCAGATAAGTTGAAACCAGCCGATATGCCATTATACCAACAAGTTTGCCCAATGACTGGCGATATTTGGTTAAGTGAAAGTAAGGATATTAAAAACCCTTACTATCCAAAAAATATGTTGACTTGCGGAGAAGTTAAAGCAAGTTTATAAAGAGTAAATTTAGGTTTAGTTTGATAAAATGCGGCTGTCTGGATAGAAGCCGCATTTGTCTTATAAAACCAATTCTTGCATCAGTTTATTTAAAGTTTCTTCGGCATCTATACAAAACCCTGGGTGCACTTTTGAGCATTGTACCACCGTACTTCTGGTTGCTGTTAACCATCTAAACCTACTGGCTAAATCCAATTGGCCAATTGGCCCAGCTAACTTCCCTCCTTTGCAAATATTTACAATGGCGTTCAAGTTTTCTTCAATAATCTCTGTTTCTAACTCGCAATTTAAAGCCTTTAACCTTTCTGCCGAAACTTGAAATGCGGCTTTCAGATACTTTAGTTTATTACAATACATAATGATGCCCACGTTAATAAATTCTTCTCGTTCTACCCTAGGCATTACCCGAATTACGGCATACTCAAATAAGTGTCTATCTTGCATTTTCGGCTTCGTTAACAAAAACTGAAGAGTTTTCAATTCGAGTATTTAAAAAATAGGCATAAGCTTTCCGCTGGTCTTTGGCGGTTTCAAAACTACGTTCATCCAACCATTCATCAGGTATTAAAGCTAAAATATCATTAATCAACTGCGGCGTTAAAATTGCTTTTAACTCGGCATCAACTTTGGTAATTTCGCTTGCTTGAGGTAAGAGCACGTGGTCTTTTACCAATACAAATGGGCGCTTGGCTTGTTCTTGCCAATTCTGCCAAGAGTGATGAAAATAAAGGGAAGCTCCATGATCAATTAACCACAATTCTTTATGCCAGTACAACATATTTGTGTTTCTTGGCGTTCTGTCCATATTGGTTAGCAAACAATCCATCCATACAATTTTAGACGCCAAATTAGCATCCACTTTGTTAATGGTTGGATCGTAAGTGATAGCTCCCGATAAGTAGTGTAATGCCAAATTTAAGCCTACGCTGGCCTTCAACAAATCTTGAATTTCTTCGTCGGGTTCTGTTCTGCCAAATGCCTCATCTAAATTAGCAAAAACCAATTCGGGCATTCGTAAGCCTAAAGCACGAGCAATCTCGCCACCAATAATTTCAGAAATGAGGGCTTTATGCCCCTGCCCTGCACCTCTAAACTTTAGCACATATAAAAATCCATCATCTGCCTCGGCAATTGCGGGCATAGAACCACCTTCTCGCAAAGGCGTTACATAACGTGTAACATTAACGGTTCGTAGTTCTAATTTATTCGCTGTTGTATTTACCATACGCTTCAAAGGTAATCTAAAGATCAGTAACCAAAAAATTTGCCCAGACTAATTGGTATAAGCTAACAAAAAACTGATATTTGGTAAATAACTATCCCAAACTTGTTTCGTAAATATGTTCAAATCTCGAAGTACAATTTTAGCCATTTTAATACTGCTATCATTTATACTATTAGCCATCTTTGTTAGCAACAACCCAATAAACGAATTTGATATCAGTATTTCTAGATTTGTACAGCAATACCGCAACACCAATCTAGATCAGCTAATGATTTGGATTAGCGCATTTGGTAATGTTGCAGTAGCCTTTGTTGCAATAGTTATAACGTCTTTATTGTTTTATATTTTCAAGTATAAGCGAGAAGCATTGTTTATAGTGGCCATTTCTTTTACTGGCTTAATAACCCTTTCTTTAAAATTTTTATTTAGTCGCCCCAGACCAACAAACCAACACGTTACCTTAATAGAAAGTTATCAGAACCATAGTTTCCCAAGTGGCCATACACTTTCTTACGTGGTTTTTTTTGGTTTTCTAATAGTATTGATGCAGCAGTTAAAATCTATCCCTACTTATTTAAGGAATATAATCAGTTTGTTTGCTTATTTTATGTTTATAGTGGGCCCACTATCCAGAATTTATTTAGGTGCACATTGGTTTACCGATATTATAGGCGGTTTATTAATTGGCTTGTTGTATTTGATATTTCTAATTTATTGCTACCGAAAATCTAAATAACATTCGCATCCACTTTTTTGGGAGTATAAAGAGATTATCAACTTCATCTTTTTTATGTTTGCAACCCCCTTTAATATCGTTTAAACAGCTTTTTAAAAAATTATTTAACATTTTTTTAATCAAAGTTTGCAGAATTGATTAGAGTTTGTACTTTTGCGGCGGAGAGCTGGCAGAGTGGTCGAATGCGGCAGTCTTGAAAACTGTTGACTGTAACAGGTCCGGGGGTTCGAATCCCTCGCTCTCCGCTGGTAAAAACAAACAAAAACAAGCCCTTATTTAGTTAATGGGCTTTTTTTGTGGATTTTGATTTAGGTAGTCTTTGTTTAGTTTAAGACTTAACTTTTGACAGCAACATTACACCCAAATAATGGCAAAAAAAAGATCAGAACCTTCGTTATTATTCTTACACTAATTATCCAATTGTTGTTTCTTTGTGCCATTTTCGTTGAAAAACTTCAAAACAAATATGTTCCCTTCGTGATTATATTCTTGTGCTTGTTGTTACTAATTTCCTACATAAAGGCGCCAATACATCACAGAACCAACTTATACGAACACATATTAATTGTAATTTGGATACCAGCTGGAGCATTAACTTGCTATCTTTTAAACAATCATTATCATCTTGGCCCAGTAATTTCTGCTGGTATTGTAGGCACTACTGCCTCTTTTATTCCTACTATCAATAGAAAATCTACTTATTTAAAGCAGTTGCCCGCTACATTTTATTGTGGGGCATTTATCGGCATGACAAGCTTAACCATCGCCTCAACCATTTACTTTATACTTGCGGCATCTTTCTTCGCTGGCGTACTGTTATTGGTTTCTAAAAGCTTATTCAATGGTTTAGGAGGCAAGCTTGGTACGGTTGCTTTTACGGCGGTTACCATTACCTCGTTCATTTTCTTTTTAATTTTCAAAAAATGAATATATTTATCATTACTATAACCGCCGTTATTGCTGCAATACTTACATTTTTTACTAACCACAAGCTAAAGCAAGGGCCAGTTAGGTCATCAGCTTTGTTATCTCTCTTAGTTGCTTTGTTTATTTATTTTTTCCCTAATGTGTTAACGCCATACTTAACCAAAAATATACCTGTAGTTTTTATTGGTGGATCATTTATTGGTATGGTTTCTAAAAAAATAGTAGATAGCTACATTAAATTAGCTATAGCAGGCTTAGTATTTGCTATGATCTATTTAAACACAAGTACTTTTTTTGCTGGTTATGGCGGTGCCTTAGGAGCTTCGGCTGGTATTTCTCTGCTATCGGTGTTAAGTCTACCATTTTTTACCCCAAAGAAACATCATCTTACCAATGGCATTCTACAACTCAGAAAGATTATCCTTAAAAAAAACAGTAATTAACCGCCAATTTACAATCTATAAAGCTTCTATTTAGTTAAGAAAAGTAGATTTTATAATTTTGCGCTGTAAAAACTGAAATTAGGGAAAGTTAGTTTGGTCAAAAAAGAAACATTTATTTTATAAGCACCTCTGGGGCTGTTTTAGGTTATTTATTTGTTACCACAAAAGCTATCAACAATTAACATCTACATAGCGTACTTATTTATATAAAGCGGTTTTGCATACTTCACACATAGTGATTTAAAAAATTGATGCCCTAGTGAATTTTAAAAAAACAAAGCCCCAATTTTCATTGAGGCTTTATATTTCTAATATTCATCTTCGTTAAAGAAGAAATCATCCTTGGTAGGATAATCTGGCCAAATCTCTTCTATAGTTTCATAAGGCTCGCCATCATCTTCTAAAGCTTGTAGGTTTTCAATCACTTCTACAGGCGCTCCGGAACGGATAGCATAGTCAATTAATTCATCTTTAGTTGCAGGCCATGGTGCGTCTTCCAAATGCGATGCTAATTCTAAGGTCCAATACATATCTTAAATAATTATTAATTCTTTAAATGTTCTATTTGCGCAAAGCAGGCAAAAAAATGAGCAAAACAAATATTTTTTTCAACTATTTTTTCGGGGTATCCAAATATGCTCATCTGCATTGGCATCTTGTCCTAATTTTCGGCCTAAAACGAACAAATAGTCGCTTAATCTATTTAAGTAAACTGTAACTTTATTGTCTACAAAACTGCCTTCGGCCAAGGCTACGCTTAATCTTTCGGCTCTTCTACAAACACATCTAGCAATGTGGCAATAAGATACCACGGTATTTCCCCTGGTAAAATAAAATGCGTTAATGCAGGTAAAGCATCATTCATTTTATCTATCTCAGTTTCTAATAGCGTAATATCGCTTTCCAACAAATCTGGAATTTTCATCTTCGATTTTTCTGGATCTGCAGCCAAAGAAGCTCCAATGGTAAAAAGTCTATCCTGTATCTCTTTTAAAATAGTTTGATGCTGTGTGTCAATATCCTGACAAGCTACCAAACCAATGTAAGAATTAAGTTCGTCTACTGTGCCGTAACTCTCTATACGAATATGATGTTTGGCTACTCGGGTACCTCCTATTAATGAGGTTAAGCCTTTATCGCCGGTTTTGGTGTAAATTTTCATATTGCTAAGGTAATAGGTTTAAGCTTTAAGGTATAGGGATGACCTGACCTTATGCCCTACGCCTTTTTCACCTTCAACCTTAATTTATATTCTCAAAATCGTTACCGCTTTCTTGTATGGCTTTTAAGCGTGGCGAAACAGATTTGATGTCGTCATTAATGTAGTCATTTTCTATCAGTCCATCACGCATACGTACAATTCTGTGTGCATGTTGGGCAATATCCTCTTCGTGGGTTACCAAGATAATGGTGTTGCCTTTACTGTGTATTTCTTCCAAAAGCCCCATAATTTCAATAGATGTTTTAGTATCTAAATTACCTGTGGGCTCATCGGCCAATATAATTGAAGGATTATTGATCAAGGCTCTTGCTACGGCTACACGCTGGCGTTGTCCGCCCGATAATTCGTTAGGTTTGTGCGTTACCCTATTTCCCAAACCTACGTTTTCTAACGCCTTTTGGGCACGTGCATCACGCTCTTTTTTGCCGGCTCCGGCATAAATTAAGGGCAATGCCACATTATCTAAAGAAGTTGATCTGGGTAAAAGATTAAAGGTTTGAAAAACGAAACCAATTTCCTTATTACGAACTTCTGCCAGTTCGTTATCAGACATGTGACTTACGTTAGTGCCGTTTAAGATGTAATCTCCCTTGGTTGGTGTATCTAAACAGCCCAAAATGTTCATTAATGTAGATTTACCCGAACCAGAAGGCCCCATTAAAGCCACAAACTCGCCTTGTTTAATCGTTAAACTTACAGATTTTAGCGCATGAATAACCTCGGTACCAATAACGTACCTACGGCCAATATCTTTAATGGTTATGAGTTCTTTCTGCATTGCTATTTTTTTGGTTTTTAGACGATAGCTTTCATTGCAATGTTACAAAGTATTTTGAAAATTATTGGTTAATCGATTAAACGCAAACTATTAACTAATTACCGTACACTGAAAACTACCTTCTATTTCTCGATAATTTTTGGCACCAAGAAGAAGTTTTCGTTATGCACTGCCGAATTTTTTAAACCATCAACTGTAGTAATTTCGTTTTTTGCCACATCTTCTCGCCAAACATTAGCTTGGTTGTTCATATAAACTAAAGGCACTACGCCTTCTGTATCTAATTCGTTCAGCTTTTCCATAAAAGTAAGGATCTTGTTCATTTCTTTAGTCAAATGATCAACTTCGTTGTCCTTAATTTCAATTCTAGCTAAATCAGCTACTTTATATACTGTATTTTTATCTATTATCATTTGCTTTTTTTTACCACAAAGACACTAAGACCACAAAGAAAAAATTCAGCTAATTTTCATTCTTAGTGTCTTTGTGGTTTATTTCTTTTACAACTTGCTATAAATCTTCTTGTAAACATCTTCTTTCAGCACTTCGTCGTTTTCTACGGCTAATGTACTAGTTAAAATTGGTTCGTGCACATAAATGTCTACAATACCCGGTCTGGTGCCGTGTTTAAAACCGTCATCCCACATCATTTTCCAAAGGTTGGCAATGCTTACGGGTACAATAGGTATATTTTTTTCAATAGCCAACCTAAATGGGCCACTTTTAAAATCTTGTAAAACTGGCGGGTAAACATCGTCTATTTTTCCCTCTGGAAAAATAATTAAACTCATACCTTTTTCTAAATTATCAGCCGCCTTTTTAAAGGCCCTAAAAGAAGATATTTTACTCGATCTTGATACTGCAATATCAATGGTTTTAAAGAAGATACCTAAAATTGGGTTCTTCATCAGTTCTTCTTTGCCCATAAAATGATACCTGCCACGTGCCAATGCACACATGATAATGATATCTAAATTTGACGTATGGTTAGCGCAAAAAATATAGGTTTGGTTGGGATCAAGCTTTTTTTCGAACTTAAATCTTAGAAAAAAACCAGCTAAAGTAGAAGAAATCCAAGCATGTGCCGTACGAAATTTATTGAGTATACCGTAATACTTCGGATGTCTAGTGAAGCAATAATAAAAGGGTAAAAAAAGTATAAAAAAGAGCAGAATACAAACCAAACTATAAATTAGGTGTATTCTTCGGAGCAGTTTAATCATCTATCAAAGATACAATTTTATAAAATTGATGTAGAAGTGTAAATGTTAGCCTTAGTTTAAATTAGGATCAACTGGGAAATTACTTACATGTGCGTACTTAGGCCCCAAGTTAATAATTACCTCTTTCCAAAGCTCCTCTTCGTTATTAGAAAATACGATATCCTGATGATATTGATCTGAAACAATCCAAGTATTGGTTACCAATTCATCTTCTAATTGGTTAAAGCCCCAGCCAGAATAGCCTAAAAAGAACTTCACTTCATCTTCTTGCACACTATTGTTGTTGATTAGTAATTTTAGTGTCTCAAAATCTCCACCCCAATAAACGCCTTCCGCAATTTCTTCTCCACTATTTAATTTATCATAGCAGCGATGCACAAAATGAATGGTTTCTATTTCTACCGGTCCACCAATAAAAACAGGAAAATCTGCCATCCATAAATCTGGAATAAGATCTTTAACTACCAAATTGCTTGGTTGATTTAAAATGAACCCCATAGCGCTTTCATGGCTATATTCGGCAAGTAATACTACAGAACGTTTAAAATTCGGATCGGCCAAAAATGGCTCCGAGATGAGTAACTTACCAGTAGATGGATTTAATAAGCTTAACATAAAGTAAATTAACAAAATATTATTCAAATATGCCAAAAATGATTGTGCTCATCCAATCAAATAAAAATGAAATGATATAGCAATTTGTGTGGTAACAACGCTATTTTTGCTACATGAAGCTTACTAAAGAAATGTTACAAAACTTGCGCCAAGACTACAAAGCGGCCGAGTTAAGTGAAAGTGATATAGTTAAAAATCCAATGGCACAGTTCGAAAAATGGTTTTCTGATGCCGTAAACGCAGAGATTTTTGAACCCAACGTAATGACACTGGCAACCGCAGATAAAACTGGACGGCCAAACGCTAGGATTGTGTTGTTAAAAGGCTTTGATGAAAATGGTTTCAGTTTTTACACCAATTATCTTAGTCAAAAAGGTAAAGAAATTAAAAAAAATCCTTTGGCTTGCTTAGTCTTTTTTTGGGCAGAATTAGAACGTCAGGTAAGAATTGAAGGTAAAATAGAAAAATTAGACAAAGAAACTTCAGAACAATATTTTAACTCACGCCCGGTAGGTAGTCAAATTGGTGCCATTGCTTCGCCACAAAGCCAAGTAATTGCAAGCCGCAAAATTTTAGAAAACAAAGTAGAAGAATTGACCAAGCAATACGAAGGCAAAACAATACCAAAGCCTGCACATTGGGGCGGTTATATTGTAAAACCTACTGTAATTGAATTTTGGCAAGGCCGGTCTAGCAGGTTACACGACAGAATAAAATACACCTTTGTAAACGGGAGCTGGAGAATTGAACGCCTAGCGCCTTAATAAGTAGAAAGTTTTCTTAATTTGATAATTAGATAATTAGCTGATGTGATAATGAATTGCTAGCCGCTCAGTTAAAACTAATTCCTAAAAGACTTAGAAGCTTTATTAATTTGACAACCAATGTGAATTATGGATATTTCAACTTTATTTCTGGATCGGTTAGCCGAGATTAAGCCTAATAACTCACGTTAGTTGGATAATAAGTTGATGTGATAATGAATTACTAACTGCTCATTTAAAACTAATATCTAGCACCTATAACCTAATTCCTATTAGAACTAATGAACCAAACAACAAAACACCCTAAACAGCTCTATCTCCTATTTTTTACTGAAATGTGGGAACGGTTTTCGTTTTATGGAATGAAAGCCTTATTGTTAGCCTACATGGTTACTCAACTGAAATTTGATGAGCCTAAGGGTTATGCTATTTTAGGTGCTTACTCTGCCTTGGTTTATACCATGCCCATGTTTGGCGGCATGCTGGCCGATAAATTTCTGGGATACCGTAGGGCCATTATTTTTGGTGGCGTAATGATGGCAATTGGGCACATTGTACTGGCCGTACCACAAGATTGGAGTTTCTTTTATGGCATGGCCTTCATTATTTGTGGAAACGGTTTCTTTAAGCCTAACGTATCTAGTTTGGTGGGTACGCTTTATGACAATAACGATCCTAAAAAAGACAGTGCATTTTCGCTGTTTTATATGGGAATTAATATTGGAGCAGCTTTGGGCGGCCTGCTTTGTGGCTACGTTGGTCAACAAATTAATTGGCACTACGGCTTCGGTTTGGCGGGTATTTTCATGGTATTGGGTTTGGTAGTTTTTATCATTGGTAAAGCTTCCCTAAAAGAAAAAGGCTTGCCATTAACGCAAGATTTACACCGAAAAATTGCAGGTTTTTTAACCGTAGAATACACCATTTACTTACTCACTTTTGTAACCTTACCTTTAATTGTAACCTTATTTAATTATTACGAGGCTTTAGACAGTATCATGCTTGGGCTTGCTGTAATTTCTGTTATTTATATTCTTTATTTATCATCGAAACTAGAAAAGGAAGCCAAGTTCAAATTACTTTCTGCTTTAACTTTGGTAGTAGTTTCTACATTTTTCTGGGCATTTTATGAGCAAAATGCGGGTTCGCTAAACCTTTTTGCCATGAGAAATGTAGATATGCACGTTTTTGGAACGGCGCTGCCTGCCCTATCAGTAAACAATTTTTTACCACCAGCTTGGGTAATTATACTCAGTTTGGTGTTTGCCTCATTGTGGCCATGGCTAAATAAACGCGGTTTAGAGCCCTCTACTCCTGCCAAATTTGCCATGTCATTTATTTTCGTAGCGGCTGGTTTTTTCACTTTTTATTTAGCCTGCCAAGCTAGTTTAAGTCATGGTCTTATCCCTTTGGTTGCATTTGCTGGCGGATATTTCTTTATCATTTGCGGCGAGATGTGCATTTCGCCAGTAGGTTTATCTATGATTACCAAACTATCGCCAGTAAATATTGTAGGCTTAATGATGGGGATTTTCTTCTTCTTTACTGCAATTGGAGAATTTCTAGCTGGCAAAATAGGTGCATTAATGAGCATTCCTAAAGCTATTGTAGAAGCAAATAACCCCGTTTTATCTCTGCCTTATTATGCCAATGTGTTACTTCAAATCTCTATCTATTCGGCTGGTATTGGTATATTTATTTTCTTTCTGGTTCCAGTACTAAAGAAATGGATGGGCAACATTAGGTAGTTTAACACATTTTAACGAAACAGCAAAGCATAAACATCAGGTTAAATTACTTACTTTCGCAAAGCGAATTGCATCTAAAATTTAAAATTACTTTGTCAGACAGTTTAGTCATTATACCTACTTACAACGAGAAAGAGAATATCGAAAAGATTATTCGAAAGGTGTTCTCGTTACCTTATCATTTCGAAATTTTGATTATCGACGATGGATCTCCAGATGGTACGGCACAAATTGTAAAAAATTTGCAGGATGAATTTCCAATGCTACATATCGAAGAGCGAAAAGGTAAATTGGGTTTAGGTACAGCTTACATACATGGTTTTAAGTGGGCTTTAGCGAGAGAATATCAATATATTTTTGAGATGGATGCCGATTTTTCTCACAATCCAGACGATTTAATTAAGCTGAGAGATGCCTGTGTAAACGGTGCTGATGTGGCCATTGGCTCTCGGTATGTAAAAGGTGTAAATGTAGTTAATTGGCCAATGGGACGTGTTTTGATGTCTTATTTTGCGTCAATGTACGTTCGTTTAATTACAAGGATCAATATACAAGATGCTACCGCTGGTTTTAAGTGCTATACTCGAAAAGTGCTTGAAACTATCCCTATGGAAAAAATCAAATTTGTGGGCTATGCTTTTCAAATTGAAATGAAGTTTACTGCAATTAAATACGGCTTTAACGTGGTTGAAGTACCCATTATTTTTACAGATAGAACCGAGGGAACATCAAAAATGAGTACCCGCATTTTTAGGGAAGCTTTTTTAGGTGTAATACAAATGAAAGTGAATAGCTGGTTCAGAAATTACAAGAGATAACAACAAGTTGTTTGGTTATTCGTTTTTTAGTTGTTTGGTATTAGGCCAGCTGCTGACCAAAAATCTTGCTCAAACTGTCGTATAAAGCAGGATGTTTATCTTTCATCCGTTCTGGGTTTTCAAAGAAATATTCTGAAGTAACGGCAAAAAACTCTGCTTCGTTGGTAATAGCATAAGGGTTGATATCTGATTTGTTATCTTCAATCTTTGCAATTTCTTGATGCATCATTTTTACCCAAGGTATGGTGTAATTGTGTTGTATAAAATACTGAGGCACACCATCTGTAGCGCCATCAGACTTATCAATTAAATGAACAAACTCGTGAATACCTGTATTTTCATTACCAGCGCTTTTAGAAAAACCATGCCGTAAAGCAGATTGAGATAAAATCATCTGGCCGTTCATGTAGCCATCGCCAACCATGCCTAAAATATTTCTATCGCCCTCGCCAAACTGAAAATCTTTGTTAAATGTATCTGGATAAAGCAACACCGTTCCTAAATTACGGTATTCCCAATCGTTAAAGCCCAATATAGGAATAACAGCACTTGCTCCTACCAAAATCCTATCCAATGCGCTAACCTCTGTACCAATGCCTTCAATCTTTACACTGCCTAAAAAGCGAGTTAATTTCTCCTCAAAAAGGTTTTTCTTTTCCTTATCCAATTCAGCATAAAACGTTACGTGGTTTTCTAAAAGCTTTTTATCATCTACAGATAGCGGCGTAATGATCACTTTCTTTTTGCGAAAAATAAAGTAAAGTGCCACGGCAAAAAATACAAAAAGAATAAAGTATGGATAGTAGTTCATAGGTATAGTATTGGTTAACGTGAGTTCGGATTAAGTGTATTTACCATTCTTGAGAAATTCGCATTGGAAGTATTTTTTTAGCTCGCCGCCGCTGGGCTCTTACTTTTTGACCGCAAAAAGTAACAAAACCGGAGTTTACGGAGCTCATCAGCTTTGCTGATAAACTCTCGGTTGCTTATTTATTCAGTGTAGCTTTTGTTTTTAATTGTCTTCATGCTTGCTCCGCAGGTTTCTTTCAAAGAAAGTGCTTTGGCTCATAGGTGCGGCCCGAAAAATAAAAGACCGAAAATTAGCTGAACGAAGATTTGAAGTGCTATCGCTAGCAAATAGCAGAATTATCTTATCCCGAAATCACGTTAGTTAATAAAAAAACGAGGAACCTATTTCATAACAGATTCCTCGTTCTTCGGAATGAAAAGAAATTACAAATTCTTAACAATTTGCTCGTCTAAAGGTTTTACAGCAGAGCGATAACGGTGTACCAGTTGGCCCTTTTCATTGATCAAAAACTTCTCGAAATTCCACTTGATATCTCCAGTGAAATCAGGGTTGGCTTGCGAGGTTAAATATTGAAACAATGGAGAAATATCCTTTCCTTTCACATCACTTTTTTCGGCTATTAAAAAGGTAGTAGCAAATTTGCTTGAGCAAAATTCTTTAATTTCTGCATTGGTACCAAGCTCCTGTCCACCAAAATTTGCCGATGGAAAACCAATTAAAACTACATTCTTGCCATATTGCTTGTGTAGTTTTTCTAGATCCTCGTACTGTTTGGTGTAACCACATTTAGAAGCGGTATTCACAATTAAAATCTTTTTGCCTTTAAACTTAGAGAGTTTTACTTCCTTACCATCTAGTGTTTTAAAAGAAAAACCATAAATGTCTTTCGGCGGGTTTGGGGCCATAAACAAGCCAAAAAATATCAACAATGTGTTTATCATAATTTTTATAATTTTTTATAAAACGAATATAGATAGAAAATGGTTTATCTACATCATTAATATTTTATCGCAATGGGTAAAGTAAGAAATATCAAAGGTGTTTTTATATATTTGATTCGATGAAATCAACTCGAATATTATACAGTCTTAGTTTCATGCTTGTAGCATCGTTTAGTTTGTTTTCGTGCAATAAATCAAAAAACCAACCTAAACCAGAGATGAACTATAACTATTTCCCGCTAAATGTTGGCGCCGAAGTAATATATAATGTAGACTCTACGGTGTACAACAACTTTAATAACTCTACTACCAATTACATTTTCCAATTAAAAGATATCACTATCAATAAGTTGATAGACGCCCAAGGTAACGAAGCGTTTAGAATAGAACGATTTAAGAAAATTGGTACCGACGACTGGACTTTTCAAAAAGTTATTGTTAGAAAAATCATTAGTAACCGGGCCGAAGAAGTAATTGACAATAAAAGATATGTAAGATTGGTATTTCCGCCTACTTTACAATCTACCTGGAACGGCAACCTTTATAACGATTTAGGTGCTTGGCCACACGAGGTAAAAGATTTAAACGTTCCTTTAACTATTGGAACCAATAAATTAGATTCTACCATTTCTATTCAGCAGTACAATGAAGTTAATTTAATTAGGGAAGATATTTACGACGAAACTTATGCTAAAAACATTGGCCTAGTAGTTAAGGAAGTAAAAGCTGTTGATAAAAACATAAGTACAGGGGTTATTACCAGAGGTTTTAAATATAAAATGGAATTGGTTAGTTGGAAGTAGTGGACGAAAAATTTTTCGCCCGTACTAAGAAAGTTTTTTTGCCCATGCAACGAAAGATTTTTCGCTTGTGCATCAACATTTTTCAATTAGCAGATGTATAATTAACCGAGTTTACGGATAATCCACATCATCACAATTTGACAATCGAACAATAGTTATTAATTAACCAATTACACAGTTAACCGATTAACACTACAATCATTTTTCTTTAAAAAAAACGCCATCAATTTTGATATTCGGGGATATTATAGTTTTATTTGCACAAAATCCCTAATTAATGGCAAAAAATTTATTGATAGTAGAGTCTCCCGCAAAAGCGAAAACCATAGAAGGATATCTTGGAAAAGATTTTTTAGTGAAATCTAGCTACGGCCATATTCGTGATTTGGTTAAGGGCGACATGGGAATTGATGTGGACAATGATTTTTCGCAAACTTATGAGGTACCAGCAGATAAAAAACAGGTGGTAGCCGAATTAAAAAAATTAGCTAAGGGAGCCGAAACGGTATGGCTAGCATCCGATGAGGACCGCGAAGGAGAAGCCATTTCTTGGCACTTATTTGAAACACTTGGATTAAAAAAAGAAAACACCAAACGTATTGTATTTCACGAAATTACCAAGCCAGCCATATTAAAAGCCATTGATACGCCTAGAGGTATAGACTATAATTTGGTTTATGCGCAACAGGCACGCAGGGTTTTAGATCGTTTGGTAGGTTTTGAGCTTTCTCCTGTACTTTGGAAAAAAGTTAAACCTTCTTTATCTGCCGGCCGTGTGCAATCTGTTGCAGTACGTTTAATTGTAGATAGAGAACGCGAAGTAAATAGTTTTAATAGTACCGCTGCCTTTAAAATTACCGCACAATTTACTACTGGCAATGGCAAAGAAATTGTAAAAGCAGAACTGCCGCAACGTTTTGAAAAAGCAGAAGAAGCCGAAAAATTTCTTCAAGATTGTGTAAACGCTAATTTTAAGGTAAACAATTTAGAGGTTAAGCCTGCCAAGAGAAATCCGGCGGCGCCATTTACCACTTCTACCCTGCAACAAGAAGCTTCTAGAAAATTAGGCTATTCGGTGGCCAGAACCATGCAAATTGCGCAAAGGCTTTACGAAAACGGTAAGATCACTTATATGCGTACCGATTCGGTAAACTTATCGGAAACTGCTGTGGCCGCTGCTGCTGCCGAAATTAAATCGGCCTATGGTAGCCAATACCACCAACCAAGAGTTTACAAAACCAAATCTGCAGGTGCACAAGAAGCTCACGAAGCCATACGCCCTACTTATTTTGACAGACATACTACCGATGGCGATAATGCTGAAAAACGCTTATACGAGTTAATCTGGAAACGTGCCATTGCCTCTCAAATGAGCGAAGCCGTTTTCGAAAAAACTACTGTAGATATTGGCGTAAGTAGCAGAAAAGAAATTTTTGGTGCACAAGGCGAAGTGTTAAAGTTTGATGGTTTCTTGAAGGTATATTTAGAATCTACCGACGATGAAGACGAGGAAAACGAAAACAATTTATTGCCACCATTAACTGTTGGCCAATCGCTAGCACTAAAAGAAATGCTGGCAACAGAGCGTTTCTCTAGGCCGCCAGCACGTTATACAGAGGCTAGTTTGGTAAAAAAACTAGAAGAATTAGGCATTGGCCGACCTTCTACTTACGCTCCAACCATTTCTACTATACAAAATAGAGGTTACGTAGTTAAAGAAGATAGAGACGGTAAAAAAAGAGATTTCTTGGCTTTTTCATTAACTGATGGAAAAATTAACAAACAAAAGAAATCAGAAATTACTGGCGCCGAAAAAGCGAAGCTCTTCCCTACTGATATTGGCGAAGTAGTGAATGATTTCTTGGTAGAACACTTTAAAGGTATTGTAGATTTTAATTTCACTGCCAAGGTAGAAAAACAGTTTGACGAGATTGCACAAGGTTTGCAAGAATGGACAGATATGCTACATTCGTTCTACAAACCATTCCATAACGAGGTAGAAACTACCATAGAAAATGCCGACAGAGCTACTGGAGAACGTTTGCTAGGTACAGACCCTACAACTGGTAAAAATGTGTATACCAAGGTTGGACGTTTTGGTCCGTTGGTTCAAATTGGCGAACTAAGCGACAATGAAGACGAAAAACCTCGTTACGCAAGTTTAACCAAAACACAATCGGTAGGTACCATTACCTTAGAAGAAGCTTTAGATTTGTTCAAATTGCCTTTCCAATTAGAAGATTATGAGGGCAAGGAGGTTTCGGTAGGTCTTGGTCGTTTTGGCCCTTATGTAAAATGGGGTGATACATTTATTTCTATTCCTAAAAATGAAGATCCGCTAAGTGTAGATCAAGCTAGGGCTATTGAAATTATTGGCGAAAAAATTACTGCTGATGCTCCTGTAGCCTCTTACGAAGGTTTGCCGGTAACCAAAGGAACTGGGCGTTTTGGTCCTTTTATTAAATGGAACAATTTATTCATCAATGTTCCTAAAGCTTACAATTTCGATTCACTTTCGGCAAACGACATTAAGGAACTGATTGAGAAAAAGATAGAGAAAGAGAACAACCGCTACATACAACAGTGGGAAAGTGAAAAAATTGCTATCGAAAATGGCCGTTGGGGACCGTTTATCCGTTTCGGAAAAGAAATGCTTAAATTAAAGAATAACCCTAAAACTAAAGGAAAATATACCGCAGAAGAATTGGCAGAAATTTCTTTAGAAGAGGTTAAGAAGTTAATTGTAGAACAATCGCCCAAAGCTTTTGATACAAAGAAAGCACCAGCTAAAAAGAAAGCAGTAGCGAAGAAAAAGTAACAATTAAGAACAAAGAGTAAGGAACAAGGAATAAAGACTGGTGCTATTAATCTCTTGATATTTATCCCTCTATATTTGCTCCTTTATCCTTGTTCTTTGCTCCTTTATCCTTACTCTAGATGAAGAAAGACTTACCCGAAAATATTGTAGAAGACGTAGCCATTGCAGTAGCTTTAATGAGCGAAACGCCAGAAGTAAAAAACTGGACGGTTTATCTGGTTAATTTCAAGAATGAACCTATTACTAACGTTTTAATTACCTCTAAAGGTTACGGAGAAAAAGACGGTAAGCAGGTAAAAACATCATTGCTAAGGCATTTTATTGGCGATGTTGCAGCCCAAAGCTCGGCAGGTGTAGAAGCCATTGACCCAGCTGTTTTTGGCTTAACCAACGAATATTGGCTAAGTTATTATATTGGTAGCACCATTTACGATAAGAAATTCATTTTCTTGCCAGAAAGCATCGTTGATGAAAACTTGATGAGAATTCCGGTGCTGAATAAGCCTGGAGTGATGATCAAATAGTTATTGATTAATTTTTAACTGTACTTTTGCAACACACCCTCTCAAAGAAATACCGATATTATTTTTTAAGTAATTGAATTGCTATGCTACATTAAAAATATCAGGAAAATTTCTCTTAGCGGATCTATCTGCCATACGCCCATTTTGCCTAATACATTTTTTAAGCCTTAAGAACTCGTCTTCTTGCATTTCGCAAACCAGCTCTGCCGTATGTTCGTATTTTTGGATAAAAGAAAACGTATCTACCTCTTTAATGTTATTGCGAAATAAGATGAAAGTATGTAACAGAAATGAAAAATCTTGCTTTTCTAGCGAGCCAATACATCTATCTTTTTCAAACATGAAATAATGTAGACCATTATTAGGTTCATTTCGGCAACCATGCATGATTTTATCTTCGGGCACTTTTACTTTGGAGGTGGTAAGCACCCGTAAAAAGAGCGCTTTTTCTTCATTGGTATCTATTACAATGAGATACTTATCTCTAGTTTCGGCACCATTCTCGAAGTCGAAATCTGGTATGCGTAAAACATGACCGGTAGAGAGCGCCTTCATGACTATAACAATTCGTTTTGCATGAGGTAAGATTGGTAAGCAACCTCAAAGGCAGATTTTTTAAAATCGGTATCTAATAATTCAGTAAGTTCTATGACAAAGTCAGAGCGATTGCTCTTTAACGCAAACTGCTCTTCAAGATTATTAGCGGTTACTTTTTTGTGCCAAAGTGTACCTTCAGCATGTAGAATATCAATTAATTGATCAGAATTTAATTTACCATATTGTTTAATTACTGTATCCAAGATTTCAATATCGTAGTCTGAAAATTGTGAATCATCAAATGCTTTTGCTGGTTCTAATAGAATTCCATCTCCCAAAGCTCCAGACCTAGAAGATACCGTTAAATGTGAAATGGAATGAGAGCCATCGCCTTTTTGATGCCCTAAATGAGCTGATTTAACTTTTTGATAAACATCTTCTGCCACCGGCCCCAATTTCCATACTTTGTAATTTAGCCAAGTAACAGGTACACCAGATTGCTTCATAGCCATCTCATCGGCGATGTATAATAGCTTTATAGCCTTAGTGAGATATAATGGCTTTATATTTTCCGCAAAGTAAATCAGCGCATTAAAGGCCTTGTCTTGTGCTAATGTAATTTCCATATATCTTTTATTATCAATGATGAACAAATATAACTGCTGTAGTTTAATATACAACAATTGTTGTATCTACAGCGTCAACATTTGTTAATGTTAATCGTATTAAGTGATCAAAAGAACTCTTGATTTTCATCCACAAATCTAACTAAATGCTTACAATAGGCATCATTGTCAATTAATAGTTGAATTACATTTTTAAAGTTTCTTAATTCACGTTCTTCTAATAATTTTTGCTCCGTGGTTTTCCCTATATGCCCTTTTTTCATATACATTTCAATAGCCTTATCTATTCCATTAATTGTAGGTGGCATATCGTAAATCTTTAGGACGTCATCACCCTCCTTGTAGGTTACCCAAATTGGATAGCCCCTGCCCGAGGTTTCAATCTTAGCCTCCTTAAGTCCCAGTTTCGTGCAGAAAATTTTTGCTTTCTTTTTAACATCACCATCTAAATCATTTGGAATAACTATATTAAATTCAAATTTCTTGAAAACTTTGCCACCAACTTGCAATTCACCTTTGGCAATCAAAGCCTCGCAACTTAGGGCCACAAAATTTTCGTAATAGCCAATCGCTAAAGCAGTAGAAGGTAACAAGCCCAACTCCCCTATTTTCATTTTCTCCTTCATCGAATTACCGATTTTCCTAAGCTCATCATTTAACTTTTCAGCTTGCAGTAAGTTATCAGCCAACACAAAACGCGGGGTAGTAATTCCAAAAAGATCTGTAGGTAATTTAGTTCCTTCTTCCTGTAGTACAAAAGCTTTCCCTGCACCTACTCTACCTAAAAAAAGACCATATTCAAAAACAATGTTATCACGAGGGGTGTCAAAATTGGTGTTCCTCGAGACCGTAAAATCGTCCTTTGTAGCCACCATTATCCCAAAGTCAAACAGGCTGGCACTTTTCAAAAGTGTATCAAATACGCTTTCATTGTATTTAAATATATCATCTGTCCACAAAAAACACTCGAAGTCGTTAGCAAAATAAGATTTCACATACTTTGCAACTTTAAGTCCTTCGCTAGAAGAACCTATAAATATTCTTGGCTTAACATTCATTAGCTATATCTTAAAAGAGCACTGTTAGTTAGATAATTATTTACTTCTCCGCCGCAATCTTCAATCAGCCTATCCAAATCCCTTTTAAGCAAGTTTAATGCACCCACACATTTATCCTCAAAGAAAGGAGTTTCCATACCGTTTGGACTTTTTATATATCGACGATAGTTAGGATAAGTAATCATCTTTGCCATTTGCTTAGACATATTTATAGCAATTTTAAGCTCGTTACCCCTGCTATAGTATAAGTCAACATTATCCATTTCATAGACCAGTGTAGTAAGTTGAAAACTTGAAAGTTCGATATCTTTCTCCGCGTCTACTTTTAAGGTTTTTAATAACCTGATACCTTTACAACTCCCATCGTTAGTGGAAGAAGATTTTTGGTTCACATTATGAATATGTGCAAATGGATAATCTAATTGCTTTTGCTTTTTCTCGAAATCATAAAGATGAATACCACGATAGAATTCATCATTATTCGATAAATAATTTGGGGTATCATACCAATAACTAAAAACAATATCTACTTTTCTACGTAAATTTTTATTATAGATATTAATTGACTTATTGCCAGATGTATCTACTTCATCATATTTCAATTGCATAATGCTGGTCGCTTGCCTACGAAGTTGTACGATATCGAGATCGGTATCGCCTAAATAAGGAGATTTTGGTGGCAATAACGCTGGAGCCAAGAAGACATAGCTATCGATAATCGTTAAAAGATCAATATCGCTGTATAATTTAATGTTGGTATTCGTCATTACAGAACCTTGCTTACGGTAAGCTCTAGTAAATGGCAAATTAAAACCTGCTTCTAAATGACTTTGAACATTGCTTGCAGCGTTGAGGGTTACATCATTATACTTCTTACCTATGGGACGCATAGCCTCCACCAAATACTCTAATGTATTTGATACAACAGCTCTACCAAATGATTCAGACACATCTGCTTTAAGCAGTATCTCATCAAACCTACGGGCCTTCAGGTTGGCCAACCTTCTTTCGTAATTCAAATTTGCCATCTTGTTTTATTTTATGATACAAATATTTCCGTCATCTATGCAGTCTATCTGCACAGATAAGTTTATCTTTAAACTTCTGTAAAATAACGCCGATGGCTACCAATAAAAACGCAAACCTTCGTTACCATGTGCTGGATAAATGCTTGAGCAATCCGGTTAAAAAGTATTTCATTCAAGATTTAATTGATGCCTGCACCGCTAAGCTTTTAGAAATTAATCCTGATAGTAAAGGCATTAGCAGAAGGCAGGTGTTGGATGACCTTAAATACATGGCCAGCGAAGAA
This sequence comes from Pedobacter sp. SL55, assembly GCF_026625705.1. Lineage (NCBI taxonomy): Bacteria > Pseudomonadati > Bacteroidota > Sphingobacteriia > Sphingobacteriales > Sphingobacteriaceae > Pedobacter > Pedobacter sp. SL55. The sequence goes on along the minus strand of NZ_CP113059.1, from coordinate 3,356,549 downwards.
GGCTACCGTGCTCCTATTGCGCATCTTAAAGACGGGAAAAGAACTTATTACCGCTACGGCGAAACAGATTTCTCTATAGATAAGCAACCCCTAAACCAAGCAGATATAGAGCAAATACGCTCTGCCATGGATATTTTAAGCCGCTTTGAGGGAATGCCGCAGTTTGCCTGGGTAAACGAACTGAGCCCCAAATTGGAACAGGCTTTTATGATGGAGCAAAACGTTTCTCCCATTATCGGTTTCGACAATAATGCGTATTTAGAAGGCATAGCCTACTTGGGCAAACTGTTTCAGCATATTTTATACCAGCAAACGCTATGCATTACTTATCAATCATACAGAAGCGATCACGCTCAAAAATTTATTATCCACCCATACTATTTAAAGCAGTACAATAACCGATGGTTTCTATTAGGTTGGAACGCCGCATTAGATAGGATCAGCAATTTGGCCTTGGATAGGATAAAGCAAATTGAACAGGAAACTCAACCTTATAGAGAAAACACTATAGATTTTGAAGAATACTTTGACGATATCATTGGGGTAACTTTAACCGAAGGATTAGAAAAGCAAAAAATTATTTTGAAATTTTTTCCATCGGCTGCACCTTATGTGTTATCTAAACCACTACACCACTCGCAAAAGAAAGTAAGCTATATTGATGGAGAATTGACTATCTCTATTGAGGTGGTCCCAAATTATGAGCTGGAAAGTTTGATATTAAGTTTTGGAGAACGAGTGGAGGTGTTGGTTCCAAGCTATTTGAGAGATAATATTGTTAAACGTTTAGAAGTTAGTTCACACAATTATCAGCACCTGTAACTAATGTTATTTTCTGAAAGCATGGTTAATCTAAATATTCTTGAAAGTTACATTTCACCATCGACACATATTGCAAATTTTCGCTAACTATCTCAGATATCCTTCTTCTAAGAATATCCTCCGCTCTCTCCCTATCTGCTTCATTTTGTAACACGTCTATTGCGTCTTTCAATGCAAACAAATCTTTCAGTTTTTCTCTTCTGGCATCGTTTAAAGAAAATCTATCTAGCTCTAAATACTCTATAGTTTTTCTTCCCCTATAATTATTTCCTTTCGGGATTTCTTCAAAAAAAGAAATCGATATCTCTGGGTCTTCATTAGAAGGATTTATAAATATTGCATTTTCTAAAGAGCAATCATAAGTTGAAGTAATTGTGGTTCTGATATTCGAATTTAAAATAGGAAACTGATTCCCTTTCGCTCGTTGATTACAAGCTTGGCAACTTAATAAAAGATTACTCCATTCATACGCAAGAAAAAAGTAGCCAGGTTTTTTTAAACCATCTGTATCATGCAACCAAGCTGCTTTTGGTCGGAAATGTTCTACATCGCCATCAGATATATGAGTAACACGAGATTCACAAAAACAACATTTATGGTTTTGAATACCTATAAGACTATTTTTAACTTCTGAGTTGCCATAAATACTTGATTTAAAAACCTCATAACTTCGTTTGTTATCAAAATATGTATTATCATCGTCATAAGCATCTCTAAGATTTTGTGTTTCTGTAGCTCCGTCCGTTAGCAGTATAGCGGGAACCTGAGCATGTCTTTTATCAATGTAAATCATCTATTTTTACTTATTGAATTTAAGAAGGCTAAACTTTCTATTTCTGTGATAGTTTCTCCAAATGGCAAATACCCCAATTCATCTTTTAGAGAATTGAGTAATTCAATATCATCTTCGTTGAGCTCACCTTTTCTGATAATTTCTTGTTTTAATGTCAAGTAAGGATCTGTATTAACTGGTCTAGTATTTTCAATTCCAAAGTATTTACTTGTTAAAACTTGATCTATTCTCCAATTTTCAATTATATCTGGTCTATTCTCAATCTCAATACTTCCGTCCTTGTCTTTACAGTAGAGTATAATATCGAATTTATGATTATCCTTATCTTGAACACTTTGCACCAATAAAGGACTATGGGTGGCCACAAATATGTGTGAATTACGGTCTTCTAAGTTAAATTCATTGAGCAGTTGAATATAATCCCTTTGCCAATTTGGATTTAGATGTGTATCGGGTTCATCTAATAGCATGAGGCAATCTTTATCGCCAAAAAATAAGACAAGACTAAGCACAGTCAGTAATTGCTGTTCACCTTCACTTAACTCTTCAAACGCAATATCTATTGATAAGTCATTTTTCTTTAACTTAATACTACAACTTTCAAATATATCGACTACCATTGTAGCTTCTAAAGCAGAGAAAAATACTAGCGGATTTTCGAAATACCCGTATAAATCTTTTTGAAATTTAGCAAGATCAATATCTCCAAATGTCAAAGTTTCATAACCAAGACTATCATCTGCAAATGGTAAAACACCTAAATCTTGTTGGTAATTATAAAATCTAGTTAATAATAGATCTAGCTTACCTTTAACATTCCAAAAAGGAAATTCTACCTGATCATTGATATTTGCTATTAAGTTTTCGGCACTTTTATTTACGCCTCCTATATTTTTAAAATTCCAATCAGGACTTCTAAAAGTTATATCAAAGGATTTGACTAATTCTATATTTAGATATTTTTCAAATAGGCTATTAATATAAGTGCTATAAGTTGGATGATCTTTATACAAAACAAGCGTTATCAATAAAAGCTGACTATGCTTGTTTTCAGCAAAGAAAAATGGTCTTAAGATGCTATCATTATCACCACGATTTCGTTTCAAACTATCGACTAATATACCCTCATAATCACTAGTTATTTTTCTTAAACGTTTATTCTCGCCAGAATAGTAACCAAGTATATAAGTTGGAAGATATTTTTTAGAATTCTTTACAAAATCCTTAAATGAAATTTCTGCAAGGACTTCATCCAAAACTTCATAAACTAAAAATTCACCTGCTAAAATGCTTATTTGATAGCAACTATTATCTCGTTGATACGTGATTATAAAATCAAAATTTCTTTGAGAAAACAAAAAAGCATCACCTTGAGAAATGAAACCTCTTAAACTATTAAATATTAAAGCTATAGCTTCTAACAAGTTCGATTTACCTAGACCATTTTGTCCAACTAAGAGTGTGGTTAATTCAGTGTTGAATTCTAACTCGATATCCTTGACATTTTTATAATCAGATATCCAAAGTTTTTTTATTTTCATTAGAGAGCAATTTTGTTATTTCTTCTTTTTTACCTCATTTTTTAAAGCCATAATCTCGGCCAACAAATCTTTGGCGTGGCCATCTGTAGGTAATTGCGGTACCAACTCGCCTTCAAATGCCTTATGCAAAATGGCTTGTGGCAAAGTAGCTACTTTAGCTTTTAAGGCTTTGTATTTTGCTTCTATTTTGTCTGCTTTGGCAAATAGGCTTTCTACTCGGTTAACGATTTCTTGTTGTTCTTTTAAAGGTGGAAGTGGAAAAGCTATATAAATCATTCTTGTCAGACCTAGGTCTTGGTTTCCAACTCCGTGGGTAAAAGCCTGAGATTGTTTATAACACATAGGGCTATTTAGTGCATTTCTTAGAAAGATTGAATTAACTGATTTTTTTACGACTTTAAGCAAAGCAAGATGAACCCAGTATGAAAAATCTACATCTGTATCCAAAACGCACGCAATTCCTGTACTACCGCCCTTTGTGTACAATAAATCTCCAATTTCTGGTTTGCCTCTTTTAACGAATTGATTGTGATCTTCAACTGAAACATATTTGCAATCTGAAAAGTCGACACCATTTACATTTACGTTTCTCATAGAAATAAATCTCTTTCCTTCATTTTCAGCAACGTACTTCGGCGAAAAATGAGGTCCGTCACTTATATTCCATGTAACCTGATCCAGATTTGTCCATAGCCAAGAATCAGGAATTTTATACAAATATTCAATCCCTTTTGTATTCTCGCCTAACTTGACTTCACTAGACTTTTTATATACTACCTTACTTTTACCATTTTTGCTTGCGTAAATTTTTTTAACTTCTTCTCGATACTTATTTAGTTCTTCAAAAGAATAAGTATTTGGTTTGTTTGTTTTTCTCCATTCTTCTGTTAATTTACCTGTAACCGCTTGCGTTAATACTTGCTGCCTAAAATCTTTTAACAATTGTGGTATGCGGTCTAAAGCTTTTTTAATGGTTTCATGTTGCGCAAATAATTTATCTAACTTGGCTACTATACGTTCTTGTTCTGCTAATGGAGGGAGATTAATCAAACATTCTTTAAAGAAGTTCTTATTAATATGCTGTAGACCAACACCAGTTGAGGTCTCCTTTATATAATTCTGTTTTGAAATTATAATATACTCTAAAAATTTTGTTGGAATACCCCCTAATGGATTCATTGCTACAAAGGTAGAACCTAATGCTCCGCAAAATCCAGAGCCACACTTTCCAATACTACCATCCCAAACTAAAATAACCTCGTTTTTATCAATCCTAACTACTTTTTCATCATTTGTAAATAATCGATAAGGCTTACCTTCTAATTGTTCAATAAGAATATAAGGCAAATAACCTTCAATAATTTCTTCAACTAACGCTAATGGTTTTTTACCTTTTCTTGCAGATAAGATATTCCCCAATTCCGTTTCCACCCAATTCTTTGGTAACACCTCTTCCATCAACTCAACTCCTTAATTAAATCTTCCAACTCTTTTTGTATCAAGTTTAATTCTGCTAATGCTTCTTGGGCTATGGCAATTGGTTCGCCTAAATCTTCGGCTTTGGTAAGCGAGCTATCGGCTATGAGGCCTAGGTCTAAAGAATAGTTTTTGGCTTTAATGGTATCTAGTGTAATACATTGCCAACGTTCGTCTTTAATTTCGGCTCGTTTGGCATCGTTAACCACACCATCAAAACCATGCATTACGTTTTCAAAGTTTACCCCACCCGTATAGGCAATGATAAAATCGGCAAATGCTTTTTCGGTAAAGGGGGTACGTACGCCATAACTTGGCATATTGGTACGCATATCGTAAAACCATACGTTTTTGGTATTGCCTTCTTCGGCTTTGCCGCGGGTAAAAAACAGCACATTGGTTTTTACACCCGCCGCATAAAATATACCTGTTGGCAAACGTAAAATGGTATGCAGGTTGCATTTTTCCATTAAATCTTTCCGAATGCGCTGTCCGTCGCCATCTTCAAACAGCACATTATCTGGCAATACTACCGCAGCACGGGCTTTACCATCTTTTTTAAGCGAGCGGTAAATGTGTTGCAAAAAGTTAAGCTGTTTGTTGCTGCTGAGATAGGTTAAATCGTCGCGAGTGGGTTTCTCTCCACCTTTTTTGGTACCAAAAGGTGGGTTGGCCAATACGCCATCATACCCGTTGAGGCTTTTGCCCAAATCGGTAAGGGTATCGCCTAGGTCAATTTTACTTTCTAAGCCATGTAATTGAGCGTTCATTACCGCCAAACGTTGCGCATCGCCAACTAACTCCACGCCTGAAAAAGCTTCTTTAATTTGAAAACTTCTTTCTTTTTCGTTTAATTCATAATAGTCAAAATGTTTTTCTTTGAGGTAATGGTCTGCTGCTATCATGAAACCAAAGGTACCGCAAGCGGGGTCGTTCCATTTTTCGCCCAATTTAGGCACCATCAAATCTACCATTACGTTAATTAATGGTCTTGGTGTAAAATATTGGCCAGCACCAGATTTCTTTTCGCCTGCGTTTTTTTCTAGCAAGGTTTCGTAAATGTCGCCCATTACATCACGATCGTTCTCTTCGTACCAATCTAGCTTATCAATGGCTTTTACCAAGGTGTTAAAGTTAACTGGTTTGGTTAAGGTGGTAGATGCATTGGTGTAAATTTGTTTAATCTTTTCACTTGCATCAGCTCTGCTACTTACTGTAGCCAAAAACTCACGGTAGCGATTAAAGTTTTTTAAATTATCGGTTTCAGCTACAAATACCTTCCATTGGTACTCTTCAGGAATTTGGTCATCAAACTTTTTAACTTCAGATAGTTTAAGGAATAAGATATAGGTAAGTTCGTTGAGGTATTGATGATAGGTAACGCCGTCATCGCGGAGTACGTTACAAAGGTTCCAAAGTTTATTAGCTATTTCTTGTGCGCTCATGTGTGTTTTTGATGGTTAATTAATATTTTCAGTCTGAGCTTGTCGAAGACTTTTCAAATGTTGCATAAAATCAGCTATCCTTCGACAAGCTCAGGACGACAGACCGTGGGCTCAGAATGAACAAATACAAAAATGCAGTTTTATTTAAGATTAAGCCGTAAAAAGATGCTCATTTAATTGCTTAAGTAAGTTTTCTAAGTCATCTTCAAAAATGGTATTTAATCTTTTGAAGCCGCCGTCATTCACAAAAGGCTGTAGGTCAAGATCCTGTTTGGTAATAATGGTTTCGGCGAGCAGTTGCTTTTCAAATTTTTGTATCCAAGTTAATTGGGTCTTATTCCAAGTTCTGCTGGTTTTTATCTTATTTATCGCATTTTTTACCCGTTGTTGCGGGGTCACTAAATCGGTACCTAAAGCTAAAGTTCTAATGTAGGCAATGATATCTGCTGAGGTATCTACCATGTTTTTAGCTTGCCAAGCGGTATTTAAAGCAGTTTCGGTAAAGCCTTGGCTATCTAGCAAAAGTCTTAGTTCTTTTAACGATTTACGGTCTAGATCAGCAGGTTTGGTACAGATGATGTTCAATGCAGCAATTTTATTTCTATTGGCTTCAATGTATTCTTTAAAGTTTAAAATATAATCTTCTGGTTTGGCACCTTTGCCGTAGCCACGCTCCATTACCAAAAATTCATCTTTATGCTGCGAGAGGTATATCTTTTTGCCACTTGCTTTTTGTTCATCTAAAAATGGCCATAAATCGGCAGTATCTAGCAGCAGTGATTTTACTTCGTTCATCGACAAGTTTTTAATACTATTGATGAACTCATCGGGGCTTTGTTGCGCTGCTAAGAAACCAAAACGCTCTTCATCATCGCCTTTAATCTGGTTCTTTTTACCCTGCAATTTTGCGATAAGTTGCTCCTTAAAACGTTCAAATTGTGCTTGATTGTCCATTTGTTGTAGGTCTCTGCTCAGTTGCTGAAAACTTACACTTGGGTTAGCTACCGCAATCATTTGCGTTTTATCTTTCATTTTTTCGTACAAACGCACGGCATCGTAAATTTTAAAGCTTTCTTTACCAATTTCGTCGCACAAACGGGTAGCCCTTCCTATCATCTGCTCATACAAAATTCTAGATTTTACGGCTCTTAAAAACACCAGGTTACAAATGGCTGGTACATCTATACCAGTAGTTAACAAATCAACCGTTACCACGATATTGGGATATTTTTCGTTTTTAAAATTCTTGGTCTCCCGAGCGGGGTCTTTAATACTGCCCGTTATTTTCTTAATGGCATCTTGGTGCACAGGCACTCCTATTTTTTCAAACTCTTCGTACAAAATCCGCACAATTTCATCGGCGTGGCTATCTCTCGCTGCAAAAATGAGTGTTTTCTGTTCGCCATCGGGGTCCAGCTCTTTTACCAATTCGGCCAGTACCGTTTGGTTAAAAGAAGGTGTCAATACATTTTTATTGAACTGATCTACATCCAAATCAATATCATCTTCCAAATTGGCCAATTCTTCAATGGTATTCGTTTCTGGGTCGTAAACCGATACGCTCTCTCCTCGCTGCCAATGTATGCCTTCTTCGTTAAGCAAAGTTTTAATGGTATAAGGCGGCTCATGATCTTTTAAGAAGCCATCAATCACCGCTTCTCGGTAAGAATAAGCATGCACTGGTTTACCAAATATCTCTGAGGTATGTAGCGCAGGCGTTGCGGTTAAACCTATTTTCCAAGCATCGAAGTAAAACAACAGCTTTTTATACTGGCCGATGTAGTCTTCTTGGTCTCTAAAAGCCAGGTCATCTTCCACAAAATCGCGATCTAAAATGTAGCCGCGGTGTGCTTCGTCTACAACAATACAATCAAAGGCATCTACAGGCAAAGGTTCCTCGCTGTAAAAAACCCGCTTTACCATACTTTGCACGGTAGCAAATTGCAAACGAGTTTCGTAGTCAGGCCGTTTTAAATCTAAATCGGCTATTTTATAAATAGAAGCGAAAGTTTGCAGGCTTTCTACTTTGTTATCTGATATGGCATCTCTAGCTTGTGTAGCCAAAAGCGTTCTATCGGTTAAAAACAATACCCTTCTAAATCTATTAGCTTTAATGATGCGGTAAATTAAACCGCCAATGGTACGCGTTTTACCCGTGCCAGTAGCCATCACCAGCAAAGCACGTTTATCATCCGGGTTTTCGTGTTGCAACTTTTGTTCTACCGCCTTAATGGCATCAATTTGATAATACCTTAAAGATAAACCGCTGCTAGAACTTAGATAGCCATAATCATCTTCCTTTAGCTTTTGGTTAGCGGCATTGATATCTCTTTGTAGCAACTCTTTTAAACCTGCTGGCGAGTAAAAAGAATTTAAGGCATGTGCCTTATTGTACGCATTGCGTATATCTAAAAACCAAACGCCCGATTTAGTCTTGTACTGTTCTATATAAGACCTGCCATTACTGGCGAAAAGAAAAGGCACTTTATAATTTTCCCACTGCCCCAACAATTGGTAATCTTCTGAACCTACAATACACTCAGCATATATTTTAGATTGATCTAGGTTACTCGAAATATCTTGCGCATATTTTTTAGCTTCAACAATGGCATACAGTTCTTCTCCAATAAACAAGGCGTAATCGGCCCATTTGCCGCCACAAGGCCATTCGGCAATGGCTCTATTTTTGCCCTTTTGTGGCAGTGTTTTATGTGTTTTGTAATTGAGGCCAATGGTATCACACTCCCAGCCCGCCATAACCAATTGTTGATCTATGATAGAGCGAGTTTCGGCTTCACTCATTTCCAGATTTGAAGCAGAGCGCTTAGCCCTTTCTGTGAAAGCAGCCTGTTGCGCAGCAGATACTTCTTTTGTTTGGCTTAGTAATGCTTCATATTGCGTTTTGATGGACGCTAACTCGGTTTCCAGCGTATGTAAGGCATGCCTGCTATCTAAATTGGTAGGTTGCTCGAAAGTTAAACCCTGTATATTTATATTTTTTACAGAATAGGCCGCATAAAACCATTTGGCTAACTTAAACGCAGCTGATAGGGTTAAAGCAGCACCTTCGGTAGTAGCGCTATATTGGTGTACAGCAACATTACCCTTACGCCTAATGATATTAAAGTAATCTTCTATACTTAATGGCAAAAACCCTTGATTTTTAAGCGTATAAATTCTAGCTTGAAAAGTATCTTTTTCTGGCAAATCTATACCATAGGTATCAAAAATTTGAGCGGTCATATACTCTCCAAACTGCCGCAGTTTATACAACGATGTGCTTGGGTCTTGGTACAAATTGTATTCGGCTGCCTGCGCTAGATTGTGTAGCAGAGGGTACTCTTCGCTAAGGAAATCAAAGTTTGAATATTGCATTTAATTTATAGACGTTAATGGCACAAGATAATAATAATTGAACAATATCTAATTGGTTCTTGCACTTATTCAAACTAGCAATTATTACCAATTTGATCCTTACAAACACAACTATTAACTTTAAAACACTGTTTTTTAAGATGTTTCGTAGCACAAAAAAAATGAGGAAAACAAGGTTAGCTAAAATCTGAAAAAAGCGCCATCAACCAAGATGACAACCCAACTTTAAACAATATTTCTCTACCTCCAACAAATCTATTCTTTTTTCGTTATCTTCATATCTAAAGTCTATTTAGTGTATGAACCAACAAAACTCAACAGTTATCGCTCCCAAACGACCTAATTTTAAGGTAATCGTTATTGGTGTTCTTGTTTTATCTGCCATTGTTGCGGGTTACTTTTTGTTAAAAAAAGATAAGCAACAGGATCGCTCGCAGTTTGCCAAATATATTGATGCCTATACTTCTGGAATAATATCCAAGAAAAGTTACATCAGGGTACATTTGGCCAATTCGGTAAGCAATACCACCGATTTAGGAGAAACCGACAAAAAATTGTTCGACTTCTCTCCGTCTATCAAAGGAAAAACCTATTGGATTGATGCACAAACTTTAGAGTTTCGCCCAGATGAGAACTTAGAGCCAGATCAGAATTATGAAGCCACGCTAAATTTGGCCAAAATATTTCCTGTTGAAGAAAAATTGGAAGAATTTGAATTTGACTTTAAGGTAATTAAACCCGGATTAGCGTTCACAGAAAACGGTTTAGTTTCACAAAATAACACTTCGCTACATTTAATGAAGTTAACCAAACGAGGTAAGCACTGCCGATGTAGAAGATACCGAAAATATAGAAAAAACATTATCGCTCAATTCTCCGCAAAAGCTAAAAATAAAGTGGAACCATAACCCACAAAAGCAAACTTCTACTTTTACCATTGATAGTATCCAGAAAACAAATGCCAGTTTAAGCCTTAATTGGAACGGCGATGCCATTAACGCTGATGATGATAAGGGCGAAACCACATTAGAAATTCCTGCTAAAAATGTATTTAAAGTATTAGCCATTAAAGCCGTACAAAAAGAAGAAGATTATGTGTTAATTCAGTGTGCCGAGCCTGTGAGCGTTACCCAAGATTTAGCAGGCTTAATTACTGTGGGCAGTTTAAGTGATTTACGCTTTACTATAGATGGTAGCCAAATTAAAGTGTATGCACCTGATGCCTTAGAGGGCAATTACAATGTTACGGTAAGTAATGCCATCACTAACATTAATGGAAAAAACCTTGAAGCTTCAAAAAGTGCGAACCTGATTTTCGAGAACAAAAAGCCTGCGGTAACCATTGTCGGTACAGGCACCATCCTACCTAATTCGGGCAAGTTGGTGTTACCGTTCGAAGCGGTAAATTTAAAAGCGGTTGAAGTTACCATTATCAAGATTTTCCAAGATAACATTCCGCAATTTTTTCAAGTGAACAACTACAAAGAAGGTAACGAGTTACGTCGTGTAGCGAAACCTATATTACAAAAAACCATCCATTTAAGCGAAGATAAATCATTAGATCTTAGAAAAAAGAACCGATTTACACTTGATTTAGACAAGCTGATTAAAACCGAGCCTGGCGCCATGTACCGCGTTAGTATCATGTTTAAGCAATCTTACGCCTTGTACAATTGTACGCAAACAAGTGCCAATGAAAACACTGAAAGCGACGAAGAAAGTGAGTACGGCGGCTACGATTATGGAGAGAAAATAGATGAAGACGACGATTTTTGGAACAACTACCAGAATTACTATCCTCGTGGCTACCGTTGGAGCGATCGCGAAGATCCTTGTACACCATCTTATTACACCAGCGAAAGATGGGCACATCGCAACTTACTTTCCTCAAATATTGGCTTAATTGCCAAACGAGGTAACGATGAAAGTATGTTGGTAGTAGCTACCGATTTATTATCAGCTAAGCCTTTAAGTGGCGTAAGTATTGAGCTGCTCGATTACCAAAAGCAAGTGTTAACCACCGTTAAAACCGATGGCGATGGCATGGCTAATTTCTCTTTAAAAAGAAAACCGTTTTTGCTAGTGGCTAAAAATGGTGCCGAACGTGGTTATTTAAAACTAGATGATGGTAATTCGCTGCCTTTATCTAGGTTTGATGTTGGCGGCGAGGTGGTGCAAAATGGCATCAAAGGCTTCATTTACGGCGAACGTGGTGTATGGCGACCAGGCGACAGCATTTATTTATCATTTATTTTAGAAGATAAATTAGGTAAACTCCCAGCCAATTATCCAGTTATTTTTGAGCTTTATAACCCTAAAGGACAATTAGTTAAAAAGCAAAGCAACACTAAACCTTTAAACGGCTTTTATACCTTTAAAACCGCTACAGAGAATACGGCGCCAACTGGCGGATGGCAAGCTAAATTTAAAGCTGGCGGCGCTACTTTCAGCAAAAACCTTAAAATAGAAACAGTTACGCCAAATCGTATTAAAATCAATTTCGATTTGGGCGGTAAAAAATATTTAGGCAACGGACGAGTATCTGCCGCTACCTTATCCGCTAAATGGTTGTTTGGCACACCTGCACAAAACCTAAAGGCCAAGGTCGATATCAATTTAAGCAAAGGCGAAACTTCTTTCCCTAATTTTAAAGATTATGCTTTTGATAACCCAATTGTACAGTTTGACACGCAATTAAAAACGGTATTTGAAGGCACTTTGAACGAAGCTGGTGTTGCTACGGTAAACACCAACTTAAATGATCAAATGGCTGCTCCTGGCATACTTAGGGCAAATATCACTACTAAAGTTTTCGAGCCTGGAGGTAATTTCAGTATCGATAATTTCAGTATACCCTACCATGTTTACGATAATTATTTCGGCATCAAATCTCCGCAAGGCGATAAAATGACGGGGATGTTGGTAACAGGAAAAGACCATGAGGTAGATATTGTAAATGTAAATAGAGATGGTGCGCTGTTAAATACCAATAAAACAGTTACCGTAGCTTTGTATAAAGTACAATGGCGCTGGTGGTGGGAACAAAACAACCAAGACAACTATGCCAACTTTACCCAGAACGAGTACAATAAACTCATCAGGTCTGAGCAGGTAGAGATGCAAAACGGTAAAGCAAAATGGAATTTAAGAATTGACGAGCCTGAATGGGGACGTTATTTAATTGTAGTGGGTAGTGCTTACGGCGGTGGCCACTTTGCAGCTAAAGAAGTTTACATAGATTGGCCAGGATGGGCACAACGTGAGCAAGGTAGCAACCCAACCGAGGCGGCTATGTTGTCTTTTACTGCAAACAAAGCTAAATACAATGTTGGCGAAGAAATTACCTTAACCGTTCCATCGCCAGAAAACGGCAGGGCTTTAGTATCTATAGAAAATGGTAGCAGAGTGGTAAAAACTTTTTGGGCTGACACCAAAAAAGGCCAAACACAAATTACCTTTAAGGCCGATAAAAACATGACACCTAATGTTTTTGCCAACGTAACCTTGCTGCAACCGCACAGCCAAACGGTAAATGATATGCCTATTAGGATGTACGGAGCTATTCCGTTGAGTATCGAAAATCCAGAAACCATTTTAAAACCTCAAATTGCAATAGCTAAAGAACTACGACCAGAAACCGAAAGTAGCTTAGCTATTAGCGAGGCCAATGGCAAAGCGATGACCTATACCGTGGCCATTGTAGATGAAGGCTTGTTAGATCTTACCCGTTTCCAAACTCCAAACCCTCATACTTCTTTTTATGCTAGAGAAGGCTTGGGCGTTAAAACTTGGGATCTATTTGATCAAGTATTAGGTGCTTGGGGTGGTAATTTAGAAAGGATTTTAAGTATTGGTGGCGATGGAGCTATTAACAAAAACATTAACCCTGCCAAAGCCAACCGATTTAAACCCGTAGTTAAATTTATGGGCCCTTTTCAATTGGGAAAAGGCGAAAAGAAAACCCACAAGTTTAAGTTGCCGCAGTACATTGGTTCGGTAAAAGTGATGGTAGTTGCAGCTAATGACGGCGCTTACGGAAATGCCGAAAAAGCGGTAGAAGTGAAAAAACCGATCATGCTACTGGCTTCGGTACCGAGGTTAATTGGCCCTGGAGAAAGTTTTACATTACCAGTTAACGTTTTTGCCAACAACAATAACATTAAAAACGTTTCGGTAAGTCTGCAAACCAGCAACCTGCAAATTAACGTTACCAATAAACAAATGTTAAAATTTGCCAAAGCTGGCGATCAACTGACTTATTTTAACGTTACCGCACCAAATAATACGGGTATTGCTAAAATCAAAATCATTGCGCAAAGCGGATCAGAAAAAACGGTTACCAATGTAGAACTGGACATTAGAAACCCGAACCCAATGGTTACCAATGTGATTTCTGCAGTAATACAGCCCAACCAAAGTTGGAGCGCTGATTATGCTGCTATTGGCACTAATGGCACAAATAGTGGAAGTTTGGAAGTATCGTCCATACCTCCTATCAATTTAGAAAAAAGATTGAGCTATTTGATCCAATATCCACACGGTTGTGTAGAACAAACTACTTCTGGTGTGTTTCCTCAGTTGTATTTAGATCGATTATCAGCATTAAGCGAACAGAAAAAAACACAAATTGAGCGTAACGTTAAAGCAGGAATTAACAAACTCAAAGGTTTTCAAACTACCGATGGTGGTTTAGCGTATTGGCCAGGCAACCCAACTGCTGATGAATGGGGAACCAACTATGCTGGACACTTTTTAATTGAAGCGCAAGAAAGCGGTTATGCCCTACCTGTAGGTTTATATGATGGCTTAGTACGCTATTTGAAAGGCAAAGCCAACAATTGGACACCAAATACCAATAATTTCTACGGCGGAGATTTAAGCCAAGCTTACAGATTGTACGTGTTGGCATTAGCTAAAAAACCAGAAATGGCAGCCATGAATAGATTGCGGGCTTTCGAATACTTAAGCGATGCAGCAAAATGGAGGTTGGCCGCCGCTTATCAACTGGCTGGGCAAACCGGTGCAGCTAGCAGTTTAACCAGAGGGTTGGCAACCGAAGTTGGCGCTTACCAACAATTGGGCGGCACTTATGGTTCAGATTTGAGAGACCAAGCCATGATTATGGAAACGCTTACTTTGATCGGGCAAAAAAATAGAGCTTTACAATTACTAAATAAAGTTGCAGCTAAACTAGGCGAAGACCAATGGTACAGTACCCAAACTACCGCTTACAGTTTATTGGCTATAGCGAAATTCTGTGGAGAGCAAAAATCGTCGCGACAATTGAATTTCCAATATGTATTGGATGGAGCTAAAGGTTCGGTAAATAGTAAACAATATTACAGTAGCGTTCCAATCAGTTTCAAAGGCAACAAAGCAAGTATTAGCAACAAAACCAATGGTGTACTTTTTGCGAGGTTAATTGTTCAGGGTCGCCCAGCAACAGGACAAAATGATTTCTTGCCAAATAATCCAGATTTGTTGGTAATGGATGTAAGTTACAAAAACATGAAAGGGCAAGAACTAAATCCAGCGCAATTGAAACAAGGCCAAGATTTTTATGCTGAGGTAAACGTAAAAAATACAGGAAGACAAGGTTTGTATGAGCAAATGGCTTTAACACAAATTTTCCCTTCGGGCTGGGAAATTATCAATACCAAACTGCATGACAACGAGGGTGCTTTTACTACCTCGGCTTACGATTACCAAGATATTAGAGATGATAGAGTATGACCTATTTTAACCTGAGAGAGGGAGAAACCAAGACGTTTAGGGTATTGCTTAACGCCTCTTATTTAGGTAGGTTCTATTTGTCTAATGTACAATGCGAAGCCATGTACGACAATAAAATTGCAGCAGCAAAAGCTGGTTTTTGGGTTGAAGTTGGTAAGTAGCGTTATGGGTTGCGAGTTGCCAGTTATGAGATTAATCTCGTAACCCAAAACTCATAACCTGTAACTCATATTCTAGGCCAAACATTGGTAAAGATAAAGCGTATAAAACCTGCCGAAAACTTGATTAAAGTAATTATTTTTTCCATGTTAGCATCTCCTTTGATGTATATCAATAGCGGAAGGAAATTGTTACCACAAATAATAAATATATAACCACGAAGACGCCAAGGTCACGAAGATTAAATACTTTGTGTTCTTAGTGTCTTTGTGGTTCAAACAAGAGATGAAAAAAGAAATCAAGGCAATTATTTACGTAGATATTCTATTTGCAGTATTGCTTTTGTTCTTCTGGTTTTCATTACCAAGCCCCCTTTTCATCACTCCTACCTCTTACGTAATTGAGGCTAGCAATGGCGAATTACTAAGTGCATCTATAGCTAAAGATGGCCAGTGGCGTTTTCCAGTTGCCGATAGTGTGCCTGATAAGTTTGCCAAATGTATCATCACGTTTGAAGATAAGCGTTTTTACCATCATCTCGGAGTTGATTTTGTTGCCATTGGTAGAGCCATCAGGCAAAATATAAAGGCTAAATCTGTAGCTAGTGGCGCAAGCACGCTGAGTATGCAGGTCATTCGTTTATCTAGAAAAAAGCAACGCACCGTTTGGCAAAAACTGGCAGAAATGTGGCTAGCGGTAAGATTAGAAGTTAGCTATTCTAAAGACGAAATTCTGGCATTATATGCGGAAAACGCCCCATTTGGAAGTAATGTGGTAGGTTTAGAAGCAGCCAGTTGGCGCTATTATGGTAGAGCTGCAGAACAGTTATCTTGGGGAGAAATGGCAACTTTAGCCGTGCTGCCTAACAGTCCATCATTGGTGCGCCCTGGTAAAAATGCAACTAAATTAATTATCAAAAGAAATAACCTACTGGATAAGCTGGTAGAGGAGAAAATCATAGATCGGTCTACGGCACAACTTTCCAAAGCTGAACCAATTCCTACCGCTCCGCTCCCGCTGCCACAGCACGCACCGCATTTATTAAACAGATTTAAAGATGAAATGAGAACCTTAGGCGTTGCAGGTACCAGAATAACTTCTACCCTTGATATCCACTTACAACAAGAATTAAATCAAGTTACTGCACAATACCATCAAAAATTTGCAGCAAATGGTATCAACAATTTAGCCGCTTTAGTTATCAATGTAAAAAATGGCAATGTAGTTGCTTATGTGGGTAATTGTTATTTGCCCAAGCAAAAAGAAATGGAAAGCCATGTAGATATGATTAGAGCTAGGCGAAGCCCGGGAAATTACTCTTAAACCTCTTTTGTACGCCAGTATGCTGAACGATGGTTTTATATTACCCCAAACTTTAATTGCCGATGTGCCCACCCAAATTGGTGGTTATTCGCCGCAAAATTTCGATTTAGGTTATGATGGTGCCATTCCAGCTGATAAGGCTTTAAGCCGATCGTTAAATATCCCAGCGGTAAAAATGCTACAGCAATATAAATACGAACGTTTTTACGATAAGCTCAAGAAATTCAATTTCAGCACCTTAAACCAACCTGCCGACCATTATGGCTTATCTTTAATTTTAGGCGGCAGCGAAGTTACCATGTGGGATTTGAGTAATGCCTACTTGGGTATGGCAAGAACGTTAAATCATTACAACAGCTATCAAGGTAAATACAACAAGGCCGATTATTCGTCGGCTTATTACGTAAAAGATCAGGAAAAAATTGAAGAAATGATTGAGCCTAACTCGCTCCTAGACCACGGTACCATTTGGTCTACATTTAATGCCATGGAAGAAGTAATGCGTCCTGGAGACGAAGGTTTGTGGCAGCAATTTTCTTCATCGCAACGCATTGCATGGAAAACCGGTACCAGCTTTGGTTTTAGAGATGCTTGGGCCGTAGGCCTTACACCAAATTACGTAGTTTGTGTTTGGGTTGGCAATGCCGATGGCGAAGGAAGGCCAGGCCTAACAGGCATTGAAGCCGCCGCACCGTTGATGTTTGATATTTTTAGGATGTTACCATCTGCTAAATGGTTCGAAATGCCAAAAACCAAACTAAAAAGAATGGCGGTTTGTAAGCAAAGTGGCTACAAAGCTTCTCCTATTTGCGAAACCAAAATAGTACAATGGGTTCCACCAGTTGGCGAAAAAACAGCGTTATGCCCCTACCACAAACTGCTACATTTAGATGCGACCGAAAACTATCAGGTTACCAACCAATGTTATAGCGTTAGCCAAATGAAGCATAAAAGTTGGTTTATTTTGCCCCCAACAATGGAGTATTACTACCAAACCAAAAATGCTGAATATAAGTTATTACCTCCGTTTATGAACGGCTGCCAAAACGAAAGTACTTCGGTTATGGAAATGGTATACCCTAAGCCCAATGCTTCGGTTTATATTCCGTTAGAAATTGATGGTAACAGAGGAAAAGTGGTTTTTAATGCAGCACACAGAGATCGTAATGCAACCATTTATTGGCATATTGATGAAGAATATGTTGGGACTACAAAAAGTTACCATCAACTTGCGGTAAGCCCAAAACCTGGTAAACACGTACTTACCTTAACCGATCAAAATGGCGAAAGATTGGTGCAAGTTTTTACTGTACTAGATAAGGAAGAAAAGTAGGAAGTTGGCAGTTTCGTAGCCTTACAGTTAACCGAATAACCAATTACACAATTAACCCAACATTTCAATTCTTTTTCACAAACTTTCTTTCTACTGTACCCATTGTAATTAAAAATTGCGCTAACATGTAAGTAGACATTATCAGCAAATCTCCAATTTCTATGCGTTCAACAAATTTGTTGTAGCCTAAAATTGAATCGGATATAATAAAGAAAATTGCCCCAGTCAATATCCAACTAAAGCTTTTAAAATTGGTTTTTCCAAATCGCAAAGCTGCCATAATGCCCATAATGGTAATAGTAAATGAATATACCAATACCGGAACATTCATGGGGCCAAGATGAGAACGCAATATATAATAGTACGATAAGCAGAAAAAACCAAAAACCATAAAAATTGGGAGGACGTATCTGCGCTGAACTTCAATTTTATTGGTACTATCTAAATAGAAAGCAGCTATATAGAAAAAATGTGCAATTAAAAATGCGCCTAAACCCAGCATAAAATAAAGTTGATTGACGTTCACAAACATTAAAAACACATCTCCTACCAGCGAGAAAAATAAGCCTGTTACTATATTGCTCGTAAATATACTTCTACGCTTAATGGTAAAATAAAGAAACAACATTAGAGAAACGGTAATTAGCGGCTTTGTAACGAATCTCATTTCGCTTATATCACTTGTAATAGCAATAATGTCCGCAAAAAAGACAATTGCAAATGCAAAAGTAAATTGAGGGTATTTTTTAAACATTTCTGTACTTAGATTTGATGAAGAAAAAATAAAAAGCAGACGCAATGTGAAAGCCCAACAATCCTAAAAGCCAATCTCCTTTAAAATTTAGATGATATAAGAAATATAAAATAAGTAGTCCTAACAAATACCTAGAATATTCTGCTGCTACAAACCAACGTTTTTTCTCTAACAACGCACCACAATTTAACATACTTAAAATGGTAAAAGAAGCAATTAAAATGTTGGTTATTAAACTGAGCTTATCGAAATAAAATAATTGATAAGAACCTAAAGCCAGTGCAGTTAAAAATAGCAAAACAGCATAAACCATCACTTTAAGAGCTGTTTCGGTTTCAAACTTGCGATAGTTAAGTGCATCTATTTCTGGCGCCTTTTGAAAGCCACCTAATTTTTCTGGAAACCATCCGGGTGGTTTTAAAAACACCCTAATTTTATCACTGATATTATCTGATTTTTTTGCTGTTTCTATTAAATCTTTCCAGTAATGTAAGTTAGCCCAAACTGGGTTCCAACTTGCCAATGGCTTGGTAATACCGTAATAAACCTCTTCTTCTTCTTTTTGAAAAGTACCAAATAGCCTGTCCCAAATAATTAGTGTACCAGCATGGTTTTTATCAATGTATTTTGGGTTAGAGCCATGGTGCACCCTATGATGTGATGGCGTATTGAGTATATACTCTAGCACACCCATACTTTTAATGGTACGGGTATGTATCCAAAATTGGTAAAGTGTATTAAAGGAACTGAGTGTCAGAAAAATAATAGGATCGAAACCAATTAAGGCCAGAGGTAAATAGAAAATCCAAGAGAACCAACCTTGAAACCATGATTGCCGTAACGCAACGGTTAAGTTATATTCTTCAGATTGATGATGCACGATGTGCGCTGCCCACAACGCATTAATTTGGTGGCTCATTCGATGAAACCAGTAGTAGAAGAAATCAACTCCTATAAAAAGAATAATCCAAGTCCAAACGGTATTAGAAATTTCGAACAAGCGCCAATGCTCGAAAATATACATATAGCCCACAAAAAGTACAGATTTCATAAACAATCCTACCAATTGCGAGCCAATACCCTGACTTAAATTGGCAATAGAATCGTTTAATCTATAATATTGAAGCTTCTTATAAAAAGTATAAGCTAGTTCAATCCCTATAAGAATAAAAAAAATCGGTACAGACAGGGCTATATAATTGGTTTTCATTCATCTAATTTAAAGAAATATATGAAAAAATCAGAGACCCGAAAATCAATTTAAAGCGATCAGCTTATTCTTACGGTATTGATAGATTTAACCCATTTATCTTTCTTGCAACATTTACAAATCGCCTTTACCGTTGGTTCTAGCAATTCGGTTATACCGCAAAAAGCACATGAGTAGTAGTCTTTATATTTAATTTCTTGTTTTTGATCGGCAAACAAAGCTGGTAAAATAGGTAACCCATTTTTTACATGTGCATCTGGATAGAAAAACAAACTAATACTGCCACTAGTTTCTAAAATAGCGAGTTTAACTTGCCCTAAATGCGAAATGCTTTTTAATCTTAATTCTGCAAAAAATTCATCTTGTGCAAGTCCTTCTTTCTTAAAATTTTCGATTGCAAAACGACCGTTTTCAATTACGCAGGTACAGCTTCCTTCTAAAAGAGTTTCTACTTTTTTACTTTTACTTACAAAATAAGACGTAATCTTATAAGCAAGAATAACCACCGAGAAAACAGCAATAGCCGATACGATACCTACTTCTCTATAAAACATGGGATCTCCAGCTGCCGAGCCCAAACTGATAATTACTACCAATTCGAAAATGGAGAGTTGCTTAATGCCCCGTTTACCCAGTATCCGTAAACCAATTAGTACCACCAAATACATCAACAGCGTACGCAACATAATTTCGGGAATGAAGTTCCAATCTTCATCGCCAATTAGTATTTTTTCGAAGTAGTTTGCCATCTGTTGATTTTTGCTATAAAAACGCAAAAACCAACTGTTTTGTTTAGCTACTATCCCCTTGCGGCCATCTTGATCATTCTGTGCGCTAGATCTTTTCCTAGATATTTATCGATAACAGCATGTACCACGTAAAGAATAGGTGTCATCAGTAAGGCAACTACAAACTTATAAGTGTAGCCAACCAAACCAATAGCGGCCACCATTTGCCAGCTCCAGTGATAAGCAGGATTTAGATAGAAGGCAATAAAAATAACTACAAAGCTATCAATCAATTGCGACACCAACGTTGAACCTGTAGCTCTTAACCAAAGTGCTTTTTCGCCAGTAAACTTTTTAATTCTATGGAAGATCAATACATCTACCATTTGCCCTAATAAAAAGGCTGTGATAGAACCTACAATAATCCACATACCTTGGCCAAATATAGCATCGAAAGCCCTAGGCATACTTAATTGCTGTCCGTTTACTTCTTGGGTCAACCAAAAATCGGCAGGTTCAAGTTTAATGGCCATCCACACCACAAAAAAAGCAAAGCCAATTAAAATAGAAGTTAAGATAGAAAGAAAGCGCACTTGTTTTACCCCAAAATACTCGTTAATGATATCTGTCATGATAAAAACAATAGGCCACGTTAAAACTCCGGCAGACATATTATAAGACAAATTAGGAACTCCAAACAAATTGATGTCGAACTTTTTAATACCCAACACCCCTTCTACCGAAAAAATCTTTACACCAATAAACTCAGACATTAAGGTATTTGCAACGAAAAATGCACCTAAAATTAATAGCAACCTGCTTTCTTTGGTTTTAAAAGTCATAGCAACTAAAGTACAAAATTTTGGCATAAAGTAAATACCTATTATAGCCAGCCCTACTTAGATTTTACAAAATGCAGACGACTTGCTAAATGATAATTACCCATCTTTGCGCCTTTTAAAAAATATCATGGCAAATTCTAAATCTTTTCGTTTAATACTAATTCTAGGGTGCTTAGCGGCTTTGGCTCCTTTTTCTATAGATATGTATTTGCCAGGATTTAAAGCTATAGCTAAAGATTTAGGCACAGATGTACCAAACGTTTCACTTTCGTTGGCTACCTTTTTTATCGGTATTTCTGCTGGTCAATTACTTTACGGACCATTACTAGATAAATTCGGGAGGAAAAAGCCACTATACTTCGGTCTATCATTATTTATTTTATCATCGGTAAGCTGTTTATTTGTTACTTCCATAGATCAATTAATTGTTTTAAGATTTGTACAGGCTATAGGCTGCTGTTCGGCTTCGGTTGCGGCCATTGCTATGGTTAGAGATTTATTTACCCTTGAAGAAAGCCCGAAAGTTTTTGCCTCGCTAATGTTGGTTATTGCCGTTTCTCCAATGTTAGCACCTACCGCTGGCGGCTATTTAATTACCGCATTGGGCTGGCAATCGGTGTTTGTATTTTTAGGCTTAATGGCAGTTTTAATGTTATTAGCCAGTATGTGGGGATTACCAGAGAGCTACAAGCCAGATCCAAGTTACTCTTTAAAGCCGAAGCCTATTTTAGGCAACTTTATAACTGTTTTAAAAGAACCAAGTTTCTACACTTACGCTTTGGTAAGCGCTATTACTTTTAGTGGTTTGTTTGCCTATGTATCCTCATCGCCAGTAGTATTTATGGATTTATATGAAGTAAGCGAAACAGGTTATGGGTGGATATTCGCTTTACTATCTGTATTTTTTATAGGATTTAGTCAGGTAAATAGTTTTATTTTGAGGTGGTTCAGTAGTAATAAAATAGTTTTCTGGGCATTATTGGCACAAGCTATATTTAGTGTTTTATTTTTATTGGCCGCTAGCTACAATCTGTTAAATCTGTACAGCACCATCGCTTTTATCGCACTGTTTTTAGGTTGTCTAGGTTTCATCAACCCAAATGCTTCGGCACTTTCCTTAGCTCCCTTTAAAAAGAACGCTGGTAGCGCATCGGCCTTAATGGGAGCTTTGCAAATGGGATTAGGTGCCCTTGCTTCTGCTGCCATTAGTATGTTTGCTTCAGACGTGGTTTGGCCAATGCCAGCTGTAATGACTACCGCTGCCTTAACTGCGTTGGTTTGTTTGCTTTTGGGAAGCAGAAAAATTAAAGCACTTAACGATAATCAGTAAATTTATACTTCACACCGATACGGTACGTTAAAAATCATGTAGATTATTACTATTTTCGTACCAGATGATAAACATAAACTCTAAACTACCTACTGTAGGCACTACCATTTTTACGGTAATGTCTAAACTCGCCGCAGATCATCAAGCTATTAATTTATCGCAGGGCTTTCCAGACTACGGAACGGACGAAAAGCTAGTAGCCGCAATTAACCAAGCCATGAAAGATGGGTTTAACCAATATGCGCCAATGGCTGGTTACCTACCTTTGAGGGAACATATTGCCGAAAAAACTGAGCAGTTCTATAATGCTAAATACAACCCGGAAACAGAAATTACCATCACAGCTGGCGGTACACAGGCAATTTTTACAGCCATCAATACTTTTATTACCGCTGGCGATGAAGTTATTATTTTCGAACCAGCTTATGATTGCTATGCACCTGCCATTAAGTTATTAGGCGGATTGGTAAAGCCTTTCGAATTACAAGCCCCAAATTATAAAATTGATTGGGAAATGGTAAAAAAGCTGTTTACCGCTAATACCAAAATGATCATCATCAACTCTCCGCATAACCCAACGGGTAGTATTTTGAGAAAAGAAGACATTGATGCGCTGATTAAATTAACCAAAGACACTGATATTATTATTTTAAGCGATGAAGTTTACGAGCATATCATTTTTGATGGCGAGCAACATCAAAGTTTGGCCTTATATCCAGAATTGGCACAAAGAAGTTTTATTGTAGCCTCGTTTGGTAAGCTTTTACATACTACCGGATGGAAAATAGGTTATCGCCTTGCTCCTGCTAAATTAATGGCAGAATTTAGGAAGGTACACCAATTTAATGTTTTTAGCGTTAATACTCCTATGCAAGTAGGCATCGCTAATTATTTAAAATCGAGTAACATCTATCAAGAAATACCTGTCTTTTTTCAGCAGAAGAGAGACTTTTTTCAGCAACTGCTAAAAGAAACCAAGTTTGAACTACTACCTTGTAAGGGAGCTTACTTTCAGTGCGTAAGCTATAGGCATATCAGCGATGAAAAAGACACTGATTTTGCTCAAAAGCTGGTTACAGATTTTGGCGTAGCCACTATTCCCTTATCGGCATTTTACACTAAAAATGTAGATCATAAAGTACTACGTTTCTGCTTTGCCAAAGAAAACAGTACACTGGAAAAAGCAGTAGAAAAATTAAAAAAATTATAGATAGATATAATCATTCGCTCATGGAACCACATTACCTCAACATCCAAAACCTAAAAGTTACTATTTTTCAGGCCTATCTATTTTGGGAAAACATAGAGAAGAATTTACAAAATATAGGATTACGACTGCAAGGTGGTGTTCGTGAAAAAACTGATTTAATTGTATTGCCAGAAATGTTTAACACTGGTTTTACTATGAAATCAGCGGAATTGGCCGAAGAAATGGACGGTAAGACCATGCAATGGATCAAAAAAACTGCTGCTAGCTACGATTGTGTAGTTACTGGCAGCCTAATGATTAAAGAAAACGGCAATTATTACAACCGTATGGTTTGGGTAAAACCAGATGGCGAGTATCAATATTACGATAAACATCATTTGTTTGGTTTAGGCGACGAAGACAAGCACTTCTCTCCAGGAAAAGAGCCAGTTATTGTAGAACTAAAAGGATGGAAAATTAGATTAGCCATTTGCTACGACCTGCGTTTTCCAGTATGGTTGCGTAATAAAAATGCAGCGTATGATATTTTGTTGTTGGTGGCAAGCTGGCCCGATAAACGTTCTTCGCATTGGCGAACATTAATTCATGCCAGAGCCATAGAAAACCAAAGCTATGTAATTGGCGTAAACCGCGTTGGGCACGATGGCAACCAAATTTACCACAGCGGGCATTCGATGTGTATTGATCCTTTAGGCAATACTGTTTATTATAAACCAGAAGACGAAGACCTATACACTTTCAGCATCAACTATACCGAGTTAGAAAAAATTAGAAGACAATTTCCTTTTTTGAAAGATTCTGACGATTTTGAGATCAACTAACTCGTTATGTATAATCGGAGAAAATTTATCCAAACCACAGCACTATCTGCGGCTGTTGTGGCATTAAACAAATCTTGTATCGCAAAAAACAGCAAGATTAATAAGCCCATAGTAATTTCTACTTGGGATTTTGGCGTAGCAGCAAATGCCGATGCTTGGAAAATTTTAAATAGCAATGGTAAGGCTTTAGATGCTGTTGAAAATGGCGTTAAAGTTGCCGAGGCTGATGTTAAAAATCAATCGGTAGGCTACGGTGGTTTACCAGATAGAGATGGTATTGTTACGCTAGATGCCTGCATTATGGATCATTTGAGCAACTGCGGTGCTGTTCTGGCTTTAGAAAAAATCAAACATCCAATTGCTGTAGCTCGTTTAGTGATGGAAAAAACACCACACGTAATGCTTGCTGGAGATGGCGCCCTCCAATTCGCTTTAGAACAAGGCTTTAAAGCAGAAAATCTACTCACAGAGAAAAGCAAAAAAGACTGGCAGAAATGGGCTAAAAAAGCAAAATACGAACCTGTAAGTAATATCGAAAATAAGTTATATGACAACGCTCTTAATGCAGCGCCAGAGAAACTACCAGGAAACCAGTACAACCATGATACCATTGGAATGCTGGCTTTAGATGCTTACGGAAATTTAGCAGGTGCTTGCACTACAAGCGGTATGGCCTACAAATTACATGGTCGTATTGGCGATAGCCCAATTATTGGCGCTGGCTTGTACATTGATAATGAAATTGGTGGGGCAACCGCTACGGGTGTTGGCGAAGAAGTGGTACGTAATGTAGGCTCTTTTTTGGTGGTTGAACTGATGCGACAAGGATATTCGCCAGAAGATGCTTGTAAAGAAGCAGTAATGCGCATCATTAAAAAGAAAAAAGATAGCACCAAAGATTTGCAAGTTGGTTTCTTAGCATTAAACAAAAACGGAGAATATGGTGCTTACGCCATACAAAAAGGATTTACATTTGCGGTTTGCGATAACCAAAAACAAGATTTAATCATCAAAGGAAAAAGCTATTACTAAATCATTTCAGTAACAAAATAAAATCTATCATCTACTAAAAAAAGAAAAACATGGGACTATTATCAAAAATTTTCGGAAAGAAAAAAGTTGTAGATCGCGAAGGCGAACCAAGTATGGTTTACATACCCAACGAAGACGAGCGAATGAACTGGGCTATAGAAAAAGCCAATTTAACCTTATGGTATTTCGAAGAAAGCCTTAAAAATCCACAACAGTACCAAAATTATTTCTCTGTAAAAGTTTGCATTATGGATGGCGAAATTGGAGAACACATTTGGCTGATAGAGCCTCATTTTGATGAAGAAGGTAATCTATTTGGCACAGTTGGAAACGAACCAGTTGACGTTAAAACCGTTAAATTGGACCAGAAAATAGGAGTTGATAGAGATTTCATATCCGATTGGATGATCATTGAAGGTGGCAGATTAGTTGGCGGTTATACGCTTAGGGCCATTAGAGACGGCATACCAGATGATAAAAAACCAGAATTTGATCAAAGTGTAGGAATGTATATTGATGAAGGCATCGATTATTTAAAAGCTAACTTTGATACTCCAGAGGGCGCCATATTATCGTTAGAAAATGCCTATGACGAACAAAACATAGCTAAAGCTGTTGCAGCTAAAGATTTTGAAACAGAAGCCAAGTTGATGTTGAGCCGAATGGGTAATGTTGTAGATGATGAAATGATTAAACAAACCGCCGAAGTTTTAGAATTAAGTTTTGTTAAACATACTACTGAAAATGAATGGCCAAACTTTAGCGATTTAAAAAGGGCTTTCCCTCATAGAGAAAAAGTAAACGATAACTACTGGATCATTACCGAGATTTGTTGGTATCCTGATGGAAGCAGATCTTTCCAAAAACTAGGCACTTCTAAAACCGCAAACGGCTGGCGAGTTGTGGGCCTTGTTGGCGACTAAAAGTAGAATTTTGCTAGCAACTAAATATGGAACTTAACAATAAAAGCCCCTTTAGGGGTTTGGGGTTAGAAATCTGTGCCAATTCTGTTGAATCTGCTATTGCCGCTCAGCAAGGCGGTGCAGATCGTATTGAGCTTTGCACCAATTTGGCCGAAGGTGGTACTACGCCAAGTTACGGGCAAATTAAATGGTGTGTAGAAAATTTGAATACTGAGGTTTGGCCACTTATTCGTCCGAGGGGTGGAGATTTTTTATACAGTGACGCTGAATTTGAAAACATATTAGAAGATATATCTTATTGCAAACAAATTGGTTGTAAAGGCTTAGTTACAGGATTACTTAATAAAAATGGAGATATAGATGAACAGCGATGTGCTAAAATTATATCGGTAGCCTCTCCTATGCCCGTTGCTTTTCATCGTGCTTTTGATATGAGTGCTGATTTATCAAAATCACTAGAAAAAATTATCAAATTGGGGTTCGTAAGAATATTAACTTCTGGCGGAAAAGAGAATGCTTTTGTAGGTGCAAAAAAACTTAAAGAACTGGTAATACAGGCAGATAATCGAATAGAAATTATGCCCGGAGCTGGTATTAATGCTGATAATCTTTTAGAAATTGCTCAAACTACTGGTGCTAGAAACTTTCATACTACTGCAAAATCTATAGTAGCGAGTAAAATGCAATTTAGAAATGAGGCAAGTAAAATGGCTGGAGAAAATACAGATGAGTTTAGCCATGAACAAACAGATTTAATTAAAGTAAAAGTTTTAAAAGAAATACTTAATCATCTATAGATGAAAATTTTAAAATCAATACTCTTCACTGTTTTATTTGTGAGTGGTATGTATGCCGCAAATGCACAAACTAAAGCGCCTAGTTTTGCTAAGGGCAATTTTACTGATGATTATGGAATTAAATACTCTATCAGTGATACCTTGTGGACACAACATCCTGACATCAAATACCATATCATCAAGTGGAATGCGAAAGAGCAATACCTAATCGCTAAAAATGGCTCTGGGCATAAAGCGGATGAAAACAAATATACTCGTATCGATTTCATGACTTTTGATGGAATGGCACCTTGGAATTGGGGTTTCTGTTTAACTGCTTACAAAGCTAAAACTGATATAGAAGCAGAACAAACTGCCGCCGCTGATAGAAAAAATCCTCAGAAAGGCTGTAATGGTTATCCATTCTCTAGGATGAAAGTTATGGGTGAGCAATGAAATGTCGTAGTATAAATATCAGCCACAAAAAAGAGGTGATTGGGAAGCTTTCCAATCATCTTTTTTTATTTTAACGTGTGTTCGGGTTAAGTATTTTTACAATTCTTGAGAAATTCGCATTGAACGTTTTTTTAGCTCGCCGCCGCTGGGCTCTTACTTTTTGACCGCAAAAAGTAACAAAAACTCTCGGTTGCTTATTTTTCTTTCTAAGAAAATGCTTTGGCTTACTGGTGCGACCCGAAAAATAAGAGACCGAAAATTAGCTGAACGAAGATTTGGAGCGCTATCGCTAGCAAATAGCATATTTTTCTTATCCCGAACTAACGTTATTTTAATTCAAAATCGCTAATTACTCTCGCTCGTTTCTTTCTTATTAATCAAGAAATAAATGGGAAGCCCAATCAATACAATGATCAAACCTGGCCAAGTATATTGTTGCTTATAAATCAATAGCAAACCACAAAAAGCTGCCCCAATTAACAAATACACAATTGGAGTAATTGGATATAACCATGTCCTGTAAGGTCTTTCTAAATCAGGTTTTTTAAATCTTAAATAGATTACGCCAAATACGGTAATCATATAAAACAGTACAATTACAAAAGAAATCATATCTAATAAATTGCCATACTGACCGCTTAAACACAAAACAGAAGCCCAAATCCCCTGCATCCACAATGATTTTTCTGGAACTCCATTTTTATTATTTTCTATAGCGGCTTTAAAGAACATTCCGTCTTTAGCCATGGTCTGGAATACCCTAGAACCTGCCAATACTATTCCGTTAACGCAACCAAAAGTAGAGATCATCACTAAAATAGCAATGATGTAGGTACCCACTGTACCGCCAAAAATTTGCTCTGACGCTGTTACAGCTACCCTATCATTTGGCGCAAATGCAATAGCATCTCTGCCTAAAGCGTTTAGGTATACAAAGTTAACCAATAAATAAAGTACCATTACAGCAGTTGTACCCAAAACCATAGAACGCACCACATTTTTCTTCGGATTTTCGATTTCTCCAGAAACAAAGGTTACGTTTTCCCAAGCTACACTAGAAAATACCGAACCTACCATGGCAGCCGCAATTCCTCCCATGATGGCCATTCCGGAAATAGATTCCCATCCAGTTTTTAAAAAGCTTCCACTATTGTCTGTATTGAGATTATTGAAAGCGTCCCAACCAAAACTCATATTTTCAGACCAAAAGCTATCTTTAATTAAAAAGAAACCAAGCACAATAAGGCCAATTAACGCCACAATCTTAGATCCAGTAAACAAATTTTGTAATAATTTTCCTCCTTCAACCCCTTTTGTATTGATATAAGTGAGGAGCAAGATTACTCCAATAGCCAAAATCTGTATCCAAGTAATTTTGTAGCTACCGCTTTGAAAAATTGGTGCGGCATCATTTAATGCAGGTATCAAATAAGCGGTAAATTTACCAAAAGCAACAGCTACAGCGGCAATGGTACCAGTTTGTATTACGGCAAATAGACCCCACCCGTAAAGAAAACCCATCATTTTGCCAAAAGTCTCTTTCAAGTAGGTGTACTGTCCACCCGCTTTAGGGAACATGGCAGATAGCTCTCCGTAAGAAATTGCAGCGGCAACAGTCATTACCCCTGTAATGAGCCAAACAACAACTAACCAATAACCCGAACCTAGGTTACGCATGATATCGGCACTTACAATAAAAATACCGCTGCCAATCATTGAGCCCATTACCAGCATTACGCCATCAAAAAGACCTAATTTTCGTTTAGAAGAAACTTCTTCTTGTTGATTTTCCATTTGTTTAGTTTAGTTGTTTTGGTTGTGAAAAGCTAAGATAAAAAAAGAGATCAATAAATTGAGTTCTCTGCCACAGATAGGATATTTAATTTTTGAAATTAGGCCACAGATGCACAGATTAACTTTTCTATTAGATTTCTACAGAAATATCTGTGCATCTGTGGCTTATTTTTTTTCTAAGGCAACATAAAAATATTTTGACAATGAAATATCTTTTTTACTACCTTGTATTTCGATTAATCAACTAAACCACTAAATATAAATTTGAACTATGGAGTTTTTACAAAACAATCTTATTTATGCAATTCCCCTACTCGGTCTGGTGGGCATCTTGGTAATGGCTGTAAAAAGCGCTTGGGTTAACAAACAAGATGCCGGCGACGCCAACATGCAAGAACTTGCCGGCTACATTGCCGATGGCGCTATGGCCTTCTTAAAGGCAGAATGGAAAGTACTGAGTATTTTTGCCGTGTTTGCTGCCGCCCTCTTAGCTTATTCTGGAACAGTATCAGAAATTAACGGCCAACCTATTCATTCTAGCTGGGTTATCTCTATTGCCTTTATTATTGGCGCAGTATTTTCTGCATTGGCAGGATATATTGGAATGAAATCGGCCACTAAAGCCAACGTAAGAACCACACAAGCAGCCAGAACCAGTTTAAAACAAGCATTAAAAGTAAGTTTTACAGGCGGCACGGTAATGGGCTTAGGCGTTGCTGGCTTGGCGGTATTAGGTTTAGGCGGCTTATTTGTTATTTTCTTAAAATATTTTAACGTAATAGGCGCCAATAGCAGCGAAATGAAAACTGCCATTGAAGTATTAACTGGATTTTCTTTAGGAGCAGAATCTATTGCCTTGTTTGCTCGTGTAGGTGGAGGCATTTACACCAAAGCTGCCGATGTTGGTGCCGATTTAGTGGGCAAAGTAGAAGCAGGTATTCCAGAAGATGACGTGCGTAACCCAGCAACTATTGCCGATAACGTAGGCGATAACGTGGGCGATGTTGCTGGAATGGGTGCCGATTTATTTGGTTCTTATGTAGCTACAATTCTCGCAACCATGGTATTAGGGCAAGAAATTACAGTAAATGATAATTTTGGAGGCATGTCCCCTATCCTTTTACCAATGGTAATTTGCGGTCTTGGAATTATCTTCTCTATTATTGGTACTTGGTTTGTAACCATTAAAGACGAAAAATCTAACGTACAAAATGCACTCAACTTAGGCAACTGGTCTTCAATTATCATTACCGGTGTTGCTTCTTTCTTTATTGTAAAGTGGATGTTGCCCGAAACTTTGAGCTTACGTGGTTACGAATTTTCGAGCATGAATGTTTTTTACGCCATTATGGTGGGTTTGGTAGTAGGTACCATTATGAGTATCGTTACCGAGTACTATACTGCAATGGGTAAAGCACCTGTTAACTCCATTATCCAACAATCTTCTACGGGCCACGCCACCAATATCATTGCTGGTCTTTCTGTAGGGATGAAATCTACCGTTATTCCAATTTTGGTTTTAGCTGGCGGAATTATGGCTTCTTATTATTTCGCAGGTTTATATGGTGTGGCTATTGCTGCCGCAGGTATGATGGCTACCACCGCTATGCAATTAGCTATCGATGCCTTTGGCCCAATTGCAGATAACGCTGGTGGTATTGCCGAAATGAGCCAATTGCCACCAGAAGTACGTGAACGTACCGATAATTTAGATGCCGTAGGCAACACTACAGCTGCAACAGGTAAAGGATTTGCCATTGCTTCGGCGGCTTTAACCTCATTAGCTTTATTTGCAGCCTTCGTAGGTATTGCTGGTATTTCTGCCATCGATATTTATAAAGCACCTGTTTTAGCGGGCTTATTCGTTGGTGGAATGATTCCTTTTGTATTCTCAGCACTTTGTATACAAGCAGTTGGTAAAGCCGCTATGGATATGGTACAAGAGGTTCGTAGGCAGTTTAGGGAAATTCCAGGTATAATGGAATACAAAGCCAAACCAGAGTACGAAAAATGCGTGGCCATCTCAACACAAGCTTCTATTAGAGAAATGTTGATGCCTGGAGCCATTGCTTTAATTACACCTGTAATTGTAGGTTTTTTGTTTGGTCCAGAAGTATTAGGCGGGCTGTTAGCAGGTGTAACGGTATCTGGTGTATTGATGGGAATTTTCCAATCTAACGCTGGTGGTGCTTGGGATAATGCAAAAAAATCTTTCGAAAAAGGGGTAGAAATTAACGGAGAAATGTACTATAAAAAATCTGAACCACATAAGTCATCAGTTACTGGAGATACTGTTGGAGATCCGTTTAAAGACACTTCTGGTCCGTCAATGAACATTCTAATTAAGTTGATGTCTATAGTTTCTTTAGTAATTGCACCCTACATTGCCATTAGCGCAACAGAGGTAAATACCAATAGCGGTGTGGAAATAAAAAAAGAAATCCGCATACAAAAAAGTGTTGATTCATTGGGCAATGAAACGGTGGATACATTGGTAAACGAAACAGATACACTTATTAAGCATTAAAATTGTTACTAGATAAAGGGATTTTTCACAAAATCCCTTTTTTCATTCTTAAGTACATGTTTTTTAAAGGTTAATGAGAGCTCGATGTAAATAATGACCGCATAATGGCGCTCAGGCAAAACTAATGCACTAATATTATTTACATCTCGGTTTCAATTGTAGATATTTTTTTTTAGGTTTGGTGCGTCATAAAAATCAACAAACAGACTAACTCAACTAATTTTATTAATTTATGAATTTAAAGAAGCCTATTGATTTACTTGTTGCCGAATCGGCAGAAAGTGGTGAGGGCACTCTCAAACGTACCTTGAGCAATAGAAGTCTTGTAGCATTAGGTATTGGAGCTATTATTGGTGCAGGTTTATTCTCCTTAACGGGTATCGCTGCTGCAGAGCACGCTGGTCCTGCTGTAACCCTATCATTTGTATTAGCCGCTGTTGGCTGTGCTTTTGCTGGATTATGTTATGCAGAATTTGCCTCTATGATACCTGTAGCGGGTAGTGCATATACCTACTCTTATGCAACTATGGGCGAATTTATGGCCTGGATCATAGGATGGGATTTAGTATTGGAATATGCTCTCGGTGCTGCCACAGTTGGCGTATCATGGTCGGGATATTTTAATAAGCTACTGCATGAATTTGGAGTAGAAATGCCACTTTATCTCAGCAAATCATTTGCAGAAGTAGATGGTGGAGGAATAAACCTACCAGCCATAGTAATTGTGTCATTACTTTCGTTGTTATTAATGCGTGGCACAAAAGAATCTGCAAGCTTAAATAATTTCTTGGTAATTGTTAAAGTTGCCGTAGTATTATTGTTTATAGGCTTAGGTTGGAAATTCATCAATCCTGCATACCATACCCCTTACATTCCAGAAAACACTGGTGTTTATGGCGAATTTGGTATTTCTGGTATCGCATCTGGTGCAGCATTAGTTTTCTTTGCTTTCATTGGTTTCGATGCCGTTTCTACTGCAGCTCAAGAAGCTAAAAATCCTCAAAAAGGGATGCCAATTGGTATCTTAGGTTCGTTAGCAGTTTGTACCGTTTTATACGTTCTATTTGCTCACGTAATGACAGGTTTAGTTCCTTTCGAAATCTTTAAAGGTGATGCATCTCCTGCGGCTACAGCATTTAAAGTAACAGGTTACAGCTGGTTACAAATGGGGTTAATCATTGCTATTTTAGCGGGTTACACATCAGTAATTCTAGTAATGCTAATGGGACAATCTAGGGTATTCTACACCATGTCTAAAGATGGTTTATTGCCAAAATTCTTTAGTAGCATCCATGCAAAATACAGTACTCCATGGAAAACCAATATCTTTTTCATGGTATTTGTAAGTTTATTTGCAGGCTTTGTTCCAGTAACAGATTTAGGTCACATGGTATCAATTGGTACATTATTGGCTTTCTCATTAGTATGTATTGGTGTAATGATCTTACGTAAAACGGATCCTAATAGAGAGCGTCCTTTTAGAACTCCATTAGTACCATTAGTACCAATTTTAGGTATTGTAGTGTGCGTTTACTTAATGTATTCGTTACCTATCGAAGCTTGGGTTAGGTTAGCTATTTGGATGGGCTTAGGGGTAGCGATTTATTTCTTGTATGGCAAGAAAAACTCGGTTCTTGGTAAAAAGAATAATCAAGGATAAGATTTCAAAATTATAGCAAAAGCCTCGATGAAAATCGGGGCTTTTTTTGTGCAGCTTATAATTTTCTTTATCCCTTTCCATTAATAAGATACTTGTATTGTGGCGCTCATAAAAATGGTCATGTGCCTATCAATTTTAAACGAATAAACATATATTTGATTTAGCAAAACCCTGTACTTATAGCGCAAAGCCAACAATATTTGGTTGACTTGACGCCATTTTATGAGGGGTATAAGTAAGTTAGCACCAATTTTAGGACGACAGACAACAATGACAGAACAGGAAATAATTAAGGCAATTAGTAAAGTTGAAGGACTTGGCGGAATGACCGTTAACGAACGACTTTATGTCTGCGGACTTATGGACGAATTTGACAAAGTTCTCATCCTTGACAAAGAAAAAGCGAAGAAAATATTAGAACTTTTGCTTGTTGACAAACCTTCAATTGAAAAAATAGTAAAATAATGGACCTTTCAAATAATAACGCAAAGACTTTATTGCTTGACACACATCAAGACATAGAAGAATATGCAGACACTTTGGTGACTAACATTCTTGACAAAAAAGATTTTAATTTTTTGACATACCCGCCTAATTGTGGCTTAACAGAATTAGAGATTAACGAACTCAAAAAACTTGACAATAATGAACATTTAAGAAATGCTTTAAGAAAGGTAATTGCGGACAATTCAGCAGGTATTGTTTTCAATATGCTAAACTTATTTGACGGAACTGGTTTCCCAAAAAATGACAATGACGATTGGACTGGATTAAAAGTTATAGATGAAGAACCTAATGAAAATTCTGAACCTGTGGACGATTGGTTACACGACAAATTTTACGAAACATATTGGGACTGGAAAAAAATTAGGGGTGATAAAAAATGGAAATTAGACACACACGAAGAATAAAAACTGGTGCTAACAGGCGTTTGGCAAAAGTGGCGGTTCAGTGCTCCGCAGACACATCTGTGGTTAATCAAAGTTTGGTTCTCCGCATCAACATTTGTGGTAAAAATCGCCACCTTCGCCAAGCGCCAGGACGTTGGGCGTAATTGTACACGACCATCGTGCAGACATCAACAGACCGACAAAATGTTTATATTTGACAATTAATTTGACATAACAATGAAATTACCACATCCTATACCTTATCAAGGAAGCAAAAGAAATTTGGCTGACCAAATTTTACGGATGTTTCCTGACAATTTTGACAACCTTATTGAACCATTTGCAGGTTCGGCAGCTATAACTATTGCTTCCGCTTACTTTTTTAAAGCTAATAGTTTTGTCATCAACGACATTAATCAGCCATTAATTAATCTTTGGGACACTATTATCAATAACCCAAAATCAATGGTAAAATCCTACCACGACATTTGGCACGGACAATTAGGCAACGAAGAAGCATATTATTACGAAATACGAGACAAGTTTAACGATACAAAACAACCCGAATATTTGTTATTTCTTTTAGCGAAATGTGTAAAAGCAGCAGTTCGCTACAATGCACAAGGCGGTTTTAACCAAAGCCCCGACAAAAGACGTTTAGGAAGAAACCCTTCTTTAATGCGTGATGACATTTTAAGAGTTTCGCAATTATTGAAAGGCAAAATTCAACTTCATTCAACAGACTATCAAAATGTGCTTGACCTTGCAACCGCAGACGATTTAGTTTACATGGACCCGCCCTACCAAGGCACGGGTGTAAATGGTGGTTTTAATTACGCAGGCAACATTGAATTTGACAACTTCGTTGTTTCGCTTTTTGAATTGAACAATAACAATGTACCATACATTTTAAGCTATGACGGACGGACAGGCGACAAAACTTATGGTAGCCCTTTGCCTGACAATCTCAATTTGACAAAAATTGAAATCAATGCAGGGCGTTCATCACAAGCTACACTTTTAAAGAGAAGTGAAATAACATACGAAGCTGTTTTTTTATCGCCAGCTTTGGTTT
Organism: Pedobacter sp. SL55; assembly: GCF_026625705.1. NCBI lineage: Bacteria > Pseudomonadati > Bacteroidota > Sphingobacteriia > Sphingobacteriales > Sphingobacteriaceae > Pedobacter > Pedobacter sp. SL55. The sequence continues at coordinate 3,320,521 of NZ_CP113059.1, read as the reverse complement.
CAAAAATTGACTTGCAGAAAGTTACAGGAAAACAAAATTATCAAACAGAACTTTTTGCAAACTAATGTCAGAACAAAAACGAGTTTACCCCAAAGAATTTTTGGAATACGTTCAATCCATCACCAACAAAAGAGCAAAAGTTGTTATTGACCATATTTTGGCTCACGGCTTCATTACAACTGAAGACCTTGAAAAAACTTATGGCTATAATCATCCACCAAGAGCGGCAAGAGATGTTCGTGAGGCAGGAATACCGCTTGAAACTTTCAAGATAAAATCAAGAGACGACAAATCAATTGCGGCTTATAAGTTTGGCGACCTTGCATCTTTACAAACCAACCGAGTTGCAGGACGTATTTTGTTTTCAAAAGACTTCAAACACTCGTTATTTATAGCTTGTGGCGGACGTTGCCAAGTTTGTAACGGACAATTTGAAGAACGTTATTTACAAGTTGACCACAGAGTTCCGTATGAAGTTGGTGGCGACACAACAGACCGAGAGCCTGAACATTTTATGTTGTTGTGTGGTTCTTGCAACCGAGCAAAATCATGGAGTTGTGAACATTGCGACAATTGGAAAACGGAGAAGAAACCACCAGTTTGTATGCAATGCTATTGGGGCAGCCCAGCAAACTACAACCATATTGCAATGGAACAAGTTAGACGACTTGACCTTCAATGGAACGGTGACGAAATCAAATATTATGATGCTTTGAAAGTGATAGCTGACCATAACAAAATTGAACTTCCTGAATTTATAAAACAGCTAATTGCAGACAGAGCGAAACGAAAATAACAACTACGCCCAACAAGGTATTGGCGTTATAGGGGCTGACAGTCAAAGGCTCAACATTTGTATTTCAATTTAGCATTGGTACTGGGTTGGGCTGACGTTCCCTGATTTCCCCTACAACGCCAATACCCGAACCGTTAGCTGTGATTTTAAAAAAGACGACCGTGCTAAAAGAAACATTCATAGAACTTTTGACAAACTACACAGACAGCGACAGTCTGACAAACGAACTATGGACTGAAATCGAGAAAAACTATTCAAGCAAAAAAAGACATTATCATACTTTACATCACCTTGACAACCTACTAACGCAACTGACAGAAGTGAAAAACGAAATACAAAATTGGAACACCATTTTGTTTACTCTTTATTACCACGACATAGTTTCCAATTCTCTGAAATCAGACAATGAAGAAAAAAGTGCTGAACTTGCTGAAAAACGGCTGAAGCAAATTTCGGTTTCTCTTGATACAATAGAACTTTGCAAAAACCAAATTTTAGCAACAAAATCACATATAAAATCAACTGATAGCGACACAAATTATTTTACTGATGCCGACCTTTCTATTTTAGGACAGAATTGGGAAATATATTCATTGTATTATAAAAACGTAAGAAAGGAATATTCGATTTATTCTGATTTCGTTTATAATCCAGGACGAAAGAAAGTTTTAAATCATTTTTTGTCAATGGACAAAATATTTAAAACGGACTTTTTTTACAAGAAATTTGAAAGGCAAGCCAAACAGAACATACAAAAGGAAATAGAATTACTTTGATAACATCTAAAATTGAAATACAGAATATTCTACTAGGATACAAACTTTACTTGTTTTGTAATTCCATCTCTTTTTTCAAAAACTGAATGCGAAAAATTATTGAATACGAACATTATAAACTCATTTCAAAAAGCTATTTTAAATTATCCAACCTATTACAGGAACAACGATAGATTTGTAATGGACAATGATGCTTTAGCTAACCAACTCTTTGAAAAAGTAAAACCTTATCTGCCTGAGACAATCGAAATAAACTCAGTTATTCAAGCCGAAAATGGAGTTTGGCATTTAAAAGAATTGAATAACAGACTTAGATTTTGCAAATATTCAGCTAACCAATATTTCCACAGACATCTTGATGGTGTTCACTATCGAAACGACACAACCCAATCAAAGTTGACGTTTATGATTTATTTGAACAGTGCAACTGAATTTGAAGGTGGACGAACTTTATTTTTCAAAACAAAGGAAACGAATGAAATTTGGGCTTCATACATTCCCAAACAAGGCGACCTAATTGTTTTTGACCACAATGTTTGGCACGAAGGAGAAGTTTTAACGAAAGGCGAAAAATTTGTTTTAAGAAGCGATATTCTATATTCAAAAAAAGAAACCGAAATTAGCAAAGAACCTTTTACTGGTCATTTGGGCTACATATGGTCACTACTCAAAATTGACGACAACACAATTCTAAGTGGTGGCAGGGACAAAGAAATAAAGGCTTGGACTGTTTCAGGAGAACAAAAGCAATCTCTGCAAGGACATCAAAATTCGATTTTGTGTATTGAGAAAATGAATGACGACATTTTTATTTCGGGTTCAAGAGACCGACAAGTAATCGTTTGGAAAGACTACAAAATATTAAATAAAATAAAAGCTCATTCGGCAATTGTGCTTTCGTTGTGCCGTTTAGACAACAACACTTTCGCTTCAAGTAGTGGAGACAATTCCATCAAAATATTTGAACTTGACGGAACTGTTTTAAGAACTTTTAAAGAACACACAAATTGGGTTTGGCAAGTCATAAAACTTGGCGAAAACATTATTGCTTCAAGTTCGGAAGACAACTCAATAAAAATATGGAATTGCGAAATAGAAAAATCAATCAATACTTTTCAAGAAAGCGACCCAATTATTAGTCTTGCTTACAATAAGCAAACAAGACAACTCATCAGCGGAAGTTTGAATGGTGAAATTTCTATCCGAACTTTGACCGACAATTACCAAGAACAAGAAATAATGACATTCAAGGCACATATTGGAATTATTAGAACAATTAAATTTATTGACGACAAACGGTTTGCAACAGGTGGAGAAGATAATAAAGTTAGAATTTGGAGTTTAGACGGACAACTAATTTCAGAACTTGAACATCAAAATTTTGTGCAATCAATCGAACTTTTAGACAACAAGACAATATTAAGTGCATCGTATGACGGGACAATTAAAACTTGGAAACTATGACAACAGAAGAAAAAACCACAGCTAACAGGCGCTTGGCTCAATGGCGGGTGACGTGGTTAATTGTGTGTGCTTCCCTAAATTTCGTACCAATCAAAAATAGAATTTATTGGCATAATTTGTATTCTATTGGTGTTTTATTTTTGAGTGCTCTATGTGGCCTACTATAGTTATAGTCATTCATCCATTCTTCACTTATTGTTCTTACTTCCTGAATTGATTTAAATACGTAGGCATTTAATATATCCCTTCTGAAAGTTCCGTTTAACCTTTCGATATAAGCATTTTGCGTGGGCTCACCAGGCTGAATGAACACAAGTTGGATCTTATTTTCCTTGCTCCAAATATCCAGTTTTGCACTAATAAATTCTGGCCCGTTGTCAACCCTTATCATTTTGGGATAACCCCTTTGCTGGGCGATTTCTTCCAAACTCCTTATTACCCGTAATGTTGGCAGCGATGTGTCTGTTTCTATCGTTAAAACTTCCCTGTTAAAATCATCAATCACGTTCAATAACCTTATTTTTCTGCCATCCCATAAGCTGTCACTCATAAAATCTATGCTCCAGACCTCGTTGATTTTGCCGGGCTGGAACAAAGCCTGTTTTACCCTTGCTGGCAATCTTTTTTTAGCCCTTCTTCTTATGTTCAGTTTTAGTGCGGTGTAAATCCTGTAGAGTTTTTTATGGTTGATCATTTCCCCTGACTTTCTTATCCGATGGTAGCATTGCCAAAAACCTATGCTTACGTGCTTTTCTGTCAAACCATTTAATAGTTCAATGTACTTGTCATCCTGCTTTATGCGGGCCAAGTAACTGAAGCTGCTTCTTGAGATTTTAATGCTATCACAAGCCTTGCGCTTACTGATCTGATGTTCGACAAGCAGAAAAGTAACAGCTTCTTTTTTATCGCAAGGCGCTAAAGCTTTTTTTCAATCAGATCCTTTAGCGCATCGTTCAAAAGTGCCAGATCGGTATACATCCGTTTCAGCTTGGAGTTTTCTGCCTCAAGTTCCTTTAGGCGTTTGAGATCGTTAATTTCCATCCCGCCATATTTGCTTCGCCATCGATAGAAGGTCTTCTCTGATATGCCGTTTGCTCTGGCAATATCTGTTACCTTAACGCCTTTTTCATGCTGTCTCAATATTGAAACAATCTGTGCCTCTGTAAATTGTGTTGTTTTCATAATTGTTAATTAAAAATAGTGTCTTTTTTCTATTTTTAATCGGACCAATTTCGGGGAAGCATACAATAGGTATTGACAAAACGAAAGAATGGGAAGCGGAAAAAGTTGGCTCGACAGTAGAATGGTTTGACAAGTTTGGAGAATTCAATTTTTCTAAGTCAGACTATTTGAAGATGCTTGGAACATTTGAGCAAAGACTACCAATTGACAAATTGCGAATTGAAGAACATATAAAAGAGTGGAATGACAAAAAAACGAACCGCTAACAAGGGTAACTGTTGCACAACCCTGCATTTTCGATAACAATCCAAAAATCAGCACAAAAAGCAACCTATTTTGGAGCGATTTAAGCGTGTTTGTTTTTTTGATGGTAGAAAATAATTCGATTTTTTGAAGGGCTCAATTCGAAGATATGTAGGCCCAGTTAATGCTGTTTTCGAAAAACCAGCACTCTCCCTTTGGCAGGTTTAGTATTTGCGCATTGCGGTAAACTTTTTTGCTGATAAACTTCAGGTATTTCTTCAGATTGTACGTAAGGGCCGCCATTAGAACGTGTTTGTTCGCATTTGCTATACCCCTTGTGTTTACCCTTTTCATGTTGTGGTAATTAAGCAATGTACCCAGAACAGGCTCACACGGAAACTGCGCCGCTTGTCCAGAAAACGGATGTAGTTTGGGCTATGATTCAATTTTTCGTGCATCTCATCGTACAAAGCCTTGTGGACACTATCGTCCAGTTTCTTAAACTTGGTTGCCCTGCCACAACATTCGGCTTGCAACTCCACAAACACAAGGTATTGCCAAAAGCGGGGCTGAAGTTCTTCGATTGAACTTTTGTGCTAAAAATCCGCCACTACGCCAATACCCAAACCGTTAACTGTCAAGCTAAAACGAAACAACGCATAATTTCGAAAACAAAAAATCCTCGATAAACGAGTTACCGAGGATCAATAGCTAAATTGGGTTAATTAATTCTTTCGTTCTACTTCCCTGTCCATTTCGGTCATATTTACGTTGGTAGATTGCGTAAAATCGCCCAACAAGTGGTTATTGAAATAATCTGCCAAACGCCAGAACATGTATTCTGTCATGTCGCCAAAACCGTGGCGCTGGCCAGGAACCAAAATAAAATCGAAACGTTTACCCGCTTTAATTAAAGCATTGGCAACGCGAATACTTCCCGCCGGATGTACATTGTTATCTACGTCGCCATGCATCAATAACAAATGTCCTTTTAGGTTTTTTGCCAAATCTGGGTTTTTATCTATCGAATACTTGAAAGAAGTATCGCCTTTTAACGAAACAATTTCTTTTACGCCATGGTGTTTTTCGCTCCACCAACGGTTATAAATACTGTTATCGTGGTTACCAGCATTAGAAACTGCAACTTTAAAGAAATCTGGATAAACCAACATGGCAGCGGTAGACATAAAACCACCACCAGAGTGGCCAGTAATACCAACTTTATTGGCATCGATATACGAATATTTATCTGCCAGTTGCTCGATGGTTGCTTTTTTATCTGCCAAACCATAATCACGCAAGTTGCCATAACCGTAAGTATGGTACCATTTAGATCGGGCCGGATGCCCGCCCCTATTGCCCACGGTAACCACAACGTAACCTAATTGCGCCAAGCGATCTGTTCTATCCATACTTTTACCGAAAGATTTGTTTACCGCTTCTGTTTGTGGACCCGGATACACATATTCGATTACAGGATATTTTTTAGTTGCATCAAAGTTGAAAGGCTTGTACATTACGCCATATAAATCGGTAATGCCATCGTCTGCTTTAACTTTAAATGGCTCGGGAAATTTGTATCCGGCGGCCATCAATAACGATAAATCAGCGGTTTCCAGTTCCATTACTTTCATGCCATTGTTATCGTACAAGGTAGATTTTGGAACCGTATTCACTCTCGAATAGTTGTTAACGAAGAAGCGCCCAGCATCATTCATACTTGCCGCATGATCAAAATCTCCAGCATTTAACAGTTTCAAACCAGAACCATCAAAATTTACACGATATAAGTGATAGTAATATGGATCTTCCTTAGCTTCTCTACCGTTGGCAGTAAAATAAAGCACTCTTGCTTTCTCATCGATATTTACAATGTCTTCGCAATGGAAAGAACCTTTGGTAATTTGATTTTTTAGCTTGCCGTTTTCATCAAACAGGTAAAAGTGGCCCCAACCATCACGTTCGCTCCAGTGAATTAGTTCTTTACCACCGTTTACCAAACCGGGGCGCTGCACTTCTACATAAGTATTAAATCGTTCTTCTATTACAGGTTTAACCGTTCCACTTTTTACATCAACTACACAAATATCAATACGTTTTAAGTCGCGGCTGGTGCGGCCCATGTAAAACTTATTGTTGTCTCCTAGCCATAACGCAGGGCGAAATTCATTGTCCCTATCCGAATTAAGTGCAGGCTTGCTGTAAGTATTTAAGCTTTGATCTTTAAACGCAGCCACATTTAACTTTCTCCCAGTTTTAGCAGCAAAATCAAACAACCACACTTCATCTTTTGGCGCTTCGGCCTCGCCTGGCATTTGATATTTGTAAGTTTCTAGCGTTGGCCTGCCAGCCGAAACACTATTAATTACCCAAAGGTCCTTAACTTTGCGGCTATCAGAACGCTGGATCACAAAATATTTAGAATCTGGCGACCACAAAACGAAAGCTCTTCTACGTTTCTTATCGTTTTTAATTACTTCCTCGTTATTTTCTCCGCTTCCATCACTACCAAAAGAGTAATACTTTACCCCTTCTTTGGTTAGTTGATGCTCTACAATAATTATCTTCTTCGTTTTTCAACGCTTTTTGATAATTGGCTTTATCCATCCAAAACAAATTGTAATTACGGGTAAACACAATTGCAGACGAGTCTGGCGCTACAGCTCCCCAACTTGGTTTTGGCTTAGCTTTTTTGTAGTTTTTAATTTCAGTTAATTTTTGTCCAGCTAATTCATACTGAAACTTGAAGATCTTTTTCTGCATCGAATCTGCAGCTTTTTTGTCTTTCCTATCAGGTTTTACTTCTTCAATGGTACTTTTAATTTCAAATGTGATACTTTTTTCATCATCACTAAATTTCAGGTTCTCAATGGGCAAATGTTGTCCATCAAAGGGATCACGTATAATTAAGGTAATTTCTGCAGCTAGTTTTTCAGCATCAAAAAGTGCTTTTTTGCTTTTAGAAGATGGGTCTACGATGTACCAGCTTTTTCCGCTAGGCGTTTCATATTCGTACCAAAAACGGTTGCCCTGTTTTAACCAATGCGGATCTACAGCAGTAGAGTAAATCATTTTCTTGATTTTGCTTGGCGAAAACCTTGCCGCTTGTTGGTAATTGGCTTTTTGCGGTGCTTCAACAGTTTCTGTAGTGGTAATGGTTTTGGTTTGCGCTAAAACATTACTTGCAGAAAGTAAGCCCAACAAAGAAAAAAAGTAAATTTTCTTCATTCTTATAAATTAGTTAAGTGTGGTTTTTAAAAATGCTAATTTAATTCAAAAATGAAATCTTGCTGTTGTTTCTTATGTAATAATTAAGTGAGTTTGGGTTTAAATTAAACAAGTTGACATTTTTATCAACTTCTCTATTTTTTAACTGATTATTTTTTAAAACCGAATAAAAAATAGCTACAATTATTTTATCAACACCGCTATCAATTATAAGGTTATTGCTTAGTTTTGCTTACTTATAATGTACTTAATGAAGAAATTTTTCTTACCTCTAATTGCAATGGCGCTATTTTACGGTGTCGGATGCCAATCTAAATCGCAGTCTAGTAAAACAAGCGATGTTAAAGATAGTGTTGAAACTTCTGCAGAAGCCGCAACAAATGAAAATAACGCTACGCATATTGATACCAAAAATATTAAAGTAGCTGATGCCAAAACCATTTTAGCTAGACCGCAAGTACCTATTTTGTGTTACCACCAAGTACGTAACTGGAGAGCTACCGATGGTGCAATGGGTAAAGATTATACGGTAGAAATACAGAACTTCAAAGATCAAATGAAGATGTTGTCTGATAGTGGCTACCACACCATTTTACCAGATCAGCTTTATGCGTATTTAAACGAAGGCAAACCGTTACCTAAAAAACCGATCATGTTGACCTTTGATGATACCGTTTTAGATCAATTTACGGTAGTAAACCCAACCTTAAAAAAATACGGTTACAAGGCTGCTTATTTTATCATGACGGTTTCTATTGGTAAAAAAGGAAAATTTGTAAACTACATGAGCGCCGATCAGATTAAGCAGCTTGCAGACGAAGGCAATACCATTGGTAGCCATACTTACGACCATAAAAACTTTAAAAAATACACAGGTAAAGATTGGGAAGAACAATTAGATAAGCCTACAAAGAAATTGGAAGAGATTACTGGTAAAAAGATCGAATACTTTGCTTATCCGTTTGGCTTATGGAACAAGGAAGGTTTTCCAGAGTTAAAGAAAAGGGGCTTTAAAATGGCATTTGCTTTAGCTGATAAGCGTGATGAAAACGATCCGTTAATGTGTGTGAGAAGAATTATCGCTAGCGGACATTGGAGCCCAAAAACTTTGCACAACAATATTGTAAAGAGTTTTTAAATACGCTTTAAACCATGAAAAGATTTTTACTTGGGGCATTTTTATGCCCCTTTGTATTTTCGGCTTGTCAGTCAACTTCTGCTGAAACAGATTCTACTACTTTGGTCACTAATGATACAGCTGTAAAAAAGCAGGTTAAAGCAGAACTAAGCATCCAACCTGCCGACGCTGCCACAATTTTAGCAAAAAAAGAAGTGCCAGTTTTGTGCTACCATCAAATTAGAGAATGGACTGCTAGCGATGGCAAACGAGCGAAAGACGACATCATTTCTCCAACTAAATTTAAGGAACATGTAAAAATGTTGGCAGATAGCGGTTACCATTCCATCTTGCCAGATCAGTTATACGATTATTTGGCTTATGGAAAACCCTTGCCAGAAAAACCCATCATGTTTACTTTCGATGATACAGATTTGGATCAATTTACTGTGGCCTATCCAACCTTAAAACAATATGGCTTTAAAGGCCTGTATTTTATTATGACGGTTGCCATAGGTAAAAAAGGTAGAATTGCTTACATGAACGCCCAGCAAATTAAAGAACTTGCTGATCAAGGAAATGTGATTGCCAGCCACACTTACGATCATAAAAATTTTGCAAAATTTACAGACGAAGATTGGAAAACGCAGATTGACGAACCTACCCAAAAATTGGAAAGAATTACTGGGAAAAAGGTAGAATACTTCGCTTACCCTTATGGTGTTTACAAAGCAAGTTTACTACCCAAACTGAAAGAACATGGTTTTAAGGCAGCTTTTATTCTATCTACCAAAAGGGATGAAAACTATCCGTTATACACCATCAGAAGAATTATTGATCCGGGAAATTATACTGCTAAAAACTTAATGCACAGCATTAAAAAGAGTTTTAAGTAATGTCTTTAATTAGATAAGTTTTACCATTAAAATCAAACTGTTCTCCAGTTGCTTTACCAATTAGCATTTTACCAATGGGCGAAGCCGCAGAAATAGCAAAATAAGTTTGGCCCGCTAGCTGTAGTTGGCCTGCGCTAATACTAATATAGAAGTTGCCGTTATTGGTAATTACCAAATTTCCGCTTCTTGCTTTCGTTGTTTCTGCTACATCAGCGAGTGTTAACAAAACAGATTTTTGTTGCTGTGCATCGGCTAGTAATTGCTTGTTACGGTTAATATCTTGCTGTGCCATCTCCCGACCAGTTTCAAACTTATCGCCAGCGCTGCTCTTAGTATCGTCGTTACTGGCCTCTTGTGCTTGCTGCAATGCCTCGGTTGCTGTAGCTATTCGTTTTTCAATAAATGCTAAGCAAAGCTGATATAGTTGATCTTTCAAATTTTGGTTAACTGGTTAATTGCTGATTTGGTTAATTGTTGAATTGTTGAGACGCTAACTGCCAACTGCTCATTGAAAATTGGTTTTTATTTCCCCGCAGATGTTCGCAGATTTTAGCCCGCTGATGGTTGGAGATTTTCTAGCTCTTTGATAATTGGTTATTGATAATTGGTTATTGATTATTGAAATTTGAATACACTATTTCTACTCCTAGCTCCTAATCCCTGACCACTGATCCCTGTCCCCTATACTTCCATCCACTTCACTTTCTCGCTCATTGGTGTACGTTTGGCTTCTCTAGGCTCTGCATTATGATAGCCCATATAGAACAAACCGTAACATTTTTCATTTTCGCTTAAACCCAGGAAATCGCCTAAATGGTCAATCAAAGGTGGCGAACTCCAATAGGCACCAACATTTAGAACTTCGGCTGTTAATGCCATATTTTGTACTGCGCAAGCTACTGCTGCAATCTCTTCCCAATTGGGCACTTTATCTTCATGAAACTGAACGCAGATCGCAATAATTACATTAGCTTGTGATGTTTTTTGAGCAAAACTATCGTACTTTTTCTGTAAGAACTTCTCTTTAGGGATAACTCTCTGATAAATAGCTCCCAATTCGGCACCTAACTTTGCTTTGGCATCTTTTGTAATTACAGTAAAACGCCAAGGCTGTGTTAATTTATGTGTAGGTGCATAGTTGGCACTTTCTAAAATCTGTTCAATAATAGCTGTAGGTATTTCTTCATGCGTGTAGCTTTCTGGAAAAACACTTCTTCTATTTTTTATAATTTCCGATAAGATTGCTGCTTTAGTACTCATAGCCCAAAAGTAAGGTTTTAAGTATGATTTAAATGTTTACAACTTGTAAAATTGAAATTTCGAGAATACTTACTTTAAATTTATTGTTTTTCAATAAATATTTATTTATAATTGCATATAATTTTAAATTTATGACTAAACAAGAAGCCACTACTTCTAGTAGAATTATAACCATTATGAACGTGTTATTCTGGATTGTATTTATTGGTTTATGCATTAAAACCGGTACCATACTTTTTTCTTTTATAGTTGGCTTGCTTGGAAACTCAATACCTACAGAAAAACTTTATTTAGAGCTAAATATCTCAGAATTGTACAATTTGGGGATATTTCACTATCTTAATATTGGATTAATTTTATTAATTGTACCTGCCTTGAAAACTTATATGGCCTACTTAGCAGTTAAAATTTCAATGAAAATTAATTTAAAAGAGCCTTTTAGCAAAGCGATTTGTAAAGGGGTAGCGCAAATAAGCTATCTAGCATTAACTGTTGGGATATTGCAACTTTGTGGACAATCTTATTGCAAAGAGCTCCTAAAGCGAGGTTTTTCTTTACCAAATATTTCCGGATATTTTGGTTATGGTGGCGAGTTTCTATTTTTAGCGGGAATTATCTTTATTATTGCACAAGTTTTTAAAAGAGGGCTGGAAATTCAGTCGGAAAATGAACTAACGATATAATTATGCCTATTGTAGTAAATTTAGATGTGATGATGGCGAAGCGTAAAATGTCGTTGAATGAACTTTCGCAAAAGGTAGATTTAACGCTATCTAACCTTTCTATCTTAAAAACCGGAAAGGCTAAGGCAATACGTTTTAGCACTTTAGAGGCTATTTGTAAAGTTTTAAATTGCCAACCAGGGGATATTTTAGAGTATGTAGAAGAGTGAGTTTGCCATAGATGCACAGATCAAATCTGTGAAAATTGATCATCACAACATCTCTATTTAAGCTAATACACTTTAAACTATATCATATAATTATTTACGGTTTTATACGCTAAAAAGTTACACTTAGCAAATAAAAAATCTGTGTATCTGTGGCTAAAACTATCTACCTGTTAACTGTTTTCTTATTTGCTTTACTTTTGCAAAAAAGGCAATACTTTCTCTATCTACTAAGTAATCCATTGTTTCGATGAGTTCATTTTTAATCCATGGGTGCTTTATAGATAAATTAGCCAAAATATTTAAGCAGTGCGATTTAATCGCCACAGGCACGTTTTCATCAATTAACCAAGCAAAAGCAGTTTCTACAAGTTCTTCTGTTTGATAATTACCGATGACCTCTTTGATTTCGGGCAGCGCATTCTTTTTGGTTAGCAAAGCTAATATTTTACTGAAATGCCTACGGGCAGATAGGTTATCTTGACGAGAAAAATTAGCGAAAAAATGAGTTACATAAGGCAGAAATCCCCTAGGATTATTTGCATAAATGTTCTCCAAAATCCATGCGGCTCTAAAGCCAATTTGCTCTTCTTCATGAAAAGTTAAATCGATAATCTCTTTTACGGCATTGGCTTGTTTACCAGCATTCTGTGCCAATTGGTCTACCTTAGCTTTTGATAATGTAGTTTTGATATCTGCGATTAACTGATCTTTCATATTACCTTCTAAATTAAAAATAAACCACATAGAAACATAATTATTGCGATGTACCTATGTGGTTTTAAAAAAAGCAAGTTTCGGATTTTAAAACACATCTACTCTCGCCATATTTGTATAATTTTAAAGCTGATGAACACGCAAGAAGAAGTAAATTACCAGAGGATTGCCAAGGCCATTGATTATATCAAAACGCATTTCAAAAACCAACCTAATTTAGATGAGGTAGCCGAAAAAGTGAATTTGAGCCCGTTTCATTTTCAAAGGTTGTTTACCGAATGGGCTGGTGTAAGTCCGAAAAAGTTTTTGCAATATGTGAGTGTAAACCACGCCAAAAGTTTACTACAAACTGAGCAAGCTAATTTATTCGATGTGGCTTTTGAAACCGGACTTTCGGGAACTAGCCGTTTACACGATTTGTTTGTGAACATAGAAGGGATGACACCCGCAGAGTATAAAAATGGGGGTATAGAATTAACGATTAACTACAGCTTTTCTGCCACGCACTTTGGAAATTTACTTACAGCATCTACCGCCAAAGGCATTTGCTATATGGCTTTTTATGAAGATAAACCAAGCGCTTTCACTTTACTTAAAGCAAAATTCCCTAATGCAAAATATGTAGAAAAACTAGATGGGTTACAGCAAAATGCTTCGTTTATCTTTCAAAAAGATTGGTCTAAACTTAACGAGGTAAAACTGCATTTAAAAGGTACTGATTTTCAGTTGAAAGTATGGGAAACACTACTAAAAATCCCAATGGGAAAACTTTCTACTTATGGAAAATTAGCCAATGAAATTGGAAATCCAAATGCTTCTAGAGCTGTTGGCACCGCCATTGGCAGCAACCCAATTGCCTTTTTAATTCCTTGCCACAGAGTGATACAAAGCAGCGGAACTTTTGGCGGCTACATGTGGGGAAATACACGTAAAACTGCGATTATTGGTTGGGAGCAGGCTTTTGTTAGTGGTTAGGTACTAGGGATTAGGTGTTAGGTATTAGTGAAGACTTTTTTTAGTAAATTTATTCTTACATCAAACTACTACCTATGTCTATTAAATGTTTTGAAGATGTTATTGCTTGGCAAAAAGCACAAGACATCGCAGTTATTGTATATAAAGAATTTAAAAATAATAACGATTGGGATTTTCGCAGTCAGATATGTCGTGCTTCGGTTTCAATCTCGAACAATATTGCGGAGGGCTTTGATCGAGCTACCAAGCCTGAATTTAAAAGGTTCCTTTATATCGCCTTAGCATCAAATAGCGAAGTTAGATCTATGTTGCATTTAGGCCTACGACTGGGTTATATTAATGAAAAAACTTTCAAAACACTTTTATCACAATCTGAAGAAGTTGCAAAGATTATCAGCGGACTAATCAAATCTCTAATACCTAAACCCTAATACCTAGCCACTAGAATGAACTTATTCTCAAACCAACACTCGCCATTAACCAACCTCCTCCCAAAAGAAGGAACCGTAAATTACTATGGTACCATTTTCAGCAAAGCTGATGCTGATTTTTACTATGAACGCTTATTAAATTATATCGCTTGGGAAAACGATCAAGCCATAATTTTTGGCAAGCTGATCACAACTAAACGAAAAGTTGCTTGGTACGGCGAAAAACCATTTGAATATACTTACTCCAACATTAAAAAAACTGCCCTTCCTTGGATTAACGAACTTTTAACTTTAAAGCAGAAAGCTGAAGAACTCTGTGGAGAAACCTTTAATTCTTGCTTGTTAAACTTATACCATAACGGCAATGAGGGCATGGCTTGGCACAGCGATGGCGAAAAAGATTTAAAGAAAAACGGAGCCATTGCCTCTTTAAGTTTTGGCGCAGAACGTAAATTTGCGTTTAAACACAAAGTGGATAAAACTACGGTTTCACTACAGTTAGCTCACGGTAGTTTATTGATCATGAAGGATGAAACACAAACACACTGGTTGCATCGCTTACCTCCTACTAAAATGATCAGTAAACCTAGAATAAACTTAACCTTTAGAACTATAGTTGGATGAGAAAGTTAATAAGCACGTCATTGCGAGGCACGAAGCAATCTTAAAGCAATAAGTAGCGACCGTTGTAAGATTGCTTCGTGCGCCTCGCAATAACGACCTGAGAACTACCCGTGCTTTTTGGCCTTATTCATCTTCGCTTTTTCGCCACTGCTATAATTGGTAGTTTTGGCATTACTTTCTTTTTTAGGTTGAAAAGCAGCATTTCTAAAAGCCTCTTCTTCAGCTTTGGCACGTTCTAACTCTTTAGCGTGCTTGCTTTTTTGTTTATTGGCCTTGCTCACATCTTCTATCAGTAAATCTTCGGGCAATTCTGCTTCCTCAATTCTCTGCCCTAAAGCTTGCTCTATTTTTCTTAACTCCGGCAATTCTAAATCGGTAATAAAATTTAGAGAAACCAAATCAACCTCTTCCGTTTTAATTACCCTATTGATGTAATGCATTCTATCTTCAGGCAGCTCAAAATGAAAAATAAATGGAATGCCACTCAAAGTTACTTCTTCAAAATTTTCGTTAGCTACAATCAACACCCTAGCTTTGTCATTGATTTTAAAAGCTTCTAAACTTTCGAACCCAGCTTCATCAAAAAACAGTGGTTTATAAACAAAAACATCATCAGCTTTGCCATCAAAAAGATCTTTTGATAAAGTTTGGGCAGTTAAACGAGTATTGACAAACACCACTACCTTATCAAAAACCTCAGTATCTTTTAAAAGCAGGTTTAACAAATTGAGCTTAGTACGAAAATTTGGCACATGATAAACCATTTGCGGATAAGTTTCTACTTCCGCTTCTAACAATTCGTCTACTTCAATGGTAGCTGGCATTAGCATGAAATCTTCGATCATATACTCCAACTTCTCATGCATCACTTCGGTAAAAACCAAATGCTGACACTTTTGGATGCTTCTTGCCAATTCATTAACTGGCAACTGCAAGCCTTGTTTTACCAAATCTGAAGCATCATCTAAAACCATCATCTGGATTTTATTGGTATTTAATCCCAATTTCAAATAAATTGCCCTAGCTCTAGATGGAATGGCGACAACAATATCAACGCCATCGGTTAAGTCTTCTACCTGAGTATCAATAGGATCATCTGCATGAATACCAATTATTCTAAAGGTATTGTTTCTATTCAGTTTACTAAAGTAATCCAATACCTCTAACACCTTCTCTTTAGTAGGCACTAAAATTAAAGCCCTAGGTGCATCGCCACCGCCAGTTTTCAAACGCATTAAAGTAGCCAACACATAAGTGGTTGTTTTACCACTTCCCTCTGGGGCAATGGCAATTACATCCTGTCCGCCCAAAATTCTAGACATGGTTTTTAACTGTACCTCTTTTGGCGACAAACATCCCAATGCACTCATGGCCGAAACCAATGGCTTACTTAATTTTAACTGTTCTAATGACACGCTTCGATTTTTATTGAAGCCACAAATTTAAGGAAATAAAAAAGAATAGCTTAATTTTAAAATCTTTGTAGCGTTTTATGGAAGTAAGCCGTATAGATTAGAAAATTAGGATGATGAAGCAAACCTATCTACTTTTAGTTTTTTATCTTCTTCTTACAGCTTGCGAAAAAGATCAGTCGCTAAGAAATTTTGAAGGCAACTATAATGGAATTTTTAATGCCTCATCTTATGGCTTAAAAATTAATGCGCCGACAGAAATAGCATTTGCTAACGGAAGATTTACTGTTAATGAAGGGTATAAACTGGGTAGTGGCACGTATAAAATAATAAGTAATAACGTAGTTGAATTTAAGGATGAAAACTATTGGACGGCAGAATTTGACTGGGCGCTGTTGTTATCTGGCGAATATGATTATAAGATTAATGGCAATAATTTAGTTTTAACCAAACGCATCACAAAAAGTTCTTGCTTTTTGTGTAAAGAGACAAATAACAACAGCTACCAATACAAGTTAAAGAAAAAATAACGAATGCCAGACAACCAGAGCTTAGTTGAGCTCATTGCTTCTTGTAAAAAAGGTAATTTACGCCAACAAGAATTGCTATACAAACAGTTCTATGGCTACGCTTTGGGTATTTGCATTCGTTATTTAGGCAATAGAGACGATGCCTTGGAAGCTGCAAACGATAGTTTTATCAAGGTTTTCAAATCTATCAACAGCTTTAACGAAGCAAACGATTTTAAGCCTTGGTTTAGGAAAATTTTAGTAAACACTTCGCTAGATTATAAAAGAAAATCGATGCGATTTAGTGAAGCCATAGAACTAACTGAAACCATTCCGCAACAGATACACACCTCTGCCATAGATAAAATGAGCGCTCAAGATATTTTGGCACTAATGAAAAATTTAAACGAAATGCAACGAACGGTCTTCAACTTATATGAAATTGACGGCTACGCTCACAAAGAAATAGCAAGTATGCTAAATATCCCCGAAAGTTCTTCTAGAACTTATTTAACTAGGGCTAAGCAGGCTTTGCAACAATTGTTAATTACCCACTCCATCTACACTAAATAAAAGTATGAAAATGAGTGACGAAGAATTAGTACATCAGATTAAATCTGTTTTTGAAGACTACAATGATGGTCTGGAAGAACAAGGTTGGGCTGAGTTACGCAAAAAATATCCTGAGAAAGAAAATAAAAAACTGCCGATTTGGTGGTTAACTGGTATTGCCGCTACCTTATTGGTAGTTGTTGGCTTGTATTTTAGTAATGCGTTTGATACCGAAAAAGTAATTTTAAGAGCCGGAACTATACCAAAAGAAAACCAATTACCAGAAAGCATTAAGCCGAACAGCGCAGATAATATTTCAGCAATAAAATTAGACACCATTAAAACAAATACCTATACACTGCCTAAAAATTCAGGAAATGAAAATGACGAGCTAGAAAAAGTTGTAAATACAGCTCAACAATATATCGCTCAGCATAATACCATTGGCGATGCAAATGCTACAAAAGAAATGAATGTAGTGGTTTCAAATTCAGACGGAGCGCAAACAAAGCAGCCAACTGTAGTAGATAAAAATACCGCAATAGTAGCAGTAACTAAAACAGACGACAAGGTCACAGCAAATGCTATACTAAATGAAGAAGAGCAACCAACGGAGAAACCTTTAAAGCCAAAGCTATCTACCGAAGAGTTTTTAAAGGAAGAAAGTAAATTATTGGCAAACAGCGCAAATAAAGAAACTAAGAAAAGTGGAGCCTCTAAAACAACATTTGATGTATTTACAGGAACTTTCTTCAATTACCATGATGATAATGAGGCAAAATTAAGTGCTGGAGTAGGTTTAAATGCTAACGTAAAAGTGACTAAAAATTTGGTTTTAAGCTTTGGTGCTGGCATTAGTCAGAATAAGGTAAGTTACGACAACAAAGTACCTGCAGAAATTTCGCAAGCTATGTTTGCTTCTAAAAGTAACACAAACGACATGAATGCACCTGTAGCTGGTTTGGCATATTCTGCCACTGCTACTAACGATTTAAGTTTCAACGGCAGACTTTTGAGTATCGATTTACCAATGGTGTTAAAATTTTTTCCAAGTAAAAAACAAGATTTTTACATTTCAACGGGCATCAACTCTAGTTCTTACCTTAGCCAAAAATATACTTACAATTACAGTTTAAGTAATTTCGGATATAGAAATGGAGAAGCGCAAACCCAAACCCAAACCGAAGAGAGTAACTTAAAAGGATTTGATTTTGCTAATAGTGCCATCATAGCAATTGGTATTAACCAAAGCATAGGCAACAACGTTTTAATTTTCGAACCTTATTATAAACCTGCACTTAACACCATGGGCGATAAGAACCTGAGAATTAGCTCGGCAGGACTTAACCTTAAATTCAATTTTAACAGAAATAATAAAAAATAATGATCATGAAGTTCTTTGTCAAAGCTTTATTTCTGATGATCATGACTGCTACACTTTCGTGCAAAAAAGGAAAATCGGATATTTCTGGAACTTATCAATTGATTGAAAACACAGCTGTTTCTTTTGCTAACGGAACCCAAACTTTAACAGTTACCGCTTCTAACCTTATCGACAGTCGCTGCCCGGTTAATGTAACCTGTGTTTGGGAAGGATATGCAGCTGCAGACTTATTAATAAAAACTAACGAAACTGAGAACAAGATAAAACTTTGTACTGGCGGATGTAACCTTGTTAAATTGCCAACGCAAGAGACAATAACTTTAAACGGTGTAGACTATCAAATTCAATTGAAAAACGTTGTGATAGCTACAACTTCAAACCAAAAAACTGCTGTAGTTACACTTGTAAAAATCTAACGCTTATGAAGCCTTTATACATTTTTTTTTGTAATGGTTTTCTGCTCCGTAGTTAGCTGCAAAAAAGAAAGTTATGCTAATGCAACAGTTATCAAAAATTGTACGGGAACTTATCTGCAAGTATTGGACAAAATTTACAAGGTTTGTAATGTAAATAAAACTACATCATCTGAAAACGGACAAAAAGTTTTAGCAAGCTTTAACCTTACTAAAGAGTGTAAGAATGATATGCCTATACCAGCAACTTGCTACATGTTATATCAAAACGATGGACTAATAAACGTCATCGATATCAAGAAACTTTAATCAGACTTATCCAAAATTTTTGATACAAAAAGCTAAAGTCATTTTCAATATGTAAGTTTATATCATCAATTAAACTTTTATATATTGAAAATGAAAAAAGTTATACTTAACCTGTTATTGGTAGGTTTAGGCGGTACCGCATTTGCCCAAGATGCAGTAACCTATCAAACTCCACCAAAAATTATGGCCGATTTGCTATTGGCCAAACCTACGCCAGGGGTTAGCATAGATGGCAAGGCAGAATGGATTTTATTTAGCGATCGCAATCCTTACCCTTCAATTGAGGAATTAGCGATGCCTGAGTACAAAATCGCTGGAATGCGTATCAACCCTAACAATTACTCTCCTAGTAGACAAACCTACGTTAACAGCTTTAGCTTAAAAAACATCAAAACTGGTAAAACCAGTACAGTTACCGGTTTGCCAGCCACATTATTTGCGGGCAACGTGCGCTGGAGTCCTAGCGAAACCAAAATTGCATTCACGCAGACTTCACAAGATAGAATTGATTTGTATGTAATTGACGTAGCTACTGCAAAGGCAACCAAAATTAATAAACAACCACTAAATGCAATTTTAGGTTCCAGTATAGTTTGGGTAGACGATAACACATTGCTTTACCAAGTGGCTACCAAGCCAGCAAGCGCAGCACCTAAGCGCCCATTAGCGCCAAAAGGTCCAACTGTACAAGAAAACTTAGGTAAAGTTGCTCCAAGTGCAACTATCCAAGATTTAATTAAATCGCCTTATGATGAGCAATTGTTCGAGTTCTTCGCCACTTCACAATTGGTACAAAACAAAGGTGGTGTAGAAACGCCAATTGGTGCTCCAGCAATTTACAGTACGGTAAGTTTATCTCCAGATAAAAACTATTTAATGGTACGTACCATTAAAAAACCTTTTTCGTACTTAGTGGCCGCTTACGGCTTCCCATCTACGGTAAAAGTGATAGACAGAACTGGAAAAACAGTTAAAGTATTAGCTGAATTACCTTCAACAGAAGTTCGCCCATCTGGATACGACAACGTACAAAACGTAGCTCGTGGTTTCGATTGGAGAGATGATGAAGCTGCTACAATAGTTTGGGCAAAGCCATTAGATAGCGGTTTAATCAAAAAAAATGTAGAATTTCATGACGCTGTTTATGAATTGAAAGCACCTTTTAATGGCGCTGAAAAAGAGCTTTTCAAAACTAAAACTCGGTTTGCAGGTGTAAGCTGGGGAAATGCCAACTTAGCATTGGTAAGAGAAATGTCTAGAACCAAACAAAGCAGTAGAGTAAGCAGATTTAATCCTTCAACTGGTGCTTTAGAAACACTTTACGAGTTAAATACCACCGATGCTTACAATAACCCTGGTTCTCCAGTAACAGAGAAAAACAAGTTTGGCCGTCAGGTAATTTTAACTACAGATAATGGCACTAAATTGTTATTAAATAATACCACTGGTGCTTCTCCAAAAGGCGATTTACCTTTCATCGCTAAGTTCGATTTAAATACTAAAAAATCTGAAATTTTATGGCGTTGCCAAGAAGGTACTTTCGAAGTAGTTACCGATGTTTTAGATCCTCAAAAGTTGGTACTGCTAACTCGTAGAGAAAGTAAAACTGATGTCCCTAATTACTTCGTTAAAAACTTAGTGCTTCGCGTTGCAGATAGACAAATTACGAACTTCACTAATCCGTACACGGCCTTGGATGGGGTTACTAAGCAAAAAATCACTTATAAACGTGCCGATGGTGTAGATTTAACTGGCGATTTATATCTGCCAAAAGGCTACAACAAAGACAAAGACGGACCACTACCTACTTTAATTTGGGCCTACCCTCGTGAGTTTAACTCGGCAAGCGATGCTGCTCAAATTAGAGGTTCAGAGAACAAGTTTATTACCATTAGCTCTGGCGGACCTATTTTTTACGTAACACAAGGTTATGCCGTTTTAGACAATGCCGAAATGCCAATTGTTGCTGCAGCAGGTAAACGCCCTAACGATTCGTTTGTAGAGCAATTGAAATTAAATGCCGATGCAGCTATTAATAAATTAAGTGAAATGGGTGTTGGCGATAGAAATCGTATGGCAGTTGGCGGACATAGCTACGGTGCTTTCATGACTGCAAATTTATTAGCACACACTAATTTGTTTAAAGCCGGAATTGCCCGTAGTGGTGCTTACAACCGAACTTTAACACCCTTCGGTTTCCAAAACGAAGACCGTACTTATTGGCAAGCACCTCAATTGTATTACGAAATGAGCCCGTTCAGCTATGCCGATAAAATTAAAACTCCTCTCCTGCTAATTCACGGCGAAATGGACGATAACCAAGGTACTTTCCCTATCAATAGCGAGCGTTTGTTTAATGCGGTTAAAGGCCATGGCGGCACCACACGTTTTGTTTATTTGCCTTACGAAGCGCATGGTTACAGAGCTAAAGAAAATATTTTGCACATGCTTTGGGAAACCAATAAATGGTTAGACACTTATGTAAAAAATGCCAAGCCAACAACGGCTAAATAATATAAGTTTTTGAGATGTGATACGTTTCGCATCAAAAACATCCGATGGTTTTAATTATTCATCGGATGTTTTTTTTGACTTGAAAAGCAAGGGCAGTACAAATCACAAAAATGTAGTCCTGCCATTCATTACAATCTTTTTGCGAACGCTTGGCTAACCATTTACGCCACCAACACAAAAAGTATTTTCATTACTGTCAGGTTTAAAATGCAAAAATATTGCTTTTCTAAGTTCCATTTATATTGGCTAAGCAATAGCAACCTTCGATTATTAAAGTGTAATTGGTTTGTACTTAAGCAGTCCATTAGGATTTTTAACCACCCAGCCTTTCAGGCACCCCTCCAAAGGAGGGAAATTGCGACCTACATTCCCCTCTTTCAGCTATCGTGTGGACACATCTTTTGCTCTTTCTTATGAATAATGCGTCATTCCCGTGAAAACGGGAATCCTAATGCAAGGGACATAACCTTTAGTCGCTTTAAGATTCCCGCCTACGCGGGAATGACGACAAACCCTCGGACTTGTGTACACACGATAGCTCTTTCAGAGGGGTGGTCGAAGACCGGGGTGTTTTAAAAACGAAAAATGTTAATCGAACTCAAATTTTCAATTTACGCAATGCTAACGTAAAGAAACTTATCTTTGCCAAGATGAACAAGATATTTGAAGTAATTAGAGCTAGCCGTAAGGCCTTGTTAAGTTTAACAGAAGGTTTAAGTACCGAGCAAATGAACAAAATTCCAGTGGGTTTTAGCAACAATCTAGCTTGGCAAATTGGACATTTAGTCGTTAGTCAGCAAGTTTTATGTTATAAGTTATCAAATAACGAATTGGTAATTAATACTTCTTTGGTAGACAAATACAGAAATGGCTCTAAGCCCGAAAGTTTTATTTCAACAGAGGAAATTGCCCAGTTAAAAGCTTATTTGTTAGATACTATTGATCAGCTAGAAACAGATTTAGCTGCAGATAAGTTTGCCAATTACACCGCATACACACTTAGCACTTACAAAAACCTAAGGTTAGAAAAAATCGAAGATGCCATTAAATTCATTGCATCTCATGATGGTTTGCATTATGGTTGCAGCTTAATGATGAAAAAATTCGTTTAATTTTTGATGCGGTATTTTTTTCACATCGGCTATAATGGCCATACCTACAATGGTTGGCAAAGGCACCCAAAAGCACACAGCGTACAAGAAGCCATTGAAGCTAAGCTGAGCAATATTTTTAAAACGCCCATAGCTATCAATGGTTGCGGACGTACAGATACCAGCGTACACGCCAGTCAATATTTTTTTCATGTTGATATTGAGCGAGATATAGACTTCGACCTCTTCTTTATCATTAATAGAATTTTGCCTCATAACATTGCCGTGTTCGATATCATCCCTATGGATGGGAAACAACATGCCCGTTTTGATGCCGTTCAGCGCAAATACGATTATTATTTACATACCTATAAAAACCCATTTTTAGGTCAGCTGAGCTCTTACTACGATGTAAAAAACCTGAACGTACAAGAGATGAAAAAGGCAGTAGCGCTATTGCCAAAGTATAAAGATTACCGAGCTTTCTGTACCGCACCAGATAAAAACGAACATACCATTTGCAATGTAATGGATGCCAAATTGTATTGCTCGGCAGATGAACAACACTTTAGGTTTCATATTTCATCCAATCGGTTTTTAAGTAAAATGATTAGGATTTTAACAGGCAACCTATTAAAAATTGGCAAAAACGAATTAAGTGTAGATCAGTTTGAGCATCATCTTTCTACTAAAGAAATTCCCGAAAAATTTGATATTGCCTTACCTACCGGATTATACCTTTCTAAAGTAACTTATCCCTACCTTAACCTGCCAACCAGAACAGAATTTAATAATTTTGCTAAAAGTGATTGGATAGAACTTTAGGGATTAGGGGCAAGTGATCAGTAGTCAGTAATAAATCGAATGATAATACTTGACAAACCTGAATTAAAAAATCTTTACTCATTCCCAAAAACGTTGCTCATCATCAAACATTCTCCGTTTTAATTTTGTTATTCCATAGAATATTAAACGTATACGCGATGAATATCACAGGAAATACAAAAGGTGGAAAAGACCCACAAAAAACAGATAAAAATATCAAACCTCTAAACTCAGTTAAGGAAGATATTGAAGACGGAAACATTAAACCTGTAAAGAATACCCAACCTGCTAAACAAAGAGAACAAAGTGAACAGCCAGTTCACTCGGTAAAAAAAGCACCTAAGGAATAATATACAAATAAAAACAGGGTACTACTTGCCGAAATACCCTGTATAATTAATTATTAACCACCTAAAAGAACGATTGCAAGTCTGGCTGTTATCTGTTATAAACCGCTCTTTAAGTAAGAGAGATAGCTATTTATATCATAATCTGCGCCTCTAGGGGCAACAATAGGCTGTTCAGTATTCTGATCTAAGAGTACGTAATAAGGTTGCGAATTTGCCTTAAACCTACTGGTTTGCAGATAACTCCATTTCTTACCAATTGTACTTATTTCTTTTCCTTTTGGCGTAGTAAACACCTCTTCTGGCGCCAAGTCAGTTTTGTCATCAACGTATAACTGTATCAGCACATAATCTTCATTAATTACTTTAGCCACTTCCTTATCAACCCATACGCTAGCCTCCATTTTTCTACAGTTTACACAGGCGTGTCCAGTAAAATCAATCATTACGGGTTTGTTAACTTTTTTGGCATAGGCCATACCTTCATCATAATCAAAAAATGGATTAAAACCTTTCGGCTTTTCAAAAAGTTCTCCATACTTGCGAGGAGCAGTATCTGTATGAGCGGCGCTCGGTGCTTCTATCGAACTCAAATCAAAGTCTTGCGTAGCCATAGGCGGCAGAAAAGCAGACACAGCTTTTAAAGGTGCACCCCATAAGCCAGGTATAAGATAACAGGTAAAGGCAATAGTTAAAATTGCGATGAATGTTCTCGGCACCGAAAGATGGGAAACCTTGCTATCGTGACTAAACCGAACCTTTCCTAATAAATACAAGGCCATTAAACCAAAAATAGCAATCCAAAGCACTAGAAACACTTCCCTATCGAAAAGCCCCCAATGATAGGCTAAATCTACATTGCTCAAAAATTTCAATGCGAAAGCAAGCTCTAGCAAGCCCAAAACTACTTTCACGCTATTTAACCAGCCCCCAGACTTAGGCAATGCCGACATCCATTTTGGAAACATAGCAAACAATGCAAAAGGAATGGCCAAAGCAAACGAGAAACCAAACATACCTACCGCTGGGCCAAGCAAAGCTCCTTTAGTTGCCGCTTCTACTAGCAAAGTACCAATAATGGGGCCAGTACAACTAAATGATACCAAGGCCAATGTAGCAGCCATAAAGAAGATGCCTAACATACCACCTTTATCCGACTTTTGATCCATCTTATTTACCCAAGAAGATGGTAATGTAAGTTCAAATGCTCCGAGAAAAGAAGCGGCAAATACCACCAACAAAAGAAAAAACAGGAAGTTAAAAATACCATTTGTTGAAAGATCATTAAGCGCATCTGCCCCGAAAAGTACAGTAACCAAAAGGCCTAATACTACATAAATCACAATAATACTTGCGCCATAAAAGAGCGCCTTAGCTACACCATTTCCATCTTTAGAACCTTTGGTAAAGAAACTTACCGTCATAGGTAGCATCGGAAAAATACAAGGCATAAGCAAAGCGGCAAGTCCACCGAAGAAACCTAATAAAAAAATAGAGAAAAGTGGTTTGGCAGCTTCGTTTTCGGTCAAAACATTGGTTTCCTTGCCCGCTGTTAATACCTCCTTTTTCTTGTCTTGAGAAATGGTATCTGTTACCGCTGTATCTACAACATCTTCTTCTATAGTTGTAAACACTAGTCCACTGGTATCTGGCTGCTGTGCGTAAACCATTTGTTGCCCAACGGTTAGCACCAACAAGAACACGAGTGTATAAAGAAGGTATTTTTTCATTTTACAGGAATATTAAATTCAACTTCTGTTGGAGGCAGGCATTGTTTATCGTTACATACCATATATTCTACCTTGCCTTTTACCGTAAAAGGAGTTTTACCTACAAGCTTAATTTTTTGTTGAAAAATTGCACTGTTTTCAAAATAGCCAACAGTCATGTTAAAAACCTTTTCTTCTTTTTCGATAGCTTTAGGTTCCATCACTACTCCATTTTTAGTGTATGTTTTTGATGGAGTAAAAGTAAAAGTGGTTGCTACCGGACCTCCTGCTTTAATTTTCTGCGAATACAGGTGCCATCCAGGTTCAATACTGGCTTTGAGATAAAGTATGGCTTCTTTTTTGGTTAATTTTTTTGGCAGCATAGCTCCAAGTAACAGGCTGCTCTAGTTGTGCATTGGCAACAAAGCTAGATACTAGCAACATCACTGTGGTTAAAAATAGTTTCATAAAATGTGTTTGGTTTATGTGTATTGATTAAAGGTTCAATAGATTAAATGGGTTATCTGACAATCTAGAAATAGGTTCATATCCTAAAAATTCTAGGTCGCAAGCAACATAACCATCTTTTAGGGGTTCTTCTTTTACCAGGTCGGTACTAAGGTATTTCTTGTTACTATCAGACAATAGCGTTACAACAATGGCATTTCCGCCCATTTGCTCATTTAGTTTTATGGCGCCAATTACATTAGCTCCAGAAGAAATGCCTACCGCTAATCCGAGTTGGCTTGCCAATTTCTGTGCAACAATAATTGCGTCGCCATCATTAGCTTGTACGGTTTCATCAAGTTCATCCAACTTAACAATATTTGGTATAAATTCATCTGAAATACCTTGTATGCGATGGCTTCCAACTTTATACCCAGTAGACAAGGTTGGCGACTCTGCAGGCTCTAAAGGATGGATTTTAACGTTGGCATTTTGCGACCTAAGGTAATTTCCAACTCCCATTACTGTACCACCAGTGCCTACACCAGCAACAAAAGCATCCACTTCTAAATTTACAGAAGCTAACTGTTTATGTATTTCTACTCCTGTGGTTCTTTCATGAGCCTCGGCATTATAGCAATTTTCGAATTGTTTGGGAAGAAAAACCCCACCTTTAGCCGCTAAAGCTTCACTTTTGGCAATACTTCCTAAAAAACCTCCTTCTTCTTTAGAAACCAATATAATTTCGGCACCAAGACTAGAGATAATATCTTTACGCTCTTTGCTTAACCAGTTAGGCATGATGATTTTAACGGGGTGCCCCAGTGCCCTACCTATCGAGGCGAAAGCAATTCCGGTGTTGCCACTGGTAGCTTCAACAATTACATCTTCTTGATTAATTTGACCTTGATGGTAAGCTTGTGTAAGGATGTACAGTGCCATCCTATCTTTTACGCTTCCTGTTAAATTGTAATGTTCGCACTTCACAAAAATTCTACCAGGTTTACCCTTGTATTTATAAAGAAGTGATAGCATTGGCGTATTGCCAACCAAATGCCAAAGATCACTCAATTTAGAATGAACAGCTGAAGAAATCATCTCAATCATCATTAATTATTTGAATGGTAAAACTCAACCAATTCGATTTAACAAACAATACTTGATAAAAAAACCGATTATTTTTCGGAAATATTAGTAAAAAACCTAATTTTAACCAGTCGTTACAATCATAAATAACAGATGTATGACAACATTTTTCGGCACAACATTATGATAGGCAAAGAACTTGATCAAACAGATATCGCAATACTTAGGCTATTACAGCAAAATGCAGAACTAAGCCATCGAGAGCTTGCGTTAAAAGTTCATAAAGCGGTAACTACCATACATGAGCGTGTAAAAAAGCTAAAAGAGCTAGGCTACATCAAACGAACCGTAGCCATATTAGACCGCAAAAAAATAAATAGAAATTTAATAGCCTTTAGCCAGGTACTACTTAACGACCATACCCACGAAACGCTTGGCACCTTTGAGCGAGAAGTCTCAAAATTTCCAGAGGTAATGGAATGTTTCCAAATGACAGGCACTTTCGATTTCATCCTCAGAATTGCGACCAGTGATATGGATGCATATCATGATTTTTATCGCAATAAACTCTCTCTATTGCCAAATATTACTACTGTTCAGAGCTTTTTTGTACTTTCTGAGACCAAAAGCGATACCGCCTATCCACTTTAACATTTGTAGTGTACTAGTTTTGCACCAAGCAACAGTTTACTATTGTCAAAAAATAGATTTGAACTAAAATACACAAACCTAAAGAGGAAGTTTAAAAAAATTAGGTCTGTATAGTGCTTTCAAACACCTGCTTGGGAGTTTGGTTGCCCTACCCCAAACTATTCTAACGGATGTCAAAAACCATGATTACCAGTTTCTAGAGAAATGCTTAGCCGATGACATAGGTAACCCAGTTACTATTTCAACTTCTTTTTAAACAGATCTAACGTACGCTGCCAAGCCAATTTCGCGGCTGCTTCGTTATATCTAGTTGGTGCGGTATCGTTATTAAAAGCATGGTTTACCCCTTCGTAAACATACAGTTGATAATCAATTTTATTTGCTTTTAACGCTTCTTCATAAGCGGGAATACCAGCATTAATGCGTTCGTCTAAACCTCCGTAATGCAACAGCAGGCTCGCCTTAATTTGAGGTACATCTGCTGCTTTTGCTTGCGAACCGTAATAAGCCACAGCCGCATTTAAAAGTGGATCGGCAACGGCTAATTTATTGGCCATGGCGCCACCCCAACAAAAACCAACTACCCCAGTTTTACCGTTACCCATTGGGTGCGCTCTTAAAAAATCTAATGCTTTTAAATAGTTTTGCAGGTTTTTCTCAGCATCTAGTTTGCCTATCATTTCCCTGCCTTTGTTTTCGTCTTCCGGTGTGCCACCAAGCGGAGAAAGTGCATCTAAACCCAAAGCTAAAAAACCAGCTAAGGCAACACGCTTAGTTACATCTTTAATGTGTGGCGTTAAACCTCTATTCTCGTGAATAACCACTACCGTTCCCAATTTCTTTTTGTTATTTTTAGGCATGGCAAACAAGCCTTTCATATTCCCCTCTCCTCCTGGAAAAGTAATTTCTTCACTAAATACTTCGTCATCTTTTACTGTTGCTGCCGAAGCGTAATTGCTTTCTAAGCTTGGCAAAATAGTTAAAGCCAATGCGGTGCTGCCTGCTAAAATAGCCAACTTTTTCATAAAGTCTTTACGGCTAATTTGGCTGTGGGTATATGAGTCGTACAGGTTAATAATTTTCTGATCCATGGTTTTGGTATTGAGGTTTGCTCTAAGGTAGGCATAAACAAAAAAATCCCCAAGCAAAAACTTGGGGATTTTAAATATATAAATATTAGAAACTATTGAAAATTATAGCGTATACCGAATTGCATATAATAAGTAGAACCTATTGATTGATTAGGTCTATATGTAGACACCGGCAATTTTCCTTCTGCCAAAGCCATTCTAAATACTGGTTTTACAGTGTTAGACACTAAATTTTGATTTTGCGGTTGCAAAATAGCAGAAGAATTTATTTGGTCGAAACCACCCCAATTTTTATTCAACAAGTTACCGAAATTAAATATGTCTGCTGTAAACTGTACCGAATTTTTAGTTTTACCAACATTTCTAAATACTTCTTGTACAATCCTCAAATCAAATTGATTTCTCCAAGGCATAACTACACCATTACGCTCAGCATATTTACCTTTACGCTCACTTAAATATTTGTCTTGATTAATAAATTTCAAGAAAGCCTCTTCTTGTTGAGCTGCTGTAAAAGTAACACCGCCAGAAGTATATTGTTGGAACATACCAGCAATTTCATTATCTCTGGGTATATAAATCAAATCATTTGACTGACCGTCTCTATTAAAATCACTAGAATAAGTGTAAGAGAAACGACCTTGTTGTGAACCTTCGTAGAAAACTGAAATAGATGTTGCTAAGTTTTTAAAGTATTCCTTTTTGTATGACAATGATGCGATAAAACGATCTGGATTTAAGTTGCCCGAATAACTTAAGCTTGGCACATTAGCTGAAAATGATGTTTGAGGAAGTGACCATAGATTTTGAATTTGGTCACCAGCTTGATCACCATAATTCCGTTGATCAGTTTTAGTGTAGGCAATCATTGCCGATAGTCCGTTAGAAAATTGTTTAGACAATTGTGCTGTCACCATCCAATTATAACCTCCTTTAACGTTCTCTATCTTAATCACATTAAAACCCGCATTATTTGTAGCATTAGGAGTTGTTGTAACTTGTCCTGCTTGTGTTAATGACACAATTTGGCGAGCATAAACGTGAGTTGCTGAAGAGTTTGAAGTTGATGAAGCATCATTAGGAAACATTGGTCTATTATCTCCATAGCCTGAAATATTTAGTGCATTTGGATTTTTAAGATTTAGGTTTCGTCCAAATGCAACTCTTAAATCTTTGGTGTAAATACCTTCTAAACTTGCAACAATACCTCCAGGCAATTTGGCATCAATCGCTAAACTTGATTTCCAAGACTGAGGCATTTTCAAATTTTTATCCATGATACTTATACCTCCTGGAATTGAAGTACCTGCAGCACCTTTTGGAGTAGTTAAATTTGGCGCAATACTAGGATTGAAAAAAGGAGTATTATTACCCGAATAGGTCTGTGTAAATTGAAGCATACCTGCATCACCAGATTGCGAAACTAACCAAACATAAGGAATACGTCCAGTAAAGATACCTGTTCCACCTCTTAGCTGTAAGGTCCTATCACCATTCATGTTCCAGTTAAAACCTAATCTTGGCGAGAATGAAATATTTGCTCCAGGCAATACACCTGTATCAACTTTTTCACCGTTTGCAAATGATAATGCTGCAACCATTGGGTGCGTTTTAATCTCATCTACCATTGGGAAATTGGCATGTTCTAAACGAATGCCTGCGGTTAATTTAAATCTGTCAGAAACAGAAAACTCATCTTGTAAATAAGCTGAATATTGTCTAAAACTGAAGCTAGGATAAGCTTGAGAGCCATCAGCATTTAAAGAATAGGTAACGGAATACTGGGCAGGCCTTTGGTTAGTGATAAAATCATTCCAAGATCTAAAAGAATAAAATCCAGTTCCGAAACGTTGAAAGCCATTTTTGGTGGTGCTAAATTCAGCTTGTACACCTAGCAACAAATTATGCTTACCAAAGTTTGCACTTAACTCATCGCTATAAGTATAAGTTTTTACGTCACGCAAATTCCCATAAGTAAACGGCTCATAACCGAAAGTAGTAAGAATCATACCAATATTAGATCCTGTAACGTTGCCATCAGAAATATCAACTAACGGAAAAGGAGCACTATCTGAACTTCTTGGATCATTTTGATTTGCGTACGCAAATCTCAAAGTATTTGAAAACTTACTTCCAAACAATGAATTTAACTCAGCAGTACCTGCATATAGGTTTGCATCTTGATAATAATTAGCACTAGAGAAATTTAATGCGGTAATTGCTGTTCTGCCCGCTGCGTAAGAGTATGGACTAGCTACACCTGATCCAGTAGTAGATGAACTACCAAATAGAGGCGTTTTGCTTTTTACCTGACTATATCTAACGTTAAATTTATGATTGTTGTTAATATTCCAATCTAAACGTGCAAATAGCTTATCATTGTTACTTTTAAATTTATAGCCTTGGTATGTACCCGGATCGTAATTATAAGTGCTTAATAAATAGTTTTTAACCTCATCTAAGAATTGTGCGGTTGGTCTTGCTACTGTACTTGGTGTACCTGGCGCACCAAACACTTGACTTGGTGTTGAAGCGGTTCTTGTTGTTCCTGGCGCATCGGTCTTTTTGATTTCAGCATTCACAAAAAAGAACAATTTATCCTTAACTATCGGACCACCCAAACTAAATCCATAATTTTTCTCATCTAATGCTTGCACACTTGTTGAAGGAATGGTATAGTCACCAATTTTTCTTCCCTGATGATCTTGAGTACGCATTGTAAAAAATCCACTGCCAAAAAACTTATTACTTCCTGATTTTGTAACAGCGTTAACCGAACCACCTGTAAAACCTGTTTGACGAACATCAAATGGAGTTACGTTAATTGAAATTTGTTCTAATGCATCAATCGAAATCGGTGAACCATTCGCAGGGATGTTTTGACCTATACCAAATTGGTTATTAAAATTCGCACCATCTACCGAGAAGTTATTTGAACGATAGTTACCCCCACCAATACTTGAACCATTTGATTGTGGAGTTAATCTAGTAATATCGTTAACACTTCGGCTTATTGTAGGCAAAACTTGAATTTGTTGTGCAGAAACTACAGTATTTGCACCACTTTTTCTAGAGTTCATAATTGGATCTGCTCCAGCACCTACAATCGTCACTGTGTTTAGAGTTGAACTATTGTCCTCTAAAGTGATGTTTAGTACAAATGCTTCGCCAAGCTTTACATAAACATCTTCAAGCTTTTTTGTTTTAAAACCCACAAAGCTAACTTCTACCGTGTAAGGACCACCAACACGCATGTTACCTATGCTAAAACGACCAGCACTGTTCGTAACAACTGTGTAAACCGATCCCGTTGGAGTGTGGGTAGCCTTGATACTAGCTCCAGGCAAAGTTTCTTTCAGATCTTTTACAGTACCAACCATCGATGAAGTAGTTACCTGTGCGTTCGCCGAACCCACCAGACCAACTACCACAAAAATAACCGATACAATTTTTAATAGTAAAGATTTTTTCATGCTCTTTAAATAAATGTTTAATTGTTTTGTTAAAATATGTTAAAATAACGCCACAAAGCTAGATAATAATTTCATGCTTCCTCCTATTCCAATGTTAAATAATTATTAATTATCTTAAAACTTTTCAACACTTAACACTACCCAAAAAGCGTGTAACATACATAAACACAATACATTAAATTACACTTTAATAAAAATTTAACCTTTATTTTATCAATCTTTCATTTAGCAATTCATTTTATTACAATTACCTAATACTAACACCACGTGATTTAATCAACATTTTTCTTAATTTTGGCAGCAGGTTATTACGTTAAATTTCTTTATAGAAAAGATATTGAACCCTAAATGATTGAAATCATTAGTACCTTTTTACTTAATGAAGATTTCAATGATCAAAGGCTCTTCCAATAATCCGATAGCTATCGGATCGGAATAAAACTATCTGACCATAAAAACAAAAATAAAATTAAACAGATGAACTACGATTTAGTTGTATTAGGTAGCGGTCCAGGCGGATATGTTACTGCCATTAGAGCTTCTCAATTAGGAATGAAAGTTGCTATTGTGGAACGCGAATCATTAGGTGGAATATGCCTTAACTGGGGCTGTATCCCTACTAAAGCCTTATTAAAAAGCGCACAGGTTTTCGAATATATCAATCACGCTGCAGATTACGGCATTACTACCTCAGAAGCTAAAGCAGATTTCGAAGCGGTAGTTAAACGTAGTCGCGGTGTTGCCGATGGTATGAGCAAAGGCGTGCAGTTCTTAATGAAGAAGAACAAAATTGACGTGGTAATGGGCACTGGTAAAGTAAAAGCAGGCAACAAAGTTGAAGTTAAAGGCGCCGACGGTTCTCAAAAAGAACTTTCTGCTAAGCACGTTATAATTGCTACAGGTGCCCGTTCTAGAGAATTGCCTAACTTAAAGCAAGATGGCAAGAAAGTAATTGGCTACCGCCAAGCAATGGTATTGCCACAACAACCAAAATCTATGGTAGTGGTAGGTTCTGGCGCTATCGGTGTTGAGTTTGCTTACTTCTACGCTACTATGGGTACAAAAGTAACTATTGTAGAATTTATGGAAAATGTAGTTCCAGTAGAAGACGAAGACGTTTCAAAACAATTGTTACGCAGCCTAAAGAAAACCGGCATAGAAATCATGACTTCGGCATCTGTAGAGTCTGTAGATACCAGCGGTACTGGCTGCAAAGTTCAGGTTAAAACTGCAAGTGGCATGCAAACTATCGAGTGCGACATCGTACTCTCTGCCGCTGGTGTGGTAGCTAATATCGAAAATATTGGCTTAGAAGATGTAGGTATTAAAACTGATAAAGGCAAAATCGTAGTTGACGAATTTTATAATACTTCGGTAAAAGGATATTATGCCATTGGCGATGTGGTTCCGGGACAAGCTTTAGCGCACGTAGCTTCTGCCGAAGGGATCATTTGTGTAGAGAAAATTGCTGGTCAGCATGTAGAGCCGTTAGATTACAACAACATTCCGGGATGTACTTATTGCTCGCCAGAAATTGCTTCGGTAGGTTACACAGAAAAAGCTGCCAAAGCTGCTGGTTACGAATTGAAAATTGGAAAATTCCCATTCTCTGCCTCGGGTAAAGCAAGTGCTGCAGGTGCTAAAGATGGCTTTGTTAAATTAATTTTCGACGCTAAATACGGAGAATTGTTAGGTGCGCACATGATTGGCGCTAACGTAACCGAAATGATTGCAGAAATTGTAGTGGCTCGTAAATTAGAAACTACTGGTCATGAAATGATTAAATCTGTACACCCTCACCCTACCATGAGCGAAGCCATTATGGAAGCTGCTGCTGATGCTTACGGAGAAGTAATACATTTATAGCTTAGTTTAATTGTTAACCTTTTTTGGTTAATCGTTTAAACTGTTTGAATTGGTTAGTTGCTATATGCAATTAACCAATTTTTGTTTATAGCTTTGATAGCATTTCTTGCGATTAACCAAATAAACAGTTAACCAATTTAAACAATTAACCAGTTAACCAACAAAAATGAAACTCTACACCATAAACACTGGAAACTTTAAATTAGATGGCGGCGCCATGTTTGGCGTTGTTCCTAAATCTATTTGGCAAAAAACTAATCCGGCAGACGAGAATAACTTATGCTCCTGGGCTATGCGATGCTTGTTAATTGAAGATGGAGGCAGGTTGATTTTGGTGGATAATGGCTTGGGCAACAAACAAGATGAAAAATTCTTCGGGCATTACTATTTGCACGGCGACGATACCTTAGATAAATCGCTTGCTGCCCATGGTTTTCATAGAGATGACATTACAGATGTTTTTTTAACGCACTTACACTTTGATCATTGTGGTGGTTCTATCGAAAGACAAGGCGATCAACTTCGCCCTGCGTTTAAAAATGCGGTATATTGGAGCAATCAGCAACATTGGGATTGGGCAGTAACTCCGAACGCTCGGGAGAAAGCTTCTTTTCTCAAAGAAAACATTCTTCCTATTCAAGAAAGTGGACAACTAAAGTTTATCCCTACACAACAAAACGTACATTTTCATGAGGGTATCAACATCCGCTTTGCGTATGGCCATACCGATGCCATGATGTTGCCGCAACTACAATACAAAGACAAAACCATTGTGTACATGGCTGATTTGTTGCCTTCTACCGGGCACATTCCGCTACCCTATGTAATGTCTTATGATATGTTCCCCTTACAGACCTTGAAAGAGAAAAAAGATTTCTTAGCCGAAGCTGCTACCAACGAATATATACTTTATTTAGAGCACGATCCTGTGAACGAATGCTGCACTTTGCAGCATACCGAAAAGGGAGTTCGTTTAAAAGATACCTTTTCTCTTAATGAGATACTTTATTCCTAGAGATGCCCAGTAGTTCTTTCGAAATCAAAAAATATAGCAGTAAGTACAAAGATCAAATCGTATCGGTTTGGGAAAAATCTGTTTTAGCTACACATCATTTTCTAAGTAGCGCAGATTTTATAGAGATAAAAGCATTGCTTGTAGACTACGATTTTGAAATCTTAGCGATGTTTTGTTTAGTAGTTGATGAAAAAGTAATTGGTTTTATTGGTATCTATCAACATAAAATTGAAATGTTGTTTCTAGATCCAGAATATACTGGAAAAGGTTTAGGCCGCCAGCTTATAGAATTTGCTATTACCAAACAAGGTGCAACACTTGTTGATGTGAATGAACAAAACGCCGATGCTAAAATATTTTATGAGAAAGTGGGATTTGAAGTTTATGAAAGAACCGAAAAGGATGATTTTGGCAAGAACTATCCTTTATTGAGAATGAAGTTAAAGGTGTATAAATAAAGAGTAACGGGTATTTTTAACTGTTTATCAACAAGTTAAATATTTATTCTAAAAATGTGATTTTAAAAAATAAACCTAAAAGCTAGTCCCGAATTAATTTCGGGAGACGAACTGCCCATACCGTTACCCTGACCACGCAGTAGCTGCGAAGCAAATTTATTTTACTGCGTAGCTTTCCGCTTTGCTACAGGTCAGGGTCGATTAGCCAAGATTAAGCCCCATAACCCGAGTTAAACTAGTATATCCGTGCACCTATTTTTCGATGGGTAGGCGCACGGAGTAAACTTATAGCACTACCAGTAAATACTATAAAGCGCAACTAGTAGACCAACTATGATAATTGTACCAATAGCAAAGCCTTTGGTAGTTCTGAACATACTTACATCAATATCAAGTCCTTTAGAAACATCATCTCCTTTTTTCCTAAACGTACTGATGATTACCATCCCGATTACGCAGAAAATAAATACAAAGCCCATTCTATCTATAAACGGAATTTCATAAACACCATCAGCGTTTTTAACCGAAAAGCCCAATGGAGAAAGCCAAGAAAGATCTGCTAATTTAGGCAGCACCTTCAAGAAAATAGAAATCAGGAAACCGCCAATTGTAGCAAATAATGCCGCGTTGGATGTTGTTCTCTTCCAAAAGAAACCTAAAATGAACATGGCAAAAATGCCCGGAGACACAAATCCAGTATATTCTTGGATATATTGGAAACCTCCTTTTTTATCAATCCCTAAATGCGGCGCAATCAGCACGGCTAATACCATTGCAACTACAATCGTAATCTTTCCAGTGGTTACCAGATTTTTCTCCGTAGCATTGCTATTGAAAACCTTTTTGTAAACATCGAGCGTAAAAATTGTAGCAATACTGTTGGCCTTACCCGCCAATGAAGCTACCACAGCAGCAGTCAAGGCCGCGAAAGAAAGCCCCTTTAAGCCCGCAGGAAGAAGGTTTAACAATACTGGATAGGCTCTATCAGGATTTAGTGATCCGTCATGCATCATCTCTGTTTGGAATTTTCCATCTTTATAAAGCACATAGGCGGCTATACCTGGCAACACCACTATAATCGGCATCAACAATTTTAGGAATGCAGCAAATAACAGTCCACCCCTTGCCGTATTTAGGTCGGCACCCAAAGCACGTTGGGTAATGTATTGGTTGCAGCCCCAATAGTTAAGGTTTACAATCCACATACCGCCAATCAATACAGAAAGTCCGGGAAGATCTATGTAATTTTCATTATCTGGCTTAAGTACCATGTGGAAGTGTTCTGAAGCCTTCTCGGTCATCAAACTATAACCTTCCAATATTCCGTTTGTTCCATAATGTTCCGAAACTAGGTTAAGTGCAAGATAAGTGGTAGCCAATCCTCCCAAAATTAAAAAGAACACCTGTATTACATCGGTATAGCCTATTACCTTCATCCCACCAAGAGTAATAATAATAGCAAATGCAGCAATAGCGTACATACAAGCCTCAATGCTAAATCCAGAAATACTACTCACGGCCAGCGCACCAAGATAAAGGATCGAAGTTAGGTTAACCACTACATATAATAAAAGCCAAAATACTGCCATAATCATGGCTACGGTACCATTATAGCGTTGATGCAAAAATTGTGGCATGGTAGCAATCTTATTTTTCAGATAAACTGGAATAAAGAAAATAGCCACGATGATTAGGGTTGCCGCTGCCATCCATTCGTAGGTAGCTATGGCCAATCCCATCTTAAAACCAGAGCCGCTCATCCCGATAAATTGCTCGGCAGAAATATTAGAAGCAATCAAAGATGCACCAATGGCCCACCAAGTAAGGGAACCCTCGGCTAAAAAGTAATCTTTGGAATCTGCCTTTGCCGACTTCTTTTTTCGGTAGATATAAAAACCGTACGCAGCTACAATGACGAAATATACCGCAAATACGATATAATCTTTAAAGTCTAAAATATTATTTTTCATGTTTATATTTGGTTACTACTTATTCAAAAGGATTGGCCTTAACGTATTTTTCCCATTTCCAAGCGCTTGCCATCATCTCCTCTATTCCAAGCTTCGCTTTCCATCCCAGCACCTGCTCAGCTTTCGTTACATCTCCATATATCTTTGCGATATCTCCCGCTCTTCTCGGACCAATTTTGTAATCGAGTTTTTGTTGTGTTGTCTTTTTAAATGCCGCAATTACCTCTAACACAGAATAGCCTTTCCCTGTACCGATGTTAAAAATCTCGTAACGTTCTTTGGCCGCCTTCTTTTCTAATCTTTTAATAGCTGATACGTGTGCCTTTGCTAAATCTACCACATGGATATAGTCTCGTACTGCAGAACCATCAGCTGTATCATAATCATTCCCATGAACTACTATTGGTCCACGCTTGCCAATTGCCGACTGTGTGATGTAAGGCACCAGATTGGCTGGCACACCTAGCGGAAGCTCCCCAATCAGCGCAGAATCAATAGCTCCTACTGGGTTGAAATATCGAAGGCAAACCACATTTAGATTGACATTTGCCTGAGCTGCATCCCTCAATATCTCTTCGGCAATCTGCTTGGTATTTCCATAGGGAGATTCTGCACTTTTTACTGGATCTTTTTCGGTTACGGGCAACCTATCAGGCTGACCATAAACTGTACATGAAGAAGAAAAGACAAAGTTGATTTCCTTGTCAAACACGGTAAGTAGATTGAGCAGGCCGCCTAAATTATTATGATAGTATTTCAAAGGTTCTTGAACAGACTCGCCTACTGCTTTAGAAGCAGCAAAATGGATTATTCCCGTAATATTATGATGTAACTTAGCTAACTGCCTAACAGCCTTTATGTCCTGGAGATCCATTTGTACGAAATCGAAACGTTTTCCCGTAATGAGTTGTAACTGATCGAGTATTTTGATGTTTGAATTCGAAAGGTTATCGACAATCAGCACTTCGTAACCTTCACGGTGCAATTCTACTACCGTATGCGCACCTATATAGCCCGTTCCTCCTGTTACTAATATTTTTCCCATTTTATTTAAATTATTTGTGAGCCATTACCCGTTTCTACGATATAGGCATCCAACTTCAACCCAAATTTTTCTAGATATTTAACAGACACGTTATCTATTAGTCTATCTATTTCTTCATCTCTTACAATGTTGAGGGTACAGCCTCCAAACCCTCCTCCCATCATCCTTGCGCCGAGAACATAGTCTAAACCCTTAACTTGATCTACCAGAAAATCAAGTTCTTTACAGCTTACCTCGTAGTCCTCGCTAAGTCCTTTATGTGTTTCAAACATCAGTTTCCCTAAAGTGCTCAAATCGCCATTTTTAAGTGCAGCAGCTGCCTTTTTAACTCGTTCGATTTCAGCAACTACATAACTACATTTGCGATAAACATTTTCATCTTTAGCTTTTACATGTGCCAACAGCATCTCTTGGGTTACATCCCGCAAATATTCAACACTAGCATGATGGTCCTTTATCCAATTCACTCCTTTGTCACATTGCTCACGTCTTTCATTATAGGCAGAATCACTTAGCGAATGTTTTACATTAGTATTCAAAAGCACCAGCTTGTAACCATCTAATTTCAAAGGAATGTACTCGTACTCCATCGATCTACAATCAAGCATCATCGCTTGGTCTTTCTTTCCAAACACAGAAGCAAACTGGTCCATGATCCCACAATTTACACCAGCAAAAGTGTGCTCTGCTTTTTGTGATATCAGTGCCAATTCCATTTGTGGTATAGAGAGCTGATTGATATAATTAAGTGCAAAAGCTGTTGCACATTCTACAGCAGCAGAAGATGAAAGTCCAGCACCTAGTGGCACATCCCCATAGATAAAAAGGTTAAAACCACCTAATTGATGTCCTCTTTGTACCATTTCATTAGCTACACCCAAGATGTAGTTTACCCAATTATGTTCGGTTTTTTGAATAGCTGCTACAGAAGAAACATACTTAGATTGGTAACTTTCTGAATAAAGATGAATTTCGTGGTCATCTCGTTTGGAAACAGCAACGTACACCGCTTTATCGATAGCTGCAGGCATTACCAAACCGCCATTGTAATCGGTATGTTCTCCAATAATATTGATACGCCCAGGCGATTTAAACAAAACTGCCTCTGCTTGGAAAATATCCCTAAAAGTTTTTTTAAAATATTCGGTATTCATTAAAGGGCTTTTTTGCTTTTATAGTGTTCGATTGATAATTCTCTTAAACGAGCTGCTGCATATTCTGGAGTAATATCACGCTGAGGATTAGCCAACATTTCATATCCCACCATGAATTTCTTAACTGTGGCCGAACGTAATAAAGGTGGGTAAAAATGCATGTGCCAGTGCCATTCTGGATAATTACCATTATTTACAGGTGCCTGATGCATTCCGGCCGAGTATGGGAAAGATGTCTCGAAAAGATTATCATACTTGGCAGTCAATACTTTTATCGCTTCGGCCAAGTTCCTTTTCTCTTCATTATCAAAATAAGCAATGCTTCTTACATGTCTTCTGCTGATGATCATCGTTTCATACGGCCAAACCGCCCAGAAAGGAACAAGCTACTACAAAATCCTTATTTTCGTATACAATGCGTTCTCCTTTTTGCAGTTCAAGGTTCAAATAAGACTGTAAAAGACTGTGTTTGCGAATAGCGTAGTATTTCTTTTGTTGGTTACTTTCCTTCACAATCTCTACCGGAAGATCACTTTGTGCCCAAATTTGCCCATGCGGATGAGGATTACTACACCCCATAATTTCTCCCTTGTTCTCAAAAATCTGTATGTACTTTATCCAATCTATAGCCGATAGCTCATTGTATTCTTTCTGCCAAAGATCAACCACTTTTGTAATTTCTTCAATGCTTAATTCCGGTAGTGTTAAGTTATGTTTCGGACTAAAACTGATTACCTTACAAATTCCCCTTTCTGCCTTTGCCACCAATAAGTCGTTATCATTCAATGTAGCAGAAGATGTATCTTCCAATAGTGCAGAAAAATCATTTTTGAACGCAAAGCTTTCCTTATAGTTGGGATTGACATCGCCGTCGGCCCTATCGTTTGTAGGACATAGGTAACATTTAGGATCATATTCAGGTCGGTTGTCTTGTGGCAGTTCCTCTACCTTTCCCTGCCAGGGACGTTTGGTACGATGGGGTGGAAACAAGTACCCACTCGCCGGTAAGCAGATTCAATCTTCTATGTGGATCCGATGCAAAATCTAGTGTTTCGTTCATAATTATAAATTTGGCTTGGTGTAATAGATTGCTAATCTACAAAACAAATTATTAATTGTCAATAAGACAATTAATAATTTGTATAAAGTTTGTTATTTTAGCATTTTCAAGAATGATAATGATATGATAGAGTACGCTAGTCAGCCACATTACTTGGCAGCTGTTGATTGCATAGTATTTGGATTTGATGGACAACACGTTAAACTGTTATTAGTCAAAAGGGGGCTCGAGCCAGAAATCAACAAATGGAGCTTGATTGGCGGATTTATTATGCAAGATGAAAGTCCAGAAGATGCCGCTGTGAGGGTATTGAAGAAAAACACAGGCCTAGAGGGCGTATATCTAGAACAATTTCAGGTTTATGGCAAGCCAGATCGCGACCCTATAGAGCGTACACTATCTATTGCTTATTTTGCACTTATTGATATTAGCAAATACCAGAGCCAATTGAATAATGATTTTCAAGCGGAATGGTTCTTGATTAGCGAAATACCTAAACTCATTTTTGATCACAATACAATGGTGGCAGATGCCCGGAAGAAACTCAGGTACAAGGCTGCACTACATCCTATCTTATTTGAACTATTGCCTAAAAAATTCACGCTACCTCAACTGCAGAATTTGTTCGAAGAAGTGAATGACACCAAGATAGACACTAGAAACTTCAACAGAAAAATAAATTCTATAGGGCTGTTAATAAGATTGGATGAAAAGGATAAATCTGGCTCTAAAAAGGGCGCACATTATTTTAAGCTAGACAAGAAAAAATATCATTCGAATTTCCAAAGGTTTCTAAATTTAATACCTAATCTGAAGCTAGATTAAATTAAAATGAGTTTTTGGTCTTTTTCCTTCATTGCGAGGTACGAAGCAATCCTGCAACTATTATCAGGCTACAAAGCTACCGCTTTAAGATTTTTCATTAATTTATTTACTACTTTTCGTCGGTATTCAAGCTTGCTACGCAGGTGCTTCGTACCTCGCAATGACGGCCATTTTCAACCTACACAGTTTTAAAAAACTGATAATCAACTAAAAATAACCAAAACTCATGTTAAATTTAGTTATAATACAGATAGCTAAGTCATTAATTTGAATAGCGAATCGAGATACAACATTGAGCTGGCTACTACCCACAAAGCTGTTTTCCTGATAAATTAGTGTCTTATATAAAAACTAATCTAGTTTAGCGACCCCTAAAGGAGAAAAGAAGAGGTATAATAATATCATACAAATGATTAAAGAGAGGGCGGCTACATGTCTCATTTTCCATGGAACAGCATTTACGTCTGAAGCTAAGGGAGGATTAAAAACAACGTTCTTTTGCATAGGAAAAAACCATCCATAGAGCATCATCAATGCGGAAATGATTAAGAACAGGATAGCTAAGACATGCAAAAAATGTAAATCGACATCAAATATATACTCACAGCAAAAGTACGAAACCATAAACATTATCAGGCCTGCTTTCGCTGCTGTTGGTGGAACTTTTTTGTTAATGAACCCGACAACCACAATTGTTAGAATAGGCATACTAAACAACCCCGAAACTTGCTGTAAATAAGCGTAAAAACCACTATTTGCAAATAAAATAAAAGGTGCGGCAAACATTGCGCATAGCGACAGAATAATCTCAAACCGCTTACTTACCTTAATCAAGTTTTTATCTTCAATTTCTATTCCTCTTTTCTGGCAATAAGGCTTATAGATATTGAGAACGAACAGCGTGCTACTACCGTGCAAGCCTGCATTATAAGTTGTCATTGCTGCGCCAAATATCAATGCAGCGGTAAAGCCTAACAAAATTGTTGGTAATACATCTGCAACCACCATAGGAAAAACAGTTGCTGTATTAGTAACATTCGTATATAAATGCACTGCAACTAAACCCGGTAAATTAATTAAAAGTGGAGATATCAACTTTGCTAGTGCGGCAAAAGCCATTCCCTTTTGTGCATCCTTTAAACTTTTAGCAGCTAAAGATTGTTGAACTATATATTGCTCCATGCCCCAATAGTAAATGTTCACTAACACCATTCCAGTAAATATAGTACCGAAAGGAATAGCATCATGTTTGCCTCCTATTGCATTCAAATGAGAGGTATGTTTTGTAAGCAGCAGATTTAAACCATTAAAAAAGTCTCCTCCACCTAAATGATTGAGAGCATAAAATGGTAAGCAAATCCCAATAAATAGAAATCCAGCGCCAAGCATACTATCAGATATTGTAATTGCCTTTAAGCCGCCTATGATAGTATATGCGCTCCCGGTAATGCCCAATATCCATACCATGATCCAAATACACTGCCAATAGGATATGTTTAAAAGAGCATCTATATTAAACATAGATGTTAATGCAACTGCACCTCCATATAAAACAGGAGGCAAAAGGTTAACTGCGTAACTTAGCAGAAAAACTATGGAGACCAGTTTTTTTGTACTTTCGTCATACCTCAAAGCAAGAAAATCTGGCGTGGTTACCATTCCGTACTTAAAATATACAGGCAACAAAAATTGCGAAACCAGAAGAATAGCCAAAACAGATGTTACGCCCCACGCCATTACAGACATGTTATTTATAAAAACAGATTCGTTTTCTCCAACAAATTGATTTGCACTTAAATTTGTAAGAATTAGGGATCCCGCAACTACTAAATATCCATTGTTTTTTCCGCCAAAGAAGAGCCCCGAAACTGTGTTTAAATTAGTAGACCTTGTTTTATACCATGATATAAAAGCTACTGTTAACGTACAAATTAGAAAGCTCAGGATAATTGTCATGGCTTTTAGTAACTACAAGGACTGCCTAAGAAAAAGTTCGGTAGGAAGTACT
The DNA here is from genome assembly GCF_026625705.1 of Pedobacter sp. SL55. Classification (NCBI taxonomy): domain Bacteria; kingdom Pseudomonadati; phylum Bacteroidota; class Sphingobacteriia; order Sphingobacteriales; family Sphingobacteriaceae; genus Pedobacter; species Pedobacter sp. SL55. The sequence continues at coordinate 3,276,709 of NZ_CP113059.1, read as the reverse complement.
TGCTGAACTTTATTTCTTTCAATAGCATAATTTGCGGCTATCTCGCCCATTCGTACAAAATCTGTAGAAAAAGTTGTTATGCCTCCAGAAATGATTTCTTTAACAATATCATCATTATGTGATAAAACAGCCAAGTCTTTACCTAACTCCCAATCATTCTTCATTACATCCTTTAAAATGGAATAAAGTTCGGGATTGTGGATAGTGAAATAAACTTTATTTTTTTCTATTGAGCCCACCTTATAACTACTTTCTATTCTACCTTTTAAGCCGCTATCTTTTAAAAACCTATTAAATGCATTAACTATCTCGTTTGGTTCTGCAGTATTTTCCCTAAAGAAGAATACAATCTCCTCATACTTAGAAAATTTGTCCTTTAATTTTTGGAATATCTCATAAGCGGGCTTTTCAAACTCCTGAACTACGTATGAATGATCGTCAGATAAATGTATATATCTATCTATGATCAAAAGTTTGAAAACAGGAATGTTTAATAAAAGCTTCTCTATCCTATCATTTGCAATAGGTGCTACAATGTATAAGCTGTAATTACCAGCTATTTGATTGAATATTGCTTCAAAAACATCAGAATTATTATGATGAAAGAAAAGATCTATCTGTACTTCTTCGCCAACCACGGCTTTAAAACTTTTAAAAAGTGCTTCTTGGAAAGTATCAAAAGCGTACAAGACCATAGCTATTTTTTGCTGCTGTCTAATATTTCCATTAATAACAAAATAACCTTTCCTATTTTTAGAAGCTATAATACCACGCTCTATTAAATCTTTATACGCCCTAACAATAGTTTCTCTAGCAAAGCCCAAACCACCAATCATCTTGTTTACGGATGGCAAAGGATCATTCAACTGAAGTTCATCGTTATTAATTGCATCTAAAATGCCCTGAACAATCTTTTCATGCTTAGATAAACTCTGAAGCTTGTCCAAAGAATTTATTTTTTCAAAAACAGCTAATTCCATTTTCAAATGTTTATCATCCATATATTACTCGGTCTCAAGCCGGTAAATATACGCACTTTCTGAATTAATTTTTTTAGAGAAAATATGCTCGAAATGAATAGTTTCATTACCTAACAACTCAATTGCTTTATACTTTTTATTAGGACTTAGACCTAGTTGTTCAACTTTAATCGCAAGTTCTTTATCTTTCTTATCATAGTTAAAAACAGCAATGTAAGTAGTCTCATTTTCTTTGCGCACAAAAAACCGTGAAGCAGCGTTTCCCACATTTCCTTCTACGGGCGTAAAGACTTTTCCACTTTTTACAACCTCCTTTAAATTATCATTTTGTAACCACTCATTAACTTGTTTTTGCCAATCTGCCTTTACAGAAAAATCATCTCCAAGTATTACTGGCCCAGTTACCAATCCTGAGATTAGCCTTGCTCTATTTGCTCCAACAGGTTCATTTCGAAACACAAGATGATCAGCATCTAAATAATCATATAAGTTTTTCTGCCACCAGCCATAGGTCACGCTATTCAGCGTATACTCCGTATTTTCTATAGAACTCCAAGCATCACAAGCTATTCTTCTGATATGGGCATATCTTCCGGTAGCTATGTTCGGCGAAATTGCAGCATATATTAGCATCTTATTGTCTAAAGCATTCGTAAGGTCTTCCATTCCTACTCTGTAAGCCTGCATGCCTGTAGTTATGGTCGGGTTATAAAACTGTACAGACTCTGCGACAGCATGACCAAGAAAGTCTATTTTAATCATTTTAAAACCACACTCTTTCAATTTATTTATCACATAGTTTACTCTTGCCTTTGTACCTGGGTGTGTTGGATCCAGCGCTCTTCCTCCATCTAAGTCATGGTAGCCTTTCCCAGTTTTTGTCCACATTTCATCGAAAGTATAATCACTACCCTCGGCCTTACGATTTTTACGTCCTTTAAATCCCCAATCGGTAAAAGGAGCCCAATAAACGCCTGGCTCTAAGTTTCTTGCTTTGCAATGAGCTACAAATTCTTTCAATTTAGAGAAATCTCCGGAAAATCCACCAGAAACCATATTATCCCAAAAAGAATCTAAATCTATGAATGCCGTATGATCTTCATTTCTAAATTTTGGTATCTCCTTATCAAAATAATTCGCTACACCCACCGCTTTTTCGTAAGTTAATCTCTCTTGAATTACCCCCCAACTGTTCCATCCAATTGGCGTTGCCTTGTCCCATTTTTTAGCATACTGTCCATCTGCAATTTTGCAGGCGCTCGCAAACTGTTCCATGCCTTCACGCCAATCGGAAAAATAACCGATGTACATTTTTGGCGATTCGATTTTATTTCCTGTTAAATACCCATGAGGTATAGAATCTCTTGTGATATTTACGTCGCTATGGCCTGCCCATAATTCGAGCTTAGAAATATGATTTACCGCACCAGCAGAACGAACTGCACTTTTCCAAACAGTATGATTTAATGCACCTAAAACCCATCCGTTTCTATTTTCGCCATCATAAATTGCTCCTACACCTGAACTTGTCATTTCCTTTGAAGATAGTGCTGGAGCATCATATCTGATAAATGTGTCGTTATCAAATGGAACAAAAAGTGTCTTTGTACTTTTAGCATCTTTTACTTTAGCATTATTTGTTATCAATGGAGCTAAATAATTCGATTTTAGTGCTTTTCCTCTAACAATTAATTGAAAAACCAAGTAAGATTTTCCTTTATAGAAAGTAAAATGCTGTTGCATTTCTGGTAAACCTTTGCCCTTGGACGTTAGTATATAACTCTGGCCTTCTCCAAAATTATCATTAACGCTAAACTGCGCAATCTTTCTTTCCTGGTAATCTTTAGACTCGTAAGTTTTATGATTTAGAATATAAGCACCCTTAGCTTGATTAAGAATTACTTCTCCCTTGTTCTTAATAGAAAACAGACCTGTTTTTGTATAAATAACTAATTCATTTCCGTTTCCAAATGGGATGATTTTATTGGCAATAGGTTGGCTGGCAAAAACCGGCAGCCCCACTATTAGTAAAAGAAATAATACGGTATAATTTTTATTCATTACTATTGAGCTTCTATTTTTAATATAACGCTTGCTCTATCTTTATTTACTTGAGGATTGAAGCCAACCTTCATTAAAAAATCGCCTGAATACACTTTGCTTTCATCAGTTGCACTTTTTGTTTCAGGATATAGATTTGTTTCAGTCAATTTATATTTTTTATTAGGATCTAATCCTTCTAATTTAACAGGAAATTTGCTTCCGGCACCATACCTGTTATTTACCAAGTAATTACATAAAAGTGCCGAGGCTTTATCTTTCGATACAAATAACATAGCTGCAACATCGTCTTTTTTAGGATGCGACAATCTGTACTGATCACCTTTCCAGATGATATGTTTTACAGCATCATAATTTTTAACGGATTGTTGCGCAAATTTCAAATCGTTCTCTTTCAAATGATCAATAACAATATCGAAGCCTAACTTGCCCATCATGGCAACATCTGTACGGAATTTAATGGGTTGTTTGCCCCAATCTGTAACGTGGTTTGCGCTACTAATTGCAGGATAAAAATATGAATTTTCCCATTGGATAAATATTCTTTCTAAAGGATCTGTGTTATCGCTTGGCCAAAACTCTGTAAAGTACTGTAAGGCCGCATAATCTACTCTTCCACCGCCTCCAGAACATAGCATTATTGGTACTTTAGGATATTTTGTTCTAATTTTTTCTAACACCTTATATAGGCCCCTAACATATTCTATATATAAGTGCGATTGATTTTTAAGGTATGCAGAGTGCGCATTATAAATAACAGCGTTACAATCCCATTTGATGTATGCCAATTCTGGGTTCTTAGTAAACAAACCGTCTACAACTCCAAATACAAAATCCTGCACTTTTGGGTTACTTAAGTCTAACACTAACTGATTTCTAAAATAGTGCTCTTCTCTTTGAGGCTGTTTAATTACCCAATCAGGATTTTTTTCGTATAACTCACTTTTTGGATTAACCATTTCAGGTTCTATCCAAATACCAAATTTTACGCCATTTGCTGTAGCCTCTGTTACTAAAGAAGAAATACCATTAGGCAATTTTTTCTTGTTCTCTTGCCAATCTCCCAAACCTGCTACATCACCATTTCGAGGGTATTTGTTTGCAAACCATCCATCATCCAATAAGAATAAATCAACACCTAGTTTTTTAGTGCTTTTTAGAAGATCTTTTAAAATTTTCTCATCAAAATCGAAATAGGTGGCTTCCCAATTGTTTAATAAGGTTAAACGCTCTCCATTTCCATCTAGCAATTTATATTCTCTAGCCCAATTATGCAAGTTTCTGCTTGCCAAACCCTTACCTTCTGCAGAGAAAGTATACATAAAAACTGGAGTTGTAAATACTTCATTCGCTTTTAAAGCATAAGGAGATGCAAAATTATTTATTCCAGAAATAATCCTAAGGTTATCTTGATGATCTAATTCTAAATCTGTTCTAAAATTACCGCTCCATTGTAAAGATCCAAACAACACTTCGCCCTCTGTTTCTGTCGCAGGCTTGTTAAAAGATACCATAAAAACTGGAGGCTGAAAAAGGTTTGCTCTGGTACCTAATTTAGAATCTAGTGTTTTAATGCCATGTGTAATTTTGCTTTCTTCTGCTTGCATTTCTTTAGCCCAGTCTCCATAAAATTGACGTAACCAGAAATCGTTTCTCTTAATATGCAAATTTGCCGAAGCGTACTTATGTAATGTTACTAGCCCTTTTTCTTTGTGGCTTATTTCTGTCCATTGCTCTACCACATCTTCATTAAAATATGTTTTGTAGAATAATGAAACTTCAAAAGGATAAACAGGATCTTTCAAATAAATTTTTGTGAGAGACACACCGGGTTTTAAAGTTTTTATTTCGTGTTTAATGTATCTTAAATCTAACGAATTGTTGCCGTCGGCATGGGTTGCCGTAATTGCGGGCTCTACCAAGTTTCTGGATCCAGAAGGCGTATAAGCAGAATTTAGAATTTCAGTATAATCTTCTGTTTGCTTATATGCTGATGAAATTGCTGCATACTCTTCTTTGTTAGCCAGCTTTTTACCTAAGTAGATAGTATTCAAATCTTTTTTCCCTGTCACATTTAATACTAAAGCATGATTTTTAGTTTCGATTGAAATTATTTCGCCTTGCGCAAATACATATTTTGGAAGTAAAGCAGTTAACAAGAAAAAATTCAATACGAATGAGATGGAGAATTTACATTTCATAATATTATTACATAAAGTTTAAGCTAATAGTGCGAGGAATTGTTCAACGCTATCAAGCATTATTTTAATTTGGTTACAGTGAAAGCCTTATCTATTCTATACTGTTCTACAAAAATAGAAATTTATATGATATTTAAAACTTGTTTAAACTTGATTTTCAGTCTGAAGGCTTCTCTCCGAAAACAAAAGACTGGAAAACAACAAACAAACGTTGTTTAAATAGCTATCAATCAGCTGAATTATCTTTTTAATTTGGTTGATATCTTATTGCGTCAGTAAAAAAAGAAAGGATGTAAAAGATCAATTACATCTAACAAACACTAATTAAGTTTTTTTTATAACACAGTGAACTGATATAAGCCAGAATCTGACTTATTTCCGTTTTTATCTTTAGTAATTACTTTCCAAAAGTAAGTTTTGTTAGCAGCTACATCTATTGTTAAAGGACTTGAAACCTGATTTTCTTTTATCAATATAAGGTTACTCATATTTTCGCTCAAGTAGATATCATAACCTAGAATATTGTTATCTACATGCGAACCTACCCAACTTAAGGTAACTTTTCCATTTACTGCGGTTACATCTTGTTTTAATGTTGGCACCAACTTATCTGCCGGAAACGGTGCAAAAGATGCTATTCCTGGGCCCGAAGTATAGAATTTCCATATCGTACTTTGAGCACTAGCGCTATTTTTTAAAGACTTGGAACGCACATACCAAGAAAATGGAGTGTTTACAGAAAGGCTAATATCCAACTTTGTATCTGTAGTTTCATGAGTACTTGAATTTCCTGTTTTAAGATCCCTTACAATAACTTCATATCTGTCAGAATTTTCATCTCTACTCCAGCTAAAGCTAATTTTACTTTTATCTGCAGTTATTGGTCCAAGTGCACAAACCTCATCTGATTTAGGTAATAAAAGCGTAACAGATTTTGGCGGTTGCCCTACTTGCTCCGAGCCTTTGTTTTTCTTACATCCCACCAGGATTAAAAAAAAGAAAGTAACATGATGCTATTTTTCATTTTTAACAATTTTTGAAGTAGTAACACCTAGTTTGGTCCTTATCCTCAAGGTGTAGACGCTACTAGGTAAATGACTAAGGTTAACAGCAATCTGGTTACCTACAACTTGATGTTGATGGCTATAGACTAGTTTTCCACTTTCAGAGAAAACAGTAATTTCTGCCGTTGGAGATGAATCATTTGCAATGACGATGAAAAGACTGGACTGGAAAGGATTAGGATAAACTGTTTTTCCTTTTTCAAGAAAAACTTTTTGCTCATAAATACCCTGACAAGCTTTATCTGTAGTAACCGATAGTATATTTTGCCCTTCCTGAATAGCTAAGGAGATATAATTTGAAACTGACTGGTAAACTTTTCCATTTAATTCGATATTATACTTAGCAGCACCAGAAAAACTTAATTCTAATGTGTTAGTTGCCTTGTTTACAAAAGAATAAACAGACAAAGGCTGTGGAGCGCCTACTTTTAGGTCATAACAGCTGCTATATTCTGCAATGCCATTTACGGTTATACATACTTTGTAAGTGCCACTTGCCAGATCTGGAATATTTAAACTACCATCAAATGCAAAGGTTTTGCTGAAATTATTACCCGTAACATTGGCCGTATAGTTTAATAATTGAGTAGCGTTAATTTTGATACTACCGTTCTTACTATCGATACAAGATTCATCGCTAACGGAAATTTTAAAATTATTAGCAGGGAGTTCAAAAGCTGGAGTTATAGTTAAGGTCTGGTTAACTGAAGTGGCAGGTAACCAGTTATTATCTCCAGCTTGCAATGCCGTTATAGTTGTAGTTCCTTGTTTTAGGATATGAATTTTATTATCTACTATTCTTGCAACTTCTAGGTTACTGCTCGAAAAGCTAACAGCTAGACCCGAACTTGCTACTGCTTCTGGCGAATAATCAATTGCATTAGATGGTTTAGAAAAGCTCTCTGCAAACTGTATCGTTTGTGTTCCTTTGGTAATTGTTAGTATTTGTGTAACATCGGTTGCAGCTAAATAAGTTGCGTCTCCGGGCTGTGAAGCCGTGATAACGGTTGAACCAACACCTTTAAAGATTATTTTATTTCCTTCTACAACAGCAACATTAGCATTACTGCTTTTATAAGTAACTTGCAAACCCGATGTAGCAGTGGCAGGATTTTCTAAAGCTAGTTTGTCGAAAGTTTTAGTTTCGATTGGTGCAAAATTTATAGTCTGCTGCTGATCTCCACCTAATTGTAGCCTAAATATGGACGCTCCAGCACCAGAAATGGTAAAATTGAGCGACCCGTTAACAACAGTTACAGCTCCACCAAAAAGTTCTTTTGATCTGTAATTCTGTCCATCTGTTAAGCCTAATCTTTTTAAATCTATACTGTAATTTTTAGAGCCAGCACCATATTTAAAAGCCGCAACGTATGTATAATTGCCAATTTCGCGAACAAATATCTCATTCGCATTTGTTCCGGTATTACCATCTAAGGGTTTAAAAGCAATTCCGTTTCTACTGATATCCAAAAGATCCTGATTTTGGAAATAATCTTTGGCCCTGGCTGTCCATTGATCTGTTACAGAAAAATCATCGCCAGTAATAAAAGTACCATTAATTAAGCCCGAGGCAACCCTGGCCCTGTTTACACCTTCACTTTCTTTTGCTAAAACGATATGATCTGCATCGATATAATCGTACACAAAAGTTTGCCACCAACCATAATTGGTACTGTTTAAGGTGTATTGCGTTTGATCTATTGTAGCCCAAGCATCGCAAGCAATTCGTCGAGAGTGAATGTATCTTCCAGACGCCATACTCGGAGAAATTGCGGCATAAACGAATATCTTTTTGCTGTTTAATTTATTAATGATGTATTCCATGCCCTGACGATAGGCCTGCATTCCGGTGGTAACGTTTGGATCATAAAATTTATCAGCTTCTATAGCCCCGTGACCTAGGAAATCTAGTTTTACCATTCCAATACCTAATTCCGAGAATTTGTTTACCATCCAATCTATTCTACTTTTTACTGCGGGATGTGTTGGATCCATTGCCCTACCACCATCCATATCGTTGTACTTTCCATTTGCCTTAGTCCAAACTTCGCTGTAAGGAGTAGCGGTGGTTTCCACATTACGTGGCCCGTCTTTCCATGAAAAATCTACAAATGGTCCAAAATATAACCCTGGAACAAACCCGTTTGCTCTACAACGATCAGCAAATGCCTTTAAATCTGCATCAGACAAGAAATCCCACCAGGCATCAAGATCAATAAAAAGTGTATTACCATTTCTAAAGGTTTTTAAATCGTTAGCGAAAAAATCTACTACAGATTTTGTATGTTGAAATGTAAGCTTATCTTGAATTACACCCCAGCTATTCCATCCAAAGGGTGTTGGCTTATCCCATTTAAAAACAAACTGAGGCTGAGCTATTTTATTCAATTTCCCATACTCTTCCATCCCAGTTCGCCAATCGTCAAAATAACCAATCATCATTTTAGCAGATTTTACCGTATTTGTATTTCCGCCAACCATGCCGTGTGCAGTACCGTCATCTCTGGTAATGGCTTTGTTAGATAGCCCGGCAAAGACGCTGAAATTTGTCAGCTTATTGGTTCTTCCTGCAATGTTAACTCCTGTTTTCCAATCGGTTTGCTCTAAAGACCCCATAATAATACCCTTGCGGCTTGTGTTATCATAAATGGCACTCACCTCTGATGTGGTAAAGTTTTGATTAGATGAAAGTGATTTTGCATCGTACCTTACAAAAGCATCGTTATCAAAAGGCACAAATAATGCTGTATTAACGCCATTAAATGGCAAAGTAACATTAGAAGTAACTAAAGGAGCCATGTAATTACTCTTTACTTGGTTACCGTTTAAAATGATTTCGGTAAAAAAATAAGGTTTGTTATTATACACATAAAATATGTGCTCCATTGGTACTAAACCATTTCCAGAGATAGAAATGATATGCTTGGTACCACTTCCAAAATTATCTGATATAGAAGAAGAACTATACAATCTGGAAGAATAGTTTACACTATTAATAGTGGCAGAAGGTGTTTTAGCTTCTGCATAAGCATCGGAGATTACTCTGATGTTATCAAAATAAACATTGTATTTACCAGTTTGTAGTGAGTATTCTATAAAACTTCCCGAAGCAATATCAATTCTCTTCGTATCTGCATTAATTGCGGAGAGATTAAACCAATCGATATTTGGCGCCCATTCATTAGGGCTATCGAATTTTATGGTGTTACTTCCAGCTTTAAGACTAATGTTAGTAGTAAGGCTTACTACAGTTGTCCATCCTCCTGTAGCCATACAATTAAATCTGGCAGGAGTATTATCGTTTACCGTAATGTTAATAGGACGAGCATTCTCTGTTGCGTAATAAATTGTTAATGCATATACTCCTGCCGTAGAAACGTTAACTGTATGAGTTAAGGTTCCATTGGTTGGGCCACCTAAATTGCCTACTAAATTAGCACCCGCACATGAAGTACAATTCTGGATATTTGCTCCGTTAGAAATGACACCACTTTCTGCCTGCCAATCTTGAGCAAATACAGCAAAATGTAAAAGTGAAAAAATTATGCTGGGCGCAACAAACTTTAAAAAGACATTGGTCTTCTTCAATATTGGTAAACTTATTTTCATTTGAAGTTCGTTTATACTTTATAACTATGTCTTACCAAGTATCTGTCCTAAAAGGCGAGGCTGGCAAATTAGAGTTATTAGTTAAGTTAGTTGATGGATTATTACCCCAGCCATATCTTACTGCAACTGGATTAGGAACTTTTTCTGAACTTAAAATCACTTTCCCATTTTCTATTTTCGCATCTGCCCAATAGAATTTCTTATCCTCGCCGGCAATAGCAAAACCCTCTAACTTTTCTCCCTTAGTTTTTAAGCCAGTATCATGATTAAAGGATAAGATTACCTTATTAGCTTTTATTTGCTTACCTTTTAAAACAGGACCACTAAACTCCGTTTTGGATTTATAATTTTTATTTAAGGCGATTAGAGCAAGTCTTTTTCCTACATCCTGTTTGTTTTTCGGATGAATATCTTGCGCATCGCCAATATCTATGGTTACCGCCATTCCTGTATTTGGCAAAGCAAGTGCTTGAGATTGTGCTTCTCTAAGAAGTGCCCAATCAGATTGTTGAGGGGGATTTTCATCTTTCTTCATGAAGTTTGCTAGTTGTACAAAATAGAAAGGAAAATCTCCGTTATTCCATTTAGCTCTCCAATCTTTTATCAATAAAGGAAATAATGTTTTATACTGCTCTGCCCGTTCTGCGTTACTTTCTCCTTGGTACCAAATTGCTCCTTTAATATTGAAATTAATGAAAGGATTAATCATAGCATTGTATAATACAGTAGACCTATTTGGGCCATCTATTGGTCTTGGATATGGCGGCAATTCATTCAAATGTAAGCCTATACTATACTTCCACTCTCCTACTAAAGAAATTTCTTGCGAACCTAAGGAAAGTGCTATTTTACTGTTCTTATCATAAATTCCGCCGCCACCACCAGTATCAAACACACGAACGGCAATGGTATTTTTGCCTGCTTTAACTAAACCTGCGGGAATGGTATATTTTCTTGGAGTGCTGTAACCAGCACCTTCCGCAATTTTTTGTCCGTTAAAATAAGTGATATCAAAATCGTCTATTGGGCCTAAGTTTAACACTAAATCTTTACCGGACATTGAGGCCGGAACATCTACCGTTTTTCTATACCAAACCACACCATCAAAATTTCCCAAAGAAGTATTTTCAAAAGATTCAGGCAGGTTCATGGTTGCCCATTTCGAGTCATCAAAATCAGTAGAAACCCATCTTTCTTGCCCGTTTAAAAAACCTCTATCTTTATCAAAAGCTTTTTTTGTCCAAGTTTTAATGTTTAAGTCTAATCTGGCAGCTAGCTTACTGTGACTAAATTTTGTCAACTCTTTTACTTCTTCTTTAAAATCATTGATGGTGGATAAAGATTCGCCACTTGTCCAGGCTTCTATAATTGTACCTCCCCATGAAGTATGTAGTAAGCCAATTGGCACATTTGTTTTTTTATTGATTTCTCTAGCGAAAAAATAAGCAACAGAAGAAAATTCAGCTATATTCTCAGGGTTGCATACCTGCCAACCTTTATCGTTCACAATTTTCGCATTATCGAGAGGCGTGTTACTCGTTACATGTTCTACCTGTAACAGCCTAATATTTGGATAGTTTGAATTAGCTATCTCTTGCTGAAAATTATTGATTTTCCCCCATCCGGCTAATGGCATTTCCATATTAGATTGCCCAGAACAGATCCAAACATCGCCAATCATAACGTTTTCGAATTTTATCGCCATTCCATCTCCCGATAGCACCATCAAATAAGGGCCGCCGTAAGAACGAGTTTTTATTTTGATCTTGAAATCCCCAGCCTGATCTGTCCATGTTGTGTATTTTTTTTGATCCCATGAGGTAACTAACATGATTTGATTACGTGGACTTGCTTTGCCTTCCATCGTAATTTCCGCATTTTGCTGCAGCACCATGTTTGAGCTAAAATAAGTAGGCAATGTAATTTTTGACCACAACGTAGACGAGGTTACGAATACCAATATAACAGCTACGCCTAAATTTCTTAATATTTTCAATTTATTATGAATTAGTTTTACTTTTTTAAACTCGTAAGATTTACCTGCAACGCTATTAAATACAACGTTATACTTGTTTCCCTTTTGCTTACTTTCAAAAGGTCCTTTCAATGCGTTTGGCAATAAAATTTTGCATTTACCTCCCGATAAAGACTTGATAAGTAAACGGGTTACTTCTCCATTTTCCCATTCTAAAGAAGCTATTTCGAAATTACCTCTTGCTTTTAATCCTGTAACGTTACCCTTGATCCAAGCTTTTGGTATTGCTGGTAAAAATTGTATTTCATCTGTCTGGCTTTGTAATAGCATTTCGGCAATACCAGCAGTATATCCAAAATTACCGTCTATTTGAAATGGTGGATGTGCGCAGAGTAAATTCGCATAAATACCGCCACCATTATTATAATCTATTCCTTCGCCGCCAACTAGACTGATAAAATTGTTTAATATCTTATAAGCATGTTCTCCATCGTGTAAACGAGCCCAAAAATTCATTTTCCAAGCCATAGACCAACCTGTAGACTCGTCTCCTCTTGCTGTTAAACTAACTTTCGCTGCTTGTGCAAGTTCAGGTGTTTGCGTAACACTAAACTGTCTACCCGGGTGCAATCCAAATAAATGAGAAGCATGACGGTGCTTGTTTTCAGGATCATCTCTATCCGTTTCCCATTCCTGTAATTGCCCCCATTTGCCAATTTTAGGTTTCAGTAAGTTATTCCTTAATGAGAGAATATGGTCTCTATATGCTTTATCAATTTTTAAAGAATCGGACGCTTCAACATAATTGGTAAACAAATCATATACAATCTGCTGATCGTAACTTACTCCGTCTTCTTTTGGACCATGCTCTGGAGACCATCCCAAAGGTGCTACCACAGTTCCATCAGGCCTTCTTTTCAAATGATCATCCCAAAATTCTGAGATTTCTTTAAGGATAGGATAGGCAAAAGTTTTCAAATAGTTTTTATCCTGTGTAAAGGCATAATGTTCCCAAATAGCCTGTGCATACCAAGCGCTTCCGGGAGTGTTCCAACTAAAACTTTCGCCACCAAAAATATTGTTTTCTGTTCTAACTGTCCATCCTCTAACTCCCGGATATTCCTTTTGCGTATTTATTTTTTTTACTTCCCGCATACTGTTGATATAATCTAAATACGGGATATGACATTCAGAAAGATTAGTAGGTTCTGCAGGCCAATAGTTCATTTGAACATTAATATTCGAATGATAATCTGATCTCCACGGCGGATTATTGCTATTATTCCAAAGCCCCTGAAGATTGGCTGGCAACCCTCCTTTTCTGGAAGAACTTATGAGTAAATACCTCCCGTACTGAAACAATAGAGCTTCAAGATTTGGGTTTCTGGTTTTCTTATAATCAATAATTCTTTCTTTGGTAGTTAATTTGGTGTTTAATACATCTGTTCCTAAATTTAAAGTTGTTTTGCCAAACAATTGTTGGTAATCTTTAATATGTTTCTCTTTTAACTGCGCTAAACTTTGTGAACCAGCAGCTTTTAGATAGTGCTGAACAACAATATTTGGATCTTCCCCTTTCCAATTACTTGATTTTTTATTGACATAATCTGTTGCCGCAGCAAGAATAATATTGAAGTTGCTTACCCTATTTAGTTGAATTTGATGATTACCGCCTTCATCTTTCTTAATTGTTAATGTCCCCCCACTATGCCTTATTAAAATTGCGGCACTATATTTTTGTCCGTTTTCTAGCGCACCAGTAATTTTAAGTTGATTTCCGTTTGCTGTAACTTTTGCTCCGTGCGCATCTTTAAAGCTAATAATTGCAGAATAAGCTTCTTTTTTATCAGAAGTATAGCTTAAAACCATTACCTTATCAGGATGACTTGCGAAATACGCTCGTGAAAATTTAATCCCATTATTTTGATAATTGATGGCATGAATGGCATTATTCAAATTTAACTCTCTATTATAACCAGTTACCGAAGACGGATTTGAATTCAAAAAATCTATAAAAATATCTCCAAAAGCCTGATAAGCTCCAGTTTCGCTTTCATCACCAGTCCACAAACTATTCTCATTAAATTGGATGTGCTCTTTTCTTATCCCGCCAAATATCATCCCGCCAATTTTACCGTTACCAATGGGATAAGCTTCTGTCATCCAATCTAATGCGGGTGCTTTATCCCATAACTTCAAATTATCATCATGCTTACCTTTTTGCGCAAAAAGTGATAATTGAAAAACTAAAAATAACGGAAGGAATAAAATGCTTGTTTTTAACATGATGATTGCTGTTAAATAATCTGTATTGCTACACTTAACTACTCTTTTTGGTCTTTACTTCCTTCAGTTCTTTATTTACTCTTACTTTAACCGAACTGCCATCAGGAGAAGAAATAGTATACTTTGTTATTTTACCATCTTTCCATGTAAAGTTTACCGTATAATTACCTCTCGCCTTTAAGCCTTTCACTTCTCCAAATTTTTTCCATGTGTCTGGTAAAGATGGTAAAAGATCTATTTCTCCTTCGTGACTTTGGATAAGCATTTCTGCAATTCCAGCGGTTGCACCAAAATTTCCGTCTATTTGAAATGGAGGACCTGCACAAAATAAATTTGCATACACTCCGCCGCCAGATCCATAATTGATATCGGTTCTTTCGGTAGGTTTTAAAACTTCTTTCAATAATTTAAACGCTCTATTTCCATCATTTAAACGAGCCCAAAAAAGCATTTTATAAGCAATTGCCCAACCCGGACCATCATCGCCTTTTACTTCTAACGTTTTTGCTGCAGCTTTTGCTAAATCTGGAGTTGCTTTCGGTGTAATTAACGATGCTGGATATAATCCATATAAATGAGAGATATGCCTATGCAGAGGATCTACTTCCTTATATTCTTCTAGCCATTCCAAAATTCTTCCATCTTTTCCAATTACACCTGCAGGAGGGATAGATTTTAATTTTTCTTCCAATTTTTTTCTGAAATCTTCATCAATATTCAAGACTTTGGATGCTACTATCATATTCCCAAACAACTCTCTCACAATCTGATTGTCAATTGTTGGTCCCATAGAAATACTTGCATGTTTGCCATTAGGAAGATAAAATGCATTTTCTGGAGAAACTGATGGAGATGTAACCAACCAGCCTGTTTTAGGGTCTTTGATTAACACGCTGTTATAAAATTGAGCTGAGCCTTTTAAAACGGGATAAATTTCTTTTAAGTAATTAACATCTTTGGTAAAAGCATAGTGATCCCACAAATTATTGCACAACCAACCTGACCCTGCATTAGAAGCACCCCAAGATGCACTTTCTCCAGGTTCAGTATATCCCCAAACATTGGTAATTACATGGGCAATCCAACCTTCTGCATTATAATAAGCTTTTGCCGTTTTTTCTCCAGGTTTTACAAGCCCTTTTACCAAATCGGCCAAAGGCAAATTAAGTTCCGATAGATTGGTTACTTCTACTGGCCAATGGTTCATTTGCACATTAACATCCAAATGATAATCTCCATTCCACGGAGTATGTATTTGGTTTGCCCACAGTCCCTGTAAATTAGGAGGCAAAAGTCCAACTCTTGTACTGCTAATTGTAAGATATCTACCAAACTGGAAAAACAATGCCGCTAAAGCTGGATCATCTTCAGGGTGATGGTAAAACAACTTCAATCTTTCATTCGTTGGCAAGCTGCTTGACTTACCTTCTCCAAGATTTAAATCTGTACGATTAAAAAATTTCTGAAAATTCTTAATGTGATTTTTCTTTTGATCTTTATAACTTTTTAGCTTTGCTCTTTCTATAATTTCATTGATAGAGGTCTTGAAATTAGGATCCTTAAAGTCTGTAGCTGCAGAAACAAAAAGAATAACTTCTGTAGCACCTTTGATAATTAAAGCGTTAGGGGTTGTTGATAGATTTCCGCCTTTTAGGCTTGCGCTAACTTTAGAAGAATACTGCATTCCTTTACCATCAATGCCGTTTTCCAATTGTCCATACATATACAAATCGTTATCTTTTGTATAGGTTTTAAATTTTTCTGGCCTGTCTAAAGTAATTTTCAGGTTTAAATTCCCTGGTTTATTAGCGGTTAACTTGATGACATTCACATCATCATCAAAACTTGTAAAATACTCTCTTTTGTATGTTACACCATTTACAACGTATGTTGTTGTGGCTAAAGCATTGTTTAACGAAAGGCCTCTGTAATAACTAGCGTATTTTTTATTTGCGTTATCTACATTATTGTATTCAAAATCTAGATTAAGCGTTCCTAAAACCTGAAATTTGCCAAATTTTTCTCCCCCAGAGCCTGGCCCAACGCAAACAAATTCTTTATCTACCAAGGCCTGTGCTTCATCATTTCTACCCGCAATTATCAATTCTCTAATTTTAGGCAAGCTTTTATGAGCATTGTAATTATTTGCATCTTGCTTACTCCCAGACCACAAAGTGATGTCGTTTAAAACAATTTTCTCCTTTTCAACTCCACCATCAGGAGTCATACCTAGCCTTCCATTTCCTAAAGGAACGGCTTCTTCCCACATTTTAGCTGGCTGTGTATACCAAAGTTTTAAATTTTTATTTTGAGCAACAGCATAATGACTACTTACAGCGGCTAAAAAAAATACAAGTTTCTTCTTGAATAACATGGTTTAAAAATTTAGTTTTCAGCGCTTAAAATTCTTAATTGTAAATCAGAATTTTAAAGCGTTTATACTTAAAATGCGAGCTAATAAAATGATGGATTATTTTTCCAGATTTATAGATACGTGTAAGTTTTAAACACACCTACACGTATCTTTTTAAGATTTATCGAATTATTTATTGATAATTCCAGAATGTTAACTGTGTCATGTTACTGCTGTCGTTACTTCCACTAGCAACTTTCTTAATTCTTACTCTTATGTATCTTACTTTTGGAGGATTTGCTACAAATGCGAATTTCATAGGATTTACCCCATTATCTGTTCTTTTTGCATCTACTAAAAGTTTCCATCCTTTACTTACAGCTTCGGCTGGCCACGTAGCATTGCTAGGATCTACAGATAATTCTACTGGTGTAGTTTCTATTCCCCATATTTCAAACTCGGTTGGGTTATGGTTGCCATCTCTACCTATAATTTCAACTCTGCGTAAATCATTATATACTTTACCCATATCAAAAGTTATAGCATGAGGTAGAGTTTTAGAAGAACTATGGAAAATATTAGGATAAGACTGAGGTGTTGTAGCGCCGTTCCAAAGCTTGTTTATCCCTGTACCCGGTTCGTAAACACCTACATCTCTAGCCAAAGAGATTGCACTGAATAAATTTTTAGCACACATGATTTCTTTAAACTCATAAGCTGGATATGTACTAAAATTGCTTACATAGAATGTATCTATTGCTCCTCTTGCTGGTATATAGGCTGATTTATATAGAATTGGTGTGTTTAATTTATGATCTGTTAATGTGATTACATTTGCATTACCCTTAAATACCTTTTCTGTTTCTATCCCAAATTTATTTTGATACTTTATCGTTGTGCTCACATGTATGGTATCTGGAGTAATAAATTTTAGCTCTACCTTTTCATCTGTATATGTTAAGTAAGGTTGTTCTGCATCATACCCTCTGTTAAGAAGTGAACTACTATAAACATCGCCGTAAATTTTAACATTATTAACTTCTTGGGGAATAGACCTGTTTCCTTTAGCATCAGCAGAAAATATGGTAAAGGCATATACGTATTCTTGAAGTCCAGAAATAATTGTGCTGATACTATCTGTTTTTTGCGTAATATTTACTATTTGAGAATCCAATTTATTATTCCAATAAACAATATATTTTGTAATTGTAGGATCAGAACTTAATTTCCATTTGAGTTGTACCCTATTTTTTCCAGGGTAATTAGAAACATTACCGACAGCACCAGTATAAATTACTTCTTTGCCTTTTAAAAAATTTCGAAAATCTGTGTCCTGTTTACTACAGCCATATATCACAACTGTAACTAGAAGAAGCATTTTTATAATTATATTTTTCATGTTTTCTCTATTAAAAACTAACCTATTAATTATATGGGTCTTCCATAAAAAGACATCTCAATAACGTGTGCAGTTGCTCCACCAGACCATGTATTTCCTACAGCCAATCGAATAAACTTAACATCGGGGGCATTAAACGGAACGTTAAAACTAACGCCTGCTTTTACGAACGCCTCATCTCCAGGCGTATAAGCACTTGGAGGATTTCCAGAAGGAGGATTTGGAAAATTATAATTACCTAAATTAGTCCAATCGCCTAGTACGGTACCAACTGGCGCTAAAATTGGCAATACCTGATCTCTAGGTTGCGCAACGTTAGATCCCCATATTGAAAACTCTTTAGGATTACCATGGCCGTAAGTAAATGTTCCTGTTCTCTCCCACATTACAAAGCGGCTTAGCTTATATGTTTTACCAATACTAAAAGTGGCCACATAAGGTCTTGGATTACCCTCTAGCGTATGCCATCCATCTCCATCAGTATTTCCATTCCATAAGTTTGGTAATTGCCAGTTGTAGCCAATAGGTGTATCTGAAGATAAATTGTAAACACTAAATTTCGATTTATCTACCAATTCCTCATATAACGGAGTCAAATTAGCTTTTAAAGTATCAGAGATATTTCCCCATTTATCGGTTACATAAACTCCAAAATCTTTAGCTGTGCTAGCATAACCTCTTATAGAATAATCTATGTTTTCTGCCTTTGTAAAAAACTGATCTTCTACTTCCATCTGGCGAGTTTGTGCATTATAGGCAACAAAAATAATCCCAACTTCTTTTTTTAGGGTGTTTTGCGCTTTAATATTTATCCCTCCAAAATCTGACACTAGTTGTAAAGTTGGGCTAACTACTTTATAAACGGGAGTTTTTGGATTTACTTTCACGTAAATAGGATCCGATTTTACATTTGCTCTTGAAACAGTATGTAGTTCAACTTCGTACTCTTTTTCTTTGGCAAATCCTTCTACTATAACGGTATCAGAATAATATGACGATTTCGTTTCTCTAATCGTTTTATCATTGATCCTGTATTTAGCAAGTACGTATAATACATTTGGGCTGTTAGGCAAGTCGTAAGTAATATACGATCCACCATTAAAATTATCTACCTTAATATTGGTTACTACATCTGGTTTGGTCATATCTTTCGATACGATTTCATTAAAACCATTATTCTTTTTACAAGAAGTTACACCAATTACCAGTGATAGAATAAGGAGTGCAAAGGATTGATTATTAAATTTCATCATAACTTTAGAATTACAATATGCTACCATAGTGGATTTTGAACCAGGTTATCATTAATAGTTAGATTGATAGACCTAATTGGCCATAAGTAATTTCTAACATTAAAAATTGGCGTTAATAAATTACGCGGACGATAATAATTCAAAGCCTGTCCTTCGTATATATTCCAACCCTGCATTGGTCTACTCATTACATTTGCCATTTCTTTCCATCTGCGTAAATCCCAACCTGCTTGGCCTTCAAATGCCAATTCAATACGTCTTTCTTGATGGATAATTTCTCTTAAACCTTGTTGATTATCATACTTTCCCGGTCTTGTAGAATTAGCCGCCGACCATGAAGTTTCAACGCTAGGAAGCCCCGCCCTAGTTCTAACCTTGTCTATGTATGGCAGTATCTCTGTATAATTTTTTCCTTGTTCGTTTAAGGCTTCTGCGTATAGTAAATACAAACCAGCCAACCTCATCAATGGAAAATGATAGGGTTCCCAAGTCATTCGCTCATCATATACCGTTAAATAATTAACCAGTTTTTTAGGCCAATATCCAGAAACATTAAGATAAATTAAATCTTTCGGCCCTGCATAAGACTCTACTCCCCTTGCTTGTACATAAAGTGCATTTTCTGGTATTAAAACTCCGTTTCCGTACCATACGCCACCATCAAATGCGATAGAAGAATAAAATCTTGGCTCTCTATTAAAGTGAGCGTTCACTGTTTCGTAGCCTTTATGCACGTAGAAGCGATCTTTATCTGCGGCTGTTTTCAATTCGTAACGTTTGGCATAGTCCCAATTTTTATCTTCGTTAATCGGGAGTCCCTTATCAGTATAGAACAATTCTTGTTGAGCAATTGGTACGGCCAAAGTTCCTTGCGCAATTAAATTTGTTGAAGATTTAACTGTTAATCTAGGCATTCCGTATTCTTGCTGCCCAAATCCAAATACCGGATTTAACGCCCATATCAACTCTGTATTTAACTCCCACTTTTCGGTTATTGCAGTTTGTAAGGTTAGTACCTTTTTTAAAGAATCTGTTAATGTTGCAGGAATGTTTGCAGGTGGCACAAAATCATGAAGTTTCAGGCCCCTTTCCTCTGCTAAATCAATTGCTTCCTTACAGGCAACAGCCGCCCTATCCCATTTAGTTAAATCAACTTGAGAACTAAATAAATTTACCCCGTCTTTATCTTTAAAAGTTGCATAATCGGGGTTACCGTTAAATAATGGACTTGCCGCTGTAGCCAGTAAAGCTTCCGCTTTTACCGATAATGCAATTACTTGTGTTATTCTGCCCAACTCTAAAGTTTGGTTACTAATTACAGGAGGTAAAGAAGGCCTGGCCTCATCTAACAACTTAACAATATAGTTTACAACCTCATCTACTGGCGCCCTCTTCACTTTAACTGTTTCTATGGAACTGTTAATCGGTAAATTAACATCGGTAATTGGAATTGGACCATACATCCTCATTAAATAATAATGATAGTAAGCTTTTAGGAATTTTACCTCTGCAATCCATCTTGCTTTTTCACCCGCGGTAAGATCAATAGGTTTGTCTATGTTTTCTAACATCGTGTTACAATGCCTAATGGCCACAAACAAACTTTGCCCACCTTCTGCTCCGTCCCAGTAATTTAAAGCAGGATTACCAGCATTCTGTGTTCCTCTTATTAAATTAAATCCTAATGGATTTATACCCATATTATTGATTAAATTATTAGGAAATATAATCTCTCCAGAGGTTGTAAAAGCTGGATTAAACCATGTGTTATTAAATTTTTGCAGTGTAGAATAGCAGGTAAATAAATATTTTTCTGCTTCGTTTCTATTTCTAAATGCATAATCAATTGTGCCTACGTTATCAGGAATAACATCTAGGTATTTTTTACAGGATATGGTAGATGATACCATTACTATCATGTATAAATATTTTAAATATGATTTCATATCTCTCTTATTATAAATCCTATAAACTAATATTTAAGCCTACATTATAAACTTTCTGAATTGGATAGTTAAAACCACTTCCTCTCAACTCAGGATCCCACATATCAAAAGGGCTCCAGGTTATCAGATTTAATCCATTGAAGTATATTCTCATTTTTTTAATCTTAATTCTACTCAATAATTTTTCTGGCAGGCTGTAACCAAATTCTAATGATTTAAGACGCAAGAAACTTCCATCTCTTAACCACCAGGTACTATTCTGTCTGTTGTTTTCAATTTGAGCGCCATTAATACCAAGCCTAGGATATAGTGCGTATAAATCCTGATTATCTTCAGACCAATGGTTATCTGCATAAGCCTTAATTAACTGTGTATTTCCGGTGTAGTAAGCATCAGGACTTTGAATGAAGGGGCTTGTTCTTGCCGGATCAATCATAAATGATACTCTTGCCTGCCCTTGGAAGAAAACCGAAAAATCGAACCCTTTATAACCCGAAGAAAGCCCAAAACCATACACTAATTGTGGCACTGTTGGATAGCCAATAAAAGCCTGATCTTCAAAATTAATTACACCATCGCCATTTAAATCACGGTATTTAATATCTCCACCCATTGGAGCAAATCCGCCAGTACTAAATATTTGCGAAGGAGAATTTCTTGCTTCATTATCATCAACAAATAAACGCTCTGCAATAAAGCCACGCATTCTATCTAATGGCTGGCCAGTAGTGTAACGGTAGGCTTCCTTATATGCTGGTTCTTCGTATTGTAAGAATTTGTTTTTTGCTAGGGTTATATTTCCCATCGTAGAAATCCATAGGTTTTTGTTAATGGTGCGTCTTCCATCTATCGATAATTCAAATCCTTTAGACTCTACCTTTCCTATATTAGCATCTATACCAGCTTCCAAACCCATTGTAGTTGGTATATCAGAACGAGTTTGTAGAATATCTGATTTGATATTTCTAAAAACTTCTCCTATAATCCTAAAATCTTTAAGAAATGTTAATTCGGCTCCCAAATTTAACTGTTTAGAAACTTCCCAGCTCACATCGCGATTTTCGTACCTACTGATACTTACACCGTCGCGAGTATACTGGTTATTGGTACCAAATGTTGCGCCATTACCGCCATTATTAAGATTTACCTCAGATAGGTAAAAAAACCTTCTATTGCTAATGGCATCATTACCCACTAATCCGTAACTAGCTCTTAATTTTAAGCGATCAATAACGTTAACCAAATTACCATAAAACTTTTCGCTAGATACTATCCATGATGCTCCAATGGTAGGGAAAAAGCCATATCGGTTATTGTCAGCAAAACGCTCTGAACCATTTTGTCCGAAGTTAAACTCAAGGTAATATTTACTTTTATAAGAATAAGTGGTACGCCCAGCTAATGTCATGTTGCGAAACGGAAGCGAGTTAAACAAAATAGAGTTATGCTCACTGTTTGGCGTTCCATCTAAAAGCTGCTGCATAGTTCCTACTAATGCTGCACTAATATTATGACCTTTTCCAAAGCTTTTATTATAATCTAGTGAACCTTGCATGTACAAGAAAGTATTAAGCTTATTTACGTTGTTACCATCGTTACCGTAGTACTGTAAATATTCTCTTGCCTGATCTGGATCAGAGTTGATCCAATTTAGTGTATACTCATTGGTAAGCCTATCATAAGAGCTTATGTTGTAATAAAATGGCGCATAAGCTAAAGTAGATTCGAATCTAGCATACCTATTTGTACTGAAAATACTTCTAAAATTTAAGCCCTCGGTAACAAAACCTAAACCTTGATTCAACTCAAGCTGCGCAAGCATTCTTGATTCAGAAAAATTCTTATTCCCTCTTAATAATTGCGCATAAGGGTTAACAAATCTTAAATTTCTAGTTACTCCTTGAGGTTCGTTACCAAATAAAATATGTTTGGTATTGATATTAGCAGCATCTGGCAAATAATATGCGGGAAAATCTACAGGACTAGTGTGTGTTGCTAAATTGAAAAGGTCTGTAGAAAATGAAGCATCACTTGTCATAGGCCCCTTATATTCGTTAAAGTTCCCAGACAAACGCACTACCAACTCGGTGCTCTCTGTAAGATTAATGTTTATATTAGATCTAAGCTGATAGTTTTTAAAATTAACGTTGCTATTGTTATTATTTCTAGAATCTTGTTTTAAAATCCCATTATCGTTTGCAAATGATCCTGCAATGTAATATCTGGCTACACCACCGCCACCAGAAACATTAACATTTGTTCTTTCTGTATTTGTTCTTTTTTTGAAAAGCATATCCAGCCAATCTACCGCTGGGTACATATATGGATTGCTTCCTGGAAGCCCCTTTAAAGTTGCTTCTGTATTTAAAATTTTGTTTGCACTATAAGGCCTAGGCATTAACGGATCACGAGTTATGGTTGCCTCGTTAAATAGGTTCATGTAAGTAATAGGATCTGCAAGTTCTAAAGTGTTGGCAGATTGCGAAACAGAATTTTCGAATCTCACATTAATTTGAGCCTTACCAACTTTACCTTCTTTGGTTTTAACTAGAATTACTCCGTTTCCGCCCCTTGCTCCATACAAAGCAGTAGCACTGGCATCTTTTAATACAGAAAAGCTTTCGATATCATCAACTTGAAGTCTTGCCAAGTCACTTGGTGTCATCTCCACATTATCTATTAATATCAATGGTTCTTTTCTATAACCAAATGTGGTAACACCTCTGATAAAAAAGTTAGAGTTATCTTGGCCCGGCTGTCCGCTTGGTTGAAAACCAATAATACCTGAAACTTTACCTGCTAAAGCGTTGGTCAGGTTACTTGCAGGAATTTTTAAGTCTCCCGCCCTCACGGTAGTCACGGCTCCAACAATTGCTTCCTTTTTTTGACTCTGGCCCAATGCAGTAATAACTACCTCGTTTAAGCCTGTCTTATCGTCTTCTAAAATAATGCTAATTGTTTTGGTTGTTGCTGTTACCAGTACCGTTTTTTCTATAAAACCAATACTTCTGATTTTTATAACAGCACCTACTTGAACTTCTAAGATAAATTTGCCGTTAACATCAGTCTGGGTGCCAACTTTGCCTTTATTCTCCGAAGTGACAGATGCCGCCGGAATACCTTCTCCTGCACTATCCACCACCGTCCCGATAACAGTTAATTTTTCAGCTTGCCGGGCATTAGCCGAAATAGCAATTAACATGAGAGGAAATAGTAAACAGTAGTGTTTAGATAACAAAACACCACGGTCACCAAATTTCAAAAGCCGTACTACTTTTTGTAAAAAAAAATTCATATAGATAATATTTGGTTTGGTTGCATTCATTTGAGACTTCAAGTTTTAAACTAGAAGCCATTCTAATCCTGCGATTTTCTTTTAGTAAGGATATATTGAATTTCTAAATCAAACAAGTAAACTCCTTTCGCCTAATTTTTTTAGGGTTGAAGTAAGTAAATTCTTGTGGGTAAATATTCAACTCTACATATACTATACTATACTGTTCTACAATAATATGATTTTATTTTTAAAGTAAGAAAATAAAATACATTATTTTCCATGAAAATTCCTTTACTAGTTCACCTTAATAAGGTTACAATTTCAGAATAGCTTCTGATTATGCAAACCTATTCTCGATTACCTAAAATCAGAAGATAAGATCTTTAAAAGATAATGAGTCTGGTAAGCTACCAGACTCATTTATAATAATTTCAAATTTAAGTCGAGAACCGATAAAATAAAGCCCACTTACTTAAATCCAAACCAATATTATTATGGCTTAAGGAACTTTTCTCTAATGGTTTTTTCTTCAGTATTTACTATGGCAATATAAATACCTTTTCCACCTTTAACTGGTAGAGATACTCTTGCTCTTCCACTATCTAAAACAAAATTTGCATTAGCTATTCTCTGTCCGTTAATATTTGCAATAACCACATTTCCTTTTTTAGCAGTTGGAATATATATATCAATTGCAACATTATCATGATCTAAATTGATAACTCTAACGTGATTTTGGTTCGCATCTAAATTAAATGAAACAGTTTTTATATCTGATTTATCCAAGGTTGCATCGTTATCATATTGATATAACCTATAATAGTTAGTTCCATTTAATGGATAAGCGTCTTTAAATTGATATTCTTTCAGTTCGCTTGAGTTTCCAGCCGCCTTAACTTCTCCAATTTTCGAGAAATTTACACCATCACCAGAGCGCATAACCGCAAAATAATCGCTGTTCTTTTCTGAAGCCGTAGCCCAATTTAAAACAGCTGCAGTATTTGTAGCTTTAGCGGTAAATTTTGTTAGAATTACTGGAAGCACATTCGCTCCATATAAGACTATTTTGTCCAATCTGGGAGCGTACCAATCAGAATAGAATGTAATTTTATTTTCACCAGCAACCAAGGTTATGTTTTGCGTCTGTATTCCTACTCCATCATTACCACCAGAACCTTTTTTTATCCCGAACTGAGTTCCTGTATCATCAATTTTTCCGGCCGTTGTTGTGATAGGCTGGTTTACGATAATTTTAAAATATCTATCACCGTCACCATCATTACCGCCTCCAGCTCCATTGTAAACTGCTGCAAGTGCGTACTGCCCTGCAGTAGCCACATTAAAAGTAAATGTTACCCAGCCTGCCAATCCGTGTACATTTCCTTCCACACCTTTTCCGCCAGAAAGCAAACTACCGTTCTCAACTGATGCACCGCCTCCTAGTGCAGCGTTCTCTGCCTCTAAATATATGGCATTGGGAACCATGGTTACAACTAGCCTATCTAGATTTGGTGCATACCAATAGCTATTGGAAAATTTGACAGTATGACTTCCAGCAGTTAGATTGATATAAAATGAAGTTATTCCAACATCATTCCAATTTCCAACACCTCTAATATTAGGTCTACGTGAGATTGTATTATCAATTAAAATATCAAAAAACCTGTCATTATTATCTACTAAATGATACAAATCAAGTTTGTAAACTCCTGTGGTAGGCGCATTAATCGTAAGTGTTAAGGAACCTTTATTGGCATCTAGGTTACCTACCTTCTTGCCACCAGAACACGATGTGCAGTTCTGTACACTTACCGGATCCGAAACCGCAGGAGGAACATCTAGCACTCCATCTTCGGCTTCATAAGTTGTTTGCGCTAAAGCCGAGTTAGCAATTAGCACCATAGCGAACATCAATGGAACGCTAATTTTTCTAAAGTAATTTTTCATCATACTCATACAGTTTTAAGTTTATAATTGGTTTGATAGTTATTAGCAGAATCTTGTTTTCTTCTTAAAGCATAAGCTGCATTTTGCCATATTTTTTAAAAAAATCAGCAAACGAATTAAAAAACAATAATTCTATACTATACTATACTACAATCTAAGTTGAGTAAAAAATTTGAAGTATGCAAAAAATGATATAAAAATTTTTACAAATAAAATTCTGGGATTTAAACAGATATCAAATCTTTAGATCAAAAGAAGAATTATCGACTTTTCTTTTGTAGCCAACAGTAAATACCTCCAACAAAATGGAGAGCTACAAATTTTACGTTAAGGATGAAATGGATTGAGGATTTCAGATACCAGCAATTATGTCATTTTCTTTGTAGTGACGCGGTATTGCTCCGGGGAAATCCCCATTTGTTTCTTAAAAGTCCTTGAAAAATAATATTGATCGTCGTAACCCAATTGCAGCGCAACTATTTTAATTTTATCATCACTGGCATACAGTAATTGACAAGCCTTCTGCATCTTTAAATGAATGAAATAATCTATTGGAGACATTCCTGTATTTTTTCTAAATAAACTGGAGAAATGGGAACCGGAAAGGTTGTATTTTCCAGAAATATCTTCTACACTTAATTTTTTATTTATTTCCGATTTCATATACAGAATAGCATCCGCAACAATATCACTACTACCCTTTTCTTCTATTAAAATATGTTTATCTATAAAAACAAAGGTTGCCAGAAAATGGTACAAACAAAAGGTCGCATTGCAGAGATTCTCTATACTATAGCCCATTTCTAAACTTTGATAAATCGTGCTCCATATATCTAAAGCTTTCTGATTAAAAGGAATTTGTATTGGTCCGTTATGTAAGCGAATTTTAAGCGAATTGTTAAATTCATCCAAATCACTGCCTCTGTAATGTAACCAATAAATTGTCCATGGATCATCCGAATCTGCCCAGTATCTTAAATACTTATCTGTTGCGGGAACTAATAAAAACTGATTAGCCGTTATTTCAAACTTCTTATCATCGATGATAAAGTGTCCTTTACCTTGTGTACAATAGATAAATATATTATCGTCACAACCTTTCTTTCTTTCTCTAAAATGCGACAACGCCTTAGGAAAATAGCCTATATGTGTAATAAAAAGGGCAAATAGCGCAGGGTGTTTAGCTACAGCTTGCTTTAATAACTTTTGAGGAACATTGATTATTTTCTCTCCTTCAAATCCATCTCTTCTTTTCAAATAATTACTCATAAACACAAATTTTCTAAGATGTTATCGTTGACTAATATCTAAAATTTAAAACAATTATCATTATATCATATCAAAATACAATATGGCACGCGAGATATTAACCAACAATCAAATTATCCATCAAAATAATCACATATACCATTCTAAGCAGAAATTTTATAATCTACTTTTGAAATAACAACCAAATATTTCTTGCCACATAACTGCAACTAAAAAACTTCATATAATAAATAAGTGCTGTTAAAATGCAGCAACATTATCAATATGCTTAAAAACAAAAATATTTTTTTAACTGGTGGAACCGAAGGCATTGGGCTGGAATGTGCAAAGTCTTATCTGGCCGCTGGTGCAAAGCTGAGCATTATTTCCAATAATGCCGAAAGCATAAAAGAAGCAGAAAGAATTCTAGCAAATGAAGACGTCGTATTTATAAAAGCGGATGTTGCTGTATTTAGTGAGGTAGAATTTGCAGTTGGTGAAACGATAGGTAAATTTGGAAAAATAGATGTTATTCACAATAATGCTGGGATTTCAAATCCATCAAAAGCTCTTCACGATACCAACGATGAAGAATGGAACCAACTATTCAACGTAAATGTCAAGGGGATTTACCATACTACGAAAGCAGGGCTCTCTGCATTAAAAAAGACAAGAGGAAATATCTTAAATACTGGAAGCCTTGTTGGCGAAATTGGCCAAGAAATTCATGCTGCCTACAGTGCAACTAAAGGAGCTGTAAATGCACTAACAAAGTCTATGGCTTTAGATTACGCACCATTTGGAATAAGGGTAAACACTATTGCTCCAGCCGGAGTTTGGACACCAATGCTTAGAAGATGGAGTGCAGAACAACCAAACAGCAATTCCATCAACAGTTACTTAGATAACATACACGCATTAGGCTATTGCCCAGAAGGTGATGTGGTTGCAGATGCGTGCGTCTTTTTAGTATCAGAACAGGCCAGATTTATTACTGGCTGCATTATGCCAGTAAGTGGCGGTGCAGAATTGGGCTACAGAAGACTTTCTAATATTTAACAAAAGACATTATGATAAAAAATATAACAATTAAGGATAACAGGTATAAATTGGATGGAAATGCAGGTAGCGATGCCATACACAGAGATCCAATATATTCTTACGCTGTAACAGAACTTTTGGATAGTAGTGGCTTAAAAGGAATTGGAATAGCATTTACTTTAGGAGAAGGCAATGACCTAGTTTGTAAAGCGGCACAGTATTATGCAGAAAAATTAAAGGGGAAAGATATTGAAGAAGTGATGGCTAATTTTGGCCTGCTTTTTCAGCAACTCTCTAATGATCAGCAATTCCGTTGGTTAGGGCCTCACAAAGGTGTAGTACACTTGGCTTTAGCTTCCGTAACCAACGCCTGTTATGATCTCTGGGCAAAAAAAAGAGGTGTTCCGTTGTGGAAATTATTAATTGATCTTTCTGCAGAAGAGATAGTAAATACACTCGACCTTTCTTATTTAGAAGATGAACTCACCAGAGCGCAGGCTTTGGAATTATTAAACAACCAGATAATAGGCAAGACAGAAAGAAGCTTAATTCTTGAGAAAGGTTATCCTGGATATGACACGTCCATCGGCTGGTTCAATTACTCTGATGAAAAAGTGAGAGAAAATTGCCACAAAGCTGTTGCTGAAGGATTTACTGCTATGAAATTAAAAGTGGGGTCTACTGATCCGGAACGAGATATACGAAGAGCAAACATTGTGCGTGAAGTAGCGGGTAACCATATCAAAGTAATGCTTGATGCTAACCAGCAATGGAACCTTCCGCAGGCAATTGCTATTTGTGATGAGTTCAAAAAAATGAACCCTTATTGGATTGAAGAACCAACACATCCCGATGATATATTAGCACATCAAAAATTAGCAAAAGAATTGCGCCAATAAAATTAGCGCTAGGTGAACATGTTCCTAACAAAGTGATTTTTAAAAACTACCTACAGGCTGGGGCTGCCGCATTTATACAAGTAGATGCTGTACGTGTTGGCGGCGTTAGCGAATTTATTACAGTAAGTTTAATGGCTAAAAAATACGGCATTCCGGTTGTGCCACATGTTGGAGATATGGGACAATTACATCAACATTTAGTGTTATTTAACCACATATCTGTAGGTCATGAAGCACTGTTTTTAGAACACATACCACATTTACAAAAACACTTCTTACACCCTGCCCAAATAGTTAATGGAACTTATATCACTCCACAAGAACCAGGAAGCAGTTGCGATTTTAAACAATAGTATTTCCTCACAATTTTAGCATTAAATAATGATAGGTTCAGTAGATTTAACCATAAGCATAGTTTACATTCTGGGCATTGTAACCATAGGTTTATGGGCAGGAATTAAGCACAATAAAAAAAAAGCCGATGCAAATGTTGCAGGCGAATACTTTCTAGCTGGAAAAACCTTACGCTGGCCTGTAATTGGGTTAGCTCTTTTTGCGACTAATATTTCTTGTGTTCATTTGGTAAGCCTTGCCCAAAGCGGTTTCGATACGGGCCTACTCAATGGGAACTTTGAATGGATGGCAATTTTCACGCTAGTGCTGCTCGCTGTATTCTTCGCTCCCTTTTACATAAAATCTGGAGTGAGTACGCTTCCTGATTTTTTGGAAAAACGTTATGATCGTTCAAGCAGAGATTGGCTGGCTATTGTTTCGGTGGTATCAGCCGTTATCATCCATATATCTTTTTCTCTTTTAGCAGGTGGAATTGTGCTAAAAACCTTATTTGGTGTTGATATGTACACCAGTATTATCGTAATTTCTATACTAACGGCAATTTATACCGTTATTGGTGGATTAAGGGCGGTAGTTGTTACAGAATCTATACAAACTATTGTTCTTTTAGCAGGCGCTGTGATCATGAGTGTTGCCGCTTACCTAAAAATGGGCGGATGGGAGCCTATGGTACAGGTACTCCAGAACAACAACCAAATGGACAAATTATCTATGATGCGACCTCATGGAGATAGTAGTGGAATGCCATGGTATGCTGTATTTTTAGGTTATCCGATTATAGGAATTTGGTATTGGTGCGCAGATCAGACTATTGTTCAACGTGTATTGGGAGCAAAAGACGAAAATCACGCAAGACTTGGTCCACTTTTTTGCGGGTTTATAAAAATTCTTCCAGTATTCATATTTGTTATTCCTGGTTTGTTTGCCTACACCCTTTCTCAAACCGGACAATTGGACATTAGCTCTCTCACAAGTATAGCTGCAGGAAAAGAAACTACTGATACCAAAGGAATTTATACCTTAATGATTACCCAACTTTTGCCAAACGGATTGATGGGCATAGTAGTTGCTGCTCTATTATCAGGATTAATGAGCCAAATTTCTGGCGCCCTTAATTCTATCTCTACCATGGTAAGTTATGACATCTATCAACGATATAAACCAGAAACAAACGACAAAAAATTGGTTAAAGTTGGCAAAATATCTGCGGGAATTTCTTTGATAGTTTCACTGGCATTATTGCCTTTGCTTAACAATTATGAAAGTATTTTCAATGGCCTTAACGATATTATTGCACATATTGCCCCTCCCATAACCTGCGTTTTTTTATTGGGCATTTTTTGGAAAAAAGCATCAGCAGTTTCTGCTAAATATACCTTATGGATAGGCTCGGCAATTGGTGTATTTGTTTTCGCCATCAATAAGCTCTTCCCAGAATCTTTCATCGGTCAAATTCCTTTTATGATGATGGCCTTTTACCTTTTCTGTGTTTGTTTAGTCATTCAGGTGTGTCTTTCTTATGTATTTCCAGTGAACCATACAGCAGAAAGTAAAAAGCTTTATTGGGAATCTCCATTTGATCCGCTAAGAATTAAAGGTGCAAAAGGTTTCGCCAATTATAAAACACTTTCCATCTTGTTACTTGTGCTAATGGCTTTTTTGTTTTATACATTTCGGTAAAAAACAATAAGTTTAATTCGTAAAAAAAATACTAGTGAAAATGACATTGGCCGTTGCTCTGTAAAAATTAGCAAATTTATTCAACCGAACTCATAGCACATCACAATCAATACAATCATGAACAAACACAACATTGTAATTATATTGTTGGCTTTAGCTTTTAACTATTGTGTTGCACAACCAATAGCACCAGCAAAAAAACCTAATCTTGCCCAGCAAGCCATGATAAAACGAGGTTATGGTATGTTCATTCATTTTGGTATAAATACATTTAATGATATTGAATGGTCTGATGGAACATTGCCAGTGCAAAGCTACAACCCTACCAATCTTGATCCCGACCAATGGGTACGTACAGCAAAAGATGCTGGTTTTCGCTATGTATTACTTGTTACCAAACATCACGATGGCTTTTGCTTATGGGATAGTAAATTCACTACATACGATGTTGCGTCCTCTCCAGTAAAGACTGATGTAGTGAAAGCTGTATCTGATGCCTGTAAGAAATATGGTTTACAATTCGCTATTTACTACTCACTATGGGACAGAAAAGAACCGTCTTATAAAGACCCAAACCCTCAAGTATACATTAACTATATGCTTAATCAACTCACAGAATTGTATACAAATTATGGATCTATTGCTGAGCTTTGGCTTGATGGTGGTTGGGACAAAAAACCATCGGACTGGGGCATTGAACAAATATACTCTTTGGTAAAAAAATTAATCCCAACTGTACAGTAAGTGTTAACCATACCATTGTAAACGAGGAAGGCAAACGCGATTACACTTTACCTTCTAATATGACTGTAGATGATAAATATTTCTTCCAGTATTTCCCCTCTGATTTTCGATTATGGGATCCTAAGATGATTTCAAAGTTTGATAAAAAACAATATTTACATAGAGGAAAATCATACTACCTCCCTTTTGAAAATACCATCTGTATCAGTAAAAACTGGAACTGGTTTGAAAAAAGCCAACCCTTGCCAACGCGAGATCTTGATGAATTAGAGGAACTGTTTTACTGGTCTACCGAAAACGACAATTGCATGGTTATGAATGTTTCTCCAGATTACACCGGAAGAATTAGGGAATACGTTGCCAATACCGCCATTGCATTAGGGAAAAGGCTTAAACTATCCCTAAATAGTCCGCTACCTAAAAATGGGAATTTTATTTCCTTAAATAAACCTACAACCGCCAGCAGCGTATGGCCAGACAACAACAATAATTACGCTGCAAGCTCGATTAACGATGGTAAATTGGATAGCCGCTGGGCCGCTAAAGACTTAACTGCCAATTTAGAGATTACATTGAATCCCAAAGAGGCATTTAATAAGATCACCATATTTGAATATCAGGAGACCAAGAACCTTTCTGATGGCTTTTCCCAAATTAGGGTTCCGCGAATTAAGAAATACAGCATTGATATTTGGCAAACGAATGGATGGCAAACTATTTATTTAAGTGATGAGCCTATTGGAGATTGTAAAGTAATCAAATTTCCTTCGAGCTATAAAACCGAAAAATTAAGATTTAACGTTCACGAAGCAACTGCACCACCTTCTATTTATGAGTTAAGTATCATCAATATGCCTAAATCTATTAAATAAACAACTTAACTTAACGAATAAGATGTTTGGGAAAGTCATCTACTTTTGAGCAGCAAACCTGCTCCATTACCTGCATCAACTGGCGTTTTAACATTGCCATGGCGTGTTGCCCACCTTCGTTCCCTAATGCTGCAGCACTGTACATAAAAGTTCTTCCCAAAAATGTAAAATCTGCCCCTGCGGCAAGTGCTCTGGCAATATCCGAACCCGATCTAATTCCACTGTCCATCATTACCGTCAGTTTTTCTTTAAATGCTAATAGATCTGAAAGTGATTTAACTGCAGATTCTCCCGAATCCAATTGCCTGCCTCCATGGTTGGAGACAATCATTCCATCCAAACCCAATTCTACTGCCAGTTGGGCATCTTCGGCACTGGCCACTCCTTTAATTACCAGTTTACCTTTCCACTGATCCCTAATTACAGAAATCCTCTCTTTATTTAATCTTCCAGAGAAGGTTTTATTCATAAAAGCACCCAATTGTTTCATGTCCAATCCTTTTGGCAGATAAGGTTTTAAGGTTGCAAAATTTGGAGTACCATGAATTAAAGTCTGCATCGCCCAGTTGGGCCTACCCATAATCTGGAGGATATTTCTCAAGCTCATACTTGGTGGCATCGCCAGTCCGTTTCTGATATCTCGTGGCCTAAAACCAAAACTCGGTACATCGGCCAAAATCACTAACACATCACACTCCACTTCTTGCAATCTACGAATGATATCATCACGCAAAGCTTCTTCTGCCGGATGATAAAGTTGATACCAGAAATCTCCATCGGTAATTTTCGCAATATCTTCTATGCCACTTGTAGTTACTGTGCTCAAAATAAATGGTACATTATGCTCTTTGGCGGCTTTAGCTAAAATATTTGGAGAATTTGGCCAAATCAATCCCTGTAAACCAACAGGCGCAACGCCAAAAGGAGCCGAATAAGTCTTGCCAAACAAAGAAGTGGCCATGTCTATTCCCTGATAATCACTTAAATAAAAAGGCTTTAACTGCACTTCTCTCAATTCGGCAGTGTTACGATGCAAATTTACATCTTCATTACATCCGCCATCTAAGTATTCGAAAGCAAAACGCGGTATTCTACTTTTAGCTTTATTGCGCAGGTCGTCTATTCCGGGGTATGCTGTATTATAATTTAAGTTCATGCTTGTAATGTTATTGACGTAGTAAAGATCTATCTAAATGAACATAGCCACCATCTACATATAATAGCTGCCCTGTGGTATGACTTGATTTTTCGGATAATAAAAAAGCTACTGTGTCTGCTATTTCGCTGGCTTTGGTCATTCTGTTTGCTAAAGGAATTCTGTTAGTAATTTCTGCTAACGTTTCTTCTGCATTTGGTAAAGTTTTTATCCAGCGTTCGTATTGCGGCGTCCAACATTCTGAAACTACCACCGCGTTTACCCTAATTTGGTATGGCAATAATTCTACTGCCCATTCGCGGGTAAGTGCGTTTCTACCTCCGTTAGATGCAGCGTAACCAGAAGTTTCTCCTTGGCCGGTTATGCCTGTTTTTGAGCTTATGTTAACTATACTCCCTTTATTTATTTTAAGATAAGGCAAAGCATAATGCGCCAATAAATAGTAGTGTACCAGGTTACTATGGATCGATTTCATAAAAGCTTCGTAGTTTCCATTTTCTAAACCTACCCCATCGTTTAAACCGGCATTGTTTACCAAACCATCAATTCTACCGTATAAGTTTACGGTTGCTGTAATGGCTTTCTCACATTCTAGAGGATTGGAAAGCTCGGCAATTACGCTTGCGCATCTCCTACCAGCATTTATAATTTCTTGCTCCAGTTTCTGATTATCTTCTTTGCTTCGACCAATAATTACAGGAATGGCATCTTCCGCAGCCAACGATCTCACTATCGCTTCACCAATTCCTTTAGCGCCACCACTCACTAAAATTACCTTATCTTTTAATTGTAAATCCATTTTTATAAATTATAATTGATAGCATTCTTTAGCATTTAATTCGAAAATTGCCTTACGCTGTACATTTGTTAGTTTGCAGACATAGCTTTCTAAAACTTGTTTTGTTTCTTCGTAACTAGCGGCAAGCGTACATACCGGCCAATCTGAGCCAAACATTAGCCTATCTGTACCAAAGCTTTCGAATACCACATCTAAGTAAAACTTCAAATCATCATGTTCCCAATGCTGCCAATCAGCTTCTGTTACCATCCCAGAAACCTTGCAATACACGTTTTTGTGCGTTGCCATTACCTTTATACTCTCTTTCCATTCTAAATCACCACTATTTCCCTTAATATCTGGCTTTGCGAAGTGATCTAGAACAAACCGCTGCGCTGGAAATTTTTCTACCATAGCAATGGCTTCTTTAAGCTGATTTTTACCTATAAGAATATCATAAGTATAATTGTAATTTTTTAGCGCCGCTATTCCTCTTAAAAATGAAGGAGATAAAAGAAAACCATTTGGTTCTGCTTGGGCGATGTGACGCCAACCTTTCAGTTTCTCATATTTAGAAAATGTGGCAAGTTTCTCTGGAAGGTTCTCGTCCCTTAAATCAATCCACCCAACTACACCTTTTATAAAGTTATGTTGTTCGGCAAGCGACAATAGAAATTCTGTTTCTTGTTCACTTTGATCCGCCTGTACGGCAATACAGCCTTCTATATTATTTTTAAGATAGATATCATGCAATTCATCGGGCAAAAAATCTGCTTGAATAACTTTCATATCCTCATTTATCCAAGCATCCTTTACGGGATGGTATTTCCAAAAATGTACGTGACTATCAATCATTTTACAGAGAGAATATCTTATCCATTAGTAACCATTTTTCTCCTGGTTTTGTGGTTGGTAGGGCTTGCTGATATTTCCACATCAAAGTTTCCCACTCTTGCACTTTCGAATTTGCTGCATCTGCTTCAGCTTTGGCTTCAAAACTAAAGCCATCCCCTACTTCCATCATCATAAATAAGCGGTTAGCAACTCTATAGATTTCCATACTTACAATACCAGCATCCTTAATACTCTTTGTAATTTCTGGCCAAATTGCTTTATGATAAGCTTCATATTCGGCAATCAGCTTTTCATCATTTATTAAATCTAGTGCTAACGCAAATCTTTTCATATTACTTTTGGTAAGATTTTACATGTTGTTTGCTGCTGCCCAATCCGTCGATACCTAATTCTACCACATCGCCTTCTTTCAAATACCAAGGTTCTGGTTTTTGTCCCAACCCTACACCTGCGGGCGTTCCGGTAGTAATTACATCTCCCGGCAACAAAGTCATAAATTGGCTAATGTAACTTACCACAAAAGGAATGTTGAAAATTAAGTTGGAAGTATTACCATCTTGCAAGGTTTCGCCATTTACTTTAAGCCAAAGGCGAAGATTGTGGACATCAGCAATTTCATCTTGAGTAGCAATGAAAGGACCTATTGGTGCAAAGGTATCGCAGCTTTTTCCTTTAACCCATTGGCCATTACGCTCTAACTGAAATTCTCTCTCGCTGTAATCGTTATGCAAAACGTAACCAGCTACATGATTTAAAGCATCTTGTTCGTCTATATAACTTGTTTTTTTACCAATTACCACAGCCAATTCTACTTCCCAATCTGTTTTTTTACTGTTTTTGGGGATAATTAAATCATCATTAGGGCCTACAATTGCGGAAGTAGCTTTGAAAAACAAAATTGGCTCTGCTGGTATAGGCGCATTTGTTTCTGCAGCATGGTCTTTGTAGTTTAAGCCTACGCAAATAATTTTAGAAGGACGAGCCAAAGGCGCACCCAACCTCACAGGTTGCGCTACTCTTTTCAATGATCCGCCATCTACTTTCTTCTTCAACTCTTCCAATGCAGCCGAACCAAAAAAATCTTCATTGTAATCGCTAACATGAGCAGATACATCAAAAATATCTTCTCCTATAAGGATACCTGGTTTTTCGTTTCCAGGCTCTCCGTATCTAACTAATTTCATATCGTAATTTTAGTTGTTTAAAGTTGTAAATCCACCATCTATTGGATAATCGCAGCCAGTAATAAAAGCAGCCTCATCACTACATAAGTATAGTGCTAATGTAGCAACTTCGGAAGGCAATCCCATACGTCCAATAGGTTGCGTTTTTGAAAGCTTATCGAACATTTCTTCCATATTTTCTGGATAGTTTTTCTGTAGAAACCCGTCTACAAAAGGGGTGTGTACACGAGCTGGCGATACGGAATTACACCTGATGTTGTCAGTCAGGTAATCTTTAGCTACGCTCATAGTCATTGCTTTTACCGCACCTTTTGTGGTACTATAGGCGAACCGATCTGGGATGCCCACCAAAGCTGCAATAGATGCCATATTTAAAATTGCACCACCACCAGCGGCTTTCATTTTCGGAATTGCAGCAAACAAACAATTGTAAACCCCTTTAACGTTTACATTTATCACTCTGTCAAAATCTTCTTCGGCGGTAGTATCAGCTTTGCCAACGTGTGCAATACCCGCATTGTTTACCAATATATGAACGTTTCCAATTTTATCGAAAACATTTAGTACTTGCTGATGATTTGCAACGTTACAAGCATGAACAGTAGCATTTCCACCCAGTGCGTTGATTTCGTCAGCAGCTTGTTGCCCCGCTTCCGTAGTAAGCTCAACAATATGTACTACAGCACCTTGTTTGGCAAACAACTGCGATATCGCTTTGCCAATTCCGCTGCCACCGCCTGTAATTACCGCTGTTTTATTTTTTAATGATAACATATTTTTCGTTTTTGATGTATTTGCCTGTTGCTAGAGGCACAAAATTTTGTTCCTCTACAACGACACCCCCTCTTTTCCAAGGTATAAAATCGTCTTGATTTAATTGTACAGCTTTTGGCACCTCCCTACCACTGGCAACTTCAATACAATAGGTCAATATATCTTCGCCCATTTCTGCAATTGTCTTGCGTCCTTCAATAATGGGTCCGGTATCGATGTCGATAATATCAGCCATTTTTATAGCCAATTTACTATTGGTGGCCACTTTAATAGTAGGGCAAACAGGATTTCCTGTAGGCGTGCCCAAGCCAGTAGTAAACAGAATTAAGGTTGCTCCTGCCGCTGCTTTTCCGGTGGTAGCTTCTACATCGTTACCAGGTGTACAAACCAAACTTAAGCCCGGCTTTGTAGCTGGTTCGGTATAATCTAATACATCTACTACAGGCGAAGTACCAGCTTTTTTTGCAGCACCTGCAGATTTAATGGCATCGGTAATTAATCCGTCTTTAATATTTCCTGGCGATGGGTTCATGTAAAAACCAGAGCCTACTTTGTGCGCCAAATCATCATATTCACTCATCAGTTTGATGAACTTTCTAGCAGTTTTTTCTTCTGGCATTCTGTCAATTAATTCTTGCTCTACGCCACATAGTTCAGGAAACTCAGCAGAAAGTACTTTTGCACCTAAAGCTACCAACAAATCGGCACAATGCCCTACCGCAGGATTAGCCGAAATACCGCTAAAACCGTCGCTACCGCCACACTTTACACCAACACACAATTTATTTAAAGGTGCAGGTTTTCTTTCTATTTTATTAATTTCAACCAAGCCTTTAAAAGTTTCTTTAAGCGTTTCTTTCAACAACTCTTCTTCGCTCAAACTCTGTTGTTGCCCTAAAAGGATAATTGGTTTGTTGAAGTCCGGATTTATCGCCAGCAAATCATCTTTAAATTGTTTAGCCTGCAAATGCTCGCAACCCAAGCTTAAAACAGTTACACCTGCTACATTTGGATGGTTAGCATAGGCCGCCAACAATTTACTTAAGGTATTTGCATCTTGCCTGGTACCTCCACAGCCGCCACTATGGTTCAGAAACTTGATACCATCAACATTTTTAAAAGGTCTAGCGCTATGATTTGCGCTGGGCTGTAAATCAATCTCTTCGATATTACCACCTTGCTGATAAGCCTCTAAAAGTGCATGGGTATAGTTCTTGTATTTATCGTCTACCGCATAACCAAGCTCTTTGTACAAGGCTTCTTTAATGATATCCAAATTGCGATTTTCGCAGAAAACTGTTGGGATAAACAACCAATAATTTGCTGTTCCAACTTCACCGTTTTCACGATGATAACCTAAAAAAGTTTTGTTTTCAAATTTACTAATATCTGGCGCTTGCCATTGGTAATTCGATTTACGATATTGATAGGGATCTGCAGCATGTTTGGTATTTTCTACCGTCATTCTACTGCCCGTTTTTACAGGAAACTGAACCTTACCAACCAATACACCATACATAAAAATTTCTTCTCCTGCCGACATATCATTCATAAAGAATTTATGTTTTGCTGGAATATCTTCTAACAACGCATATTGCTTGCCTTCGAACGCTATACTTGAACCTTGCAACAAATCTGATAGCGCCACAAGCACATTATCTCTACTATCTATTTTTAATACTTTCGAACTCATTTATAATGGAGCTTTAACATTTTTAGCAAACAAAAACACAACGGCAAAACATATTAATGGCACAATGTAGCCATACTGAATGTTCTGCGTGACATCAGAAATATAGCCTAAGAACAGCGGTAAAATTGCACCACCAACTATTGCCATCACAATAAGCGACGAGCCGGTTTTGGTATGTTCGCCCAAACCGCCAATGCCTAGTGAGAATATGGTTGGAAACATAATTGACATGAAAAAAGATACTCCAATTAATGCGTAGATCGTAATTGAACCACTTGCAAATATGGCAACTAACGTTAACAACATGCAGATAACGGAGTAGATAAGCAGTAGCTTTTTCGAGGGAAGATACTTCATGAATAGTGTACCTACGAAACGTCCGAGCATGAAAGCAAGGCCAGCAAAACCAGCGTAAATGGCGGCAGCTTTTTCATCAATGCCTGCCGATACTACCACAAAACGTACAAAAAAACTTAATACACAAACTTGTGCACCTACATAAAAAAACTGCGCAACAATGCCCCAACGTAGGTTCATAAACTTTAAAGCATCGCTTATTTTAGATTTTCCCTCTTTAGGGTCTGATTTGATATCTGGTAATTTGGTAAAAATAAAAAGTACCAACACCAAAATAATAATTACCCCAAGTACAGTATAAGGACCTTTTACACTGGCAGCCTCTGCAGCCACGTAGGCATCATAAGCTTGTGGGCTCATTGCAGCAACCTGAGCTTCGGTATATCCTGCATCAGTAAAAATGTACTTAGCACCGATAATTGGTGCCAAAAATGCAGCCAAACCGTTAAAAGATTGCGAGAAATTAAGGCGAAGATCTGCAGTTTTAGCTGGACCTAATATCGTAACATACGGATTTGCCGCCGTTTCTAGAACCGCTAAACCACAAGCAATTACAAATAGTGCTCCCAAAAAGAAAACGTACATTTTTGTATCTGCCGCCGGAATAAACAGAAAAGAGCCAATCCCAAAAAGCAAAAGCCCCACTATAATTCCAGTTTTGTAGCCCCATTTACGCATCAAATAACCTGCAGGTATGGCCATTACAAAATAGGCGATGAACACAGAAAAATCTACCAGTGATGACTCTAAATCTGTTAACTTAAATGCTTTACGCAAATGCGGAATTAGAATTGGATCTAGGTTGTGCACAAAGCCCCAAAAAAAGAACAAACTTGTAATT
This sequence comes from Pedobacter sp. SL55, assembly GCF_026625705.1. Classification (NCBI taxonomy): domain Bacteria; kingdom Pseudomonadati; phylum Bacteroidota; class Sphingobacteriia; order Sphingobacteriales; family Sphingobacteriaceae; genus Pedobacter; species Pedobacter sp. SL55. The sequence continues at coordinate 3,235,882 of NZ_CP113059.1, read as the reverse complement.
AATATTAACGGAAAAAGATATTGCTTTGGCGATGGTGGTGCCTGCTCATCTTGCGCTGCAAATGTTTGGTTAGGGAGATTCATTGTTTGGTTTTATATTTGGTTGTATTACAAATTAACTATAAAAAAATAATTAAAAAATATCTGAAATTGCCAATTTATTAAGCTATTTTGTCTTAAAATGAATTACAAACTTAACAATACTATCAAAATCGCTAATTTTTTATTGATTATAAATGAAGCCTAAATTATTAAAAATACAATCTCCAGAAATTGAAAGCTTCAGTGCTCGTAGAGATTTAACTCCAACGGTTAATAGTATTTGGCATTATCATGAAGAATTAGAACTAGTTTATTTTGCAGCAGGAGAAGGCACACAATTTATCGGCGATAATATTAGTAGGTTTAAAAGTGGAGACGTGGTTTTGGTAGGCTCTAACCTACCACACTATTGGCGTTTCGATCAAGATTACTTTTTGGCTAACGGCAAGTCTGCAGATATTTACGTAATTCATTTCCACCCGCATTTTTTAGGTCAGCAGTTCTTAGAAGTTCCCGAAAATAGAGAGTTAAAAAAGCTGATTTCTAATTCATCCCGAGGACTGCAAATTACGCTACCAAACATCCATAACGTTATCAATCTTATTGAAAAAACCGTAGAAACAGAACATAGTAGGCGGTTACTATATTTGTTAGAAGCTTTATTTGAAATTAGTAGCCGTAATAGTGAACTTTCTGCCATTGCATCAATGGGTTTCAAATACACCTACCTGAGTGAAGAGCAAGACCAAATCCAAAACATCTATAATTACACTTTAAATCATTACAAAAGAAAAATAACCTTGGCCGAAATTGCCGAGGTAGCTAAAGTTAGCCCGAATACGTTTTGCAAGTTTTTTAAATCAAGAAGTAGAAAGAACTATACCGATTTTGTGAACGAAATCCGTGTTGGCCAGGCCTGCAAATTGCTAATCGAAAACAAATTCAGAATTAACGAAGTTTGTTTCGAAAGTGGCTTCAACAATTTTGCAAGTTTTCACAAATGTTTTAAGAAAGTTACTGGCAAAAGTCCTTTGCAATACCAAAGAAATTTTATAAGCCCTTAACCTCTCAAAATTATCAGACAATATACGGCTAAAACCCACTATAATCAATAAATGGCTCATCTCAAAATGCTGATCAATTGCCAGAGTGTAAAACCTGCTTTTGCCATATCGAGGTATATACATAGGCAATTTGTTCCTTTATTGCCACCCATCAGGTTACCCATAATAATTGCAGAATTCTTTTTTCCCCTCCATGTTATTGAAAAAAAGATGCCACAAAATATGGTATATAAGGCTTAAAAAACAAAAAGATGTGATTATCCTTCACATCTTTTAAATAAAGTTATTGGCTACTAAAACAAACAACGTCCTTAGTTGTGCTAAGGACGTTTTGGGTGCTCCCGACGAGATTCGAACTCATATCGATGGTACCGGAAACCATAATTCTATCCATTGAACTACGGGAGCAAGGCTGCAAATATAGTTAACTGAACTTTTGTTTCCTAAACTCAAATTGCAGAACAATTAATTTTTAGTGGAATAAATGTTTATTTAATTTTTAACGAATGAATTTAGAATAACAATCGTTGTTCTTCTATCCTATTACGCGTTTTAGGTTCGCTAAAATTAGAAAAGCTAACTCCGAGTAAACGAACACTTTTACCATCAAAATCGGCATTTTCTACCAATACTCTTGCTGCTAAAATGGCTTCGTCTTCATTAACTATGGCCTGCTCAAATGAGTTACTCTTGGTAATTTGCTTAAAATCTGCAAACTTTACTTTCACGGTAATAGTTCTTCCGTATAATTGGTATTGGCTTACACGTTTAAAGGCAGATTGGGTAATTTGCATTAAACGCTCGTAAAGTTCACTTCCTTTATCCAAATCGTAACCAAAGGTATCTTCAGAGCTAATGGATTTAATTTCCCGATCGGGCTTTACTGCTCTATTGTCAATTCCTCTAACAATGTTGTAAAAAAACTTACCCGATTTGCCGAAAAGCAAAGTCAATCGTTCTTCGGTAAGTTTCTTTAAATCGCTGCCCTTTCTAATGCCCTGCATTTTCATCCGCTCTGCGGTAACTTTACCCACACCATGAAATTTTTCTACCGGCAGTTTCTCCATAAATTTTTCAATTTTTGAAGGGCCAATAAAAGTTAAACCATCGGGCTTATTCATATCTGAAGCAATTTTTGCCACGAATTTATTAATGGAAATGCCCGCAGATGCGGTTAAATTGAGTTCATCTTTAATGGCTTTCTTAATCTCTTCGGCAATGGTTATGGCAGAGCCAATGTTCAATTTATCTTCGGTAACATCCAAATAAGCCTCGTCTAAAGAAAGTGGTTCTATTAAATCGGTATATCTACTGAAAATTTCCCTAATTTGTCTAGAAACCTCTTTATAAGCCGCAAACCTGGGATATACGAAGATGGCATACGGACAAAGTTGCTGTGCTTTTTTAGATGACATGGCAGATCTAATGCCGAAAGCTCTGGCCTCGTAGCTGCAAGTAGCAACCACACCACCCCTACCTTCTGGCGAGCCACCAACCACCAAGGGCTTGCCTCGCAGTTCTGGAAAATCTCGCTGTTCTACCGAAGCATAAAAAGCATCCATATCGATATGAATGATTTTTCTAATTTTTTTAGCTTCTTTTTCCATTACCAGAATATAACCTTTTGTAAGTTAGACTGGCTCAAATTTAAGAAAGATTAGCTAATATATTTAGTTTTTCTGCTTACCACCTACATTAATAACGGCACCAATGGTAAATACAGAATGACCAGCATTTAAAAACTTGCGACTTCGCAAACCAATGTTACTTCCGCTAGTATATTGTAGTTGAAATTGATCGCTTAAAACCATTCTAGTAAAGAAAACGGGTTCAATAAATATATTATCCTCGTTAATTTGTGGCACACCGTTTAATTTAAAATCTTTGGTAGAAGCAAAACTTAAACGCCAAGCGGTTCCGTAGTTAAGACCAAAATCTACGCCTAACAACCTCACTTTACTTGTTTTTTTAGAACTGTAGTTGGCTTGTACAAACATTTTGGTATAATCGGCATCGTAAATATCTGTGTTAATTAAAATCCCGTCATCAAAGTTTCTAACCACACGTTTACTGCTTGCCGTGCCCATGCCGGCATAAAACTCTAAAATCCTATTGTCTTCGGGTCCAAAAGTCTTGAAATACCCTCCGCCAAATTCGAAATAATTGTGTTTAACATCTCGTTTTCTACGTTCGCTGTTCATAGCTCCGAAATTGACCATGGCCGCAAGGTTGTCGCTAAACGCATAAGCTGTATTGATATTTACATTTCCTCTTAGCGAAACATGCGCACCAGCAGCCACTTCGCCTTTGGTGGTTAACATAGGCGTATTTGGCACGCCAGGCATATAAATAGATGAGCAACCGCTAGCTAACAAAATAACAGCGAGAAGCGTAAGTAGCTTGTATTTTAATGGCATAATTCTACTAATAACACAAATAATGGCATAAAATTGTTTAAAGCGTAAAATTCATTAGCTCCATCATCCGTTTAAATTCGTCTTGTACATTGGCCTTAATGGTAATTTTTTCTTTAGTAACAGGATGAATAAATGTTAAATCCAAAGCGTGCAACAGCATGGTGTTCATTTGTAAATGTTCTTTAAAATAACGATTTTGCTTGTTGCAACCATGTGGCCTATCGCCAATAATGGGATGAAAAATATGTGCAAAGTGTTTGCGTAATTGGTGCATTCTACCAGTTTTTGGATTGGCTTTTACCAAGCTATATCTCGATGTTGGATGTTTGCCTATTTCTAAAGGAATTTCTGACTGTTGTAAGGTAACAAAACTGGTTTGTGCTTCTTGCAGCGTTCCATTTTCCTTGGCTAAAGGATAATCAATTTCCATTTCTAAAGGCGCATAACCTCTTACAATGGCTAAATAGTTCTTATCTACCAAACTTTCCTGAAACTGTTTTTGCATAGCAATTTCTGTTTCTTTATCGAAAGCAAAGAGCAATACTCCGCCCGTTTTTCTATCCAATCTATGGGTTGGGTTTACATGTCTACCTACTTGATCCCTTAATAGCTGTAAGGCAAACTCTTTGGCATCATCAGCTATCTTAGAGCGGTGCACCAACAAGCCGTGGGGTTTATTGATGGCGATAAGGTATTCGTCTTGATATACTATTTCTAACACAAGGCGAAGATAGAGAATATTGTTATTTACAGATTAATCAATTTTTACAGGCTGAATTATTTCTTAATTCTTCCTTTAGAGAAGTTGATTTTATTGGCGTATTCTTCTTTTAGATTGACGATAATTACCCCGTTCTTGGCTTTTGAGCCATACGTAGCCGTTGCTTTAGCATCTTTCAATACCTCTACATTTTCTATCCAATTTGGATCAATCTTTGGAAAGTCGTCATTTTTTAAAGTGCATGTCTGTTTACCTACAGCTACCACATACAATGGAAGTGTTGTAGTATCTACAACGTGCAGGCCTCCAAGCATTATTGCAGGTGCTTCGCGTAATTTAACTAGCATACTTGTACTGATAACTTGTTCCATAATATCGTATCCTCCTAGTTCAAAAACTAACGGATGAATTCGTTCTTCAACTTTTAATTTGATTTTAAAAAGCCCTAAGCTATCCGTATGTGCAATTACATTTAGAAATCCTTTTCTACTGATTTTCACATTAGCCAATGGATTTCCATTCATATCCGTAACCTTTCCTTTGATATCAGTAGCTGCTAATTGCGAAGATTTCGCGACTAAGATTTTTGGATTTGAAAAAGTTGTTTGATTATCAGTAACGCTAGTGCTCTTTTGAGCTTTTAAACTTGTTGTTGGAATAACGGCGCTTGCTGTCAGGGCAAATCCTAATAACCAATGTAAACTATTATTCTTTTGCTGAGGAATAGTTAGCTCTCTATTTAATTGAGATGATGATAATCTTCCACAAACGTTTGACCTCTTTTTGCTAAAAAACTCAATGATCTCCGCATCTGATTTTGTAGTTAAATCGACAACATGTTTTGTACAACTATCACAATAACGACCTAGTTTTGAGGGTATCATCTCCAGCCAGTTCTCCGTACAAGGGTTGGTTAGCAAAATTTGTAGTTTTTTCATATCTAATTGATGCCTAGATTTAGATCATTCCATAAATATTAATTAAAGAATATTTAGACTTTTCTAATAATCTTAAAGCCTCACCTTTTTTCATAACTATCTAAATATTATTTTCGTACACAAAACCTATGATATGCATCACGATTTACTTTTAGTTTTAGCGTTACTTTTTGTTGTTTTTCTTTTGGTCATGTTGGCTCAAAGAATTAAAGTAGCCTACCCTATTTTCTTAGTTATAGCTGGTTTGGGCATTAGTTTTATTCCCGGTATGCCTGTGGTAGAGCTAGATCCAGACCTAATTTTCTTGATATTTTTACCGCCTTTATTGTATGAAGCTGCTTGGTACACCTCTTGGAACGATTTCTGGAAGTGGAAGCGACCAATAGCCTTGTTGGCTTTTTGGCTGGTGTTTTTTACGTCTACCGTTATTGCGTATACTTCAGCGTCGCTAATTCCAGGTTTTACACTAGCGTTGGGCTTTTTACTGGGTGGTATTGTTTCTCCGCCAGATGCGGTAGCCGCTGCCACGGTGTTAAAAGGAATGGGCGTTCCCAAGCGTATCATGACGATATTAGAAGGCGAAAGTTTAGTAAATGATGCTTCCTCACTAATTGTTTTCAAATTTGCTTTGGCTGCCGTTTTAACTGGCGCATTTTCTATGCAGCAAGCTACTGGGCAGTTTTTTTTAGTGGCTGGAATGGGTATTGTAATTGGTTTAGTCGGTGCCAATATCATGTACGTAATTCATCGCTTTTTGCCCACTACCCCAGCAATTGATGCTGCTTTAACCGTAATGACGCCTTATATTTTATTTTTAGGGGCAGAACAATTTCACTTCTCTGGCGTAATGGCGGTGGTTAGCGGCGGTTTGTTTATTTCTTGGCGCTCGCACGAAATATTTAGAACCGGCAGCACCCGTTTAAATATGCTTGGCGTTTGGACTACCCTTATTTTTGTAATGAATGCCTTAGTGTTTGTACTTATCGGATTAGAACTTCCAGAAATAATTAATGGTTTAGGAGAATATTCTATTTGGGATGGCATTAAATACGGACTGATTATTAGCGCCATTACCATTGCACTACGCTTTTTATGGATCTACCCAGCGGCATTTATACCGAGGTGGTTAAGCGCCAAAGTTAGAAAAGACCCTTCGCCAGGCTGGAAAGGTCCGTTGGTTATTGGTTGGGCAGGTATGCGAGGTGTAGTTTCGTTGGCCACTGCCCTATCTATCCCACTTTTAATGGATGACAAGATTACGGCTTTCCCTCATCGTAACCTCATTATTTTCATCACGTTTGTGGTTATTTTTATCACGCTGGTTATACAGGGATTAACGCTACCATTTGTCATCAAGTTAATTAAACTAAAAGAAATTGACAACATTGCACGTAGCGAAGAACAACAAACAGGCATACAATTAAAGTTAGATGAACTTGCATTGGCTATTATTAACCAACATCACTTAGAAAAAATCAAAGAAAACGAATTGATTGGATTTTATAAAGACGGTTTAGAAGCTAGTATCGACGAAGGTAAAAAACAGCTCGCATCTTTAGCGTGTGATGAAACCGAAATTGAGGAAATCCATGTGTATCAGCATGTGCTGCTTGAAGTTTATGCCGAACAAAGAAAGGAATTATTCGCTCTGCGTAAAGGAAAATTGTATACTGACGAGGAAATTAGAAAAGCAGAATTACAACTAGACTTAAATGAATTAAAAATTACAGGCTTAGGCCACTAACATTAACCTATGAACAGCGGAAGATTATACAAATTACAACATTTTATCCCGTGGACGCGGAAGAAAATTTATTACCTAATTGTAATTAGCGCCATACCTACTGCCCTATATTACTTTTTTGAATTGAAATGGTTGGCCATACCTTGGGTACCAGTTGCGCTAGTGGGTACAGCTACAGCTTTTATTGCTGGCTTTAGAAATACCCAAACCTATAACCGTTTATGGGAAGCCAGGCAGATTTGGGGAGCCATTGTAAATAACAGTCGCACTTGGGGCATCTTGGTAAAAGATATGGTTAGAGATACAGATGCTGGTACAGAAAAATCTTTACATCAAGATTTGATATATCGCCATTTTGCTTGGTTAACCGCTTTGAGATTTCAATTGAGAGAAAGCAGAGGTTGGGAAAACGTAAAAACCAAAAGCTATAACAGAGAATATTTGGCCTATTACAAAGTACCAGAATGGGATGGAAATTTAGCTGATGAACTTCAAAAATATGTAACAGCAGATGAGCTTGAGTATATTTTGAAAAAGAAAAATAAGGCGGCCCAAATTTTAGCATTACAATCATCACGTTTACGCTGTTTAAATGAGCAGGGCAAACTAAACGACTTAAACTATGTAGAAATGCAGGCTTTGCTTAAAGAATTGTACGACCAGCAAGGCAAAAATGAGCGCATTAAGAATTTCCCCTACCCAAGGCAGTTCGCCAGTATTAATGTAATGTTTGTTTACCTGCTTTCTATCGTTTTGCCCTTAGGTTTTTTAAGCGAATTTGCTAAAATTGGAACCAATTGCGTATGGTTAACTATTCCGGTTAGTGTGGTGGTTGGCTGGGTATTTTTTACCTTAGAACAGGTTGGGGAAAGTACAGAAAACCCATTTGAAGGAAGTGCCAATGATGTGCCAATTAGTTCTATGAGCAGAGCTATTGAGATAGATTTACGTGATATGCTTGGGGAAGATGACTTGCCAGAACCTTTGGTTGCAAATAGCTACAATATTTTAATGTAGGTTGTTGTATTTAAAAATACCGTCATTGCGAGGTACGAAGCGATCTTAAAGCGTTAGAGATTGCTTCATACCTCGCAATGACGCATATCGAGCAAATCTATTTTTTTCTCAACTAAACAAATCAAAAGCGGTTCTGAAGGTATTACAATGCGCATCCACAATGATTTTAATATCTTCAGAATAGCCTCCACCCATACTCACTTGTACGGGTAGGCTGTGTTTTATGCAATGTTCGAAAACAATTTGATCACGTTGCTTGCAAGCGGCTTTACTCAACGCTAATTTGCCTAGCTTATCGCTTTCTAGCACATCAACTCCAGCAAGGTAAAATACAAAATCTGGCTGGTGCTTTTTGATAATTGATGGGAGTTTTTCGTTTAAAACATGCAGAAAATCTTGGTCATTGGTTCCATCTGGCAATGGAATATCTAAGTCCGATTTTTCTTTACGAAAGGGAAAATTTTTATCGCCATGCATAGAAAATGTGAAAACCCGATCTTCTTTTTCGAATATTTGGGCAGTGCCATTACCTTGATGTACATCTAAATCTACAATGAGAATACGCTTTGCTAAATCATTATTAAGCAAATAATTTGCAGCGATGGCTTGGTCGTTCAATAAACAAAAACCTTCGCCCCAATTACTACCTGCATGGTGTGTACCACCGGCTACGTTAAAAGCAACACCATTTTGTTGTGCATAAATAGCACCATCAATCGTGCCCTGCGCAATCCTAATTTCTCGTTCTACCAATTGTGCATCCAAGGGAAATCCAATTCTGCGTTGCTCTTGATAAGGTAAAGTAAGTTCCTTTAATTGCTGCCAGTAGTTTGCATCGTGAGTACTCACAATATGGGCTTCTTCAATCAACTCTGGCGCAAATAAATTGCTATTTTCTATCGTTCCTTCGTGTAGTAGCTGCGCAGGTATCAACTCATATTTCAGCATCGGGAAACGGTGTCCGGCTGGTAATGGATGTGCGTATACGGGGTGGTAGGCTATTTTAATCATAATTTGGAGCAAGGATAAAAGAGCAAAGAATAAGAATTTGATAGCTATTAAAAAATCATGTCTTTACTCTTTGTTCATTTTATCAACAGTTAACCCTAACTTAAAATCTCCCCTACATGCTTTTCAATATTGTTTGCTATTTCATCTACAGGTAAATCGTTGGCGTCGGTACCAAATGGATTTTCAATTTCTTCGGCAATTAACTCTAAACTGGCCAATACATATAGGATAAACGGCACAATGGCTACCACAAAATAACCTAAGCTAAACACCCATCCAAATGGTAAAGTAATTACATAGACAAAGATAAACTTCTTAATAAATGCACTGTAAGAATATGGGATTGGTGTGTTTTTAATTCGCTCGCAAGCACCGCAAATATCTGTAAACTGCGTGCTATCTGTACTTAAAGTAATCAGCTGTTCTCCAGTAATTTTACCCTCTCTACTTAAATAAAAAAGTTTATTGGTAATACTTACTGCAACTTGGTTCGGAATGTGCTTTCCGCCATCAATTTCTATTAAAATGTTGTCTTTGCCAAAATATTGTTTTTCACGTAAATGTTCTTTCAAAGCAAAGGCATATTTTGGGATAGCGTATTTGAAAAAAGCCTTATCGTCTGCATTAAGGTTAAGTGCATTTAACCTAATGGCAAAGTTTCTACTTACATTTACCAAACCGCCCAATAACCTTCTACCTTCCCACCATCTATCGTAAGAGGTATTGGTTCTAAACACCAAGAGCATAGAAATTACAAAACCTAAAAGATTATGCATCATTCCCACATTCTTGATGTAGGTAGTTTCTGCCAGTTTAATGTGATTAAGCTCTAAATAGGCAATTATTCCAGAAAACACCGAAACACTTAGCATGAGCTTCCAAAGCTTGTGAAAAGTATCAGCCTTGTGAAACTTAAAAATAAAACTAAGCCATTCTTTTGGGTTGTAATTAATCATTGTTTATATCGATTTGCTAACGGCTAACAATAATTCGCCCGTTTTAAAAACATCCTCAAAACTGTTGTACATAGGTACGGCGCTTAACCTAATCACATTTGGCTCTCTCCAATCGCCAAGTACATTATTTTTAACCAAATGATCGAAGATTTTTTTGCCGTCACTTTTAGCGATAATGGACACCTGTGCACCTCTTTCATCTGCATTTTGTGGTGTAATGATTTTGAATTGTTCACATCCTAGTGCATGGTTTACTTCGCCAATAATATAAAAAAGATAAGCGCTTAATACTTTACTTTTCTCTCGTAATGGTTGCATAAAACCCACCTTTTCGAACAGCTGTAAAGAAGCATGGTATAAAGCCATTGGCATTACTTGCGTGCAACTTACCTGCCAACCATCTGCACCTACTTCGGGTACAAAGCCTTTTTCCATTAAAAAGCGATTTTTTTCTTGGTAGCCCCACCATCCCGCAAAGCGATGTAAAGATTGATCTGAGAAATGTTTTTCGTGTACAAAAATACCGCTAATACCACCCGGACCAGCATTTTGATATTTGTAAGAGCACCAACAAGCAAAATCAACATCCCAGTTATGTAGTTGTAAAGGAACATTTCCAGCTGCGTGTGCTAAATCGAAACCTACTTTTGCGCCAACCGCATGTCCTGCTTTTGTAATGGCTTCCATATCAAAAAGCTGCCCAGTAAAGTAGTTAATACCGCCAAAAAGCACTAAAGCAATTTCATCGCCATTTGCTTCGATAGCTGCAATAATATCCGCGGTTTTTAAAGTGTACTCGCCTTCTTTTGGCGCTACTTCAATAATGGCATCTTTTGGATCGAAACCGTGAAAACGCACCTGACTTTCTATGGCATATTGGTCTGAAGGGAAAGCCCCAGCTTCCATGATTATCTTAAAACGTGCTTTTGTTGGGCGATAAAAACTGACCATTAACAAATGCAGGTTAACGGTCAAAGTGTTCATTGGGCAAACCTCGTCTTCAGCAGCACCAACAATTGGCGCCATCAGTCTTTTCAGTTCTTTATGATAGAACATCCACGGCTCGTTACCTTCAAACCAACCTTCTACAGCAAGGTTTTGCCAATTATCTAATTGTTTACCTAAAACCTCTTTTGCTACTTTAGGTTGTAAACCTAAAGAATTGCCACACAAATAAATAAAAGGTTTTCCATTTTGCTGTGGAAACAGGTATTCATTTCGCATATCTCTCAACGGATCTTGCTGGTCCATCGATTGAGCAAAAGCTAAATTATTTTCGAAAGTCATTTTTATATAGGAGTTAGTTGTTAGGGATTAGGTATTAGTTGGGCAAAGTTTGAAAAACACTAGTTCCTAATTTCTAGCCCCTAATACCTAAAAACTATTTTCCAAATTTCATTTTCAGTTGATCCAGCATATCATTGGTAACAGGTTTAGCTGGTTCTGATTTTCTTGGTTGAGGGTTATGCTTTGGTGTAGCAGTTTGCTGTTGACTACGGACTTGTTTTTGTTCTTCTTTTTCTTCGACCAACGCTTCCAAATTTCTTCCAATTTCTTTTTGGTAAACAAAGGAAAATCTCCCTGCATCATCCATGCGTAGTAGCTTGGCTCGGTATCAAAAATACTTTCTACCGTTTTGCCTTTATGCTTACCAAAATTGATACATTCCTCGCCTTTATCATTGTAAACCATACGGCCAGCATAATCTACCGATTTGTTCATGTTGGTAAACGCATGCAGCGCTTCCACATCATTTTTTACAGGGATAGAAACATTTCCTTGTTTGTCCTCAAACTCTGTGTGTTCATATTTATCTAATTGCGCCAATAGCACTTCGTAGGTAGCCCTAATGTCAGCTTCTGCAGCGTGTGCATTTACCAAATCTTTGTCGCAATAGAACTTGTAGGCTGCTTTTAAAGTACGTTGCTCCATTTGGTGGAATATATTTTGCACATCCACAAATTTTCTATCGCTCATATCTAAATCTACACCAACACGTAAAAACTCTTCCAATAACATCGGAATATCAAACTTATTAGAATTGTAACCAGCTAAATCCGCATCGCCAATAAAATCTGCTATTTCTTGGGCTACATCTCCAAACTTAGGCGCATCTTTAATATCTTCATCATAAATACCATGAATTAAAGAAGTTACCAATGGAATAGGGATTTCTGGGTTAATACGTTTGGTTAAGATTTGCTCTGTACCATCTGGCATTGCTTTTAATATGGCAATTTCCACAATTCTGTCTACCCCTACATTTATGCCTGTAGCTTCGAGGTCAAAAAATGCTAAGGGGCGTTTTAAATTTAATTTCATACCGATTTATATCTTCCAAATTTGCTAAAAACATAGCGTAATTTTATTTTTTAATGAAAAAAGCTTTAAATATTAGATTATTAGGATAGTTACATTAAATTGCGGTACCGTTCTTAAAAATTACATTTTATGCGCAAGTATCTAATTATAGTCCTATTATTTTTTTCATATCCTACCATTGCTCAAGACTTTATTTATGGAAAACTAACTGATGAAGACAGGATGTTTAACAATAAACAAATAGATAGTAATGCCAACACAGTTTATTTGAATGAGTTTGGCAACACACGCTTTTCTTACGATTCTGAAACAGGTAGTATGAAACTTGTTTATGAGTATCATGCCCGCATCAAAATTTTCAACAAAGAAGGATTTAACGCCGCTAATATTGTTATTCCAACCTATAAAAGCGGAACTGGCGACAACCAACAAGAAGTTATTTCAGGTATCAAAGCGTCTACGTTTAACTATCAAAACGGAAAATTTGTAGAAACGGAAATGACAACAAAGTCGATATTTAACGAAGAAAAATCGAAATACCTTTCTCTTACGAAGTTTACCCTACCAAATATCACTAAAAATTCGATCATCGAGTATCAATATACCATAGAAACGCCGTATCTCTTCAACTTCAGATCGTGGATTTTTCAGTCAGATTTACCCAAAGTTAACAGCACCTATATTGCCTATATACCGGCAAACTATAAGTACAATATATCGTTGAGAGGATTTTACAAGCTTACAGAAAATAAAGCAGAGCTAAGTCGTGAATGCTTGCGTGTGGTTGGTAAAGAGATGGATTGTTCTAAGCTAACTTTTACGATGAAAGACATGCCAGCTTTTATTGAAGAAGATTACATGACCTCGCCTACCAACTACAAATCTGCTATTTACTTTGAATTGGAAGAGGTACACTACCTCAATGGTTCTTCGCAAAAGTATACCAAATCATGGAAAGACATTGACTATGAACTAACCTCTAACAAAGATTTTGGCGGCCAAATGAAAAAGAAAGATGTTTTTAAAAACATTTTGCCAAGTGTGATAGGCAATGCAGCTACAGATCTAGACAAAGCAAAAGCCATCTTTGAGTATATCAAAAAACAGATACGTTGGAATAATTATTACGGAAAGTATAGCGAAACCAGTGTTAAAGAAGTGATAGACAAACGTTCTGGAAATGTGGCAGATATTAACTTTGCGCTGATATCGGCATTATCTGCAGCAGAGTTAGATGCAGAGGCTGTAATTTTATCTACCCGCGAAAATGGAACAGTAAACAAGCTCTTTCCAATTATGAGCGAATTTAACTACGTAGTGGCTAAAGTTAACATTGACGACAAAAGCTATTTGCTTGATGCATCTGAACCTTTGGCACCATTTGGATTACTACCCTTGAGATGTATTAACGATCAAGGCAGGGTAATTCATCTAAAGAAACCATCGTATTGGATTGATCTTAAAGCTTCGCAAAAAAGCTCTACCGTTCATAATTTAACTGGTGTAATGAGCGAAGACGGTAAAATTAATGGCAAAATAACTTCTTATTCGTCAGGTTTTGATGCACTTAATCTTCGTAAATCAATTAAAAAATATTCGTCTGTAGATGAATATGTAGAAAAATTAGATGAGCGTTTATCAAACATCAAAATCAAAAATTTTAAAATTACCAACTTAGACACGGTAGAAAATTCGATTACAGAAGAATACGAAGTTGAGTTTAGCATTGGAACCGAAGAGCAGTCGGTCAGTTATTTTAATCCATTTTTTATTAATCCGATTAGAAAAAATCCTTTCAAATTAAATGAAAGAAATTATCCCGTTGATTTGGGAGCTGCAAGCGACGAACGCATCTCAATTAACATAACACTGCCAGAAAATTATATGGTTAAAGAAAAACCTAGCGATATTTCTATGGCATTGCCAAACCAAGGTGGCAAATATTTGGTAAGAACAGAGGTAAGCGACAATAATTTAACCATCAATCAGCAATTGCAGTTTAACAAAGCAATCTACACTTCAGAAGAATATCACTATCTTAAAGAGTTTTACAATAGAATTATTCAAGCACAAAAATCAGAAGTAGTGTTATCGAAAGCCAACTAATGAATAAGATTTTAACATTAGCTTTATTGTTGGTTTGTTTAGCAGCCAAGGCACAAAACTATGCTGTTGATGTTATTCCAGCTGCTTTAAAAAATAGAGCGCACGCCATTATAAGAGATAGCAAAACCGTAGTAGATATGCGATCTCCGGATCAGGTGTTGCTAACTGTTTATACGAGTATTACTGTACTCAACAAAAATGGAGATAGACAAGCTCAGCTTGCTTTACTTTATGATAAAAACACGGTAATCAAATCGGCCAAAGGCGAAATTTATGACGAATTTGGAAAGCAAACTGGCAAATTTTCACTGAGCAATTTTAAGGATGAAAGCGCAGTTAGCGCTATTTCTTTATTTGAAGATGATCGGGTAAATGCTATATCCCACAAGTAAATAATTACCCTTACACCATTGTTTATCAGTACGAAATTAGAAACAAACAAAACCTAATTATACCAGAATGGAGACCAATCTCTAGTTTTGATGTAGCTGTAGAAAAAAGCAGCTATGAGTTCATTTACAACCTAACTGATGAGGTTAGGGTTTACACAAACAATTACAAAGGCCAAACAGAAGAGAAAACGCTAGAAAAACAAAAAAGTTTAACATGGAAAGTTGAGGGAATAAACGCCATTAAACACGAGCCTTATTCTCCTAACCCAGAAAGCTTTTTTACTGCTGTAAAAGTAGCGCCTAAAAACTTCAGCTATTATAATTTTAAAGGCAGTTACACCAATTGGGAGGGCTTAGGTAAGCTTAGCTACGATTATTTATTGAAAGATAAACGTGTTTTACCCATAGAAACCGTTCAATTTATTAAAGATTTAGTTAAAAACGAGACCAACGATAAAGCCAAAGCAAAGAAAATTTACGAACATTTTCAGAAGAAGACACGTTACATTAGTGTACAAATTGGCATTGGTGGTTTTATGCCTATTAAAGCTGCCGAAGTGGATAGATTAGGTTATGGCGATTGCAAAGCGCTGGTAAATTACATGCAAAGTTTGTTGGAGGCTGCAGGTATCGAATCTTATTATTGCGTGGTTAATGCAGGCGAAGAAAAAACAGACCTATTGCCCTCTTTTGCCAGTATGGAGCAAGGCAACCATGTTATTTTATGTTTGCCCTTAAACGGCGATACTACTTGGTTGGAGTGTACCAGTCAAGATGCGCCATTTGGTTATTTAGGTTCATTTACTGATGATAGATGGGTTTTAGCCTGCACTAAAGATGGCGGTAAACTTTTAAAAACACCAAAGTTTGAAGCTGCCAAAAGCCAACAAATCCGTATGGCAGAGCTATCTTTATCAAAAGATGGAAAAATTTCTGGCCATTTAACCACTACATTTACCGGTTCTCAGTTCGATAGCCATTATTTCTTAATTAAAAAATCTCCAACAGAACAGCAAAAACAGTTAAAATATCTATACGACATTAACAATATTGAATTTACATCCATCAACTTAACGGCAAATAACGAAGTTCCTATTTTTACAGAAAAATTAGCAGTGAGTATAAATAATTACGGAAGTACCAATAACGAAAAGTTAAGTTTTACCCCAAACCTATTTAACCTTAAACGGCTAGTTCCGTCTGTACGTAACAGAACCTTAGCTTTAGATTTAAAACGTGGATACACCGATATAGATAGCTTATTTTTCCAGTTAGACGATAGTATTTTACCAGTTATGCTGCCAAAAAAAATGGAAGTAGCTAGTAAATTCGGAACTTATTTAGCCGAAATAAAAATAAAAGACGGCAAGTTATTTTACTACAGAAAACTGATGATGAAAGATGGCTTATTTGAACCTAATGATTATGAAGCTTTCGAAAACTTTGTAAATGAGGTGGCCAGTTACGATAGAGTTAGAGTTACGCTGGCATTGAAAAAGAGCAAAGATTAAAGACATAAAGTACCCTTAACCCTTGCTCTTTCATCTTTGTTCTCTACAAGAAACTACCTACTTACTTCTTTCTTCCATTTAATGGTACAGCCAATGGCTTTTGTATTGGTTACAGTAGGCTTCTCTCCTTTTAACAGTTGATTTACCGCATTTTGCACATAATTTTCTCTTTCTGGATTTGCTTCTTGCTGATCGTTATCTATGGCGCCAATATAAGCTACCTCGTTACCTTTAGCTGTCTTTTGCAAAACGAATACGTGAGGTGTACGCATTGCACCATATTTTTTGGTGTAAACATGATCCGGATCTTCTAAATAAGCAAAGCTGAATTTCTTCTCTTTGGCTCTTTCTTGCATTTTAGCATAGTTATCACCTGGAGAAGCCACCGGGTCATTGGTATTTAAAGCTACCACTGGATACCCCTTTGTAGCGTACAATTTATTCAAATTTTCTACACGAGCCTCGTAAGCTTTAGAAACAGGGCAAGTATTGCAAGTAAATACCACAATATACCCTTTCGCATTTTGATAACTAGCCAAAGAAATTTGCTTACCGTCTACATTTTTTAAATTAAAATCTGAAGCTACATCGCCTACTTTATAACCAGTTTGGGCATTTGCCGCAGTAACCATAAATAAGGTTAAACTTGCCAATATTAACTTTTTCATATTCAATTATATTTAAATGATTAAGGTTTAATTGCTGTCGATATGGTTTTAGTAAGTTGCTCGTAGGTAAATGCTCTTTCGTGAAATGATCTTACTTTTTTGTTTGTATTTAAGATTAATGTTGCAGGTAAAGCGCCCGACCAATTTTGATCTACCCGATCGATAAATTTTTGTTGGTCTGTTTCATTAACTACATACACTTCAGATTTGATTTGATGCTTAGCTACAAAAGGTATCACATCAGTTTTTAATTTCGATTTAAAATCTAAACTCATCAGTATTACCTTCAATGGTTTTTTTGCATTTTCATTGTTCAATTTTTCAAAATACGGCAATTCTTCTACGCATGGCCCGCACCAAGTAGCCCAAAAATTAACCACATAAGTAGTATCTTTCCCGTTGGCTACTCTTTGTTCTAATTCATTTAAAGTTAACAATTTAACTTGTGCACTGGCAATGCACCCTACAAAAACCAACAACATTGTTACGATAATTTTAAACATAAACATCTGTTATTTAGCAGTTAACGAATATCCTCCAACAGTAATTTGTTTACCGCCATCTCAACATATTTCTTTTTAGGTGTTTTCTTTTCGTTAGGCTCGTCATCAATATTACCGATATAGGTTACTAAAAATCCGTTTTTAACTTTTTTTAGTACAACGGATTTGGGTGTTTGTTTGATATCAAAAAGCCAAGTGTATTTGAATTTCTCATCGGCCAGATATGGAAAAGTAAATGCTTTTTCTTCAGCTAGTTTTTTCATCGCTGGCATGGCATCATAAGGATAGTCTTTATCATTATCTCCGTAAGGGCCAATAGCAATAACTGGAAAACCTTTGGCTTGGTACTTTGCATTAAGCGCCAATACTCTACCAACATACGCAAGACAGTGATCGCAACTTGGCGTCATAAAGACGATAATGCAACCCTTTGTTTTATTGTTATTAAGATTGTAAACAACCCCCTTTGTACTTTTAAGGCGGATATTAGTTAACGTATCGCCTACTTTTTTAACTTCTTGTGCATTAACAAATAATGCAGTAGCAAAGAGCATAAAGAGTGTGCCTATCAACTTTTTCATCAGTTCAATGTTCCAGTTTTCACAATCGCTTTTTGGTACACAGGCAAAGTCAAATCATCAACAATTACCCCTCTTGATGTTGAGGCATGCACAAAAAAGTCATTATTTAAGTAGATACCGACATGATCTACTTCTCTACCACCAAAAGAGAAGAAAATCAAATCTCCTTCCTTTAAATTACCTAAGCTTTTCTTTCTTACGGCTTCCGCCTGGTCTCTTGATCTACGGGGAAGTGATTTACCATAGATGTCTCTTTGCAGTAATAGCGCAAAACCAGAGCAATCAATTCCACTTTTATCTAAACCGCCTAATTTATACCTAACGCCAGTCCAGTTGTTAATGAAGCGATAAAGCGGCTTACTTTTTAAATTGGCCATGGCATCGGCAGCTCGGGCGGCTTTGGTAGTAGCGGTTGGTTTTCTGCTACCGCAGGATGCTAATAGCGCAACAAAAATTACCACTAAACATAATAAGTAACTTCGTTTTAATATTAACATAATTATCGTTTAAAATCTAATTGCTCATTAGCTAATAGTGCTTTTAACTTTTGCAAACTGGCTTTACCCATGCCATGTAGTTTCAGAATTTCTTCTTCGGTATAGGCAGCTAATTCTTTTAAAGAGTGAATACCATTATTTGTTAAAGCTCTTCTTGCAGGTGCAGAAAGTGCAGCTAAAAATCCGTCTTTCGGCTTCTGTCCATTTTCACATATCGGACAAGTTGGGCAGTTACTACTTTTGTAATATTCATGCCCTTTCTCACATTTTCGTAGTGTTTTCCCCATCTCTCTATGTCTATAACGTCATTGCAAAGCACGAAGCAAAACTAAAGCACTTTATTCAAGGCATTCCTTGGTAAAATTGCTTCTTGCCTAGCAATAACAAGAAGGCTGAAACCTTAATTCTTTATCAACCTTTGTATCTCATCAAGTTTTAATAACGCCTCTACTGGAGTTAACGTATTTACATCCAAGTTATTTAGCGAGTCGCGGATTTTTACTAGCACAGGGTCATCTATAGCAAACATCTGCAACTGATAGGCTTGATTTTGAACTTTTTTAATACTGTCTTTAATACTTTGCCCCTCGGTTCTATCTATTTCTAAACGCTTTAAAATTTCGTTAGCCCTAGCAATTAGCTTTGCAGGCATACCGGCCATTTTCGCTACTTGGATACCAAAACTATGCTCACTACCGCCTGGAACTAATTTACGCAAGAAAATGATTTTATTCTGTAGTTCCTTGCTGGTAACATTGTAATTCTTAATGCGGCTCATGGTATTTTCCAAATCATTAAGCTCATGGTAATGCGTTGCAAACAAGGTTTTTGGCCTTGCCGTTGGGTGTTCGTGCAGGTATTCTGCAATGGCCCAAGCAATAGAGATCCCATCGTAAGTACTGGTACCACGCCCAATTTCATCTAACAAAATCAAACTTCTGTCAGAAATATTATTCAAAATACTGGCCGTTTCGTTCATTTCTACCATAAACGTACTTTCGCCACTCGAAAGGTTATCTGAAGCACCTACCCTAGTGAAAATCTTATCTACAATACCAATAGTTGCCGATTTAGCCGGAACAAAACAACCCATTTGCGCCATCAAAACAATTAACGCACTTTGCCGTAAAATGGCCGACTTACCCGACATGTTAGGCCCAGTAATCATCATAATTTGTTGTGTATCATTATCCAAATACACGTCGTTTGTAATGTACTCTTCGCCTACTGGCAAACGTTTCTCGATAACCGGATGGCGACCACCTTTAATATCAAGCTCTTTTTTGTTGTTGAGCTCTGGCTTGGTGTAATAATTTTTAACGGCTAATTGAGCAAAACACAAAAGCACATCTAATTGCGCAACCAAGTAGGCATTTAATTGTATCGGCTTAATAAAATGCGCAACCTGATACATCAATTCGTTATATAAACGAACCTCAATAGCTTGAATTTTTTCTTCGGCACCTAAAATTTGTTCTTCGTATTCCTTTAGTTCGGGTGTAATGTATCGCTCTGCGTTAACCAAAGTTTGTTTACGTATCCAACTTTCAGGAACTTTGTCTTTATGGGTATGGGTAACCTCTAAATAATAGCCAAAAACATTATTAAATGATATTTTTAAGGAAGGAATACCTGTTGCTTCTATCTCACGACGTTGAATTTCTACCAAAAACTCCTTACCACCAAAAGCAATCTTACGTAGTCTATCTAGTTCGTCATCAACCCCATCGGCAATTACATTTCCTTTAATTAACAAGGCAGGTGGGTCGGCCTGTAATTCTCTTTCTAACTTATCTTTTATGGTGGTACAAGGATTTAACTGCGAAGCTAAAACCTCTAAATAGGGGTTTTTACTTTCTTCGGCTAAACGCTTAATCTCTTCTGTATGAGCCAATGCACGTTTCAATTGCAGCAACTCCCTCGGACCAGCTTTCTGCAAACCCACCTTAGAAATCAAACGCTCTAAATCTCCTATAGGTTTAATATGCTGTAAAAGCTCATCGGCAAGCATTTCATTTTTAACCAAATAATCTACCATGCCTAAACGTTCCTGAATTGGCTTCAATTCTTTCAACGGCATAATGATCCATTTGTGCAATAACCTTGCACCCATTGGCGTACAAGTATCATCTAAAACTTCAAATAAGGTTACTGCATTGTCGTTAGCAGAGCTTACCAACTCCAAATTGCGGATGGTAAAGCGGTCTAGCCACATATATTTCTCTTCCTCAACACGAGAAATAGAAGTAATGTGCTGCAAGTTTCTATGTTCGGTTTCGCCAAGGTAGTACAACACCACTCCTGCAGCTACAATTCCAGCCGTCAGCTTATCAACACCAAAACCTTTAAGCGAATTAACTTCAAAATGTTTGGTTAAAACTTCGGTAGCATAATCTTCGGTAAAAGCCCAATCATCAATATGAAAAGTATAAAATTTATCGCCAAACAATGTCGCAAAATCACTTCTTTTACTCTTTTGAAACACTACTTCTGTAGGTTTAAAGCTCTGTAAAAGCTTATCTACATACTCGGCACTGCCTTGGGCTACTAAAAACTCTCCAGTAGAAATATCGCAAAAAGCAACACCCATAGCTGTTTTTTCAAAGTATACAGCAGCAAGGTAATTGTTAGATTTTTGGTTTAAGATATTGTCGCTGTAAGCAACGCCAGGCGTAACCAACTCTGTAACACCACGTTTTACAATGGTTTTGGTCATCTTGGGGTCTTCCAACTGATCGCAAATGGCCACCCTTTGCCCTGCCCTAACCAATTTAGAAAGGTAATTTTCTAGCGAATGATGCGGAAAACCTGCTAGCTCTAATGCGCCATTAGGTCCTGTACCACGTTTGGTTAAAACAATTCCTAAAATATTGGCAGTTTTAATGGCATCTTCGCCAAAAGTTTCGTAAAAATCTCCTACTCTAAATAACAATAACGCACCAGGATATTTTGCCTTAATGGTATTGTATTGCTGCATTAACGGGGTAACGGTTTCTTTTGCTTTGGCCAAAATCTTAAAAATTTACTAAAGCGTAAAGATAGCATCTTGCTTGGTAGCCTTAGTGCTTTTGTGGAGAAAATATTATATTGTGGAGAGGAAAAAAGTATTATTATTTAGAAAAGCGAGTTCTATCGATTTTATTAAAGTCAGCTCTGCTGTTCATTATAGCCCTCATGCTTCGGGGCTGTCATTTCCATCAGGTTTAGTTAACTTGGGTTAGTGCAATAAATTGTCAATCTTATAAGCAAAACGAAAATCAAGATTGACAAAGCTCAATTTGGCTATTTCGGTAAAAAATGGTTCTCTTCAATAAGCTTTAAAATAGACTTTGCTGCGCCTCTTCTTTACGTGTTAATCCTAAAAACGGAAAATCTTCCGAAAAAACCACATACTGTTTGATCTTGTGATTAAATTTTCTCAATACCAGATTAGCACAGTTAAATTCTAATTTAGCGCCAGCAAACATAGACAATGCCAGTGCTACATTTTCCTCGCTCAGCTTTCTACCTATAGACATGTGCGGCGATTTGCTTTTATATTGATTTGTAACACCGAGATTTTTCTGAACCCTACCCATCAACGCCGTTAAGGGAGCCTTCGTTTCGGCATTAGGTTTTAAAAATACGGCTCCATTAGCATAACTATCTACACCATCAAAAACCAAATGATGCGGAATTTCATAACTTGCAATCTCTTTCAAATCGTTAATAATTCTATCCAATTCATCCAAATCGGCAGTAAATTCGCATACCGTAACGTGTGCTTTGGCATTTCTACTGTTGTACCACCCAATTTTAGAATTTAATTGATTTTTTAAGTTAGCAACATAGTCAATTCCTTCTTGAGGAGGAAGCAGTACGATAGAATATTGTGGTTTTGCAGACAGAATCATTCGTCTAAAATAATAAAAACTATCAGGCACATCATAATAAATCAATATTATACTTCGTTTTAATACAATTTTATGAGCCTTTTACTGCTATATTTGTCAAATATTTACAAACGATATGGCAATTTTACATCGCAAAGAGGAAAAAATACAAGTAGTGCTAGGTAGGTTGCCTAAGCAATATACCCACGAACAGTTCTTAGAAATGTTCATCAAACTTTATTCTAAAGATTGGGGAAAAATTAAATCGGCTTACATCAAACAATCACAAGATAAAGAACCTGGTACGGTAGTTAATATGCCTAAGCCAGATCTATATTTGAAGCAAATTTTAGATACTTATTTAGCAAATAAACCTGAAGCAACTGTTAAAGAAGCCCCTGCAAAAACTACCAAAACTGTTTCAGAGAAAAAGGCAGAGCAAGTAACGGATGATGAACCGGTTAAAAAGGCAAAAGCTAACGTAGTTGAAACAGAATTAAAAAAAGCTTCAAAACGTGTTTCGTCTAAAACGAAGGTAGCTGCAGCAGAGGAAACAGCGCCTGTAAAAGAGTTGAAAAAGAAGGCTCCCGCAAAAAAGAAAACCGAAACAGACGATACTCCCAAAGTGAAAGCAAAAAACAAAGTATAAGATATTTTTAGCGCCAACACAATAAAACAGTTACTTAACCTGTTTATATAACTGAGAGCGTTAATTTAGATGGCGGGGATCAAATCGATAGTGATTGATCCCCGTTTCTTTTTGACAAAACATCTATACACGATCTATTAGAAAGGTTGATAACTATAAGATTGTGAATAAATAGCATAAACCACTGATTTACAACTTTCGTTTATATACTAAACTAAAGTTGATAGTTATGGAAACAGCAGATAAAAAATGTGTTTATGTGTTGGAAGACAATGCCAACATAGCAGATATTATTGAGTTTTTGTTAGTGGAAGAACTTTACGAGGTTAAGGTTTGCAAAAATGCAAAATCTTTTTGGGAGCAGATGCGTTTACATATACCTGATATGATTGTTTTGGATGTAATTTTGCCAGATGCAAATGGTATCGATATCTGTACTATATTGAAAAAAGATGTTAGAACACATCATATTCCTGTAATGATGATGTCTGGTAATAACCACTTAAACAAAGTAAAATCTAAATGCGACGCCGATAGTTACATCAATAAACCCTTTGATTTAAATGATTTTATAGGCAGAGTTGATTACTATAGTAGATTAATAAACTGATAATTACAGTAAGAAAAGCTATACGTATCAGCTTATTTTATTTTTTACCCGCTTACTGGCCTCAGTTCTGTTAAAACCTTTTTTCATCTCGCTTTTAAGCGCTTTTTCGTAGATAATTATATTACCAACAATTAATATAAAAAGCAAAAGCCCTACTACAATCTTAAAATCTACCTTGGTAAAAAATAAAAATAGGCAGCAGACGAATAAACAAAAGACAATAACTCTCATCAATTTAAAATTAAAGTTGTGCTATCAAACTTAAAAACAAATCTTTCGCTTTTAGTTTATCTTCATTAAGCTCAAAGTTTAATTTATGCAATAGATAATCTGCAATGTCTATACCTTTAATAGCCGGCAATTGATTTATTACCGTTGGAATATTAGAAATACCTTTAGCTAATGCGATATCAAATTCTTTTAAAAACTCTTCTGATATAGGTTTATTCGCCACCCAAGCAGCAAACATAAAAGGCAGACCAGTAAATTTCATCCACTCCTCTCCCAAATCGTAAGCATAGTTAAAATCTGTTTTACGGCCAAAAGTTCTATCTCCAATTAATACAATAGCATCTGTAGTTGCATTTTGGTCGGTAGTAAATGTTACTTCAACGTTAAAGTGGTTCTTTAATAAAACCTTAGCTAAATTATTAGATGTACGAGATTGTGGATCTAGCTTAACCGTCTTAATTTCTTGTATAGGTACATCCGAAAAGATAAATACAGAATTTACTGCACCAACCGAGCCAATGCAAAAAGAACTGATAATTTGTGCATTTGGTACAAAAGGAATAGCCGCAACAGGAATTAAACCTATGTCAACTTGATTTTCGATCAATTTTTTGGCGCAATCCGCAGGAATATCTAAACTTAAGTCGATTTTTTCTAAGATAGTTGAGTTTTGTATACCGTAAATAAACGGCTTGGTGTTGGTATAAGAAACGGCAGAAATTTTAATCTTCTCCAAAATGATCTATAATTGTGCTAAGTGTGAAGTGTTGTTTGCATCCAGCAGCGTAAATTTGTTATCATCGTATTGCAAACGATAAAGCGTGGTATTAGAATGCGGAAATTCTTCCATATCGCTCATGGGTCTATCTAATAAAAGACATAACAATAAACGCATTGCTCTACCATGCATACAAATCAAAACCAATTTTTCATCTGCTTGTTTTTTGATATGATCCATTGCTTTTGCCATACGGGCGGCCACTTCGTTTGGGCTTTCGCCTCCGCCAAATTTAGCATCATAGTTTCCCAACTGCCATTCTTTAACCACCGCTCTAAATGCTTCTCTAGCTTCTGGCGTATTGGGTTTTCCTTCCCATTCGCCCCAAGCCAATTCGTCTAGGCCATCTAACTGTTCCCAAGGCAAACCTAAATCTATAAAGCCTTTAACTGTTTGATGTGTTCTAACTAAAGATGAGGTATATATCTTATCAAATTTAACAACACTATACTTATTAAAGAAGGCGGTAGCTTGTGCAATTCCTGTATCATTCAAGTCGGCATTTACGCCTCTTCCTTGTACAATTCCTAATCTATTTAATTCTGTTTCGCCGTGGCGGATGATGTAAAGTTCTTTCATACCCCAACCCCTAAAGGGGCTTTTTATATCTAATTGAATAATTTAATCGCTTTAACAAAGTCCCCTGTAGGAGAATTAGGGGTTAATTAACCACTGGCAATTTATAATAAGATGGTTTAACCTCTTCCTCAAAAACATGATTGGTATAATCTGTTACTACATTATAAAGTGTGTCTCTTTCTATGGGTTGGCGTTTCACGTTTTTGATTAATTCTACCAATTCTTTAGTGCTCATAGCAGGTGTTTGCTCTTCGGCACCTGCCATTGAATAAATTTTTGTGGTATCATCTAAAGTACCATCAATATCGTCTACTCCGAAATTTAAACTCAATTGAGCAGTTTCTCTACTGATCATTGCCCAATATGCTTTAATATGCTCAAAGTTATCTAGATAGATACGTGCAATCGCATAGTTACGCAAATCCTCTACTACAGAAACCTCCGCTACATCGCTCATCTGGTTATTTTGGTTTCTAAACTTCAATGGGATGAAAGCTTGAAAACCACCAGTTTTATCCTGTAATTGACGCAAACGCTCCATGTGGTCTACCCTGTGCCAAAACTGCTCAATATGACCGTAAAGCATAGTTGCATTAGAGCGCATACCTAACTTGTGCGCCTGCTCATGAATATCTAACCACTGCTCGGCATTACATTTATCATGGGCAATTTTTTCTCTTACTTCTGGATGAAAGATCTCAGCACCGCCGCCTGGCATCGAATCGAGCCCAGCTTCTTTTAAGTATTTCATGCCATCATAGTGGCTTAACTTTGCCTTTTTGAAGATGTAGTAATACTCTACTGGCGTAAGTGCTTTAATATGTAAATCAGGACGATGTGCTTTTGCTTTGCGGAAAAAATCAGCATAAAAATCTAAGTTTTGCTTAGGCACCACGCCACCAGTAATATGTACTTCGGTTACTGGCTCATCATCATATTTTTTAAGGATATCGATCATGCCATCTACCTCCATCTCCCAACCTTCTTCGCGTTGTTTAATCATACGGCTGTAAGAGCAAAACTTACAATCGTACACACAGATATTTGTTGGCTCAATATGGAAATTCCTGTTGAAATAGGTTTGATCTCCATGCTTTTGCTCACGAATATAATTGGCTAAAACACCTAGATAGCTAAGCTCGGCGTTTTCGTACAAATAAACACCTTCATCGAAACTGATACGAACACCATCTTTTACTTTAATGGCGATATCTTTTAATGGTTGAGCTAAATTTGGATTTTGTATCAAAATATCTAACGACTGCACTGCTTTTCTCCTTAAATTTTACGCAAAAGTACGTTTAATTGTTTAATAGTGGGAGGTCATAAGTCCGAAAGTCGGATGATATTGACGGACAATTGACGAAGCCCAAGCAACAAACCAACTAAACAACTTACCTTTGCACCATGATACAGAACCAATACAGCATTTTTGAAAGTGAGTTAACTGTTCGTCCAGATGATATTGATATGTTTAACCACGTACATAACAGCAAATATTTAGATTATGTATTGGCCGCCCGTTACGAGCAAATGGAGAAATTTTATGGTATGAGCTGGGAAAAATTCGAGGAAATGGGCTTTGGTTGGGTGGTATCTAAAGTGACCATCGCTTTTAAACGCCCCTTAAAAATGGGCGACCAAATGCTGATTAGAACTGGTATTTTGGAAATGAATGAAAAAGGTAGCAATGTTCAATTCGAAATCATTAACAAAAAAACTGGCAAAGTGGCTTCGGATGGTGTCTTTGAATATGTAATGATTGATTTGAAAACGCAGCGTTCTTGTAAGGTAACGCAAGAAATGATTGAAGCTTATAGTATTTAAAAGATGGTAAGCACACGCCAAAGGCGTGCGCTAGCAGAGGACTTTTTAATTTTTCAGCGTCGGCGTATGTATAATAGGCTCAGCAGACGCATCGTAGAGATCAAAACACACAAATTGCTCATAATCTTCATCTAGCAGGTTTTTAGTGCAAAAATAAAACTCCAATGACATAGGACCTTCTATAGTTTCTTTAAACGAGCAAATTTCCAACGAAATAAAATCTCCTATTTTGATAAATGAGATATTAACATTTTCCATAATTTCCACGCTACCTCCTGTATTATGTTCGGACATTCTAATTTTAAGCTCTCTAGCTTCTGCATTTTTTAGTTCGAAAACCATCGTAAATTTACGTGGAAAAGTAATTAAAGCATTCCATCCAAAAGGATTTTCAATTTTCTTTATATACGCTAACCATGGAGTGTACTGAAGACTTAATTTGCGTATTTCATTCTTGGTCAATTTCTGTTGTTCCAGAAATGTTGATGCCTGCAATTTAAATGTTTGAAAAATCATGAAGAAACCGATGGTGCCGACCAACAAAGAGCCTACGGCGGCATAAGCTTGAATGTAATCTGTTAAGTGCATTTTTTAAATGTGAGCGTTAAATATACGTTTTTTCAGTTTCCATTGCTAGATCAAACGCAATGTCGTTAAGTCAAGGAAGGAATATCCGTAGGATTTTAACCCTATGCTGGCGCACGCCTGTGGCGTGTGCAAAACCACTCTCCTTCATATTTTTCTATCCTAATACTTCTATATTCTCATAAATACCATTTGCTGGCGCACGCCCAATGTCATTAAGTTAAGGGTTTCACAGGTTAATTCTTCGATTTTTGAACTGCTTTGGCTTTGTTCTCTGCCTGTATTTATCGGTTTTTCTGTCAAAATTCCTGTTAGGCCTAAGTGGTACAACGTTTTTGACAAAGAGCTGTTCCAGTTCGTCCATAGCTTCTTTGCCCGTTTTGCTGCTAAAGAGTTCTATCAGCCTGTTGCGGATGAAACAAAGCGACAAAGATGCATTTATCCTGTATTCATAGGTACGGTGTTCGTATTTTTTCCGAGCCTGTTGTTGTGCATCCATGGTCAATATGGCCTGCATATTGCTCATGTACAGCGCACAATAAAATTCCTGTAGTATAAACTGACAGCTTGTCCCAGAAAAATGTTCTACGCCTATAATATTCTTAAACCTGTTATAATAGGTTTCTATCGCCCATCTTTTGAAGTAGAGCTCCTTAAAATCTGCGTAGGGATAAGCCCTAGCGTCCAATAGCGAGGTAATCAGGATTTCATACTCTCCAGTGCTCAACGGTACCCGAAGCATCCTGACTGTAAGAGATGCGTTTTTATCATATTGCAGACCATTAAACGACCTGTTCTGCTTGGGGGACAAGACCAGAATATCGTCATCCTTCCCCGAAAGCGCAAAATCCCTGGTTGCATTGGAATAGGCTATCTTACACCTGCATATAAAATGGATCCCATCTCCGTCCATCTGGTGCATCGCACCAAAACTGGTGTATGCCCTGTCCATGATGACAATATCGCCGCTTTGTGCAAGCAGAAGCTGTTGGCGGGCAAGGGCGACCTCGCCTACACTAAAACGTGAAAGGCGGCCATCGATAGCAATTTCGTTGAGCACGTCATAGAGGATGGAAACCCTGGCCATAACCACATCATCGGTCTTTTTCTGATTATTGCAGAAGCCGTATTCCGCTATCGTACTTGGGCTTATTGGAAGGTTGATGGTTGAACCGTCTATAGCTAGCAGCCTGTGTCCCTTGTAAAGCTGTACCGAATCGTCATTGTCCCGATAAAAATCAGAGGCGATGGCAGCGTTGAGATCAAGGAACATATCGGGCTTTATCTTTTTACGCCCCTGTACAAAAGCACTGGTGGTAAAGCTGTAAACACAGCTCTTAATATCATCAAGAAACTTTTGCAATTCGACCTGTATGTTTTGTTTCAATGTCCTCAACATGAATAAAGATAACTCTCTAAAGCCAAATTTTCGGTTTCTGGTAAAATCTTTTCGACAGGTTCTGTATTTTTCAATATTGATCTGCGAAGATATAAATTGGTGGCTAAGCTCAACAAAATGAAACGGTGGTTTTCTTGTCATGTCTTTTTTCGCAAACCGAATAAAACATGTTCTAAATTGCTAAAATAAGTTGTTAACCAGTGTTAATTTCCTTAACTTAATGACATTGGGCGCACGCCTGTGGCGTGTGCAAACAAATATCGTTACAAATGAGTAACTTCTATTAAACCTTTTCCACCACTATAATCAATAGCACTACTGTAACGCCACTCGTGCGGCTCGTTCACAAAACCCGCTACCACTGGATTATAGTGTATGTAGTTAGCTTTTTGCTCAATTACTTCAGCACTCCATAGCTCAATTGGATGATTATCGTGTTGCCAAAATTGATACTCTTTTACATTACTACTTTTAGCACCTGCTCGTTTGAACATCCACAGCATCCACTCTCGCCTACTTTCTTTTGTATTTTCTTGAATAGTTTTCACTATTTGTTTTGAAGTATATTCTTTAAATCTGCCCAAAACCATTTGCTGGCTTTTATCATTAGCTCTAAATATTAAATGTAAGTGGCTAGGCATAATACACCAACAAAACACCTCCATCCCTAAGTTTTTTCTGCAATAATTAAAACTCTCCACTAAAATCTCGCTGTAAATAGGCCTAACGAATACATCAATCCAATTTACTACTGCAAAGCTTACGAAATATAAGCCTTCTTTGTTATGAAATTTATATTTGCTACTCATATTTAGATAAATGAATTTACGAATTTCTTTAATTAAAAGCACACGCCAAAGGGGTGCGCTAGCGCTGAGATGATTGATTTGAAAACGCAGCGTTCGTGTACGGTGACGCAAGAAATGATTGACGCTTATTAAAAAATAGCAGGTATGCTTTAGTAAAGGATTTAGTCGCACGACCTAAAAAACTTGCATTTACTATAAATATTTGATCCCCTTGAGGACTGCTAAACCCGTAATTTAATGACACTGTGCGTGCACCATTAATGCGGCTTGAAATAGAAAAATTGCTTAATTAAAGAAATTGAGCCGTCGGCAGCGATAAAAAGTTGCTTCAATAAATAAAAATTCTCTACTTTTGCATCATTAAAATCTCAACAACCATGAAGTTTTCTGCAGTCCGTATCAGAATAGCTTAACAAAGCAAGGGCTCCTACATCTCAAAAACAATTAACGATGCTAGCTTTTAGCATCTCATGGTATTTCTTTTTTATTATTTTTATATATGACACAACCAGTTGAGGCAAAATCACGTTTGTCTAATTTTTTCAATGTACTTGTTCAGGCCTTTAAAGGTGCCGAAATCGATTATACTTCCATCAGTATCAGAAAAGCTATTGTACTTTTGGCTATTCCAATGATGCTGGAAATGATCATGGAATCGGTATTTGTATTGGTAGATCTTTACTTTGTGGGGCATTTACCGAACAGTGCTGAAGCCATTCAAATTGTAGGCTTAACCGAATCTGTTTTAACCATTATTTACTCATTAGCCATGGGTTTGGGCATGGCGGCTACAGCAGTGGTTGCCCGCCGAATTGGCGAAAAAAACACCGAAGCTGCATCAAGAGCGGGCATGCAAACCATTGCAATTGCCACTACAATATCTATCCTAATTAGTATGGCAGGATTAATATTTGCAAAGGATATTTTACTGCTAATGGGTGCTACAGAAAGTACAGCTACAGAAGGAATTACTTTTGTACGGATAATGATGGGCACCAGCATAGCCATTATGTTGCTGTTTCTCATCAACGGTATTTTTAGAGGTGCAGGTAACGCCGCTATCGCTATGCAAAGTTTGTTTATAGCCAATATCATTAACATTACCTTATGCCCTATTTTAATACGCGGCTTAGGCCCAATACCTGCTTTAGGATTAACTGGTGCAGCTTTGGCAACCGCAATTGGCCGTAGCACAGGTGTGCTGTATCAAATTTACCATTTAGCAAAAGGCAGCAACAATTTAAAAATGAAACTGGCTTACTTAAAGCCTCAAGCAGCTCAAATAAAAGCCATTGTTAAAATTGCAGCGCCGGCAGTTTTCCAATTTAGTATTGCTTCTTGTAGTTATATCTTTCTGCAAGAATTGGTTGCAACTACAGCGGGAGAAATTGGTTCTGCGGGCTTTTTAACGGGTTTAAGATTAATGATGTTTTTCATTTTACCAGCTTGGGGACTGAGCAATGCGGCCGCTACCTTAGTTGGTCAAAATATGGGTGCTGGCAGAATAGACAGAGCAGAACAATCTGTATTGGTAACGGTAAAGTATGCTGCAATTTTTATGGCAGTAGTTACCATATTGTTTTTAACCTGTGGCCATTTATTTGCTTCGTTTTTTACAGAAGACCAAGAAGTTAGAAAGGTAGCAGTTGAAGCTTTAAGGATAATGAGCTACGGTTTTGTACTTTATGGTGTTGGAATGGTATTAATAAGTGCATTTAATGGCGCTGGCGATACTTGGACACCCACTAAAATTAACGTGGTTGTATTTTGGTTGTTTCAAATACCTTTGGCTTACTTCCTCGCTAAATATTTAACAATGGGACCAACAGGTGTGTTTATAGCCATCCCAGTAGCCGAAATTGGAATTACCATTGCTGCTTATATTATTTTTAAAAGAGGTAATTGGAAGAAAACAGCGGTTTAAGTATTCTCATTAGAAACTTAAGCACATTTTAGTTTTCCCACAGATATTCGCTGATAAAAAAACCGCAGATGTTCGCAGATCAAATCAGTGTGTAGCTGAAAAATCTTTGAATATCTGCAGGAAATTAACTTAGTGATATTTACTGAAACCTGACCCCTGATTCCTGACCCCTAAATAGTCTCCTCCAACACCTGTGTATAAAAATCTTGCAATTTCATACCCATTGCTGCTACCTGTTGAGGAATAAAACTTGTAGCTGTTTGTCCAGGAATAGTATTGATTTCGATAAAGTAGAATTTACCTGTACCGTGTTCCAAGAAATAATCGATACGAACCACGCCACGGCAGTTCAATTTCACATAAACATCGGCCACAACTTGCTCTACCCTAGCCTTCTCTTCTTCATTCATATCTCCAGGGGTAATTTCTTCGGTTACACCTAGGGTATATTTGGCATCAAAATCGAAGAACTCATTTTTGGTTTTTACTTCGGTAGTTGGCAAAACCACAATCTTTCCTTTAGTTTTAAAAACACCGATAGAGAACTCTCTACCTTCTACAAACTCCTCAACCAGCACTTGGGTATCTTCATTAAAAGCTTTATCTAGGGCAGTTTGTAAGTCATCAAAGTTTTTAACCTTGCTCATACCAATACTGCTACCTCCATTATTAGGTTTTACAAACAAAGGTAATTTCAACTGCGATTTTACCTCTTCTACACTATAATCTTCCTTAAACAGCTGTAAAGATTTAGCAACGTTTAAATTCTTTATTCCATTTACAATCGCTTTTGTATAACCTTTATTCATAGTAATTGAACTGGTTAAGGCATTGCACGTGGTGTAAGGAATCCCCAACATATCGAAATAACCTTGCAACTTGCCGTCTTCGCCTGGCGAGCCATGAATAGCAATAAATACGCCATCAAAAACAATTTTTTTTCCTTTAATAGTTAAAGAGAAATCATTTTTATCTATTTCTATTTTTACCGAATCTGCAGGTTCATAAAACCATCCATTTTCGGTAAGCATAATTTTATATACTTCGTATTTTGTTGTATCTATGTTCTGGGCAATAGTTGCAGCACTTTTAACGGACACAACCCATTCTCCCGTTGTTCCTCCTGTTAGTAACGCAATGGTTTTTTTCATCATAATTTAAGGTTGGTTAACTGGCTAATCGCCTCTTTTCAAATCCAAAAATAGATAGATTTGTTTTTAATTCACGATAAATATTTTTTTAAGCTAAATTTGGGCTTAAATTATAAAACATATACTGCTAATGGGCAACCTTACCGAGTACCTTAAAACCAAATCGTTCAGAAGAAACTTAATTGCTGCGATTTGTACATTTTTTGGCCTACTATTAATTGCGTTCTTTAGTCTTCGTTATTACACCAAACACGGCGATGGCTTAAATGTACCGAACCTAAAAGGACTTAAAATTGAAGATGCTATTAGTAAACTAGAAGGATTAGGCTTACGTTACGAAATTGATTCGGTATATATCCAAGACCAGCCACCAGGAATAGTAACCGACCAAGACCCTGACCCAGAAACGTTTGTAAAAGACAATAGAACCATTTATTTAACGGTTAATACCAATCAAGCTCCTAATGTGAGGTTTCCAGATATAGAAATGAAATCACTCCGTGAGGCTAAATCTATTATAGAAAGCTATGGTTTAAAATTGGGAGATACTACCTACAAACCAGACGTAGCTAGAGATGTAGTTTTAGAAGTATTATTTGGCGGACAGCAAATTAGACCTGGAGAAAGCTTGCCAAAAGGATCAAGAATTAGCCTTGTATTAGGCGATGGACGTGGAAGCGAAGAAGTAGAATTGCCAAACTTAACTGGTTTAACTATAGACGAGGCTAAATTTTCTTTGAAAGGTGCCATGCTAACCATTGGCAGCATTACGTACGAAGGCACTATTACAGATACCGCTAACGCAGTAATTATTTCTCAATTTCCTTTAGTAGCCGATAGCGTAACCAAAGTTCGTATTGGCACACCAATTAACTTAACGCTAGCAAACAAACCGTAAACACTACAATGAAAACAAATCAGAACAATAAAAAAACACTTAAAGTTGCTGCTGTTATTTTAGCAATAGTATTGGCAGTTGGCGGATATTTCAGCTTCAAATTTTACAGCATTTATTTTGCGCCCAACGTTACCGCAAACCAAAAATATCTTTATGTAAAAACGGGCTTCGTATTTGAAGATTTGGTAACAGACCTTCGCAACAAAGAAGTATTAAATGACATAGGCAAATTTTGGGAGGCAGCAGAAAAAATGAACCTGCAAGGTGTACTAAAACCCGGGAAATATCGCCTAAAAGAAGGTATGAATAACCGTACCTTAATTAATATGCTTAAAGCTGGCAATCAGGAAGCGGTAAAACTGAAATTTCAGAACATTAGAAAAATTGATGGTTTAGCGAGTTTACTGGCCAAAAATTTAGAGCCCGACTCTGTAGCTTTTATGCGCTTATTAGACTCTGCCGCTTATGTAGAAAAATTTGGTTTCAACACCGAAACGGTGTATACCATGTTCATTCCAAATACTTACGAAATGTGGTGGAACACTTCTCCAGAGCAATTCTTTAAGAAAATGAATGATGAATACTTAAAATTCTGGAACGACGAACGTAGAAAAAAAGCAGCAGCTGTAGGTTTAGACCCTATTAAAGCGACTATTTTGGCCTCTATTGTAGATGCCGAAGCGTTATACGATAAAGAAATGCCTACCATTGCTGGTTTGTACCTAAACAGGTTAGAAAGAGGTATTTTATTGCAGGCAGACCCAACCGTAATTTTTGCCAATAATGATTTTACTGTAAAACGTGTTACTGGAGAGTTATTGAGGGCAGACTCGCGATACAACACTTACAAATATGCTGGCTTGCCTCCAGGCCCAATTAATATGCCAAGTATTAAAGCTATAGATGCAGTATTGAATAAGGAAGACAATAACTACCTATATATGTGCGCTAAAGAAGATTTTTCTGGCTACCATAACTTTGCGGCAACCGTACAAGAGCATAACATTAACGCCAAAAAATATAGAGAAGCCTTAAATAAAAGAAATATATTTAGATAATGTTTACCTACGAAACACAAGTAAAAGTTAGATACGCCGAAACCGATCAGATGGGTGTAGTTTACCACGGTAATTATGCCCAATATTACGAAATAGCAAGAACTGAGTGTTTTGAAGCCTGCTCTGGTATGACCTACGCCTCTATGGAAGCCGATGGTGTAATGTTGCCGATATTAGAGCTGCAATCTAAGTATTTAAAGCCTGCCTTGTACAATCAAGTATTAACGATAAAATCTATTGTAAAAGAACTTCCTACAGTTCGTTTACATGTAGAATATGAGATTTATAACGAAGCAAAAGAACTGATCAATATTGGCAAGACTACTTTGGTTTTCGTTGATAAAGTAACTCGTAGGCCTTGTCAGCCGCCAGAGAATTTCATGAAAAACGTAAGGCAATATTTTTGATTTGAGATGTTAGAATGACGATGTTAGATTGAATTGCAAATGGCAAGCTTTTAAAATTTTTTAAACTGAATAGTAAAACAGTCGTAATTCGTAAATCTAAAACCGTAATTACAGTTAATGAAGTGGCTACACAAACATCTTTTAAAACTTAGACTCTATTCAATGTTTATTGAGTGGACTAAGGCTTGTGTATTGCCAGGTTTTAGTCCGCTGCCGTTATATACCGTTGCTACCTTTTTTTTAGGGAAATTGGTAAAGAAACCCTAGTTAACAAAGCTTCTTCCCTAGCCTACAATTTTATGTTGGCTATTTTCCCTGGTATTATCTTCTTGTTTACCTTAATTCCTTATATTCCCAAACGTATTGGTTTTCAAGAAGGCTTAATGTCTTTATTAGCACTGGTGCTGCCAACAAACGCCTTTGATGCTTTCCAAGACACGATTAATGATATTGTGAACAACCAAAATGGAAGCTTGCTTTCCATCGGTTTCTTCCTTTCGTTATTTTTTGCTACCAATGGCGTACACAACTTAATGATTGCTTTCAATAAGTCATCACTTATAGTAGAAACAAGATCATTACTAAAAAGAAGATTAGTAGCCTTAATTTTAACCATTGTATTAGTGCTATCCATGATTGTGTGTATTACCGCAATGACACTTGGTATCGTTTCTATCAATTATTTAAAAAAAGAAATGAACTACGATGGCAATCTGACTATTTATGCTATCCAGTTAACACAATGGGCGCTTTTGGGTGTGCTATATTTCATCAATGTATCTATATTGTATCGCTATGGTCCGGCACATGCCAAAAAATGGAAGTTTTTTAGCGCAGGCTCTTGGCTGGCCACCATTTTAGCCTTTTTAACCATCTGGGGATTTTCTTTCTATATTAATAACTTTAGCGCTTACAACAAACTTTACGGTTCTATAGGCACCTTAATGGTTGTTATGATTTGGCTTTACCTTAACTCGCTCATTTTGTTGATTGGTTTTGAGCTTAACGCAAGCGTAGATTTATCAAAAAGAAGCGTTAAAATCATTAGGCCTAATTTTAACCTATTCAAAAGCAATACCAATACTACAAAAAACAAATAAACTAACGCAACCATTTTTTACGCTATATTTTGTCTTGTCTTGCTTTATAATTTTTCATTTCACAAGACCTTGCGGCTATTATTTTACTGTAAATCTCCTATCATATATATTTTTTCAGACTGATAACTAAGCTCTTAAAGCAAAGTTCAGAAAATACCAATTCTTTAGTTTGTAGAATTGCTTAGAGTTTGTACTTTTGCAGCGGAGAGCTGGCAGAGTGGTCGAATGCGGCAGTCTTGAAAACTGTTGACTGTAACAGGTCCGGGGGTTCGAATCCCTCGCTCTCCGCCAGAGAAATACAAATGGGATGTCTTTAAAAAGATGTCCCATTTTTTGTTTCTTAACCATTTAAAGTTAACGGAATGGAAACAATTATTTCGGTACCTTTATCATTTGAGTTGATTTGTGCTTGACCATTGAGAAGTTTGGCACGACGAAAAATAGACTGCAAACCAATGTTTGATTTCAGGCCAGCTGATCTATCCTTGCCCAATCCAATTCCATCGTCGCTAATGTTTAACAGCAAAGTGTTTTCTTCTTCGTAAATCAAGATATTTACACATTTTGCCTTAGCATGCTTAATGATATTGGTTACCGCACCTTGTATGATACGAAGTAGCGAAATTCTGGTATCCATGTCCACACCCGCTAGCGAATTATCGTCTATTAAAATATGCTTGGTATAACGATTATCTGGTAGGGAGATTTCGGTAAGTAACTTAATCTGCTTTTCAAAAGACTGCTCGTGCTGCCCATCAGCCTGTACAAACCACTCGTGGCTTTTGTTACGAGCTGCCGTGTAAGCTCTTTCTGTTTCAATCCGTAACTTAGTTAACTTAGATTTTAATTCATTACTTTCGGCATCCATTATCAATACCTCTAACTGATACTTTATAGCTGCAATTGACGAAGACAAGCCATCATGTAGGTCCTGTCCCAATCTTTGTTGCTCTTCTCTTACTGCCTGATATTTCGCCTCCTCCATTGCCATAACCTGCATCTTAGTAGCTTCGTCTAAGGCGGCCAATTGCTCAGTTACCTTCTTTTTTTGGCGTAGCATTACCAAATAAATGCTGAGTACAATAACTATTGATAAAAACGAGATAATGATTAACCAAAGAGTAATTTGTGTGGCTTTTTTACTTAAAACAAGATTGTCAGTCTGTATAGCATTGTATTTCACGTAATCGCCCATAAACTTCCGAGATTTTTCCCAATCTTGAGACATGGATTTATCCAACTTCTCATACACTTTAATCATCTCGTCCTTATCATTAATTCTTTTGGCTATAGCTAAGGCATTATTTAAAATATAAATCTCTAAGTAACTATAGCCACTTCTATTTGCGGCATCATAAGCACTATAGCAGTGTTCTAATGCCATCCTAGGGTTAATATTTTCATAACCAACCATTAGAAATCTGGCGTTAATTTCCGTATCTGTATTTCCATTAAGTTGCGCATCCGCAATCAACTGTTTTACTAAAGGAAAAGCTTTTTGTAATTGTCCATCTAAAATCAATAAGCGTGCTTGCCATATCCTATTAAACATCATCATGTGTTCGTCCTTGTAACGTTGCGCTACCTCTCTTGATTTGTTTAAATAGTAAAGATACTATCACTCGAAAGACTTGGATTTCGATTGCAATAACTTAGATAAACTTGAGACATTATACTGTCTTTTTCTAGGCTTTTCCCTAAACGAATTGCTTTTTGCATTAGCGATACAATTTTTGGTCGTTCAGAGATACCCTTATTAAGTACCTCTACCATATCGAGGTATATCTTTATGATATTTTCTGTATCATTATTTTGCTGGTAAAAAGGTAAGGTTTTACCAAGCAACTCTAGCGACTCTGC
Source organism: Pedobacter sp. SL55 (assembly GCF_026625705.1). Lineage (NCBI taxonomy): Bacteria > Pseudomonadati > Bacteroidota > Sphingobacteriia > Sphingobacteriales > Sphingobacteriaceae > Pedobacter > Pedobacter sp. SL55. The sequence continues at coordinate 3,197,656 of NZ_CP113059.1, read as the reverse complement.
ATATATCCCCATCTTAAAAAAAGAGAAGGCAATTACCAAATCTGCATCAGCTTGTCCTTTTTTATAACCTATATTAACGGCCAGCTTTTTAGCTTTTAAACCATAGTAAAAGCAACTATCGGCATTTCTAGTTCTATAAAGATTGCCTATTCTGTTAAAAACATTTACTAAGCGAGTATTATCTTTTGTTACGGCAACTAGTTCTAATTCTTTTCTAATTTGTTTAATTTGTGCATCGGCAGTATTGATAAAAAAGAAAAGAAAAAAATTAAGCGAAAAATATTTTTGAGGAGCTTCATTATTAACTTTTATCTAATTGCTAAGATAGTTCATTTTGAGATGTAATTTCAAAGCTCTCTTTCTTTCAATTTTAGAATTAGATGTCAAAGTTTTGCAGAAGATATAGAAACTTGAACGTTATCAATTTCTATTTTGGATACTTTTAAGGAAAGCTTTATTGAAAGCAAGTTGCCAAAAAGATGATGATTAATGTAGCTATGCCAAAACAATTACCGAAATTATAGGCACAACAAGAGAAACAACTTACCATTGGCCAAACTTTTGAACAATAATGTTTAGTGTAATGTTGTTTAATGATGGGCGTAAACGGTTTGTAGTTCTTCTACTTCAACTTCGCCTTCTGGAGTAAGCTCAACCAACTTCACATTTTTAAGTTCGTTAACCATTACCGGATCGTATTTGGCCTTTACTTTCACATAGTTTTTGGTAAAGCCGTGCATAAAGCCATTTTTCTGATCATCCTCAAAAAGCACTTGAGCTTCTGTACCTATTTGCGATTGATAAAATGCTCTTCTCTTTTTATCAGACAAGATATGAAGCATTTTATTGCGCTCAAAACGTGTACTTCCGGCTACTTTACCTTTCATAGTTGCAGCTTCGGTTTGCTCACGCTCCGAGTAAGTAAATACGTGCAAATAAGAAATATTTAAGCCGTTTAAAAACTCATAAGTATCCAAGAAATCTTCTTGTGTTTCGCCCGGAAAACCCACAATTACGTCTACACCGATACAACAGTTAGGCATTAACTCTTTAATTTTAGCTACCCTATCTACATAAAGTTCTCGCTGATAGCGGCGTTTCATTAAACCCAAAATCTTGTTAGAGCCAGATTGCAACGGAATATGAAAGTGAGGTACAAAACGTTTAGAAGTGGCCACAAACTCGATGATATCATTGCTCAGCAAATTAGGTTCTATAGATGAAATACGAATTCTTTCGATACCTTCTACCTCATCCAGTGCTTTTACCAAATCAAAGAAACGATCTTCACGCTGACCTTCTCTAATCCCAAAATCTCCAAGATTAACGCCAGTAAGTACAATCTCCTTAACCCCACTTGCAGCAATTTGTTGCGCCTTTTGCAATACGTTTTCAATGGTATCGCTTCGGCTACCGCCACGAGCTAAAGGAATGGTGCAATAGGTACAAGGATAATCACAACCGTCTTGAACTTTCAAAAAAGTGCGGGTTCTATCGCCAATAGAATAAGCTGCAATAAAATTATGATTTACTTTCTCAATATCTTGCTGATGCACAACCGCTTTAGGCTGCTTAGTTAAATCGGTAATAAATTCAACTATACGGAATTTTTCTGCCGCACCTAGCACCATATCTACACCTTCTATTTCGGCAATTTCTTGAGGTTTTAGCTGTGCATAACAGCCTACAATGGTTATGTAGGCATTTGGAGAGTATTTAAGTGCTTCTTTTACTACTTTTCGGCATTTCTTATCTGCGTGATCTGTTACAGAACAGGTATTGATCACATACACATCAGCAGCATCTGTAAACTCTACCACACGATAGCCTGCATCAACAAATAACCTACCAATGGTCGAAGTTTCAGAGAAATTCAACTTACAGCCAAGTGTATAGAAAGCAACTTTTTTCATAATAAGGTTGCAAAGATAAGGATTAGACGTGAGTATTGAGATATGAGATTTGAGACAATGAGCAATCATTACAAATAGCTTACAGTTAGCTCATGAAACTATTGGAAATTGCAACTGTTTATTGATAACTGAAAACCGGTTAATCGTTCCAACGATAACTGGCTTTCTCTAAACCAGCCAAATCAATTACTCTATCTACCACAGTTTGCGCTACCTCTTCAATTGTTTTAGGTAAGCTGTAAAAAGAGGGGTTTGCCGGACAAATTATTCCTCCCGCTTTGGTTACCATTTTCATGTTATTTAGGTGGATTAGACTAAACGGGGTATCTCTAACTACAGCAATAAGTTTTCTACGTTCCTTTAAAATTACGTCGGCAGCACGAGAAATTAGATCGTTCGAAATGCCATGGGCAATGCGTCCTAAGGCTCCCATTGAGCAAGGCACAATAATCATCGTATCGTATTTAGCAGAACCCGATGCAAAAGGTGCATTGAAATCCATTTTTGCATAAAAATCAAAATCGTACTTATTGTAATCATCATTACCTAATTCGTAACGCCATACTTCTTTCGCATTATCAGACATTACCACACCAACTTTATCTATCTGCTCTTTCAATAACCTTAAGTTATCTAGCAATAGTTTAGCATATATGGCGCCACTGGCACCAGTAATGGCTACAACAATTTTCTTCTTTTTTTGCATAAACAAATATACAATCTATATGCACTTGCTGGTGCCAAAAACCATTTATGTTACATTAGGGTTTCTTTTTCTTATAAATCATAATTAGCCCTATGCTATCTTTGAAATAATTAAACTCTAAATCAACGTACTACAACTTATCTGTATTTTTTATTTGGAGGTAATTAAACCTATTTCTATATTCGCACCTCCTTAAAACGAAGAAGTTCTTCTAAGCAAGAAAGATTCCGTAGCTCAGCTGGTAGAGCATTACACTTTTAATGTAGTGGTCCTGGGTTCGAATCCCAGCGGGATCACAACCAAAATTGACAATGCCCTGTAACTTAAACCGTTGCAGGGCATTGTTGCTTTCAGGTGGAGAATATCCTAAAAGTGGCCACTTTTTTCGCTCCAAAGTGTCCAGTCTATTTCGCTTGAAAGTGTCCAGTCGACTGATTTTAAGCTTGTTTTATCGTGTATCCCTGTGGTTTGAGATGATGTGACAGTTAATATATTTTAACGACTCTGATCGCTTTATAATCGGTTTTTTCGCAAAGTTTCGATGTGGCTTGTTGACCTAAATTTAAATAGGGTTATTTAGCAGTATCTGAGGGGCATTCCTGTGCTTTTGCTACGCAAAAGGCTGGTGAAGATGCTTGATCGCCGATGGTGTTGGGATGGAGAAATGTAAGTGGTGGGTGAGAAACGCAGTCGGGATGAAAAACAAAAATGATCAGTTGGAGTGGACAGTTTGGAACGGAATGGACTGGCTACTATCACCGAAATCTACAACTTAAGGGATTAGACAGTTTTCTTGGATATTAGTCTTTTCTCATTTATATTAAATTCTATCTATAGCACCATGTTGCGTTATGGCAAATGTCTCTTCCTCAAAGATATTCTTCATGATCAACGATATCTTATCTACAAATGTTATTTCATGGGTGTGCACATCACTATTTGATGTAAGTTTCCCTGTTAAGGATAATTTAGTTACGACTTCACCATTCAGCTCTTGGTTTCCGTTAAACATTGAACCTTCGGGGAAGTTAACATCTTTAGATTTCACTTCGCCAATTAGATCTAATCTGCCCAACTCTCGTCTAAAGTCATCGATATAGGCTTACAATCCAACAGGAGGTTTGCTATTAGTTTGTATATTACCATACCAGATTGGCCCTAGAATAGTAGAAGTAGATTTAAGCTCTACATCATCTACTTTTACGCTCAATATTTCGGGTCTAGTCAAAGTAAAATTTAAGTTCAATGTTATATTTGCAATATTGATAGCATCCTTTCCTACTTCGTATTTCTTATAATCATATAGCTCCGCCAATCGAATGCTCTTATGTTCAGCGTATTTCAGCGCCTCTTTAGTAAAACCATTCTTTGAGACGATAATGCCTTTTTCAATACCTGTATCTTCAAGCAAAGCACTCAATTTCAATACTACATCTCTGCCGACTTTCTTATTAAGGTATTTACATTCTATTGCTGTACGAGAGGAATTATCCTTGATAGTTGTCTGAGTTAAAACATCTATTTGATAACTAGAGTCTGATTTGCCCTTGATCCTACAGGAATTACCATAGCCGAGTATTTTAACACCATTTAAGCGTCCAAGGGCTTGATAGAAGTACTTTACGATGTGCTCGTAACCTTGCCAGTCTTTGTTAGGTTTCAATTGAGTTAGCTTTGATAAGATGAAAGGTATAAATTTAACGTTCCTAACCCAAAATTTTGTCATATACCTCTTATTTAAGGGGGCTGTACATATTTTCGTATTAAATGGATAGATAGACTGTTAGATTTTTAGTGGTGTTGGAGTATGGTTTGAAGGACATTGCAAGGGTTGTTGATGGTATGTTGATGTTTCAACCTTATTCTTTACAAGCGTAGCAAGTGTAAGTTAATGTGCAATAGTTTGGCTTTTAAGAAGTCAGTATAAAAAAGAAGTATATCAATCTTTCATAATTACTCAAAACCTAGCTAGAATAGTTTCTTTGAAATATCAAGCCAAGTAACGAGCGGCTAAACTTTCAGACTTTTCAATTAATAATCAAGCAACAACAAACCAAAATCAAACTAACTTCTCTTTCTTTAAAACATCTGTGATTAAGGCATAGGTATTTTTTATTTTAGCTTTAATTTCATGCGGAGCTATCCAAACTGCTTCGGTAATCCCTTCTTCAACCTGTGGCACTAACTTGGGGCTACCCTTCACTGTCATGTGGTACCAACTAGTTCTTTTCAAAATCAATTCGCCACCCATTTCGTAAACATGGTAGGTTTTACAAATCCTATCGTTACGTTTTTCTATTTTAACGCCACACTCTTCTTCTACTTCACGTACTGCGGCATCTTTCACTTTTTCGCCTTTATCTACCTTTCCCTTAGGTAAATCCCACTTTTTATTCCTAAAAATGAAAAGAAACTCTCCTTTTGCGTTGGTTACCAAACCTCCAGCAGCTTTAATTACCGTCAAATCATTTCTTATCTTTTTAAATACCGCTGTTGGATTTTTTGTTAACAACAAATAATTCTTTTTCTTACTTATTTTTAGTTTTTCGTAAAACAAAACAAAATCAAAACCCTCTACTTCAATCTGTTGTATCTTATCTACCTGAACAGGGAGTTCATGAGTTATAAACAAAGTATTATCGTTAATATAAATTCTGTATTTTTGCGCCATGTATAATAAAAGTGATATTGAATTAAAGGTAGCTGAATTTTTATTACAAATTAAAGCAATTAAATTACAACCTGCTAATCCATTTACTTGGGCATCGGGCTGGAAATCGCCTATCTATTGCGATAATCGCATAACCCTGTCTCATCCATCGGTAAGAACTTACATCCGTCAAAAACTGGCACAATTGATCCAAGAAGAATACGGAGCTGTAGATGTAATTGCTGGTGTAGCAACCGCAGGAATACCTCAAGGCGTATTGGTGGCGCAGGAATTGGGTTTACCTTTTATTTACGTAAGAGCTAAAGCAAAAGAACACGGAACCGGAAGCTTAATTGAAGGAGAAGTTGTAGAAGGCCAACGTGTTGTGGTAATCGAGGATTTAATTTCTACTGGAAAAAGCAGCTTACAAGCGGTAGATGCATTACGTAATGCTGGCCTTTCTGTAGCTGGTTTGGTTGCTATTTTTACCTATGGATTTCAACAAGCAGATGATAATTTTGCAGCTGCTAAATGCAGATATTCTACACTTTCTAATTACAAGGCGCTTATTGATTATGCTGCAGAGCATGCTATCATTGCAAAATCTGATATGGAATTTTTGAACAAGTGGCGTGAAAATCCATCTCAATGGGGACAAAACGAAACAGTTTAAATTGCTATAGCACAATATAACCACACATAAATGACAATCATTGAAAGTAACGCCGAAATTAATTTGCCAGTAGAAAAAGTTTATCAGTTTCTAGCAGATTTAAACAACCATCAGCAATTGATGCCCGATAATATCTACAATTGGGTATCAACCGCAGATACAGCTAGCTTTACCATCCAAAATATGGCTAAATTAGCAATTCACATCTCCGAAAGAGTAGAAAACGAAAAGCTAATTGCCTTACCTACAGAAAAATCACCGTTCGACTTGTCTCTACAGTGGACAGTTAAAGACAACGGAAATGGCACAACAATTGCCACGCATACCATATCAGCAGATTTAAATATGATGATGAAAATGTTAGCCGCAGGCCCATTGCAAAAACTTGCCGATCATCAGACAACAAAACTGAAAAAAATTTTAGGTTAAAAACCAAAGGAAGTTCGAAAGACTTCCTTTTTTTATGTAACTATTTTTTTGAAAAACAATGCTCAATATTGCCCGCTGATGAGCGCAGATAAGGACAGTAGGTTTTAGCAGATATAAATTAGCGAAATCTGCGAGGGTATCTGTGAAAATATGCGGGTGTTTTTTTAAATGCAGTTGCTCAGTATTACCCACTGATAAGCGCAGATTAAAGCCGCAGATTTAGTAGATACAAATTAGCGTAAGTATCGGCGAAAATATGTGGGATAATTATTTTGAAAAGCAATTGTAGTGATACTATGTTCCGAAAGTCTGGATCATATCTTTACTACGGGGCAAACACACAAGTCCGCCCCTACGCGTTCGCTCCTATGGGGTTTAAATTACCAAAACCTGTTTTTCATAGTGGCTAAATGCCTTTCAATATCTCTAATCCCTCGGCTAAAGCCGACGGCAATTAAACGCTAAAGCCGACGGCAATGAATTGCATTAAAACTCACGACGAATAAATATCATTCAAAAAATATCGAAATTATCATCAAAAAAACTTTGTGTCTTCGTGGTTTAACTATCCCTTTTCAGCCTCATTCGCTTCATCAAAAAATAAAAGCCAACACCAGTAAGCAACATTAAAAGCCCAGTTCCGGTCCAAAGTACATTAAAACCGTAATTGGCAGCAATTTTAGTTCCTAAATAAGGTGCAAAAATTAACCCAGCAGATAACGACAAAGAATTTAACCCCATATAAGCACCCCTATTTTTAGCATTAGAACGCTGCAAGGTAACCGTAGCCATAAAAGGCATCGCCAACATTTCTGATACGCAAAGTATAAACATAGAAACATACAGCAACCAAATTCCATGGGTAATTAACAAAGAAGCGAAAGCCAAGCCACAGCAAACCACTCCAACAATAATGGCATTTGCAGCGGTAGTTCTTCGCTCGGCAATATGCACAATCAGCATTTCTAAACTAAAAACCACTACCCCACTGTAAGCCAAAATTACACCTATATTTTTCTCAGAAAGATGGTATACCTCCCTATAATAAAGTGGCAAGGTGCTCAACAATTGAAAAAAACAAATCGCAAATAAAATGCTGAGAAAAGTAAAAACCAAAAATGGCATATCTTTATACGGAGACTTGTAAGCAATTGCCATCTCTTCTGTACTCGTTTTTTCTTTTGTGTTTCCTTCTCTATTTCTAAAGTAAACGAAAAAAATAATAGCTGCTAAAGTTGCCGCAAAGGCATTTCCATAAAAAAGTAAATCGTAAGAAATAGCAGCTAAAAAGCCACCCAAAGCCGGCCCTATAGAAAACCCAAGATTTAAAGCCATCCTGTTAAGCGTAAAACTTCTCACTACATTTTCTGGTTTAGAATAATAGGCCAAAGACACAGAATTGGCCGGTCTTAAAATATCACTAACCATACTCAAAGCCAAAATGCCTGCAGCTAATGTGGGCATTGTTGTTAATTTGGGTAACAATAAAAACAGTGGCACTATTCCAGTTAGACTAAACATTTGAACTTTAAAATGTCCAAACTTATCGGTAAGCCAACCACCCAACGAAGAGCCAACTACCGACCCTATACCGAAACAGCTTAACAAAACTCCGGCATTTTCTAAAGTAAAGCCCAAATGCTTAACCATATAAACCCCTAAAAAGGGAACTACCATTGCTCCGCTTCTATTTACCAGCATTACCAAAGCCAACATCCAAGCTGGTGTAGATAGCCCCTCGTAAACTTTAAAGTAATTTTTGATGTAGGTTTTCATTTAATTTAGAGAAGTTGCAAAGATAGACGATTGAATGGTTAATGGTTAATTCTTGATGGTTAATTATTAATTGTTTAACTGGTTATTTGTTTAACTGATGAAACGGACAGTGCTAGGTATTGATTGGATTTTTAGCTCTTTGATTATTCTTTATTGTTGAGCAAAGCGAAATCCCGATTTTCTGGGAATTATTGGTTAAGTTTCCTTAAATACTCGCAGATTTTTGATGATTGGATTATCAACTCCTTGATTATTGGTGCTTGTTTATTGGTCACTTCCCTCTCCTCTGCCATTTTTTCATCATAAAACACTAATTACCAGACAATTATTCAGTAATAATATTTTATCTACGACAAAATTTCCGATTTAGAAAATCATTTGTTCGATGGCATTTGTTTTGACCTTAGCGTAATAACCATAATTAAACACAATTGCCTTGGTGCGCTTTGTGTTTTTGTGGTTAATTAAAAAAGAAAACAATATTATGAATTTCAACAATTTTACAATAAAGGCCCAAGAGGCTGTACAAAAAGCCTCTGAAATTGCACAAGGCAACCAGCAACAGGCCGTAGAAACAGCGCATCTGCTCAAAGGCTTGCTAACTGTTGATGAAAATGTGATTTCCTACGTTTTAAAGAAACTAAACGTACATCTAAATACACTTAACCAAAAACTAGATGATGATATTGCTAAATTCCCAAAAGTAAGTGGCAGCAATATTTATTTATCATCTAACGCCAATACGGCACTTCAAAAAGCACAATCTTTTTTAAAAGAATTTAAAGATGAGTTTGTATCCGTAGAGCATATCTTATTGGGAATTTTAGCAACAAACGACGCTACAGCTAAACTGTTAAAAGATCAAGGTGTAAACGAAAAAGACCTCAAAAAAGCAATCACTGAATTGCGTGGAGATAACCGAGTAACCGATCAAAATGCAGAAGCTACCTACCAAGCGCTGGGTAAATATGCCCGTAATTTAAATGAATACGCCGAGAGTGGTAAGCTAGATCCGGTAATTGGCCGCGACGAAGAGATTAGACGTGTGATACAAATCTTATCTCGTAGAACAAAGAACAACCCTATCTTAATTGGTGAACCTGGTGTAGGTAAAACGGCCATAGCCGAAGGCATTGCCTTTAGAATTATCAAGGGCGATGTTCCAGAAAATCTAAAATCAAAAGTGGTGTACTCTTTAGATATGGGCGCCCTCATCGCGGGAGCAAAATATAAAGGAGAGTTCGAAGAACGTTTAAAAGCCGTTGTAAAAGAAGTAACGCAAAGCGATGGCGAGATCATCCTTTTTATTGACGAAATACACACTTTGGTTGGCGCTGGCGGTGGCGAAGGTGCTATGGATGCCGCAAACATCTTAAAGCCTGCCCTAGCCCGTGGCGAGCTAAGGGCTATTGGCGCCACTACTTTAGATGAGTATCAGAAATATTTGGAGAAGGATAAAGCTTTGGAACGTCGTTTCCAGAAAGTAATGGTTGATGAACCCGATACGCAAGATGCCATTTCGATTTTACGTGGCTTGAAAGAACGCTACGAAACGCACCATAAAGTACGTATCAAAGACGAAGCAATTATTGCTGCCGTAGAAATGAGCCAACGCTACATTGCTGATCGCTTTTTACCAGATAAAGCCATCGATTTAATGGACGAGGCGGCATCGAAACTACGTATGGAAATGGACAGTGTGCCAGAAAATGTAGATGCACTAGAGCGTGAGATAATGCGTTTGGAAATTGAACGTGAAGCCATCAAACGTGAAAAAGACGAAAGCAAGGTAAAAGAATTGAGCGAACAAATTGCCAATTTAGCTGCAGAGCGTGATGAGTTTAAAGCAAAATGGCAAGGCGAAAAAGATTTGGTTGATGCCGTAAATACTGAAATTGAGCAAATTGAAGCTTATAAATTGGAAGCCGAACAAGCAGAGCGTGCAGGCGATTATGGAAAGGTAGCAGAACTACGTTACGGAAAAATTAAAGAAGCGCAAGATAAAGTTGAAAAACTGAAAGCTGATTTGGCAAGTAGACAAGACGAAAGCCGAATGCTGAAGGAAGAAGTAACTGCTGATGATATTGCTGGTGTGGTTGGCCGTTGGACTGGCATTCCGGTAACAAAGTTAGTTTCTAGCGAACGCGAAAAATTGCTTAATCTAGAGGAAGAATTGCACAAACGTGTAGCAGGACAAGATGAAGCGATCGAAGCCATTTCCGATGCGATCCGTCGCTCACGTGCCGGTTTGCAAGATAAACGTAAGCCTATTGGCTCTTTCATTTTCTTGGGTACAACTGGTGTAGGTAAAACAGAATTAGCAAAAGCATTGGCCGAGTTCTTATTTAATGATGAAAACGCCATGACCAGAATTGACATGAGCGAGTATCAAGAACGTCATGCGGTAAGCCGTTTAATTGGTGCGCCTCCAGGATACGTGGGTTACGATGAAGGTGGACAATTGACGGAAGCAGTTCGTAGAAAACCATATTCGGTGGTCTTATTGGATGAAATTGAAAAAGCACATCCAGATGTATTCAATATCTTGCTGCAAATGCTAGATGATGGAAGGTTGACCGATAACAAAGGTCGTGTGGTAAACTTTAAAAACACCATCATCATCATGACTTCTAACATTGGTTCGCATTTAATTCAAGATAATTTTAAAGATTTTGATGAAGAACAAAGGGATAGCATTGTAGCTAAAACTAAAAACGAGTTGTTTGAGTTACTGAAACAAACCATTCGCCCTGAGTTTTTAAACAGAATTGATGAACTGATTATGTTTACTCCACTACAAAGAAGCGAGATTAGAAACATTGTTGATTTACAATTTAAACACGTTCAAGATACTTTAGCCGAAATGGGAATTACTATGGAAGCCAGCACCGAAGCTTTAGATTGGTTGGCAGAATTAGGCTATGATCCTCAGTTTGGTGCCCGTCCGTTAAAAAGGGTAATACAAAAACGCATTTTAAACGAGTTATCAAAAGAAATATTAGCTGGTAAGGTTGATAAGGACAGTAAAATCAAGTTAGATATGTTCGATCATCAATTTGTGTTTCTTAATGAGGCTAAGTAAAGCGGAGTTTTGTAAAAGCAACTTCTCACAAGCTATCATATACCGAGAAAAGGCAGGCGACAACCTGCCTTTTTTCATGTCAAAAACTGACATAAAATGCCAAATAGGCAATCAAAAAAAATGCTGTAAAATCATTCAATTGTCACTAAAGATTAGTTTTGTCAAACCAATATAATTTACAATTTGTACACTTTAATTTAACAATTTATTAATCAATCGATTAATAAAAAATCTTCGTTTTTGGCACGTATGACAATTTTTCAGCAGGCACAGTAATTGAAAAACACTCAACAAATGATCAAAAAAAGATCATTAAAAATAACACATAAATATTAAAAAATGAAACCATTTGACTTATCGAATAGCTTCATTAGAATTAAAAACAATTTTAACAAATGAAAAAAATTTTATTATCGTTAGTAGCTGTAGCAGCTTTAACTTTCGGCGCAAATGCACAAACAGAAAAAGGAAAAATTATTTTAGGTGGTAACGTAGGTTTTAACAGCACAAAAGTAGATGGTGCCCAAAAAGCAGATGTTAATTTTAGCGTAGTTCCAAGTGTTGGCTACTTTGTAGGCAACAATTTTGCAATTGGTACTGGCGTAGGTTATGATTATGATAAGTCTGTAAGCACAAACAGACAGAATGAAGCTTTTAAAGTAGCTCCTTTCGGTCGTTACTATGTGAACTTAACAGATCAATTCAAATTCTTCGGTCAATTATCTGTGCCTTTGGCTTTTGGTTCTCTTAAAGCTGTAGATGCAAACGGAGATACTGGTTCAAAATTCGCTAGCACTACTTCTATTGGTGTTAATGTTGCTCCAGGTTTTGCTTTCTTCCCTAACAAAAAAGTGGGTATCGAATTTTCAGTTAATGGTTTAGGTTATGAGAACTTCTCTACTAAATTAGAAGCCACTGGTACTAAAGTAAAAAGCAACAGCTTCGGATTTGAAGCAGATACTTTTGCACCTAAATTAGGCGTACAGTTTTATTTCTAATCTTTAAGTAGATTAATTGTTGATGAAGGCCATCCATATTTGGGTGGCCTTTTTTAGTAAAAAATATTTCTACCATGTTTTATTTTAAGCAGTTAATAACTAATTACCCCCAACTTAAATTCTAAAGTCAAATTAAAATAATGTGAGTTCGGGATAAGAAAATTATGCTATTTGCTAGCGATAGCGCTTCAAATCTTCGTTCAGCTAATTTTCGGTCTCTTATTTTTCGGACCGCACCAATAAGCCAAAGCACTTTCTTTGAAAGAAAAATAAGCAACCGAGAGTTTTTGTTACTTTTTGTGGTCAAAAAGTAAGAGCCCAGCGGCGGCGGGCTAAAAAATACGTTCACTGCGAATTTCTCAAAAATTGTAAATATACTTAACCCGAACTCACGTTAAAACAAATATCAACTTGCATGTTATTTCTATTAATCGTAATATTGCAATATAATATTACATTATGGGAGTTACCAAAACAGAGATTTTTAACGAACAGCAGAACCGACTAGCAATTTTATTTAAAGCATTAGCTCATCCAGCTCGCATAGCTATTTTACAGTATATTATTAAACAAAATGCCTGTATATGTAACGATTTGGTAGAAGAATTGGGCTTGGCACAAGCTACCATTTCTCAGCACTTACGCGAACTTAAAAATATTGGTATCATTAAAGGAAATATAGAAGGAACCAGCATTTGCTACTGTATCAATGAGGTAGCTTGGCAAGAAACCAAAGCCGAACTTAATGCTTTTTTAGTTGATGTAACAACTATAAATAATTGCTGCTAAAGCATTTATTTACGCTCAAAAACATCGCAATATTGCAATATACGACAACATAGTTATCATGAATTTATCAGACATTAAAGAAATTTTACCAACCTTAGAAAATGTTGAATTTCAACTAGAAAACGGCACATTGGTGCCCGAACATTTTCATGTTACCGAAGTAGGGCAAATTACCAAGAACTTTATTGATTGCGGCGGAGTTATTCGCACGGAAAAGACAGTCAATTTTCAGTTGTGGAATGCCGACGACTACGAGCATAGACTGAAACCTGGCAAACTTTTACACATTATAGAGCTATCTGAAACCAAGTTAGGCATTGAAAATGCTGAAATTGAAGTAGAGTACCAAAATGAAACCATTGGTAAATACGATTTAGAATTTAATGGTAAAAACTTTGTACTTAAAAACAAAACCACAGCTTGCTTGGCTCAAGATGCTTGTGGTATCCCTGCAGAAAAACAAAAAATCAAATTATCAAATCTTGCTGTAGCTAATAACTGTACTCCTGGAGGCGGCTGTTGTTAATTTTAAATAGATAAAATCATGTATAAAAAATTAATTGAAACCATAGCCCAATTACCAAAAGTTAACGAAGAACGCAAGGAAATTTTAAAACCCTTGGCAGATTTTATACAACAAAAATTAGCAAACAATAAACCAATAAATATCAACTTTATTTGTACACATAACTCTCGCCGAAGTCATTTATCGCAGGTTTGGGCACAAATTGCAGCTGACTATTATGGTATTGGTAATGTGCATTGTTACTCTGGTGGCACAGAAGAAACGGCATTGTTTCCAAAAGTAGCAGAAACACTAATTCAACAAGGACTAAATATTTTCAAAATTTCGGAGGGTATAAATCAAATTTACGCCATAAAATACGACGAAAATACGCAGCCTATTATTGGTTTTTCTAAAAAATACAACAGTCCTTTTAATCCGATAGCTGAATTTGCAGCCATCATGACTTGCTCGCAGGCCGATGGCGGATGCCCTTTTATTGCAGGTGCTGAGAAAAGAATACCGATCACTTTTGAAGATCCCAAAATTTCGGATAATACTGAAGCGCAGAGCCAGGTATACGCAGAAAGAAGTTTACAAATTGCAGCAGAGATGTTTTACGTTTTCTCAGTTATAAATAAATAAACCATGCAGCCAAAATTAAAATTTCTAGATCGTTACCTTACCTTATGGATATTTCTTGCCATGGCTTTAGGCGTAGGGCTAGGATATTTTTTTCCGAGTATTCCCAACTTTACCAACACATTAACTGTAGGCACTACCAATATTCCTTTAGCAATTGGATTGATCTTAATGATGTATCCACCTTTAGCAAAAGTTGATTATTCTCTGTTACCACAAGCATTTAAAGACAAGAAAATCATTGGTATTTCCTTATTACTTAATTGGATTATTGGCACTCTTTTAATGTTTGGATTGGCCGTTTTGTTTTTAAGAAACGAACCAGACTACATGACCGGTTTAATACTGATAGGTTTGGCCAGGTGTATTGCAATGGTAATAGTTTGGAATGATTTGGCAAAGGGAAACAGAGAATATGCCGCATTATTGGTAGCATTGAACAGTATTTTCCAAGTGCTAACCTACAGCTTTTTAGTATGGTTGTTTATCAATGTATTGCCCGCTAAGTTAGGGCTCGCCAATTTTAATGTAAGTGTATCAATAATTGAGGTTACCAAAAGCGTACTGGTCTATTTAGGTATCCCCTTTTTGGCAGGATTTTTAAGCCGCTACTTTTTAGTTAAGCAGAAAGGCATAACATGGTATAACCAAAAATTTGCAACTAAAATATCTCCTATTACCTTATATGCTTTGCTTTTCACTATTGTAGTAATGTTTAGTCTTAAAGGCGATAAAATAGTTGAGCTACCCATGGATGTGATAAAGGTAGCCATCCCGCTAGTGATTTATTTTGTACTCATGTTTTTCGTAAGCTTTTTCATCAATAAGTTGTTAAAGGTTCCTTACGATAAAAATGCGGCTATTTCCTTTACAGCTACTGGGAATAACTTTGAACTAGCCATAGCAGTTGCCATAGCTGTGTTTGGCATTCATTCTCCACAGGCGTTTGTAGGCGTTATCGGTCCGCTAGTAGAGGTTCCAGTATTGATACTGTTGGTAAGAGCTAGCTTGTGGCTAAAGAAAATGTATTACCCATTAACCAAACCGTTTTCTTAAAAAACCTAATACATACACAACTAAATTTAGTTCGATAAAAACATTACGTGATGCTCATAAGCCTTAAATCTCGACGAAATTTAAGGCTTATGGTGTAAGTAAGCCAGTGTGTTTTAATGTTCGGAGTTTGCTGTGCGTTTGTTCTTATGCCAACTAGAAACTAAACTAGACGCTTTTTTAAAAAATAGCGTTTAAATTATACTCCTTCCTTTTAATCACGAAGTACTACCTTAAAGCAATAGGTATTTAACTTTAATTCTGTATTTAGTATTCCTTCTCTTCAAAACAAATTGCTACCAATTACAATGCTTTTAAAAAAACCTTACAACCTGTAAGATTAAAAACAACAACCTAATCAAATAGCTTTTAATTTAGTAATAAGAAGATTTTAAACAGCTACCAAATTGTTTGCAATTTAAAGACCAACCAAACAGGAGTAACATAGCTTTAATAAAAAATCATTTAAAAGTTTAGGCTTTTGCAGGCAAACATTTAGCCAACGCTTTTATGGTAGTGTTTTGGTATTTATACAAATTAACCAAATTGTAGATGAGCTTTTTTACATCCTATCAATTTCTAATAGAGGCCAAGCAGAATGAAACAAACTATTACCATTATGCTGATAAAAAAATAGTAGGGACGGTTATTATTTCTTCCAAACGCCATAAGTTATTTAAAAATTATACGAGCAATAACGCATTAAAATTTTAATGCCGAAATTAATTTTCCGAAAAGTACACCACGATTTTATTGTGTTTACTTGCCAACTTTGCAACTTAAAATAATCAATTATAATCTAACTAAAAAACAAAAAACATGAACAGAAATGACGTAAATGGAAAAGTGGTGCTTATTGCTGGTGGCGGTAAAAACCTTGGCGGATTATTAAGTAGAGACTTTGCGGCTAAAGGTGCAAAACTGGCCATACATTACAATAGCGAAAGCTCTAGAACAGAAAGTGAGCAAACACTTGCAGATGTACAGGCAGCTGGTGCCGAGGCTTTCTTATTTCAAGGAGATTTGACCAAGGTGGCCAACGTAACTAAGTTTTTTGACGAGACCATTGCAAAATTTGGAGGCATTGATGTCGCCATTAATACTGTTGGTATGGTACTAAAAAAACCATTTTTAGAAACTACAGAACAAGAGTTCGATACAATGTCGGATGTGAATGCTAAAGCTGCTTACTTCTTCTTGCAAGAAGCTGGTAAAAAAGTAAATGATAACGGAAAAATATGTACCATCGTAACTTCTTTATTAGCTGCCTACACTGGTTTATACTCTACCTATGCCGGAATGAAAGCCCCTGTAGAACATTTCACTAGAGCAGCGTCTAAAGAATTTGGCGCTAGAGGAATTTCGGTTACAGCGGTAGCTCCTGGCCCTATGGATACACCTTTCTTTTATGGTCAAGAGGCAGATGATGCCGTAGCCTATCATAAATCTGCAGCGGCACTTGGCGGATTAACGGACATTAAAGACATTGCTCCATTGGTAGAGTTTTTAGTAACCGAAGGCTGGTGGATTACTGGACAGACTATTTTTGCCAACGGTGGATATACCACTAGATAAGATAGAAATATCCAATTCATATTAAGAGGCTGTATCAAAAAAATGAGCAATTCATAATTGTTAAGAAATTAAATTGGCGGTATCGTTACGGCAGGCTTTTCCAACTTTTTCGGAAAAGGCTGAAACCTTAAAACGTTTTAAAGTAAACCGTGTTTGGCTATGCCAAGTAGAAATTGCGGTTACTACACTGCAAAATATGATTTCGCCAACAAAACTCATAACATCTTTTTGGTACAGCACCTTAATCTGTTAAAGAATATGACCGTAGCCGAAGCAAAGTCTCTATTAGCAACATGTTCGTTTACTGAGCAAGAAACATGGACAGATTTAGGTTGTGGCAATGGCATATTCGCCTACGCACTAGCCGAATTATTGGCAAAAGGAAGCAGTATATACGCCATAGACAAACAAAAACAACATCTTTCGCAAACACACAACCAAATATCCATACTTTTTAACCAAGCAAACTTCTCAGATGAAACACTTAACATTAAGCCCTTAAACGGAATTTTAATGGCTAATTCGCTTCATTTCATAGCTAATCCAGAAAAATTGATTAACAGGTTAGAAAACTACTTTGCAAGCGATAACAAGAAATGGATCATTATAGAATACGATCATTTTTTGGCAAGCCAGTGGGAACCTTACCCAATGCCGTTTGATAAACTTAAAACCTTATTTAAACAACTTGGATACACTACAACACGTAAAATTGCCGAAAGAAAATCTGTTTTTGGAGGAAAAATGTATGCGGCTTTTTTCTGCAAATAAACTAAAATAGACGCTTATCGAAAAGAAATATTACAATAACAAAGCGTAGTAACTTCATATAAAATAAATTTATTGAAGTAAAAAAAGGTAAAAACTAATATTTCCGTAATTATTGGTTTATCATCAGAAAAATTTTAAATGATTTACATCTCCAATCTTTTGCAAACTTTAAAACTAAAAATGAGCCGTTACTACAGTTAAATCAAAAGCTTAATTACCTACTTCAAAGCAGTTAAAAGTTTGTGAACTATTTATCCAAACCTATGAAAAACAGTTACAACAAAATTGCAGGTCATGATCTAGGCCGCATCGTAGCCATCAGCGATGCTGTTTTTGGCGTTGCAATGACACTTTTAGTACTGGAAATAAAAATACCAGAGGTAAATGGCAAAGAGATTGACCTCATAAACGCATTCTTAAAACTACTGCCCAAGTTCTTAGTCTACTTCCTTAGTTTTCTTACTGCTGGCATTTTCTGGATGGGACAAGCGGCACAATTTGAATTCATTAAAAAAAGTGATAGAAATTTGAACTGGATAAATTTGATTTTTCTTTTGTTTGTTTCCGTTTTGCCCTTTAGCACGGCATTCTTGGGAGATTATATCCACTATCATTTTGGGGTAGGCATTTATTGGCTCAATTTATTTCTAATGGGGCTAATGCTGTACGTAAATTGGCATTACGCCATAAAAAATGGTTTAGTAAGCACAGCTGATGCAGAAGAGGCGTCAGATGGTATCAAAACACGAATTATAGAGTCGCAAACTTTATATTTTATCGGTGCATTGCTCAGTTTCTTCAACACTTATTTAGCCATAAGTATCATCATTATCATTCAACTTAACTATGCTTTTGCCTTTTTCAAATCCAAAAATCGCTAATTGATATATAAATGCCAGAAAATAAAACTTTTGTTAATCATTAATAAACCAAAGTATGAATAAATATCAATCTATATTAGACCGCCAGAGAGATTTTTTCTATACAGATGCCACCAAAACCTACGAGTGGAGGATGGATCAGCTTAATCGTATGGAAAAATTTTTAACAGACAACAAAGATGCCTTTTGCGCTGCATTATACAAGGATTTCGGTAAGCCACCTTTTGAACAGTTGTTTGAAATTACAGTACCACTTGGCGTAATTAAATATTATAAAGAGAACTTAAAAGCCTTGATGCAACCGCAAGAGGTAGAAATACCTAAAGGATTAGAAGCATCTGGAAATAAAGGTATTGTTTATAAAGAACCATTTGGAGTTACGCTAGTCATTGGGCCATTTAATGCACCAGTGCTACTGCTTTTAGATCCGGCAATTGCCGCTTTGGCCGCCGGAAACACTGTTATACTAAAACCAGCAAATACTACACCTGCTGTGGCCGAACTTTTTAGAAACCTTATACCAAAATATTTTACGCCAGAAGCTGTAGATATTGTTACCGGCGGGCGAGAAGAAATTACCGAACTGTTAAAACTGCCTTTTGATTTTATCTTTTTTACTGGCAGTTCTAGTGTTGGAAAAGTGGTAATGAGGGCTGCTGCAGAAAATTTAACTCCGGTTATCCTCGAACTTGGCGGCCAAAATCCAACGATTGTTGATGAAACAGCGAATATAGATATTGCAGTAGATAGAATTGCCTGGGGACATAACGCCATTTCTGGGCAGTGGTGCATTGCTCCTGGTTATGTGTATGTACACGAAAGCATGGCCGATGATTTTATAGCAAAGCTTACAGCTGCAATAAAAAAAATGTACGGCGAAAACCCACAAGAAAGTCCAGATTTGGCAAGAATGATCAGCGAACACGATGCCGAGCGGGTTGCCTCTTACATTGTACCAGATAAAGTAGTAATTGGCGGAAGGTTTGATGTTAAAGCCAAATATGTAGAACCCACCGTATTGTATCCTAGTAGTTGGGACGACCCAGCCTTGCAGCAAGAAATTTTTGGACCGGTTTTACCTGTAATGGTCTATACCGATCTGAAAGAAATATGCCACATTATAAAAAGAAAGCCTAAATCTTTAGCGGCTTACATTTTTAGCAAGAACCAACAAAACATCGATTATTTCCTCAATTCGGTATCATTTGGTGGCGGCTGTGTTAATCAAACCAATTTACACTGTTGGATAGATAGTTTGCCTTTTGGTGGTGTTGGATACGCAGGAATGGGCAAATATTACGGAAAAGCAGGTTTCGATGCTTTGAGCAATACCAAAGCAATGCTTATTGGCAATCCAGATTTAGAACTAGACGTGTTTCCACCTTACCAAGGTAAAGACATTAGCGCATCATTAAGTTTATTCAACTCGTAAAACATAAAACTAGCAACTAAAAATTATGATCACAACTGTAATTAGAATTAAGCCATTTAAAGAAAAAGAAGAGCAAACATTAACTTGGATGCAAGAAATGGCCGCAAAAGCAGCAGAAATGAAAGGTTACCTGAAAACAGAAATTCTAGAAACCAACCGCCGAATTGACGAAAAAGAATTTTTAACGATTTTGCAATTCGACAACAAAGAGAACCTTGCTGTGTGGGAAAACACCCCCTTCAGAAAACAACAAATGGATTGGGCGGTTGAAAATCTGGCCAACATCAACAATGTTGATTTTTTTGAAAATATGGGTATTTGGCAAGAAAACAAGGCAGAAACGCAGGCTCATCCAAATAGGTTTAAAGTGTATTTATTAGCAGTTACCGTAATTTTTACACTAATAAGTACATTGGCGCAACACGTATTAATGCCTTTAGGCAAGTTTTTAGGCACTCCACCACTGCTTATCGTATTTTTAAATGTTGCCACGTTGGTAGCCATCGTAAGCTTTGTGGTAATGCCTTTCTTGGTTAAAAAATTATTTAAAATTTTGGTTTAAAATCTCTAAAAATTAAACACTATTAACAGAAAACCTATGAAAAAAAGCATACTTTTATTGATGATGGTTCTTTCTACTTTCGTATCTCGTAGCCAAGAACAAAAAAGCCAAGCAGCACCTACACCACCGCCTGCAATACCTATCGAATTTTTGCCAGGGTCTGATAGGTTTTATTATCAAGCTATTATCTCAAGAGATATTCCGCTCACAAATGGTAAACTTAGGTTTATTTCAATTACCAATTATGCTACAGAGTATAAGAATGAAAATGCAAAAGACAATGATTTTACTTCTGTTAACATTCTTAGCTACAAGTTAGGCAAACACGTTGGCCTTGGCCCATCGGCCGCAAACGTAGCTGGTTTAGGTTGGATACCTAGCCTCGGTTTTCAATTTGGTTGGCGTAAACCCTCGTGGTCGTTGATATTTAATCCAGCAATAAGTATCAATAAAAACACCAACACTAATAATGTTTTGGTGGCAGAGTACTTTCCAGAAATTTCAAAAGATCATCACTGGCGTTTGTACACTCGCTTACAAGCACTTTACATTCACGATCTTAAAAATAATGCGCACTCTCGCAGCCAGTATTTTGGCAGACTGGGCGTTTCTTATAAGCAATTTACCATTGGTGCGGCGGCCAACATAGATTATTACGGAGCAATTAAAAGAAAAAAACAAAACTTTGGCCCTTTTTTAAGAGCTACACTATAAAACAACAAAACACCCAAATATTTTTAGCGGCAAGTAGAAACTTTTTTTACAAGCAGCACTGCATGATTACCGATAGCTAAATAAAAGTATATCGGTAATCTCTTCTTATCTCAAAAAAGGTTAAAACTAATTATCGAATAAATGAAAGTCTATAAAATAGGTTGTTTTGTACTGTATTTACACCTTTATTGTACGGTATTATTGTGTGCACAAGAAACTAAAAAAGCAGAAATACAACTAGGCGGTTTTGCTGAGGTTTACTACCAATATGATTTCAACAACCCCATCAATAACTCACGACCAGCTTTTATATATAGCCACAACAGAAACAACGAGTTTAATATTAACCTTGCATTTGTTAAAGCAAGCTATAAAAATGATTTACTAAGAAGCAATATTGCATTGGCTACCGGCACCTATATGAATGCAAATTATGCCGACGAACCTGATTTGCTAAAAAATATTTACGAAGCTAACCTTGGTTTTAAAATTTCTAAAAGCAAAAACCTTTGGGTAGACATTGGCGTATTTCCGTCGCATATAGGTTTTGAAAGCGCTATGGTTAGCGAAAACTGGACACTTACCAGAAGTTTAGCTGCCGAAAACTCGCCATATTTCGAAACTGGAGCAAAAATATCTTACACCAGCACCAATGGAAAATGGTTGCTCAGTGGCTTGATACTAAACGGCTGGCAAAGAATTCAACGTGTTAATGGAAACAGCACACCTGCAATTGGCCACCAACTTAGTTTTACTCCTCACGAAAAATTAACAATTAACAGCAGTTCTTTTATTGGTAATGATAAACCAGACAGTTTACGTTGCTTGCGATACTTTCATAACTTATATGCCATTTACAAAATTAATGAGCAAACTGCAATTAGAGCCGGATTTGACATTGGTGCAGAGCAGAAAAACAAAGGGAGTAGGCAACATTTTTTTTGGTATACGCCAGTACTTATTGCTAAACATAACATTTCTAATAGATGGAGCATAGCGGCACGTACAGAGTTTTACCGCGATAAATACAATGTTAAAATTGCTACAGGGTTAAGCAATGGGTTAAGTACCTTCGGATATTCCATAAATTCTGACTTAAAAATACTTGACAACCTACTTTGGCGAACAGAAATACGACAGCTTAACAACAAAAACGAGCTATTTGCCAGCCGAGAAAAAACCCTTAACCGAAATAACCTTACCGCCGTTACTTCTTTCTCCATCAGCTTTTAATACCTAGCCTAATTTAAACTATTAGCCATGAAAAAAATATACGAAATTTTGAAGAAAAACAAATATGAAATACTACTTGCCGCACTTGTGCTGCATCTTTTTATAGGTATTGTAATAAGAGATATTTCATTTTATATGGAAGTATTGTGGCCCGTTAATATGGCCATATTAGGCTTATGTAGCATAGGTGTTTTTATGGAGAAAGGAAGAATTAAAAACCTTGTAAAAAATTTACTTACCATTGTAGTAATTGCATTACCCCTTTTATTGCCATTTTTTAAAAAAAGCGCCGATTTTATGCTGATTTTAAACTTTAGCTACGTGGTATTTTTTTGTTTTATTTTTCTAGAAGTGTTCAAGTTTCTTATCAAACCTAGCTATATCAATACCGATGTAATATCTGCATCTGCATGTGGTTTATTTTTATTGATAGAAATATGCGTTTTCTTGTTTCAAATAGCGGTATATAAAAATCCGCTCTCATTTAAAGGAATTGATTACACCACCCCCGCCCATACTTTTATAGATTTGGTTTACTATTGTTCTATTACCTTAACCACCATTGGTTACGGAGACATTACACCCAACACCTACTACACCAAACTTATTACATCGCTAATTGGTATTGCCGGGCAGTTTTATTCTGTAGTTATTGTAGGCGTATTGTTAAGTAAATTTACCAGCAACTCGCAATAATAAGCTAAGTCCTTTTGTTTATCAATATGCCAATTACTTTTTTATCGTTATAAACTAGCTAACACTAATCACTTTATATTACATATAAGCTTATCTTTCTCAGCATTTTTCTTAATGTGTTTCAATACGCGTAAATGTATTTGATGAATGATATATTCACTCCAACCTTTCCAGTAAAAAGCTGGTTTAATGTGATGATAATACCAGGTTGTGCCCTCTAACAAGGTGTTTCCATTTGGCAATTTCGTTAGCTTAAACTGTCCCTTTTTAGATACGAAATAATCATGCAAATGTGGCGCATCAATATCCCAAAAGCTAATTTCTTTCATAGGGGCAGGCTGTTCTAGCACATCAAATTTTAATAGAGAAGGCTCATTCCAAACTGTAATGGGTTCTACAAAGCTACCAGTAGTGAAGTTACAATATCTGATAGCCCCTACTCCGGCACCATCTATTTTCGCGTTAATGGGATATGCAATGCCGGTTCTAAAAATAAATTCTTGTGGCGTTTCTAATTCCGGAAACTCAACTACGTTTTCCCAAACGGTAGACAAGTCGGCTTTAATTTCAATAGAGGTAACTACTGAATTCAATTCATGTTCAACATCCTTTTCGATAAAAGCAGTAGTAGGGATAAAACCGAGAAAAATCAACACTATTACCGAAGAACGTTTCGTGCCTTTTTGAACTATGGCAAAACCAATCAAGCCTCCCAGCCAGGTAAATAAAATAGCTAATGGAGCAGCCATGGCAATACATATTAAACCCTCAATAGCAAAAAACAACAAAAAACTGGTAAATATTAGCAGTGTTAACAAGCCCATTTGCCAAGCATCTTTTTTGGTAATATGATGTTTTAAACCATACAAAATAGTTGGACATAAGCCCATGAAAAAGGGCGTTAAGACAAACAGCGCAATCCCGTATTCGCCAATAAGGTAAATACCTACAAGTGTTAAAAGAATCGAAATCACTACCGTAATAGCTATGGCCATCCATTTGCGTTGCCTATCATTAGCTGGCAATTTTTCAATTAATATGTTCATGGTTGTAAATTTTAGATCTTATTCCTATTTCAAATAGTTGCAATTTTAGCAAGCTAATCTTTTAGCCTTTATCACATTAGCATTATCAATAACATTAGAACATGAAAAGTTAAAAACATTGCCCAGCTCTTCTCTACCTTGTAAAAATAAAACGTTATTTAACAAATCTTCTAAATAGATCTAACTTAACTTTCGCTTTACTTTTTGATATCTTTTACAATTATTGTCCTGTAAATCTCGCTGGCTCTGGCATAAAAGGTTTCATTCCCTCTTTTGCTTTTCTTTTACCTCTAAAAAAGAAATAGAGATTAATGAATAGCATTAATCCAAGATAGATAGAGAAACTGCCAATTTTATAGCTCAAGGCTTCTACCAGTTCTTGATAATTGTTATTGTAGATATTTATCTTCAAAATCATTAAAGCAAAGCCGATGTTAAGTAAATAAAAACCTGTCTCAAAAAGCTTATTGGTAGCAAAGGCAATCTCTTCTCTACCTTTAAAAATATCTAACATATAGATTTTACTGTTCCTAAAAAGTGTTTTAGAAACATACAGGGTAAGCAATAAAGCAATTGGCAAATAAACTGCATAGCCGATCAAAATTTTTGTAGTGTCCATGATGTTAAAATTTATGGTTGTTTAATTAATTTGTGAATTTGTGTTACTAAAACATAGATATTGAGGTAATGTAAGCCCGATAGGATGATAATGATGCCTGCCATTTTGATTGCTATTACCTCTACCAACATGGGCATAGCAGTAATATTTTGCCAAAACGACAAATTAACTGCACAATAACCAAGATTAACCAAATAATATCCAATGAGTAATGCTTTATTAATCTGTTGGCAAAGTTCAATATGTCCTGGTATCAGCTGTGCAACAAAAACGTTTCCATTTCTATAGCAGATTTTGCCTACCACTAAGATGATGAAAACCATTAATGCTATAAAAATACCGTAGCCAATTAAGTTTAAGTTTAGCATAAAATTTATTTATTTTTAAAATTTCAAAAAACATTGAAACTTTTATTTAAAAAATATATCATTTCAATATTTTCATCATTAGCTTACCTAACCAGTTATCTTTATATTCTGTTACTTTTTCAAAAATTTCATCTGCTTTTGCAACAAAATCATATAATTTCTTAGTTTGCGATACAAAATGTACGGCGTCTTCAGAAGTATCGCCTTGTATGGCACTTACCTCTTTTAAAACCTTTAGTGCAGGTTTTATCTCTCTCTTGCTCCTCTCCTTTGCAATTTTTGTTGCCAGTTCGTCTAAATCTTTTTCAGCAATAAAAAATTCCCTACGTTCGCCAGGTTTGTTGGCTTTGTAAACAATTCCCCAATCCATTAAACCGCGTAAATTCATGCTGGCATTTCCCCTAGAAATTTGCAATTCTTGCATAATATCTTCCATAGAAACGGGTTCTTTAGAAACCATTAACAAAGCGTGTATTTGTGCCATCGTTTTATTGATGCCCCATTGAGAACCTAAAGCTCCCCAAGTTTGTACAAATTTGTTTTTCGCTTCGTTAAATTGCATGATCAAATGTATGAATGTTTTTTAAAGTTTCAAAAATAATTGAAAGTATTTTTTAAGGGGGATTACTTCTTATTTTTTTTAAAAAGATTTAGTAAATAAATCAGAAAGTGAGAAAACTTTAGTTAAATATGATTTTAAGAGAAACTGTATCGTAAAATCGTTGTTATGTAAATGATTTAACAATGTTATATTTGCGATTATGAAAAGAATTATTGTAGTAGACGACGACGACGAGGTATTAGATACAATTGAGCTTGTACTGGAAATTGGCGGTTATGAAGTAGAGCCACTTAACAATGCAGAGGGCATACATGAAACCATTAATAATTTTCATCCAGATTTGATTATATTAGACATTGTTTTAGGTAAAATTGATGGACGTACCATTTGCAATCAAATCAAAACCAATCCAAAAACCAAACACATACCTATTTTAATGATGTCTGGTTTGTATAAGGCAGATGAAATTAACACATTAGAAACACCACCAGATGATTTTATGCCGAAGCCTTTTAAAATGGATATTTTGTTAGAAAAGATTGAAAGCTTAATTAACAAAAAAGCGGCTAGGCATAATATCAATTAGTTTTTTTCTTCTCTCGGACCACGTTTGTAAATAACCAAACCGTTAAGGAAATTTCTCAAAATTTGGTCGCCGCATTTCTTAAAATTTGGGTGGTCTTCTTTTCTAAAGATATCGCCCAACTCACTTTTAGTTACCGTAAAATTTACCAATTTACAGATTTCTATAATTTGATCTGTATTTAAGGATAGTGCTACCCTTAGTTTTTTCATTATTTCGTTATTACTCATATTTTAGTTTATTTGTTTAATCG
Source organism: Pedobacter sp. SL55 (assembly GCF_026625705.1). Taxonomy (NCBI): domain Bacteria; kingdom Pseudomonadati; phylum Bacteroidota; class Sphingobacteriia; order Sphingobacteriales; family Sphingobacteriaceae; genus Pedobacter; species Pedobacter sp. SL55. The sequence goes on along the minus strand of NZ_CP113059.1, from coordinate 3,171,145 downwards.
TTTAACTGGTTAGTCGTTTGCAGCAAATAAATAATAGCAAGTTATTAATTCTTGATCGTAAATGGTTCATAGCCACAAATATTTAAACTGACTCCTAACCACTGATACCTGTCCCCTAATTTGCTATTTCTACTTTTATTTTTCTACCTTTCATCTTCTCTCCAGATAGTTTTTTAATTAATTGCGGTGCTAATTTACGCTTTACCGCGGCATAAGCGCTAGAATCTTTAACCTCTATTAAGCCTAAATCTTCTTTTGCCAAGCCACCAACTTTCAAAAGAAAACCTACAATATCAATTTTATTAATTTTATCTTTCTTACCTGCAGCCAAATAAATGGTTTGCCACTCGCTATCAGCAGGAATTTTATAGTTTCCTTCTAATTTCTCTACCTCAATAGTTTTATCTAGGTAAGGAAATTCTTCTCCTTCAGCAAAAATTAAATAGGCAGTACCTTTGGCATTCATTCTGGCTGTACGCCCGTTACGATGTATAAATGCATCTTTGGTGTAAGGTAGCTGATAATGAATGATAAATTCGACCTCTGGAATATCTAATCCTCTGGCGGCCAAATCTGTAGTAATTAAAATCTTTACACTTCCATTTCTAAATTTCAGCAGAGCACGTTCTCTATCGTCTTGCTCCATCCCACCGTGAAAAATATCATGCACTAAATCTTCGTCTATCAGCAAATCGCTGATTCTGTCTACCGTTTCTCTATGGTTACAAAAAATCAGCATCGAATGGTTACCTATCTTACAGATCAGCTTAAATAGTGCAGCTAATTTTTCTTCGGCAGATGTATTAATTCGTTTCAATTTTAAATCTGGTACAATTTCTTGCTTTGCCAAAAAGTTAACCGTTTCGTGCTTATCAATTCCGGTAAACTCAGGCAGTTCTGGCATGTCCGTAGCCGAAGTAAGCATACGTTGCTTTAATGAGCGCAGACTTTTAATGATGTAAGACATATCTTGCGTAAAGCCAAATTCGAGTGATTTATCAAATTCATCTAACACTAAGGTGGTAATGGTGCTTTCGTCAAAATTTTGCTCACGCAGATGGAACGCAATACGACCTGGCGTACCTATTAATACCGCCGGTGCTTCTGTTAATGTATTGCGCTCTACTTTAACCGAATGCCCACCGTAGCAGCAAGTTACTTTGTAGCCTGTAGCCATTTGCTTAAAAACCTGCTCAATTTGTAATCCTAATTCTCTAGAAGGCACTAAAATTAGGCATTGTACTCCTTTTTTGTCTTTATCTAAATTACGTAGCACAGGAATAAGAAAAGCAATTGTTTTGCCAGAACCTGTTGGAGCAAGCACCACCAAATCGGCACCAGATTTAGCTTTGGCAGTTACCTCTTCCTGTAAAGGATTAAGTTGTTTGATATTTAGGTTTGAGAGCAGTTTTTGCAGTTCCATGGTACAAAGTTAACAGTTTTCGGTTGGCAGTTGTCTGTTAAAACCACAAAGTGGCAAAGAACACAAAGAAATTATCAAATTCCAATAATCAATAGCCAACAATCGAATTCTAATAAACAATTAGCCAGTTACTCAAAACGCATCACACACAACTCAAAAAAACAAGTTAACTTGTTGATAAACAAATAAATGTTAGCAAATAAACAACATTAAGATAAAGAAAGGTTAACAATAAATTTTTAATTTTAGGAAACCTGATGAAAGGTTTGCTTTACATATTTATAACTTATGACCTGGAAGAAATTTAGTGGCGAAGTTATTCATTCGTCAATCTTAGAAGAAGTAGAAAAGGCAATTCTCCGAGAAACCGAAAACGGTTACAAATTAAAAGTTTGCATTGGAACCGATTCTCAAGTAAAAAGCAGTCACACCGATTTTGCTACCGTGATTGTGCTATTAAGAGAGCACCATGGTGGTTTTATGTACATTGCACAAGAAAAATCTACCTTAAAAATGGGTATTAAAGAGAGAATGTTGCTAGAAGTTCAAAAATCTATAGAAACTGCCTACTCTATCTGCGATTTATTAGACATTTACGATGTGGATTTAGAAGTACATGCTGATATCAACACCAACCCATCATTCAAATCAAACAAAGCATTAAATGAAGCTATGGGCTATATTTTAAGTATGGGATTTATCTTTAAGGCTAAACCCGAAGCTTTTGCTAGCTCTACTTGTGCAGATAAGATGGTGCATTAAAGTGATTAGTTTTCAGGGATTAGGAACTAGGAGTTAGGGATCAGGTTGGGGATTTAAAGATAATTTGAATATCAATTTAATGATACTAATTCCTAACTACTAAAACCTAGCCACTAATTTACCAAGTTTTAGAAATCACTTTCTTCTCTGGGCTTGGTTTGGTGGCTACCAATTTACTAACCAAATGGTCTTTAAATCGCTTTGCAAAGTTAGCAGCATATTTAGACGCCTGTAAGCGGTAGTCTTCCCATTGGTCTGCATTAGACTTTTTGGCTTCAGTTTCTAAGGCTACACCTACAGTAGTGCTAGGTACAAAATTACCGTACCTATCTTTTTGATAAGGGATAAACTCAAAATCTGTTAACCAAAAACGATATTTTTGTGCATTTACCTCGAAATTAAATGTAAAAGTAATTTCGCCAGTTGGACGAGACAACATTGCCAAACTTTTGTTGATCACAATTTTTCCAGTGCCTTTTAGTTGGACAGGTGCTTCGCTCGACTTTAGTTTAATTTCCTTTTTGTTTTTCGCTATAAAGTCTATTGCTCTTATTTTTAAGCTATCCTCGGCAAGGTTGGTGCTCACTACTTCGTAATAAGTGTATTTGCCTGTTTCGTCTTTTGGTAATACATTAATGTCTTGGGCAAACAATAGCACCTTAGCAAAGAGCAGAACTGTTAATAGTGAAAGAAATTTCATAAAAAAGATTTAAAATAAAACGTCCCGATTTTCGGGACGTTTTTTGGTTGTAATTAGCCGATGTGAAGTTATAAATTAAAAGCTATAAACTGCAGCTAAAGAAAATTGGGCTGCTGTTTTTGATGGTGCTAAATTAGATTTAACGAAACCAATGTAAGCATCGGCATCATTATCAAAACGCACCTCTGGAATAAAAGTTAAGCCACCAGATTTAATGTTACCAGATAAAGTGAATGAAGTAATACTTGCGTTGGCAGCACCACCAGCACCTTTAAAAGTAAAATATTCTGCTCTTGCCCCTAACGCTACAGAAGGTGTAAATGCATACTGCGGATAAAGTGCTGCGCCAGAATAACCACCGCCATCTTCAGAAACACCATAGTCTGCAGCATTTAAGCCTAGCTTAAATTTATCTGTAATTTGATAAGAGGTAGTTAGGTCTATGATAGTTCCATTGGCACCTGCACCAGCAGAACGTCCGGTAAGGAAATTAACATAGGCAGACCAACCCTCAACAGGTGCTACCATTAATTGTGCACCAAAATGAGATACCCCATTAAAGTCTTGATACACATTCCAATCGTTAAATATTCCGGCCATTAAGCTTACTTTATCAGAAAACGAATAAGTACCTTTTAACCCTGCATTTTGGAAAGGACCGCTACCAAATAAGTAAGAAGTAGAATAATTAAAGTTGGCCACGGGCGAAATTACCTCGTAACCCACAAATGTACCCATATATCCGGCGGTCATGCTAAACTTATCAGTAAAAGCATAGTTAATATATAAGTTTTGGATATTGAAGCTGTTGGTAGCAGCATCGTAACCGCCCAATACATCTGGTATAGATTGGTACTGGCCTCTAGGGCCAAAAGAAAGCTCGCCCACAAAAGAAGCCTTACCTGTTGTTTTTTTTAATGCCAAGTCTATCATACCTAACGAAACCGAGTTTTGCTCATCAGCAAAATAGGTTGGTATGTTAGCAACCTTGCTAAAATCGTACTTAAAATATGTATCTACCGATCCCGATATTTCTAAAGGAGAAGCTTTTTCTTGTGCAACTGCTACGCTAGCAGTGCTTAATAATAAAAGAGATAGTGCAGCTATATGATTTTTCATCTTGTTTAAGTTTATTGTTAAATAGTTGATTTTGACTGCCCAAAGGCAGCATTTTGTATATAGCATAGCGCAAAATTTAATCAAAGCAATCCCACCCGACCTTAAAAATGCGGTCGTATTCATTAAAATTGTTTATCGATCCAGAATAGTTATCCAACTATTTCCTTTTCTCTTTAGCTCCCTAATCTGGTGGTCAATACAGATTAGGGAGAAAGATGATTAAATCAAAAACAATTTTCCATCATGATTTTAACTTAGCCTAAGCGGAGTATAATTTTTGTGGACTAGATATTTGGAACTTCTTGTCCGGCTACGATTAACGTACCTTGTGTATATTTCTCGTTGTGTTGCGAAGCATCTAATCCCTCTTCTTCTTCGTCGGCGGTTACACGAATTGGCAATATCAAGTTAATCAATTTGAAGATCACAAATGAAACCACGAAACTGAAAACGATTACCAAAACCATTCCTTTTAGTTGAGTAAAGAAAAACTCTGGGTTGCCATACAGTAAACCATCGGCACCTGCCGCATTAACAGTTTTAGTAGCAAATACACCTGTTAAAAGCATACCTACCATACCACCAACACCGTGACAAGGGAAAACATCCAGCGTGTCATCTAAAGCAGTTTTTTGTTTCCAAGAAACTACCAAGTTAGAAACAATAGCAGCAAATACACCAATAAATATACTAGAAGGGATACTTACAAAACCAGCTCCAGGAGTAATAGCTACCAAGCCTACCACCGCACCAATACAGAAACCTAGTACAGAAGGTTTTTTACCTCTGGCAGCATCAAAGAACATCCAAGATAAACCTGCCGCACCGGCAGCAACATTGGTGGTAATAAAAGCAGAAACAGCCAAAACATTTGCGCCTAAAGCAGAACCTGCATTAAAGCCAAACCAGCCAAACCAAAGTAAACCTGTACCTATTAATACGTAAGGAATATTTGCTGGCGGCACTTCTTTATGCTCTAAGTGAGATCTTCTACGCTTTAACACCAAAGCCCCTGCCAACGCAGCCATACCTGCAGAAATATGTACTACTGTACCGCCTGCAAAATCTAATACGCCCATTTTAAACAGAATACCATCTGCGTGCCAAGTCCAGTGTGCCAAGGGCGAATACACAAAGATGGCAAACAAGACAATAAATAAGATATACGCAGTAAAACGGATACGCTCTGCCACTGCACCAACCACCAATCCAGGGGTAATAATGGCAAACATTAATTGAAATACAGCGAATAACGAAAGAGGAATAGTGCCCCAAGCTGGTCCAGAGTTTACGCCTTGAAAAAAGAAGAAGGTTTGAGGATTACCAATAAACCCGCCAATACTATCTCCAAAAGCCAAACTGAAACCTACGATTACCCATAGTACAGAAATTACCCCAGCTGCAACCACGCTTTTAATCATGGTTGACAGTACATTTTTACGGTGCACCATACCACCATAGAAAAATGCTAAACCTGGTGTCATTAAAAATACCAGTGCTGCACATACCAAAATAAATGCTACATCAGGGCCACTGTATTTACCCTCGTCAAAATTTGGCAATAAAGGAACAAATAATGCGGCTATTGCTGCAATTATTAAAATTGCAAACGGCGCCCACTGTTTAAATAAAATTTTACTCATAATTTGAATTTTAGTGTTTGATTTTAAAACTAAATTAGAAATAAAATTCTAATATTCATTATATTTTTTACATTTTTTTAATAAATTATCAATAATAACACAAAATAAACAACAAAAAAGCAATTAAATACAATATAAAATCAAAAAATAAACAATTAGAAACACAAATAATTTAAAAAATACATTTAAAACATAAAAAATAAACACAAAAACAGAAGAAACGAAATAAATAAACGACAAAACACAAAAAAAACAAATGAAAAACCATTAAAAGACAAGAAAAATATCCATACAGCACGAAAAAACATAAAAAGATAAGTCAATACAAAATTTGCACATAAAATGATTTACTCCCATAAGTGTAGGTTTAGGTATAGCCTAGAATCAACAAAGCCCCGAATTTTCATTCGAGGCTTGTTTAGTTTTACTTAAAATCTTACTCTTCTTTCCAAGCAGTAGATGCTACAGAAGGCGCCTTAATCACCGGTGTTTTACGCTTATTAATATCACCCTTCAATTTCTCAGCACTTGTCAAATCCTTTTCCCAATCCCTACTTTCCTCATGTCTAAGATTTGAAATCTTATTTTTAACCCTGTTAAACACGCCGCTCAACAAATCAGTGCAATTTTTTCTCATTCTTGGACTTGCTACCACCAAGGCTAAACCCGTAAAAGCAGCTACGCCAATAATCGTAAAAACACCAATGTTATCCGCCTTTTTATTTAACATACCTATATTCATCATAGCGAAAATCTCCTTAACTATTTAATTCTTTAGACATATCCCTAAGTGCCTTAATGGTATCATGAGATTTCTGCATATATTTAGCTTGGTCGCTTACTCTGTCTAATACGGGGCCTGTTAAACCACCTTCTGTTAACGCCAATTTATAAGCCTTTTTGATAGCATCCTCACCTCTTTCGACCTCTGATAAAATACTACTCCTATCATTAGCGCCAAACAATGCCTTTACATCTATCCAAGCTCTGTGTAAGGTCCCAGCTATAGTATTACCTGTATCTGGTTCTACAGCCCGCTCGGCCACCAACGCAGTTAATTCTTGTCCAAACCTCCGGCTTTGAGCTGCATACTCTTGAAATAGTTCTTTTAAATCCGAGTTGCTGTCATCTATATCTGCTAAAGCTTTTTCAAAACCTGCTACCCTATCGTTATTTAGCTCAATCAATTCGTTAAGCACATTACCTGTTGAAGTTGTTTCCATATCTATCTTATTATTGTATAATTAGAGGAAATGAAGAAGAGTAAGTATTCCCATCATCCTTATCTCATCCATTTCCTAAAATCAGAACAATAGATATGCTTTAAGGTTTAGGCATTAAAAAAAACAGGTATCTAGCGCATAAAATACGGTTAAAACAACGCTACATTTTGACGTCAATCCTTTTAAGCAGCCCGGCAACCAAAGCTTTCCACTATGGCGGGGGTATATGAAATCATTTAGCACCCACTTTTTTTCGATCTAAAAACATATTTCCAAATCTATACGGGCTGGCATACTAACGCTTGATAAACAACCTTATAATAAAGTTGTTGCCGAGATAAATACTTAATTGACGGTTGCAAATTACCAGATTGCCCTACGATAGACTTGAATAATGGAATACATAAAAAGGCTACCAGAGGTTTAAAAAAAAGTATTTTTGATTACAAATTTTCTTCCATCAAGAGATTAATAATGCCGTCTACCATACCAACTTTAGGCACAAAAATTTGCTTAATGCCAGCCCATTTCATTACCGTTAAATAAATTTCGCAAGCCGGAATAATCACATCTGCCCTATCTTGGTTCAGTTTCAATATAGAAATACGCTCTTTCAGCGAATAAGCATTCAATTCGTTATACATATTTCTTAATTTCAAGAAAGACAAAGGCATATCTTCCTTTTCTCCACTCATTCTAAACAATTTATTAATATTTCCGCCAGTACCAATACCTACAACTTGCTTTAGTTCTTTTGTGTGCTCCTTAATCCAATCTTTCATTTCGTGCCAAGTCTCTTCTTTGTCCTGATTATCTAAAATACGTATGGTACCCAAATTAAATGACTTAGAAGCTACAGGTTGTTTATTTACAAAAACAGATAGCTCGGTGCTACCACCACCAACATCAATATATAGGTAACTTTTTTTAATATCTAAGTTCTCTTCTATATGGTTAGAATAAATGATACTGGCTTCTCGTTGGCCTTCAATAATTTCGATATCGATATTGGCCAATTCCTTTATTTTATCTATTACCAGTTTACCATTTTTAGCTTCACGCATAGCCGATGTTGCACAGGCAAGGTAATCTGTAACGTGATAAACGTCCATTAAATTCCTAAAGGCAATCATCGTTTTTACCAGATCATCAATTTTTTTGTCAGATAACTCCTGATCCAAAAATGCATCATCTCCTAAACGTAGCGGCACACGTACCAACGTATTTTTCTTGAAACTACTACCTCTATCATTCTGGTTGATATCGGCAATTAATAATCGTACTGCATTAGAACCAATATCTATGGCGGCGTATCTGAGCATGTTATTGATGTTTGTTTTTTAGGTAACTATAAGTTTGGTACTGAGCCCTTATCTTAGTAGCCAATCTGTTTTTATGGTATCTGTTATCGTTTGTTTTGGTAATATTTCTTGCTTTTACATTATCCTGCAATTGCAAATCAATGATATCTTTAATTTCTTGCTTTACTTCATCATCTAAAATTGGGAAACCAACTTCTACACGGTGTTCAAAATTACGAGACATTAAATCTGCAGAAGACAGAAACATTTCCTCCTTACCTCCATTTCCAAAAATAAAAACCCGGGCATGTTCTAAAAACCTATCTATTATACTTATTACCGTAATATTTTCACTGTAATTTTTAACCCCAGGCACTAAACAGCAAATACCCCGTACAATTAACTTAATTTGTACACCGGCATTGCTGGCTTCATAAAGTTTTTCCACCATACCTTCATCGGCCAAACTATTTACTTTCAAAACCATGTAAGCAATTTTGCCAGCTTTGGCATTCTTAATTTCTCTATCTATTAAACTGTAAAATCTATTTCTAGAATCAATTGGAGATACGATTAAATATTTGAAACCTTTAGCTACCGTACGTTTATTTAGAGCGGCAAATAGTTTTACTAGTTCAGACGTAATTTCGGTTTTTGAGGTAAAGATACTATGATCGCAATAGATACGGGCAGTTTTTTCGTTAAAGTTGCCAGTAGCTAAATTGGCGTAATAAGTTGTTTTTCGTTTATCAATACGTTTAACCAAACAAATTTTGGAATGCACCTTAAAGTCGGTTAGGCCATAGTTTACATTCACACCTTCTTCCATTAAACGGTTGGTCCAAAATATATTGGCACTTTCATCGAAACGAGCTTTTAACTCTACCAAGCAATTTACCGCCTTACCATTTTTAGCGGCATTAATTAAGGCATTAACCACCTTAGAGTTTTCGGCCAAACGGTACAAAGTGATGTTAATTTCTGTAACTTTTGGATCAATAGCTGCTTCTCTTAAAAATAAAATGATATAATCATAAGATTGATAAGGCAAATGCACCACAAAATCCTTTTCGGCAATTTTTTTGAAGAAACTTTCTGTTCTATGCAGGTTTTTTACTTTTAAGGGCACCATAGCTGGATATTCCAACTCCTTTGCTCCTACATTAGGAAAGGCAATAAAATCGCCAAAACGATGGTATTTATTACCCGGAATTAAGCCATCGGCACCTACTTTTAATTTGCTTACCAAAAAGCTTAACATATCAAAAGGCATATCACTATCGTAAAGCAAACGCATAGGCTTGCCTCGTTTCCTTTTATCAATGCTTTTGCGAAGCTCATCTATAAATTTATCGCTTACATTCTTATCAATATCTAATTCGGCATCTCTTGTTAGCTGAATAGAGTAAGCCTGAATTTCCTTGTAGTTAAACACGTAGAAAATATCATCTAAACAGTATTTAATGATATCTTCTAAAAGGATGATGAACTTTAAATCGTTGGTTTCTGGTAAAACTAAAAACCTAGAAATACTATCTGGAAGCTCCAAAATTGCATATTTCTCGTTTTTTCCAGAGTTATTAGAAAGCTGTACAAAGAAATACAAAGCCCTATCTTTTAATTCTGGAAACGGCTTGTTCACATCAATCATAATAGGTACCAGATTGGAAAGAATTTTGTCCCTAAAATGCTGCCTAACAAACTCGCCACGAGAAACGTTAAGCTGTGTATGGTTTAAGATAAATATCCGCTTTTGAGCCAATTCGGTAATTAGGATATCCTGAAAAAGCGTTTCGAAACGCCGCTCTAGCTTTACTACGATATTTTTGATCTCGTCAAGCACCTTTTTGGGATTAAAACCCAACAAAGCTTTTGCTTTTTCATTCAAATTAACCAACCTGTTTAAAGAGGCCACCCTAACCCGATAAAACTCATCAAGATTTGAAGAAAAGATAGAAAGAAATTTGATGCGCTCTATTAATGGCACGGTTTCGTCTGCCGCTTCTTGCAGCACACGTTCGTTAAAATACAACCAACTTATTTCTCTATTTAAAAAAGGAAGCTTCTTTTTGGCCATTGGGTAAATCTACAAAATCCTTTAAGGCAGTTTTACTATAACCACATAGACAGATAGGTTTTAAACAAGAAATATATAACATTTCTAATTAGATCTATTTTGATCTAAACATTTCTACGTATCTATGTGGTTAAGTTTGCTTTTAAGGGTTTTCAAATTTTAAAAATTCGTGTTAAATTAAGATTAAGTGTAGATTAACAAAAATCAATTATTTAACATTGGTTTTTTTGGCGGCACTAGGTGCTTTTACAGCAGGTGTATTTACCGGCGCTTTTTTAGTTGCGGCAGTTGGTTTGGTTACAGTTTTAGCTTGCGGAGTTTTTTCAGCAACCGTATCAATCGCTTTTTTAGCACTAGCAGTAGTTTTTTTAATGGCAGGTTTAACGGTCGTAGCCACAGCTTTATCTGCTGTCTTTTTTACTGTTGACGTGGCTTTTTTTACTGGCGCTTTAACTGCTTTCGCCACCTTTTCTTCGGTTTCTAAAGCAGCAACTTTTACACTACTTACCACTGGCTTTGCTTTTTTAACCGCTTTCTTCACAATTTTATCTGCAGATTTATCCACTTTTTTAACCAGCTTAGGCACATCTTTTTTCACTGCTTTTATTTTTTTAGCTACTACTTGCTTTTTTGATGAGCCAATATCCTCAATCTTATGATCTACTGCCTCTTTCACTTCGGTAAGTTTTTTGGCAAGTTTTTTAGCAACGGCTTTACTAGCTTTCGCTACATCGGCACCAATAGATTCTGCATTATGCCCCAAACCCTTAACGGCCTCTATAAACTTTTCAGTTAAACTTTTCTCTAACTGCTTTTTAGCGGCTTTTTTTGTAGATTTTTTTGTAGATTTTTTTGATGTTTTTGCTTTATTAGATTTCATTTTTTGATTGTTTTAAGATTGATGAACTATCAAGACCATCCTGTTATCAATTGTTATAAGCAGTTAAAAAGACAGTTCATACATTTAAGATTAAGAATAAGAATAAAAAACTAAGGTATATTTCTAAAAGGATGATATTTTCATCTATTTTTTGCGTTTTTTTGTAACCAAATAAATTTATCAATTCTTTTCAATTAAAGCACCATTTCATGCCAAGTTTCGATATAGTAAGTAAAATAGATGCACAAACGCTAGATAATGCAATAAACAATGCTAAAAAAGAGATTTTAAACAGGTACGACTTTAACACTTCTAAAAGCAGCATAGAGCTAGATAAGAAAACAAATATCATTACTATTATTACCGAAGACGATATGCGCTTAAAAGCGATTGTAGATTCTATTATCTCTAGAATGATGAAACAACATTTAGACCCAAATAGTTTGGATTTCGGCAAGGAAACTATCGCTTCTGGCAACATGATTAGAAAAGAAGTAACTGTAAAAGAGGGAATTGATAGGGAAACCGCTAAAAAGATTGTCGCTAAAATTAAAGATAGCAAGCTTAAATTGCAACCATCAATGATGGAAGACCAAGTGCGTGTGCAAAGCAAAAACATTGATGATCTGCAGAAAGTTATTCAACTATGTAGAGGCGAAGATTTTGGGCAGCCTTTGCAGTTTATTAATATGAGGAATTAAGAAATGATTGAATTTCGAATGAGTAAATGAGTAAAGTAAATATTTGCGAATGCTCATAAACCTCATCCCATTATTAATCATCCAAAACCATTAAATGATTGAATTTCGAATGAGTAAACCTTTGCATCAAGTTTAATCCATTCCGTTATTCAAAAATTCCTAAAAACTATATCGGCTTATTCAATCATTCGCTCACTTACTCATTCAAAATTCAAGAAACTTGGAAATCAAAGAAAACGGTTTTATATTTTCAGACGATCGCAATTTAGTAGACGTTAAAGCAGTACATCACTATTTAAGTACACAATCTTATTGGGCAAAAGATATTTCTTACGAATTGGTAGAGAAATCTATAAGCAACTCGCTCTGCTTTGGTATTTACAAAGATCAGCAACAAGTTGGTTTTGCGAGATGGATAACCGATAAAGCTACTTTTGCCTATTTATGTGATGTGTATGTAGCAGAAGAATTTCGTGGCTTAGGCCTTTCTAAAAAGCTGATGGCATTAATGCTATTCCACCCAGATTTACAAGGTTTACGCCGCTACCAATTAGCCACGTTAGATGCACACGGCTTGTATGAGCAATTTGGTTTTAAAGCTATCGAAAACCCAGAAAACCAAATGGGTATTGTTTTTAAGGACTTGTATAGTAAAGGTAGTTAAACGCATTACCAAGCCTTAACCCAAGCATTTTGTTGTGCTGTATCCATAAAAGTCCAGCCTACAATTCTGGTTATTTTATTACCTGTGGTCATTTCGCTAGTTCTCACTTCTGCTGCTTCTGCCCTTTTAAGCATGGCATAAATTGCACCTAAATTTTCGCTTTTAGACACCAAACTTGTAAACCACAAACACTGATTTTTGAAAAGCTGACTCTCTTCAATCATTTTGCCTACAAATGCTACTTCGCCGCCTTTAGTCCACAGTTCGGTATTTTTACCACCAAAGTTAAGTACAGGATTTGAGTAATTCTTGTTGCCCAAGTTTCTATTTTTACGTTGCGAGCCTGCATTTGCTTCTTCTGCCGAGGCATGAAATGGAGGATTACAAATTGTGAGATCAAATTTTTCATCCTTTCGGATAATGTTTTTAAAGATTTCAGTTTTTACGGTTTGCAGCCTAATTTCTACATTTTTTACCAAGTTAGTGTTAGTAGCAACTATACTTTTTGCGCATTTGACAGCCAAATCATCAATATCAGAGCCCACAAACTGCCAACCATACTCTTGGCTACCAATAATTGGGTACACGCAATTTGCCCCCACGCCAACATCCAGCACTTTTATTTTCTTTGCGGTTGGAATTTTCTGCTCATTACAAGAAGCCAGCAAATCAGCGGCGTAATGGATATAATCTGCCCTTCCTGGTATAGGCGGGCACAAATAGCCTTCTGGAATATCCCAAAAATCTATTTGATAAAAATACTTTAACAATGCCTTGTTTAAGGTTTTAACCGCTTTTGGATTAGCAAAATCTATCGACTCATCGCCATATTTGTTAATGGCCACAAGTTCTGAAAGTTCGGGTAAAGCAACTTTTAAAGCTTCGAAATTGTAACGAGATTGATGTTTGTTTCTAACATGCAGACTACTTTTTTCGGCAGGCTTGTGTTTCTTTTCCATTAAACTGTTTTTACTTCACCCCTCATTATAATGCTCAATATCAGTAATATAGCCGTTCAATATTAAGAAATCGAACAGTGGTTTAGCTTCTGGCGATACCGGCATATTTTTGGTATTAATAACCGTATTAGATTTTTTATCTAAGAAAGGATAAGCAAACAATCTTACATTCCTGCTAAACATGTCGTTAACATAACTTAATAAATGCCCAGTATAGTTTTCGCCGAAATTTGAAGAGTTAAATACAAATTTTAAGTTGTTGATATTGGTAGACATACCCACACTTTTAGGCCTGCACCTATCCAAGTACTTAGCTAGCCTATTTTTACGGGTAAAGTTAGAAACAATAACAAAGTTGCCCGTTTTACACATTTCCTCTGCCCTTTTTGCCACCACTTCTAAATCTATATCATCTGGTGTTTCTTGCGCTGCCGTTAACACGTTGGTAATCAAAACCTCAATCATTACAATCAAGTTGCTGTTTTCAACTTTGTTTACCAGCTTAAATTGATCTGCTGCCTTATTAAACAAACTAAAATTAGGATTAGATTTTTGTCCGTATTTGGTACGTAAAATCATCACATCCTTTTTGTAAAGCAAATCTTTAGCTTGGCGAGGGTGCGAATCAGAATCGAAAATAGCGGCTGTAGAGAAATCTTTAATAATTAAGTACAAATTTAATAACAAGTTGTTGATATCCTTAAAATCAGGACCTTGAACAGAAATCAAATCTATCTCCACCGAACCCACATTTAAGTTATCTACCAAAGATTCGATCATCTTTTTAGGATCGTTGGCGTAGTAAAAGGCTGCATAAACTAGGTTCACTCCAATCATGCCCAACACCCGTTGTTGCATCTGTACATCGGTATCTAACAAGCGCACGTGAAAATAAATTTCGTTGGGCAAACCGCCCGGCTCGCTTTGAAAACGCAAACCCACCCAACCATGAGGATCATTGGTACGGGTATAATTTAAAGTAGTCACGGTGTTTGCAAAGGCAAAAAACGTTTTATCTTCGTGTTTATCTCCTTTTAAACGCTCAATTAGCAACGAATACTCGTGGTCAAGCATCTTTAACAAACGGTTCTGACTTACGTAACGCCCCGATTCTTCGGCACCGTAAATTTCATCACTAAAAGTCATATCGTATGCCGATATGGTTTTTGCAACCGTTCCAGATGCAGCACCTACGTTAAAAAACGCTCTCGAAACTTCTTGTCCGGCGCCAATTTCTGCAAATGTGCCATAGATTTTAGGATTCAAGTTTATTTTGAGCGCCTTCCGCTTAATATCGATGATTTCTTGTTGCATGCTGCAAAATTACTAAAATAGGTTAAATCGCCGAATGTGTATTTAATTTGGTTTGTTTCTAAACTAGCTGAAAGCGTAAAGTTGAAAGTCTAAAGTTGAAAGTTTTGGCTATACAAAATATTGGCTATTTGAAAAGCAATGCCATTACTACTATTATCCGTACGTCGGGCTATTCGCTGTAGTCCCGCTTTCGCTACGCTCAATCGGAGCTGCCGCTGCTATCCCGTTTAAAACGCAAGGCCTTTGCTAAGCACACTGGGCAATGTTGCCAAGCGTACAGGTTTTGCATACTAAACCCGGTAGCAGCGAACACGTAGGGGCAAACCTTTGTGTTTGCCCCGTAGTAAAGCGGATAACGGGACTATCGTTAAAAAATAGCTCAGGAAATTGCTTTTCTAAAAGCTACACAGAATTAAAATGCTACCTTTGTGCCCATGCAAGCTGTTCTATCGCTCCGATTTTACATCGGAGAGGAAAGTCCGGGCAACGTAGAGCATCTCGCTTCCTAACGGGAAGGGGTTTAGGATTGAAAACCTGAGCCACGGAAAGTGCCACAGAGAATATACCGCCACATTTATTGGGGTAAGGGTGAAAACGTGAGGTAAGAGCTCACGAGCTTTGTTAGTGATAGCAAGGTTGGTAAACCCCGGGAGTTGAAAGACCAAATAGGCTAACGCATGTAGGGCTGCTCGTCCGATGTTAGTGGGTAGGTCGTTAGAGGTAAGTGGCGACGCTTACAGTAGATTAATGATAGAAGCCGATTTATCGGAACAGAACCCGGCTTATAGGTTTGCATTTTTTAAAAACATTAAAGCTCCGTTTTATACGCGGAGCTTTAATGTTTAATGGATATCACACTTTTAGCTAAATCTTTTTAAACAAGATTTAGCAAGTTTCATCTTATTTATTCAAAATGCTTCTTAATGGTATCTAAAATTTCTTGCGTAATTAAACCGTTAGTGGCCACAATTTCCCTAGTTTCGAGGTATTCGTTACCACCAGAAAAATTAAGCAACGTACCACCTGCTTGTTTTACCAAAAAAGCACCAGCAGCCATATCGTAAGAATTAAGGTTGTATTCAAAATAGGCATCGAACCTACCACAAGCTACATAAGCCAAATCTACCGCCGCAGAACCAATTCTACGTAGGCCATGGCATTTCTGCATCATTTCGGTAAATAGTTTAATGTACTGTGGCTGCTTATCAAATTGATAATATGGAAAACCAGTAGCCAATAAGCATTGCGATAAATCGGTTGCTTTAGAAACCCTGATCTCTTTATTGTTTAAATAAGCGGGAGCACCTTTGTAAGAATAGAACATCTCTCCCCTATTAATTTCGTAAACTACGCCCAGAATAGGTTCTTTTCCTTCATACAAGGCTATGCTGATAGAAAAAGTTGGAATGCCGTGGATGAAATTTGTGGTACCATCTAGGGGATCGATAATCCAAGTAAACGGTTTATCGTAAGTATTTTCTGTTTCGTCTTCTTCGGTAATGAAACCCGCTTCTGGCAATACTTTTTTCAAGTTTTTTACCAATTGTCTTTCGGCGGTTTTATCTACATAAGAAACCAAGTCGTTTAAGCCTTTATACTCTATCGAACTAATTTCGAAAGCTAAGGATTCTTTTCTAATAAAATTACCTGTAAGCCTAGCTATAGCCACTACTTTATTGCATAATAACTCTAAATCCATGGCTTAATAGCTTGCAAGTTTATCTTTGTTTTTTAACGCGTTTGAAACCAGTAAGGCTCCAGCAATAAACAATATCAACGAAATTAGCTCTGCTTGGGTAAAGGGAATGCCTGCTACTGTGTATTTGGAGTTTACCCTAATTAATTCTACCAAGAAACGTTCTACTGCACTAAACATTAAGTAAATGCCAAACATCATACCCGGAATATTGATTTTAGTTCTAATTTTCCACAGAAACCAAAAAATTAAAAGAGCCGCAATAACTTCATAAATTGGCGTTGGGTAAACGGGGTTTGGTAATTCGTTACAAAACCTACCTACACAGCCCGGTATTGGATTGCCCTCGCCCGCAACGTTATTTGGATAAGTATAAGCCCACAG
This sequence comes from Pedobacter sp. SL55, assembly GCF_026625705.1. Taxonomy (NCBI): domain Bacteria; kingdom Pseudomonadati; phylum Bacteroidota; class Sphingobacteriia; order Sphingobacteriales; family Sphingobacteriaceae; genus Pedobacter; species Pedobacter sp. SL55. Next base: position 3,154,299 of record NZ_CP113059.1, on the reverse strand, counting down.
CCAATCTGGCAGCCAGTTAAATGGCTTAGGATTTAAGTTGTCTATTCCCCAATCGCCATCTCCAGATAAATGACAACCAATACGGCCAACGCCGTAAGCCAACATCATACCTGGCCCACCCACATCTAACATGTGTAGCGGCTTAATTCCGTTTTTGTGTGCGATGTATAGCACCGCTGCACCACCACAAATTAAACCACCGTAAAAAGTTAAACCACTAAATGAGAGCAAACCTCCAATTGGGTCTTGAATAAAGGTATCCCAATGCTCAAGGTTATCGAATATCTTAGCACCTAAAAAGCCCCACACAGCCGCCCAAACAATCATGCTGCTCATCAGTTCGTGCGGGCGAACGGTAACTTCTACTTTTTTAGGCGTAGGTAATTTTGTTTTTTGCTTTTCTTTATAAGACCAATACACAAATAATACTGCCAAGCCTAAGCCACCTAACAAGTTGCCTTTGGTAGATAGCAATACGGTTTGCGAATCGGCAACAAACATCTTGTAGTTTGCCAATGCATAAATTAGCTTATAGCCAATTAAAAACCCGAACAAGCCATTAGAGATCAATTCCCAGGTAGAAGCAGGTTCGCCAATAGTAGTTACGTGTTTTACAGGCTTTAAAATACCAAGTGCCTCTTTACGTTTTAACTCTTCGGTAAAAGCCCAATAACCTGCCACAAATGCCAAAGCCACAAATACGCCAAAGGTATTAAATGGCAAAGGCACCTCAATGCCAAACAAATAAGAAATAAAATGGGATACGGTTGGAAACATACATTAAAAAGTTTAGGCGAATATATAAAAATCGCCTATTCTTTCGGTCTTTTTTGGTAGCTTTTTAAAGCTTCACTGGCTTATTTACAAATTGTAGACCGAGTACAAAAGGTACTTCACAGAACAAAACTATAATTACATGTAGCGTTTAATCGCCTGCCACAAAATTGGGTCGTATTCATACACATCGGCTCTAAACTGAACTTTACCCTTATCCCCCCACGCTGGTGAACGCCTGTGGCGTGTGCAAAACCATTTTCCTTTCTACATTTTGCTAAATATGCACACGCGGCACGCGTGCGACAGCATGGAAAGAAAAATGATTTACAAATTGTAGAACGAGTACAAAAGCTACTTCACAGCACAAACAATAATTACATGTAGCGTTTAATCGCCTGCCACAAAATGGGATCATATTCATACACATCGGGTCTAAATTGCACTTTACCCTTATCCGCCCATGCGGTATAATAAGCAATAAACACACCTATGCTTTTACGTGGCGCATACCAAGTAGGTTTTAATTGAAAAATGTTAAGGGTATCTGCTTTTTTAGCTAGTTTCTTTTTAAAAACCTCATTTTTAGTAGTGTCTATTGGTGGCAAATCCACATCCATACGCAATTTATCATATTGGTATTTGTCTTTTACCATGAGCTCTGCAAACTTTAAAGGCTGCTCTATGCGCACACAACCATGGCTAATAGCCCTATTAGCTAGTTTAAAACCGTACTTATTGTTGGTATCATGCAGGTAAATACTAGAACTATTATCAAATACAAATTTGAACTTACCTAAGGCGTTACCTTCTCCAGAACCTTGTTTAAAGTTAAAAGGTAGTTTCTCCCTAGGATATTTATTCCAGTTAATGGTATCTGGATCGGCCACTAATTTTCCTTTGTAATAAACCTTAATGTTGTTGTTAGACAAGTAGTAAGGATCTTTTCTGGCCATCCAATAAATTTCGCTTTTAGCAATACTTACCGGAATATTCCAGATTGGGTTTACCTGTATGGCATTAAAGACACTAAATAACTGTGGAGTTTCGTGGTTTTTAGGCTTATCGTCTAACTTCCCTGTTTTAAGGAAAGTTTTTATTTTTTGAGTATATGCTGCCTCTCTCTTACCTCCCACACATACATTCATGTGTGCAAGTGTATCGTTTTGTTTAAACCAGGTTAACGTAAAATCGGGAATGTTAACCACTACCAGTTCTTCGGTTTGTAGTGGCAAACGCCAACGCATGCGTTCCAAATTCATCTTAATAGATTTAATTTCTACCGCTTCTTCATTACCTATGCTATCGCGATAACTTTTTAAAGCTTCTTTTAAATCAACATAAGATTTAGCATTAGGCTGTACTTTCTTTAATTCTGCTACCAAATTCTCGGTGTTAAGCACAGAGTCCATTTTCAAACTATCCGGACGAAGTACCTTAATGTAAAACCGATTAAAAAAATTACGGGGATTGATACTGCCATAGCCCATAAAATTGGTGTACTTATTCAGGATGTAGGCGGTGTTCAATTCTAGATCTGCAACAGCTTCGTAAACTTCGTCAATAGTTTTAAATTTGTTTCGATTGAGGGATTGTAATTGCTTCTCGTAAGCAGCAGCATTAAAAATCTCTGGATTAAAACCATCGGCTTTGCTTTGTAAAACAAAACTTTTTAAAGTATCTAATTGTCCCGTTACGTAGAATTTAGTAACCAATTTGGGTAGATATTGGTTCTTCTCGTAAAAAGCAGCAATTACTTTCGGGTTCAGAAAATCCTTGCTTTGGGTTTCTAATTTAGCCTTAAAAATAGGGAGATAAACTGCGGTATCAAATTTATTATATATCTTGTTATCAAAATGTTTAGCCAATACGGCGGCAATTTCTGGCTTTTCTCTAAACCAATCGCAGCCTGTTATAAACATACATAAAACAACAAAAAGTAGCGCTTTTCTCAAATTCAAGAAGGTTATTTTTAACATCAATTTTAATTAAACAAGCACTTTATGCAAATTAAATGCCATTTTTTTTGGATTGTATACCAAACTAGTATATATTTGCTGCATATCCTGCAAAATTAAGGAAAAGAAACAAGTATAATGAACCTATCTTTAAACCATCATTTTCATCTACACCATCGCCATTGTGGCGATATGTAATTTGATATTCTGTACTTCAGAATGGTTTTAAAAAATAGATTTTATATTTCTTATCCTATAATTTAATAAAAGTGAAAACACTTAAAATTGCTATCCAGAAATCGGGTAGATTAAACGAAAAATCAGTAGAAATTCTTAAAAATTGTGGTTTATCTTTCGAAAACTACAAAAGCTCCCTTATCTCAACTGTTACCAACTTCCCTTTAGAAATTCTTTTTCTTAGAGATGATGATATTCCAGAATACGTACAAGACGGCATTGCCGATTTAGGCATAGTTGGCGAAAATGTAATTGTAGAAACAGGTGCCAACGTATCTTATCTCCAAAAATTGGGCTTTGGCAAATGTTCTTTAAAAATTGCAGTTAAGAACGATAGTGATATTGATACCGTTGCCAAGCTAGATGGAAAAGTAATTGCGACATCTTACCCTGTAATTCTAGGAAAATACCTGAAAGCAAACCAAGTGAATGCGCAGATTAGAAACATTTCTGGTTCGGTAGAAATTGGCCCAGGCTTAGGGTTAAGTGATGCGATATTCGATATTGTATCTACAGGCGGAACTTTAAAAAACAACGGCCTAAAACCTTTCACTAGCGTAATGAATTCTGAAGCCGTTCTAGTATCTACCCCTGGTTTAGAATTTAATACCGAAGTGGTAGAAATTGTTCAAAGAATACAATCGGTACTTAGAGCTAGAACCACCAAATATGTGGTGCTTAATGTGGCAAAAGAAAACTTAAAAGCAGTGGTAGATTTATTACCTGGAGTAAAAAGTCCAACAGTGGTTCCATTGTTCGAGGAAGATTGGGTTGCCGTACATTCGGTAATTGACGAGCAAGATTTCTGGGTAAAAATCAATAGCCTAAAAGCTGCCGGCGCACAAGGAATTGTAGTGATGCCAATTGAGAAAATCATTGCTTAAATAAGTGGTTGGATCCACATGGATACATAGCAAATCATACTGTAAAAATGGGGTGTTACCATCTTATACTCATCCTAATTAAAACAAATGATTTTTAATAAACCTATGTTACTGTGTGTTAAAAAAATAAAATAAATCATCAAATACTTTAATTTTTACTATTAACTATTAGTTAATTTAAAATTTTAAAACATTGAAAATCTACAACTTTAAAGATTTAAGTAAACAAGAACTAAAAGAGCTATGTTCACGCAGCATTGCTGACGACAATTTAGTTAAATCTAGAACCGAAGAGATCATTAACAACGTAAAAAGTAACGGCGACAACGCCCTACTTAGTTACGCACAACAGTTCGACAACATAGCGCTTTCTTCTCTTTTTATTGGCAAGGAAGAACTGGCCGAACTGGCTAAACAAATTCCAGCGGAAGTGAAAGCTGCAATTGATACAGCTTATCAGAACATCCATACTTTCCATACTTCGCAACTAAAAACTGAAGACAAAATAGAAACCATGCCCGGCGTTACTTGCTGGCGTGAAGCTAGAGCTATTGAGCGTGTTGGTTTATACATTCCTGGAGGCACCGCTGTGCTGCCTAGCACTTTCTTGATGTTAGGTATTCCGGCAAAAATTGCAGGTTGTAAGGAAATTGTAGTTTGCTCACCGCCACAAAGTGATGGCAAAGTGAATTGCTATATTGCTTATGTTGCAACTTTACTTAATATCGAAAGAGTGTACTTAGTTGGCGGCGCACAAGCCGTAGCTGCAATGGCTTACGGTACCGAAACCGTTCCGCAGGTGTATAAGATTTTCGGTCCGGGCAACCGTTACGTAACCGAAGCAAAAAAGCAAGTTCAAAATAGCGTAGCTATTGATATGCCAGCTGGCCCGTCGGAGGTTCTAGTGCTCGCAGATGAGACTGCCAATCCGTCATACGTAGCTGCAGACCTACTTGCACAAGCAGAACATGGAACTGATAGTCAGTCTATTTTAGTAGTTACCTCAAATAAAACTGCAACAGAAGTAATTAGCGAAGTTGAAAAGCAGTTGACTGAACTACCTAGAAGAGATATTGCAGCAGCAGCCATTGCAAATTCGTACGTAATGGTGGTTGATGATGTTCATCAAGGCATGGAGTTTAGCAATCTATATGCTCCAGAGCATTTAATTTTAGCCACTGAAAAGTACGAAGAGCTTATTCCCTTGATTACCAATGCAGGTTCGGTGTTTTTAGGCAATTTAACGCCAGAAAGCGCTGGCGATTATGCATCGGGAACAAACCATACGCTACCTACAAGTGCCTTTGCAAAAGCTTATTCAGGCGTTTCAGTTGATACCTTTATTAAGAAAATCACTTTCCAACACTTATCATCCAATGGCTTAAAAAACATAGGTAAAACGGTAGAAGTGTTAGCAGAGGCAGAAGGCTTGCAGGCGCATAAGAATGCAGTAACGATTAGATTACAGGATTAGGAGTTAGGGATTAGGTATTAGTCGAAAGACAAGAAACCAAACAACTAACATCCAAAAAACAAACCAATTAAATCTGTGAAATCGAAAAATCTGTGAAATCACAACAAAAGAAAAAATGGACGTAAGAGAATTACAACGAGAAAATATAAAAAACCTAAGCCCCTACTCAACCGCTAGGGACGAATTTAAAGGACAAGCGAGTGTTTATTTAGACGCAAACGAAAATAGCTTTGGCTCGCCACTACCTGCCAATTACAACCGCTATCCAGACCCATTGCAACTAGATGTAAAAGATGCCATCAGCAAAATTAAGGGTGTACCTATCGAAAATACGTTTTTAGGCAATGGCAGCGACGAAGCCATTGACCTACTTTTTAGAGCCTTCTGCAATCCTGGGAAAGACAATGTGATTATTTTGCCACCAACTTATGGCATGTATGAGGTTTCTGCAAACATCAACGATGTGGAAGTGCGTAAAGTGAACTTAACAACAGATTTTCAGTTAGATCTGGAGAAGATTGCCGAAACGATTGATGCCAACACCAAAATGATTTTCATTTGCTCTCCTAACAACCCTACCGGAAATTCTTTAAATAGAACGGACATAGAGACGATTTTAGCCAACTTCAAAGGATTGGTAGTGATTGATGAAGCTTACATCAATTTCGCAAAGCAGAAGACATTTATTCAAGAATTAACAGAATACGCCAATTTGGTAGTGCTGCAAACTTTTTCTAAAGCTTGGGGATTGGCAGCATTGCGCTTAGGCATGGCCTTTTCATCAACCCATGTAATTGACATTCTGAACAAGGTTAAACCGCCTTACAACATCAATCAGGCAACGCAAGATTTGGCTTTAGTGGCTTTACAGAATATCCAACAGGTAAATGATTGGATAAAATTAACTGTAAGCGAGAGAGATAGATTAGGCAATGCTTTGAGCAGGTTGGAAAAAGTAGAAAAGGTTTACCCTTCTGATGCCAACTTTATTTTAGCAAAAATTGAAGGCGCACACAATATCTACAACCAATTGGTAGAACAAGGAATTATTGTAAGAGACCGCTCTAAAGTGGTACTTTGCGACGATTGCCTGCGCATTACCGTAGGAACTGTAGAAGAAAACAACCAACTTTTAACCGCATTAGAACAACTATAATGACCAAGATTTTATTCATCGATAGAGATGGGACGTTAAACATTGAACCAGAGGACGAGCAGGTAGACAGTTTTGCAAAGCTGAAATTTTACCCTAGAGCTTTGTATTACCTTTCGAAGATTGCACAGGAACTGGACTATAAATTAGTGATGGTTACTAACCAGGATGGTTTGGGTACAGCTTCGCATCCAGAAGAAAATTTTTGGCCTATACAAAACTTTATTGTAGATACTTATGCGGCAGAAGGTGTAGTGTTTGATGAGATCATTATCGATAAAACTTTCGCTAAAGACAATGCGCCAACACGTAAACCTGGCACTGCCCTACTTACTAAATACTTTGACGAAGCGTATGATTTAAAAAATTCTTTTGTAATTGGCGACAGGCTAAATGATATTGTATTGGCGAAGAATTTAGGAGCTAAAGGAATTTACATCCGCAACAACGACAGCTTAGGTTCGTTAGAGAATTTAGATAAGTACGAAACGCTGAGCAACATTATAGCTTTGGAAACCAAAAATTGGGAAGATATTTATACTTTTTTACGTGGTGGTGCCCGAATTGTAAAGCACGAACGCAATACTAACGAAACTAAAATTAGCATCAAACTGGATTTAGACGGTACTGGAAAAGCGAAAATTGAAACTGGCTTAAACTTTTTCGACCACATGCTAGACCAAATTGCCCGTCACGGTGGTATGGATTTGGATATTTTAACCAAAGGCGATTTACATATTGATGAGCACCACACCATTGAAGATACCGGTTTAGCACTTGGAGAAGCTTTTGCAAAGGCCATAGGCAATAAACTGGGCATAGAACGCTATGGTTTCTGCTTACCAATGGACGATTGCCTAGCGCAAGTAGCTATTGATTTTGGTGGCAGAAACTGGATTGTTTGGGATGCAGAATTTAAACGTGAACGTGTGGGCGATGTACCAACAGAGATGTTTTTTCACTTCTTTAAATCGTTTAGTGACGCGGCTAAGTGCAATTTGAATATTAAGGCAGAAGGCGAAAACGAACACCATAAAATTGAAGCTATCTTTAAAGCTTTTGCAAAAGCGATAAAAATGGCGGTAAAGCGTGATGCAGAGAAAATGGTTTTACCGAGCACTAAGGGGGTTCTTTAATTTACGATTTTAGAGTTACGAATTACGATTGATCAGCCTCAACGTCATTGACAGACTATGAAGGAAATTTCGAAGTAAAAGACGATTAAATTAAACCCGATAGTCGCTTTACTTCGGGGTAAACCTATGTGTTTACCCCGAAGTAAAGCGAACAGCACCGAAGTAAATTCGGGACAGCAGAACCTATAACACACCAACATTCATTTTCAAACGAAAAAAATGAACGACAACACAAAAAACAGCATCGGCATTATAAACTACGGAGCTGGCAATATCTTCTCATTAACCGCTGCGCTGGATAGGCAAAACATCCCCTACGCAATGGTTAATACTGAAACAGATTTGGAAAAACATAGCCATATCATCATTCCTGGCGTAGGCCATGCTGGTGCAGCGATGCAAAAACTACAACAGACGGGTTTGGTAGCCGCCATTAAAGCATTGAAAAAACCTGTGTTAGGAATTTGCGTGGGTATGCAGCTGTTAACCGCTCACTCTGAAGAAGGTAATGCCGATTTACTGAACATTACACCTGTTAAAACGAAGCTTTTCGATAAAACATTAGGCATTAAAGTTCCGCACATGGGCTGGAACAATGTGAGTTTCGCAAACAATCCGTTGTTTAACAATGTTAAAGATAACGCACAATTTTATTTTGTTCATTCTTATTTTATTGAATATAACCCTATTTTTGACATTGCATCGGTAACTTATGGCAACAAGTTTTCGGCGGCTATACAGAAAGATAATTTCTACGGCGTACAATTCCACCCAGAGAAATCTGGAGAAGCCGGAGAGCGGTTGCTGAAGAATTTTTCGATGCTTTAATTGATGTGATGATTAGCTGATGTGATAATTAGGTAACAACTGCAAAGTACTTACCGACAGCAACTTTTAACTTTTGAATTTAAACTTTTAACTTTTACAAAATGTACATTATCCCTGCAATAGATATTTTAGACGGCAAAGTAGTTCGTTTACGTGAAGGCGATTACAATCAGAAAACCGAATACAATGTTTCTATCGATGATATGATAGAACAATACCGTTCTAATGGTACAGACTTTATCCATATTATTGATTTGAATGGTGCCAAAGGCGATTTTAGTAATCAAAAAGCACTTTTCGATATCATTAAAAAAACGGATATGAAAGTGCAATATGGTGGCGGTATCCGTACCATTGAACAGGTAACCAATTTGCTAGACGCAGGTATCCACCGTGTAATTGTGGGTACACAAGCCATCAGCAACCCCGATTTCTTGCCTCAACTGAGCGAGGCTTTTGCGAAGAAAGATGATTATGCTAACCGTATCGTTATTGCTATTGATGTGTTGGATGAGGTAATCAAATACTCTGGATGGATGGAAAGCTCCCCAATAAAATTGATGGACTACGTGGATAAATGCCTGGCGCTGGGTTTCTTCCGCTTCTTATGTACAGATATTAATAAGGATGGTAAACTAGGCGGTGCAGCGGTAGATCTTTACAAAAAACTGTTAGACCACTCTCCTATGATTAAACTAATTGCATCTGGCGGTGTGAGCGCTATGGCTGATATTGAGGAATTAGCGCAATTACCAATTAGAAGTGTGGTGGTGGGTAAAGCAATTTACGAAAACCGTATTTCTATTGAAGAGGTTAAAAATTGGAATTTACAACAGTTGAGTTCGATTTAACCCCCTAGCCCCCTAAAGGGGGAATTTAAAAGCATAAAACAACCCCTAAATCCCCTAAAGGGGACTTTTATAGATAGTTCCCTAGGATGACTTATAAAGAATTAGATGATGAAGACTACGATATGCTTTGGCTAAAAGAGCCCAGTATGTTTTATGGTGCTTCAAATTTGATTTTTGATAACGCAAAGAGATTAAGGAATACACTTACTGACAGTGAAGCGCTACTTTGGAACCATTTAAAAGGAAAACAACTTGGTTTTAAATTTAGGAGACAACATCCTATTGCATATTATATAGCCGATTTTTATTGTCATGAAGCGAAGCTAGTAATTGAATTAGACGGCAGCATACATAATCAGCCTGATATACTGCAAAATGATATTGAACGTCAAAAATATCTTGAAAGATTAGGGTTAACAGTTTTAAGATTTACAAACGATGAACTGTACAACAACACAAATAAAGTTTTGGAAGAAATTAATAAAATCATACAAGCTCAACGCCTTACAGCCTCCCCTTTAGGGGGCGGGGGGATTATCAAAACGTATTATCCCCTGCTTAGATGTAAAAGACGGTCGCACGGTTAAAGGTGTGAACTTTGTTGATTTACGCGATGCAGGCGACCCGGTAGAATTAGCGGCTCAATATGCGCAACAAGGCGCTGATGAGCTGGTGTTTTTAGATATTACCGCTACACACGAACATCGTAAAACGATGATTGAAATGGTAAAATCGGTAGCGAGACAATTGAATATTCCGTTTACCATTGGCGGCGGCATTACAGAAATTGCAGATGCGGAAGCTTTGCTAAACGCCGGTGCCGATAAAATCAGTATCAACTCTGCTGCTGTACGAAATCCAAAACTGATTGAAGAATTGGCAAAAAACTTTGGGGTACAGTTTGTAGTGGTTGCAGTAGATACTAAGTATGTAGATGGCAGAAATATGGTTCACTTAAATGGTGGTCGCTTAATTACGGAATTGGAGACCGAAAGCTGGATTAAACAAGCGGAAGATTTAGGTGCAGGGGAAATCTTGCTAACTTCGATGGACCACGATGGCACTAAAGCTGGTTTTGATTGTGGTTTATTGAAGAAAATTAACGATAGTATCAACATTCCGATTATTGCTTCTGGTGGCGCTGGTAGCATGGAGCATTTTACGGAGGTTTTCCAAAAAGCAAATGTAGATGCGGCTTTAGCGGCTTCTGTATTTCACTACGGAGAGATTTTAATACCAGATTTGAAACAGGAATTGAATAGGAATAATATTCCGGTAAGAAACCCCTAAATCCCCTGAAGGGGACTTTAATACCTAAACATTACATAGAGCAAGTTAAAAATGAATTTCGATAAAATAGACATTAACCAAATAGACTTTGGAAAAACTCCCCCTTCAGGGGGCTGGGGGGTTCCCGTGGTAGTTCAAGACAACCAAACTTTAGAAGTGTTGATGTTGGGCTATATGAATACAGCAGCCTTTGAGAAGACACAACAAGAAGGCAAAGTAACTTTCTTTTCTCGCTCTAAAAACCGTTTATGGACCAAAGGCGAAGAAAGTGGCAATTTTCTACACGTACACTCTATCGCTATCGATTGTGATAACGATACAATTTTAATTAAAGCAAATCCGGTTGGACCGACTTGCCATACGGGCTCACGTAGCTGCTTTAAAACAGATTACAACCAGAATTTTATCTTCGAGTTAGAGAACATCATTAACGATAGGTATGAAAACCCAGTAGAAGGTTCGTACATTAATAAGATGCGTAGCAAAGGTTTAAACAAGATTGCCCAAAAAGTTGGCGAAGAAGGCGTTGAAACCGTAATTGCAGCATTAGCTGAAACTAAAGAAGATTTGATTAATGAAGCTTCCGACTTGTTATTTCACTTGATGTTTTTATTGAAAGAAAAAGAGTTGAGCTTAAAAGACATTGCAGAAAACTTAGAGAAGAGGCATAAGTAATAGCCTCTTCTTTATGTTTAAAACTAACTAAAAGCCAATTCTCCAAAAAATTCTTTTCTATGAAAATCGGGGTGCTCGGCTTCTATCATACTCCAAGTAAGGAAGTGAGGCTGTGGTAAACCATCACCACATTTATAAAAATTACCTTTTGCTTTAAGGTGATGAAAAGAACTAATTTGATGTTTGATGAAAATTTCTTTAGGTATTACTAGCATAATTTCCCAATCGAAACCTGTGTTGGTATTAATGATACTGTTCGAATTAATTTTAGAGGAGAAACTCAACCGTTTAATCACATCAATGGGTAACAATCTACGCCCGTGCCTACCATTTCCGTAACCTATTTTTGTAAAGCCTAAACAATTAAATTCTAGATTGTAATATCCGTTACTATCGAAAGCAATAAAAAGCTCTACACAACTATCATTATGGATATTTCCGTTGGTTACTTCATTAGCTAAAAGGTATTTTTCTGCAATAACATATTTCAATAAAATCGATTGACCATTGTGCGCCATTGAAAACTTAGCATATGCATTAGCCTGATATGCAGGCCAAGGATTACAATCGATTGGCGTTGTTTTCAAACCTCCCATCAGCTGGCTGATTTGTTCAACTTCCTGCAATCCATTTGTATCTATAAAAGGTATCTCTAATCTTCTCACGCTCGTTATAATTAACTACCAAGACCCAAGTCCACAAAGATTTATTTCGCAACTATAGAAAATAAGCTTTTCTTAGTGTTCTTCGTGTGTTAGTGGTTTTCTTTTAAATTTTTATCTTATCCTTACTATACACCACGTTGCCGTTAACAATCGTGGTTTCTATGTTAATCTCTTCATCAAAAATCACAATATCGGCCTCTTTACCTTTTAGTAACTCCCCTTTTCCGTCCTCAATATTTAATATTTTAGCTGGGGTAGTACTTGCCATTTTAACGGCATCAAGTAAAGAAACATCAGCTAGTGTAATCATATTTCTTACTAGCCTATCGGCAGTGGCTACACTTCCAGCAAATGCACTACGGTCTGGTAATTTGGCTACACCATCTTCAATAATTACATCTAAACCATCTTTGTAGCTTCCCAATTTGCTTGGGCCTTCTGGCATTCCGGCACCTCGCATGGCATCGGTAATTAAAGCAGTATGCTCCGCTCCTTTTATTTTGTAAATCAACTTTAGCAGTGCTGCTGGTAAATGCACACCATCAGCAATAATTTCTACCGTCATATTGTCTAGCAAATAAGCACTTTCTATTACGCCCGCATAGCGGAAAGCATTGCGCCTAGAAACCCCGGACATGCACGAATAAAAATGCGTAGCATGGGTAAAACCAACTTCATAGGCTTTTATCACTTCTTCGTAAATGGCATCGGTATGGGCAATAGCCGCCAATACATTATTCTGTTTAAGGAAGTTGCCAAATTCTATTGTACCTGGTAACTCTGGTGCTGCACTCCATCTTTTGATATGTTTAGATGCAGCTAATACTTCTTCATATTCTGCTGGATCGGGATTACGAATGTACCGTGGGTCTTGCGCACCTTTCTGCGACATGGCAAAATATGGCCCTTCGATATGGATGCCTACAAAATTGGCTCCTTCGGTATTAATAGCATTAGCTTTTTCGTAGATGTTTAAGGTGGTTAGCAAATCTTCTTTCTCGCAACTTAGTGTAGTAGGCATTAGGGCCGTGGTGCCATATTTAGCGTGTGTTTTTGCCACAGCAAGAAACGCTTCTATGGTGTTATCCATAAAGTCGTGACCACCGCCACCATGCACATGCATATCTATAAAACCTGGCGAAACATACATTCCTTGCGCATCTATCTCATTTGCATTAGCTATTGCAATATTTTTAGTTCCTAGTTCTGCTATTTTTCCATCGGCAATAATTAAAGTGCCATCTTTTACAAAACCAGCAGGCGTTATGATATTTGCGTTATATATTTTGGTATAATTAGTCATGGTGGTTATTTTTTAGAAGTCCAACTTTTTAAAGTATGGCCATAGAAAGCGTAAAAAATGAGGTAAGTATAACATGGAATTAATACCCAATAAGCAGCTCTTAAACTCTGATGATCTGCAAAAAAACCATATAGTAATGGCATAATGGCGTTGCCGCAAAGTCCCATAATTAATAACGATGAACCAGTTTTGATGAACCTGCCGAGATTATCTAAAGCCAAAGGCCATACGCCAGCCCAAATCATGGAATTGGCAAAGCCAAGTAGAACGATAAACCAAACAGAAATATCAGTCTGATGACCAAAGAGTGCAATTTGTCCAGAGAAAAGAAGAATGCAGCAACTTAGCGTTAAGCCCAGCAACGTACAAGTTTTGAGTGCTGTTTTTTGGGAAATCAACTTTGGAATAAAGCTGATCCCCAGAAAATAACCTACGATAGTTGCCGTTAAAGTATACGATGGAAAGGCTTTGGCTTCCATAAAATCCATACCGTGGTGTGTAGCATAATTTACAATACTATCTACGGCAATTACTTGCGAACCAACGTGAAAGAATATAGCTACAGCGCCCAAAACCAAATGAGGGAAATCGAGAATACTATTTTTACCTGCGTTTGCTGTAGAAACTTCTTCCGTCTCAGTGTCGGTATCTATTTCTGGTAGTGGGGAATATCTTACGAGAAAGCCAAGTATTAAAAGCAGAACCGCAACAACTCCGTAGGGCATTACCACACGTTTGATTAGCTCGTCTAAAGCCGCAGCCTTCTCCAAGCCTTGCATCAATTCTATTTGCTTAAACAAAGCGCTGTCTGTTGGTTTTAATACCACTGCAGAGAAAAGCAATGGCGCTAAAATACCCGCCATTTTATTGCAAATGCCCATTACACTAAAGCGTTGCGCAGCCCTTTCTTTTGGCCCCAAAATAGTGATGTACGGGTTTGCCGCCGTTTGTAAAATCGCAAGACCGATACCCAAAGTAAACAATCCAGTTAAGAAAATACCGTAAGTTCTAGTTAATCCGGCAGGTACAAATAACAAAGCACCAATACACATGATCCAAAAACCTATCATCATTCCTTTTTTAAAACCTACTTTTTTAAGGAGATAACCTGCTGGCAACGACATAACCAAATAAGCGATGTAAAAAGCAAAAGCGACCAGATAAGACTGGAAATGGTTGAGTTCGCAAGCGATTTTGAAGAACGGAATTAGAATGGCATTGATCCAGGTGACAAAGCCGAAGATGAAAAACAAAACCCCGATAATGGAAATAGAAACAATGCTATCTCTTTTTGATAAATTACTTAACTGTACTGCTTTTTGCTGTTCCATCTTTATTTATTTGGTAGGTGTTGAAACACTACTTGCGTTGCCTTTGTGATCAAAAGTTCTAAATACAATTTGATCACTGAAGCTCACTGGATGCGAATAAACTGGACTTTTTAGAGTCGGCGTTGAGCCATCTGTAGCATATCTAATCGTAAAACCAGGCAATTGTACATTGGCCTCAATCTTACCATTTTTTACTTTTAAACCTGGCGTAGGGATGCGATAATTGAAGCCACCTGCATAGTAATTCAATCGTTTCAATTCTCTTTTACCTAAGCTATTGTAAAAATTGGAAAGTGAATTTTCATACAATTGTCTAGCTTTAGCTTCATTCCCTTCTTCCGCCCAATCTGGACTTGCAGACCAAGCTCTTTCTGCTAGGGCCAGTAATCTTGGCAACAATAAATACTCCAAATTATCCGCATTTTTGATCGTCTCCGACCACAACTGACCTTGCAAACCGACAATGTTATTTTTGCCCGGTGCAGTGAGCTTCTCCGCTTCATTCAGTACCTTTTCACTCAATTGTCTACCTAAGTAATTCTTCTGCTGATTTTTTAAATAATCGTAAGGGATAAAACTGAATGGCTTATCTAACTCTGTAAAACCGCCCCAGTAAAAGCCAGGTTCTTCAAATTTCTTGAAATAAGCCATGTCAAAATAGAAAGTACTTACAAAAGAAATGATGACTTTGTAGTTTCCGTTAGCTAAACGATAAGCTAAATCTTCGTTACCTAACAAGTTGTTCCAAACGTTTACGTGTACATTTTGGTTAGCAAATTTGCCGTTTACCAACCATTTCGACTTGCCATTTTCTATCGCTTTAGTTAAGCCTACTTCTTCCCATCCAGATAGATAAAGGCCTTTTTTCTTTAGCATCGTGCTAACTTTGCCGAAATAAAAATCCCAAAGATCTGTAGTGGTTTTAATGTTGTTATCTCTTTGTTTTAAAGCGTTAAATGCCGGCGATTGCTCCCAAACGCCTTTAGGTACTTCGTCGCCACCAAAATGAATAGTTTCTAACGGAGCTCCAGCTTCTTTATACATCGCAATGATATCATCAGTCACTGTTTCTAAGAAACTGTAAACTGATGGCATAGCTACATCCACTACGTTATCATTCCATTTTTGCACAGAACGGTAAACAGATTTATCTTCCAAATGGCGAAGTAAATATTTTTCCGCCGCAGCTTTATCGCCCTTAGCCAAATAAGTCTGATAACGCTTGTCCATGGCTTTGATAGCAGCCCTTGCATGACCTGGTGTTTCTATTTCGGGGATTACACGAATATGCCTTGCCGTAGCGTAACGAAGTATTTCCTTAAAATCTTCTTTGCTATAGTAACCGCTTCCCGGCAACTGATCGGCATATGGTCCAGATCCATAAGCAGGCTGTAGCGTATTACCGCTGCCATTAAGATTTGCACGTTTGGCGCCAACATTTGTCAATTCTGGTAAGGTGGGAATTTCTAAACGCCAACCTTCATCGTCATTTAAATGAAAGTGTAAGGTATTGATTTTGTACAGAGCGAATACATCCAACAATTTTAATATTTGCGCTTTAGGCTGGAAATTTCTAGCCACATCGAGCATAAAGCCACGATAGCCAAAACGAGGCGCATCAGTTACATCAACTCCTGTTAAAACGAGACTTTTATTTTTATTTGAAGCAAATGCGGCGGGATTAATCAAAGTTTTTAAGGATTGGATACCATAAAAAGCACCAGCGCTGCTTCCTGCCTTAATCACAACACCTTTTTCAGTGATGTTTAAAGTGTAAGCTTCGTGAGTAGCGCCATCTTTCAACAGGCTGATCGTAGGCTTTACATTACTTAATTTATTAACATTGATTTTCTTACCGAATAGTTTAGAAAGCTCTTGCGCCAATAAATTGGCTTCATTTTCAAAACCAGCTTCGTAACCAATAGTTAGATTTGATGTTAAGGTTAGGGTTTTACCATTCTCTGCATAACTAACTGGTGTTGGAAAAACTTTGGTCAATTTGCTTTCACTTACATCAGCGATGTTTTGGTTGACACTATAAATCATTTCGGAAGTAGTTTCCACATCTCCGCCTACCCTAAAAAACTTTTTCTGATCTGGAGGCGCTACAAAAGCTACTGCTTTAAACGGCAAAATTTCTTTAGTTTTATCCCAAACTAAATAGAAACCTTGTGGTGCATCTGAAGTATTTACCATCCACGAATTAGATAGCATTTCAAAAGTTAAACTTTCTCCTGGTTTTAGTCCTTCAAAATTTTTAGCAGGCGTAAAACAAGACAAATCTCCATTGAGATGTGCTACCTCAAAAGGTTGATTAGCTGTTTTAGGAGTAATTACCCTAATGAAGTTAAAGAATAGCTTCCAGCCTGTTTTAGGTAAAGTGGCATTACCTACATTTTTAATAGTAAGTTTAGACAAGCCCTGTTCATCTTTCAAATAATTGTTTTCTAAAGGCTGCCAAGTAATAGCCAAATCCAAATTGGCGTTTTGCTGTTGTTGCGCAAAGGCCGCAGAACTTAACACGCTAATTAATACGATACAAAGGAACTTCATCTTATTTATTGGTTTTACTTCTAGATAATCGTTGAATTAGGAGCTTAATTTTTGAATTTCTCAGTTCATTTTCCTGATCAAGCTCGGCGTCATATAAAGCATATTTATTTAGCTCTATAAATCGCTTGTCGAGTTTTTGAGTGTCTAACTTTTTCAATTCGTTGATAATTGCTGGTATTCTTTCAGGATTGAAATTCGGACTGTTCAATTCTATTTCTAAGGCAGCATAAGTAAGATATTGAACTCTGATATCTGCCATTAAGCGATAGTGCTCAAACTCTTCTTTGCCTTTCAATGGCTTTAATTCATACAACTGTTTTGAAGCTAGTTTTGCACTATCCAACAGCTGGTTTACAGTTACATTTTTATTACTTACTGCACCTTGAGTAATTTCGTAAGGAGCATTAGTCAAAGCACTCCAAAAAGTTTTGCTTTCTGCTTCATTAAATCCGTAGTTTTTAACACTATAGTTTCTAGCAAATTGATCGATATTTAACGGTTGGTCGGTTTTCAAAGCTTCGAAATAAGCGTCGATCAGCATATTAAAACCCGTAATCGGATACACACGTCTGATAGCGTATAAATCTACAATATCTCTAGTGGTTTCAAAAACTGGCGAATAAAGTCCCGATGTTGACCATGAAGTCATTACCATTCCTTTGTAGCCGAATTTTCTTGCAGTTGGAATAAAATCTTTGATATTTTTGAAGTGCTTTTCCCATTGGGTAAGGAAGTAATTATCTGGATGACTCCTGATAGATGGGGATCCCCATATTTCGAAACCACTTTCTAGTAATTTGCTATGATCTCCAAACATATTGATGTCCCAGCCATAATTCCAATCGATGAAAATAGTTTGTTTTGGCAACAACTTTAATGCATCTGGGTATTTGATAGCGATATCTGCCCAAAGCACAGGAGTTTTTCCTAAGCTTACCACTAAATCGCAAAGCAGTTTGATGTAATCGCCATAAAGCCGGCCTTTTCCTAGTTCTTGTGCTTTCTTTTTAGATTTTTCTGAATGGCCAAGCAAATAAGTCTCATCTCCGCCAATGTGGATGTATTTTGAACTATGCGTAGCAATTAAATCGGTATAAAGATCTTTAAACAACGCTCTATTCAAATCTTCTTTTAATGGGTCTACCTGTGAATAATCTTTCTGATCCTCCCTTTGGTCTTTGTATCTGTAGTTACGCAAGATGTATTCTACGTGACCAAAACTCTGCTGCAATGGGATCACATCGATATTAATACTTTTACAGTAATTGATGAAATCAACGACTTCTTCTCTAGTATAAGCTAACCTATTAGCAATCATTACGTGATTTTTAAATGGGTAAGTTGCTTCCCATTCCATCACTAAAGTGTTGACACCATTTTCACTCAGCTTCTTAGCAAAAGCTTTTAAAGCAGGCATCTTCATTACTTGTATGCGAAGGTCTAAATGAAAACCCTTAACGGTAAAATCACTATTTATCGCATTAGATTGAGCAAAAGCTAAATTTACAATGAGTACGAAAATTATACTAAGAATATGTCCCTTTTTCACTTGATCCTATTTTATAAATTTAAAACTTCTACTTTTATTGTCCATTATTATACGAGTTACGTAGGCTCCTGCTGGTAGCATTGCTAAATTGTATTGGTATTGGTTAAGTTGTTTATTGTAACGAATTTTTCGTGTTAAAACTTTATTTCCCGAAAGGTCTGTAATCATTACATTTCCGTTTCCCTCAGCATTCTGAATTAGCAACAATACGAAGAACTTCTCCCGTTTTTGAGAAGTTAATTTTAGCTCCCAATTCGAAATTAAGCGCAACTGTTTTATCAAAAGTCGAAGTCTTTCCGTCCTTATCTACCTGTTTAATTTGATAATAGTTATTTCCTACCGCTGGATTAAAATCTGTGTAAGCATAGTTGTTTATCGAGTTGATATTTGATTTTGCAGCGATTTTAGCAATCGGCTCGAAAACTTTAGAAGTTTCGGTTTTCCTTAATAACTGAAAATAGTCGTTGTCTATTTCTGATGATGTTCGCCATTTTAGCAGCGCACTATTAGTATTTTTAGTTGCCGAAAAATCTACAAAAGTTACTGGTAATGTTCCACCAACGGTGTGCTTCACGCTCAAATCACTGATGTTGATCGGTGCAAGCGTACCCGAAATACTTCTAATTCCTTGTAACAACAAACTGTTTAAAGCTAAACCTCTTGCAACTTCTGTAGTAGCATCGAAATCTGCCCCTATTCTAGCATTGTTTACCCAGATATGAAATTTTCCACTAGCAACGGTGTACTGTGTTGAATTATGCGTGTATTCTCCAGTAGCCGAAGCATGATTGTTGGCATAAATTTCTACGTTGTAAGGACCACCAGTTTTGGTAAATGTTGCTGAATTAATGGTCTGTGCAGAATAGTCACTCCCTTTTCGATATGAAAAAGCAATAGTGGTTGGCGACATATCCCATCTCAAATAAGTGAATACGCCTGTTGCGGCAGCCCCTTGCAAATTATTACCATCATTAAATATATTATTGTTTTCTGTTGAGTTGGCACTATTTCCTATCGCAAATGTGATTGCCCCAGTGGATGCATCTGTGTTATTAAAGGAAATGGTAAAGAAATAACTTACTATTGCTTCTGCATTGCTTAGGTTATAAACCGACATTTTATTAGTAGCAGTAACAGCTGTCCCATTACTAGCTGTAAGTGTAAGACTTGACAACCCCGTTAGTGCAAAGCCACCATTATTACTATTGCCTGTATAAACTCTGGCAAAGCCAGATGCCGGCGATGGCAAAAAATTAGCTACAATGCTAGTAGAAACTGAAGATTTAGCGGTAGTTGTGGCATTGTAAGTTCCTGCCACAGCACCGAAATTACAGGTAAAAGCGGTAGCGTTTTCGTTTGTCCAAGCTCCTTGCGCATCAGCTTTATAAAACTGAATAGACAATAATAAAACAATAAGTAAAGATATCTTTTTCATCGCTTAGTCTTTATTTAGTTGCGTTTAACTGAATGTTGCTTAAACTCAAGGTTAGCGCATTAGGTACTGACCCTTTACTGTGATAACCTTGAAACAAGAAGCTATTTAATGGGGCTTCTGGCGCCAGTTCGCCACTTGCCGAAAAAGCAGATCCACTTTCTGTAGCAATCAATTTCCCATCTACCCAAATGTTAAAAGTAGCCGGAGCTAAGTCATAAGCTTTACCTGCTTTAGTGTATTTCTGAGCAACTGTAGCATTATTAAAATACAGCTCTACTTGGTGTTCGGCTGTTTTAGTAAAACTGTTACCATTAATTAATTTATAACCATACGAACCATTATTTAAGGAACGATAAGAAAAGAAAACTGATTTATTGGTGCTAAACTCCCAACGTAAGCCTGCGAAAACACCTGCAGCATCTGCGCCTGTTAAAGCCGTTGTATTTTTAAAGATGTTGTTTCCTCTGGCATTGCCTAAACCAAAAACTACAGCACCATTAGTTGGCTCATTTTCACTTTTAAAGGAAACATTAAAAAATAAACTGGTTACTGCGCTTGCTTTTGAAATGTCATAAACTGCAAACTTATTTGCACTACTGCTATTTGATGCTTCTAAAACTAACTTGGATGTTGCATCTTTTCCTTCTACTTTAAAGCCGCCACCACCATTAGCACCTGTAGTAACTGCAGCAAAGCCAGAAGAAGGATATGATAAAAAACCTGGCGTTGATGTAGAAGATACCGAAGTTTTAATTGCTTCGCCACCAACGAATTTATCGCCAGCGTTACCTGTACCCTTTCCTAAATTATAGTTCCAAACAGTTCCCTTTGTTTCAAAAGTTCCGGCATCACTCCAAGCTTTGTTTTGCGCCTGTGCTATTCCAAAAAGCATGGTTAGTGCTGCTATGATATGTAATCTTTTTTTCATGAATAATTTGTTTTAGTTGTCAGTTTATTTTGCTTGATAGGCGCCTGGTGTAAATTTGGCGAGGTTTAAGGTGGTTCCAAAAAAATCTTTGGCTCCTATATCTGGTAACCAGTAATTGCCTTCCATTTCGCTTTTAGCTATCGCCTTATTTAAAATTGGACTAGTTGATTTAAGCTTAAAACCAGTGGCGGTAGCGAAACCTTTACTATAGTTTAGTGGGTTTACCAACTGAGGGTCTGCAAAAATCCCCTTATCATCTTTTACGTAGAATTTTTCGTAACCGAAGTACACATTCCCTTTAAACACTGCGGTTTGTCCCGCTGATTTTACCACTAACTCTCCCTGCCCTTCGTGATAGAAAATGTTGTTGTAAAACTTTGAAGTTATCAAGGCTTCATCAGCAATGACTACAGCTTCATGTGCTTTATTTAACACCACTGTATTGTTATGAGCAATTGCTGTGCCTCTCACATGATTTGCCCAAACTGGAAAATCGAATATATGTAAGCCTTTAATACCGTCATTTACACTTATATTATGCCTAATAATTGCATCTTCGGATGTACTGGTAATCAACACAAAACCGCCTTCATTGTCGTGCGAATAATTATACTGAATTACAGTGCGATACGCATCTTCATCGGCGTCAAAAGCTTGCCCATCTTTACCACCTCTGGTATTGTAAACCTCATTGTACTGAAAAATGGTTTCATCCGTACTACGGCACCATAATGCCACTCCGTACTTCACTAACTCCTCATCCGCATTATGCGTTTCCCAAACTTCGTTGTGCTCTACCAGTGCGCCGTAGCTATACCTTACAATTACACCATCACCTGCACAATGGTGTATTTTGTTTCTTCTAATAACCAAATTAGTAATAGGTCTATTGCCTTTTACTGCCTTTTTACCGTCGGTTAAATTGGTAAAAATTCCTAAGCGTACTACGTTGGCAATCTCACAGTCTTCGATTAAAATATCATCGAATTTACTTTCGGCGGTACCAATAATGCCAATACCACCGGTATTTTTCCCCTTCATCTCAAAGGAATAATCGCCCATTATGTCGTGGATGTAAAGGTTTTTAAGGTGGATATGCTTTCTCGAAGCACCATTATCTTTTACCAATACACCTAGTCGGTTTCCGATAGTAGTAGCCTTATTGGTAATTTCTAAGTGGTTAACTTCCCAATAATCTACATCCTCTAGCTTCAATACTTCCGATACTTTTCCCTCCCCTTCTAACAAGGCTTTTTTAGTACCGCTATAAATTGAAACTACTATCGAATTCTTCGCATCGCCCGAGCCTTTAGGCAACAACTGACCTTTCCAGCTATCGCCTGCTTTGAAAAGTAGCGAATCGCCAGCCATAAACTGGTAACCATTTACTTTCTGAAGCGATTTCCATGCTTTAGCAGGGGTCTTGCCATTATTACTATCATCGCCATTTTTGGCATCGACATAAAAAGTAAACTTCCTCTTCTGTTTTCCTTTATTTCGGAAGTAGGTGCTTTTTTGCAGGCCATTACAGAAAACTGAATGCAAAGCATTAAGAGCGTAAAAGTTTTAATCTTCATTTGTTATTGGATGTTTACAGTGATTTTAATAGGCGTGTTATAGAAACCTCCATTATTATCTTTGGCTTCTAGGATGATTTCATCAGCATTGCCAGTTCCCGAGTACAAATACTTGATAGCACCAGCCGTTAAATCTGCCTGCGAAAAACTTCCATTAACTGGCAATGGAATACCGTACTTCACGAAATAACCATTGGTAGGCAACTTATTTACGATGTAGCTGATGTTCTTATCATCGGCACCGTTCATTTTTAACTGTGTAGTAGTAAGTTTGGCAAAACCATCTTTCGCAATTACATTAAGTGGTGTCGCATTTCCAAATGTTAAAATGGTTGCCGGTGGGCTCGAAATACTTAAATATGCTTTAAAACTACCAGCAGAAAATTCTCGTGGATATATCCTTACAAAATTATCATTGTTGTGGTTCATCAAAATATTTAAGAAAGTCTTATTACTTCCATAAAGTTGATTTACCAACGAGGTTACATCCATGGTTATCCACCCTGTTTGACCAGCTGCCAAAGAAATATTAGCTAAGCTTACACGATCGTAAGTTGGTGCAGTAGTCCAAGTCACGGTTGTCTCATCAAAATCCGTATCAGCACCAGCATAAGCCGTTAATGAAGAAGGTAAACCAGTGAAAAACACATAAAAATTGATCTTTGCCAAACCTATTTTGTTCCCAAAACTTGGTGTAGTTAAAGGAAATTGGAATAAACCCATTCTATCTACCGAAACATCCTTACCATTAGAGTTCTTCATTTCGATAGCTGTGGCATTATTAAAGTTTTTGTTCCTATTAGCTGTACCATTTTGGATATACACATCCTTTGCCACGTTAATCACATCGGTTTGCGCACCAACCGAACCAGATGGTGCATCAGGCACTGCATCTTTTAACTTATAAAAGGTAAACTGATCGGTTACGTGAGCAACGCCATTTTTAAATTCTAAATTTTGACTTCTAATTCTAGCCGAAGGCGATGTGAGATCTGTAGAATTATTTGCAGTTAAGACATATTCGTCTGAACTTGTATTGCTTCTTGTATAGTAAATAAAACTACCGTTAATGGTTTCAAACTTCTTAGTTTCTCCTATTGCCAAATCAAACGAACGTAAACGTCCCTTAAAAATCTGGTCAGAAACAATGTTTCGCAGTACAATAGCCGGCACATCATTAAGGTTGGTATAACCTAAACTGCCCACCATATTAGTTACCGCCTGATTAGTTAGAAGCAATACCGTGTAGTCTTCTGGTTGGTTTAAAAAGTCTTCTAAACCAGCTTTTTTAATCACTTCTCCATACAGATTTAGGTTGGTAAGATCGGTACTGTGATCCATTTTTATAAAATCAGCAATGGTCATTCCTCTCAAGTTAGCACCCGCATCTATTGCTTCTGGCTGTTCGTTTTTTAACAAATCTAACTTGCCACAACTTAAGCTGGTACACATCAGTGCAATAGCTAAAGATTTAATAATGATTAATTTTTTATTCATAACAAGCTTATTTAATTATTGATAGTATGAATTTTGTTTCAATAGCGGATTTAACCTTATTTCGTTTAAGAAAATTGGCCAAACGTAATTGCCTTCATTGTTTAAACCATTGATAGGTTGCATTACGCTAATTGCCTTTTTGGTTCTTACCAAATCGAACCAGCGTTTACCTTCAAAACAAAGCTCTTTTGAGCGTTCGTTTAAAATGATGTCTTCAATTTGGCTCTTGCTCAATGAATTATAATCCGAAGGTTGTAAAGCTGTCTCTCCCGCCCTCACCTTCATTTGGTTTACAATAGCAATAGCATCCGCAGGTCTGTCTAACTGATTTAACGCCTCGGCACGCAATAATAAAATATCAGAAAGCCTATATAAGATGATGTTCTTATCATCCATGGTACTTCTCACAAAATTTGTTTTGTCAAAAAACTTAATGATATCCCTCCTTTCATTATAACTGATAGTAGCCCTTTTGTCGTTTGGCTGGAACTTAGTCATTAATGCTTCGCTTACCATAAATGCGGGCTGGAAACCTATATCGCCATAAACTTGGATATAGAAAGACCTAGCTCCACGTTCTGCAAAATTGAAGTCGATCTCGAAAATACTTTCTGTAGAAAAACCATGTGTAAACTGTCTGGCGTAAGAAGTATTTTCTAAAGCCGTAGCATCTGTCAAAGAAGTTAGCGAGTAATTAGCTGTGTTAGTAAGAATTTTTTGGGAAGCCGTTAAAGCTTTATCGTACTGATGACGCCACATATATAAATCTGTGTATATAGCGTTTACTGCACCTGCAGTTAGTAAAGCTTTGGTGGTTTGCGATGGCGAATAACTGGTAGGCAAGAGCAAGGTCGCACTATCTAAATCTAATTCAATTTGCGTATAAACTTTTTCGGTATCGGCCCTTTCCACTAAATAATTCTCAGTAGCATCTTTTAAAGGTTGAGTAACCAAAGGTAGTGCGCCCCAAATCCTAGTCATATTGAAATAGCAAAGCGCTCTTAGTGCATAAGCTTGACCCAAAGTTTGGTTAAATTCAGTAGTTTTGTTAGCATACAAACCATTTTGGCTCATTATTCTTACATTTTTAATAATCAAATTAGCTTGATTAACCACCGCATACAATTGGCTCCAACTGGTAATCCTTAAACTTGGATTTACATTATTGGTTAACAAGTTAAGCGACTCTGTATTTAATGAAGTTAGATTTTGTGCAACATTATCTGCTCTAGCTTCTCCGTAAAAAACACCTTCTGGACCCATTGCTGCTTGCAAAAGCGTATACGCACCATTTAATGCTGCAGTTGCCTGCGAGGTTTCTTTCCAAAAGTTTGCATCGGCGTATTCGGTAATCGGGTTAAGCTCTAACGCTTTTTTACATGCTGTGAGCCCACAAAACAGCAGTAGCATATATTTAATTATGGATTTTTGATTTTTCATAGCACTACAAATTAATGTTTAGAGAAAAATTGTAAGATCTTGTTCTAGGGAAAGCACCTCTGTCTACACCACCAGCAAGCGAGTTTGTTGATGAACTTACTTCTGGATCATATCCTGTGTACGAGCCAAACGTGAATAGATTGGAGACGCTTATACCTAAGCTTGCTCCTGAGATTTTAACTTTCGAGAGTATACTTTTCGGCAGTCTATAGCTCAAAGCAATGTTTTGCAATCTTACAAAAGAAGCATCCTCTACAAAATGATTTGAAACTGCATAATTCAGCATCGGATCGGTTTTTACCAATCGTGGAATATCAGTCACATCGCCCTGCACTTTCCATCTCCTTAATTGATCAGTCGAAAAATTCTGATCTATTGGAGATGAATCTAAACTTCTTTTCAGCTCATTGAAAACATCAGCACCAAAACTGTAAGTAAACAAGAAACTAAAAGTGAAGTTTTTGTAGCTCAACTCGTTGGCGAAACCACCTGTAAAATCTGGATTAGGATCCCCAATAATTTGCAAATCGTCATCGTTGATGATACCATCGCCGTTTAAATCCTCCCAAATCATATCTCCACCTTTGTAAATCTTACCATTGGCAGAACCTTGTTTGTAAGGGATAATTACACCTGTATTTTCATCTCTCTTGTAAACATTATCTTCATCTCTAGCATAAACACCTTTCTTTTTTAAACCGTAAAAAACGCCTACTGGTTCTCCCACCCTAGCCATGTTAAATAGGTTTGGTCGGTAGTCTTGACCGTTAGGTAATGATAAAATTTTGTTACGATTGTAGGCGAAAGTTAGCGTTGACGACCATTTGAAAGGCGCAACAGTATTGACGGTAGTTAAAGTAGCTTCTATACCTTTATTTTGTAACGAGCCGAAGTTTCCTGGTACAGTACTTACTCCTGTTGTACCCGGCACAGTTACATCAAATAACAAATCTCTGGTCTTTTTCAGATAAGCATCTCCTGTAAAAGTTATTCTGTTTTTAAGAAATGACAATTCTAAACCGATATTACTATGCTCAGTAGATTCCCATTTTAATGATGGATTTGGAATACCAGATAAAATCACTGCATTTTGCCCTAAATAAGAGCCGTTGTTGATGTAACCACCCTGACCAGCATAATCTCCAATCGACTGATTTCCGGTAACACCAAAGCTTGCTCTCAACTTACCTTCATCTAAAAATTGAAATTTCTTAAAAAATGTTTCTTCGCTAAATCTCCACCCTGCAGAAACTGCTGGGAAGTAACCAAATCTATTATCGGCACCAAAACGTGATGAACCATCCCTCCTAATCAACGCAGAAAACAAGTACTTACCTTTGTAGTCATAATTGGCTCTGGCAAAGAAGGACAGCAGCGAATTTTGTGAAATGTTTTGTACATAGGTTGATAAAACTGAAGCAGCCCCAACATTAGTTAACTGTGCATCAGGCAAGCCTCTGCCTACTAAATCTAAGTTATCTCTATTAAATTTTTGGTACGATTGCCCTAACAAGAAATTGAACGTATGGTCTGTTTTTAAGTTTAATTTATACGTTAACGTGTTTTCATTAATGAATGATGATGCTTTAGTAGTTTGTAGGTAAGAACTACTCAGCTGACCTTGCGGCAATAAGCTTGTTGGCGTAAAGTTAGACAAATCACTGTTTTCGTAGTCGAAACCCAAATTGGTAGTAAACCTTAAGTTCTTTGCTATCCAAATTTTAAAATCTTGATTTCCGAACATCCTAAAACGCTTAATTCTATTGGCTGCAAGCTGCGCAATTGCCAAGGGGTTAGGTTTACTTCCTTCAAATAATGGAATAAGTTGCCCAGAAAGCGGATCGTATGGATTGTAAACTGGCATGGTACTTAAAGCTTGGAAAACTACACTTTGTCCACTCAAGCCTGTCAAAATCCTAGTATAATCTGTATTAGAAAGGTTAAATGACGAACTTCCAGAAATTGATTTATTAAACGTATAATAAACTTTTGCCGTTGCCGTAGCCTGCCCGTAATCTGTTTCTCTTACTATCGGATTTAGATCCTTATAACCCGCACTCAAATAGTAGTTAATGGAATTATCAGATGATCCACCACTGATACTTAAATCAGTTTTTTGTTGTATTGCCTGCCTGTACATAATTTCATGCCAGTCAATCGACTTTGAATAATAAGGATGCAGCGAATCTATCACCGACACTTTGGTGGTCATTTGACCCGTACTATTATAGATTGCATCACTGTAAGCACTACGCCATTGTGGTGCATTCAATACGCCAACAGTTCTGCTTAACTCGGCCAAACTGGTGTTTGAAGAAAATCTAAGTGTAGGTTTTTTTGAATTTCTGCCAGATTTTGTAGTAATCAAAATTACCCCATTAGATGCTCTAGAACCATAAATAGAAGCAGTACCATCTTTCAGGAAATCAATAGACTCAATATCGGCGGGGTTAATATCTGCTAATGGACTGAAAGTAGAACCATCATCATTTAAACCACCGGCAAAAGTTTCGGTATTAATGGGTACACCATCAACGATATATAAAGGCTGACTACTGCCATTAACAGAAGAAGCTCCTCTAATTCTTACTGTAGCTCCAGCGCCCGGCTCTCCAGAGTTTGAAGTGATTTGCAAACCAGCAATTTTACCTTGCAAACTAGTGTTGATATCGCCCATCGGATGAGTTTCCAACTGACCTCCAGATACCGAGCCTACCGCACCAGTAACTTCCTTTTTCTTCTGTGTACCATAACCCACAGTAACGCTTACCTCATTTAAACTAACCAACTGTTGTTTTAACTTAATATCTAAGTTATTACGTCCTTTAACTGGCACAGATTGCGAGGTAAACCCAATGGATTTAAAAACCAGTATCGGATTTTCTCCACTTACATCAATCTTAAACTTGCCATCTTTATCGGTAATTACTGTTTTACTGGTTGCCATCACCGAAACTGAAATCCCTGGCAAAGTTTCATTCGTTACCTCATCCCTAACTACGCCAGCTATTGTTCTTGGCTTTGCCTCTTGCGCAGAAGCTTCAAGAAATCCAGCAGATAATGCGATGATTACAAAAAGGATTTTGAATATGCTTACTTTCATCATACAGCTATATTAATTACATGGTTTAACGTCGTACAACTATTCCATAAAGCTCTCAAGTTACAAAAGCTTAAAGATGTTGTCATACTAGATTTTTCTTCTAAATAGTTGAACCTTCTGATCAACCCGTAAGTGTTCGTTTCTTTCATATCATTTTGTTTAGTTATCGTGTACGTACACGATATTGTTCAAATCTATTACACAACAGAGTAATAATTTGATAATAAATTTAATTTAAGCTTAAAAAATACCACAATGTAAACACCTCTCGGCTGATTTCATTGCACATACAAAATATAGAGTACAGTTATATTTGGTTAACGGTAACGTACACGAAATTAGTAATTATTATTTTACTTCCAAATTTTATTATGAATATTTTTTGATTTCAACAACTTATAGCGCTAATGGGGGGGGGGGGGGTTAATTCTAGAACGCAGATAAAACGAGATAGATTTTTTATCTGGAGTAAACTTATGTTGCAAAAAACATCAGAGTATTAATCAATGTAGCCGTTCATCTGTGGCTAAACCAAAAAGGCCTAATTACTATAATACTGATAATTTTCTCTGGTAATGATATCAATAGGCATAAATTGCTCTTTATCTATTGTTACATTAAGCACCAAATGGTTATAAAGGCTCATTAAACCTCGGTAGCCTTGCTCTTGTGGCTTTTGGCAAATTAGAAAATCTATGGTTTTATTTTTGAGGTAATTGATATTATCTTCCAAGAAATCATAGCCAATTAATTTAATATCTTTAATTTGATGTTCTTCAAAATATTTAGCTACGGTAGCCACCCTAGAATTGGTTACAAATACTACATCGTAATGATCTTTAGCTAATTGTTCTGCTAATTTTTCTTTGATATGGGCATATCCGGTTTGCTGAACATCAATTTTAGTTAATGCGTTATTACCTCCGTTTTGCTCAAAATAATTCCTAAAACCTTCTTCTTTACGTAATAAGTGGTGGTGTAAATCAATTTCTTTAGCAATATTAACTATTAATGTTTTTTTATTGGCTGGCGAAATATAATTGACAATATGTGCAGCTAAATAGCCACTTTGGTACAGATTGGGGCCAATATAACACAAGTTATGATGACCAGGAACATCCGAATTGATGAATACCAACGGAATTTTCTTCTCTTTACACTCTTCAATAAAAGTTAAACTTTCGTCTTCGAACATAGGTGCTATGAGCACACCATCAAACTCTTGGGCATTAATTTTTGCAGCACCTTCTTTAAAGGTGGCTTTATCATTTTGATCGAAAAAGAAATTTATTACTTCAATACCAAAATCTTTAATCTCACTGGCAGCTTGCAAAATGCCATTTAACGGAGCTTCCCAATATTTGGTTTCGTTAGATACTTGTGGGATTAAAGTAGCAAAGCGAAGTTTTTTCTTTGAAGCTAATCTTCTTGCAAAAATATTAGGTTGATAGTTTAACTCTTCTATAATCTTCAGGATTTTAGCTTTGGTTTTTTCAGATACGCCTACCCTATTGTTCAACACCCGATCTACCGTTCCGATAGATACATTGGCCAAACGAGCAATTTCTTTAACACCAGTAGCTCCTGAATTTTTCTTTTCCATTTTAACAAAACTACAAAAAGTTGGTGGATGTGCATCATCAATAAAAAACTGTAAACCACCAGTAACTTGAAAAATCATCTAAAAAGTTATCCCCAAACAGCATATTGTTAACAAGCATTTTATAGTATTACCTAACTTTGAAGCAAAAAACGGAGCAAAAAAATGAAGCTAAATTCCCTGCAACAACTCATCATGGATTTTATTGAGAAGACCAACAGGCCTATCTTTATGACGGGAAAAGCAGGAACGGGCAAAACTACTTTTTTACGCCACATTAAAGCTAACACCACTAAAAATCTTGCTGTGGTTGCTCCCACTGCCGTTGCGGCAATTAACGCAGGGGGTGTTACCATCAATTCGTTTTTCCAAGTTCCGTTTGGACCTTTGGTACCTAGTGCGCAAGCTGCTTCTTTAACCGAGCTTTTTGATAAAAAAGTAGGCTACGAAAAAACCAAACTACTCAAGTGCCTTGATTTGTTGATTATTGATGAGATCAGTATGGTGCGTGCGGATATGATGGATTATATCGATAACGTTTTACGAGCGGTTAAAGGTATTTCGAAACCATTCGGTGGCGTGCAGTTACTGATGATTGGCGATTTGTATCAACTTTCTCCTGTTTTTCAGAAAGATTGGCACGTGCTGCGCAACTATTATACTGGCCCTTATTTCTTCGATAGTTTGGCGCTTCGTACAACCAACCTACTTACTTTTGAGCTTCAAGAAGTCTATCGCCAATCAGATCCGGTATTTGTAGAGATATTGAACAGCGTACGCGATGGCGCTGGAGAAGAGACTTTACTTGCCAAATTAAACCAACGCCACTTGGTAAATGCCACCACCGATGATTTGAGGGATTATGTAACACTTACCACCCACAACCCTTTGGTAAAGCAAATTAACGAGCAGAAATTAGCAGCTATCGAAACCGCAGCATATACTTACAAAGCAACCGTAACCGATGATTTCCCTAAAGAAGCTTATCCAGCAGAAGAAGAATTGATACTTAAAGTTGGTGCCCTTGTGATGTTCATCAAAAATGATGCTTCGGGTAAAAAACGTTACCACAATGGTAAAACAGCAAAAATAAAAGCACTTACAGAAAATTCCATTATCCTTAATTTTTTGGATGATGGTACCGAGATAGAAGCCGAACGTGAGATTTGGCAGAATGTGAAATATGCGCTTTCTGAAACAGACAATAAAGTAACCGAAACCAATGCGGGCTCATTTAGTCAGTTTCCATTAAGGTTAGCTTGGGCAATTACCATTCATAAAAGCCAAGGTTTAACTTTTGACAATGCCCTAATTGATGTAAGTGCGGCTTTTACCCACGGCCAAACCTACGTTGCGCTAAGTAGATGTAGAAGTTTAGAAGGCATGGTATTGCTAGAAAAAGTGAAACCAGAAAATATCATTACCGATAAATCTGTGGTTGGATTTATGCAAAAGGCAAAAGAAAATACACCTGTTACAGCAGATTTAGCACCATCTATCATCCAATCTGAATTAGGTATGCTTTCTAACCTGTACGATTTTTCTATCATCACATTAGCTTGGAATGCTTATAAAGCTATTTTATCGGAGCGTATCTCTACAGATTTGTCAGCTACAGAAAAACTACTCAAAACCGATATTGGCAATGTAGGTCATTGTTTTCTTCAAAGGGAATTACATTCTCAAACGGTATCGCCATGGCAATCTGAAAGCATAAAAGAACGTTTACAAAAATCAGCTGCGTATTTTTTAAGCAAACTAGAACTTTTGGAAGAAGAGATCATAGATCTGCACGAAAGTTACCCGTCAACAATAATGGATGATGATTATTTCTTACCGTTAAATTTGATTTTGGAACAAATTAAAGGTAAAAAAGCCATGTTTCGCAGTTTGCCATCTGCAAATGATACGGCTACATTAATGGAAAGGTGGAAAACTGCAACCATGGAATATCAGCCTATTGACAGATGGACAACCACGGCTGTTAAAGAAACCGAGATACCTAATAAGGCACTTTACGAACAGCTTTACGCTTGGCGCTTACAAAAAGGAAAAGAAAGAAATACGCTAGATTACAACATTTTATCAGAACAGGTATTAAAAGATATCTCCGCTAAATTACCCAAAACACTCAAACA
This sequence comes from Pedobacter sp. SL55, assembly GCF_026625705.1. Taxonomy (NCBI): domain Bacteria; kingdom Pseudomonadati; phylum Bacteroidota; class Sphingobacteriia; order Sphingobacteriales; family Sphingobacteriaceae; genus Pedobacter; species Pedobacter sp. SL55. The sequence continues at coordinate 3,121,920 of NZ_CP113059.1, read as the reverse complement.
ACTTTCACAAATTAAAGGTTTTGGCGAAGGAAAAGCATTTGACTTTGGGGATGAAATTCTTAAATTGATTAGACAATACTTAGGAGAAGGAGATTTGCTGTTTTAGCGTTGGCGGCGATACTATCCAGACTGTTCCCTAAACTAAAAGTCGTCGAAAATTTGGAAAATATTACCTAATTAGATAACTTTATGATCGAAAATAAAAATTGTAAATAGCTAATGTATGAAAACTTTCTAAGAGAAATTTTTTACTACGAAAATCATTACTTAGATTTTTTGAAAAGCTACGTCCAGAAGTTAAGAAAAAATTTAACTGGACATTACAACTAATTGCAACGATTGAAAAAGTCCCAAAAAAATATTTTGAGCATATGACCAATTCGACCGGGATTTTTGAAATTCGTGTAGAAGTTGGTTCGGACATTTTCAGAGTTTTTAGCTTTTTTGATAAAGGAAATTTAATAGTATTAGTAAACGGTTTTCAAAAAAAGACACCAAAAACACCTAAAAAAGAATTGGAGTTAGCAGAAAAACTTAAAAAACAATATTTCGATGAGCAACAAAACATTAAATAAAAAACTGACTTCTTTTTCCGCACATTTGGACGAACAATATGGAAAAAAAGGAACGTCTGAAAGAGAACAATACGAAGAAGAATTTGAAGCTTTTAAATTAGGAGCTATGATTCAAGAACTTCGTAAAGAGCAAGGTTTGACACAAGAACAACTTGCAGAAAAATGTGGCACAACAAAAACATATATTTCAAGAATTGAAAATAATGCAAGCGACATAAGACTTTCGACTTTAATGAGAATTATTAGAGAAGGACTTGGCGGAAACTTGAAACTAAATGTAACGCACTAAAATTACTAAGAATACTGTTACCCAAGTGGTTTTCGATAGTGGAATAAAACTCTAAAATTGAAGTTTTCTGCTTTTTTTGCCCCACAATCGTAAAGGCAATAATTGATACAACCTAAAAACGCAAAAGCCGCTCAACTTACGTTGAACGGCCTAACATTAGAAAAAGAGCATTATTTTTTGTTCTTGTTTAAATCTGTAAATACCGCAGCTTTGTCTTTACTGGCTTTCTTCAGTTTAAAGCTATCGAAAACTTCTCCTGATGCCTTGTAAGCGGTATAAGTTAAGTTTTCGCCATCTATATTAATGATTTGGAACAATTGCGTGTTTTCGGCAAAAACATCCATCCATTTAGGATTTACATCTACTTTGTACATTTTTGGTCCGGCTACAGAAACCACATACATTGGCCCGCCAACTTTGCCAGAAACTCCAGTAGGTAAATTCTGCCCACGGCTGTAAGTATGATCGTGCCCTTGCATTAATAAGTCTACGTGATATTTATCGAAAAGCGGTTTAAACAACTCTCTAAACTCTTTATTATCTCTTCCTTTTGCAGTAGAATAAATTGGGTGGTGGTAGGTAATCATTGTCCAACGTTTTGGATTGTTCTTCAATACCTCCTCTAACCAAACTGCCTGTGCTTTTAAAGAAGTAGAATCCAGCACAATCATTTGCGAGTTCAAAGAAATGATACGAGCATTGGCATAATCTACATAGTAAACCGATTCTTCCAAACCTTTAGGTCCGTTTTCTGGCAAGGTATATTGCGCTCTCCAATGTGGATCTAAGGTTAAAGTTTTTTGCTCATCGCGAAAATATTCGTGGTTGCCAGAAGAAGGAATACTTGGAATCATTCCGTTGATGAAACCACCGCCAAAATGCCACTCGCCCCATTCGTTGTCATTGTTAGAACGGTTAATCAAATCACCAGCGTGAACGATGAAACGGGCATCGCCATGTGCAGCAAAAGCTTTTCTAATTACCCTCGACCACTTTGAACGGATATCATTCTGTGCATCGCCAAGATAAATAAAAGAAAAAGGCTGATCTTTCTCTGGCGCAGTTTTAAACTGAAACCATTCGCTCCAATTGGTACCATCTCCTACCCGGTAAGTGTACAATTTATTAGGAGTTAAGCCTTCGAAATTTACGCTGTGGTAGTTTGCTGTTTCGTAACCTTTTCCTTTTAGCACTTCTGTTTTAGCCTGATATTCTTTTGCTTCTGGTTTATCCAGTTTCGGAGAACTATCTTCTACCAAAATTTGTGCAAAGCTTTTGTTAACCGTACTGTCTGTACGCCAAGTAACCGCCTGTGTAGTTTTCGGATCTGCAGACCAGGTCAAGATAATTCTATCTGGAAACTTGCCTGCTTTAAATTCTTGCGCTTTTGCCAAAGTTGGCAGCACTAAAACTAGCGCCGCCAAAAAGGTCATCTTTTTCTTAAAAGTTGTAATCATGTTTATTTATAAAATGGATTGTATTTGAAACCTAGATTTGCCCATCTAGAGTAATATTTGTGGTCGTTAGGTCTGCCATCGCCAAAATCAAGTATGGTTTGCGCATTGTTGATGTTGCTAATGCCCATGAAAATGGTAAACTTTTTATTGATTTTTTGAGAAGCAGAGAAATCCAATTGCACTCTTCCCTTTTCCATCAAATCGTTCGCTTGTACATCAGCTAATTCATCAATAAACGTATCGTAGAAGTTTAACGATAAACGACCAGAGAAACCATATTTTTCATAAGACAATGAGGCATTTCCTACTTTTGGACGCATAGATGGCAAACGAACGGTACGCTCGCTTACGATGCCCGGAACCTTAAATTTAGATTGAATTTTCGTGTAGTTGGCATAAATACCAAAACCATTTAAGAAGCCTGGTAAAAAGGTTAACTGTTGTTGCCAAGCCAATTCGTAACCCCAAACATGTGCATTGGCACCGTTTACAGTTTGCGTAACTTGGTACTGATCGAATTGACCGCCTTGCTGTAAGTACACACTTTCGTAAATGTAATTATCTACGTTTTTGTAGAACACACCACCAGAGATTAAACCCAAAGATTTCAAATAATGTTCGAACAATAGATCGTAGTTAATTGAAGTAGCCTGATCTAAATCTGGATTTCCTTTTTTCATCCGTTTTCTACGAGGTTCGATCTCTTCCCAAGGTACTAAATCGTAATAACCTGGGCGAGATAATGATTTGGTAACCGCAGCCCTGAAATTGGTACGTGGCGAAACCGCATATTTTAAGTTTAAGCTTGGAAAAAATCCGTTGAAGTTAGATTTTACCGCAACTTTATTGGTAGATACGTAAGCACCTGTATTGCTAAAGTTTACGATATTACCATTGTACTCGAAAGCAGTGTTTTCGTATCTCACACCCGTGATGATATCTAACTTGTTTAAAGTTAATTTACCCATCACATAACCTGCCTGCATGTTTTCTTTACCATTGTAAGAGTCAGGGTCGGTATTTTGTCTGATGTAGTTTTCGTCGTTACTGAATAAATTTAAGTTGTTTTGATAGTATTCTTCCATCAAATAACCGTTTGCAATAGCTCCCGAAAGGTTATAATTGCCATCGAAATATTTCTCTCTAGAATAATCTGAAAGGAAGTTAGACATGGTCAAAGTACCCGTTTTCAATTTATACTGATAGTAGCTTCTGGTATGGTCATCTTCTTTGTATTTCATTCTTCCACCAAACTTAAATTTGAACTTATTTTTATCGCTCAAATCGAAAGTACGTTCAATATTTAATGAACCTTGAATATCCTTATCATTAGCAATTTGATGTCTGTTTACGTAATTCGAAGTCAAGTATTTGCTTGCATCGTTAGGGTCGCCATTGGTAAAAGCAAATTGTGGCGCTCTTGGGTTAGACATATCCATATTGGCGGTTAAACCACTGTAATTGAAGAAACCATCATAATACGTTGGCTGGTCGTACAAACCGCTTGCGTAGGTTACGTCGATGTTACCAATCCAATTGTTAACTGTGGTTTTAGCTCCGGCAGATACGCTGAACAAATCTCTGTTGTAATCTCTTGGTGTACCACTAGAACCGATATTTACCCCAGTTACGGCAGTTTCGCTGGTGTAATTACCAATACTAAAGCTTTTGGTTCCTCTAGTTTGTAGCTCGTAGAATTTATTGTAATTTCCTCTTACATAAACTTGGCTTTTCTCTGTAGGGAAGAAACTCAATTCGCCCTGCAAACCAATATTTTCCCTATTCAAATCAGACCCTTCCAATTCTAAATTCGAAAGTTTTAATTTCTCAACACCGTTAATTTCGTAAGTATCGTAATCTTTCTGCACCCTATCTTCGCCCCTATTGGTATTGCTATAGTTTACACCTATTAAATAGCCTAGCTTATTTTTTCGTTCGCCATAATTAAAAGCCCCATCAAAATTTTGCTTACCTAAAAGGAAATTGTTACCAAACGAGCCTTTAACTTGAAATTGCTTCATGCCAATTTTTGGCGTTTTGGAAATGATATTTACCGAACCCGAAGTACCATCGGCCTCCATATCTGGTGTTAAAGTTTTGTTTACCTCAATGGCTTCTACTGTTGAAGACAGAATACCATTTAAATCGATATCGCGAGAGTTGGTCTGCGTTGATGGTAATCTGTTTCCGTTTAAAGTAACCGAACCCATGCTTTGGTCCAACCCTCTAATGATGATATTTCTAGGTAAACCGTAACTATAATCCATAGCAATACCCGGCACACGTTGCATGGCCTCGCCTACGGTGGCATCAGGAAAACGTTCAATCTGCTCTTCAGAAAGCACATATTTTACATTATCGGCATTTCGCATGTTATTTAGTGCCACACTCTCTCCTCTACGAATACCCGTAATGGTAATACCTTTCATATCATTACTTGCGCTGGTCAATTTCAAATCGGCATTGTTGGTTTTGCCACTTACCACATTTACTGTAGTTTCGAAGGCTTTAAAACCGAGGTAAGTTACCCGCAATACCGCTTTTCCAGCATTTATGTTATTCAATACAAAGTAACCGTTCATATCAGAAATTGCTCTTTGGTTGGTTCCTTTAACCATTACAGTTGCATAAGGCAGGATTTGATTGTTGGCTTCGTCTTTTACATAACCCACAATGCTGCCCGGCTTTTCTTGGGCCAAAACCTTAGCTTCTACTTTACGTAATACCACCAATAACCCGTTCTCTACAGCTTGTAAATCATGTTGTTTCAATAAAGGAGTAAGTATAGCTCTGGCTGTTTTAGATTGGTCATTTACCGATACTTTAGTAGTAACCGTTTCTTTATTTGTGTAAACAAAACTTACACCCGTTTTGCGTTCTATCTCTTTAAGTAATTCTGGAAATGAAGTGTTTTTCAAGTTAATGTCGATCTTTTTATCCAGACCGTATTGTGCTTTAACTACCGCTGCGCTACTTAATGTTAAGCACAAGGTAGAAAGCACGCAGAAGATTAAGCTAATTCGCATAAAAATTCCTTTTGGGTTAAATAACCCATTGTTTTTTTTCATAAATTTGTTTGTTAATAATTATTATCGTGATAGTTTTTAATGATGGTTAAGGGTTTGCAGACCGTTAACCAAAGACTTTGAGCCATTTCTGTTAGCGCAGAAGTGGCTTTGTTTTTTACTTACATGATTGCCCTCCTATGATTTCAATGTTTTTACCACGTTCTTTAAATTTGACATGAAGTGAGGCGCTTAATGCTGTCTGTATTGCTTTCAACGACTGATTTGGAAACTTTGCAGTGAGCTTACAACCCTCAAAATCTTTGTTGTTGAAGCTAAATTCTACGGCAAATTTTCTTTCCAATGCAGCGAATACTTCTTTAGGCGTAGCCTGTTCAAATATTAAATCTCCACTGATCCACGTGGCAACTTCGTCTACATATATGTTTCCTTTTTCTAGCTTTCCGTTGTCACGATGATAGACCAATCTATTTCCTGGCAATAGCATGGTAGGTTTGTTTAAACTATCGTCACGTAGCAATACACCTACTTTTCCTGTTTTAACCGTTACCGAACTTTTTCTACTGTTTTTATAAGAACTAATGTTGAAACTGGTACCATAAACAATGGTTTTGAGTTGGCCGCTTTCTACCACAAACGGTTGTTTTTGGTTGTGGGTTACTTCAAAAAAAGCTTCGCCAATTAAATGTATAGCTCTGGTTTTCTGTTTATGAAAATCTTTAGGATAACTTACCTCGCTGCCTGCGTTAAGCCAAATGGTAGAGCTGTCTGGCAAAGTAACTTTCATCACTTTTCCGTTAGTGGCTTTATGAACCGTGTATACCTTTTCCGCTACTTCGGGTTTTAATTTTGATAAAGAATAAACCGAAAGCGAAGAAATAACCGCAAGCGAAGCGGCAATACTATATCTAAATATACTTTTAAAAGATTTACGTTTAGTTTGCTCGGCAGCTGGATGAATTAAAGCGTTTGTTTCTGCTTGCTTTTTTGCAGCAGGTAATAAGCCAGCAAATTGCCACAGTTGTTCGGCTTCTTCATAAAGCTGTGTATTTTTTTCGTTGGCGTTTAGCCACTGGTCTAAAAACAGTTTAATTTCTTCTGTTTCTACACCAGTTAGCCTTTTTACAATGTTATTCCAAATTTGATCTTCCATGAGCAGATTTCTTACTATCAAAGACAAGAAACCAGCAGGAAATACGGGTCGGTGAAAGTTAAGTGTTCGTTAACTTTCTATCAACTAAATGTTTTGCCTGTGCATGAATAAACTGCATACTTTTAGCCAAATGATCTTCTACCGTTCTCACAGAGATATTTAGCAATTCGGCAATTTCTGCATAGCTCAATTCATCAAAACGGAACATTTTAAATACGAGCTGTCTTTTTGCAGGCAAGTTTGAAATTACCTTTTCTAAAAAAATTAACTTATCAGTAGTTTCATCGTTATGATCAAAATTGATGGCACCATCAGATAGCATTTCCAGTTCAGCAAACTCTTTAAGCACTACCTTATTTTTATGTTGCGATAAGTAATTTAAGCAAGCATTTTTAACCGAACGATATAAATATGGTTTTACATAAAGTGGCCGATGTTTTCCGTTCCAAAGCCGCAAAAAGGTATCGTTAACTACAGTTTTTGCCGCTTCCATGTCGTGCAAGTAATAATTAGCATAGTTATAAAGCACCTCGCTGAAGTTTTTAAACAGCGTTTCGAATTCTAAAGGATCGCTTTCCCTTACTTCATCAATATAACTATCTGATGTTTGCCGAATTTCCATGTGAATGTTGACACAAACTTCAACATATCGTGTAAACAAAAGATTAAAATGAAGTTAATCTTAGTAACAACCTGTAGAAATAACAACTAGTCAAACTCCAAATTGAATTAAATGAAGGCATCTTGCCTAAAAAACAAACGTCATCATTTTTGATAGAAATTTAACAGCCAGTTAACAACACAATTTTAGTTTTGCATTGTTAAATATTTGGTTAGTATTTATCATACAGTTTAGGTTAGTTGATACAAGAAGCTCTGGTGGATGCCATAGCTTTTTGTTTTTTATAGAAGAAAGCAGTTTATTAACTTTCTGTTTCGGCCTCAATTTTTTCTTCTGCCAATTCCAAATCTGCCTCATCTGCTACAGGCTGCTCGTTAAGCGCTTCAACTTTTGGATTGTACTGCAAGCTTACGCACATTGGAAAATGATCAGAACCGCAACTTTCCATTCTTTTAATACTAGAAAGTGTAAAATCTGCAGAGCAAAAAATATGATCTAACGGAAAACGTAGAAAAAAATATTTGGCGTGAAAACTATTGAAAAAACCCCTGCCTCTCCTAGGGTCAAGCAATCCACTTATTTTACCAAACAGTTCTGTGGTGTAGCTCCAAGCCACATCATTCAAATCGCCCATTACAATTACAGGCAATTTACAATCTTTGGCTTTTTTGCCTACCATCAAAATCTCTTTATCTCGTTCTGTAGATCTAGGGTTTTCTTGCGGAACCGGCGGCTCCGGATGCAAACAATAAAGTTTAACCCATTGTCCATTTTTCAATTGCACTTCAGCTTCAATAGAAGGAATATCTTCTTTAACCAAATAATTGATGGTACCATTGCGTAGTGGTAATCGTGAATAAAATATCATCCCGTAGGTGTTTTCTAAAGGGATTTTTAATTGATAAGGATATTTTTCGCTAATTACATCCATCTGTTTCTGCCACCAACTATCGGTTTCTACCATTAACACCACATCTGAATTGCACTTTTTGATGAGTTTTAGGTAGCTATCGCTATTGCGGTTATATTGGTAAACATTTGCAATCAGTAAGTTGATGTTTCTATCATTGGCAGCCGATTTCGAAGAGATAATCTGCTTTCTCCCAAATTTTGTGAAAGGAAAAACCTGATAAACAATGTAAATAAGATTAAGTAACAATAACACAGCCACTACTTTTTGAGGCGTAGTTGCGGGCATATAAACAGCATGGCCTACCAAAAGTGTAACATTAAGTACCAATTTTTGCAAACGAGGATATTCGAATACCCTAAAAATCCAAAAATCGTGGCGCACTAAAGGTATTAACGTAAACAATATTACTGTAATGGATATACAAAAAAGTGCTTGCTGCATCTTTATCTGTTACTTACGAAATAGTGAAATGAACTTTTTTACAAGTGTTACCAAGGCCACTACAACTAAACCTGCAACTATACCAATAGCAAACTCGGTAATAATAGCAGGCACCGCCGGAAACAGCCCATGCATAAAAGGAACGTTATGGGTAAAAATACCACCAGCAACCAAAATTAAAGCAATGGTACCTACCACGCTTAAACCTTTAATAATTACCGGCAAAGCTTTTACTAAAAAAGTTCCTAATGCAAATAAAAATCCTTTCTTTTCTCCCGACTGTTTAATTAATCGATAACCCGCATCGTCCATACGAACAATTAATGCTACAATACCGTAAACGCCTACGGTTGCTATTATGGCCACTACAGCCACCGTTAATATTTGGATGGTCAATGATTTCTCTAGCACCGACCCCAAAGCAATGATTACAATTTCTACAGACAGAATAAAATCAGTAGTTATTGCCGATTTTACCTTTGCTTTTTCTGCTGTAGCTGCATCTTGTACCACTTCTACAGCGGCTTCGTGAGTTTCCTCTGGTTTATGAAAAAAGTATTCAACTACTTTTTCTACGCCCTCGTAAGCCAAAAATGCACCACCAAGTACCAATATAACTATAATAGCCACAGGAAAATAAGCGTTGAGCAACAAGGCTAAGGGCACAATGATTAGCTTATTTAAAAACGAGCCTTTGGTAATGGCCCATAATACAGGTATTTCCCTAGACGAGAGAAATCCAGTAGCCTTTTCTGCATTTACCGCTAGGTCATCGCCTAAAATACCAGCAGTTTTTTTAGTTGCTACCTTGGCCGCCATCGCCACATCATCCATTAACACTGCTATGTCATCTAAAACTGCAAAAATACCTGAAGCCATTACTTTTATTTTTTTTGTGTGCAAAATAGAAATTTGCACCTTGTGGTGCAACTAAGATAAAATATATTTAATCAATTTGGCGGTTTAACCTTAAAAACACTCGCTGGCAAAGAAAAAATTCCAATGTTATTTAATTATAGTAGAGGCTGTCTCAAAAGTCAAACCACCTGCCAGAGAGCAAAGTTAAATTTGTTGCGTTTGGCCTGTCCCTATGAAAGCTCGTAATTTTGCTTCTGCTTGTACATCCCTCTCCGGCTGGAGAGGGAAACAAAGGGTATTGCGTTTAATCTGAACGTCCATAGGCAGAGGCAAAAAAATTCCAATGTTATTTAATTACCGTGAATTATGTTTTTTTTAACTGTTTATCAATAAGTTAAATGTTTATTCTAAAAATGTGATTTTAAAAAATAGACCTAAAAGCTGATGCTGAAATAAATTCAGCATGACGAACTGCCCATACCGTCGCACCCTGACCACGAAGTAGCTGCTAAGCAAATTTATTTTAGGGTCAGTTAGCCAAGATTAAGACCCATAACTCACGTTTAATTATAGTAAATTTTACCTATTGGCATTAACGCCAATACTTTACTAAACAACATTGGAATAAATGATTTCAATTATTCTTCCTCAACCGTATTCTTCAGCTTCATGAGTAAAGAATAAGCGCCCTTAACTACTACCTTTTTTCCTTTTAAATCTGTAGCAATTTCGGTTTTGCCTTCCGAAACTTCGCCAGCTTGCACTTCGGTCATGTTGAACTTTCTAGGCGCAATTTCTACGAAAACATAATCCTTGTTTTCGAAACTTACTACGGCCTCTTCTGGCAAGAACTGAACTTTCCTGTTTTTGAATTGCAGTTCGGCATTCATGTACATGCCCGGCACCAAGCTTTTATCGTATTGCTCAAAATGGCAATGCACCTCACTCCTGCCACCATCTACATTGTGACTAACCAAAATTACCTCCGTTTCGTATTTTTTATCTGGTTTTACGTTGGTGTAAGCCATCACTCGCTGACCAACGCCAAGCTTATGCAAATCTTTCTCGAATACATTTAAGTTCAAGTGGATATCTGTTGGATTTACCAACTCAAAAATCACATCAGATGGCGTTACATATTTACCAATATTCACATTTACTTTGCTCACATAACCGTTAATAGGCGAATACACGTTTACCGACTTCGATATCTTCCCTTCGCTAAGCTGATTGGCGTTTATGTTAATCAACTTCAGTTTTTCTGCCAATGCCATTTGCTCAATTTTCAGGCTTTTGTATTCCATTTCTACCTGTTGCAAAGTTTTATCGCTATTGGCTTTACTGGCATTCAGTTCTTGCTGACGGGCAAGTTCTTTGGTAGCAAAGTTTAATCTATTGTGGATATTCAGGTAATCCTGTTGCAATTGAATGTACTGCGGATCTTCCATTACGGCGATAATTTGTCCCTTGCTTACTTGCGTGCCTGGCAACATTTTAGTAGATTTTAAGTAACCACCCAAAGGGATACTTACCGACACCAAGTTTTGTGGTGGCACATCAATTTTGCCCTGCAATTTTAGCGTTTCGTTGATCTCGCCAAAGCCAACTTCGCCTGTTTTTAAATCTATATTTTTAGCTTGTTCGGCTGTTAAACTTACTTCGCTTTCGTTATTGGGTGCTTTGGTTTCTTCTTTTGGCTCACTGCTGTTGCAGGCAAAAGTCATAGTAACTGCCAAAGCTCCGATATATAAATAGTGCTTCATTGTGTTATTGCGTTAAAAGGTAATTCAATTCTGTAATGCTTCTGTTGAGTTGCTTAATGGCTTCGAAATAGCTCGCCTTCATTTCAATGGCTTGGTTGTTAAGCATAGTCCATTCTAGGTAATTGATGGCGCCATTTTGCAACTGTTTGTCTAAGGTCGAGGTAATTTCTTTGGCAGTTTTCAAGCCATCCTTTTCCAAACTTTCTACCAAACTCAATTGCGCTTGGTATTGGGCATAGGCCGATTTTAAACTGCTACTGATTTGCTTGCTGGCATTGGCCGTTTCCGATTTTCGGTAGGCTTCATCGAACTTGGCCGATTTAACCCTGTTGCGTTGCGAACCACCAAACAAAGGAATGCTTAAACCCAACTGAAACGATTGAAAACGATCGCTCTGCTTAAACCTGATATCATCTCTCAGCGTGGTGCTGTTGTACCCCACGTTAAACTCTGGAAGCAATTTTGCCTGTTCCATTTTGGTAGTCGCCTCGGCTGTTTTTTCTTCCTGCTGTTGCAGTTTAATTAAGGGATGATTTGCCCAAGCAAGCGTATCTGCAAATGTTGGTTTAGCTTTTAAACTTTCTGCCTGTGGTTTTAAAACCGCATTGGTATTGAGCAAAAATGCTAACTGCTGTTGCAACACCAAAGCTTCAACCTCTAGGTTGCTCAATTTGGTATTTAGTTGTAGAATTTGGTTATTGGCACTGGCCTTTTCCAACAGACTACTTTCGCCAGTTTTTAACCTCAACTCTGCCAATTGTTTCAGTTTTTGATAAGCACTATCGGCATCTAAATACAATTTCTGTAACTGCTCAACTGCCAACAAATCATAAAAAACCTGCGTGGTCAATTTCGTCAAATCAGCTTTGCTTAATTCTCTTTGCAAAAGCGATGTTTTCCATTCGGCCAAGAATTTATCTTTCTGCCTTGCGTACACATTCGGCAAGCTGAAACTTTGGTTAACGCTCAGTTTGTTATCCATCAAATTGCTATTGTACTTGCCATATTCGCCATTGATATTTAGCGGGGCAATGGTAGTTGCCGTTTTACTCAATTGCTGGCTGTAATCTGCTTTAAGCTGAGCGCTCTTTAAACTGATGTTGTTTTTGTACAAGCTATCTAAGGTTGCACTTAACGTAATTGGTTGTTGGGCATTGGCAGATGAAATACCAAAACCTAACAGCAACAAAATCATCGTCACGATTTTTGGCGTTTTCTTTCTGCGCAACAAGCCTTTCTCAAAACTCACATATAAAATAGGCAGTACAAAAAGCGTTAACAAAGTGGCAATCATTAAACCTCCAATTACCACCGTAGCCAGCGGACGTTGCACCGAAGCTCCTGCACCATTGCTAATCGCCATTGGCAAGAAACCCAAAGATGCTACAAAAGCAGTCATCAATACCGGTCGTAAACGTGTTTTTGTACCTTTCAACACCACTTTTTTCATGTCCTGTTCTCCTGTTTTTTTAATGTTATTAAACTCGGCTACCAATACAATTCCGTTGAGCACGGCAATACCAAATAGGGCAATAAAACCTACACCGGCACTTATACTGAAAGGCAATCCGCGAAGCGCCAATAAGAAAATACCGCCAATAGCTGATAGAGGAATAGCCGTATAAATAAGCAAACCGTACTTAATAGAGCCAAAGGCGAAGTACAACAACAAGAAAATAAGAACTAAGGATACTGGAACGGCCACCATCAACCTCGATTTTGCTTCGTTTAGGTTTTCAAAAGAACCGCCATAAGTGATGGTATAACCCGTTGGCAACTTAATTTCGGCCTTTACTTTTTCCTGCAATTCGGTTACAATGCTTTCTACATCTCTACCGCTTACGTTAAAACCTACTAAAATTCTGCGTTTGGTATCTTCCCTTTGGATCTGGCTTGGACTGTTTACCAAAGCCACATCTGCCACTTGCGAAAGTGGAATTTGGTTACCATCTGACGTAGGGATGAGTAGGTTTTGTACATCTTTAATGTCTTGTCGTTTATCGTTCTGCAAACGAACCACCAAGTCAAAACGTTTCTCGCCTTCAAATACCAAACCTGTACTTTGGCCGGCAAAAGCGGTGTTCACATTTCTATTGATATCGGCAATGTTCAGTCCATATTGCGCAATGGTTGCCCGATTATATTGAATTACAATCTGTGGTGTTCCCGTAATTTGTTCTACGTACATTTCTGTCGCCCCGTTTACCGTACGCACTAAATTGCCCAGTTTTTTAGCGTATAGCGCCAACGTATCAAAATCCTCTCCAAAAATCTTACACACTACATCTTGGCGGGCGCCAGTCATCAACTCGTTAAAGCGCATTTGCACCGGAAATTGGAAACTAGTAGTTACGCCAGGAATTTCGCTCGATGCTTCGCCCATTTTTTCGGCTAGCTCATCAAAACTTTTAGCAGAAGTCCACTCGCTTTTAGGTTTAAGGTTGATGATCATATCGCCCATATCCATTGGTAGCGGTTCTGTTGGCACTTCACTACTTCCAATTTTAGTAACGATATTCTTGACCTCCGGAAATCTTTCTTTAAGGATGCCCGCTACTTTCTGTACGTTTTCTATGGTAGTATTCAGGTTACTGCCCGAAAGTACCCGAGTTTCTACCGCAAAATCGCCCTCTTCTATGGATGGGATAAACTCGCCACCCAAGTTGGCCAAAATTACCACGGCAGTAACAAACAAACCCAACACAATGGCAAGCACAGTTTTTGGGAAACCCAATACTTTTTGCAACAAGCGCTCGTAACGGTTTTCTACTCTGGCCATCGCTTTGTCGGAAATATTAGGCTCCGTTTTAATCTTCTTGCTCAAAAACAAGCTAGACATCATTGGGATGTAGGTAAGCGAAAGAATAAATGCACCCAGCAAAGCGAAAGCAACGGTTTGTGCCATTGGCTTAAACATTTTGCCTTCAATACCCTGTAAACTGAAAATTGGCAAGTAAACAATTAGGATAATGATTTGCCCGAAAACGGCACTGTTCATCATTTTAGAGGAAGCGCTTTTCACTTCCAAATCCATTTGGTCTTGTTTAAGGAAGGAAATACCAGCGAACCTTTTACTGTGCCCGAGTTGGTGCATTACCGCTTCTACAATAATTACGGCACCATCTACAATCAGCCCAAAATCTAAGGCACCTAAGCTCATCAGGTTGCCACTCACGCCGAAAATGTTCATCATGATAATGGCAAACAACATAGAAAGCGGAATAACCGATGCCACAATGAAACCGGCTCTGAGGTTACCCAAGAAAATTACCAACACGAAAACCACAATCAGCGCACCCTCTAGCAAATTGGTTTCTACCGTTTTAATGGCATTGTTTACCATGCTGGTACGGTCTAAGAAAGGCACAATCTCCACGCCTTCTGGCAAGGTTTCAGCAATCTGCGCAATTTTAGCTTTGATGTTATCGATCACCACATTGCTATTGGCACCTTTTAGCATCATCACAATAGCGCCAGAAACTTCGCCTTCGTTGTTAAAAGTTAAAGCACCGTATCTAGTGGCAGCGCCGATTTCTACATTGGCCACATCTCTTATCAATAGTGGTGTTGAGTTTTCGCTGGTTCGTACCACCACATTTTCGATATCTTCTTTGGTACCAATTAAGCCTTCACTTCTAATGTAAAGCACCGAAGCCTGTTTTTCGATATAAGCACCGCCAGTGTTTTGGTTGTTGTTTTCTAAAGCATCAAAAATTTCGGCGATGGTAACTTTGTTCGCCACCAATTTATTTGGGTCGATGGTTACTTGATATTGTTTCAGCTTACCGCCAAAACTGCTCACTTCGGCCACGCCTTTAACACCCAACAACTGTCGCCTTACCACCCAATCTTGTATGGTGCGCAGTTCGGTAATGTCGTAGCGCTTTTCATAACCTTTTTTAGGTTTTACGGCGTATTGGTAAATCTCCCCCAAACCTGTAGAAATTGGACCCATTTCTGGTTTTCCTATTCCTTTCGGGATTTGCTCTTGTACCACCAGCAAGCGCTCTGCAACTTGTTGGCGAGCCCAATATACATCAACATCATCGTTAAAAACCAAGGTAACTAGAGAAAGTCCAAAGCGACTGTAGCTTCTAATTTCTTTGATGCCTGCAATGTTGCTATTGGCCTGTTCTACCGGAAAAGTGACCAACCGTTCAATGTCGGTAGCACCGTAAGAAGGCGCCGTGGTAATAATTTGTACCTGATTGTTCGTAATGTCTGGTACGGCATCAATTGGTAATTTGGTAAGCTCAAAGCTACCATATATAATGAGGGCAATGGTAAATAGCCCTACAATGAGTTTGTTTTTGATGGCAAACTCAATTATTTTATTCAGCATGAAAAATATGGATTTCGTTTCTAAATAGCTCTTACAGGTCGTGTCGTTCCTAAGAATACGGAACAATCAACACTACCAATTAAAGCAGACAAATAGTTTAACTATGTGTAATTAAGAAACGGTTTTTGGCGGTTGCCAAATTTTTCCGGCAAAGGCCGAATTCGGGATATGATCGTTGTTGATCAGGATTTTTTGTTTCTGTAGAATTTGACAAACCTTTTTTGGAATAACCTCAAAAGAAGGTGGCAACGCCGGACTAATTACAGTGCTAGCAAAAAGCTCATGTGTTTTAAAAGGTAACTGATCATCCCTCTCCTTGTCGTTATCCGTATGAGGTACATCGTTGTAATGATGCTCTAGGTAAGCCAAGAAGGTGATGTCTTTATCTAGACTTTTATGTTCAAAATAATGCTGAAAAAGCACAGGAAGCTTTGTGAGTTCGTGTAATTCGGTACACGAAAGCAAGTAAAAACTTAAAAGTAATATGTGTAGTGCTTTTTTCAACACTCCAAAATTAACTAAATCAACTAAAAAATCAATTAATTTAATAGAATGTAACATTAAGCTTGCATAAATACTACATATTTTCATCTATAGCTTTAATATCTTTTTAAACCAATCTAAACTTTCGGCAAACATTTTCTGTAGTGACAGGGTTAATTTAATACAACATTAAAGTATGCAGAAAAAATTACCTCTTCTAATAGCCGCCCGTTTTGATACGCTAAAAAACAATGCTACAGCAAAACTAAAAATACAAAAACATAAAACATTAGGTATTGTATGGTATTTATTAGCGAATTTACTTACCAAAACCAGCATTATTTTTGCTTTTTTGGTAGTCATATTCCTTGTTATCATTACACTATCTTTTTCGCTATCATTATTTTTTGGCAGCCATGTTAAAGGGTTTATGGCAGCTACCTTTTGCCTAACATTACTTTTCTTGATGCTGCTTTGGAAACCAAATGTTTTAAGAAGATATTTTGTAGAAATTGGAATTGCCAGGTATTTTGAAAAACGAAATTATAGGGCTACAAAAAAATAGACCAATCTATCAATTTTGATAAATTGGCCTAAACTACCTAATTACAAATAATTTGAAGTCAAATAGATGTGTGTCAAATTAGCTATTAATGAATAGCTAAATCATCACACACCACGCTTATTTTTATAACAAACCATAAAGTCCATCTTTAGGGTATAAGAAAAATGGTTTTGGCAATTCTGTTGATGATTTACCATTTGTTGAAACAGTAACAGATTGCACTGATGAGTTAGAAAGTTGAGGCAATGCACTTACTGGGGCATCTTGCTGTAATTTAGACACATTTGTATCTGTAGAGTTATTAGGCATAATAAAAAATTAAGTGATTGAGTGGAAACATCAGCGGACTTTCCGGTTTCCCATCTTCCGTCAGTCCGCCTGTTCCGAAACAAAGAACAGTTGTAGGCCATCTTTGTTTTACATTAATTACATTATTTTAATTAAAAACATTTGCGCCACATTTATTGTTATTTCCGGCAATTGGTGGTACAAATAAAAAACACCAAACTTATCCGTTTAAAACAACCCTAATGGAAAACTTTACCATGCTACAGTACTTTGAATGGTACTACCCTGCCGATGGCAGTTTGTGGAATAAATTAGCTGCTGACGCAAAGGATTTGAAGGCCAAAGGATTTGATAGCTTGTGGTTGCCTCCCATGCACAAAGGAATGGCTGGTAAAAACTCTATAGGTTACGATTCTTATGATCTTTACGACCTTGGCGAATTTGACCAAAAAGGAAGCATAAGAACTAAATATGGCACAAAAGATGAGCTTATTACCGCCATTAAAAATGCACAAGAAGCAGGTCTGCAAGTTTATGTAGATATTGTACTTAATCATTTAGGGGGCGGCGACCAAACCGAAGCAGTTACAGTAAGAAAAGTTAACCCTCAAAACAGAAACGAATTTATATCAGAGCCTTTTGAAATTGATACTTTTACTCGTTTTACCTACCCAGGTAGAAACGGTAAGTATCCAAATTTCAGTGGGATTTTCAATGTTTTAGTGGTGTAGATTACGATCATAAAACTGGAGAAACAGCGCTATATAGCATACAAAACCAATATGGCGAAGGTTGGGAAGAAGTTTTAGATCAAGAAAACGGCAATTACGATTATTTGATGCTTTCTGATATCGATTTTAGAAACCCAGCAGTTAGAGAAGAGCTTAAAGCTTGGGGAATATGGCTGCATCAAACCTTAGGTTTTGACGGGTGTAGACTAGATGCCATTAAGCACATACCGGCCAACTTTTACAACGAGTGGTTAGATCATTTAAGAGGAACCCTACAGAAAGAACTATTTACCGTGGGCGAATATTGGGCGCCTAACGACCTGCAATCTTTGTTAACCTATGCAGACCTTACCGAAGCGAGAATGTCGTTGTTTGACACCTGTCTGCAAGCCAATTTCTCTCAGGCTTCTAAAATAGGAAATGATTATAATTTAATGCAAATTTTTGATGGTACACTTGTAGCTACAAGACCAGAGCTAGCTGTGACTTTTGTAGAAAACCACGACACCCAGCCGCTGCAATCTTTAGAACAAATTGTAGAACCTTGGTTTAGAGCACATGCCTACGCCTTAATTTTACTTAGAGAAGCCGGATATCCTTGCGTGTTTTACACCGATCTATACGGATCTACTTACACGGATAAAGGCACTGATGGGCAAGACCACCAAGTTACTATTGGACATTTGCCACAACTAGAAACTTTGTTACAGCTTAGAAAACAAAAGGCTTACGGTTTGCAACGCGATTATCTTGATCACGCCAATTGCATTGGATGGACTAGAGATGGTGGCGAAGAAAAAGAAAATGCCGGACTAGCGGTAGTACTTTCTAATGGCGACGAGGGTTATAAACGCATGGAAATGGGCCAGCAGTACGCTGGGAGAAAAATGGTAGACGCATTAGGCCACGCATCTGAAGAAATTACGGTAGGGCAAGATGGATGGGCAGAATTTACCTGCCAAGCGGGTTCAGTATCGGTTTGGATTTGCACCTAAGACCGCTATTTAAACAAAAGCCTATCAATTTCAAAAAAACACTTTTACTCTCGGCAATTCTCCAGTGCTTACGCTCTCCGCTTTCTGCTCTCTACGCTCTTGTATTTTAGCTCGTTGCGTTGTTACAAGGCAGCGCGTTCGCGTTAGGGATAGTATCGATATCCTTTTTTGTTGTAAAAACATTCATTTGTTTACTACAGCAACACAAAAAAGATTTAGCGTATAGCCCGCCCCTTGGGGAACGCCCAAATGAAATATCTACATAAGGTAATCCAAAAAAAAGCCCGCTAAATGAGGCAGCGGGCACGAGATTAACGTTAACGTACAAATATCTTTAAGGTTTAAACCATTTTTATTACTTCAAAAGGTAGTGTAGGGAGTATTTATTGCCGTTTAAAATATATAATTCTTTACTTTGTAAACTGTTGTTTTAAAATGAGTTTGAACAAATATACACAAAGTCACTAAATAGTGATATTATTAAAAATATTTTTATGCTATTGAAGTAGCATTTTACACCTTATGGAAAAAAATACAGCTGCCAGCACAGCAAGAAGCAAAGAAAAAAGTAAGCAAAGGTTTTTAGATGCAGTAGGAAAAATTTTAAAAACCAAAGGCTATGCGGCACTAAAAGTAAATGATATTGCCGCAACTGCGGGATTAGATAAAAAATTAATTTACAAGTATTTTGGCGGAACAGACCAATTATTGGATCAGTATATTAGCTCTCAAGATTTTTGGAGCAATGTAAAAGGCGAAAAAGTACCACAAACAATTACAGACGGTGGTAAAGATTTTTTAACGGATATGTTTTTAGAACAGTTCGATTATGTTTATACAAACAAAGAATTTCAGAAAGTGCTTTTGTGGCGCTTATCTCAGCAACGCAATTCGTTAAAAAAACTAGCCGAAGACCAAGAGGCAAACGGCGAGCTTATTCTTCAAAATATTACAGACCCTTATTTTAAGGATAAAGCTGAAGACTACAGGGCTATAGCCGCAATTTTGGTTGCTGGAATTTACTATCTTAATTTAAGTACAACTTATAACGGCAATATTTTCTGCGGATTAGATCTTAAAAGCGACCATGGTAGAGAAAAAATTAAGACTGCAATATCTTTTCTAGTTGACCAAACTTACCAAAACCTATAAAGCTTACAGGTTTTAATTGTGCTTAAAGAGCACTTTACAGTTGATGAAGAGAATTAAATAAAAACTGTTATCTTCAAGTATATAATTTTTATCGCATGACCTTAATCGCCATTTTTTTTCCTTTTATTTCGTTTCTACTTCGCGGCAAAATACTTACGGGAATTATTTGCCTGATATTACAAATTACTTTAATTGGATGGATACCAGCGGCCGTTTGGGCCGTTATTTCGTTACAAAATGCTAGAGCCGACAAACGAACTTATAAAATGATTAAGGCAATGAGATCAAAATAATTGATAGTGAGTAAATGGCAAAGCTTTGATGAACTTCCATTTTTTCTAACATCACTATCAATTAATTTCTTACTTAACAAAACATTTGCTACCAAAGCTTAAACGAAAGCAGCTAACTTCAAAACAATTTTACAAGAATTATTGCTTCATATTTGGCAATGAAATAAAGTGTTTACAATACAAACTTGTAATTGGCACCTACCGAAAACCATCTTTTTGGCAAGGGTACCGCAGCAACTTCTATGTATTCTTTATTAAACAAATTGGTTACATCGGCATATAAATTCCATTGTTGTTTTCCGTAAAGCAAACGTATATCTGTAATTAAATAAGGGTTTTTCAATTCTCGTTCTATCCACCTTGTGCCCAAAGTAAGTTGCCAATTGGTGTATTTGTAAATCAATCTACCTAAAGCTTGATGTTTCAAGTTTTCTAACACATATTTAGAGGTTACATTATTCGTGTAACTTATTTGGCCAACATGCAAATAATTATAGCTTAACTGGTAGTTTAACGAACTTTTATTACTTAAACTTAGCGATTGGCCTATACTTACATTAAAGCCTTGTATTTTGTTGTTCCCAAAGT
This sequence comes from Pedobacter sp. SL55, assembly GCF_026625705.1. NCBI lineage: Bacteria > Pseudomonadati > Bacteroidota > Sphingobacteriia > Sphingobacteriales > Sphingobacteriaceae > Pedobacter > Pedobacter sp. SL55. The sequence goes on along the minus strand of NZ_CP113059.1, from coordinate 3,101,386 downwards.
TTTGAGGTTGATAAGGCACCGCAGCCGAATTTCTTACCCAATCAATAAAATCTGATATGTTGCGGTAAAAATATCCACCCTGTATTTGAAAATTATCTAATTTGTATTGTAATGATAGCTCATATTGCCAAGCATTTTCGGAAGTTAGATTTGGGTTGCCAATATTGCCCGGACGTTGGTTCAAATACAAATCGGTAAAAGACGGAATACGCTGACTAGAGCCAACATTGAAAGCCAATTTCCATTTTGGGGCGAATAAATAAGCAGCATCTAAGCCAGGAAATGCCTGCCAACCATACTGCGTATTGTAATTAACATAAGTACCAATGTTTAACAGTAAATTGTTTAGCGCTTCTGTTTTGTACTCGGCATATACGCCGTGGTTGTATCTTTCCCTATCGCCAATATTAGTGCTTTCGATAGCCTCAGAACGGCTTTCTAAACCAAAACCAAAATCTCCAATGCCCGTATGCAAAGTACTGTTCACTTCGGCCGACCAAACTTTGGTTTGATGAAGCGATCTAGCCCTGGTTAAATCGTTACGGAAATAGCGATAATCGTCCCAATTGTAGCGGGCACTTACTCTTGGCCGCAAACTGAAATTATTGCTCAAATGATGTGATGAGCCTACTACAAATAAAGCAGTTTCTACAATTTCAAATGCTTCTTTATCTCCGGGAGCCGCGTAAAAGCCACTTGCACCAAAAGCATTATCTATGTAGCCGCCCATTAAATTCAATTTGTTCTTTGCATCAAAATCAATATTACCTTGATAAAAAAACTTATGATCGTAAGTGCTACTGTTGTAACGCTGCCCATTGTAGTCGGTTAGGCCAAAACCCACCAAATGCTGACTTTTTTTGCCAGCCATGTTAACGGACAATTGTGCCGATGAGCCGCCATAAATACCTTTACCATCGCCTAAAGTCTTATTTTCGAAAGAAGAACCCGCTTGCACATTTATGTCTAATGTATTTTGATTGCTGGTTTTGGTAACGATATTAATTGCTCCAGTTAGGGCGTTAATGCCATAAATTCTAGCAGCAGGTCCTTTTAGTACCTCAATTCTCTCTACAGCGGCTAATGGCACGGGAATATTCATGGAATGATGAGCCGTTTGCACATCAGAAATCTTTACACCGTTCAGCAAAATGAGGGTTTGCTCAAAAGTTCCTCCATCTATGCTGATATCTGCCTGGGTGCCAAAAGGGCCACGCTGCCGAACATCGGCCCCTGCAATAAAACTTAACACCTCGTTGATAGATTTAACAGGCATCTTAGCGATATCTTCTTTGGTAATTAGTTGGATATTTCTTGCCAACTTATTAAAAGGCGTTTGCAATCTATTTTCTGAAATTACAATTTCATTGAGCTTGGTGGTATCTTGCTTTATTTCTTGCGCAAAAGCACTAACCGAAGCAAGCGTTAGCATTGGTAGTAGAATTTTATTCACTTTCTAGACTGTTGTATTGTTAAATTGCTTTATTGTTAAGCCACATCATCGGTCTTTCAGACTAATCACTTTCTGACTTTGGCACAAAACTCGTATCTTTCCGGCACATTCAAATAGTCCAGTTTTAAGAATATGAGTAGTCCGGCTCGAGTTCCTTTTTTAAGCTTTATCCAATTAGACAGAAACTCAAAAACACCCATTTACTTACAACTGGCACAACAACTCGTTAATGCCATACAGCGAGGGTACTTGCTACCGGGAAGTAAAATACCTGGCAGCAGAACATTGAGCGATTTGCTGCAACTGCACCGTAAAACGGTAATTGCCGCCTACCAAGACCTACACCACCAAGGTTGGATTGCGATTGAGGCAAACAAAGGTGCTTATGTAATGGACCATCAGCGAAAAACAACCGAACGACCGTATGATGCTTTGGTTTCTTTAGCAAGTTACCCACTGCAAACTGGCTATCACTTTAAGCAATCTAACGTATTAGACAATCTGTTTGAGTTGAGCGAATGTACTTATCAATTTAATGATGGTTCGGCAGATATCCGTTTAACAGAAATAAAGCAATTATCTAGCCTGTATAGTGCTAATCTAAAACGAAAAAGTACACTCAGAAAACTAAGTAACCCACTATTGGCCAGCCAACAAGCCAAAGATCAATTAAGTAATTACCTTAATAGCTCTCGCGGATTACATATTGGTAAAAACAACCTGCTAGTTACCCGTAGCACAGAAATGAGCCTTTATGTTGTTGCCAAACTAATTATTGCACCTAAAGATGTAGTAATTGTTGGCGAATTGAGTTTATTTACCGCAAACATGATTTTTCATGAAGCGGGCGCTCAGGTGCAAACCATAGCGGTAGATGAGCACGGTATAGATGTAGAGCAATTGGCTACCAAGCTTAAAACCACCAAAATTAGGGCAGTTTACATTACGCCGCACCACCATTACCCTACTACGGTTAGCTTAGGTGCACAACGGAGGGTACAACTTTTACAATTAGCTAAAACGTATGGCTTTATCATTATAGAAGACGATTACGATTATGATTTCCAATACGAGAAAAGCACTATTATGCCCTTAGCTAGTGCAGATGTAGATGGAATGGTAATTTACGTGGGTTCTTTCGGAAAATCACTATCGACTTCTTTTAGTAGCGGTTTTGTAGTTGCTCCCAAAAATTTCATCGAAGAAATGCAGAAATACCTAAGTATTTTAGACGGGCAGGGCAACGTGGTTATGGAACAGGTTTTGGCAGAAATGATTGCCGAGGGCGATATGCACAGGCACCTCAAAAAATCGTTGAAAGTTTACCAAGAACGCCGCGACCATTGCTGTAAGCTAATTGAAACCCTTTTCGGGAACAAAGTATCTTTTACTATACCCAAAGGCGGTTTAGCGGTGTGGTTAAGATGGAACATTCCTATTTCGCTAATGCAACTATCTAAAATTTGCAAGCAACACCAACTGTTTATTCCTAAAAACTTACTTTACCAGAATAGAAAAACCACAGCCATACGTATTGGTTTTGGTAATTTAACAATAGATGAGATGCAAAGCAGCTTAAAAATTATGCACCAAGCCGTGGCCACAATTACTTCAACGTAAAAATAGATCTAGCAATAGGTTATGCTAGACCTAAATTTTTATCTCTACCAAATTCTATTTAATTAGGCTGATAGAAGAACCTAAATGAGTTAAATTCTCGATGATAGGCAATTCGGTTAAACCACTTTCGTCTCTATGCTGTTGGAATTTTACAAAAGAAGGTGTACTTAGCACTTGCTCTTGTATAGCCGCACTTTCATACATGGACACATGTACAAACGTTAATCCATCTTCTTTTACATACACATGGTATAAAAACCTACTGGTCTGCATTTCTTTAAAATCAGCTAAAAAGGTATTGATATTGTTTTTGTTTTCTTCTACAAAATCAGCCTTTACTTTGTAAGTAACTTGTACTGCAATCATTTCTTATTTGTTTTAAATCTTAAAAATACAAAAGCATTTAAATGATTTGGCCTTTATACATAAAAAAAGACCTTGCATTTAAACAAGGTCTTCCAAAAATTACTTTTGAGCGTTTTAACTATTTTGCGCTATTTTTTTCTCTGTAACTTCAGTACGGATTTCTTGTGCTAAACCTTTAAGATCTTGCATTGCTTTACGTACTCTAGTTCCTGCAGCTGAATTACCTGCATTATAAAATTTCTCTACGTCTGCCTCGATAGCAGCTACTACTTCTTTAACTTTTGCAAATTTTTCCATTGTTATAATTTTAATTTATTGGTCAAATATATCATTTAAACGGAATAAACAAGCAATTCTTTCTTTTTTTGAGATTATTTTTTTCGAGATATTTTTTAACAATTCACATTTACAACTTTAGCTACTAATTAATTATAAATACCCTTGCTATGCGCAAGCACTTGAAACAGCAGGCCACAAAAACACACAACAATCTGAAAATCTGAAAGATAAGCCTAATTTTAATTCTATATACAAATACATTTTCTTCAATCAAACATAAATTTATCAGCAAATACAGGTCTTTTATTGTTTACCTAATCTTATTGCCTTTTTTATACTAGCAATGCTCTTGCGGTGTATTCTGAATAGAAAAATGGTATGCTGCGCTAACCTGTTTTGGTTACAAACTGCTTCATTTTGAGGCATAATTTGCGAATGTTAAAAATTTACCCTCAAAGGAACGCTTTAAAATTTCGAACTTTGCCAAACATGTCATTATACATTACCTCATTAAATACCGGCAGCAATGGCAATTGCTTTTACATTGGAAACGATGAAGATGCTGTGTTAATTGATGCTGGCCTAAGCTGTAAAGAAACCGAAACCCGCTTGGCCAGACTAGGTTTAGATATACAGAAAGTGAGGGCTATTTTCATTAGTCACGAGCACTCTGACCATATTAAAGGTTTACCTGTATTGGCAAAAAAACATCAACTACCTATTTACATTACCGAAAAAACACGATTAAGTGGTAAGCAGTTGCTCCCCGAACATTTGGTTTATACATTTTGTGGCACCTTACCAGTTAACATTGGCAGTTTGCAAATCATTGCTTTCCCTAAATTACATGACGCCGCCGAGCCACATAGTTTTACGGTAGCTCATAAAGATATTAAAATTGGTGTATTTACCGATATAGGAGATCATTGCCAAAACCTAGTTCATCATTTTAAACAGTGCCACGCCGTTTTTTTGGAAGCTAACTACTGTGATGAAATGCTTGAAAAAGGTAATTATCCTTACTTCTTAAAGCGAAGAATAAGTGGTGGCAACGGGCACTTATCTAATCAAAAGGCCTTAGATTTATTTGTAAATCATCGCTCTGCCTTTATGAGCCATCTTTTCTTATCTCATTTAAGTAAAGAAAACAATTGCCCAGATTTGGTAAACAGCTTATTTACCCAAGTTGCCAATGGTGTAGAAATTATTGTGGCTTCAAGACTACAAGAAACACCTGTTTATCACATTGGTTTAAATCCAATTTAAGGCAGTTCTTGCAAAATAGTTGCTTGTGTGGTAATGCTTAACCGATGTTTTACCCCACACTTTAAAGCATAATTGGCTTTTTGGTGCCCCACCGGAAAATCAAAGCAAACCGGATAATCGAATTCTTTTACCTTATCCATCACAATTTGTTCTAAAGTTTTGCCGAAACCATCGTTATCATCATCTTTTTTAATTCTGAACCCACCTATAATCAAGCCTTTAAGCTTGCTCAACTTCCCTGCTCTTTTTAGGTTGTAAAACATACGGTCTATGCTATACAGATATTCGCCAACATCTTCTACAAACAAAATCTTGCCATCGGTTTTAATTGCTGAAACGCTGCCCATTAAGTTTTCGATACAGCGCAAATTGCCGCCAATTAATTCTCCTTCGGCATTTCCAACTCTGTTATTTAATTGGTAAGGAGCTTCATATTTCATCAGCTCCTCTCCTTTTAACGCCTTTTCGATAGATTTAATCGTTTCTATTTGTATGGGTTCTGCCTTGCTCCAATCGGTAGGAAAGCTATTACACATTTTAGAATGAATGCTTGCAAAGCGATAATTGCTGTTTAAATGGCAGTGCAAAATGGTAATATCACTAAAACCAATAAGCCACTTGGGCGATGTCTTGAAAACACTAAAATCTAACTGATCTACAATACGAACGGCTCCGTAGCCACCGCGAGCACACATAATGGCTTTAATACTTGGGTCGTTCAACATACTTTGCAAATCTGTTAAACGCTCCTCATCTGTACCGCCGAAGGTAAAATCTCTATCGCCAACCGTTTTTCCTTTAATTACCTTAAAGCCCCAACTTTCCATTTGTTGTATTGCTGGTTCAATTTCTTCATGAGTAATATATCCCGCCGGGCAAGTGATGCCAATAATATCGCCTTGCTTTAAATATGGAGGCTTTTTATGTTTAAACTGCTCGCTAGATGAAGAAACGGATGCTTTGCTTTTAAAGGCATACAACATGGCCGAAGCCGGCAATAAAGAAGACAGGAATAGTTTACGGTTCATGATGGAGCAATTTACCAATAAGCCTGCACTACGCCAAAAGTGTTTTAAAAGTAGAAGCGCAAAAACAGTAAGCCTTTGCGCTCTTCAGTCCCGCTATTCGCTTTACTTCGGGCAAACATATAGGTTTGCCGCTACGTGCTCGCTACTATCGGGGCTATATTACAATGTTGGTAATACTTGGCTACACCTCCAATTTGCCCTCTACCGAATCATCCATGGTTTTTCCCGTAATAATAGAAGCAGCCATTTTGATAAATGCTACAGCTTCGCCATGTTTGGTATCCCAATAGTAAACGTCAGTTGGTTCTACTTTAATCACACTTATTTTTTCATCGTCTTTTCCGTCTTGAAACCACACTTTTAATAACGGGTTCCAAAGTTCTTCTATTTTCTTTCTGTCTTCAATGATTTCGCTAATGCCGTAAACATTTAAAAAGCCAGAATTTTTATGGTGCTGAAAAAAGAGATGCGTAAAAGGATCGGCTTCAATTTCTTTGTTCTTACTGCTATCTACTTGGCTCATGAACCAAAGGTTACCTTTATCGTCTACATCTAGCACCGACATAGGCCTTACCGAAAGTGGCAATCCAGTTTTTATACTGGTGCAGAAGAAACAGTTTTCTGCGCCTTTTGCTAATTCTTGTAATTTTTCAACCGCTTCTTTTCCTTCTAGCGTTTTAATATGATCTGCTGTATTTTGCGTGTTATTTGAACTATCTCTTGAGTTATCCATTGTTTTGTATTTTAAGGTTTTAAAATTGTTTTTAGTGTTATAGCGGTTACCAGTGCCCCAAATAAATAATAACCAACGGTTAAGGCTTGTTTTTGACTGGTTTCTGCTACAGGCGTTGGATCTAGGCCCAAAGGTTTAGGAAGTTTTAAAGCTCCAATACCAGCGCTTAAACCCATAACTATTGCTTTTGGCCAAATGTATTTACCACTGCCGCCAATAGCGCTGTAATATGCGGCGTTGGCTATTAAGTCTAGCTCCAAAGTCACTTTATGCAAATCTTTAGGGTTTTGTATTGGCCTTCCGTATTCACTTAAAGTTTTATTGACTGCTTCGGCACCAAGTAAATTTACCTCTGGCGCATTATTTACATTTTTTCTCACGATTTCGTGAAGTATGTTTAAGGCTACCGAACCTACCAGCCCTGCAGCTATATTTTTAATCCATCTCATTGTGCCTCATCTTTAACATTTAACCAATCTATTGCATCATCTAAAAGCGCCATAGGAAAGCCTTTGAACTCTCCTGGGGCGACATAACTAAAAGCATCTGTAAATTTTTCTACTGCTTTTTCGTCGGTAACTATGGCCGCTTTTTTCCATTTGGTAAAATGCTTTAGGCCCGCAATCATATCTTGAAACCAAGCTCCAGCAGTAAAATTTTCAACGGGTGTTTCTAATACCAATAGGTAATAAATTTCGCCATATTGCTGTGTAAGCACCTCTAGCCCGGGCAACAATACACTTTTAAGATCTTCGGCCGTTACTTGGCCCGTGGCTCTAACGCCAAATACATGTGGTGGTGTTTCTCTTATAATGCTTAACATAATTTCGTTCTTTACTAAGCATAACAAGATTTTTTGACGGAAAGTTTTAATTAAAGGATCAGGGGTTAGGGATTAGGTTTTAGGGATTAGTTTGAATGAATAGCTGCAAGTGCTATAAGAGATTTTATATTGGCTTCAGTTAAATTATGGGTTAGGGATTAGTCTGGTTGAATAGCTGTAAATGCTATAAGAGGTTTTACATTAGCTTCAGTTAAATGAAGGGCTAGGGATTAGGTACAAGGAGCTAGTTAGCTAAAAGTAGATTTGGCTAAAGCCTTTAATGGAATTTTGAGATATACCGTTGGCTAAAGCCAACAGGAATGAACATTGGACGGTAATTTTTACTTCGATGGATTAAGGGAAATGATTTGTGGTCTAATTTATAAAGGAAATACTTTGGTATGCTACCACCCCACTAAAAAACGGAAATAATGTAATACTGAAAATCAAGACTAACTCCTAACCACTAACACCTAGCCACTAATACCTGACCACTGACACCTAGTCCCTAATCCCTAAACTGCAGGTGCTGCCAACTGACTAGATATAGCAGCGCCATCTGTTAATAGCTCTTGTGTAATGCTACGGGTATAATCTATAATTTCGCTTTTAAACTCTTGTACCGAAGTACCTCCAGATCTAATTTCTTCTAAGCGTTTCTCCCAAGCGCCAGTTAACTCAGCTTGTGCAATTCGTTTTTCTTTTACAATATCGTACACCGCCAAACCTTTAGCGGTTGGCACTAGATTTCGCTTTTCGCGGATGATGTATTCTCTTGTTAACAAGGTTTCGATAATAGCCGCACGAGTAGCTGGCGTACCCAAACCGCTATCTTTCATGGCATAACGCAGTTCTTCGTCTTCAATTTCCTTACCACAGGTTTCTAAAGATTTTAACAAGGACGCTTCGTTATACATCGCCTTTGGCTTAGTTTGTTTCTCTAGCAAAGCTTTGTTAACAATAGGCAAGGCCTCTCCTTTTTTTACTTTTGGCAAAGCTGGATTATCCTCGTCTTTCTTATCGTCTTCTACATCATTAAATACCGAGCGCCATCCCGCAGAGCGGATTACCGTACCATTGGCCATAAAAGTAATTTCCGATTGAATGGTAATTTTTGTTACTTCTTTTACGCATTCTTGATGAAAAGCTTCGAGCATACGCCCGGCTACCATATCGTAAATGGCCTGATGATCTTTACTTAACGAACCTGGCTTAATACCCGTAGTGAGCACAGCATGGTGGTCGGTTACTTTTTTGGCATTTACACTCCTCTTATTAAGCGTCATTTCGCCTAAAGCTATTGCCTGTTTTGCAAATTGCGGATGATCTGTTAAGCTGGCAATTAACGTTGGCACGGTAGCAAAAATATCATCGCCAATGTAGCGGCTGCCTGTACGCGGATAGGTTACCAATTTGCTCTCGTACAGGTTTTGCAATAAACCCAAAGTTTGATCGGCAGTAAAGCCATTGCGTTTGTTTGCTTCTTGTTGCAAGCTACTTAAATCGTGCAACAGCGGTGGTGGTTCTTTTCTAGGTTTGGCTTCTACGGCAGTAATGTTTCCGCCATTGCTAAAACCCGAAGCTACGTCTTCTACTTTTGCAAAAATGGCTTCGCTTTCTTCCTTGGTATCAAAATTATCTACAGAAATGGCCTTAAACAATTGTCCGTCTTTATCTAACTGAATGCCAATTTGGAAATAAGTTTTAGGCACAAAATTTTTGATTTCGAGGTAACGAGCACAAATCATAGCCAAGGTTGGGGTTTGTACCCTTCCTAAAGACAACACACTCCTATTTCCAGCAGAAATACTTAACGCTTGCGTAGCGTTCATACCCACCAACCAATCAGAAACCGAACGGCAATGCGCAGAACTAAATAAAGTATCGTATTCTGTGCCAGGCTTTAAGTTTCTAAAACCATCTTTAATAGCTTCGTCGGTTTGCGAAGAAATCCACAAGCGCTTAAAAGGCTTTTTGCATTTTAGATAAGAATAGATGTACCTAAAAATTAGCTCGCCCTCACGCCCAGCATCCGTTGCCACAATAATTTCGGTACATTCGTCGAACAGTTTCTGTATAATATCCAGTTGTTTGCGCACTCCCGGATCTTCTACCATCCCATCCTTTGTTTTAATTTTACGGATAGAAAGTTTGAATTTTTGCGGCAGCATAGGCAAATGCTCTTTACGCCAACCGTAAAAACCATATTCTTGCGGTGGTGCCAATTGCAGCAAATGGCCAAAGGCCCAGGTAAAAGAATAACCCTTTCCTTCTATGTAGCCATCTTTACGAGTAGTTGCACCAAAAACTTTGGCTAATTCACGTCCTACAGATGGCTTTTCGGCAATTACTAACTTCATATTTAAACAAAATGGAAGGTTAAATATCCGAAATTTAAACTAGCTATGCCGTTCTAACTTATCAACACCTTTAGTATTAAACTGTGCAATAAGGAGATAGAGATTATTGCTGTTGCTGCTGCTGTTGCATTTCAATAAATTTCTGGTAAGAATTAACAATGGCAATCGGTTCTTCTACTTCTTTTACATAAGCATCAGTTGCTGTTACCAATTCTTCTTCCATTTTAATTTTTTCGTTGGTAATGATAACCGCTACCGATAAAGTATGCGCAGAAGAACCTTTATAAGTGCCTTTTACAGGTGTGCAATCGTTAAAATTACGTCCAAAAGCAATGCGGATGTGCCTATCGCCTACCAAGCAATTGTTTGTTGGGTCAATGCCTATCCATCCGTAATCTGGTATGTAAGCCTCTACCCAAGCGTGGGTAGCGCCAATGCCTCTTAACTCGTTACCCGCCGGACAAATATAGCCACTCACATACCTAGAGGGTACTTGGTACAACCGCAGCATCTCTATTAGCAAATGTGCAAAATCCTGACAAACCCCAGCTTTTAACTCCCAAATTTGATCGATATCTGTTTCTACATTGGTAACTCCTTTTTGATAAGTAAGTAAACCATAAACATAAGATGAAAGTTCATTTACCAATTGAAAAACTGTCATTTCTTTACTTACCAGTCCATCTATTTCTTGCTTAATTTGTTTTAAAGATTGAGAAGCACCAGGTTTCATAAAATCGAGAAACTCGATATGATTAGCCAGAGACACAATATTTTCCCACTGGTTTTTAGCTGGCCAAAAATCATTTGGAGCTGGAACTTTTTTTGTGACCACTTCGGCCTCTACCACAATGGCCAAATCTGTATGGGGCGGCACTATGGTAAACACGCCCACTTTGTTTCCAAAATAATCGTAAAAACTATCTACCGAAGTGGCTGGGTTAATTTTGATTTCGTGTTGTACAATATCCTGATAAGGTGTTGTTGGCGGACTTAATATGATTTGATTGGCACTATCAGTTACCGCAGATGGATAGCTATATTTTGTGACGTGTTTGATATGATATGTAGGCATTTTTGATTGACGATTTTAGATTTACGAATTACGATTGCGCATAGGTTGGTGTTGAAGCAGAAATGAGTAAATAATTAAATGAGAAAATGAACCAATGAGCAAGTGAACTAATGAACAAGTGAACCAATCAGCAAGTGAACTAATGAACTAATGAACCAAAATAATATTCGTTAAATACTTGAACAACATTGATAATGTTAGTTTCGATAGACTGTAATAAAGCCAATTGAGCTTCGCAATCTGAACCTGGACTATTATATTTCAGTATCGCGGCGGCTTTTCCAATAGCAAACTCAAGTTTATCAAAGCTGTCTTCTAAGCTTTCTGGTTTTAAGCGTTGGGCATATCTATTTAATTGCGCTATGCTGTAAGCTATAGAATGAGGAAAATGCATTTCGTACAATACCTGTTTAAATATGAGTGCAGGATTTACCGTACCCGAATGAGATTTTAAATGTACTCGTAACCCGAAATAGACACTAAGAAATAACGCCAACTCACAATGTCCATGCTATCCTTAATTTCTCCATTGGTTCTTGCAATTTGCATATTTAAGGAACTGATGATTTGCAGCAATCTTTCTACGTACTTACCGGTATTGAGGTAGTTAAAACCTTCGCTCCTAAACATAGAAATATCTACAATACCATAATAGAGCATGCATTGCTTAATTAATTGGTCTAGCACACTAACCGGATCGCCATGGTTAAGCTGTCTTTGTAAAGCTTTATCTCTAATAAAATGATAAAAATCATTTAAGCATTGCCAAAGTTCTTTGGTAATATGGTCTTGTGCACTTCGGGCATTTTCTCTGGCTCTAAAAATGTTATTTACTACAGAACTTTCGTTATCCCTATCAAAAAGGATAAAATTAAGCACTTCGTTAGCACTCATGCCTTTTTCGGCAGGCATCCCCTGGTTATAGTACCTAAAAACTTCGTCCCACTTTACAAAAGGCACCCCATCTTGCGAGGCAATGTAATAAGTTCTAAGTATTCTTAACTGGAAGTTTGTGCGCTCCATATAGCGACTCATCCAAAATATATTTTCTGCAACTCTACTGAGCATGTTTTTCTTTGGTTTGTTGTTTTTTTGGTTGTTTAGCTTGTTAGTTGTTTAGTTGTTTGGCTTGTTGGCTGTTTGGTTGTTTAGTTTGTTGGTTTATAGTTAATAGCCTTAAAACTAACACCTAATACCTGACCACTGATACCTGACCCCTAATCCCTAATCCCTAATCCCTAATCTACTACCCAAGTATCTTTACTGCCGCCACCTTGCGACGAATTTACTACGATAGAGCCTTCTTTTAATGCTACCCTAGTTAAGCCACCTGGTACAATTTCTACCCCATCTGGACCGCTTAATGCAAAAGGCCTCAAATCTACCCTGCGTGGTTGCAATTTACCATCAATGTAACAAGGGGCAGATGATAAACTGATGATAGGCTGGGCAATGAACTGTCGCGGCGATTTCTGTATTTCTTCTGCGAATTCTTTCAGTTCGGTTTCTGTAGCAGTGTTGCCAATTAACATGCCATAGCCACCACTCTCGTTGGTTCTTTTTACCACCATGTTATGAAGATTTTGTAAAGCATGTTCCCTTTCATCTTCATTTTCCATTCTCAAAGTAGGTACATTTTTAAGTATAGGCTCTTCGTTCAAATAGTATTTAATCATATCAGGCACATAAGCATAAACCGCTTTATCATCGGCAACGCCATTACCCATGGCATTAATAATGGCTACATTGCCTTTTCTGTAAGCATGGTAAATGCCCGGAACTCCCAACATACTGTCAGGCCTAAAAATCAGTGGGTCTAAAAACTCATCATCTACCCTACGATAAATTACATCAACACGTTTTAAACCTTTGGTAGTTCGCATGTACACTTTATGGTTATCTACCACCAAATCCCTACCTTCTACCAATTCTATGCCCATTAAACGAGCCAACGTGGTATGCTCAAAATAAGCCGAATTGTAAATACCTGGCGTTAAAAGCACCACCGTTGGTCTACTGGTATGCCTGTTGCCCAAGCCCAGCAGGTTTTTCATCAATAAATCTGGATAGTCGCTTACTGGCCTAACCTTATTTTCTGGAATTTGATTGGGGAACAAACGATAGCTGATACTTCTATTTTCGAGCATATAACTCACTCCAGATGGTGTACGCAGGTTATCTTCTAGCACGTAATAAGAACCATCGTGATCTCTAATTAAATCAATACCGCTGATGTGCGTATAAATATTAAAAGGCACCTCAACGTTCATCATCTCTCTTAAATAATTAGGGCAAGAGTAAATAAGCGAAGCCGGAATGATGCCATCTTTAATAATAAACTGATGACTATACACATCTTTGAGGAAAATATTAAGTGCTTTTAAACGCTGTTTTATGCCTTTTTCTATAAACTCCCATTCGGCGGCCTGGATAATTCGCGGATAAATATCGAAAGGGAAAATTTTCTCTATTCCTTCGCCACTACTATATACCGTAAAAGTAATTCCTTGTGTTAGAAAAAGTTTTTTAGCAAGCTCGTCTTTAAGTGCCATTTCAGAAGAATTTACCTCTTGAAATGCCGACATAAACAAATCATAATGCTTTCTAACCCCATCAACACCTTTCATTTCATCAAAAACACCAGAAATTAACTTGTATTCGTTAAAATAATTTTCAAAAATCATATACAGGTAAATATTTTACACATATATAATAATTTTACATCAAAAAATCAACACAAAAAACTAAAAAAATAACATAAAATTCAAAATAAACATAAAAAAACAATAAAAAATATACAGTTAAAAACTAAATATTTTCAAAAAAAGCAGTTTAAAGCTTAAAAAATCTGGTTTAACTAAAGCAGATTTACATCCTTATTAATTATGAATGGATATAGCTATCAAATCGCTCTCAATTACAAATCGAGCTAAACAACAGATCAAAAAAAAGAGAATTTAGTAGTTTTCGCAATTTACCTTACCTTTATAGGGATTTTAAAAATGAGCAACATAACCCTTCGCGATATTTCTAAAGCTTTAAATATTTCGGTTTCTACGGTTTCGAGAGCGCTTACCGATAGCCACGAAATTGGAGAGGAAACCAAAAAATTGGTATTAGCCTACGCTAAAGCACACAATTACGTGCCCAACCGAATGGCTAGAAGCTTAAAAGTTGGGAAGACACGTTCTATTGGTGTGGTCATCTGCGCCATAGATAATAGTTTTGTAGCACAAATGCTTGATGGGATTGATCAAATTTGTACGGAAAGCGGCTACCAAATTATCATTATGCAGAGCAAGGAATCTTATGAACAGGAAAAAGCCTGCATTAACCTTTTATATGCAAGCGGTGTAGATGGAATTATGATTTCTCCATCTTTTCAAACTACCGATTTTAGCCATCTGAAAGAATTGCAATCGCAAGGCTTCCCTATTGTGCTTTTCGACAGGATAACGGGAGAATTAGATGTACATAAGGTTACTGCCAACAATATTCAAGGCGCCTACCAAGCAACAGCACATCTCATTTTAGCTGGACACACAAAAATAGCCCATTTAAGCAGCAAATCTACTTTAGCGATGACACACGAGCGTTTCGAAGGATACAAGCAAGCGCTGGCAGCACATCAGATACCTTACAAGGAAGAGCTGGTTAAGTTTTGTAATACTTCGGACCCACAAAAGGCAGACGAGCATATTGCCAAAGCCATGGCCGACCTGCTTTTACAACAACCAGAAGCTATTTTTACAGCTACAGATTTATTGAGCACCAAAACGCTTGCCTATTTAAACGATCATCACTACAAAATACCAGAGGATATTGCTTTGATAGGTTTCAGCAACTCTGATCTTGCTCCTATCCTAAACCCACCTTTAAGCACCGTACGTCAACCATCAAAACAAATTGGAGAATTGGCAGCACAAACGTTAATTAATTTGGTAAAGGGAAAAGACATCGGCCCTGCCGAAACCGTTTTGCTAGACACGGAATTGCAGGTAAGAAAATCGAGTAGCAGGTAGCTTATATTTGCCACAGATGCACTGATATCAGTGATCTAGTTTAAATTATGCAATTAAAATCCATCTGTGCATCTGTGGCAACTTACGTCTTTTTACATTGTCACGACCTGAGCTATCAACACTTTTAAACTAATTGCGTAATTTTGCAAATTGATTTACAACAATGAGCAAACACGGTAGAATTTTAGTGGCCATGAGTGGCGGAGTAGATAGTTCGGTAGCAGCTGTAATGTTGCACGAACAAGGGTACGAGGTAATTGGCCTAACCATGAAGACCTGGGATTATGCCACTTCTGGCACCAATAGCAAGGAAACCGGCTGTTGCAGCTTAGATAGCATTAATGATGCTCGTACATTGGCTGTAAATTATGGTTTCCCCCATTACATTCTAGATATTAGAGATGAATTTGGCGATTTTGTAATCGACAACTTTGTGGACGAATACCTAGCTGGAAGAACGCCAAACCCCTGTGTACTTTGCAACACTTACATTAAATGGGAAGCTTTACTAAAACGTGCCGACAAATTAGATTGTGAGTTCATAGCTACTGGACATTATGCCAACATACGTCAGCAAGATAGCGGCCGTTACGTAATTTCGAAGGGTAAAGACGAAAACAAAGACCAATCTTATGTTTTGTGGGGTGTTTCGCAACAAAACTTAGCAAGAACTAAATTCCCATTGGGCAGTTTCGCAAAATCTGAAATTAGGCAAATGGCATTGGATATGGGACAGGAAGAACTGGCCAAGAAAAGCGAAAGCTATGAAATTTGCTTCGTTCCTGATAACGATTATCGTGCTTTCTTGAAACACAAAGTAGAAGATTTAGAAGACCGTGTAGCTGGTGGAAATTTTGTGAATAGCCAAGGAATGGTCATTGGGCAACACAAAGGCTATCCGTTTTATACCATTGGCCAACGGAAAGGTTTAGGCGTGGCTTTTGGCGAGCCGATGTTTGTTACCCAAATTTTGCCAGAAAGCAATACCGTTGTTTTAGGCAGGGCCGATGAACTGGAACGCCGTGAAGCGATGGTTAGAAACGTAAATTTGATTAAGTACGAAAATATTAACGAGCCTTTAGATAACGTAGTTACCAAAATCCGTTATAAAGATGCTGGTACTTTGAGTACCATTGTGCAAGAAAAAGACAATATGCGTGTAGTTTTTGACCATGCGGTTTCTGCAATCGCACCAGGCCAATCGGCTGTATTTTACGAAGGTAATGATTTACTTGGCGGTGGGTTTTTGATCTAATTTGTAGCTCAAGTTAATTCTAAATCAACCTTAACAAATCTTCCTTAGAAAGAGATTTGAACACAGAAACATCAGTTTTAATTAAATCAGTAACTAAATCTTTCTTTTTCTGTTGCATCAGCATGATTTTTTTCTTCAATGGTATCTGGACAAATTAAACGTACAGCCATTACATTTTTGTGTTGCCCAATGCGGTAAGTTCTGTCTATGGCCTGATTTTCTACCGCTGGATTCCACCAAGGATCAATGAGATACACATAATCAGCTTCGGTAAGGTTTAAGCCCACTCCTCCTGCCTTTAAACTGATTAAGAAAACTCGAGTTCCCTGGTCTTGCTGAAAGGAATTGACTACCGCTTCACGATTTTTGGTTTGTCCGCTCAAGTAAGCAAACTTAACCTCACACTCTTCTAAAGCTTCTTTTACCAAGTTCAGCATCCCTACAAATTGCGAAAACACTAAAATTTTGTGATAAGGAGCTTTGCTCTCTATTTGCTCTAACAATACATCCATTTTTGCGGAAGCATTGCCGTAAAATTTTTCTTTGCTGATTAACGAAGGCGAATTGCAAATTTGCCTAAGCTTAGTAATGCCTTGCAATACGTGCATGCTACTTTTGGTAAGCTCATCTTCCGAACGTCCCATCAAATAATCTCTAATTTCGTTACGGGCACTTTCGTAGATTTCTCGCTGTTTTTGTCCCATTTCGCAATAAATAACCATTTCTGTTTTATCTGGCAGTTCTTGGGCTACTTGAGCTTTCGTTCTGCGTAATAAAAATGGCTTAATTCGTCGCTGCAATTCTTCAGCTTTTCTGGTATCGTTAAATTGATCTATCGGCACCGAATATTGCTGTCTGAAATATTCTCTGTTGCCCAACAAGCCCGGGCAGGCAAAAGACAATTGACCATACAAATCGAAGGTATTGTTTTCTATCGGCGTGCCGGTAAGCACAATTCTATTACGCGATTGCAGTAAACGAGCGGCTTTGTAACGTTGCGAGTCTGGATTTTTAATAGATTGCGATTCGTCTAAGAAAATATAGTTAAAACGATATGCTTTGAGCCAAGCTACATCAGCCAATAAAGTACCATAAGAGGTTAATACAATTTGATATTTATCGAAGTCTTTTTGCTGCCTTACACGGTTTGCCCCGTAAATGGTAGTTACCTTAAGCGTTGGCGCAAACTTTTTGATCTCTTGCTGCCAATTAAACACTAAAGACGCCGGAACGACAATCAAATTAGTGTTTTTCGATACTTTTTCTTGCTGAGAGAGAATAAACGCCAACACTTGAATGGTTTTCCCCAACCCCATATCATCTGCCAAACAGCCACCAAAATTGAAATCATCTAAGAAATTGAGCCAATTTAAACCTTCTTTCTGATAAGCCCGCAAGGTAGCATTTAGCGTTGCTGGCACTTTGGTTTCTTCTATCTGATCAAAAGCAGCAAGTTTAGAGCGGTACATTTGCAACCGCTCTTTGGCATCGAGACTTAACAATGCTTCCTCGTAAAATTCTTCTACTGCAGCATAGCTGATATTTGGCGTTCGCAAGGTTTCTTCGGTAATTTCGCCAGCGGCAAAATAGCCTTCAAACTTTTGCAGCCATTCATAGGGCAACAAACCAAGCGTACCATCATCAAGCGGTACAAATTTGTTTTTATTTCTAATGGATTTATGTAGATGTTTTAAGGATACTGTTTGCTTGTTGAACTGCACTTTAACAGCAGTTTCAAACCAATCTATCCCACTAATTACCTTGATATCGATATTGGCCCTGTATGCACTTAGTTTGTTTTCTTTTAAACCATTAAAACCAAGTATGGCAATCCCTTTGCTACGCCACGCCTCAAAAGCCTCTAAAAACCACTCGGGAGATAGAAAATGCTTACGGTGCATGTAAAAACAATCGGCGTGCAGCTGTTCTGCAAACTCTTTCGCTTGTTCTTCAAAATACGGGTGCATTTTGGCAATATCCGTAATAAACTGCAACTCTCGTGGTTCATCACGCTGTAAGGTAAACATTTGCCCACGCTTATCTTTAGCTTTGATTTGCTTTTGCGAGATGATTGGGATTTCTAACCCTCCGTAGCGCATTACCGGTGTAAGCAATACGTAATCTTCGGATTCTGTTAAATAAATCAGTTGTTCGTTTTCTAAATCGAAGCCTTGCTCTACTATTTGTTTGTTTGTAGCGGGCTTTAAATAAGAATAATTGATTTTTACTTTTTCCTCTAAAGCATCGAGTATATCTTTTTGAAAATCTTCATAAACCTCTTGTTCTAGCACCAGCTGATTGCGATGCTGCTTAAAAAAATCAATCAGCGAAAGAAAAAAAGGATCTTTAACCAGATATAGCTTTTGCTTTAACTGAATAAAATACTGGTAACGGGTTTCAATAGTCGTTAAATCAAATGATTTTCCGTCAAGGTGCAACACACCTTCTAGAGCAAATTGGCCAGCTCTTTCATCAATGTTCAGCTCAAATTCTGGCTTTAGCATCGATAAATCAATTTTGATTACCGAATTTGCATTCACGGTTGCCGCAACTTTTTCGTCGTGCAGATAAATGGCTAGATTTAATGGGTTGGCAGTAATGGCTTCTAAGGCTTGCTTATCTGAAGCTACTTGACTTTCTTGATAATGGTTCTTAAACTTACTTACGGCCGCAAAAAATTTCAGTTCCTGCTGATTTTCAGTTTGCCAAAGTAAATCTAACGGATCTACAGCTTGAAGCGGGTTTTTAAGTTTTCCTTGTTTGGTTTGCTCGGCACTAACCAATTCAATTACCAAATGCCTGTAGTGGCGGTGGCGACTAAATATAAGCACCAAATTTGCAGATGGTTGAACTGGCTGAGCTAAACTATGTTTACTTTTATTAATGATAGGCAATAACTTATCATAGTTTAGCTTACTTTTTAGTTCATCTTGTTTTTCCTGCATGCTTATTTCTAAGGAGCGATAAAGATAGGAATTTTGGTTGGGGCTTAGCACACTTTAACGTTAGAACAATAAGGCATGTTGAAAGATTTTATTACTCATTTTACCGTATTGGCAAGCACAAATAGGATTACAAATATTGTGATTGCTTTACAGCATTAGCACTAAGCGCAGCCAAATAGCCCGAAACCTCCACTAACTGCATCGGCTTATCTTCCCATATAGGTAAATCTGTTGCTTCTGTTAGTTCTATTTGCTTAATATTGGCTAAAGATTGTTGCAAATTACGCTCTACTTCAAAAATATCTGCGGCAGAAAAATTGCCGCCACCCTGTTTTTGCAAGCCCGCAAAAGCCGCCGTAAGTACATTAAATTGATAACTGAACAGCTGAATACGCTTGATCAGCGACCAATTCAGCTTTCTTTTCAAAGGTTCTTTTTGTGCCGCATATACTGCTTCACTTAATGCAGATAGCTGCTGATGACTTAATTTTCTAGCTAATCTGGTCTGGTGTATTGTATTTGGATCATTGGGTTTTAATTTTACTACCGCTTGGAAATAAAGCAGGTTGGCTTTAACTACCTCGGTCATTAAATGGCTCAATCGTGGGGCATTCCATATAGGAAATACAAAAGTAGCGCCCAAACATAACAATACTCCCAAAATTGTAAATACAGCTCGGTCTGATACCAATTTCCATAGATTACCATCGTAAACGTTTAAGCATAAAATTACAGCTACAGTAATACAAACCGCACTTAGACTATAAATTATCCTATTGAAAGCAAAAAAACCAAATAAACCAAATACGCTTACCAACAGTTGCACGGGAGTAGCTACGTATTGACTTAAACTCCACCCTATTAATAAACCAAGGGCTGTGCCAACCACCCGTTCTGCGTTGCGTTTAATGGTTTGCCCGTAGCTTGGTCGACTTACAATTACCATAGTAAGCAATAGCCAATAACTATAATGCTCTTTGGTTAGCCAAGTAATTAATAACATGGCTACCAAACTTAAGGCAGATAAACGCAAAGCAAAACGAAAAATGGGCGAACGTAGAGAAAAATGGCTTTTAAAGGATTTTGCCTGTACTGGCGTGAGGGTTAGAAAATCGCGATAGCGCTCTGTACTTTGATCTAAATAAGCTTGAGGCTGATGAATAGATGTGATTAAAGCATAAATTTCATCGATATTCGCTAAAATCTGTCTGAGCAGGTTCTTTTTACTTTCTTCCAGAATTTCTACTTTATAGGCTAAAGCCTTACGCAAATCTTCCCATTGGGTAATGGTTAATTGATGTTGCGGTTTTACCAACGACGTGGCAAGCAACTCTATGCTTTGCTGAATAAAAGGCAATACGCCCGTACTTTCAAATTGTCTTCGCAAATACGGATAGTCATAATGCACCGCACTTACTTGCTCGTATAAATCAATAAGATTGATAGATTTTTCTAAAAATACTGCTGTTTTAAGGTTTAATTGCTGTATCGCTTTACGATCGCTAAGCAGCAGCTGCCTTATTAACTCGTGGCTGTTTGCCAATTTAAGATGCAAACGCATGTTGCGTTGGTTAAAACCCGATAAGCTTATTTTTGGATTGTAACCCTTTGCCCTTAATCTTAGCAGCGCCGCGGTTTGCTCTTCTGTTTGTTTAATTGCTCTGCGCAAAGAACGATACGGAAATACGGAAATTTGCAACAAACTAATGAGGTAATACCAAACACCGCCCCAGAAAATATAATTGCCATAAAGCAGTGGATCTTTTGGTTTTAAACCGATGGTAAAAGTGGCTAGAATAATGCCCATTAACCCAATGCCCGCCATGCGCTGCCCCATTACTGCTCCCATGGTAAGCAAAAATGTAACGAATACCACCACCACAATCATTAACATAGGAGAAATGGTACTCCAAGCGGTTAGCATAGCTATAATGGTAAAGATTAGTACACTTATCCAAGCTGCTCTAAACTTATCACTTCGGTTGCCCGGGAGATCGGTCATGCAAATCATTAAAGCGCCAATACCTACGCCTATACCAGTTGTTGGCCAACCTATTTTGTAAAAAAACACAATTGGCATAATAACGGATAAAGTATTGCGTAAGGCATCTACCGTGTGCTCGCTAGTAAAGACACGAGAAACAGCAGAGAAGATTTTTTTAAGCGAAAACCACATTTTGGCGGCAAAGGTAGTTATTAAGGCGCAGTTTTTAGGTATTAGGTGTTAGTTACGGTAGACGGTTTTGGTTATTGGTTCATTTGTTTATTTTTTTTCTCGCAGATTTTTGCGGATGCTTACCTAGATTGAAGGAGATTTTAACCTAGAACCTCTTCAATAACTGACAACTGATCCCTAACAACTAATCCCTAAACCCTAAATAACCCCGCTGATTTTCGCTGATTTTCGCTGATTTTACCGCAGATCGAAGAAGATTTTTTGGCAATGAACGTAGACTGATACCTGACCACTGATACCTGTTCACTGATACCTAAACTCTAAATAACCCCGCAGATTTTCGCTGATCTTTTCCGCAGATTGAAAAAGATTTTTTGGCAATGAACGTAAACTGACACCTGACCACTGATACCTAACCCCTAAATAAACCCGCTGATTTTCCCGCTGATTTTCCCGCAGATTGAAGAAGATGTTTTGGCAATGAACGTAAACTGTGTACTGACACCTGACCACTAATCCCTAATACCTAACCACTAATCCCTAACCACTGATCTCTAATACCTAACCCCTATTAAAAATTGAATTTCCCTTGGTGCCTGCGCAATGCTTCTATGTAATAGTAATCTGCATAGTTAATTGGTACATCTATTTCAGAATTATTAGGACGATGACCAGTGCTGTGTTCTAAGATGAAACCGTAATTATCTCCTATTTTACTAATGTAGGCAGTGCTTAACGAACGCAAAATTTTATCGGCTGCTGCCTTGTAAGTTTTTGCATTTTTGCTATACTTGGCCAGCTCGTACAATGCCGAAGAGGTAATTGCAGCCGCAGAAGCATCTCTAGAAACATTCGGAATTTGCGGGTCGTTATAATCCCAATAAGGAATACCATCGGCTGGTGTGCTCTTATTATTAAGGATATATTTTGATATGGCATCTGCCTGAGCTAAGTATTTAGGATTTTTGGTATAACGGAACATCAAAGTGTAGCCATACAAACCCCAAGCTTGCCCTCTAGCCCAAGAAGATTCGTTGGCATAACCTTGTGCTGTTGTTTTCTTAATTACACCACCTTTATTTACGTCGTAATCTACCACGTGATAAGAACTAAAATCTGGACGATAATGGTTCTTCATGGTATGATCTGCATGAGAGATTGCAATTTTATAGAAAGATGAGTCGCCAGTAAACTTAGTAGCTTCAAATAACAACTCCAAATTCATCATGTTATCGATAATTACTGGATAATCCCACTTGGTTCCACTATGATCCCAAGAGCGGATCACACCAACTTTTGCATTAAAACGAGTAGACAGCGATTTGGCTGCCTGAATAATTACCGATTTGTAGGCCGTATCTTTAGTAACACGATAACCGTTGCCAAAGGGACAATAAATCATGAAACCCAGATCGTGCGTACCTTTGTTAAATTGCTCTTTTTTGATGTCTTCGGTATATTTTTTGGCCAATTCTAACCATTTTTTATCGTTAGTTTGTTGGTAAAAGTACCACAACTCTCCCGGGAAAAAGCCACTGGTCCAATCTCTAGAAACCACCATTTTTAGCTGTCCGTTTTCTACTGTTCTGGGAGATACCAAGTTTGGTTTAATTTTCCTTGCCGAGTCTACATTTTTCACCAAGATATCCGTTTGTTCGGTAGCTTGTTTAAATGCTTTAGACACTTCTATTTTTTGAGCCTGTGCAGCAATGGCAACCAATAAAAATGCTGCTGTAATTTTTAATTTCATACGTGTTACGCTTAATTATTTGTCTTTTTTCTATCTACCAATTGTTTAATATATAATGATGGCACTCTCAATTCCTTTTTATTGAAGCCCTCCCATATCCCATCTGGACGGTTTTTTAATCTGCCTTCGCTTTTAGTGGCTATAACACCAATAGCGTAATTGTTGCCACTTACGTAAGGATTTTGCAGCGTTACTTTCTTGGCCTTGCAATTCCAAAGCATCTGTGTTACACCCGCCCAACCATGCCCTGTGCCCCAATTTCCTCTGTCTTGCACATTAATATCGCCATCGGTAATGATGTTATCGTACAACGTGCCTACCGCCCAACGGTGGTGCGGACCAATATCAGCCTTCGCATTAGTTGCCTTACAGTTATAAAACACATTGGGCCCAGCCACCTTCGCACCGGTTACGTAATCGTGACGGCCTTCATCGGCGAGGCAATCTCTCACTAAATTTAACTGACCATCGTTATTAAAAGAATACCTTCTACCACCTTCTACTTTAGATTTTGGCGCTAAAGAAGTGCAATTTTGTACCGTTACCTGTCTACTATAAGTCGCTAGATTTACACACGAATAGCCAAAATATTTACTTGTCACGTTGCTTACCCAAGCATTTTCTACGCGGTTCATCCATACGGCATCCCAACCGTGGTTTTCATCCGTATCGCTCTGATAAGCTGATTCCAATAACATATTTTCTATACCCACTTCACTAATTCTACCCTCAAAAGTATATTTATAAATTTCACCACCTCCGTATTGGATCTCCATGGCCATTACTACCGGATTATCAATTGTAATCTGGTTATCTTTTATGGCTACAATTTTTCTCTCGAAGTACAAATCGTATTCACCTGCTTTCCATTGCACCGTTCCATCACGAGCATCAATCTGGTCCATTTTTATATCTTGTATCCACTTTGTGGTACCAGGGCGAAAAATCATGATATCATCTCCCTCCTTAAAGCTCTCGGCTTTGCTAATCGTAAATGATTTTGCTCCTACCGGAACATAAGCATCTGTAATTTGTACTCTGGTATGCGGTACTTCTTTTGGTTTGCCAGTACCATTTACGCTAATGAGTTTACGTTGACCAGTTCCAGTGGCGATTAATTTAGTTGCTGTACCTTCTCCTCGCAATATAATGCCGCTAGTAGTAATATGGATACTTCCAGGGATTTTATAAGTACCTTTCTTCAATAAAATAGCGCCTCTAAAACCATCTTTGTTCATTGGTAGTTTTGCCAATTCGTTGATGGCTTCTTGTATTTGATGTTGATCGTTAGTACCGTTTGGAACTAACTCTTTTAGCACCTTAACCTGAGGTATTTGCTTATTATTTTGATGATAGCCAACTGCACTAAAATCTGGAATGATATCGCCTTTGGCGTTTGGCAAATAGGTTAAGCGACCATCTTTAGATAGCTTTATCAGATTGGATTGCGGTTCTTGCGCAAATCCATTGACAAAAAACGTTAAACATAATAAACTAAGCGATAACAGCTTTTCTCTCATCATAACCAAATTAAGGGATGTCTAATTGGTAAATTTCTGATTACTTCTTCGTTGCTAGGTTTTAAATCTAAGCTTTTCCAAGTGTTAAACCACGTTTGCTGGCCAAAGTAATTCGCTCCGAAGAATAAAAAAGGTTGTGCCACCGGCCAGTTTTCCCAAAACATGACATCGGGTTTTAATGGCCATTTAGATTTATCTGCAATGTAAGGATAAAGGTAATCTAATCCTTTTTTGATTGATTTTCCATCTGCTGTTTGATAAGTCCACAGGTTATCTTTTGGTGTAGATAAAATTTGACAAAGCATTACCATGGCATCTAAATTAAAGATAGCGTAACCATAAGGTTTGGTGCGGGCCAATTCTAAAGGAAAACTTCCATCTGTAGCCATTTGATTAGGTAGAAACACATTTTTATATCGCAGTTTTAATGAGTCTAACATTGGCTGGTCGTTTACCAACTTAGCAAAAGAGGCCACTTGCATTGCCCATGTGGTGCCGTGATTGTTCTTGGCATTTTTCTCGGCAATGCCATTTTTGCTGGTATTTAACCAAAGGATATAATCGGAAAACCACTTTTTAATGGCGGTTAAACTAGCTTTATCAAATGATTTAGACTTTTCGATCACTACAATTCCTTGTGCTACCTCCATTAAATGAATAGAGTCTATAATGCCCCAACTTCTGCCTGCATATAGATTTCTTACGGCTTGGGCATAGGCCAAATTTGGGTTCATCAACGTTTCTTCATTAACAAACCAAGCTTTTAAATGAACAATGGCCTGCTTCACATACTTCTCGTCTCCAGTGATTTTATAGGCCGAAGCCAATGCCCCAATAATTTCGCTAAAGCGGATCATGGCATGGCGATGCGCCACAAAATTATCCGGATTGGTCTCGCCATCTCTGGTAACGTAAGGCCCGTTTGGATTTGCTGGGTTTGGCCACCAGTAATCGCCTTCCGAAAAAAAATCGTGCTTACCACCTGTGCTGTGCGGCGAACTACTTGCGGTAACCGTTATTGGCTTTTGCTGCATGGCCCATTCGGCCTCTTTTAACACCTGCGCTTTTAATATCGCTGTAGCTTGGCTTTTATATGTGTTTTGTGCAAAAGCTGTGTTTATCGTCAGCGTAAAAAGCATGATTATCAACAGCTGTTTTTTCATCGTTGTAGTTAATTTTAAGTTTTGACGATATCATCAAATATTTATTTTAGTAGCTACACATTGGCGAGGACGCCAACGTGAGCACATTAATCTCTAATCACTAGATGTTGGCGGAGATGCCTACCTTAGCTATATCTGTTGTTGGAGTGCTGGCAACATAAATATTAAACCTTTGTGTTCTTTGTGTCTTTGTGGTTAATAAATTTATTTCGTAGCTACTACGCATTCTTCATTATGTCCAGAATGACAAAGTGCCTACTCTTATTTTTCAACCGTTAAAAACTCAGTTGGTAAACCTGCGGCACTTACTGACACCACATTCTTTTTATCATTTGTTTTGAGGCTAATTGCTGCTCTTCCGTTATAAAGCTGAACTTTAGAAGATGCGGTAGAAGTTCCCTGGTCTTTAATCAAGGCTCCATCGCCTAATAATTTGAATTTAACTTCTGTTGCTGCATCTAAACAAAGTACGTTGTTGGCATCATAAGCCTTAACTTCTACCTTAACTAAACCATTGGCTTCACTTATTTTCTGAAGTACCAACTTAGCTGGCTTGCCCCATTTCTCTGTCTGGTATTCTTGTGTAATTTCATCGGTTACCGTTACTTTACTCTTTTTGGCAACAACTTTAATATGATAGGTTCCTTTTTGCATTGGCACCAACCAACGTAAACCCGCAGCCGGAAAATCTTGGCTGTTGCGTTTTTTAACTCCTAAACTTTTACCGTTTACAAACAGCTCGGCTTCATCACAATTAGAATATACCTTTACCATTTTTTCTTCTCCTTCAGCTCCCCAGCGCACAGGCCAAGAGTGTCCATAAATATGCGCCATTGGTTTATCCGTCCAATAAGATTGGAAAATGTAAAACGATTCCTTTTTAGTAAAATCTCGTTCTACTACGCCTTTTTGGTTCACATAAGGCACGGGATTTTCTGGTCTAATAGGTGTACTAAAATCCTTGAAAGGCCAATAAGCTGTACCTGTTAACCAAGGCATAGTTTCTTGTTCTTTTAAGTGCCAGTCAATCAAGTTTGCGATATAGCTTTCGCTCCAGTCGCCATCTTTACTTACCCTTGCGCCACCGCCATAAAGAGAAGCATCGCCAGCTCTTTCATCTCCGCCGCCACCTGTTTTAATTTTTGCTAACGCATTGTCTGGATTTTCCGAATGGCGACGAGCATGGCTATCTCCGCCCCATTCTACGTGTAGAAAACGTTCAGATTTATCAAATTCGCTTTTAGATATCTCTTTATATTCGGTGTAGTTACCGCGGTACCAACCAGCCCAAATAGAAGGAGAATACACATCTACAATATCTCTACAGAAATCGCAGCGTCTAATCGCTGTACTTCTTGATGGATCTAGTTTGTGCGATAAATCATTCAGCTCTTTCATGTAAGTTCTTATTTTTTCTTTATCGAACTCAATGAAATCGCCTGGCCAGTCATTTTCATTACCTAAGCCCCAAATAATAATAGATGGATGGTTATAATGCTGCTCGATCATATTGGTAAGCATCCGCTTGCCCTGTTCTTGGTAAACCGCTCCGCCCAAACCACCACGGCACCACGGAATTTCTTCCCAAACTAAAATACCTAAGCTATCACATAAATCTAAGATGATACGAGATTGTTGATAGTGCCCTAAACGGATGAAATTTACGCCCATTTCTTTCATCATCTTCATCTCTGTTACCATCATTTCTTCGGTCATGGCTGCCGCTACGCCAGCATGATCTTCGTGCCTGTGCGTACCACGTAGCAAAACTCGTTTCCCATTCAACGTAAATGGCCCTTTTTTCACAAACTCGAAATGCCTAAATCCTATTTTCTGTGTAGTGTTGTACGTTTGTCCATTGGCCGTTAAGCTAACCCTTACTTCGTATTGCTGTGGCACTTCTATAGACCACAGTTTTGGTGATTTCACATTGGTTTCTACCAATAATTCATCGCCATTAAAATTGGCTATATTTTTATTTGCCGTAAAAACAGTTTTTCCGTTAGGATCTACCAAGTCAATTTTAACCGCAGCCTCTTTTAAGTTATCTTGATTTAAGAAACGAGCTTTTAATGTAAGTTTACCTTGTGCACCTTTAGCATCAACTGTTGCATGTGCAAATACTTTATCTATCGCTAATTGTGGGTTGTAAACTAGATTTAGGTAGCGATAAATACCACCATATACGTTAAAATCTGACAAGCTCGAAGGCATCATTTCTAGATCACGAGTGTTATCGCAACGGATAATCACTGGAACTTTTCCTTTAAATTGAGACTTGAAAAGTGACGATTTTTTGAATCTTGCTACTGCGTCGGTAATATCTGCTGTCCATTCATCGTAACCACCAACGTGTTCGGCTACTTTTGTAGTGTGGATATAAACCTGTGTTTTTTGTCCTGCACCTTCAAAGTGTAGCAAAGTTCTACCATTTTGGTACGGATTTTCAATATCCAGATTGGTACGATACCAGCCCGCCCCTTGGTAGTAATGCACATCTGGATCAACCGCATCTGTTGCGTTAAAACAATGTGGCAGGTTTACTTTTTGCCAAAACGGAAGTTCTTCGGGATTACCTTTACCCACAGGTCGAACGGCTTCCCAAATACCGCCTAAATCTTGCTTTACAAACTCCCAGTCTGTATTTAAACGCTTGGCTTGTTGAGCCTGCAGCGAGTGATTTGCAATAAAAAGAAATAGAAAAATTATTCTCACTTGTTTGAACATACAGCTTACTATTTGGTTAACCAATTAAAATGATGAAGCTACAAAACCTATTTGAATTAGCCAACCACTTCTTGTTGTATAAAATACACGAAGAG
The DNA here is from genome assembly GCF_026625705.1 of Pedobacter sp. SL55. NCBI lineage: Bacteria > Pseudomonadati > Bacteroidota > Sphingobacteriia > Sphingobacteriales > Sphingobacteriaceae > Pedobacter > Pedobacter sp. SL55. The sequence continues at coordinate 3,072,730 of NZ_CP113059.1, read as the reverse complement.
GGTTGATCATCAACAGGCTTTTTCATCGAGTTAATTTATAGCGTCATAAAAATAAATAATTAATTATCAACACTTTAAATAAAAAAAACAGTTAAAAGATAAAATTCGAAGGTGTATATAAAATCGCTTCATTTACCTTATTCTGAGCTACTTATTTCATTAAAAAAAATAACAATTAATTGCGGAAACGTTTGCGTACAGCATATTAATTTATTTAAAACACATCGATGGCTTGTATTCTGGTTGGCAGCCCCATCAATTTATCTTTTTAAATTGCAGTGCATTTAGCACTGGTTTACCTGTTATACTTTTAAAAGCCAGTTTAATGCCTTTATCATCAGCTACTACACACTCAAATTTCTGTTCTAGTTTTGTAGCCACACCATACTTAGCGGCCAAATTAAGTGCTTTAATAACCAACTTACCGTTCAAGTAAACATCGAATATACGTTGTGGCGGCACTTCTTTACCCGTTGCCACCAAACTATCTAAATTGTAAGGTAAAACCGATTGAATGCCATTACCCATTAACTCGGCAAAATGCAAAGTCACTTCATACTTTCCTTTAGGAACTACTAATTCATAGGCATCTAAGCCTACCGACTGCGTTTGGTAAATCGGATCGTTCAGGGTGCCTTTAATGTCTTTATCAGAACCATATTGTTGGCGGCTACTATTTTTAATTTTAAAAGGCTCGCCGCCAATATGCCCCCAACTATTGTCTTGATGCGGTTTACTTGGTAGCCAAATTTGGTTTTTATCATCTATGAACTGTCTTTGTGATCCTAAAAGAATGTTAAGCGAAGCTGATGAATTTAAAAATGCTTGTGGTTGCAGCACAAAATCAATTGTAGATTTATCTTTAAACACTTTTTCGCTTTGGTAAGCAATGGCTTCAATTTCATTTTTACCAGACTTAAAATCGATGTTCCAACTTACGAGACAGTCTACCACTCTCTTTTTACCTTGGGGTTTACCGTTTACAACTAGCTCCGCACTATCCAAATTACTAATTACACTTACTTCTTGCAGTGTAGAAGTTCCTCCTCTTAATTTCCACGAGCCATCCCCAATTTTTACATAAGGATTTTTGTTGAAATGCGCTTTGTAAAGAAAGTAGGTATTTTTCGGTTGTCTATCTAAAGTTAACAAGCCTTTATTATTGATACTTGGCATGGTCTCGTTCCTAGTTTCTGAGCTAAAATCTGATAAATTCCAAACCGCGGCGCCGGCAACAAAAGGTCGCTTTAAGATATCTCTGATATAAATTTGGTGGTACTGCATCCCATAAGCTAAACTTTTATCAAAACGAATTGGATTTTCGGCATGTATTCGTGGATCAACATCTGCCCCATATTCTGTTACAATTAATGGTTTGTTGGGCATTGCTGCATGAATTTCATCTAAGTTTGGTCCAAAATCTTCTGATTTACCACCATACCAACCTTGATACAAATTCCAGCCCACAATCATAGGTATTTTTACTAAACCTGCGTTAGTATAACCAGTTACATCGCCATGGTTACTCATCATGGTATATCTTGTTGGGTCTGTTTTACGAGTAAGCTCTTCTAGCTGTTGTGCTAAATTTTCGATGCTTTTTAAATAGATTTTCTTTCGTTCTGGTTCTTTGCCATAACGCATTTTCAGCAAAACTTCATTCATATACGCCCAAATGATTATGCTGGTATGGTTATAATTTTGCTTGATCATTTCTAACTGCATCTCTTTGCAATTGTTATAAAAAGCTTCTGTTTCGGTAATTTCGTTTACTATCGGAATTTCTACGGACGTCAAAATACCTAGACGATCGCAAGCATCTAGCACTGCTTGGTCTTGAGGATAATGTGCCACACGTAAAAAGTTCCCGCCCATTTCCTTTAACAATGCTACGTCTTTAACCTGCAATGCAGCCGGTACCGCATTTCCCATTTTGGCAAAGTCTTGGTGGCGACTAGCACCAATTAGCTTTACCAGTTTTCCATTAAGGAAAAAACCTTTATCTGCATCAAAACTGAAATAGCGAAATCCTACATTAGTTTTTACTTCATCTAACACCTTGCCGGTTTGATAGTCAATGAGTTTGGTAATGGTTTGATATAAGTATGGGTTTTCTGGCGACCACAGCGTAGGATTTTTAACTTCGATTTTTGGTAGCGATAAATTGATATTTCTAGATGGATTTTTTGAAGATAGCCATTTACTCTCGCCCACTTTATTTGATTTTGCATCAATTAACGTGGTAGTTACCAATATCTCATTTATGAAAGAAGAAGTGTTAACCCAATTCGCATTCACATTTAACGTTGCACTCTCGTTGCTAACTTTATCCGCATGTACATAAACTCCATTTGTGCCGTAAATTTCATCAGCAAAATGAGCTTGGTCTACCACCGTTAAAGAAACATCGCGGTATAAGCCTCCGAAGAAAGTAAAATCGCCGGTTAAAGGCGGAATACTTTCATTATAACTGTTATCTACTTTTACTACCAATTCATCCTTACCATCAAAATTTAGCTGATCTAGCGCAACGGTAAAACCTGTATATCCACCTATGTGGCTACCTATTTTCTTGCCATTAAGATAAACTTCCGTTTCTTGGTTAGCAGCACCGAAGTTGAGATAAATTTTCTTTCCTTTCCATTCTGATTTAAGGTCTAACTTCTTTTTGTAATAACCAATACCACGATAATAGCCAGGCTCGTCGTCTAGTACATCAAGGGCATTCCACGTGTGTGGGATATTTACTGTGGTATATTTTAATTGTTTGTTACCTTTTTTGTGGATGTCTTTGGCGAAATGCCAGTTTTGGTTGATAGAAATTATTTTTCGGCTTTGCTCTTGGGCTTTAGCAGATGTAAAAACTACGACAAATAATAAAAATGATAGGAATTTCTTGAAAGTGATTGGCATCAATGAGGATATTTTAAAAACCATCTCAATAAATTTTATATTGAGATGGTTTCGTGTCTATTTATCTAACTTCTAAAAAACGCTTAAAAGCTTGTGTGAATGTACCCACTTTATATTGGGAGTTTTCGTTTTGCACCAAATTAATCTCTATTCTACGTGTGCCGGGCAAAGTATTATTTAGCACTTTCAAATAAATGGTATCTACTTTTGCTTTGGCTTGCGGAAAGTTTAAACTGTAAATACCATTGGTGGCCTGGATAGCGTTACCACTTTTATCTACCACATTAAAATCTTGCCCTAAAATTGCTGGGTTTGCTATACCTGCTGTTACCAGAGTGAAGTTTGCTGCCGCATCGTAATCTCTTACAAACGACGAATGAAACTGTACCGGAAACTTTATCAAATCTGTTTGTGTTCTAAGCACTGAGGCTGTAGCGGTATTATTCCAAGGTAAAAAACCTGCGTAATAAAAATTATCATAGCCATCAGCTCCTACTGGTCCATCTGGGTCATCTTTCTCGCAAGAAGAGAATGCGATTAGAGAAGATAGAAGTAATATCAATATTTTATGTTTTTTCATTTTTGTTTAAATTAATATACTACAACCAACCTTTGTTTTGCGTTACGTTATTGTCACTCAATGCAATTTCATTTAACGGTACTGGATACAAATAATCTCTAGCTGGGTTCCATTTTCTTTTGGTCGCATCTTCAACCACTAGTACACCATCAGCATTTAACACCAAAGCAGAAGCGTTAGTACCCACCCACTCGCTAGCAATATACTTGCCGCCTAAAATTGGTTTTGCCATTACCACTTCTGCCGTTTTCCATCTAATTAAATCGCCATACCTAAAACCTTCTAAAGCCAACTCTACCGTTCTTTCTCTTCTAATCTCTTCTCTCATATCCAAGTTGTTAGCAACCACAAAAGCATTGGTTAAACGAGGCGCAAAACCAGCTCGGGTACGTAAGGCATTTACCGTTAAATTCAAATCTGCGTCAGAAATACTTTCAGTAAGCTCAAACTTAGCCTCTGCATAAATGAGCAAGTACTTCGGCGTAGCGGATCAGATTTTTCTGTACAGTAGCATTGTTATTGGATGCCCAATCAGCGGCATCAAACCCTTTTTTACCAGCATAGGCAGTTCTAGAACCTAAAGCAGTTTGCGGTACCCACGGCCGTTGGTACGACTGTTCTCCAGCACGATAAAGCAAAGTATTTAAACGAGGGTCCCTATTTTCTAAAATTGTATTGTAACTAGCTTCATTAGCTTCGGGAACAAACAACGGCGATAGTGTAGATGTTGGTGTTTGATCTGAATTCCAAGCAGGCAGCCCATCAGTATATAAATATTGACGGATAAGGTTTCTGGTTGGTGCAATTCTTCCATTTTCTAAATCTCTAGAAGTGTTATGAGTTAGAGTAGCAATTGCGTATTGCTTCATTAAAATATTTTCGGTGTTGTTCATACCATCGCCGGCATGTGTAAACTCTCCCAAATAGCTGTTAAACAAAGTATGGCCTTGCCCCATTACCAATGTTGCCGCTGTTACGGCAATATTTAGATGAGCTTGCCACCCAGTTAGGTTGTTAAACTTTGCGGTAGTTCCTTCCATTAAGCCCACACGAGCTTTCAAAGCCCAAGCCGAACTTTTTGTGATTCGCCCATATTGTGCTGCTGGTAACGCAGCTCTAGTTGGCAACCAGGCCGCAGCAAAATCCAAATCTTCGTAAATTGAATTTGCTACTAGCGCTCTCGCTGTTCTAGGCATTTTTAAATCCGGATCGTTAATGCCAAGCGTTCTCAATACTAAAGGCACATCGCCGTATTTCTCCATCAACATGGCATACGCATAAGCCCTGAAAAAACGAGCTTCTGCAAAATACCTGTTCTTTACAGCATCAGTAACTTTGGCCGTTCCGCCTTTTTCCAAAATGTTATTGGCAGTAAAAATCATCTCGTAAGGACCACTCCAATCGCCAGATGTAGACGGAATATCTCTATTAACGGTACTAATGGCATTTATAGCTTGACCTGTATTGTCATCTGCCCTATTATCTATCGTATGACCCGCCATTTGCTGATATAGTCTATTCGCTGCGTTTTGAAGATCTACTTCAGTATTCCAATAGCCCGTATCTGCAAAATTGGTTTCTGGTACTCTATCTAATTTGGTACAGCTCGCCAAAATAGCTGCTGCAAAAAATATGATTAATAGTTTATTTCTGTTCATGATTGCTCGAATTAAAATGTAACGTTTAAACCAAATGCGTAAGCTCTGTAGAATGGATAAGCTTGCGAGTTCACGCCATTTGGAACCTCTGGATCAAACACACTCATTACTTTGGTACTTTCCCATAAATCTTGTCCTGAGAAATAAACCCTCACATTTTGAACATATTTTTTCTTAAATGGGATGTTGTAACCCAATTGTAGGTTTTTTAGACGGATATAACTTCCGTTTTGCACCCACCTGTCCGATGGCCTATAGTTATGATCGCTGGTTTGATACATCCTTGGAAAAAACGCATCTGGATTTTCAGGTGTCCATCTATCCATGTGGATAGTCCAAGGCATATTTGCCGTACCGTTTAATGGCGATAAGGTTTCGGTAGCAATAAGGAATGATCTTTTTAAAGTACCTTGAAAAGCTACTGAGAAATCAAAACCTTTCCAGTTTAAACCTAGATCGAAACCATAGGAGTACCTGGCACTGGTATTACCTAAATAAACCAAATCTCCAGAGTCATCAGGAGTTCCTTTTCCTGCGTTAATTACACCGTCGCCATTCAAGTCTAGATATTTAATATCTCCAGCTTTAGAGTTAGCAAAAAACGGATAATTTACATTTGCTCTGTAAGCCGTAGCTTCTGCATCAGATTGGAAAATACCGTCTGTTTTGTATCCCCAAACAGAATTTAAAGGATAACCTTCTATGCCTTGCACTACACCGCCAGTACCCACTAGGCGAGCCCCATTAAAATTAATTAACTCGTTTTGGTTGTCAGAAAAATTTAAACCAAAGGTATAACCTAATGCACCTACCTTGTCTCTCCATCTTACATTGGTTTCCCAACCCCAACTTTTTAAAGTTCCACCATTTACCTGTGGTACATCGACCCCTATAATTGAAGGACGATTAATTCTAACGAACATATTGATGTTACGATTTTCGTAAACCTCAAAAGCACCGCTAAGTTTTTCTTTAAAAAAACCAAAATCTAAACCTAGGTTTGCAGATTGAACTGTTTCCCAAGTTTTACCTATAGATGGTACTTGCGACTGATAGAAGTAATTAGCTCTATTTCCATTCAGCACCAAAGCATTGCCAGGAAGTAGAATAGGAATATAGTCGTAATTACCAGTTCCACCACCAACTGCATTACCCATGCGGCCCCAAGATGCTCTAATTTTTAAGTTAGATATGGCTCTGATTTGATTTTTGATGAAGCTTTCCTCACTAATTCTCCAACCGGCAGAAACTGATGGAAAGAAAGTCCAACGAACGGTAGGATCTAACCTAGAACTACCATCGTAACGGAAAGTTGCTTCTAATAAATATCTTTCAAGGTAATTGTAATTAAACCTTCCAAAAGAGAAGCAAAAGCAAATGTTTCTACATTATCACTTGCAGTCTTATTTAAAGGATCAGCAAAATTTAAACTAAAAGTATCGTTACTATATAAACCAGTTGCACCAGCAGTAGCCTCATCTTTACGGTACTGCTCATAAGATGCACCGCCCATCACTTTGAAATTATGTTTGTCAGCTAATTGAAGATTGTAATCTACGGTCGTTTGCAAATTATCGTAATATCCCCTGTTCTTGGTAATGGTAATTCCATTAGGTACATTCGCCTGAAAACGAGGCGACTCGGTGTTACTACGCCCATACCAAGCTAAACTTCTTCGGTTTTGCTCGTAATTATAAGAATCTTGATTTCTCCATGCTATGGTATTGATTTGCAATCCTTTTATAAAATTTTTGAATTTCAAATCAACCTTGCCAGTAAAACTCTCATACATTTCGCGGGTAAAACCGCCGTTTTTCTGAATATCCACGGCATTAATCTGCAAATCGCCATTATACGGTTGCCCAGTAGTATCTTCGGCAGGGGTATATAATGATTGGCGTGTTCTAACACGATATAGCGCATTGACAATTTGCCCTGTAGAAAATGAGTTTGAATTGGTAATTTGACCAATGTAACCTACAATAAAACTAGCGTCAATGTATTTATTGATCTGGCTATTCAAATTCAATTTGATATTATACCTAGAATTATCATCTGGGCCATAGCGCAACACCCCATCACTGTTTTGAAAACCAGTTGAAAGTAGATAGTTGAGGTCTTTTGTACCACCACCAACAGAAATTGAATGATTTTGTGAATGATTTACGGTACTCATACCTGCCTTGATCCAATCTGTATTATCGAAATATTCCCAACGATTTGATGTTAAATTTGGTCGGTAATTAAAATTTGGATTTTTTAACCATTCGATTTGCTCTGGCGTAAATTCTCTAGCTCCAGTTGCATTAAAACGAGCTTCATCTATCAAAGTTTGTTCGTCCCAAGAGTTTAAACGCTCTGGTTGACGTGCAGTAATATTAAAGCTGTAAAATGAATTTAAGTTAACTTTTGTTTTTCCGCTGGTGCTAGATTTGGTGGTCACTAAAACAACCCCACCTGCGGCTCTAGCTCCGTAAATAGCTGCTGCTGCTGCATCTTTTAGAAATGAAATACTTTCAATATCATCTGGATTAATCAAATTCAAATCCATCTGGATTCCATCAACCAATACCAGCGCACCTGTGCCGTTAATTGAATTAGTGCCTCTAATTCTCAAATTGTAACCTTCTTTTCCTGGCTGTCCGCTGCCTCTGGTTATCACAACTCCAGGTACTTGCCCCTGCAAGGCTGCCGTTGCATTTGGCACAGGTCTGTTCCTTAAATCGTCGCCACTAATAGCAGTTACAGCACCGGTTAAATTTACCTTCTTTTGTGTACCATAACCCACCACAACTACTTCACTTAACCCTTTAGAATCTTCTTCAAGCATTACATTAAGTACAGTTTTACCGTCAAAAACTATCTCTTTTTCTTTAAAACCGATGCTAGTAAATACAATTACGGCATTTGCAGGTACATTCTTCAAAACAAATCTACCATCTACATCTGTACTTACAGCTTGTTGAGTTCCTTTAACTCTTACCCCTACGCCAGGTAGTGCAATGCCCTTATCATCTTTTACTACGCCAGAAACATCTGCTCGACTTGCATTTAGTAATTTGCTTGTTTTTAATGATAATTCTTCGCCATTCGTAAAGGCCAAAACATTCAATTGCAGAAAAAAACACCAGAGTAGTGTTATAGAAATTTTCTGCAAAATTCTTTTTAATAGAATTTTACTCATACAGTTAAAATTTGGTTTATTATCAGTTAGCGTCAAATATTTGACAGTGTAAATATAGGGTAGTTATTCCCTCAATCACAAGATAAAAAATACATAATAAACTGTAAATTAGATAATTACAAAATATTCAATACGCTTTAATCGCATACTTAAAATTTTATAAGTAACTGATTTAATGAGCAATCAATTCTTTATTTTTTTTAGAGCCAATACGTTTAAAACGCAATAAAAAAATGTTATAAAAAAAACGAAAACGTTTGCGTAAGAATGATTTCTAGACCCTATTTAGCTCTTTTTATCGAGCACGAGCTTACTCCAACCAGATTTGCCCCCTCCTTTCAAGTCCTTTTTACGCTCGTCCATTACTTTTTTAACCTTGGTTGCATAAGTCCAGCAGGTACTTTGCCTAATGCCAAGCTTGTCAGACAGCTTATGTGAAGATATGGTTCCCTTAGAGCTATACATCAAGTAAACTAAATAAAAGGCTTTATTAATTGGAATACGGTTGTTCTCGAAAATAGTACCGTGTAAAACAGACTCTTCATAAGCGCATTTTGTACAGCGGCGGTTGTAAGGAGCCTTGCCATTGCAGTAGTTGGTATGATTGCACTTTAAGCAGGCGTATCCAGTTTCCCACTTTAATTCTGCCAAAAATTTATAGCACGCTTCCTTATCAGGATATTTCTGGCTAAACTCATCAAAATCTAGCTCAGTTGCGTTAACACGGGCATCTGTTACTTTCTCTATGTTTGTTTTAAGGTTGATATTGTCTTTTTCTAACAAAATGTTCATCCTCGAAATCTCTTCTGCTTGCTGTTCTAAAAGTCCATTCTTAGAGATGAGTTCTTCATTTTGTTTTTCAATGGTTTCATTTTGCTTTAGCAAGGCAACAGCCTGCTTTTTTACCTCAACGGTTCTTTGTTCTACCTTTGCTTCCAGCTCTCTATTCAAATTATCTTTCATTTCTGCATTTAGCTGCATCTGCTTGATAATCTGTTTCTGGGCATTTTCTTTTTTACGCTTAAGAATACGCACTTGATCGCCAATGGCAAACGAAAGGAAAACCATCTCTAACAAAAAACCAAAACTTAAACTATAATAGCCTAAAGCACCTGGAATGTGCCTAGCATATCCTAGAATGTGAATAATTTTTATGACAAAGCCTAAGAAGAGAAAAGAATAACCAACCACAAAAAAGCGAGCTGGCCTATACCTTTTTCGCCATAAAATATAGATACCCGTTACAAAACCCACAGACAAGGGAATAAACTCTATAAATTTATATTTAAACCAATCTGGATTATAGCATAAGCAAACTATAAAAAAGATGAACCTTAAAAGTAGTACTTGCATTAATTAATTTATGATAAAATGGGGCTTTTTGCTTAACGTGCAAAAGCTCTTTAGTAAAAATTAAGGCGAAGGAACTGATACAGAATAAAGCCACGCCATAAGCATATTCGTTCCAAACGGGATGGTTTGGCCACAAGTACTTGAAAGGCAATACCATCTACAGAAACCTCGTATAAACCAACACTAATGATATATAAAATGTAATAGAGATACTGCTTTCTTCGTACTGCCAAATACATCAGCAGGTTATGGAAACTGAAAATAAAAATCATTCCATAGAAAAGGCCATAAGTAAGATACTCGGTTAAACTGTATTGAATAAACCGCTCTACCGTTCTAAAAACAATAATTACATTTACTTTGTCTTTAGATTTTACCTTAAAGTAATAGTATATACTCTCCTTTTTTAAATTTTGAATTAAAAATTCGAAATTTTTGTGTCTAAACAGCCGATCCTGAAATTTTAAATCTGCGCCAGTATTGGCCTTCACGTATTTCCCATTTTCGTCTGGAAAATAAGCATCGATATAATCGGTAACTTGATCAAAAAACTCAATTACACTGGTTTTATCTAAGTCTTCGTTAAACCTAACTTTTACTCGGTACCAGTAGCTATAATTTTGGTTATAGTTTTTAGGATAATAATCTTTGTTAGGGATAAATTTATTTTGATAAGCGGCGCTAGAAATAATTTCAAACGGTAATTTATTTGTAGAATCTTCTAAGGCAACTACGTCGCCAGACTTAAAAATGTACTCGTAGGTATCTTTATTAAATACTACCGTGTTTTGTGCATTTAACCAAGTACAACTAAAAAAGAATATAAATGAGATAAAAAACGTTCGCAGCAGCATGTTAACATTAGAATTTTAAACCAGTAAGTTAATTGAAAACTACTAGCCTTTTATTTGGTAATGTTAAAGATAGCTACAAAAAACAAAATAGCTGATATATAACCAGCTATTTTAAAAATGTGAATTTAAAGTAGAACTAGCTCTCGAAATGATATAAGAATACCACATCGCCAGCAAATGCTGGTTTAGGCTGGTCTTTTATTTCCATCACAATATCAATAACAACTTTGGTGGTTCCTCTTAAATTTAAAATGGATTTCAAGCCCACCTTTAATCTAACTTCGCTGTTTACCGTAACGGCTTGACCGAATTTTAAACTTTCTATACCATAATTAATCTCCATTTTCAAATTACTAATTTTTGCAATTTGCTGCCATAGGTAAGGTACCAAAGATAAGGTAAGGTAACCATGGGCAATGGTTGTTTTAAATGGGCTGTCTGTAGCTGCTTTTTCTGGGTTGGTGTGTATCCACTGATGGTCTAAAGTAGCATCTGCAAATTTATTAATCTGCTCTTGGGTAATTTGATACCAACTAGAAATACCTAACTCTTTACCCAAGTAGGCTGCAAACTCATCGTGACTGCTAATGTTAATCATATATTTGGTTATTGCTGTAGTGTTATAATAAGCCCTTAATATTTGCTGGCGAGTAATTTATAGATTTCAAGGTTTTATCATCGCCCTTGCGATAAACCAGATACAAACCCTCAATTTCTTTAAAATAGGCATCTACGTTATCTTTTTGTTTATAATGCGCTATAGTTTGTTCTGCCTCTTCTACCGTTTTGCAGGCCTTGCTCATGTTAGAACGATGTACCTCATCAAACAAACTTTTAAATTTAGTTCCCAAACCAAATTCTAATACAGCACCGGCCAAAACATATTGCAAATCGCATAAAGCGTCGGCAACTTCTATCAAATCATCATTATCTACTGCTTCCTGAAGCTCTTTCAGTTCTTCGGCAATTAAATCTATTCTAAGTTTACTTCTTACCTTAGAGGGTATAGCAGCCTGCTCAACAATTGGATGCTTAAAAGTTTGATGAAACTCGGCAACTTGGCTTAATGCACTTAAATCTTCCATATCATGATTTTGATTGCGAATTTTTAACAATTTAAGCTAAATAACAAATTTTGTTATCAACAGCAGTTATTTAATAAGCTTGTTGGCTTAATATATCTCGATATTTATTAAAAATATGAGTCTTAGAAACCAAACCAATATAAGTTCCAGAATAATCTACAACGGGCATTACCCAAAGGTTTTCTTGTTCCATCTTTTTCAGCACTTCTTTCACATCGTTAGTTAACGAAGCAATTTCGGCAGGCATATCGGTAATATCGCTTATAGCAATATGTTCGGTATACTTTTGCGAAACATGCTTCAAAATAGTTTCGATATAAACCACACCCTGAAAAATATTTTCTGCATTAACTACAGGAATAACGTTTCTTTTTGAAGCTAAAATATCCGAAATTTTATCGCTCAAAATATCTGTGTCTCTTAAAATCAGCTGGTCTTTTTCTATTATTGATTTTAAGCTCATCATGTTTAACACGGTGGTATCTTTATCTTCGTGATGCGATAGATGACCAGCATCTACCAACGGTTTGGTATAAATAGAATATTTACTAACCCCTCTGCTAATGAAATAAGCTATCGCTGTTGTAATCATTAAAGGCACCATTAACTCGTATCCGCCAGTAATTTCTGCAATTAAAAAAATGCCCGTTAATGGTGCATGCATTACCGAGCCCAAAGCTGCTGCCATACCTGCAATAATAAAGTTGGCTACATTAAGTTCTGCAATGCCCAAAACATTTACGGTATGAGCAATAATAAACCCCAATATACCACCAATAATTAAACTTGGTGCAAACGTACCTCCGTTACCGCCAGCGGCTAAAGTAACTAAGGTAGCCACAGATTTGAGCATTACGGTAACCAGTGCAAATAAAATAACTACAAACGGCAAATCACTAAGTTGCGAAAAAATGCTATTGCTAATTATTGCGTTGTGGTCGCCTTTAAGCAAGCTATTGATAGTGATGTATCCTTCGCCATACAAGCTAGGAAAAAGAAATACCAAAAGGCCTAATATTAGCCCGCCAATAGCTATTTTATAGTATGGATTTTTGATTTTATAGAAAGAACCTTTGATGATTTTATTCATTTTAGTGAAGTAGTAAGCGTATAAACCTACAACCACGGCCAAAATCACATAAAATAATAAAGCATGCATTTCCCAACCTTCGGTTACTAAAAAAAACAGTTGTTCTTTAAAGAACAAACGAGCCACAACAGATGCTGTAGCGGCAGAAAGTAACAATGGAATAAAAGCAGGTATAGAAAACTCTGGCAGTAAAATTTCAATGGCAAACACAATACCCGCAATAGGGCTATTAAAAGCCCCCGCAATACCCGCAGCAGCGCCACAGGCTAATAGCAGGGTAATTTCTCTATAACTTAACCCTAAAAACCTTCCAACATTAGAGCCAATTGCGGCTCCAGAAGTAGCAATTGGGGCCTCTAAACCAGTAGAACCACCAAAGCCCACTGTAATTGCTGCTGTAATAATTTGAGAATAAGTATTATGTGCCTCTACCCTGCTCGATTTTTTTGAAATGGTATATAGCAGCGGCGTTAAACCAGTTTCAAACTTACCTTTTCTGATAAATCTTTTCACGTAAATTACCGAAAGCAGTATACCAATGGCCGGAAATAAAAGGTACAGATAATATTTGTATTGCCAGTGCAAATCTGACTGAAGAAAATGCTGTATTTTATGGGTAATACCTTTTAAGAGTGCCGCCGCCAAGCCTGCAAAAATACCTACAAAAATAGCCGCGAACACCAGAAAGTTTCGGTCAGAAATTTTGCTTTGCCTATACTTATTTAGCTGATCTACAAAACTTACAAACCTAATATACATCTTCTGTTTCTTTAATTATGCGTCAAATTTATCTAACAATTTGAGTAGCGTTGCGTAATCTTTGGGGTATGGAGCTTCTACAAAAATCTCTTGCCCATCTACACCTTTAAAAGTAATTTGCTTAGCATGAAGCGCAAAACGTTTCATAATGGCCTGTTCTTCGTCATCTGTCAAACGGTAACCACGCTTAATTTTCGACAAAAACACTGGCTTTCCGCGGTACATCGTATCTCCGCAAATGGCCGCACGCTGCGTAGCCAAATGAATACGAATTTGGTGCATACGCCCAGTTATTGGCTTACACTCTACCAAAGTATAGTGTTTGTAATATTTTAAAGATGTAAAATAAGTTTCGGCTCTTTTGCCCTCTTGCCTATCAATAGTTACGTTTTTATTACCATCGTTTAAAATAGGTAAATCTACCAATAGGTTATCGAACCGAAACTGACCATCTACCACAGCATGATAAACCTTGCTTACCTTACGCTTTTCGAACTGCATCGATAAGTTACGGTAAGCCTCCGGATTTTTAGCAATCACAATAGCTCCCGAGGTTTCTTTATCTAACCTATGGCAAATCTGTGCATCGTCGGTGTACTGCCTAGCCAAGCGTAAAATATTAATTTCGCCTGCACCGGCCGCACCACGCTCATCTAACGAAGCCACAAAAGGAGGTTTATTGACAACAATATAATCGTCGTTCTCAAAAAGTATGAGGTCTTTAAAATTTGGATACTTCAAAAGGATAATTGATTTAACACTGCAAAAGTACCAATATATTTACGAAAACAGGCGGTTTAATTGACATTTACACGAATTTGAAGAGCAAAAGCAGTGGTTCTTGGGCTAGCCCCGTCCTGCTATCCGCCTTTACACCCTCGCATCCCACCGCTCCATCCACACCCAGGCTCGGGCGGTATCGGCTACTATCAGGTCTATTTAATAAAGTACCATTATAAAACCACCTAAGACACCTTAGCACACCTAAGTAAATCTACACGCCAACAATAATTAACTACAAAAAAAAATAAACTATCCTTAAGTGTCTAAGGTGGTAAAATCTCAAAAAACATGATTTTTCAGAAAGTAATCGCCTCTGGTTTACTTACAAAAACATCCTCAAAAAGCTAAACCACATAGACACATAGATTTTACTGCATATATTTCTACTGTGCCTATGTGGTTCAAAAAACTAATCCCTAACTCCTAATCACTATTCCTCAGAAAGCAACTGTTCCTTACAAGCAGCCATATCTACTTCTTCTTTTGCCAACACTGGATATTCCAATTTTAAACCCTTTAAAGTTTCCGCAATAATTTGACTTACTGCCAACCTCGTATACCACTTTTTATCTGCCGGAATTACATACCAAGGCGCATAATCAGTAGAAGTTTCGTTCAATGCATCTTCGTAAGCCTCCATGTACTTATCCCACAATGCTCTTTCCTTAATATCGCCCGAAGAGAACTTCCAATTCTTGGCAGGATCTGCTATCCTATCCAAAAAACGCTGCTTCTGTTCCTCTTTAGAAACGTGTAAAAAGAATTTCAGTATGGTAACGCCATTATCTGTTAAGTGCTTCTCAAAATTACGGATACTTTCATATCTCGATTTCCAAAAACCTTTATCTATTTTATCTACAGAACTATAATTGGGCAAGTTCTCGCTCATGATATATTCTGGATGCACCTTGCAAACCAGCACATTTTCATAATGCGAGCGGTTGTGAATACCAATCCTTCCTTTTTCTGGCAAAGCCTTGTAATGTCTCCATAAAAAATCATGGTCGTACTCTTCTGCATTAGGAGTTTTAAAACTATAAACCTGGCAGCCTTGCGGGTTTAAACCCGACATTACATACGCTATGGCACCATCTTTACCAGCAGCATCCATCGCCTGAAAAAGAATTAAAACTGCATGGGTATTTGAAGCATACAAAACCTCCTGAAACTCGGCCAAATCTTCTTTAACCTTCGCCAGTTCTTCTTTGCCAGCTTCTTTATCTAAATGTCCGTTATAATTGGTATCAAAGTCTTTAATTTTTACTTTTTTACCAGGCTTAACCAAGTATTTATCAGTATTAGTTTTCATAGTAGCTTATTAAATTATGTATGAGTTTGAATAAATTAACTATAGGCAATTTCATTTTATATTTAATTGGTAATGAAACGGTACACCTTAAATTTCAAATGCTAAATTTATATTTTACGCATTTGTGTCTAAAATTTTAAAGATAGAACTAAATTTAAGTAAATTAAATACGTTAATTTGTATTGTTTGTTTTAACACAATTTAACAGATAATTTTTCACGTTTTTTACATCTTTATAGCATGTTTAAAGAAATTAAAAATAGATATCTCAGGTATTTTATCATCTTTATATATTTCATCATCCTTTTCTTTTGTGCACTGCAAATCAACTTCTTGTGGCTGTTTGGTTATTCTCCATCTTACGCAGACATCAAAAGTCCATCGCAAAGAGTTGGCTCAGAATTGTACACTTCAGATGGTAAATTGATTGGTCGTTACTTTAAAGAAAACCGTACTCCTGTAGAATTTAAAGACATTTCTAAAAACGTAGTAAATGCGCTAATAGCTACCGAAGATGTTCGTTTTTACAAACATTCTGGCATAGATATACAAGCTTTGGGAAGAGCTATTGCAGGTATGGGCAAAGAAGGCGGGGCAAGCACCATTACCCAACAATTAGCGAAAAACCTTTACAGAACCCGCTACAACAAATCTTCTGGGCTGGCCAAACGTATCCCTTTGGTAAGAACCATTGTACCCAAATTAAAAGAATGGATGACGGCAATTAAGCTAGAATCTAATTATAGCAAAGACGATATCTTAACGATGTACCTCAACACGGTTTCGTTCGGCAACAATACTTACGGTATTAAAACAGCAGCCCGGAGCTATTTCAACAAACAGGCAAACCAGTTAAGTGTACCTCAAGCAGCCTTATTGGTAGGTATGTTAAAAGCCACCACTTCTTACAACCCAATTAAAAATCCAGAGAAATCTTTAGCTAGGCGAAATGTGGTTATTTCTCAAATGAATAAGTACAACTACATTACTAAAGAAGCAGCTAACACCTACAAAACAGCACCTATAGGTATTGAGGCAGGCAACGAAGACGAAACCAGCGAAGGCGACTCGTACCTTAGAGCAGCAGTTGACAAATACCTAGAAAAGTGGTGCGAAGAAAACAATTACGATCTTTATGAGGATGGGTTAAAAATATACACCACCATCGATTCTAAACTGCAAGGTTATGCGGAAGATGCTGTAAAAGACCAAATGCGCATTTTACAACGCAGGTTTTACAGTGTTTGGGGCAACGAAGATCCTTGGGAAGACAGCGAACGTAAGAAAGTAGATTATCCAGATAGGGCAAAAAAATCACTGCCTATTTACGCATTACTACAAAAAAAATTCCCCAACCAACCCGATTTGGTTGATGCTTATTTCAACAAGAAAAAGAAGATGAAAATCTTCACTTACAAAGGCGATAGAGATACCTTATTTTCTACCATGGATTCGATCCGTTATTACGGTAAAATTTTAAATACCGGCATGATGACCTTGGAACCCAAAAGTGGAAAAATTAAAGTTTGGGTTGGCGGCATAGATCATAAATACTTTAAATACGACCACGTAAACCAATCGAAACGCCAAGCAGGTTCTACGTTTAAGCCATTTGCATATTTGGCGGCATTAGAAAGCGGCATGAGCCCCTGCGATAAATTTACCGACAAACCGGTTAGCATTTCCTATCAAGATAAAGGAGAAACTAAAGTTTGGGAGCCAAAAAATGCAGATTGGAGCTACAGTTATCAAGACATGTCGTTACGTTGGGCAATGGGCCGCTCGGTAAATACCGTTACCGCACAAGTAACCGAAAAAGTAGGTTGGGACAATGTGGTTAAATGGGCGCATGAATGCGGTATCGATAGTCATTTAGAGTCTGTACCATCGGTAAGTTTAGGCCCTAACGATGTTACCGTTTACGAAATGGTTAAAGCTTATGGCACTTTCTTAAACGAAGGCAACAAAGTTGATCCCATATTAGTAGAAAAAATAACCGACAGAAACGATAACGTAATTGAAGAATTTAAGCCCAAATTTAAGCGTGCCCTAAGCGAAGAAATTGCCTGGTTAATGCTCTATATGTTTAGAGGCGGTATCGAAGAACCCCGTGGTACTTCGCAAGCTTTATGGGAATGGAATACTTTGTTTAAAAAGAACAACCAAATTGGGGGGAAAACTGGCACGTCTTCAGATTATGTAGATGCTTGGTACATGGGCATTACCAAAGATTTGGTAACCGGAGTTTGGGTAGGTTGCGATGAAAGAACGGCACACTTCAAAAACGGCGAGCAAGGCGAAGGTTCTAGAACTGCCCTGCCTATTTTTGCTAAATTTATGGAAAAGGTTTACCTAGATCCTTTAAGTGGCTACACGTATGGGCCTTTCCCTAAAGCAAAAGTAGAAATTACAAGAACCTACAACTGCCCAACCCCTCGTCCACCGGTAGATACAGTAAGCACCGACTCGGTATTGGTAGATTCTTTAGATCTTGAAATGATTGCTCCAGATCCACAAGAACTGATTAGAACCGAGCCAACCACTACCAACACAAAGGTTGACGAGAAAAAACCAGTTATAGAAAGCCAACCTAAGCAGGAAACCACCACTGTTCCGCTTACTAGAAAAGAAGAAAGAGAACTGAAACGCAAACAGAAAAAAGAGCAAAAGGAAAAAGAAAAAAACGAGAACAATAATTAGTTAAACCTAACCAACTCTCGATAAGATATAGCCTTCAAAATTATTCGTATATGAACAATTTTCTAAAAAAAGCCACTTTAGTTTTATCAATTGCACTGCTAGGTGTTACGGCATCAAAAGCGCAATATTTCGGACAAAACAAGGTTCGATATAAAAACGAAAAATTCAAAGTGATGGAAACCCCTCATTTTGACATTTATTACTATCTAAAAAACGATAAGGTAGTTAAGAAATTTGCGCAAGATGCCGAAACTTGGTACAAAATGCACCAAGAAATTTTTAGAGATACTTTCTTTAAAAAGAACCCAATTATTTTGTACAACAACCATCCAGATTTTCAGCAAACCACAGCTTTGCAGGGCGAAATTGGTGTAGGAACTGGCGGTGTTACCGAAGCTTTTAAAAACAGGGTTATTATGCCCGTAATGGAACTAGGTAGCCAAACCAGACACGTTTTAGGTCACGAGTTAGTGCATGCTTTCCAATATCATATTTTATTAGAGAAAGATTCTATCCCATTAGAAAGCATTGGACAAACCCCATTATGGATGATTGAAGGTATGGCCGAATACCTTTCTGTAGGCAAAAAAGACGCCTTTACCTCAATGTGGATGCGTGATGCTTTGTTAAACCGAGACATTCCATCTTTAAAAGATTTAACTAACTCTAACAAATATTTCCCTTACCGTTATGGCCAAGCTTTTTGGACTTTTGTAGGCTCGCTTTATGGAGATACCACCATAGTACCGCTATTTAAAGCCACCGCAAAGTTTGGATACGAAAACGGCATCAGATACACCTTGGGTTACGACGACCGAGCTTTATCTGGCTTATGGAAAAATGCCATTGAACAGCACTACAGACCTATGTTAAAAGCTGATAGTTCGCAAATTAAAATCTCTGGCACTAAAATTATCGACAATAAAAATGCTGGCAACATGAACGTTGCTCCAGCTATTAGCCCTGATGGCAAATATTTATCTTTCTTATCAGAAAAAGATTTATTTGGTATAGACCTCTTTTTGGCAGATGCTAAAACCGGCAAAATCATTAAAAAACTGAGTAGCCAAGTTTCCAGTAGCCACATCGATGATTTTAACTTCTTAGAATCGGCAGGTGCTTGGTCGCCAGATAGCAAAAAATTTGCCTTTAGTATTTTTAGCAAAGGCCGAAATAAACTACTGGTAATTGATATTGCCAACGGAAAAACCTTGCTAAACGCTAGCATGGATAAGGTAGAACAGTTTGGTAACCTAACCTGGTCGCCAAATGGTAAAGACATTGCTTTTTCAGGCATGGTAGAAGGCCAAAGTGATATTTTCTCTTACAACTTCGACACCAAACAGGTTACTCAAATTACCGATGATGAATATTCTGACTATGCACCAAGCTACTCTCCAGATGGCAAAAAAATTGTATTCTCTTCTGATAGAGCCGCCGTACAATCGGGAAATTTGGCAGCAGTAAATCCAATAAACCTAACCATTTACGATATAGAAACTAAACGTTTAAGCAATGTTCCTGTTTTTGCCGGAGCCAACAACCTTAATGCACAGTTTTCTGGAGACAGCAAACGTATCTTTTTCTTATCAAACAGAGATGGTTTCAGAAACCTTTACGAGTACAATTTAGAAAACAAAAACCTAAAGCAGCTTACAGATTATTTCACGGGTATCAGCGGTATTACAGAATTTTCTCCTGCCATTACCGTATCCAGAAATGACGATATCATTTACAGCTATTATCGTTACCAACGCTATACGCTTTACAACTCGCCTTACAGCAATTTCAAAGCGAAAGACGTTAATGCCAACGATGTTAATTTTGATGCAGCTATTTTACCTCCCAAAGAAAACATGGGCGTAAATGTGGTTAATTCTAATTTAGGCAACTTCAATAGATTTGAACGCACTCACTTAGACTCGTTGAGGAACATCCCATATCGCCCTAAATTCCGCTTAGATTATTTAGCCAACAGCGGCGGTGTTGGTGTAAGTACCAGCCGTTTTGGCACAGGTATGCAAGGTGGCGTAATGGGTATGTTTAGCGATATTGTTGGCCAAAACCAAATTGTAGCCAACTTAGCTATTAATGGCGAAATACAAGATTTCGGCGGTATGGCAGCCTACATTAACCAAGCCAGCCGTATCAATTGGGGAGGTGCGGTTTCTCACATCCCATATATCACAGGTTTTTTAAGTAGAGATATTGTTGATCAAGAGGGCACAGAATATCTTGTAGACAGAACCAATATCTTAAGAACTTTTGAAGATCAAGTGCAACTTTTTGCAGCCTATCCATTTAACAAAGCGCACCGTTTCGAATTGGGTGGTGCAGTTTCGAGATACAGCTATAGCGTAACGCGTTTCAACAACTATTATCAGCTTGATGCCAATGGCAACATACTTGGTTTTTCTGGATCAGACAGAGAAAGAGTAAAAGCAGAAGAAATTGAAAGCTCATTAGGCACACCACTTAGGCCGTTCAACATCTTCCAAACCAATGCCTATTTCGTTGGCGACAACTCAATTTTTGGCGTAACCGCACCGTTAGATGGCTTTAGATACCGTATAGGTACAGAGCGCTATTTCGGAGATTTTAATTTACCGCCGTAGCCATTGATGCCAGAAAATATTTCAGAATAAAACCGGTAACCATTGCGGTACGCTCATACAATTACCTACGTATAGGCAGAGATGGAGAAAATCTTTTCCCTTTGTTTGCTGGCTACAATTACTTAATAAGAGGATACGAGCCTAATTCATTCTATAACAATCAAAATGCTACCGAAGGAGCGTTCGACATCAACCAACTGTCAGGAAGCAAGTTAGCAGTGTTTAACTTTGAAGTGAGATTGCCGTTTACTGGACCTAAGAAATTAGCGCAAATACCTTCCAACTTTCTATTTACCGACTTAAACTTGTTTTTCGATGCTGGCGTAGCTTGGACAGAAGACACCAAGGTTGCATTTAAAGGTCAACCAAGCTATACTAATGTACCCTTATTAGATGCTAACGGGCAACCAACGTTTGCACAAGACGGCACTCCATTAACTTACAAGATCACAAATGAACGCGTACCTGCCCTAAGTGCTGGTATCTCTGTTAGGGTAAACTTGTTTGGAGCAATGATTTTAGAACCTTACTACGCATTCCCTTTTACTCGTAAAGATGTTAAAGGTGGTGTGTTTGGGCTTACATTTGCTCCGGGCTGGTAGTTAAAAAGTATAAAGCAAAAAGTAACAAAAGGAGCACTAAGCAATTTAGCGCTCCTTTTGTTTTATACACCAATTTACATAGCTGCAAATGGCAATAACGACTGATTGTTGATTTGATGGATATGCATATTTTCAAAATCCAACCCAATAGTTAGATCAATCCAATCTGGGTTACAAGCTCTAACCAATCTTTCTTTTTGCGCCCTAGTAAACCTACTTACTGTCTTAAACCTACTCAAAGCTTGCGCTTCTGTTCTAAATTCTTCGAAATAAACCAAACGGGTTAATTGCTGCGCACTATCAAAAAATAGATTTGGCATTTTCTTGTAGAAATCTAATGTCTTCATTAAGTCGGCACTCATGCCAACATGTAAAGCAGTGCGGTTTCTGTCGGTAACGATATAAACTATTTTTTTCATGGCTACAACATTTAAAAGTTAAAAACTAATTATATTAGATATTATTTGGCAGTACAAATTATAATTACTAATTTTATTGGCACAATAATACTAACAATTTTAGTAAAAACAAATTTATTTTAAATTATTTTGTATGTCTAACATTTCAAGCAACCTTAAATATTTAAGAAAGAAAAAAGGATTAACACAGCAACAATTTGCTGATAACATGGAAATTAAGCGATCTTTAATTGGCGCTTACGAAGAAGACAGAGCAGAACCCAAATACGATTTACTAAAAAAAATAGCAGAATATTTCGAATTAACGATTGATGAATTTATCAACGAAAAAATAAATGACGCTTGGAAACCTAAGCCCAAAAGCCAGGGATCTAATTTAAGGGTATTAAGTATTTCGGTTGATAAGGACGATAATGAAAATATAGAACTGGTTCCTGTTAAAGCTAGTGCAGGTTATTTAAACGGTTTTTCTGATCCACAGTACATTCAAGACCTACCAAAATTCCAGCTACCTATCCCCTCTTTAAAGCAAGGCACGTATAGAGCTTTCGAGATTAAAGGCGACTCGATGTTACCTATCCAATCTGGTAGTATTATTATAGGCGAATACCTAGATAACTGGAACGATGTTAAAGTTGGCGATACCTATGTAATTATTAGCAAAAACGAAGGTGTGGTTTACAAGCGTGCCGGCAATAAATTTAAAGAAGACAAAGAATTAAAATTAATCTCGGACAATAAAATTTACGATCCATACTCGGTGCCTGCAGATGATATTTTAGAAATATGGAAAGCGAAAGCATATCTTTCTACTGCTTTGCCAGAGCCAACACCAGAGCCAACCATAGAAACGCTATCTACCATGATGGCGCAAATGCAAAAATCAATTTCTCAGCTAAATAAGAATTAATTTTTTGGCCACAGACTTTCAGCCACAGATACACAGATTTAAAATGATAACTTATTATCTCAATTAAGTATTATCTGTGTATCTGTGGCTACTTAAAACTATTAACATTTTTTAACAGAGTTGATTTTAAACCTCTAAGAAATCGTTCGGTCTCAATAACAAATAACAATGAAACTTAAAACCATTGAGACATGAGCATATCATGATTTAAAAAATTTCAATATACCAGAAATCATGATAAACTCATTACCACTAAAAAACAAATGTTAAAAAGATGAGAAAATTATTATTTACAGTAGCTTTTGCCGTACTAGGTTTTACAGCAAGCTATGCACAAAAACCTGCGAGAACAGAAAGAGTTAAAATGAGCGCCGAAGAAAGAGCTGAAAAAGTAGCTACCGCAATGGAAGCTAAATTAAGCTTGACCGCAGACCAAAAGGCAAAAATTAAACAAATTGAGCTTGATAGAATAAAAGAGCACGATGGTTTGCGTCAGAAAGACGAAGCCAAAATGAAAGCTAAATTGGAAGAAAGAAAGGCGGCGATGAAAGCGCATCAAGATAAAATTGATGCTGTATTAACTGCAGAGCAAAAAACAAAATTGGCTGCTTCGAGAGAAGAAATGAAAGCTAAAATGAGAGAGAGGGTAAAAGACAGAAAAGGTAGACCTCATAAAGCTCCGAAAACCGAAGAAGGTAAATAACCAACATACATTTAAGTAAAGTCATTTCAACTGAAGCCCAGCTGAAGGAAGAAAGCTAATAAACAGCTTAAAATTACTGAATTCCTCCTAAAGTCTTTAGAAATGACTTAACTTTAAAAGAAAGACTTACGAAGTTTTTAAAACTTCGTAAGTCTAATTATAACAAACGGCTGAACAAAAAAGGCAAAGCTAGTTGAAACAAACTATTTCAAATACCCACCTTTTTCCAACACCTCTTTCCAAACCTCATATCCAGCAGGAATTAAATGCAAACCATCTTTGGTTAGTTCTGCTCTAAGTTTTTTGTCGCCATCTAAGAAATGAGGGTACAAATCTATAACCGTTACCTTCTTGGCTGTAAACTTTCTAATTTCATCGTTTAGATAAAGAATATGTTCGTCTTTACCGTAATGATTTTTAAACTTTTCGAACGAAGCGTTTACCGGCAACAAAGTATAGAAGTAAATTTGTGTTTTTTTAGAGCCCTTTCTAATTCGCTCTATCATGGTCTTGTAGTTTCTTAGAATTAAACTATCAGGAATATTTCTAGAGATATCATTGATACCGATTAAGATGAAAACTTTTGCCGGCTTTCTATCTATCACTTCTTGCAAACGCTCTAATACCCCAAAAGTGATATCGCCAGAAATCCCTCTGTTTTTAGCTTTAGGTAAATTAAGCAACTTGCCCCAATCTGTACCAGCGGTAATGCTGTTACCCAAGAAGATATAATCTTTTTTATTAATTGGCTCGGCATTAAACTTAGCCACCAATTCTTTATACTTACCCGGACGGTAAGTGCTATCATAAGGTTTAGTTTGTGCGTTTACCTGTATAAAACAAGCAAAAATCAATATCAATAACAGGCTATTTATTATTGTCTTCATATTTAATTTTTAGTGAGAAAGTGGTGTTAAATTACTCAAATTTTTCTTTTCTCTATTCCATGTAAATGAGGTAAAAAAGATAGCCAGCAAGCAAGATATAATAATTACAATAAAGCTTGCATCCCAGCCTTGCTTATCTACCAGCCTACCCAATGCAGCATTTGCTAAGAGATCGCCAATAAAATACCCAAACAGCCCAGTTAAGCCAGCGGCCGTTCCAGCGGCTTTTTTAGGTACTAAATCTATAGCCTGTACGCCAATTAGCATTACTGGGCCATAAATAAAGAAACCAATTGCCCAAAGCGCAACACTTTGCACAAAGGCATTTCCTCCCGGATTTTTCCAGTACAAC
The DNA here is from genome assembly GCF_026625705.1 of Pedobacter sp. SL55. Taxonomy (NCBI): domain Bacteria; kingdom Pseudomonadati; phylum Bacteroidota; class Sphingobacteriia; order Sphingobacteriales; family Sphingobacteriaceae; genus Pedobacter; species Pedobacter sp. SL55. The sequence continues at coordinate 3,047,974 of NZ_CP113059.1, read as the reverse complement.
AGCACCGAAATTAAAGTCATAGCCATATAGATAATGGTTACTGGTGCTCTGCGACCTTTAAAGAATTTATCGCTCATTAAACCACAAAGTAAAGTACCTGGTATAGCAGCCAATTCGTAACCACCAGAGGCAAATGCAGCTTGAGTTTTATCGAAACCACTTACCTCTTGTAGAAAAGTTGGTGCCCAGTTGATAATTCCGTTTCTTACGAGATATACGAACGCGTTAGCTATGGCGATATACCACAACAAGCGGTTATTTAATACATATTGCAAGAAAATTTCCTTTGCAGAAAATTCTTGTTCTTGAGTTTTAGCATCGTAGCTTTTAGGATAATCGTTATTGTAAACTTCTATAGGCGGCAAACCTACCGATTGGGGCGTATCTCTAACCAAAGCAAATGCCACTATAGCAAACAATATAGCCACCAACCCCGGAAAATACAACATAGCTTGGTAACCAGCAAACAACTCAAAACCTAAAACGGTTAATGGGCCGACTAAAAAACCGCCAATGTTATGTGCTAAATTCCAAATAGACATTGCTCTACCTCTTTCTCTAACCGAAAACCAATGGGCCACTACTCTGCCACACGGCGGCCAACCCATACCCTGAAACCATCCGTTGATAAACAACAAAGCAAACATCACGGCAATAGATGATGTTGCAAACGGAACAAAGCCCATAAAAATCATGGTAAATGCAGACAACACCAAACCTATAGAAAGAAAATATCTTGCATTGCTCCTATCAGAAATATTGCCCATTAAAAACTTGCTAAAACCATAAGCTATAGAAAGTGCCGAAGCAGCTAAGCCTAACTCGCCTTTGCTAAACCCTAATTTTTGCAATTCGGGAACGGCAAAAGAGAAATTTTTACGAACAAAGTAGTAAGCCGCGTAACCTACAAAAATGCCTATAAAAACTTTGATCCTTTCTTTACTATAGATAGATTTTACGGTGCTTTCGGGCAATAAAGGTTTGTGCGGTGCTGGTTTTGGAAATAGGTTAAATCCCATATTGGTTGGTTAGTTGTATTTTTTGGTTAATTGATTAACTGTTTAATTGGTTAATCGAGGTGTTACGAACTTTAATTAACAGTCCCTCTCCCTTCGGGCATCTCTCCCCAAAAGAGAGAAAAAACTTTTAGCAAAGTTGGCACTGAATAATTATAGTTGAATAGTTTTATAATAAATTTGTATAATCGGTAATGATACCATCTACACCCAAAGCTTTTAACGATGCAATTTCTTTGGCGGTGTTCACTGTCCACGGAATTACTTTTACGCCATCTGCGTGAGCCTTTTTGATAAAAACAGCATCTACCATTTTATAAGCAGGGCTGATGATAAACGGCTTATAACCCAAATCGGCTATGTTTTCTTCATAAGATTTCTTATTGCTTACTAAAAAAGAGGTTTTAATATGCGGATATTCTTTATTGATGATTTGAATTGTGCGTTTATCAAAAGATTGGATTACTACATATTGCTCTATCTTTTTATTCTTAATCACATCTATTAACAATTTCACAAACACATCTGGTGTAGGGTTGGTTACTCCATCGCCTTTGGCACTACATTTAGTTTCGATATTATAGAAATATTGCTTTTTACCGTTTGTTTTAATTTGGTTTTGTACGGTATCAATTAAATCTGCCAATAGTGGAATGTAGGTTTTTACTTTACGTTGCTGTGGAAAATCTTTGTTAGGTTTTGTGCCAATATCAAAAGTTTTTAACTGCTCATAGTCCATTTTGAACACATTGTATTTTTTGGCATCCGAAACGGGAATTTCTTCGCCAGTTGGCGTAAGCATAAACCCCGGACTAAGGTAATCATCGTGAGTAACTACCACTTTACCATCTTTTGTAATGTGCGTATCCATCTCCAAAGTAGTTACCGCTGGGTAAGACATGGCATCTTTCATGGCCAAAATGGTGTTCTCGGGCACTAATCCCCTACCGCCACGATGCGCTTCGGCACTAAATTTTGGAAATTCTACTTCATTTAATTTTGTATTTTTATTAACCGAGCAAGCGCTTATTCCAAAAAGCAAAATCCCTAACGGGTAAATTAATTTATTCATTATTGATAAATGAGAATACTTATAAAATTAGCCACAGATGCACAAATATTTTAAAGTTGATTAAACTTATTTTCAATTGCCATTTATGTATCTGTGGCTACTGTTCATTAAGAGAGTTTTTTCTCTGCTGTAAATTGCTCGCCAAAACGATCGGTAGCTACCACTTTTACCACCTTAACCGATGAACTGCAATGTACCATAAATAAATGTTCGGTACGGGTAGGCTCGGCAAATGCACGGGGCTGAGGTAGTTTATCGCCCTTGTACAAACGTACCGCTTCAGGATCAAAACCTTTCATTTTTTCCATTTCGGTTAACTTACCATCTAAAAAACATTCTACTTTCCACTTGGGGTCATAGTTCCAAACGTTGGCAATGATACGGTTATTCCCAGTAAGTTTTTCTATATCTAAACTCACTTGGTGCTTCCTGTCTAAGCCCGTACCTTTGTAATACCATTTTAATTGCGTCCCTGTTACTTCGTAAACGCCGTAACCACGAGGTGCGCCATCGCTACAAATTGGGCCAGTCCACCAAGCGCCACAAACTGCACCGTGGTTATGTTCGAACACGCCTTCCTTAATTACATTAACATTATAATGTGTATGGCCAGACATTACATGTACGTTAGTAAAACTTCGTAAAAGGTCGTAAAAGGCCGTATTATTTTTTACCCCATTATGAATAGGAATGTGTGCATTAATAATTACCAAATTATCTTTTGGCACATGTTGTAAATCTTTTTCCATCCACGCCAATTGCTCTTCGCTAATGTAACCATCGTACTTTCTGTCTTCGCCCAAATACCTTACATCATCTAGCACAATATAATGCGCTTTGCCACGGTTAAAAGAATAATAAGTTGGCCCGTAATATTTTTTAAAAGTTCGGTCTGATGTTTCGTCTCCACCCTGGCGATAATCCATATCGTGGTTACCCAAACATTGGAAAAACGGAATTCCCATCAGTTCTACGGCTTTGTTGTAGTCATCGAATAATGGCAGTGCATCCCAAACTAAATCGCCCACACCAATACCGTGTACCAAAGCTTTCGAACCTAAATCTTTCAATAAGCGTTTTACATCTGGTACCGATGTTTCCATCATTTGCGCTACATCTTGCTTATTCTTCACTTGTGGATCTGCCCAAATGATAAAGTGATGTTTATTGTCGTCCTGCTTTAACTTCTTTAAGGTAAAATCAATTTCATTACGTGCACCTAAAGTTTGATACTGTCTGTTTACGCTGCCAAAATCTGTTTTAAAATCGTAGCCAGATGGGGTACTTAAAAACAAAAACTCAGATTTTTCATTTAGCGTAATGGAGTAACGACCATTGGAATCTGTCTTTACTACAGCAAATCCATCAGAAAGCACAGCGTTGGCAATTGGATTTTTACCGTCGCTAACTTTTCCTGTAATTGCTCCTCCATTTGTTAAACTATTGAAGGCATTGGATTTTAGGCTAACTACCATTCCGGTAGCCAACAATCCAAATCTTTCTAAAAATATTCTACGGTTCATTTTTGTGTTTAGTGTGATTTTTTTTGATGTTTAATAAAAAAGCAAGAGGCTTCATCTTAACCTCTTGCTTTTAAATATGATATATTAAAACTTAATCGAAGCCGTTGCTCCCGCTTGCGAAACATTTAAAATATGTATCGAGTTACCTAAATTAGCCGGAATACTGATTTTATTTAAACCTGCAGTTACTGTTTGCTCTACGGTGGCTATTTTTGCACCCGAAATACTGTAAACATTGAACAAAGCCTTACCATTTGCCAAAGCATTATAGGTTACCGCCACTAATGTTCTATTAGCAGAAGCCGAAGCTGTTAAATTATCATTACTTAAACCGACTTTTGCGCTAACTACGCCAGACAACTCATACGTACCATCAAAATCCACTTGTTTTAGCTGGTAGTAGTTTACACCAGCAACTGGGCTTGCATCTACATAACTGTAGTTTTTAGTGGTTGATGAATTACCATTACCTTGAACCTGTCCAATTTTGGCAAAACTCTTACCATCAGCAGAACGCGTAACTTCAAAATGTGAGTTGTTTTGCTCTGATGCTGTAGACCAAGCTAGGCTAACCGTACCTTGTTTGTTCGCTTTAGCCGTAAAAGAGGCGAGTTTTACTGGAAGAGGACTAATTAATGTGGTAACTGGAATAGAAGTTCCGTTATAACCAGCAACATTTCCTTCAATCATTGCTAGTGTGGCGAAGCTAGTACGCTCTACAACGGTGCCAAAAGCTGAAGGAGGAACTAATTGAACGTAATTACCAACTCTAGGTGTTACCCAGGTTTTGTCATCAGTATTAAAAACGCCACCTAGCTTTAAGAAACTTCCAACATTTTCAACCGATTGACCAGAGTACACATATTGATTATTAGGATCGCCCATATAACCTGCAGTATAGCGGTCTGTATTTGGCATTCTATAACAATTATTTGGTGCATTCGCTGGAAAATACACGTTATCTCTATCATGTGTTAATGGATTAACGCCTGCTAAAACGTTGCTATTCGAATAGCCAACAAAAATAGCATCAACTGGCACCGAATTAACTGTAATAGCTACATTTGGCAATCCAGATACAAGATTACCTTCGAATACAGCGATACCAAAAGGGCGAGCAGAACTACCTTTAACGATATTTGGCATAAGCCCCGTTGTAGTCATACCGATACCGTCATCTCCAATTGGGCTGCTATTAGTGCCAACACTGTAGGCTATTGTTCTAATCCACTTAGAAGAAGTGATATCCAACACAGGATAATATGTAGTTCCGCCATCTACAAGAAATCCACCGGCAGCCTTTTCAGGACCACCAACATAAAAAAACTCGCCTTTATTTACTGTGCCTGATGTTAAATTAAATTTGAACGTTCTATCTACCCCCGTCTCTGCCCATCCGTTATTAGGCGCACCATTCGTGGTGCCTGAATTAGTACAACGTACCACACAGTGTGGCGTTTGAGAGAAATCTATATTCTCTGTCGCCATTAACTGTATATACTCATATCCGCCTTTATGCGTGTAATTACCTGCTACAACTCCAACCGCTGGTGCATCACCTCCCTGCGGATCAAACATTACGCCAGTAATAATAATTTTTTGTGCTTCAGCCGAAAAAAGTATCGCAGCCAAAGAGAGTGTAAGTAAAAGTTTTTTCATAATCGTTAACTTTAAAATCTTTCAATATATTATTGCAATTGAGTTCCGTTCTCGATATCGGCCAATTGCGACTTTTCTGTAAGCAACAACCAATTTTTAGTTCTAGCTTTTGTCCACTTTTTAGCAGCAACATCATAAGTTCCACCTAATTTGGTAAAATACGGACTAGTGTCTTCTTCTTCAGTATTTGCAATAGCTGCTTTATTTTTACCGTTTCCACGGAAATAAAGACTTTGCTTAGTGCTATAAAAATCGTTATCACAAATAAGGTAACCTTGGCCCTCGCTCCATAAATTACCCCCGCTAGTGCCTTGAAAAAAAATTACATCTACAGGCACAGTAGTTGCAGCAACATCCTTTGTGGCAAATACCGCAATGCCCACTGCCCTACCCGAATTAGGAAATAAACCTCCTGTAGCATTACCAAAGCCATCGCCATTTTCGTCAGAATAGTTTTTACTTACAATCCATTTAGCCGAAGAAATATCTGTAGATTTTGCGCCATTAATGTTCTTCTTTCCGCCTACATAAAAATAATCGCCTTTTTTAACCGAACCACTGGTCATATTAAATTTATAAGTTCTGTCTCCACCAGTTGCCCAGCCTTGAGGTGCAGGTTCGCCAGGATTAGGCGTTGTAGTTGTAGAATTCTTGCAAACTACTAATGCAAAGTTCTTTTGTGCAAAATCAATATCCTCTGTAGCAAGTAATTGAATATATTCTTGGTTCTTATCAGAGCCACTTGGATTGGCAATATAGCCAGAAATAACAATTTGCGATTGGGCATAGCTGGCGCTTAACGCAAGCAAAAATGCGAGTGCAGTTTTTTTCATGATTTAGATTTAGTGATTTAGATTGTTTAAGCCCCACCTACTAATTGTACGGTGGGGCTAGTTTATCATTGTTGACTAATTAATTAATTTGGTAACATCAGATTTGGTTGGATCTGGACCTCTACCCTCAATTTCTTCTAAAGCTTTAGGTGTAAGCACATATTTACCCGTACGCACAGAGCCGGTCCATCTTTTAGCTGAAGCATCATACGTACCACCTAAGTACACAAAACTAGTAGCATTTGGATTGCCTGCAACCGCTCTGGCTGTATTGGTGCCTTGCCTGTAAAATGGCTGGAAAGTTGTGCCGTTATAACGTTTATAAAAATCGTTGTCGCAAATAGAATAGCCAACGCCATTTCCAAAAATATCACCACCAGTACCTGCGTAAAAAACAACGTCTGAAGGAATTGACATTAAATTAATATCCGTTGTAGGAAAAACGGCAATACCGCCTGGATTTCCAGTATTAGCTAATAAATTTGAGGTTCTTGTTCCTATACCATCGTCGCCATCTACACTACTGTACAATTTACTTACCACCCAGTTGGCATTACTTATGTCTGTAGATCCCGATCCGTTAATTACTTTGTTACCCCCTACATAAAAGAATGTTCCTTTTGCAACTGTACCTCGCAAAATATTTATTTTATAGGTTCTTAAATCACCAGTATTCCATCCTTGCGTTGGAAAACCGGATGGGGTATTTGCTCCTGCATTATTAGTTGTAATTAAACAGAATGGTTTTTGCCTAAAATCTAGATCTTGCGTAGCCATCAACTGAACGTATTCATAATTGGCATCTGTACCTGTTGGATCTGCAAAAAAACCAGTAATAATAACAGGATTTGGACCGAGAGGGATGCTTGCATCAACCGTTAAGCTAGTTGGCATAAAATCAGCTTTGAGTCTTGGCCTAATCTGTTGTTCGCCATTAGCTGCCGGTATAACTATACCCTGAATATTTGCAGAATAAGGCAGCAATTCATTTTTAAAGGTAGCGCTACTGCTCACGTTCATATTCATCTCTCCAGAGCCTTCATTAAAAGTCTTAACGCCTTCAATGGTTTCTACGCCAATGTTTGGTTCGAAATTACAGTTATAGATGATAGAAAGTGTACTCTCATGTCTTTCTGCATTAGCCACTAAGTTAGTTTTTGAAACCCTAGTTACCCTTAAAGGTACGTTGGAAGCCTTTTTCTCTACATTGGCAGCTGTTAACCCAGTTATTTGTAAAATACCGTTCACTCGTGTTAATACTCCTCCATCAATTTTAATGTGTACCGAGTCGCCAGGCAAAAAACTTGCTGCTGCAGCACCAATATTTATGGCAATACCTCTAAGCGAATCGATACCACCACCCATATTTTTAGCATTTTGTACAAATAGTAATCCCTGCGGCAAATTACCTCCAGAATGATCCGAAATCACTTGCCCTTTGATGAACTCGGCTTGTCGTGTGGTTTGAATATTTAGTGAAACATCACTTCCACGATAAATCCTTCTCAAATCTAAATTTTCAATAAAGGCACTAGGTGTACCTCTCACAATATTTACCTTATCGTCTCTCTTGCATGCAGCTAAAGCTATACCAAGCATTACTGTAGCTACAATATATTTTTTAAGATTTTTCATAATATCTCTTTATTTTCTATACCAACAAAAACTAAGGCCTTTGCCACCAAACCAATGTATTAATATCATCTGCACCTTGCGCTGCAACCACATTTTTATAATTAGTTGGATTGGTTGATTGCGTAATGATAGGATAAAACAATCTTGCTGGCATCCTACCACCATTTACTAAACCTGCACCTTTAGGCAGTTGAGGGTGCCACGGTACGTCTATATTCAAACCATTGCTGAAAATCTGTTAGAAACAAAGCATAGTAACTTTTGCAAATGTATCTTCTCCATTTTACTATCACTACCATAAGTTTGATTATCCAAAGGCAAGGCATCATTCCATGCTAAATTATTAGAATTAATGTACGTTAAAAAACTTGCTTGATTAATGCCAGTCCAATAATTTGGTCTCCAGTAATTAACCGCATCCATAATACCTTTATGGTAAAAATCACCAGCATTACCGTTAATCCAACCTTTAGCTGCTGCTTCGGCTTTGATGAAGTTTAATTCTGCTACCGTCATGATAATACCTGTATAAGCATCTCTTTGTAGGTTATAAGATTTCTTTCTCGCTGCTGTACCGGTTCCGTCTACATCTTGATCAGAATTAAAATGCGCTAGAATTTCTGTAATTGCGCCCGGCGGGTAACCACTTGGTATACCTTCTACGCCATCTATGCTCCAACGAGAGGTATAGCTAGGTGCTCCCATATTAATTACGCAAGGATGCCCCCAATTCATCAATCTTCCCAAAAAGAAGTCAGCTATACCAATTAATCTAAAATCGTTTGGACGAACACTGGTCATAAAAGGAGAAGAGTAAAGAGCGCCTGCAGTATTGGCTCCTGTCCATAAAATCCTGCCATTATCGCCATTAGGATTTGTAGCACTGGCATCATTATTTTCCATAATCGGATAATTTGCCGGATTTACATCTATGATTTCCTTCATTTTAGCAATTACATTCGTAGCTACTTCCGTCTTACCAGCAATACGCAACAACAGTCTCAAATACAAAGAATTACCCAATTTACGCCATTTAGCGATGTCGCCCTTATACACTGGGTCACTATCTACTGCAATAGGTGTTCCAGCTTTAAGCAACTCGTTGGCTTCTTCAAGTTTTTTAAACAAATCTAAATAAATGTCTTTTTGCCTATCAAACGCTGGCTGAATGTACTTTTGACTATCTGCCGCGGGCAGTAAACTTAATCTCCCTTTGTTAGCCTCACTGTAAGGCACATCACCATACGTATCTGTTAATAATTGATAAATCCAAGCTTGCACAATAAGCGAAATTCCTTGGTAAGAAGTATTAAGATACTCTGGTGTACGTGCAGCGTTGTAAACATCTACAATATCGGTAAGATTTACATACCAGTTGTTCCAAGTATTATCTGCCTGCGTACGTCTTATATCATATCTAAAAACTCTTCCTTCAGAATCTCCAACATTAACGGTAACCTGCATTAGTTCATTACTAAAGTTTCGATTACGTAGCATATTTGTTGACATTAAATTCACTAAAGATGGAGCTAGCAAACGTTCTGGAGCTACTACAGTTTCGCCTAAGGGATCTTTATTTACTTCGGTAAAGTCTTTAGTACAAGAGAAAGTAGACAGCCCAAAAGCAGCTAAAAGTATATATGTTATATTTTTTATATTCTTTTTCATGGTTGTTAAATTAAATACCCACAACTAAACGTAAACCAAAATTTCTTGTAGACGGTAATTGTCCAACCTCAAAACCTTGCTGTATATCAGAACCTGCCAACGTACCAAACTCTGGATCAAACGCTGGCCATGGCGACCAAATATATAGGTTACGTCCATATGCACTAAGAGTCATTTTACTGAAACCTATTCTTTGTAAAAACTTCTTGTTGAATGTGTAAGTTATGTTTGCCTCTCTAAACTTCACATAATCTGTACTGTAGATACTGCCTTCTGCTTGGTTGTAACCAATTGTTTCGTAATAATTTTGTACGTTGGTTGCTATCACATCATTTTTGCGGTAGGTACCTAGGTAATTGCCGCTAGCGTCTCTATTCTCTACTACACCTTCTCCTAAAATACCATTATATCTGCCTGGCAAAGTTAATGTAGATTTACCAAAACGCACTAACTGAGCAATAGTCATAGAGTGCCCAACGGCTCCCAACTGCGCATCAAACAATACATTAGTACTAAATTGCTTGTACTTAAATCCAGTACCAAAGCTATACCTAAACAATGGTATAGTATTTCCTAGATACCTTACATTGTCATCAACTCTAGGAGCACCACTTACATCGTCAAAAACAATTTGACCATCTGGAGAGCGCAAGAAACCGTTCCCATATAAATCACCCATACTACCGCCTACAGTTGCCACCACCTGTCCTCCAGCTGCAAAACCTCCAGTACGCAATACCACAGCACTATCCGCTAACTCTTTAATTTTATTTCTGTTTGCTGAAAATGTACCATTTACGGTCCAAGTGAAATCCTTTGTTTTTACAGGCGTTCCATTTAAGGCAATTTCTATACCTTTATTATCTACCCTACCTACATTAAATACGGCTACGTTATAGCCAGAAGCACGATCTATAATACGATTAAGTATTTGATTCCGAGTATTTCCGGCGTAAACTGCAACATCAAAATTTAAGCGGCTTTTAAACATTTTTAAATCTAAACCTAACTCTACAGTTGTAGTAATTAGTGGTTTTAGGTTTGGATTTGGCAATACGGTTGGATTAGTCATTACATTACCAGGATAAATGTTATTACCTGCAATTTGGTAATAATAATCAGTACGGTAAGGTGTGGTACTACCACTTCCTACCTGAGCCCAAGAGGCCCTAAATTTAGCTAAGTTTACAGCTTTAGGAAGCTTCCAATAATCTGATGCTATAAATGATAAGCTTGCAGATGGATAGAAAAACCCAGCGTTATCGGTTCTGAAAACAGTAGCCAATGTACTGTTCCAATCTTGACGAGCAGTTAAATCTAAATATAGATAGTTTTTGTAAGCAAGCGACGTTGTTGCGTAAAAACTATTAATACGGTAACGAGACGTATCGGGAATATACACTAAAGGATTTAAGTTATTATCTAAGCGATAAACTGTAGGTGTTGTAACATCTGGTTCGCGTTTTAAACCATCAGCACGAACCTCTAACCTATTATACTCGTTACGCATTTGGCTACCACCAAAAGTGGCAGAAAGGTTAAAGTCTTTTGTTATTTTCTTCTCGTATTTAAGCATGAAATCTGCGTTGATTTCGTACGAACGAATGTTATTTACTCGATATGCACCTTGAGCCCAACCCGTACCATTTGCTCCATACGGTCGCATTGTTTCGCGATTATCTTTGTTCAAATCTCCAGAAGCTCGAACCATCAAACTAAATTCTTTGTTAAATTTATAAACGGCTTGAATATTCCCTAAAAATCCGTTACGGCGCTGAGCATTGATATATTGTTCTGAAATAGCATAAGGTCCTTCTGGGAAAGAAGTAGTCAGATCTGTAAATTCCAGATTTTCTCTTCCATTCCTCCAGTAATCTCTGTACCAATCTGTATTGATATTTGGCTGCGCAAAAGCAAACCAATACATAATTGATTGGTTACCAAATCCGGTGGTAGGAAGGTTATCTGCATGCCTGTTACTATATTGAGCCTTGATATTAATATTGAGTTTCTTAGTAATGTTTTTGTTCGCGTTAAATGTCACACTGGTACGCTCCAGCCCCGTATTAGGTACAATCCAATCGTTTTTACCATGACTAGCGGACAAACGCATACCTATACCTTTATAGGTTCCGTCTAAAGTTACTGCATTAGATTGCTCAAAACCTGTAGTAAAAAATGCGTCTATCGGATCTTCGTAAGCTACCCAAGGTGTTAATGTGGTACCCCTTGTTTTAGTTACGGGGTCGTACTGATAAAACTCTAAACCTACACCAAGTGGTGGACCGTAGGCGTGACTTACCGCACCAGTACCCCATTGATAAAAATTGGCACCATTAGCTCCCTGACCAAACTCAAATTGCCTGTCTGGCTTTCTGTTTACCTGCTCAAAAACAGTATTAGATGTTACTGTGATACCAATCGTTTTTCTATTTTTTGTGGCCGATTTGGTAGTGATAACTACAGCGCCGTTAGCACCACGCTGACCGTATAACGCCGAAGCAGCCGGCCCTTTAAGCACAGTAACACTTTCAATGTCTTCTGAATTTAAATCGGCTAAACCACTACCAAAGTCTACTGGCATAATATCTCCGCCAGTACCGTAAGCACCGCCATAGGTGGCAGCAGTCCTTCTAGAACTGCTTGATGCAACCACACCATCAATCACAATTAAGGCTTCGTTGTCACCCGTTAGGTTATTTTCGCCTCTTAAAATAATTTTATTAGATGCTGCTGGACCGCTATTTCGTACCAAATTTAAACCCGCAACCTTACCCGAAAGCGCATCCGTCCAGTTACTTGCAATTGCATTTGTAATCTGCGAACTGTCTACCGTGGTTGTAGCATACCCTAGCGCTCTCTCCTCTCTCTTAATACCTAAAGCAGTAACCACTACCGTGTTTAGCTCATTAGTAGAAGATTTCAATCTAACTGTAACGCCGGTTTGTGCGTTAGCAAAAGTCCTAGTAGCAGCGCTGTAGCCAATCATAGTAAAACTAACTGTTGTTCCTTTAGCAACGTTGATGCTAAAGTCGCCCTTACCATCTGTTAGCCCTAATACTCTTTTGGAGTTGTCAGTTATACTAACACCAGGAACACCGGTATTATCGCTTTCGTCAAGCACTGTACCTTTTACAGTAATGTTCTGAGAAGTTTGGGCCACAGCACCCTGTAAAAGTAAAAATTGAAAAAGCATAGCGAAAAACAGCTTCACGCCACCTAAATCCTTAAACGATAGCCTCTTCAAAATACCAAATACAGAAAGCTGCGACTTCGGGATGCTTTCGCACTCCGCGGCATGTAGGTGCATGCTAGCCTTTTGAGTAGTTGTTTTGTCCATAATTAATTTATATCGAGTTATTTACTAGTTTCTAATTATAATTTTTCCCGAATGCCACAAAACTAAGCCGAACGTGTTAACTCTATATTAACTCGATATTAACCTATCTGAAACAATTCGCAATTACAATTTATTTGTTTTAGCTTATTAAATATTTCACAATAATAATATAAAAACAATTTGAAACTAAATATAATTTTCAAATAATCAAAATAAATGAAAATATATTTCCACACATGCTTTAAAACTCATTTAAAGATACCCAACCAAATAACAGCAAAAAATTAAAAAACAACTAGAAACAATACGAAAACAAAAAACACAAAAAAAAGCGCAATCAAATTGCGCTTGTAAATTTTAAAGAAGAATTAATTACACTATAGTAACAGTTATGCCTAAACCTTCTAAATGATTAATCATTTGTTGCGAAATGCCTTTATCCGTAATAATATGATCAACATCTTCAAAACCACAAATCTTACCAAAGCCCCTCTTACCAAACTTGGTAGAGTCGGCAAGCACCACAACTTTTTGCGAAACTTTAATCATTTGTCTATTCAAATGCGCTTCCATTGCATTGGTGGTAGTAAACCCATGCTCTAAGTCTATCCCATCAACCCCTAAAAACAAAGTATTAAAATAGAAATCTTGCAAAATCTGCTCTGCATAAGCCCCCATTACAGATGACGAGCTTTTTCTCAGCAAACCTCCCAATTGTATCACTTCTACTTCCGGACTGCGCAAAAACTCTATAGATATATTAAGCGATGAAGTTACCACGGTTAAATTTAACCCGCTAGGAATGTTTTTTACAAAATAAAGCAAAGTGGTACCAGAAGCTACAACTATAGAATCATTCTCTTTCAACAACTTAGCACCAGCAGCACCAATCTTATTCTTTTCATTAGATTGCATCTTCTCTTTCTCGTTCACAGGCCTATCTACAGTATAGGGATTGTTAAGCGTAGCACCACCATGGGTCCTGAAAAGCAAGTTCTTATCTTCTAAAAGCTTTAAATCTTTACGAATGGTAACCGAAGAAACCTTGAGCTCTTTACAAAGCTCTACTACATTAATGTACTGGTCTTGATGTATACGATTAAGTATAAATTGATGCCTCTCGGCAAGGGTCATGCTCATAAGCGCTTATATTTAATCGCAAGTTAATAATTAATATAAATAGCACCTACATATTTACGTAAGAAAAATATTTTCGTCAAAGTATTTATTATTTCGATTTTGATTACTTATAATTGCTTATTGTTTCGTTTTATTACAATTTATTATGCAAAGAATACATAACCATCATTTAACTAACCAATCTGCCTGGGACGTTATCATTATTGGAGGAGGAGCAACTGGACTTGGAACAGCGCTAGACTCTGCCAGCAGAGGTCTAAAAACCTTATTGATTGAACAGGCAGACTTTGCAAAGGGAACATCGAGCAGAAGCACGAAGTTGGTGCACGGCGGCGTAAGATATTTGGCGCAAGGCGATATTGCACTAGTTAAACATGCGCTTAAAGAAAGAGGGTTGATGCAAAAAAACGCAGCCCACTTGGTACATAAAGAAGAATTCCTTATTCCTTGTTACGATTGGTTTTCTGTAGCAAAATATCTTATTGGTTTAAAACTATACGATTGGCTAGCGGGTCGTTTCAGTTTTGGAACTTCAAAATATTTTTCTAAAAGCGAAACCCTACGTTTAATGCCAGGCATCAAAGACAAAGGACTTAAAGGCTCAATAAGATATTTCGATGGCAGATTTGATGATGCTAGGTTAGCCATTAACATTGCGCAAACAGCAAAAGAACAAGGTGCTACTTTAATTAACTACATGAAAGTAACAGGTTTAATTAAAGATGCTGACCAAATTAAAGGTGTAGTAGCTACCGACGTAATTACAAACGAAACTTTCGAATTGAAAGCGAAAGTGGTAATTAACGCCACCGGAGTGTTTGTGGATGAAATTTTACAGATGAACGACTCGAAAGCTAGAAAAACAGTTAGGCCTAGTCAAGGGGTTCATATTGTTTTGAAAAAGGAATTTTTGAATAGCGATTCTGCGTTGATGATCCCTCAAACTTCAGACGGCAGGGTTCTTTTTGCCGTACAATGGCACAACCACTTGTTGGTTGGCACTACAGACACGCCTTTAGACGAGCACAGCTTAGAGCCTAGAGCGCTGAAACAAGAAACTGATTTCATTTTAAATACCGCTGCAAATTATTTCAAAACGAAACCTACTGAAAAAGACATCCTAAGCGTGTTCTCTGGTCTACGTCCTTTAGCTGCACCAACAGATAGCAACTCGAACAGCACAAAAGAAATCAGTAGAGACCACAAACTAATGGTTTCAGCAAAGGGCTTAATTACCATTACGGGCGGCAAATGGACAACCTATAGACGTATGGCAGAAGAAACTGTAAACTTAGCCATTAAAGAAGCAAAATTAAGCCCCATTGTTTGTAAAACAGAACAACTCGCGATCCATGGGTGCGTAAATGAGGCAGAGGAAAACCATTTAAGCATTTACGGTGCTGATAAAAAACATATCGAAACCTTAATTAAACAGCAACCAGAATTGGCACAAAGGCTACACAAAGATTTTCCTTATAGCTATGCCGAGGTAGTTTGGAGCACAAGAAACGAAATGGCCGAAACGGTTGAAGATATATTGAGCAGACGCCTAAGGATATTAATTATTGATGCCAAAGCGGCTATAGAAATGGCTCCTATTGTAGCATCTATTATGGCCAAAGAAATTGGAGCTAACAAACAATGGGAAGATGAGCAAACAAATTCTTTTATTAAATTAGCAGAAGGTTATACTTATCAAACTAAAAACAAAAGGGAAGAACCTGTTTTAGTAGGATAACTTTTTCAACCAAATATAATTTTATGAGCAAGTATATTTTATCTCTAGACCAAGGGACCACAAGTTCGCGGGCCATTATTTTTAACCACAATGGCGAGATCATTGCCATCGCTCAAAAAGAATTTACGCAGATTTATCCGCAAGCGGGATGGGTAGAGCACAATCCAAACGAGATTTGGTCTACCCAATTGGCCGTTGCCACCGAAGTAATTGCAAAAGCTGGCTTAAAAGCACAGGATATCAATGCAATTGGCATAACCAATCAGCGAGAAACCACCATTGTTTGGGATAAAAACACTGGAAAACCCATTTACAACGCCATTGTTTGGCAAGACAGGAGAACGTCTGGATATTGCAACAGCATCAAGCAAAAAGGCCACTCGAAGCTAATCCAAGAAAAAACTGGATTAATTATCGATTCGTATTTTTCAGCTACCAAAGTAAGATGGATATTAGAAAATGTTGAAGGTGCTAGACAAAAAGCCGAAAACGGAGACTTAGCCTTTGGCACAGTAGACAGCTGGTTAATCTGGAATTTAACAGGCGGGAAAGTACACGTTACCGATGTAAGCAACGCTTCCAGAACCATGATCTACAACATTCACTCTTTATCATGGGATAACGAACTACTTCAATTATTTGATATTCCAAAATCAATGTTGCCAGAGGTAAAATCTTCTAGCGAAGTTTATGGCACCACAGCAGGCAACATTTTGGCAGCACAACTACCTATCGCGGGCATTGCCGGAGATCAGCAATCGGCCTTGTTTGGCCAAATGTGTACACAGCCCGGAATGGTAAAAAACACTTACGGTACAGGCTGTTTTATGCTGATGAATATCGGCAAAACACCAAAAATATCGACCAATAATTTATTAACTACTGTAGCCTGGAAAATTAACGGAGAGGTTAATTATGCCTTGGAGGGAAGTATTTTTATTGCCGGAGCTATTGTGCAATGGCTACGCGATGAACTGGGGTTAATCCAGAAATCTGCCGATGTAGAACAACTGGCGCTACAGGTAAAAGATACGCAAGGTGTATATGTTGTTCCGGCTTTTGCTGGTCTTGGCGCACCCTATTGGAACCAAGAAGCCCGGGGCACCATTACGGGAATTACTAGAGGAACCAACAAATCGCACATTGCAAGGGCTGCGCTCGAAAGCATTGCCTACCAAACCATGGATGTGCTAAATGCCATGCAAGCTGATGCTGGCACTCCAATTAAAGAATTACGAGTAGACGGCGGAGTTACCGCAAATAATTTACTGATGCAGTTTCAAGCTGATTTATTGAACTGCAAAGTAATTAGACCCGAAGTTACCGAAGTTACTGCTATTGGCGCTGCTTATTTGGCAGGCTTGGCCACAGGCTTTTGGAAAGATATTGACGAAATAAAATCGCAATGGCAAATTGACAAAACCTTTACTGCGCAAAGCGATGTAGACAATACCGAAAGAATTAGAGGTTGGCAAAAAGCAATTAAAGCTGCTATAGCAAATACTGATTAGGTTTTTAGCGACTAGGTTTTAAGGATCAGACATCAGTGGTAAGCTTAAACGTTAAAAAGCCAAACAGCCAGCTACAAAAATAATCTTTAATAACTTCACATAACAATTAACCAAACAACAGTTTAAACGATTAACCTACTACCCTATGCATCCTTACATCGCAGAATTTATTGGCACCGCTATTTTAATCCTTTTAGGAAACGGTGTGGTAGCCAATGTGGTACTAAAAGACACTAAAGGAAACAGCAGTGGCTGGATAGTAATTACCACGGCTTGGGCTTTGGCAGTTTTTGTTGCGGTAATTGTGGCTGGCCCACATAGCGGCGCTCACTTGAATCCGGCGGTAACTTTAGCACTCGCCATTACTAAGACTTTTGATTGGGCAAAAGTACCCTACTATATGCTAGCACAAATTGGCGGTGCCATGTTAGGCTCTTTGCTGGTTTGGCTATTTTATAAAGATCATTTCGATGCTACTGATGACAAGGGACTAAAAGCTGCTCCTTTCGCCACAGGCCCAGCTATTGCGAATAAAAAATCTAATTTATTTTCTGAAGTAGTTGGCACTTTCGTGCTCATTTTTGTCATTTTTTACATTACTGGCGGAGAAATGGGAGCAGAAAAAACACCTATCGGATTGGGTTCGGTTGGTGCCTTACCAGTAGCATTTTTAGTTTGGGTAATAGGTTTAAGCTTGGGAGGAACCACAGGCTATGCCATTAATCCAGCAAGAGATTTAGGACCTAGAATTATTCACAGCATCATCCCCATGAAGGGCAAAGCAGACAGCAATTGGGGCTACGCTTGGGTACCAATTGTAGGGCCAATTATTGGTGCTTTGCTAGCTGCTTTACTACATTTATTTCTGAAAGGCTAAACCAACGTTTAAACAAAAACATCCTATTCTGTTTCATTATCTTCTTGGATACTTGGCCCCGAAAAACCGAAGCCTCTACTGTAAAACAACCAAGAAATACTGCCTATCAAAAACACCGTACAAACAACAGAGCCTTCTATCCCGAACTCGCCGCCAGAGAAATAATCTAGTCCTTTAGGTACTGCTTTTACAAAACCAGACATTTTGTTGCCACTTAGGTTATATCCCAAAACTACCGCCTGCGTAAAATTCCAAGCAAAATGAACACCTACTGCCCAAGCTATGTTACGCTTCTGCAAAGTATAAAGTGCAAACAACATACCAGCCAAGGTAATATTTAAAGCACCTAAAACTGTAATACCTGGATTTGCAAAATGCGCAAAGGCAAACAACAATCCATTTACTAAAATAGCAAACCAGAGGGGATAACGCTCTGCCAGCGCAAACAAAGGGTAACTTCTAAACAAGAACTCCTCAAAAACTGAGATCATTAAAAAGTAAAGGAAATACAGACAAACCATATCGCCAGAAATGTTGGCTTTCTCAAAAACTACATTTCCATTGACGTAAAGCAATAAAGCGCAAAGCAACATCAGCACCAAACCTAATGCAACACCCTTAAAAAACTCGGGCAAAGCACTTGCTCTTTTAATAAAAACCTGATAGAAGTCTAAATCTGGGAACACCTTAAACACCATTAGCAGCGCTCCCAAAACAATGGTTACTAAACTAAACTGCGCTATAATATCACTTACAATTGGTGTTGATATACTAGGCAAAAAATTAAACTGCAATACCAAACCAAACGGGATAGTACAGAGCAAAAGGAAAAACATAAATAGCCAAATCTTTAAAACAGGCACTAAATAATATCCTAATTTGCTATCCTCAATCATTTTTTAAACTCATCTTTTAACAACCTTACGGTAATTTTATCAGTTCTAAAAGTTACGTCGTCTTCTGTTAGTTCTGTAATCTTCTTCCATCTAAAACACTGGCTCGTTCCTTCATCAAAATCAAAAACCTTGCATTTAAAATTAAGCTGCAAAGGCTTAACTGGTTTAACCAAATAATAAATACTCAGCACCTGGCTGTCATTAAAAGAAGATTTTTCGTAAAAATCTGTGGTGTAAAAATGCCTAAGCACCTCAATCTCCGCATTACATTCTTCTATAAATTCTCTTTTTAATGCATCAATCAAACCTTCGCCAAACTCTACACCACCACCAGGAAATTTGGTAAAATATCTTTCTACAGCAAACTCATCGCTAAGTAAAACCTCGCTATCTTCATTTATCAACAAACCGTAAACTCTCACGTTAAAATAACTCATCTTTCAAAATGCTTCTGGTTTTTTGTCACGTTCTCCATGTTCCAATTAATTTCTCCCTTAAAAGCTTCGGTTCTAACAGCACAGTTCTCCATTTTACAGTAGTAGCAACAAGCTGGCAAACAAGGATCTGCATGAATAAACAGCTCTGTTTGTCGACTAACGGATTGGTTAATCAATTTATCAATACTCGAAATTTCATGATGAACTTTGTTTAAATCAAAATAATAAGGCAAGGTAACGTGGCAATCAATATGCAAGTCGGCACCGTACTGCTGCGCCCTTAGGTTGTGTATATCTATCCAACTTTGTTGTCGGTTTTGCTGTAAAATAGCAACCACTTCTTCAACCAGTTCTAAATTACTTTCATCCATTAAACCACCAACCGATGTACGCGTAAGCTTGTAACCGTTATAAAGGATGTACAATCCTAAAATAATCGAGATCAAACTATCTAGCCATAAAACTTGGGTGAGCTGAATGATGATAATTCCAATGACTAAGCCTGCACTGCTAATAGCATCAGTAAGCAAGTGCTTTCCATCGGCTTCTAAGGTTAAAGATTTATTTGCCTTACCAGTTCTAATCAAATACCAACCAACAATGAGATTAACAATGCCTGTTGCCCCAATAATTAAAGCACCATCATACAAATCTGAAACGGTATTACCATAAAAAAGGCTGTAAATAGATTTACCTAAAATAAAGACTCCAGCAACCCCAATAAGTACCCCCTCTACAAAGGCAGAAAAAAACTCTACTTTACCGTGCCCATACGGATGATTTTCGTCTTTTGGTAAGGTAGACAAATAAATGCTGTAGAACGCAAATCCGCTGGCTAGCACATTTACAATACTCTCTGCAGCATCGGTTAAAATAGCGTTAGAGTTGGTAATAAAATAGGCTACAAATTTAGCTAGCATCAATACAACACTGGTGCAAAGCGATAGCAATATGGCTCTTTTGTTAGATATCAAATCTTATGTTTTGATTGGCAAATTTACGCTTTTTAGTTTTGAAAAACTGATCGAGATTGGATAAATGCGAGAATCTCAGTACCATCAACATTCTAACTTTTCAACTTTATAACCTGAGTTCGATTATTAACCTATGGATTATTAACTTTCAAAACTGATGCTGAACTAAATTCAGCATGACGAACCGCCAATTTTCCGTCGCCCCTAACCACGCAGTAGCTGCGAAGCAAATTTATTTCAGGATCGGCGAACTCAATAAGTTTAAATAATACTGCAAAATAAACAAATAATAATCGAACTCAGGCCTGTAACTAACCATTATCAAAATACTAAAAAAAATAACGAAACCTTAAACAAATGCTATTAAAAAACATCTTTTATTAGGGCTTTATAAATAAGGTTTTTATATTTGCTACTTCACAGAAATATCATGAGCATTTTATCAGACAGAATAAATAACCTATCAGAATCAGCTACGCTAAAAATGACCAAATTAGGTCGCGAGTTAGCTGCAAAAGGCGTAAATGTAATTAGTTTAAGCGTTGGAGAACCAGATTTTAATACGCCAGTGCATGTTAAGGAAGCTGCAAAAAAAGCATTAGACGATAACTTTACCCGTTACTCGCCAGTACCTGGATATCCAGATTTGCGCCAAGCCATAGTGAACAAGCTTAAAACAGAAAACAACCTTGATTACGACATTTCGCAAATTGTGGTTTCTACAGGTGCAAAGCAGTCACTTTCTAATGTGATCCTTACTTTAATTAACCCAGGCGATGAAGTAATTATCCCTACTCCTTATTGGGTTTCATATTCTGAAATGGTAACGCTTGCCGAAGGTAAATCTGTTTTCATCGATGCATCTATAGAAAGCGATTTTAAAATTACCCCAGCGCAATTAGAAGCTGCAATTACTCCAAAAAGTAAATTGTTCATGTTCTCTTCGCCAAATAACCCAACGGGTACGGTTTATAGCAAAGATGAGTTGGCTGCTTTAGCTAAGGTATTCGAAAAACATCCTAACATTTTCATCCTTTCTGATGAGATTTACGAGCATATCAACTTTGTTGACCAACATGAATCTATTGCCCAGTTTGAAAGCATTAAAGACCGTGTAATCATCGTAAACGGCTTCTCAAAAGCATTTGCAATGACCGGATGGCGTTTAGGTTACATCGCTGCTAGTAAAGAAATTGCTGCTGCCAATGATAAATTGCAAGGCCAAACCACCTCAGGAACTTGTTCTATTGCGCAACGTGCAGGTATTGTGGCTTACGAGCAAGGTTTAGATACGGTTAACGAAATGAAAAAAGCTTTCGCTCGTCGCCGTCAATTGGTTTACGATTTATTGAAAGATATTCCAGGTGTTAAAACCAATCTTCCAGAAGGCGCATTTTATTTCTTCCCAGAAATCAGTTCGTTCTTCGGCAAAAAAGATGCTGATGGCAATGTAATTAAAGGTTCTGGCGACTTAGCACTTTACCTTTTAAATGTTGGCCATGTGGCCACTGTAGGTGGCGATAGTTTCGGTAACGATAACTACATCCGTTTGTCTTACGCAGCATCAGACGAAAGTTTGGTAGAAGCTTTAAGAAGAATTAAAGAAGCGTTAGGCAAATTGAGCTAGTAGTAACGTTAAGATAAATGGAAAGCGTCCGGACTTTACGTTAGGACGCTTTTTTTGTGCCTTTTTTTAACCAAAGTTTTAACTTCTAATCGCCTCTACCGGATCTAATTTTGAAGCTGAATACGCTGGCCAAAAACCAGAAACGATACCAATACCTACCGATACACCTATACCTAATACAATGTTAGAAAGGTACAAGGCCGCTTTAAAATCGGTAAAATTGGAGACAGCCAGCACGCCCAAATACACCAAGAAAAGGCCACACAAACCACCCATTAAACATAAAACAACCGCCTCAAAAATAAACTGCAACAAAACAAAATAGCTTTTAGCTCCTAATGATTTTTGAATACCTATGATGTTAGTACGCTCCCTTACCGAAACAAACATGATGTTGGCAATACCAAATCCACCAACCAGAATAGAGAAACCACCAATAATCCATCCGCCAATATTAATGGCCGAGAACATGGTATCTAACTGATTAGAAAGCATAGTAGTTTTATTTAAAGAAAAATCATCTTCTTGACCAGGTTTAACACGCCTAATGGCACGCATTTGTCCTTGCAACTCACTTTCTACTTCTTCAAAACTGATATTTTCTTTACCTCTAACTGTAATTTGAGGATTGTAGCGTTCACTATTGATATCAAAAATGCCCTTTGCTAAAGCCATAGGAATTAACACATTTTTATCTTGCGACATCCCCAACATATCCTCACCCTCTTTTTTAAACACTCCTACCACGGTTACCCTACGCCCCATTACTTTAATTTGCTTACCTATAGGATCATCTGTTCCAAAAAGCCCTTCGGCAATTTCGGCTCCCAAAATACAAACAGGAGCTCCAGATTTTCCTTCACTTTCCGTAAAATACCTACCATTTTCAAACTCAAGGTTCCAAGTTTGGTCGTACTCTTGGGTAGCTGCATTAATATTAGCACCTTCTACCGAGCTACTTCTATATTTAATGGTTCTATTGCCGCTAGAAACCTCAAAACATACCCCTTGTGCACTTTCCATACGCTCTTTTAAGCTAAGGTAATCTCTAAAAGAAGGTTCAGGGCGATTTACATACTTCCACCAAGGGTAATTATCTCCAAATAGCCACGGCCATTTCTGCACAAACAGCGTATTAGAGCCTAGTTTATCCACACTTGATTGGATTTGGTTACGCATGGTATCAACCGCAGTAAAAACAGCAATAATGATAAAAATACCAATGGTAATACCCAACAAGGATAAAGAAGTACGCAATTTATTTTGTCTAAGAGCATCCCAGGCAAACCTAAAACTCTCTCCTATAAGTCTAAAAACTAGCAGCATATTGTTTAGACCAAATGTAGTTAAAAAGGTTACAGCTATTTAAGTTAAATTAAAAAGAATAAAGTAAAAAGTTGGCTACAGCTGTTTATCGATGGTTAGTTACACCTCGGCGAGTAATAAAATCACGACACAGTAAAGCGAGTGATTTTTAATTGCAAAAAAGAAAAATATTAATTAGTAAATTTGCGCCCTAATTTAGGTATCGAAAGCAGCTTTACTTCAAAAGTTATCCCTGTAGGAAGACTTAAAAAATTGAATAAACTTGCCCAGAGCCATAACAATTAATAATTACACATGAAATTATCTCAATTCAAGTTCAATTTACCCGACTCACTTTTAGCTAACGACCCTGCCGAAGAGAGAGACGAAGCACGTTTAATGGTATTACACAAAGATACCGGTAAAATTGAGCATAAAATCTTTAAAGATGTTTTAGGCTATTTTGACGATAAAGATGTAATGATTCTTAACAACACTAAGGTTTTCCCTGCTCGTTTATACGGCAACAAAGAAAAAACTGGTGCTACTATAGAAGTATTTTTATTACGCGAATTGAATAAAGAATTACGTTTATGGGATGTTTTAGTAGACCCAGCTCGTAAAATACGCGTAGGAAATAAATTATATTTTGGAGACGATGATTTATTAGTAGCCGAAGTGGTAGACAACACTACTTCTCGTGG
The DNA here is from genome assembly GCF_026625705.1 of Pedobacter sp. SL55. Taxonomy (NCBI): domain Bacteria; kingdom Pseudomonadati; phylum Bacteroidota; class Sphingobacteriia; order Sphingobacteriales; family Sphingobacteriaceae; genus Pedobacter; species Pedobacter sp. SL55. The sequence goes on along the minus strand of NZ_CP113059.1, from coordinate 3,024,019 downwards.
CCGTACCATCCGTTTCTTATTTGATGGAACTGATGAGGAGTTTAGGAGAAACGTTGAAATTTTAGGCGAAACCCCACTTCCTAAATACATAAAACGTAAAGCTACCGAGAAAGACAAAGAACGTTACCAAACTATTTTCGCTAAACACGAAGGCGCTGTTGCAGCTCCAACTGCTGGTTTGCACTTTAGCAGAGAGTTGATGAAACGTTTAGAATTGAAAGGTATCGACTTTGCAGAAGTTACTTTACACGTAGGTTTGGGTACTTTCCGTCAGGTTGAAGTTGAAGATTTAACTAAGCACAAAATGGACTCAGAACAGTTCATTATTGAGCAAAAAGATGCGGATATCGTTAACAAAGCTTTGGAAGAAAAGAGAAGAATTTGTGCCGTAGGCACTACATCTATGCGTGCTATCGAGTCTGCAGTTTCTGCCAACAAAACCTTAAAGGCAGCAAACGACTGGACTAGTAAGTTCATCTTCCCTCCTTACGATTTTAGCATTGCAAACTCAATGATTACCAATTTCCACACTTCAGAATCTACTTTATTGATGATGGTAAGTGCTTTTGGTGGTTACGAAAACGTAATGAATGCTTACGAAGTTGCTGTAAAAGAGAAATATCGTTTCTACAGCTACGGCGATGCGATGTTGATTATATAGGTACAGCGTAATGAGTATTGCGTATTGTGTTTAATTCCAAATCTCAATACGCAATACTAACTACACAATACTAACAAATATGAAATTCTACGCAATAATTGTAGCTGGTGGCGCTGGTAAAAGAATGCAAACAGCAGTAGCCAAACAGTTTTTATTGCTTAACGAAAAGCCTGTAATGATGCATACATTACAGGCTTTTTATGTTTCAGAAGTTAAGCCGGAAATTATTTTGGTCTTAGCTAAAGCAGATCACGATTACTGGAAAGAGCTTTGTGTGAAGTATAATTTTACTATTCCGCACACCTTAGTTGAAGGCGGTACCGAACGTTTCCACTCGGTTAGAAACGGGCTGATGACTATTAAGGAAGATGGCATTGTAGCTATTCACGATGCCGTTAGGCCAGTAGTTACCGCAAGCCTAATTACACAAACCTTTAAAACCGCATTAGAAATTGGGAATGCCATTCCCTGCGTTAAACCAAGCGATTCGGTTAGAGAGATACAAAGTGATGGTGGAAGCAAAATAATCAATAGAGATAAACTAGTACTCATACAAACGCCGCAAACCTTCGATTTGGGGCAGTTACGAATTGCCTATCAACAGTCTTTTTCTACTCAGTTTACCGATGATGCGTCTGTAGTAGAAGCTGCTGGTTTTCCAATTAATTTAGTAGAAGGCAACAGAAACAACATCAAAGTTACTTATCCAGAAGATTTGGAGTTGGCAAGTTTTTTATTGAAGAACAACATTCCTGGGGAGTTATTCTAATTCTTTATTTTTTCGCAAGGATACATATCTCGGATATAAAAAACACCATTAAACACATTATTCCATGAGGCAAAATTACTACTATGGGCAATCCCTTTCATATTAAAAGGTGTCGAAAAATTAGAATTTATTAAATTATAAGATTTAAAATCGACAAAACCATATTTCAAATCTTGCGCTAACCATGTTTCAAAAGCATTATTTGGCGGTTTCTGAACATTAAACTTTTTATTTAGGCTTAATCTACCGGCAGTTCCATCCCTAGAAACAAAACCTAAAACGTAAGTATTTTCCCGAGCAGCTAGATCTTTAGTAAAAAAACTCCCCATTGATTTTTTGACATTAGAATTTCCTCCTATCAACTCGCTGTTTTTTGCAATATGCGCACTATGTGCCCAAACAATTATCTTTCTATTAGGATATTTTTGATAAGCTAACCATTTTAAATTTTCGGACATTTGCTTATCTCTTATTTCCATAAAATCGCTCTTTTTAGTCAAAAAAAAGAGCCCACTCTTGAAATCTTCTTTAATACTTTTCAGTAATAGCAAATCATAGCTACTAACATTTTTTGCAGATAAATAGCCTATCACTGTATTCATTTGATCAATAAATGCGTGGTATTTCGTAGTATCCTTACTTATCTTCGAAGAATCCAAAAATTTTATAAACGATGCATATTCTTTAGTTTTAAAAAAAGGCATTTCCGATTTCATCATCAAAGTATCTACAAAGATTTTTAGATTCGTTTTACTGTACCTACCATGGTTCTGGCTATCAAATCCTGCAATATCTATTGGGGAATTAGTTTTTAAAGTCTTAGCGATGTAATTATAAAACAGCTCATCACATTGGGCGCAGCTTGTCCAGACCGAAAAAATATTTCTTTTCAAAAATTCTTCTACCTTATCTTTCCTTTTTTCTAGGTCATCCCAACCTTTTGTTAAAGCATAAAAATCACTTTCAAAAGCCAACACATCAAAGCCCTTTTTTTCATGAAGATATTTGATTAGCCGCGTTTTTGCTAAAAACGTAGGTCCATCTCCATGATCTTGCTCTCCAAGCATTACAATTCTAGAATCTCCGATTACATTGCCAATAACAGCCAAGTCAGTAAAGTCTAACGAATCTGGTTCAATATTTTTGATGCTTTTTATATTTTCTTGCACATATTTTTTAATCGCTTTTTGAGCAAAAGACTGCAGACTTAAACAAAAAAGTATTAAGAGGGATAATTTTTTCATAGCATTTATTTATAATCTTAAAGCTACGCAACCAAATCTTTATCCATCAAAACTTAACAGAATTTAACTTAGTCATTCATTTCATAGAAAGAAAATACATTTTAAGACTTACGAAGTTTAACTTTTATCCATTATTGTTTTTCAATGGTAAAGTTGAGGAGCTTCGCCGTTTAAAAACTTCGTAAGTCTATTAGCAACTGCCGTCATCTCGACCGTAGCGGAGAGATCTTTTAACTTTACATAATCAATTACCACATCCAAAGATTTCTCCTATCGTCGAAAGGACGGCAATGTAATTAACGTGAATTATGGTTTTTTTTAACTGTTTATCAATGAGTTAAATATTTATTCTGAAAATGTGATTTAAAAAAATAGACCTAAAAGCTGATGCTGAAATAAATTCAGCATGACGAACCGCCCATACCGTCACCCTGAATTTATTTCAGGGTCGGTTAGCAAAGATTAAGACCCATAACTCACGTTAATTATCATAATGGATAAAAAAACATGGATCATGACCTTTTTAAGATTCCAGAATAAATCTGGAATGAAGACAAGGTGCAGAACAAAAAAAGGCCCAAACGAAAAATCGTCTGGACCTTGGTTGTAAAAGTATAAAAACAAAAGTTCTTAAGCGTAAGCTACGGCATCTTTAGAAGGTAATTTACTGAAACCCATTAAATGCTCATCTACTTTACGAGCAGTTTCTCTGCCTTCTGAGATAGCCCAAACCACTAATGATTGACCTCTACGCATATCGCCAGCGGCAAAAATCTTAGGAATGTTAGTTTGATACTCGCCCTCTACGGCTTTAACGTTTCCTCTTTCATCTAACTCTACACCTAATTTTTCTATTAAGCCTTCTTTTTGAGGATGTAAAAAGCCCATTGCCAAAAGCACCAATTCACAAGGATATTCTTTTTCAGTACCTGGAACCTCTTTAAAACCAAGCGGTCTTCCTGTAGCTGCATCAATATCCCATTCTACATCAACCACTTTTAAGGCTTTTAGATTGCCATTTTCATCTTTAATAAACTCTTTGGTATTTACCGACCAAGCACGTTGCGCACCTTCTTCGTGAGAAGTAGTAATTTTCAATAGCATTGGATAACTTGGCCAAGGCATATTTTCGGTACGCATTTGTGGCGGCATTGGCATAATTTCGAACTGTGTAACAGATTTTGCACCATGACGATTAGATGTGCCAATACAATCTGAACCAGTATCGCCACCACCAATTACAATTACGTTTTTACCAGTAGCCAGAATCTCCTCAGCTTCTACCTTACGACCACCCACACGTTTGTTCTGTTGTTTCAAAAAATCCATTGCAAAATGCACCCCTTTTGCATCTCTTCCTGGCAAGTTTAAATCTCGAGGTATAGTTGAACCACCTGCTAACACAATCGCTTGGAAATCGCGTAATAATGTACTGATTTCTACATTCTCGCCAACATTAGCATTGTATTGGAAAGTAATGCCTTCTTCCTCCATTAACTTGATCCTTCTTTCTACCACATCTTTCTGCAGTTTAAAATCAGGAATACCGTAACGAAGTAATCCACCAGCTACGTCATCACGTTCGTAAACTACCACTTCGTGACCAGCTTTGTTCAATTGTGCAGCAGCTGCTAATCCCGCAGGACCAGAACCAACTACCGCAACTTTTTTGCCTGTTCTAATTAATGGTTCGTTTGCTTTGATGTAACCTTTTTCAAAAGCGATTTCGATAATATGTTTTTCAATTTCCTCAATAGAAACTGGAGATTTGTTGATTCCCAATACACAAGCACTTTCGCAAGGTGCCGGACAAATCCTACCTGTAAACTCAGGAAAATTGTTTGTACTTAATAAAATCTCGGCAGCTTGTAACCACTTGCCTTGATAAACTGCATCGTTAAATTCTGGGATCACGTTTCCTAACGGACAACCAGATTGGCAAAATGGTACACCGCAGTCCATGCAACGACCAGACTGTCTATTCAACTCATCAGATGGCAATAGCGATACAAACTCATTGTAGTGATTTAAACGCTCTTGCGGTGCTTGTTTTGAAGGCGAAACTCTTTCGTATTCAAAAAATCCTGTCACTTTTCCCATCTTAGTTAATTTTTACTTGTTGACGTTGTAATAAAACTGCTTTGTATTCTTTAGGGAAAACTTTCACGAAATGTCTAGCTTGATTTTCCCAGTCGCTAAGGATAAATTCTGCTACCTTACTGCTGGTTAACCTTAAGTGGTTTTTCAACAACGTAGTAATTCTTTCCTCGTCCTCTTGTTGCAGCGGGTCTAAATCCACCATCTCCAAGTTGCATTTGTTAGCGAAAGTTTTGCTCGTGTCGTAAATCCAAGCAATACCGCCGCTCATACCTGCGGCAAAGTTGCTTCCGGTGTCGCCTAAAATTAGCACCTCACCGCCTGTCATGTACTCACAACCGTGATCGCCCACACCTTCTACTACTGCTGTAGCGCCAGAGTTGCGAACTGCGAAACGTTCGCCCGCTTTACCACGAGCATACAACTCTCCAGAGGTTGCGCCGTAAAGTGCTACGTTACCAATAATGATGTTTTGCTCTGGTACGTAGTTGATATTTCCGAAAGGATAAACCACCACTTTAGCACCAGATAAGCCTTTACCTACGTAGTCGTTACCTTCGCCTTCTAAAGTAAGTGTTAAGCCTTTAGTAGCAAAAGCGCCAAAACTTTGACCAGCAGAGCCGAAGCATTTAAAGTTGATGGTATCGTGTGGTAAACCAGCACTTTTGTGAACTTTAGAAATTTCGTTCGATAACATGGTACCGATAGAACGATCTGTATTTTTCACATCAAAGTTGGCAAATACTGGCTCGTTGTTTAAAATAGCTGGCTGTGCCGCCGCAATTAACTGATGATCCAATACCTTATCTAAGCCATGATCTTGTTCCTCAGTATTGTACAAAGGTTGTCCATTTGCAGGTTCTTTGTACAATATTGGCGTTAAATCTACGTGTTTCAATTTCCAATCTGCTTCTGCAAATTCTCTTACTTTTAACAAATCAGATTGACCCACCATTTCGTTAACAGTTCTGAAACCTAATTCGGCCATTAATTCTCGAACTTCTTGTGCCAAGAATTGGAATAAGTTTACTACGTGATCTGCATCGCCAGTAAATAGTTTTCTCAAGTTAGGATCTTGCGTTGCTACACCAACTGGACAGGTATTTAAGTGACACTTACGCATCATGATACAACCTGCAGTTACCAGTGCAGCTGTTGCTACACCCCATTCTTCGGCACCTAATAAAGTAGCAATCACAATATCTCTACCGGTTTTCAACTGCCCGTCAGTTTGTAGCACTACCCTACTTCTCAAACGGTTTTTAACCAAAGTTTGGTGCGCCTCTGCTAAACCCAATTCCCAAGGTAAGCCAGCATGTTGCACCGAAGTTAAAGGAGAAGCTCCTGTGCCACCATCGTAACCAGAAACTAAAACCACATCAGCGTGAGCTTTAGCCACACCTGCAGCAATGGTACCTACCCCTGCTTTAGAAACCAACTTTACGTTAATTCTAGCGGCACGGTTGGCATTTTTCAAATCGTAGATCAGCTGTGCTAAATCTTCGATAGAATAAATATCATGGTGCGGAGGTGGAGAAATTAAACCTACACCTGGCGTAGCGTGACGAACTTTTGCAATCCAGTCATCCACTTTGTGACCAGGTAATTGACCACCCTCTCCAGGTTTTGCACCTTGAGCCATTTTAATCTGTAACTCATCGGCATTGGTTAAATAGTAACTGGTTACACCAAAACGAGCCGAAGCAATTTGCTTAATAGCCGAACGCATCGAGTCGCCATTTTCTAAATTTTGGTAACGAATTTCATCCTCTCCACCCTCGCCAGTATTACTTTTACCGCCAATTCTATTCATCGCGATAGCTAAAGTAGAGTGCGCCTCATGAGAAATTGAGCCGAAAGACATCGCTCCTGTAGCGAATCTTTTGAAGATATTCTCAATTGGCTCTACCTCATCAATGCTGATAGACGGACGAGTATAATTGAACTCGAACAAACCTCTAATGGTGTAAGCCTGTGTAGTTTGCTCGTTAATTAACTTCGAGTACTTTTTAAACGTAGCAAAATCGTTTCTACGAGTTGCATTTTGCAATAAGTGGATGGTTTCTGGATTGAACAAGTGTTTTTCGCCACGTCTTCTCCATTTGTACGTACCACCAGCAGTTAAAATATGCTCGGTTTGTGTATGCTTTCCAAAAATACGGTTGTGCTTAATCAAGGCTTCTTGCGCAATTTCATCTAAACCTAAACCTCCGATACGAGAAACCGCACCTGTGAAATAAGTTGAAACCACTTGTTGATTTAAACCTAAAATCTCGAAAATCTGCGCTCCGTGATAAGATTGTAAAGTAGAAATTCCCATTTTAGAGAAAATCTTTAGCAAGCCATCTTTTACAGATTTGATATAGTTATAATTTAACTGATCTTGCGTTAAACCGCTTTCTTTTTGGAAAGTATTGATGGTTTCTAAAGCCAAATACGGGTTTACCGCCGTAGCACCAAAACCAATTAGGGTAGCAAAATGATGTACTTCCCAAACGTCTCCAGCCTCTACCACAATACCTACCGCACCTCTGTAACCTTTTCTAATTAAGTGGTGATGAACCGCCGAAACCGCTAATAATGAAGGAATTGCAGCATGGGTAGAGTCCAATGCCCTATCGCTCAAAATAATCACTTGGAAACCATCTTCCACAGCATCCACTGCGTAACGGCACAAACGATCTAAAGCTTTTTGCAATGATCCCGCTTTTCCATCGGCCCTAAAATACATTTGTAGGGTTTTAGATTGGAACAAGCCTGTATCAATACTTCTTAATTTTTCTAATTCTTGGTTGGTTAATATTGGATGTTTGATACCCACACAGTGACACTGCATTTGGTTTTCTTCCAATAAGTTACCATTGTTACCCATAAAACCAGCCAAACTCATTACCACTCGCTCTCTAATTGGATCGATTGGTGGGTTGGTTACTTGGGCAAACAACTGTTTGAAATAAGAAGACAAGTGCTGAGGCTGTTTAGAAAGCACCGCTAAAGGTGTATCTGTACCCATCGAACCGATGGCCTCTTTCCCTTCCATCGCCATTGGTTTGATCAATAGATCGATATCTTCTCTGGTATAGCCAAATACCTGCTGGTAATTGAAAATAGATTCTTCTGAAAGATTGGTAAACATTACCCTTGGTTCAGGCAATTCTTCCAATTTAATTTGATATTGGTTAATCCAATCTGCATACGGACGACGGCCGCAAACTTGTTGCTTAATCTCATCATCGCTAATGATACGCCCCTGTTCCATGTCCACTACAAACATTTTTCCAGGAGTTAACCTACCTTTTTCGATTACAGTGCCTTGGTCAATCTCAACCGCTCCCGATTCAGATGCCATAATCACTCTATCATCACTGGTAAGTGCGTAACGCGAAGGACGCAAGCCATTTCTATCCAGGGTAGCGCCAATTAAGTTACCATCCGTAAAGGCGATAGCTGCTGGCCCATCCCAAGGCTCCATTAACGAAGCGTGGAATTGATAGAAAGCACTCTTGATCGGATCCATATCCTTGTTTCCGTCCCATGCTTCTGGTATTAACATCATTAAAACATGCGGCAACGAACGGCCAGCATGCAATAGTAATTCTACTACATTATCTAAACATCCCGAATCCGACTGTGTTTCGTCGATCACTGGCAAAATCATGTTCAACTCCTCCGGAGTAAAATATGGTGATGCAAATGATTTCACACTAGAACGAAACCAGTTCAAATTACCTTGTAAAGTGTTGATTTCTCCATTATGGGCAATATGCCTAAATGGTTGTGCCAAACGCCAAGACGGGAAAGTGTTGGTTGCAAAACGTGAGTGTACCAAACCGAAGGCCGAAACCATACGCTTATCGCTAAGCTCGGTATAATAGGTACGTACTTGTAAAGAAGTTAGCTGGCCTTTGTACACAATGGTTCGCGACGAGAACGACGCTATGTAAAAATCTTGCTTACTATCCTTTACAGAATTGTAAATAGTTTTGGTTACGTAAGTTTTAAGCACAAAAAGCTTACGTTCAAAATCGGCACCAGCGGCAATGTGGTACGGGCGAGAAACAAAAACCTGTTCAATTTCTGGCTCTACAGACAAGGCCATATTGCCAATATCGGTAGTATCCACCTGAACTTTTCTAAATCCAAGCACCTCGAAACCCAGCTTTTCTGCTGTGCGATAAATAATTTCACGACATTCTTCTCTAGCCCTAATTTCTTTAGGCATAAAAAGCATACCCACGCCATAGTCGCCATATTGCGGCAAGCTAAAACCTGTGCGTAAACATTCGTCAAATAAAAATTCGTGGGGAACCTGTATCATGATACCAGCACCATCTCCGGTATTAGGCTCAGCACCACATGCGCCACGGTGATCCAAATTCTCCAAAATGGTCAGCGCATCTGTAATGTTCTGATGTGATTTTCTCCCTTTCACGTGGGCAACAAAACCTATACCGCAAGCGTCATGCTCAAAACTGTTGCGATACAGCCCCTGTTGTTCATTTAAATTTTCCATTTATTAGTTGGTTGTAGTTAGTGTGTAGCGAACACTAAGATACAAAAAAATATTTGTAAATTATATATTTCATAAAAATTTTATCAAAAAACAATATTATATGTAAAAAAAAGGTTTCAAATTATCAATATAGCAAAAGATAACGATACCAATTAAAATATTATCAAAGTATAAAATCTTAAACATTAGGTTTAAATGATTTAAACAAAGATTTTAAATTAAAAGATAAACATCACAAAAAACATAAAATACTGATAGTAAACGCCTTAAAAAAACATTAAATTTTAATGTAAATTATGTTTTGTAAAATACCGGGTTTTACTACCTTTGTGCAGGGCAAGTCTTCTACGATCAGCTCCTTTTGAACTCCCCCAGGTTGGGAACAAAGCAAGGGTAGAAGGTTGTAGCGATGCGATAGAAGTTGCTTGCCCTTTTTTTACCCCTTATACCCCCTCCGATACTATCGGAGTAAACTCTGAAAGGGGAATATAAATCATCAGGGTTTTGTTCTAAAAACCTTATATTAAAAATAACCATGAAATTTTTTATCGACACTGCTAATCTGGATCAGATTAAAGAAGCACAAGATTTAGGCGTTTTAGACGGCGTAACCACCAACCCAAGCTTAATGGCTAAAGAAGGTATTACTGGCGACGAAAATGTAATTAATCATTATAAAGCAATTTGCGACATCGTAGATGACAATGTAAGTGCAGAAGTAATTGCTACAGATTACGAAGGAATTATAAAAGAAGGCGAGGCTTTAGCGGCGCTTAACCCTAAAATTGTGGTTAAGGTACCTATGATTAAGGAAGGTTTAAAAGCTATTAAATATTTTAGTAGCAAAGGAATTAGAACCAACTGTACATTGATTTTCTCTCCTGCTCAGGCATTATTGGCCGCAAAAGCTGGTGCTACTTACGTATCTCCGTTTTTAGGCAGGTTAGATGACATCTCTACTGACGGCTTAACTCTAATTGAAGACATCCGTTTAATTTTTGACAACTACGGCTACGAAACTCAAATTTTAGCAGCTTCTATTCGCGGGCCGTTACACATTGTGGCTTGTGCTAAAATTGGCGCTGACGTAATTACAGCTCCACTTTCGGCAATTACCGGCTTATTGAAACACCCACTAACAGATACTGGCTTAGCTACTTTCTTGGCAGACCATGCTAAAGCAGCAGGAAAATAAATTTCTAAAATAGAATTGAATTGCAAAAGCCCTTAATTTTAACAAATTAAGGGCTTTTCCTATAAATAATCAATTTATTAGCGCAAAAAAAACATCCGCCAATTGTTGACGGATGCTCTCAATTTATGAAGGAAATATCTTAGCTTACCTTAACATTAACTGCATTTAGGCCTTTTTTGCCTTGCTCTACATCATAGCTTACCGAATCATTCTCACGAATTTCATCAATTAAACCTGATACGTGTACAAAAATCTCAGCATCGCCATTAGATGGTACGATAAATCCGAAACCTTTTGTTACGTTGAAAAATTTTACTGTTCCTTGTTGCATTGTACTTAATTTTAATAAAGAACAAACATAAATATAAATTATTGAAAATCAGCTTATTTTAAAAAATAAATAAATTTAAACTGTAATAAGATAAATTTATTTTCTAAAAAACAAGGAGTTAAATTATGAAAAACTAAGCTTAAACCTGTTTAAACGCATAAAAGCAGAGTTAGAGCCTGTTTAAAATTTATCTAATAATTTTTTTATGCTTCTTTTTGGCTGCAACCTCGTTATGTTTTTTTGAGGTAGAAACCCAGCTATCTCTTCAAAAACAAGCCTTGTTTCGCTCAGAAATAAGCGATAAACATTTTCATGAAATAAATTTAAACAGGCTCTTAATAAACATACTATATTTCAAAGGTTTTTCCTTCTATAGCGAGTTGAGTGTTTTCGAAACCGTTTTTAGCTTCGTCTAATAAAGCCTCTAAAGTTTTATATCTGGAAGAAAAATGGCCAATCAATAATTTCTTAACGCCTACTTTTTTGGCAATTTCTGCTGCTTGCTGCGCAGTGGTATGATGCGTTTCGTTGGCCCTATCTAGCATTTCGTGCAAAAAGGTAGCTTCGTGATACAAAGTATCTGCTTTTTCAATTTGCCCAAAATAACTTTCGTCGTACATGGTATCAGAACAGTAGCAATACACCTTGGGCACAGCAGAGTCGGTAGTGTAATCTAAATAATTAATGTGTCTACCATCGGGCAAATCTATATCCAGACCGCGTTTAAGCATCGGATAATACGTTACAGGAACCGCATCTTGCTCTAATTTCTCTACAACGAGCTTCCTTAAGCGTTTCTTTTCAGTAAATTTAAAACCCGTACACGGAATGCGATGGTTCAATACAATGGTTTCCACAGAAACATCATTATTTTTAAATATAACTTCAGATTTAGTGGCATCAATTGGATGGAAATCAATTTCGTAACGCAAACGCGTATCCGAATGCAGAAATTGTAAATCTATAATTTCTTTAAGTGCAGGTGGTGCAAAAAGCTGTAAAGGTTTGGTGCGCCCGTTTAAATGTAAACTCGAAAGCAGGCCTACCAAGCCAAAAAAATGATCGCCATGCAAATGACTGATGAAAATGTAATCTATCTTAGCAGCCTTAAACCCGTACTTAATTAGTTGCTGCTGAGTACCCTCGCCACAATCAATTAAGTAATGGCGCTCGTTACAGTTAAGTAATTGCGCCGTTGGATTTCTGTTATAAACTGGTGTTGCAGATGCGCTACCGAGTATCGTTACTTCAAATTTCATTCAGTATAATTATCCTTTGTCTACTCCACCGCGAAGTTCTTTTTCAATCTCTTCCATAAAAATCAAATCTGTAGCTTCGTCTAGTTTATTAACAAACGTAACAGATTGATGAAGGTTTGACATTTGGATAATTTGGGCAATACTTTTATTAACGCAACATACTATAAAAATACCATCAGCGGCTTTACATAGCCTATCTCCAGCCAGTAACGCACTCAAATCTTGTGCATCATTACACTCTTTAACTGCCGATAAATCTAATACGATATTACGGTAACCTTCTGTATTTAAGAGTACAAACTCTGATTTTAGTGCTGGCGCATTATCATTAGTGAATTTCGGCTCTTCTAATTTCAACACTACATATTTCTCGTGCTTATCTACACTAAATTTCATATTTTTCTGTTTTTTGGTTAACTGATGTCTATTGTTGAATTGTTTTATTGTTAAATTGTTGCATTGAAAATTGCCTATTAAAGAGTTGCCAACATTCAACTGCCTACATCTAACTGAAAACTGTCAACTGTTTTACTGCAACAATTGCTCTACAGCAGCCTTGGTATTTTCCTCTATCCTACTTAAAATATTTTCTGAAGGATTTTTAATAAATTTCTCTCCAGTAATTTGCTCGTAAAGCTCAATATAACGATCTGAAATGGATTCTACAATTTCTTCGGTCATTATTGGCACTACTTGCCCGTCTTTACCTTGAAAACCATTCTCGATTAACCACTTACGTACAAACTCTTTAGACAACTGTTTTTGAGGTTCATTTGAAGCTTGTCTTTCTGCATAACCTTCTGCATAAAAATAGCGTGACGAATCTGGCGTATGAATTTCATCGATCAGATAAATATCATCTCCCACTTTACCAAATTCATATTTTGTATCTACTAAAATTAAACCTCGCTCTGCGGCTATTTCGGTTCCACGTTGGTACAAAGCACGAGTATAAGCCTCCAGTTTCTCATAATCGGCCAAAGACACTATACCTTTTGCTAAAATATCTTCTCTAGAAATATCCTCATCATGGCCTACTGCTGCTTTTGTAGTTGGCGTAATAATTGGCTCAGGTAATTTATCGTTTTCTTTTAATCCCTCTGGCAAGGCAACCCCACAAACTTGGCGTTTACCCAAAGCATATTCGCGAGCAGCGTGGCCAGCTAAATATCCTCTAATTACCATCTCTACTTTAAAAGGTTCGCAGATGCGACCAATGGTTACCATTTCATCGGGCGTAGCCAAAACCCAATTAGGTACAATATCTTTTGTTGCCGATAAAAACTTAGCTGCAATTTGGTTTAATACTTGTCCTTTGTACGGGATGGCCTCTGGTAACACCACATCAAATGCCGAAATTCTATCGGTTACTACCATTGCCATTAACTGGTTATCAATAGTATACACATCGCGTACTTTACCTTTATAAAAACTACTTTGTTTTGGGAAAGTAAATTGGGTTTCTTTTACTGCTTTCATGAGGGGATAAAAATAATAAAAAGATATGAGTATTGAGATATGAGATGTGAGACTTAGGTTAAGCCTTGAGCCAATTTTTTAGAACTGTGCAAAGGAAACTAGCTTAGAAAAAAATCCGAAGACATACAAATTATTTCTTCGGATTTTAAATTACTTAGGTCGGTAAGTTTATTACTAATACCTGACCACTAATACCTGACCACTGATACCGTTTTGCCGCTTGGCGCAGTGGCGGATTTCGGATCACGAAACTGTCAGCCCAGCACAAAATTTGATGCGAGGTAGAATGTTCAATTAACCACTGAACCCTCCATTGAGCCAAAGGGCTGTTAGCGATTCGCCCTTCTAGCCTGTATGTTGTTTGTCCGCTCATTTGGTCTGTCGTGATGCGTTGGCCAGTGGCTCTTTTGCATTTTTTGATTGGCTTTGCCAGTTGGCAAAAATGCAAATGTACCACCAATGCGTTGGCATTTATTCTATTAATGATTTGAAATAACCATAGTCATTACTTATAACCAATTTCCTGTCAAGATATAAATTTGAAAGCTCGCAAGTTATTTCTGGTGTCAATGTACAGGAATGGCAAGCGGCTAAATTGAGTTGTCCAACGCCTTGTCCCTCGGATTCAAAACAAATTGGGTCGGAAGAACAATCAGTTGCTCTGAAAATTGCACTATTGATAATGTTATTCAGGTTTTCTAAATCGTTGCACAAATTTGAAAGTCCTCCTAAATAACCGTCTGTTCCATCAAAAGCGGAAATTAAAAAACCGTGCATTGTTTCACTTACAAATAATCTTTCAGATAGGGAAGATGCAGGATAGCCGCATACGTATTCTAATTCACGCATAAGCAAATGTGAAAGCGTATGAAGTAAAACTTTTCTTGGTGTTAAGGATTTTGCAATAATTTGGTACGATTTCCAATCTGCATTTTCTGCATTTGATTTTATCTTTTCAGTTCGTTCAATTATTTCTTGTTGTTGCTCCCATTGTTTTAATTTCTGTTCATCTAAAACAAATAAAATTCCTTCGCCATAACTTTCTAATGCAGGTAAAGTTTTTGTGTCAAAATTGTTTTTAGAAACGGATTGCCTTTGAACTGTGTATTCATAATCAGTTGAATTTTGCAAAATTGAATCTACATCAATCGGTTCGTTTCGGGTAAACGAAGTTTGAACGGTTGTTCGTTTTAGTTTATCAATTTTAACTAATTTGGAAAAACCGTTTATTTGTTCGCTACAATCAACTATACGTAACTTAATTTGCTTGTTGTCGGGTTGCTCTTTTTCTAAAAAGTATTTGTATTCGGTTTCTCTATAAATATTATCAGGAATGTATTTGATGTCACCTGTTTCCAAATACTGTTCAATAAGATCCTTGTCAATTTTTTTCTGAATACTTACTAATTGAACAATTTGTTCGGTTGTGAATTGACTGCTTTCAACCATATTATCAATATCAATTCTGATTTCCGTAGAAAGCGGATTTTGCATTTCGGGAATGTACAAACTACCTAATGAATTGGCATAATAAACACTATTGCTTGTTTTGAGTTTTACGTTTGTTTTAGCATTACATATTTCTTCGTGAAACTTGCCGTTATCGGGTTTTAACCAATACTTTTTACCTAGACAAGTTTGTTCAAAATTGAAAATACCTTTCAAGTTTGCTTTTTTCTTGCAGTTTTTACATTCAACCCAAATACCCGAAAGTTCCGTGTTCTCACGGCTTATTTTGTAAATCAAGTCTTGACTTTCACAACATTTTTTTGAAAAGTCTAATTGAGGACCGCTTGATTTTTCATTTGTGTTTTCGTTTTCTTCATCGTTTTGTTGGCTTCTGTCTGTCGGCAAACGATTATTCCAAAACTCCCAAGGCAAATCGTGAATATGCCCGTTACTGCAAGTCATCACAAAACGAATTTGCTCCAAATTATTTTCTTTGCAATCTTTATTACTGCATTTTGGCGGATTGAAAAAATCGATCTTTTTTCCCGAAGCCGTCCAACGTCTTTTCCATTCACTATAATTTGCAAATCGGTTGCAACGTGTACAGTAGAACCATTTCGGAAAATAACTCGCTTTTGGTCTTACGTTATGTAAAAACGAATCCCTGTCAGTTGGAATTGCAACCAAATGTTTCAAATTCGGAAAACGATTTTTTAATCGCTGTAATAAACGGTCGTCTTTTATGATGTAATGAGCCAACTTTTCGTTTAAATCGCCATAACCCCATTCATCAAAGGTTTCTATGATTATAGAATTATCGGTTGTTTCAATCAATGAACCTACACCGCCATAATTTGAAATATGTTTGCTTCTTCCGTGTTTTATTTTGTCGTTTGGCATATGTTCTAATACTGTTTGATTAAAATTTCAGCACTTGGCTCTACGCTTCGCATTGATTGCATTGCAGTTAGTGTCTCATCATCATTTTTCTTTTCCTGCATCGGTACAATCAAGGATTCTTTTGGGTGGTCTTTCCAAAAGTATTTCAACTCTTTTTGTGCTTCAATTTTGTATTTCCAATCTCTCAAAATGTCGTCTAGCTTTTCAGTAATCAATTGAATGTCATTTTGAGCGAATTGATGGTTTTGAAAAAGGGTAATTAAATTATTTCGCAATTCGTTTTTGACATTATCGTCAATCAAAGCATTTGCAGTTTCATTTGCTGTATATTTTGTTGTGTGTCTGAAATATGCAAGCACAAGCGTAAACAACATTTTATCCAAAGCATTTTCCGCAAATGGAGTTACGCTTAACGGTTCAACTTGCTTGTAAAAAGTTTTGTGGAATTGAACAAAATCTTCGTAGTACGATAAATCACGGCTATTGAAAGGGTCGTAAAGTGTGATGACCAATCCTTCGTTTTTCCTTGCTACACGACTACTTGCTTGGATGTACTCAGCTGTGTTTGGTGGCATTCCGTTCATTACCATTACGGCCAATCTACCAACATCAAGACCAACGCTTATCATATTGGTTGCCAAAACTAAATCGTAAGCCTTATGTTCTTTGATGTTTCCGTCAAATTCTCTTTCTAACAAGTCCAAATTCTTTTTGATTTTCTCATTCGGAATACGGCTTGTCAATTCAATGTTTCGGTAAGAAAGTTTGTTGTAATTGTTTGCTGAAATAAAATCATCGTTCAAATATCGAACTTGTAATTGCTTGATTATTGGTTTTAATTCAGAGTTGATTTTATTTGAAAAACGTCCGATTTCTTTCAAACTTTTGAAGTAGGAAAGTATCGTCCAAAAACTATCAGCTTCTTTTTTGTCTGTTGCGTTTTTCCAAATTTCTAATCTTGCAAAAAGCAATGAAGCCAAAAGTTGCAAGTTGGTTACAACGGTTGTTTTTCCTGTCGGCAAAAGCCCGATGTATTTACGTTTGCTTTCTTCAATAACTTTTGAGAAAAAAGTATCGTCTGCATTGGTTGCGTATTGTGGAAATACTCTGGCTTCTCGTCCGTACAAACCTTGAATTTGTTTGTCCACATTTTTTACGGTTGCAGTTGAAGCAATGATTTTGGGATTGTCGCAAAGTTTCAATAATGCATTTTCAAACAAGCCAACTAAACTTCCCAAAGTTCCATTCAATAAGTGCAACTCGTCTTGAATAATCAATTCGGGTTTTCTGTTTGTTCCGTTATTGAAAAATGATGTTGCATTGCCATTCCACGCAAGCTGTGCAAATTTATCTACTGTTGCAAAAAGAATGGTTGGTGGTTTGTTGTAAATATCTTCATCAATCAGTACAACAGGTAAACCTCCTTTGGTTTCTGAAAAATAACAGGCTTCATTCAAACAATAACTTTGCAAAGTTGTTTTTCCAACTCTGTGTCCGATTTGTAAAACTTTGTCGTCTTGTTTTAGTTTGGAAATGATTTTTGTATTGCACCATTGGCAATTTGATAGCTGAAAAGGATTTACAACGAAGTTGTCGCCTTTGTTTAGTTTTTCTTGTGCCTTTTTTAGTTTCGTTTCTGCATCTCGTCCATTATCCTTTTTTAGTTTATTGGGGATAGTTTGACCTCCAACCCAAAAACCGATTGAAACGGGCTTATCTCCTAAATCTTTGTAATGGGTTCGGATAAATTCACAAGCCAAAATCATTTTTGATGCCCGTTCAAACTGTTGTGCAGAAAGCAAACGTAATGTGTAACGAATGATAATATTTACTCCGTCATAACTGTCGGAATAATGTATTCTTCGCCAAAAAATCAAGAAAGCCGAAACTGCTAAATATGCCTCTGTTTTACCACCACCTGTCGGGAAATACAGTAAATCAATCAATTCTTTTTCTGTGCAATTTTCATCTACAAACGAAGCCAAACATTGCAGAATAAAAGCCAACTGAAACGGTCGCCATTCGGGTATTCTGCTTGACGGAAAATCTAAATCTTTGTAATCAGCAAAGTTGTGTTGCAACGCTTCGTTTCGTTCCCATACTTCAAAACCTTCTTTTTTCTTACTAAAATGTTGTGCGGTTTGGAACATTTGCAAATAAATTGCTGTGTTCGCCAACTGAAATGCACGCAAAGCGTTTTCGCTTTCTGAAAGTAATTTTATTCCATTGCTAATTCGATTGTAAATCTGCTCACATTTTACAATATTTTTCAAACCTAAATCATTTCCGTTTGCCGATTTTCGTTCTTCTTCAATCCAATTTTTATACGCTTTGGCTACTTGATTTAAGTTTGAAATAATGCTTGTTTTATCGGAATTATAAACAGAAAGTTTTTTGATGTTCAGTATATCGCCTTTGATTTTATCGGTTTCTGAACTTTGACTTTTTACATCGTATTCAGGCAAAAATGTTGATTGTATCCATTGCGGTGTATTGGGCGATTGTGCATTTTCCCAAGTACAAGCTGTATTGTGTCCAATGCCAAAAGCCAATTTGTCACGATACAGATAATCCAACATTCTATCTTCATCGGTTTTGTAAAGATGTGATTTGTAGTCTCGGAACGGTAATAATTTTTCGCTTTCAATTCTAATTTCCGTTTGAAAACAAGCTAACTGATTTACCTTTTCTTTTGAAAGCGAAAATTTATCTTTTGCAATCAATGATTTGTTTTCAATAACCGCTTTGATGTAATATTTATCTGCATAATTGGTATAAAGTTTTAAATGAAAGACAAGATTTTCTTTTATCTCTTTACTCCAATTTTCAGTATTTACGTTTGCTTGTTCCGATAACTTTAATTCAATATGCTGATTTTCGGCAGAAAGAATATCTGCAATGTTTATTTCAAATTCAATTTCGTTGTCGTTGCGTTTGTATTTATCCTTGAAAAATAGCTTTGAAATAGTTTTGTATAAAGCGTGGTCATAAGAAGTTGCTTTGGCAAATGCTCTTAAACCGTCTTGAAACGCTTGATATTCTACTGTTGTTTTTCCGTCTTTGGTACGTTGTAATTTTTTGGTTTGTGAAAGTGTTTTCTTTTCTTCATCATAACTCACAACGCCATTCAAACCGTGTTCGCTCAATAAACTTATACCCTCTCCGCTATAAGGAACTTTAATTTCTTCGGGCTTTGCTTTGGTATAATTCCCGAAACGAACAATCGCTTTAAATTTTTTGCAAGTATTTTCAACTGCAAACGTAATTCCAAAATGAGAAGGAAAAAATGTGTTTGATGTATATTTGGGTTGCGTATCGGTTTTATCTGTTTCGTCCTCGTCTTCTTCAAAAACTTCTTTCGGTTTGTTTAATTCTTCAACAGCATCAGAATTTAAATCGGTTATATCGTCCGCATCTTCATCTTTCATTTGGTCTTCGCCATTATCACCTGCATTTGGTTGTAACTGTTTTGGAAACAAAATGCCCGAAAAATAGCGTTGCAAAGGTTTTCCCTCAATGATTTCATCGCTAAAATCTTCCTTGCATTGAAAAACATCAGAACCTGCACCGATAATTTCTTTTCTGACACGCTCAATAACTATATCTCTATTTTCTTTTACGCTCATAATTCAATTTGTTCTAAAATATTTTCTTCTAATGCTTCAACATTATCGCTAATAATTTCTTTACTGATAACGGTGTGTTTTGGCATATTTTCATTAACGAAAGATTGTAAAGTGATTGCTGTTAAGTTTCTTTTTTGAAGTATTTCGCCAACTTTTTGTTCTTTCAAAAACAAACGTAATTCTTGTTTCAAACCACGACCAAGTACAATCATTGTACTATTGTAAGTGGTTTTTGATTTGAGAATTGGTTTTAAAATGGTGTCAATTTCGCTATCTGATTTGTCTTGATAATACAATTTGAAAATCGCTCTCAAATCATTTTTGTACATCGGGAATTTTCGAAAACCTTTGCCATAAGATGCCAACGTATTTGGCAAAACTTTCAATCCCTTTTCTTTCAGTTTTTGGTAAAGTGCATCATCGCCTAATTTATTCCGCAATTCGTTTATGAGTTGTTTCCAAAAATTGGCGTGTTCTTCTACTTTTCCGAAAATATCGGGTTCAGTTTCAACGGCAACTTGATACAAGTTTTCCGCTAATTGTTCTTTTGGGTAAATTCTGATTTTATCGCCAATTTTTATTTTGTAAGACTTCATCAAATCGCCTTTGTAAGTAAAAACGGTGTCGCTACTTTCCAAAAACAATTCTGTAATGTCTGATTTTACTTTGTAAATTAGTTTATCTTCAATGTCATTCAGTAATAAATCACTTTCATTTTTGTAGCCGTCATAAGTTCTGTTGCTCATTTCGTCCAATCGGGAAACAATACCATTTATCGTAGAACTTATGTCTGTGACATTATCTCGCATTTCCTTGTATTCAATTCCACAAATAGCCAAACGGTCTTCTGATTTTATTTCCGCTTCAATTAGTTTTTTTCTCCGGTCGAGAAATTTATGATACAAGTTTTTTTCCTGCTTGTAAACAACCAATCTGACTTCATTATTTAGGTTGTAGAGATAATCAAAATCTTTTTGTCCGTTGAACGAATGAAAAACCAAAATTTGGTTTTGTATGTTCGCTTTTTTTAAGGCAGAAAAAGAGATGGTTTCTACTTTTCTATTTCTGATGTTTTTGGTTGCAAAGTCTAAATCATTGTTGTCAAAAACAGCAATAATTTTTTTGTCCGTTTCAATTTTCAAAAAATCAAATAAGGCTTTTTGTTTCGGTAAGTTTTCTTTGAGATAATTAAGAATTGTATGCAATTCAGCTTTGGGGTCATTATCGTTCAAATATTCAAGCGAATAGCCACCTGCATTTTCCAAAGCATTTTCCAATTCTCTATTTATGCCAACTCGTTCAATTAGGTTTTCTATCGTTTCTTGTTGAATTGCATTTAATGCAATTCTCAAAATGCTTCCGTAAGATTTTAACTCAATGCCAAATTTTGAATTTACATATACAACTTTCTCGTCAAGTTTATTGATGAGTTCGTCTATTTCATTGCTTGGTATGTTTCTGAAGTTAATCATAAGGCGTTTACGATCTCAATTTCTTCTTTAAACCAATTCCAACAAGGGATTGATTGGCTTTTTATGAGTTTAGATAATTCACTATTGGAAACGATTATAAGGTTAAAACCAAATCGGCTTTGGTCTGAAATCATTTGTTCAATTTTTTCAGCTTCGGTGTCAAAAACAACAATGGTTTTAACCTTTTCATTTCTAGAAAGAATGGTTGAATAACAAACTTCGTATTTGGGTGTAAAGTAAGCTAAGCAATCCTGCAACGCAGGAATTGAGCGTGTTTCAGTAGCGTTGTTTTCTTCTCGTGGATTTGGCAAATAAGCACAAGGAATTTTGTTTTTGTCAGGCAAGCCGTTCCAAAGTGGTTTCTTGGCAATAAAAACAGTTTTCTTTTCAAAATTCGTTGGTGTAAATTCTAGTTTCAAATCACCATTTAATTTTGCGAAAAAATCCGTGTATCCTTTTAATGTATTTTGCCTTGTACCTTGTTCTATCGGAATAAACTTTTTAACTAAGTCGTCATATTTCAAACTTAATTGAGCTTTGTTTTTGGTGTGTTCAAGTAAGAATGTATCGTTAATAATATTTTTTATTATGTAGTCATGTCTTTTGCCGTCTGCATATTTTCTTTTGTCTCTCAATTTATTTCCTTTTACCAATGTCGGTAAGTCATAATGATTTCGATAAATATCATTTGCGAATTCAAGAAATAGTATTTTGCCTACCTCAAAGACTGTTTGTTTGGAACTTTGAAAGTTGAAATGTATAGGTTTGTTTTGGCTGTAATGTTCTAAAATTAGTTTCGTTGTCAGACACGAAGCATTATCATTAAAAACACCAAGAGTATTGGTGCTTTCAAGATTCTCCCAAAGTTTTTGATAATACTCTTTATTTAAAATCATAGTTGGTTAGTAGTTGTGCGGTTGGAGCAAAAGCAAATGTGATACAAAGCATGGGCTTTGTGCGGTGGGTTGCAGCTCTTTTGATTTTGCCGAAGCGTTGGGTTGTTGTCTGTCATTTTGTTCTGTCGTTGAATGTTTGCACTGTCGTTTTGATAGGGGCGACCACTAACACCTGACCACTAACACCTGACCACTAATACCTGACCACTGATACCTAGCCCCTTTACTGAATATCTCCGTAAGCTTTTAAGATTTGTTTCACTAACTTATGACGCACTACGTCTTCGCCAGTTAGGTAAATGATATCGATACCTTTAATATCGCCCAAAATACGAAGTGCGTTATGCAAACCAGACTGTGCCTTTTTTGGCAAATCAATCTGGGTAACATCGCTGGTTACAATGAATTTTGCTGTTGGCCCCATGCGTGTCAAGAACATCTTCAATTGCAAATCGGTAGAGTTTTGTGCTTCATCTAAAATCACAAAACAATTATCTAAGGTACGGCCACGCATAAATGCCAATGGAGCCACTTCGATAGTTCTATTTTCTAGGTAAAGTTTTAACTTATCTGGTGGTATCATATCCTCCAAAGCATCATACAAAGGCCTTAAATAAGGATCCACTTTTTCTTTTAAATCTCCCGGCAAGAAACCTAAACTTTCTCCAGCTTCTACCGCTGGCCGGGTTAGTATGATACGCTTAATCTCTTTGTTCTTTAACGCCCTAACGGCCAATGCTACGGCGGTATAGGTTTTTCCGGTTCCAGCTGGCCCAATGGCAAACAATACATCGTTTTTATTGATGCTATCAACCATTTTACGTTGGTTAGCCGTTCGGGCTTTAATCATTAAGCCGTGGTTGCCGTACACAATTACTTCGCCACTACCCACAGGTGCACTTGCTTGGCTTTCTTCAGATGGGGCTGAACCTGTTTTTTTTGATCCCAAAATGGCATCAACATCATTATGGGTTAAGGTACCAAATTTATCCAAATGAGCCACCAATGTGTTTATTTTTTGTTCAAAGCTCTTTAGCTCAGCTTCGTCGCCTAAAGCCTTAACCTCGTTACCTCTCGCTACAATTTTAAGCTTCGGGAAAGCGGCCTTAATTTGCTCGTAGTGCTCGTTGTTAGCGCCCCAAAATTGAATTTGGTCGCTAGTCTCTATAATTAGTTTTATTTCGTTCAAAATATTGTTTTTTTAGTACTACGCCCTGTGTAATTCGATTTTAATTTGAATATTTGTAGGCTATTTGCCTATACGCAAGAATAAGCATAAATATTTAATTTTTAATGGCGATTATAACATTAACGACAGATTTGGGCTCGAAGGATTTCTATCAGGCTGCTTTAAAGGGCAGTATCCTGAGTATTCTACCAAATGTGAACATTGTTGATGTAACCCACGAAGTACCCGCCTTTAATATTTCTTATGCAGCCTTTGTATTAAAGAACGCTTATACGTACTTTCCAAAAAACACAGTACACCTTATAGGCATAGATTCAGTTTTTAACGAAAACACTAAATATGTAGCGTTACGCTATAAAGACCACTACTTTGTTGGGGCAGATAATGGCATTTTTTCACTACTTTTTGATGATAGTCCAGACGAATTAGTAGAACTGAACATTATGCAAGATTTAAAGTTCTTGCATTTCCCTTTGGTTGATATTTTGGTAAAAGCTGCCGTGCATTTGGCCAAGGGAGGTAAGCTGAAAGAAATTGGCATACCTGCCGACGATATTGAGCAAAGAATGCTGTTACACCCCGTTATAGAAAGAGATATTATTAGAGGTAGCGTAATTTTTATAGATACTTTTAGCAATGTGATTACCAATATCACTAAAGATTTGTTTACCAAAGTACAACGCAACAGAGATTTTAGCTTGTATTTTAGAAAGAGCGAAACCATTACGCAATTGAGTTGGCATTACAACGAAGTGCCAGAAGGCGAAAAACTTTGTTTGTTTGGCATTAGTAACCATTTAGAGATTGCCATTAATAAAGGCAAAGCAAGCGGTTTATTAGGCTTACATTTGAACGACATTGTGAGGGTAGAGTTTCATCCGTAAAGCCCCAGCCAACCCTCCCCAGAGGAAAGGGCTATCAAAATCTATAAAAAAAGTTTCACTCATTTGTGGCAACTTTACAGGCACAAAATTTGTTGTATCGTTATCAAACATATAACAATGATTAGAATAGCCATTTTATTTAGCCTCTTAACAGGAAGTTTAATTAACGCAACTTTTGCACAAGATACGGTAGCTTACAACCTACAACGCAATAAAATCAATAGCATGTTGGCCGAAAGAAGTGCTCGTTTTGGCCAATACGAAGAAAGTTTAAATGCCAGGACAGGTATTTTCGGTTTCCAAACTAAGCGTGACATTAAAAACTCGAATGAAATTTTAAGACAAGTGGTTTTGCATGACAACAATATCTTTACTGAGCTTAAAGTGCTATTGGACTATAAAGATTTGCAGTTTCAGCAAGTAAAATCTAATGTAGACCATAGCCAAATGCGCATAGATAGCTACAAGAAAACCATTAGAGATTTGCAGGTTAAAAACGATGAATTACTGAACTACAACCAGAAAACTGACAAAAGCGCAGATTACCTACAACTTTTCTTGGCCTTATTTGTTATCTCTACCGCAGTTTGCATTTTTATCATTTACCGAAAAAACAAGATAATTAAATCTAAGGAGCCACAAAGTGGGATAAAAGTTTTGTAGCATGAAGACAGCATTTTTTAAGGTACTCGTAAAATTAAACAAAATAGTGATGCCTTCTTTACATAAAAAAGATCCGATGCAATTGAGCAATTTTCAGAAAGCAATTCTGGGTTTTAGGTATTGGGCTTTAACTAATTCGATGAAGTAAATTAGAATTCTGTTTATAGCGCTGTTATTTGTTTTACGACTTGCGCCAGGCCGGCGTAAAATATTGTGTCTTCATCTGATTTTCTGAAAAATCATAACAAGGTTGGTTTAAACTAAGCTAGTAAACAATTCTTTCATTCCTTCGGTAGCACTTTTTTCTATTTTAACCACATTACTTAAACCAGCCACTGGTGGTATTTTAGGGTCGATGATATACTTTGGCGTAGCATGAGGAACATAATCAATTAATCCCGCAGCGGGATAAACAGCTAAAGAAGTTCCAATCAAAATGAAGCAATCTGCTTGTGCACAAATTACTGCAGCTTTCTCAATCATGGGTACAGCTTCGCCAAACCAAACTACGTGCGGCCGCAATTGAGAACCTAGTTCGCACAACTCTCCCATCTTAATTTCATCCCCCTTGATGGGGTAAACTAAAGCAGCACGTTTAGACGATTGCGCCAAAGTAATAACACCATGTAAGTGAATTACATTAGTAGAACCTGCTCGCTCATGCAAATCGTCTATGTTTTGGGTTACAATGGCTACATCAAATTGATTTTCTAATTGAGCTAAAGCGAAATGAGCCTCGTTAGGTTGTGCCGTTAACACCTGCTTACGGCGTTCGTTGTAAAAACGCTGCACCAACTCCGGATTTCGATGCCAAGCTTCGGGCGTGGCTACATCCATTACATTGTAACCTTCCCACAAACCATCGGCATCTCTAAAGGTTTTCAAGCCGCTCTCTGCACTAATACCTGCGCCAGTGAGTACCACTAGTTTCTTTTTCATAGCAAATAAATGTAGTAATTAAACCCCAACAAGCGATTGCTCAAAGAGGTTGAAAAACCGCTGTTGCAACGCTTGGTTAGGTTTAAAAATTTCTGGATGAAACATACACGACAAGGCTTGTATACCTTGCACCAAAGTACCTACACTAGGCTGAGTGAACATATCGAAATCTGCTACGAAAACCTGTTTATTTCTTACTGCCAACAACTGTTTCCATTCTGGCTTTTCGGTAAGTAGAAAAAGTTCTTCTAAGGTTCGTTCTTTACTGAAACCACAGGGGGCAATTACAAGTATCTCGGGATCGTATTTTACGATTTTCTGCCAATCGGTTACAATGCTATCTCCTGCCGGATTAGATAACATATCTACGCCACCGGCCTGTGCGATTTGGAAAGGTATCCAATGGCCACAATTGTAAATGGGTTCGATCCATTCCATCAGCATCACTCGTTTTAAAGGTGCGCCATGTACGCGTAGCTGTTGTAAAATATCATCTATAATTGCCTTTTGTGATGCCAGATAATTCAATGCTTTTGTCTCCTCGCCAAGTACTTTCCCAATCGTATAAGCTGCATCAAAAACATCGTTTAGGTTATTGGGAGATAGTGGTACCAATTGTGGTTGCTTACTCAGTTTGGCTACCGCAGCAGAGGTACATTCGGTATCTATGTTGCAAACTTCACAAATATCTTGGGTAAAAATAATATCTGCTTCAATTTGCTCTAAAAGTTCTTGTTCTACCCAATACAAACTCTTGCCTTGGCGTTTATACGACGAAAAAATTTGATCTATCTCTGCACTACTGTAATTTTTACCTTCGAAAATACAGCGTACAATTTTTGGTAATGAATGCGCTACCGTTGGACACTCGAAAGTGATGCCGTGCAAGTAACTTTCTAAACCCATTTCGTACATCATTTGTGTAGCAGCAGGCAAAAAAGAGACAACTTTCATTGGTTTTTATTTTTAAATTCAAAAAAAAAGGTCTGCATATTTTGCAAACCTATATGTATGTTAACCCATTTGCGAGCGTAAAAATTACGCAGACAACATTTCTTTACGTTGAAGCGCAGGATATTTCACTTTTAAAAGCTGAAAACTTCCAAACATTACCCCTCCATAAATTACCGTACCGGCTAAAAACCTCAATTCAAACGGGATAGCTAACACCAAACAGTTCCAATAACCGCCAATATCTTGCGTAAATGAAGGATTGCCGTACCATACGCCAATGTCGGAAACTAACCAATGTACCACTGTAACTGCAATGGCGGCAATAGTTCCGTTAGCTAAAGTGATGTTTTTTAGCAAGTACTTTCCTACTAATACCATTAAAATAATAGCTGCATAAGTCCAATACCAGCCATCGTACAAAAAGCCATCGCTGTAACTTTTATAAATAGTGTTGGCAAACAAAATATCTGTAATTAAAAGACTTAAAACTGGAAATGAAAATGCTTTTACATTACTAGAAAAATAGGCTCCTCCAAATAGCGCTACCGCACCTACCGATGAGAAATTAGCAAAGCTAAGTGCCTCCGTATTGAAAACAATTAACACACGCATCAGCATAATTGCCAAAATAACAACCATTAAAACTAAAGTGCGTGGATTAAATTTGATATGTGACATAATTATTTTTTTGGTAAATATAAGAAACACTTTAAAATTCTCTAAATTTATACAACCACCTAGACCAAACTCTTTAAAAAACAACGATCTAAGTGGTTGCAAAGCAATTTTAATATATGTTAAACCTTACACCAGCATTAACATTAAAACCTTGGCTATTGTAACCATAGATCTCGTTATATTTCTCGTTTAAAATATTTTGGGTATCTACAAATAGTTTTACCCTCGATTTAGCTAAGCTATATTCTGCATAGGCATTTAACAATTTGTACGAAGGCAAGTTAACTACCGCAGCCGGATAGCTGTTAAAATCGCCATCGGTACGGCTACCAACAAAGCGGTAATTTAAACTTACAAATAAATCTTTAGTAGCTTGTAAACC
Organism: Pedobacter sp. SL55; assembly: GCF_026625705.1. Classification (NCBI taxonomy): domain Bacteria; kingdom Pseudomonadati; phylum Bacteroidota; class Sphingobacteriia; order Sphingobacteriales; family Sphingobacteriaceae; genus Pedobacter; species Pedobacter sp. SL55. Next base: position 2,996,439 of record NZ_CP113059.1, on the reverse strand, counting down.
AGCTGTAGCACCATAAGTATGCTTAGGGCGACGGAAAAGATAATCTGCCACTGCGTTATCTACGAAATTATACTCATCACCTTCGGTATAGCTATAAAAACCATTTAAGCTAAAAGCACCCAACTTAACTGCTGGCTCAATTTCGAAACCTTTAGTTTTTTGACTGATTTGATTTTCATAGCCTTGTGGATAGTTGTAGATAATGGCACCAGTTAAATTACGTTTGTAAGCTGCACCGCGTAACTTGTATTTTCCATCTGCAAAGTTAAACTCTACTCCGGCTTCGTAATTTTCAGATTTCTCTGGCTTTAAATTTAAGTTAGCACCAAAAGTACCAAACAGCATAGTTAAGGTAGGAATTTTAAATCCGGTAGAGATATTTCCGAACAATTTTACTTGCTTTACCAAATTGATACTTGGCGTAATGGTGTAAGTCCAATTTTCTCCGTATTGCTCGTGTTTATTGTAACGGCCACCAACCTCTAAATTAAATATACTTAAATCATGTAAAAACAATGAACCGTAGCCTGCAAGAATATTGGTTTTTGGACTTCCTGCGGCGCTTGGCAACTTCATATCGCGATGGTCTACGCCTAACAAAAGATCAAGCTTTTTACCTAATTGTTGATTATAGTAAACATCCAAGAAATTTACTTGACCTTCTAACAATGCTGGATAAGCAGAATGTACATCGTTACTGGTTTTTTGATGACTGTAATTTAAAGTTACCTTGCCTTTACCCAGCAAATAAACAGCATTTGTACCTACAGCAATGTTTTTCAAAATAGAATAATTTGCGGCATCGGTAAAGGGACCATCATCGTAATTATAGGTTCCTGTATTGTACCTTACAAACGGATTGATTGAAAAATTATCGTTGAACTTAAAACCAAATTTTGCATTTACGCCATCTGTTTTCAAGCCATCTTTATCAAACGCAGTGGTGTTACCTACCGGATTTACAGCTTCAGAAATACCATCGCTTTTTACGTGCGTATAACTGATGTTGTAATCGAAATTACTCACATTCCCTTGTAAGCCAATGGTTCCTTTGTAAGTTTCGTAACTTCCGGCGCTAGCCACACCATAAACATTTAAGGGCTGCTTAGCACCTTTTTTAGTGATGATGTTGATGACGCCACCAACGGCATCAGAACCGTAAATGGTAGATTGCCCGCCACGTAAAATCTCGATACGCTCAATCTGGTCGATAGGCAGTAAACGCAAATCGAAAGCACCACCATTGCCCGAAGGATCGTTTTGCACAATGCCATCAATTAACACGATGGCATAAGCACTGCCAGCACCTCTAAAAAACACCGATTTGTTGGCTGCGTAATTACTGGTTGCGCCAGTTACGGTAATTCCCGCTTGTTCTGCAAGCAATTGTGGCAAAGTTTTGCCAAGGCTTTTGTCTAACACTTCTGGACCAAGAATAGTGGCTACCTTACCAGTTTGCGATTGTTTTTGATTGTTTTTTGTAGATGTAATGACCACATCTTTTAGCGTAGTTACGCTGTCTGTAGGCTTTGTTTGTGCCAAAACCACCGATTGTGCAAACCCTAGGCCTGCAAGCAATGCAATTTTTTTCTTCATGCTGTTTTTGTGACTTTTAGATCACAGCCAACAGTTTTACCAGGAAATGGTACGTAAATAAGTGTACATCATTCCAAGCTTCAATCCCCGAAAGCTATGAATATTATTATGCTAAAGGCAGGTCTTCTGACTTACTCCCCGTTTACCGCCTTCCCTCCTAAAATTTAGAAAGTGGCTTAGAATGGCAAACAGTTATAGAGCTTACAGCTGCGGGACAGTTACGGATTTACACCGTATTCCCTTTTAATTCCGAAGCGTTACCTACGGAAACCAAAAGCGGGGCAAAGATAGGTAATTTTGGTTAATTGTTTAACTGTTTTTTGGTTAATTGTTAACTCGTTCGTTTGTTCAATTGCTCATTGGTTCATTTGTTCAATTGCTCATTGGTTCATTTGTTAATGTATGGTGTCAATACTCAGGTATAAGTAGTTAGCTTAATCGTTCATTTGATTATTGGATATTGATTATTGGTCATTAATTATTGGTCATTGATTATTGGTATTTTGATTATTGATTATTGGACATTGATTATTCTTCATCGGTTCCTATCTTTACCCAATGCGAAAAGTTATTACCTGTTTTTTATTACTAATTAGTACCATTGCTATGGCTCAAGAAACCGACACTACATTTTTAAAAAAGCTGTTAGAAAGCAGGCCCGAATTATTTTCTGGCGTACTTAATCATCCCAATAAAAATGAAGTGCAAGTAATGTACACCCAAGTAAACCGAGATCAGAACAATAAACCGAGCTTCAAAACCTTTAGTTACCGCATTAACCCACAACGCTATTTCTATCCTGCAAGCACGGTAAAATTGGCTGCCGTAATTTTCGCTTTAGAGAAAGTTAACGAATTAAAAATCCCAGGCTTAACGGCCTACAGCACCATGATTACCGATACAGCCTTTAAAGGGCAAACTGCGGTAAATGAAGATAAAAGTGCAGCAAACGGCAAACCTACCTTAGCGCATTACATTAAAAAATGCTTACTCCTAACTAGCGATAATGATGCATACAATCGCTTGTTCGAGTTTGTGGGCAGAGCAGAGATGAACGCCAAACTGAAAAAATACGGCCTTACTGAAAGCAGGATCTTAAATCGTTTGGCCATAGGCGATGGCGGCGAAAGTGAAAAGAACACCAATCCTATCCGGTTTTATAACGGCAAAGAGCTGGTTTACAGCCAAGCTGCGCAATACGATCCGAAAAACTATCCCTTGCAATTAACCAACCTTATTGTTGGCATAGGTTATATAGATAGCAAGGAACAGTTAGTAAATAAACCTTATAGTTTTGAAAACAAAAATGTGTTTACCATTAAAGACCAACAATCTTTAATGAAACGTTTAATGATGCCCGAAGCTTATATTGCCAATGAACGCTTTAATCTTAAACCTAAGGATTATAAGCTCATTTACACTTACATGAGTAAGCTGCCTACAGAAAGCGATTATCCAAAATACGATGAAAAAGAGTTTTGGCCAACCTACGCCAAAATGCTTTTCTATGGAAGAGAGAAAAATGCAATTATAGACCCCAACATACGTATCTTTAACAAATATGGCGATAGCTATGGCTTCATTATCGATAACGCTTATATCGTAGATTTTAAGAATAAGGTAGAGTTTTTTCTAACTGCTGTAGTACAAAGTAATGAAGATGGCATTTATAACGATGGCAAATATGAGTACGAAACGGTTTGCTATCCTTTTATGAAGAATTTAGGCCAAATGATTTACGAATACGAGTTACAACGTAAAAAAATGCCCAAACCTAATTTGAACAGGTATATAATGAATTACCAATAAAGTTAAATTAATTAATTAACGAAGTCACAAATTCAATAAACAGCTAGCTTTTACCTTGAACAAATTGAACTATTGCTAAAAATTTATCGGCAACAAATCAAAAAAATAACTGCAAAACCATTGCTTTAAGGAGCAATGGTTTCAATTTTATCCCGCTCATCATCTCCCTCGTTATTTTCCGTACTTTTTTCGCTTGCTATATTTTCGTCATTGTCTGTTTCTTCTTGTTCATTTTTAGCTTGTGACATGTACTCTTCAGTTTCTGTTGATTTTACATTAACTTCTTCCATTTCATCTTTTGCTTCTTCGCTATCGCTCGCACTACCAACCTTTTCTTCGGCATTTTCATCAGCCACAGGAGCTTTTGGTAAAGATTGATGTGTATCAGGCGTAACGGTTTCTATGGTTAACTGTACCTCTTCCGTTGGTTCGGGATGCTTACTTTCAGACATTTTTGTGTCGTTATGGTAGTTTTGCTTATTTTCTTCCATGGTTATCGAATTTTAAGTATTTATACAATAGCATAAACACCAAAATTGTTTTCACAGGTTTAAAATTAGCTGATCTAAACGTTTTAACTTTAAGACAAGGAAATTTATGATCCTAAAAAAATTAATCGAATGAAAAACATCCCTCCTTACAACGACTAGAAAGAAATTAAAATCAAACTATTTTTAATTAATTACTTCTTATTAAAATTCATTTTAATCTACAAAAACCTAACAATTAGCTCAAAAATGGCAATTTACAGATCATTTTTATTAAATTTGGCAGGAAGCCAACTTGAGTGCTAATTGGCAGAATGTAATGAAACAAAGAACCAAATTTAACTTTCAGCATAGCCATACCATCTCATTTGTCATTACAATAAGCTTGTTTTTCTGTAGTTTCGTTAAAGCACAACATATCAATTCTTTCAGCCTCAACAACCTTGGTAATCAACTTATTTATTTAGAAGACAAAACTGCCAATTTAACCATAGAAAAGGTACAAAAATTGGATGATCAGGTTTTTGAAAAAGGTAAAAAGCAAATTCTGAATTTTGGGAACACTTCGTCGGCTTGGTGGGTAAAGATCAATTACGTTTCTAAACAGCAACAACCGTTAAATTTATTGATAGATGCGCCCAATATAGAGCAAATTACAGTTTACACTACAGATACCAACGGGAGACGTGTAGAAATACATACTGGAAGCCTTGCTAAACGCCATCCGGATGTAATTATCAGCAGTAGTTTCAATATCAAGCTACCTATTGCTAAGGCCAACGAACAGCGAACTATCTACCTAAGGCTAAAATCAAACAATATTTTATTAGCCCCTGTAAAATTGGCAACCAATGAAGATATATTGAATAGACCTTCTATACGAGGCGGACTAGAATACATTTACATTGGATTATTAATTGGACTGCTATTATTTAACCTTTTTCTATTTCTAAGCACCAAAGACATTACCTATCTCTATTATGTATTATATGTGTTTTTTCTTTCGGGATACATATTACTGTATTTGAGAGGCTACGCTTTTATGTTTGGCGATACCTTTAGGATCTTTTTAAATAGCTACCCTCACATGTTTATGGGGCTTTCACTTGTTTCGCTACTAACCTTTAGTTACAGGTTTTTACATTTAAAACAAAAGGCACCAAAATCTAAGAAGCTATTTTATTTTATGGGCAGTTTTGGCTTGCTCTTATTTTTTTCAAGCATTTTTGGGTTTAAGGCTATCTCGTCTACAATAACGCAACAATTATCGTTTATAACTGTGTTAATGGTTTGGTCTGCTGGCGTAGTTGCCTATCGTAGAGGACATAAACCTGCAAAATACTTTATTATAGCGTGGTCGCTCATTTTGTTGTCTACCATTATAGTTACTTTTAGTTTAGGAGGCATAATGGTACAAAATGATTTTACGATACAACTTGTGCCAGTAAGCGTAATTATCGAACTTTTGTTGCTGTCTTTTGCATTGGGAGATAGGTACAAAGTGATTATACAAGCCGAAAAAAAACTACGCGACGAGAATTTGCTACTTGTTAAAACACAAAACCAAAGGCTAGAAGAAAGTGTAAATGAGCGTACAATACAGCTTAGCAACACTATCATCGAACTAGAAGAATCTAATGCAGTAAGAAATAAGCTTTTCTCTATTATTGCCCACGACCTAAAAAGCCCGCTCAGTAGCCTAACAAATATACTATCCTTATACAACATGCAGGCATTAAGTACAGAAGAGTTAAGGATGCTGCTTGCTGAGAACAAAAAAACAATCGAATCAATCAACAATACGCTGAACAACCTTTTACACTGGGCAAAGGGACAAATGGATGGTACGGTAACAGAGCCTACCTACTTCAGCTTAACTAAAATGTTAGAAGAACAGCTTTTATTATATGCACCCTTAATTAAGAAGAAAAACATTGAGGTAATATTGGATATGATAGATCAAAGCGAGGTAATTGCAGATCAAAACCAAATTAACCTAGTTATTCGTAACCTTATTGATAATGCAATTAAGTTTACACCAATTGGCGGCAAAATCAAATTTGAAATTAAAGCGGCAAACGAGGGAACAAAATTTACCATAGAAAATGAACTTCAAGATGCCCACGCCGTAGTTATGGCTAATATGCAAGGCGGAAAAATTGCAAATTCTACATACGGTACCGCAAATGAGCGTGGTGTAGGGCTTGGATTATTATTATGCCACGAGTACATAAGCAATAACAATAGCGTACTAGAAACACATTTAGCAGGCAATAAAATAAGTTTTTCTTTTAAATTAAATGCTGCCAACTACAACATACAAACTCCTTTAGTTTAATTTGGTTTCAATGCTTTTCAATTCTCTACTAAGCGCTAAATCAAAACTTTTTATACATCACAAAAATTGTATTGCTCAGCCCAATTTTAACTTTATTTTCTTGTCCAATCATCAGTTCTAAAAGACGAAACAGGCAAGCCCTCTACACTATATAATTCGCCAATAGCCCAATCTTTAAAGGCATACCTTATGGCGATTGGATTTTGGACTTGATCGCTATGAACGTAAACCACATCATTAACTAATTTAGCAGTTGCTGGATAAAATTTCTGGTCTGCCGCAGCTACTTCAAATTGTGTAATTGGCTTGCCATAAGTAGTTAATCCTAGTGGAATATGATTAAAATAAACTTGAACTGTGTCATTTTTTACCACCATTTTTTTGTAAGTAGGGCTTGCCACTGGAAAACCCTTTTTATGGTAGGTATTGGCCAAAGCTAAATAAGCCAACCTTTTACTTGGCAGGGTTTTGTTTGCCGGATGAATATTGTGCTGCTCGCCTGCATCAATAATCACAGCCACGCCAGCATTGGCCAAAGTATCTGGCAGCTTTAACTGTGCCTCCATTAGTAAAGGAACTTTATAGGCCTCACGGGCTGCATATTTCATTGGAGCTAATTGCACCAAATAAAAAGGCCATTCTCCGATTTCCCATTTCGCCCTCCAAGAGCTTACCATAGCATGTTGCAGCGCTAGATAGTCGCTATAATTATGACGATTTTGCTCGCCTTGATACCAAATTACACCAGCCATGCTGTAGCCAATTAAAGGAGAAATCATCCCATTAAACAGACTTCCTGGTGTTTGATGAACCGCCTTAGAAATTGCAGTATTGCTAGACAAACGATCTTTTAATACATCGCCAACCAACTGCCGGTCCATCCACGCTTCAATTGGCGAACCACCCCAAGTAGACTGGATTATACCTACGGGTACGTCTAATTGTTTACGCAGATAACTTGCAAACTGATAACCCACCGCACTAAATGGCGCAACCGAACCGGCATCGGCAAGTTGCCAATTGCCCTTTACATTTGTCTCTGGTGTAGCGGCATATTTTCGCTCTACCTTAAATAAACGCAGCATCGGATCTGGCGAAGCCATCAAAATATCTAAGGAATTGGTAATGGGCAAATTATTGTAGCCTTTAACGGGCATATCCATGTTTGATTGACCCGAACAAAGCCAAACTTCTCCCAACAACACATCATTAAGTACGATTTTATTTAGTTGGCTTACGCTGATGGTAAACGGCCCACCTGCATTGGCTGTTTTAACTATTACAGTCCAATTTCCTTTATCGTCTGGCTTGACCGTATAAGTTTGCTTATCCCACGAAGTTTGAACCTTTACCACTTTTTTGCCAGTTGCAGTGCCCCATATCTTCGCATTGCTGTTTTGTTGTAGCACTAAGTGGTCTGAAAAAAAGCTGGCATTACCACCTGAGCACTTAGCATCTTGCAAAATCCGAAACAGGCAATACCTAAAGCTAATAATATTTTTTTCATGCTATCTTTCTTTTGATGGTAACCATACCGATAGCTGCAGCGGCAACAAAAATTAGTGCACCCACTGCGGCAATAATATTCGAAAAGCTAGGTGCTACTAAGCCTAAATAAACAATTCCGGCACCAACTACCGCCATAGATATAGCGATTACACGAATACCAAATACGTTTTGCTTTTCTGCTGCCTGCTGTTCTTCTGGGTCAAACACGTTAACTTCTTTGCTTAGTGCTAAAGCATTTTTCATTTCAATAGCCCTACTAGACACCAATCCTGTAGAGATGTATCGCAGTTCGAAAATCAACAAGATCAACATCGGTATTCCCATACCGAGAACGGTTTCCATGGTTCTGGTCAGCTTTAAGTCTATCAAATCTGGTGCAATAACTTTAAAAAACAAGTTAATGATTAAAGATGCAACTGTGGCGGTAACCACTGAAAATCCAGTTTGTCGTTTCGAAAAAAGTGTCAAGATGATTGGCGCAAAAAGTGCACCGCCAGCAATTGAAGCAGTACTTAAAACCACTTCTACAATTCCGCCCGCACTTGGGATCCACATGGCTACTAAAATGGTAAGTACGCCAAAAAGTAGCGTGAAAAATCGGGCCATCCAGATCACATTCTTTTCAGAAGCCTTGGGATTGAGTAAGTTCTTGTAAATATCCTGTGCAAAAACCGTAGCCGCCATATTAATGGTTGTATTCGCCTTACTTGAAGTTGCAGAAACCATTCCGGCCAATACCAAGCCAATCAATCCCCCTGGCATCACTTTTTGGATCAACATCATGTAAGCATCTTCCGTCTGTAGTCCTTCCAAATTGGGATTAATTACACGATAGATCATGGGCGGCAACATCCAAACAACCGGACTAACGAAATACAAAATGGTAAAGATACCTGCAACTTTTTTTGATTCCTTTGGCTTGGCCACACTGGTATAACGTTGTACGTACGACCAGTTTCCGCCAATATAAAAAGTTTGATAAACAATAAAGGCTAACATAAAACCAAGCGTATAATCTTCGTTAAATGGCTCAAAGAAATGCGTTGGTGCCTTTTGAACTAGGTTTTGAAAGCCGCCAATTTCTGCAAATGAAATTGGAATAACGATTAGTACCGCTGCAGATAGAATAACAAATTGAACCACATCGGTCACTAAAACCGCCCATAGTCCTCCTGCGGCTGTGTAAAGTACAATGATCATCCCGATGATTAAGATACAGGTGTTGACCGGTAAATCTGTGGCTACATGTACCATTTTACCCACCGGATAAAGTACGGCAGCAGTAGTAAATAAGCTTAGCAACAAAGTCATGTAGGTATAAAACTGCTGTTCTTTACCACCAAAACGCTTCCCAATATACTCGGCAGCGGTAGCTACGCCAGTTTTTTTCCATCTTGCAGCAATGAATAAAGTAACAATGAAACCGCTGATAGCCATTGTCAACTGTATCGTGTTGGAAACCAACCCAAACTTGTAGGCAATTGAACCCCAAACGACGAAGGTTCCGGCAGAGAAATAACTGATGAAGAGTGAAAGTCCGTTGATCCACCAAGGTGTTGCGCCACCTGCTTCAAAAAAGCCTGACCATTCTTGCTACCCACCCTGGTAAAAGTTAAGCCAATGGCAAATATTAAGAGGGCAAAAACGCCCATTACTATAAAATCTAACTGTACCATGGCTATAGCTTAATTTCGGAATAACAACGTACCGCAAATATAGCTGCTGGCACCAATTCAGAAGGATGTTCTACTTCAATAATTAGCTTTTTTGTGTAAATTGGTTCATCTAGGATGATACGCTGGTGGGTTTGAAAATTATCATCCTTCTCAAACACCATCTTACCCGATTGATTCTAATCACATATTTTCTGATACAAAAAGGCATTACGGTTTCTGGATGCCCCATGAGTACAGACTCCATCGGATGGTCGAAATCTGCATCAAACCACAAATCTATTTGTTTAATTGTCTTCGCTTCATCCCATTCGAAAGTTAAGGTTGGGGAAGCATCTGCCGGATCTGAAACCCAGGCATTCGGCTGAATAACGGGTCTATCAATTCCATTAATTAGGTTTGATTTATCGAAAACTGGTTGAGGTTTAGCCAAGGAAATCGCTAGATTTTGCCCCTGCGGTCTACGTTGTGGACACCAGAATTCGAACTCATCTACACCTGCATCTGCCGGAGGCGTTTGCTTCCCAAAATTGGAAACTGCTTTATTTATTGAGTTGAATACCGACAAAATTCCGGTAACACGTTTTTCTGTAAAACCGAGTTGGATAGCCTCATTTGCTTCAAAAACTACAAAAACATAACTTTTTTCTGGTAAATTCACGCTAAAATCAAGGTTGATATTTTGTTCACCCGCTTGAATTTCAATTTCCCTACTGGCTAAATTTAGATCTGGTGTAAAACCTTCTGCCCTTTCACTAATTCTTAACGATGCCTTAAAGGTAGTCGGTTTGATTGCATTTACTGCAACATTAAATACCGGCAACTCTCCTTTAAGCATGGGAAAAAGCTGTGCAGAAGCTGTTGTTAAGCTTTTCCACAGATCAATGCGATCAAAACCTTTGAAATTTAGGGTACTCGAAACGGAGATCTCGCTTTGCGGAATTAAATCTAAAACGTCATTGATCTTTACGCCTGGGATATATTGACCATTTAAGGAGAGTTTTTGCTGTAGCTGTTGGATATGTCCGTTAGCAAGCACTTCCCTTGGCTGCAAACTTTCGTTTTTACAAAGAACCGCAGCCATGCCTATCGATTGACCTATGTAAGCACAGGTTGCCATTACACGGGTGGCACCGAAAGCCACATGGCTCACACTGATGATACGGCCAGCGATGAATAAATTACTAATATTCTTGCTGTACAAAGTACGATATGGAATCTCGAAAATCCCTTTTCCATGCCATTGGTTGCAGCCAGGACGCTCACTATACACCCCATCTGCTGGGTGCAAATCTATCGACCAGCCACCAAAAGCAACCGCATCCTCGTGATGACGTTGTTCAACCAAATCTTTCTGCGTTAAGATATAATCGCCTTCAAAGCGCCTACTCTCTCGCTTGCCAGGGATTGTACCCACCCATTCTAATGTTAAATTTTCAGCTTCTGGAAATTCTCCAGAATTTTTGATATGGTTCCAAATGCCGTAAACCACTTTCCAAAGTTCCCATTTAATCTTCTCCGTATCATGAACGGTGTCTAATCTCCCACCGTATTCTACCCACCAAAGTTTACAACCAAATTCATTAGCGTTAAATTGCTTAAAGCGAGGTATTTCAGTAATATCACTTAAAGCAAAGTTCGGCTGTGTGAATTTTACTGGGCGACCAGTATCTTTACTGTAGAAATAAAGCGAGTGTCCTAACAATTCGCCATATTCGGCAGTTGGCGCCATGCCTTCATCAAACTCCTCTTTACTTTCGGCGCCCATTCTAAAAGCGGCACCAGCCAAAAAACCTACAATACCATCGCCTGTGGCATCGCAAAACAAGGGCGCTTCCAGCCGATACAAAGTGGAATTTTGGCTGCAAAAAGCAGTGATCGATTTGATTTGATCCGCTTCTTTATCCACCTCAAAAACAGCCGTGTTTAAAAGCAATTGAATATTTTTTTCTTGAGTTACTTTATCCAACAAGATCATATCCAAAATCAATGGATTTCCCTCCGGATTTTTGTAAGTATTTTCAACTAAAATTTCATCAATCACACCGCCTTCCCTTGCCCATCGATTGTTATTTCCCATGTGCGATGTCGCACCCAAGATCCACAGCCTCACCTCACTTGAGGAATTACCACCCAAAACGGGTCTATCTTGTACCAAAAATACTTTTATACCTTGTCTGGCAGCTGTAATTGCAGCACACACACCCGAAAGTCCGCCGCCTGCAACCACTAAATCTGCCGTTAAATTGATTTTATTTAAATCTCGTTTCGCCGAAGCCTGCTCTTTTTTCATTAAAGTTTATGGCAATAGTTATCAGCTCGAAGATATTTTTTATTATTTAGAGATAAGTGCTTGGGAAAACTGAAAAAACAATGGGAACGCTCCCGAAATTTGGGAACGTTCCCTATTAAAACAGGAAGAAATTATTCCTCCTGCGCTTGCTTTACCGTGGAATTACGAACAATCAACTCGGTATCAAGGGTGCGAATTAAGGGCTTCCACTCCGAGCTGTCTTTATCCATTAAGCCGAGCAATAGCTCCATGGCGGTTTTACCGATTTCTTTTACTGGCTGAGCCACAGTGGTTAAGCTCGGTTCTATAAAGTTCGAACCGTAATTATCGCTAAAACCCACTACTGCGATATCTTCGGGAATGCGTTTGCCAGCTTGCTTAATCACTTGGATGGCCTCAATTGCTGTGGGATCATTTACGGCGAATATCGCATCTGGCGGATTGGTCATTCCCAACAAATGCTTCATGTACATTTTAACCTTAGTCAGGTTCAAATCGTACTCTATAATTAGCTCTTCATCTATGGGGATGTTATTTTTGATGAGCGCATCGCGATAACCACTCATGCGCTTACGGCTTACCACCAGTTGGGCAGGGCCTGCTAAATGTGCAATTCTGCGTTTGCCGATGGAAATGAGGTGTTCAACGGCTTGGAAAGCGGCATCGTAATCATTTACCACTACTTTAGGCACCATCATTTCTTCGCATACCCGGTTAAAGAACACCACCGGGATTTTCCGTCTGATAAAGGCCTTCCAATGATCATAATTTAGTGTTTCCTTAGTTAAGGATACCATTACACCATCTACCCTATTGGCCAGCATTACCTTTGAATTGGCTACTTCAGTTTCATAACTTTCGTTGCATTGCGACACGATGACGCTATACCCCTGCCTAGCTGCTTCTTCTTGGGCACCAACCACCACCTGCGGAAAAAAAGAAGTGAAAAAATCTGGCAGCACAATGCCAATGGTTTTAGTTTTATTGGTAATTAAACTAATAGACAACATGTTACGCTGGTAATCAAGTTTTTCGGCAAGCTCTAGCATATACTTTTGCCCTAGTTTCGGGCTTTACATTGGGGTGGCCTGTAAGTGCCCTAGATACCGTAGATTTTGACATGTTCAGCTCATTGGCAATATCTACAATGGTTACTTGATTACTCTTCATACGTTTGGTTGGCGGTAAACCTACAAATAACGAAATTTGAGTGGAATTTGCAATGGAAATCGTTAAAATTAAAGCTTAGTTGAGGTATTTAATCGCAACTTATTTGCCCAATGACCAGATTTCTACAGCTCTACTTTTCAAAAAGCAAAAGGCAGCGCTTTTGCGCTGCCCTTGCACCTTTTATAACTAAACCAAATCTTAGTATTCTGGATTTTGCTCCATTAAAGGCATTTTTTGAATTTCCGACAAAGGAATAGGTAGCAAATACATCGCATCCCTAAAATTCAACGGGCGTGGTGCTCTAGAAATTGTGTGTACAAAACTATTGGTACCTGTGCGTGTAATGATGTCGATACTATTAAAACCTTTGAGTACTGTAGAGGCAATTTTCCATCTTCTGATATCATTGAAACGGTGGTCTTCGAAAGCCAATTCTATACGGCGCTCATTTTGAATAAGTGGGCGCAACTCATCAGTAGTAATATTTGCTTTAATGCCATACCTACCATCTGCACCTGGCAATATTCCGGCACGCTCCCTAAGTATTACCAATTTCTCTACAGCCTTTTCTGGTTGCCCAGTTTCATTAATCGCTTCCGCATAGTTCAATAAAATTTCGGCGTAACGAATTAACGGCCAAGCTCTTTCAGTAGTAGCTGCTAATGCATTTGAAATGTTCTCATCGCACATTTTTCTACTGAAATAACCTGTGAAATTATTACTTGGCGTATAAGCATCTGCAGTGGTATTGGCAATGGTAGAACCCGTATTGGTGTAAGTGTAAACAATGGTTTTTACCGCACTGTTATTGATGTAAGACAGTCCGTTATGAATAATAGAATAAGTGAAGCGAGGATCTCTGTTTACGTAAGGATCATTGGGGTTATAGGTAGCGCTTTCGGCAATCGTTTTTCCATCCCTCATGGGAAAAGCCTCTACCAAACTTTGAGTAGGTTTCATGATAGAGGCTCCAGTACGTGTAGGTGGCAGGTAGTAAGCTTCAAATTCTTTCTGAGCCGGGCGGTTATATTGGAAGATATATTCGCTGTTTATCCGTTTTAAAAACACCTCGTAAAAACCATTCCCAGGTCTTGTGGTGTTATCTACGTGCAAACTATAAAGCCCTAAACCAATCACTGCTTCTGCTGCATCGGCAGCTTGTTGCCATCTGCTTACGCTAAAAGTTGGATAGCCAACTACAGCGCTTTTGCTAATACCGCCACCGTTAAAAAGTGGACTAGCAGCATACAACAACACCCTAGATTTTAAGGCTAGGCAAGCGCCTCTGGTAGCCCTACCAAAGTCGATATCTTTGTAAGTAACATTTGCTAAATCAGCCGCTGCTGCATCTAATTCTGACACCATATAACTGACACACTCGGCATAAGTACCTCTTGGTATGTTAATGATATCGTTGATGCCAAAAACCTTATCGCCAATTAAGGGTACCCCGCCAAAGGCGATGACCATGTGGTGGTAATAAAACGCCCGTAAAAACCTAGCTTCGGCACGCATTCTTCTTTTGGTTGATTCGTGGAAAGGTGCGCCACCAATTTTCTCTAGCAAAAGGTTAACCCTACGGATGTTTTTGTAAGGCGTGTTCCAGAAATCTTTATCGGTAGCAAAACCGGTTAACACATTTGATGGGCCAATGGTTCCTTGTGCATAAGCATTGCCCCACACCGAAAGGTTGTTGTTTCCTTCGGCATTATCGGTTGCCAATTCGGTATTTCCAGAGCCTCCTGCAGAGTTAAAACGCGATGGGCCAAAAGTATAACCAGCATCTACATAAATTCTATTCAAGAAATTTGTTGTTTGAACGCTATCTGTAAATACCGCCTCTTCGGTTAATCCTGTAGTTTTATCTTCTAAACCTCCAGTTTTTTTGCAAGCAAAAAACACCAATGGAAGCAATGTTGTAATTAATATCTTTTTCATGGTACAGATTAAAAGGTAACGTTTAAACCCATGTTCATTATTCTTGTTGGTGGATAAGGCAAATCGCCAGCAGACTCCAATATCTCTGGATCTAAATTGTATAGCCTATCTAGTTTGGTAAAGGTTAGTAAATTGTAGCCATTGGTGTATAAACGCAAACCTTTTACACCTAGTTTAGATAACAGTTTAGGACCTGCGGTATAGCTTAGTTCTGCAGTTTTAAGGCGCACATAATCGCCAGGAATGGCCCAAAAATCTGAGTAAAAATCTCTTGGACTTTGACTTAAAGCGGTAGTGTACAACTGCGGATATTTTGCATTGTTGCCTAACTCTGGGGTCCAATGTTTTTGGTGTATAGGCAATTGATTACTAGCATTGTGGTGAATTACCGCACCTTGTGCACTAGCTACAAAATTTAAAGCCGCTTGGAATAAAACCGTTAGCCTAAAGTTTTTATAACCAGCCCCCAGCGTAACACCTGCTATTGTATTTGGCAAATTGGTATTACCGAAAAACGACCTATCGTTGGCGTCTATCGCACCGTCGCCATTCAAATCCATGTATTTAAGATCGCCTGGTCGGCCGCCAATAGTTGGTTTTGGAACTGCTGGATTAGCAATGTCTGCCGCAGTGTAAAATTCGCCTGTCCATTTGTACTTTAATACCGAGCCAATAGGCATTCCGGTTTCCCTTTGGTAAGGATATAACGTAACAGCCTCATCTCTAAAAGTAATTTTATTTTTAGCTAATGAATAGGTTCCTTGTATAGAGTAATTCCAATTTTTAGAGATATCGTCTCTAAAACTAATTTCTGCTTCGAAACCACGGTTGTTTGTTCTACCAATGTTTACCAGTGGCAAATTTTGTCCGAATACGGCAGAAATGGTTCCGCGATTGGTAATGATGTCGTATCTATTGTTATTGAAATAATCTAATTTAGCAGATAGCTTATTTTTAAAGAAAGCCATATCTAAACCTATATCTAACTTTTTATCTTTTTCCCAAGTTACCTCATCATTGGCTAAAGTGCCCTCGGTTACCGTTCCGAAACCATTATTGGTGGCCAAACCAAACAAACCACTTCCCGATCCTGTTGCCCAATTTTGAAGGTATGCGTATACGCCTCCTGTATTATCTGCTCCAACCAAGCCATAAGATCCTCTTAGTTTAAATTGGTCGATGAAATTCAGGTTATCCTTAACAAAGCTTTCTTCGGCAAGGTTCCAACCTACAGATACCGCTGGAAAAAAACCTAATTTTTTACCTTTTGCAAAACGATCTGAACCATTATATGCACCACTAAATTCTATTAAATACTTCTGCTTATAATCATAACCAAACCTAGCTGTAATACCGCTAAATATCTCTGGAATAAAGTTATACAAACCTCCATTACTCGAGTTTTGATACCTCTTGTCACTTGTATTATATAAAACCAAACCAGAAACATTGTGGCTTCCAAAACTTCTGTTATAATTTAACATGGCTTGCATGGTAAGCGCACTTGCTGTACTACCAGGACTGTAACTTAAGCCGGGCGTACTAATTCTAAAGATATTGTCACGCTGACCAAAGCTGTACGAATCAGTTACCGGGTCATATACGTAAGAAATAAAACCAGTTCCGGTTACTGGCCTAGAAAGAGAGCGACTGTAAAAATATAGATTACGGTAAGCCAATACACCTTTTAGCGAAAGTCCCGGAGTGATAAAATCTAGTTTTTGGTTAGCTGAGGTAGATAGGTTGATGTTATTATTGAAATATCGGTAATAACCATTGTACATTAAACGGCCAACAATGTTGTTGTTATTTCTTCCAGATGCGGTTCTTTGCCAAACGCTATACCCTAAAGTTCCGTTTGGATTATAAACCGGATAGTTAAACGGCGCTGTTTCGCCCAAACGACCCAAATCGCTAAAAATAGTATTATTGGCCGTAGCGTTATTGGAGTTTGTTTCATCCACATTTCCGAACAAATCAAATTTTACATCGAGTGTTTTAGTTACTTTCAAATCGATGTTAGAACGATAGTTGTATCTTTTATAGTAAAATCTGCTGTTTAAATCGGCACTAAAATCTTTAAGTTGGCCACCTTGGTCTAAGTAACCAATAGAAACAAAATACTTTGCTTTTTCTGTACCACCATTTACGTTAAAATTAGCTTTAGCCTGTGGTGCGAATTGTTTTAATAAGATATCAGACCAATCGTTATTTGGATGTCCGTAAGGGTCTTCGCCTGTTCTGTACAATTCTAAGTCGGCATCAGAAAAGGTACGTACAAAACTCGGGTTTGGGTTTAAGTTGTTGGTATTCACTTGCGCCTCGTTAATTAATGAAGCGGCTTCGTAAGAGCCCAAAGCTTTTGGGGTTCTGGTAAGCTGACTTAACCCATACTCAAACAATGCGGTAATTCGTGGCTTGCCAACTTTTCCACGAGTTGTAGTTACCAAAATCACCCCATTTGCGCCTTTAATACCATAAATAGAGGTTGTTGCGGCATCTTTCAAAATACTTACCGACTCTACCTCATTTGCACTCAATTGAGAGAACTGATCGTAAGTGAACTCAATATCGTCTACCAAAATTAAAGGGTTATTGCTCGAACCTGATACGTAAGAACTCACCCCCGAATGTAAAACCGAGCTCCATCGGCACCTGGCTGGCCACTAGTTTGTTGCGAAGCAAAACCAGTGATACGTCCGGCTAATGTATTCTGCAAACTAGGCGATGGACTTTGTCTAATTTCATCTCCACCAATGCTCGCTACAGCACCCGTTAACGTTTTTTTCTTCTGTGTGCCATAGCCTACTACCACTACATCATCTAAAGTTGTTTTATCTTCTTGTAGCGATACTGTGATATTTGTTTTTCCATCGATATTAATTTCTTTGCTAGTGTAGCCAATCAATCGTACCACAAGAACATTACTGTTCACATTGAGCGTAAATTTCCCTTCTTGATTAGTGGTGGTACCGTTAGATGGATTTCCTTTCTCGACCACTGTTGCCCCAGGCACCCCCCCCGATTGATCGCTTACCACACCACTAATCTGCCTTTTCTGTGCGTTGGCTTTTATGCTCAACAGTAGCATACAAATGCAGCATAGATATGTTATTTTTTTCATCATATAATCTTTATTGAACAGCCGCCTTTGCTAGGTCGGCCTTATCATCGATATTTTAATAAAATGCCTGATTTTTTTTTAGTAATAACCTTCGTTTTGAACCAACTTGTTATTTCTAATTATTTCTGAATAAGGAATGGGCATGTGATAATATTTAGGCTGAAATATCATCGTGTTCACATTCTTGAGTACATACAATGGATCATTTTGAGTAATGGTTAACCCTTGTAAGGTAGTTGCCAATTCAGCTCATTTTCCATCTGCGCAAATCCCAGAAACGATGCTCCTCGAAACTCAATTCAATACGTCTTTCATTTTTGATTAACTCTCTAAGGTCATCTTGAAGTATACCTACAGGAACGCCATATCTGTTACCAGCCCCTGCGGTAATACCTGCTCTGGCACGCACCAAATTCATTTGTCTTACGGCATCTTCTACCCTTCCAACCTCATTCAATGCTTCTGCATAGCTTAACAACACATCCGCAAAGCGGAAATATGGGAAGTTATGACTTTGGTTAGCATAGGTGGTGGAGTTAGAAAAATCGCCCATGAACTTTCTCAAATAATAAGAAGTTTTGGTTTGTGTTTTAAAAGCCTGATTGGGTTTATCCAAACCGCCTTCGTAAGTTTGCACTGCCCTGCCCAACCATTGCACGCCATTGTAAAAAAGAATGGCTTTTAACCTTGGATCGCGGCCTTCGTATTGCGAAGCAGCCGTTGTAGTACCTGTATAAGGTGTACCATTGGCATTGCTAAAGGCATTCACAAAATTTTGGGTTGGGCTGTTTCTGCCATTGCTGGTAGTTGGCGCGACATAACCCACGGGTGCGTTTGCATTCTCAATTACCGTAGAATTTGACGATTGCTTAGACCAAATGATATCGGTATTGATTTTAGTGGTAAACACAGCTGTGTAGGCGGCTGTTCCGGTTGCGGTTGGTAATTTATAGTAGCCTTTCGCAATTAATGCTTCGGCAGCGGTAATTACCCGTTGCCATCTGCTTGGATCATTGATAGGGTAACCTGTTAATGCTTTTAATTGTGCATTGGTTTCGAAACCGCCACCGTTAAACAACGGGCTGGCCGCATAAAGGTACAATCTACATTTTAAAGCCATTGCGGCTTCAGATGGTATTCTGCCAAATTCTGTAGCGGCAACAGCAGATCCGTTGGGCAAATCTGGCGTAACAGCATCGCATTCTGCAGCAATGTAATCTACACATTCTGCGAAAGTATTACGAGGCAAGTTCAAATCACTGTTTAAATCAAATACCTGATCGCCAACCAGTGGTATGCCTCCATAACGTTTCAACAACTCGAAGTAGGCAAAAGCACGTAGAAAACGAGCTTCGGCCACTTGTCTCTTTTTAGTTGCATCAGGAATAGGAACTACGCCAATATTCTTCAGAAAAACATTGCTTCTTCTGATGATGGTGTAACTGTTTGCCCAGTTGTTATCTGGATAGTTGGTAGCGTTAAGCTGTCCATTGGTAAACAACATGATATTGGAACGCTCTGAAGAAGGCACGGCATCATCTGTAGCCGCATCTAAAAAATCGCCTTCAATACGGTTAAATCCGCTGGGCAAGAATGAATAAATGCCCAGTAAATAAGCAGTAGATTGTACACCCATTTGATCTGTAGGATCAAACACATCTGTTTCTAGCACCCTTTCTTCTGGTTCGTTTTCGAACTTTCTGCAAGATTGGGCTAGCACCGATACGATGATTAAAAAATAAAGTACTCTTTTCATATCTGTAATGCTATAATTGAATATTTAAACCGAAAGAAAACACACGCTCAATGGGGTAAGTTCCATTGAAGTTTTCTGGATCGGCACCGTTAAAAGTTTTTGAACTTAAAGTCCACAGGTTTAATCCATTTGCGAATAGGCGAGTAGATTTTATACCAATTTTTTGAGTAAGCTTAGCTGGAAGCGTGTAGCCTAATTCTACATTTCTCAACTTTAGGAAATCGCCATTTCTTAACCAAAAAGATGAGCCTACAAAATTATTTGGCGCACCGTTTCTTGGCCCAGAGTTCGTGGTTAAGCGTGGATATTGAGCCGTGGCAGCTGTTGATGGTGTCCATCGGTCTAAATGGTTTTGATAAGCTTGCGCCGTACCACCTTGAAACTCCCAGTAGCTATTTCCCGATAGGTAAACTTCTTGATTAATTACGCCCTGCATTAAAGCGCTAACATCAAAGCCGCCAACATTAAAACCTAACCTGGCACCTAAAAATAAACTCGGCTTTTGCGAACCGATGGTGGTTTGGTCATATTGGTTAATGATGCCATCGCCGTTCAAATCCCTGTATTTAATATCTCCAGGTTGTGGCGTGTATCCTTCTATAGTAGGGTAACCTGTAATTTCCTGCTGGCTACGGAACAGTCCTTCCGCGATGTAACCGTAGCTTTGCCCTACTCGGATGGCCTGTACGCTGCATCCAGCTATACCTTTGATTGGCTTCTGCGCTATAAATGAGTTTACTGTTCTGTAAACTAGCGTTCAATCTTGCAAAATAGCCCCAGCCTTTCTTACGTTCGGTCCAACTTAACTGGGTTTCCCAGCCATAGTAGTCTTGCTTTCCGATGTTTTCGCTAGGGTAAGAAATGCCCAATAGCGAGCTATTCATCCCTCTTACGATACTCAAATCGGCGTAATTGTTTTTATAATATTCTACATTTAAACCTAGCCTATCGTTTAGGAAACTGGCATCAACACCTATATTCAACATCTTTGCATATTCCCAGGTAACAGCAGGGTTAGCCAAATACGACTCGCCAACGGTGGTTGCACCACCAGCGCTGCTCCCAAAAATGGCACCAGGCGAAGCATTGTACACTTGCTGATAAGTATAGTAAGCACCATTGTCTCTGCCAACTTTACCATAAGAAGCATATAGTTTTAACTCACTAAGCCAACTGTTTGCTTTTAAAAAATCTTCTTGATGGATGTTCCAACCTAAGCCTAAAGCTGGGAAAAAGCCATATTTAAAACCTCCATTATCGGGATATCGATTGGCACCACTTTGCGAAAACGATACCTCGGCTAGATATTTTTTATTGTAATTGTACGATACGTGACCAGAAATACCCTGGATGGTGTAAGGCAAATTAGATCCATTAATTAAATTATCTCTGTTGGCCAACACCACCGCATCAACACCATGTAAGCCAAAATCACGTTGGTAGCCAAAAGATATTTCCTGAAAATCGGATCTGTTTTGGAAAGCTATGTTATTGCCATTGGCCTGATCGGTATTGTTATTATATTGACGATAAACAGGTGCATCAGTACCAAATCCACCGATTTGCTCAAATACCGCAAAAGATTTATTCCTGATGTAGTTTTCTGCCAAATTACTGAAAAAAGATGCTCTAGCTTTTGCCCATAAGCCTTTGGTTAAATCGTCTAAATTATATTTTAAGTAAAAATCTGATAAAACGGTTCTGGTATTGGTTGATGAATACCCCGCACTAACGCTTTGGGCAACAATGTTATTTTGAAATTGCGATGAGCCGCCGTAAGTGCCGTTGGCATTAAAAATAGGATAAGCGCTATTTGGTGTTGCTTTTAGGGAGTTAAAAATACTCTCGGTTCCAGAGTTGCCCGGACTGTTATCGGTCAAAATCCGTCCCTGAACGTAAAGACCTGCACTCAATTTATCCGTTAAATTAACATCTACATTAGAGCGAATAAAATAGCCCAGAAAATTAGCATTGGTAGAATATTTTGTATTGATATCGTCTCTCGTTTTTAAGAGACCATCTTGCCTAAAATGTTCTAAATTGACAAAAAAGCGTACAAACTCGTTGCCTCCACTGGTATTTAAGTTGTATCTGGCTACCGCAGCCGATTTCCTTAATACTTCATCAGCCCAGTTTACATTAGGGTAACGCAAAGGATCGCTACCGGTTTGGTAAGCGTTGATGGCTGTTTGGCTAAAACCGTTATTGGCAACCGAAAGGCCATCGTTAGCTAATGCCTCATTATATAAAGTTGCATAATTAAAGGCATCTAGTGGTTTAGAAATTAAATTTTGGATAGGCTGCTGAATACCAAACTGACTAGTAAAGCTTATTTTTTGGCCACTTGAAATTCCTTTTTTTGTGACAATAGAGATTGCCCCGCTTGCTCCTCTTACACCCAGCATGGCTAAAGAAACTGCATCTTTTAGTACCGTAACCGATTCAATTTCCTCCATTCCAATTTCTGAAACAGAACGCGGAATACCATCTATAAAAATAAGCGGGCTTTGGCCACGCAACCTTAGTGAGTATCCTTCGTTAAAAGGTTGCCCGCTATTTTGACTGGTGGTTAAACCGGCTAATCTTCCGGCTAAGGCAATGGGGTAAGAGGCCACCAAGGTGCTGCTAAGTTCGTTACCATTGATAGTTGCCGAAGAACCCGTAGAGAGGCTATTGGGCGTATTGAAATAGATAAGTTTTTTAAATTTCTTATCTACAAGCTGCAAGGTATCTTGCTTTTTACTGGACGTATCTGAAACTCGCTGGGCGAATACCATTGGCGCTTGATAAAACAGCAATGTACAACACGCAAATACCCTCAGCGGTTTAATAAAAACTGACATGAAAAGTTTATTTAGGTTAAGAAAAATGGTTAATCATATCGGCAAAAGAGCGCTAGCTAGTTAATGCCGCAAAATGCTAATTAACTTAAAATCTAGGAATTGAATGAAGTGTAGATTTGTTGTTCATAATAATTTGGTTAGGGTAATAATTTTGTTCGATTACACTCAAATATATCTAGGTTTTAACACCTTACCTTTAGAAGTTCTATCTATTTTTCATGGAAACGTTCCCAAAAATTGGGAACGTTTCCATGAAATAAATAAAAAACATATTATCAATTAGTTATCAATTAGTCAACAACTAATTATGGCGAATATTTTGGCTAAAATCAGGTTAAAAAACACACTATTCCCAACAATTTTTTCTTTATAAAATAGAAAAAATAAATATTACTGCTAAAGCATCAAACTACTTAAAAGCGAAAAAAGCTTCTTGTATACCAAACGGCAACGAGAAGCTTTTAAGAGTACATTAATTTAATTACTTATTGCACTTGCAAATTCATCAACTTTAACCAGCCTTCGGTAGTAATGTCTCCATTTACAGATAGCCTAATGCCAGGTTTATTATCGTTGGTTGTATCTACTATTGCTACCGCCCAAGTGTAGGCTCCGGAAGGTACATCTACGTTAGTTTTTAACTCGTACTTTGTTGGACTGTTTTTAAGCCAATTAGAAGGTTCGCTAGCTTTATCTACTATCACTTTTTTTACAGCTCCATTGGCATCTAATAGTGCAAATGCCACTTTATACTTAAAATTCCATTGTGGTATGTTATTAGGGAAATAACCCCAGCCCATGTTTCTCCAGCGATGAGTAATCACTGTTTCGGTACCACTATTTACCTTTTCTGGCAAGTAAACCTGATCTGGATATAAACGATAACCACCTTCAGAAGTAAAACGCTGCACTAATGTAAAAGCTTTGGTAAACCAACTTTCGGTATCGCCAACACGAAAATCCATCATATTAACAGCAGCTTCCAATGAGGCATCAAATTCTCCTTTTCTCACATCTTCTGGATGGCCTTCTCTGTACTTACCGCTAGGATCTGTCCAGTAACGATGCGTACCGCTGGTAATCCAACCACCCTCCATTAAAATGGGGCGTTTAAAATTCCAAGTTTTTGCAAAAGCCTTTTCCCAACTTTGGTAATAATCTGTCATTCCAAAGGCATCTTGTCTTAAACTGTAGCCCTTATTAATTAGCATGGTCAACAACCTATCGGAGTTTGGATTTGCTGCGCCCCAACTTACTGGATCGCCCACTACCCTATGATAGTTGATGACCAAAGGGATTTTTGTGAAGTTTTGAACATAAACATCAGAAATCCAATCCATCACTTCTTCTTTCATCACTTCTGTGCTCTGCCCTGTTGGTGCCGCAGGATCCTGATAAATTACATTATGAGCCTCGCCCCATTTCCCTAAACCATAAGCATCAATAAAAGAAGTTTTATTAGGATCATTAAAATCTTTTGCTAACTCTTCGATAAATTTAGCATAGTATTGTCTAAAAATAGGATCTTGTGGAAGCGGGGTTCTACGATCTGGAAACCTAGGATCTTCGGTAATGTATTTCGCACCAGCATCAAACACAAACTGAGGGGTATTTAAACCTTGATCACGTCCATCAACTACAATTCTGAAGGCAATTGGCAAACCTCTATCTTGTACTCCCTTTATCATTTTATAAATTGCAGAGTTAGGATCTCTCCAAGCGTACACACCGTTAGATGGATTAAAATTAGCCCATTTGGTACGGATGTAACAGGCCGATGCATAATCTATTGCCTTTACTTTTTTGCCTAAATCTGGCACATAATACTCCGTATCCCAATAAGTAGGCGATGCTGTTCCAGAACCATACATTACCCAACCATTTAACGGATTACGGAATACCGTACTTCTATTGTAATTAGGCTTTACAAGCGTTCCCTGAGCTTGCATATCGCCATCGTTGGTGTTTTTTTTACAAGCAAAAACTAGTAAGCAAAACGCCATGGTTAGCGCTTTTAGTCCGTTGATTTTATAATTCATCTTTTTCATTTGATGTAATCTATATTTAGTGGTAATGAAGCCATCAGATTTATTTATCCCACTGTGTGGTTAAAAAATCATGATGGTTTCATTTGATGTCATCTTAAATTATTTGATACACTGATCTTATTTGCTGCTTAGCGCTTCTCAGCAAGAATGGTGTTGTTTCTTAAATCGAATATCAGCACGTTGGTTGTAGCAGGAATGGTATAGTAAGAATTACGCTGCGCACTTGTAGAACCTCCCGATAGTGTTGCCACAGTACCCAAAGTGAGTGCAAGTTCTTGAGCCGTTCCGGTTGCACTTAATGGAGCGCTAAAAGCATAAGCTAGGTTTTTACTGTTATCGCTACCACCGTAAACAATAAATTTAGCTTTGCCTACCCTGCCACCTGTGTAAACCAAAATCTGTGGATCGGCCAAACTTACTTGGCAGTTCATTTTTATTGGAGTGCCCCAGCTGTTAATAGCTCCGTGCATCCATAGTTCTGTTACGGTAGTGGTTTGTGGCACGGCGCCATCTCCGTTCCAGTTTACTACTTTTGGGCTTAGCGCCATAGCTGGCGAATAAATAGTAGCTGTAGCTTTTTGCATGTTTACCACTACGCGGTACTCGCCGGCAGTCTCAATTTTCCAAGCAAATACATTTTCCCTAATTTTAATGGCTACAGGAGTACCATCTTGCAAGGCTGTAGTCGCATCAGAAGAAACCACATAATTAGTAGCACCATTATATTCTATCGGGATTTCTAAATTACCAGGTTGCAAGTTTAATACGTAAGCATATTGGTTTAAATTCTCTAATGTTTTAGGCATTTCAATTCTGTTGATGCCCGTAATTGCCGAGCCACCCAAGAATACCTTATCGGCATCGAAAACTACGGTTTTGATAGGCGTTACATTTACCCTAATGGTTCGTACTTCTGGCGCTTCGAAAGTTGCACCACCTTCCCATTCGGCTACTACTCTAAACTCTAAAGTAAACGACTTATTGGCTGCAATACCCCATTTTTCGTTTGCCCAATTTTGTAATTGCTCTGATGTAAAACTTTTGCTGTATACGCCATCGTCTTCATAAGCCATAATGGCGGTAGATGAACCAAAGTTGTTGCCTACCACGTCTAGTCTAGTGGTATAGGTTACCATGTGATCATCAGACTGAGGCCTTGCAGGTGCCCAAGTAAAAGTTACAATATCTTTAGCAAGGTTATTCTCATCTAACACGATGTCGGCCGATGAAACTTTAAGTTCCATTTTTTCTTGAACCTTTGGAATGTCTTTAATTTCTTTTTTACAGGCCGAAAGGGCGAGCAAAAAGCAAAAAGACAATAAGGTTTTATATAAATATTTTGTTGTTTTCATGATGTCGTTATATCAAAATCATTATTCTATTTTTAAACTCTAGATCTTTGTCGAAATATTTTTCGCCTATTGATATCCCGGATTTTGAGGGAATGGAGCACCTGTATTGGCATCTCTAATAGCTTGTGGAATTGGCCACAACGCATGATTTTCTGTCACTTTGCCCGCAATTGCTGGGTTGTATTGTTTAACCCTATCCACATATTTTTTGGTACGCACCAACGTAAACCTTCTACTTTCTTCTCCTACCAATTCTCTAATGCGCTCATCTAAAAGGAAATCCATATTCATATCGGCTGCGCTCACATCGCCAGCACCAGCTCTTCTACGTACTTCATTTACGGCGTCGGCAGCTTTTCCAGGATTGTTTTGGCCCAAATAAGCCTCGGCCAGTAGCAAATAAGTTTCGGCCAAACGAAATTTCATACGGTCTTTGTAACTGCCAGTTAAACTCAAGTTCTCTGCACGGCCGTAAAAGAATTTGGTAATTGCCGGAAACAATGTTTTAGTAGTGAACCAAGTTTGTTCGGTAATTGGTGCTCTTTTGCCAAACAAAGCTGCATCTGCTGCATTGTTATAGTACCAATCTCTTTTAATGTTATAATTTGAGTTACGGATATCTGTACTGGTAAATATACCAGGTACATTGCCAGTGGCATTGGTACGGTTTGTACCTGTCCACCATTTCATTGGCACCAATTGTGCTAAACCTCTACCGCCTAAAGTATCTGCCAAAACAAAACCACTAATAGAAGAGTAATTAGGTATCCAAGCTCTACGTGTCCAATCGTCTGAATTGGTACCACCACCCACTACGTTAAACTGAAATTGCAATACCCAAATACTTTCTCTGTTGGCTGCTGTTCTGTTTTGGTTGTTTTCTAAAAATAAGTCGCTAAAAACATCGCCTGGTTTATCTTTATTTACGCCAAATCTGGTTTTCATCAGTTCGTAATAACCACTGTTAATTACTGCCAAAGCAGCTTGTTCTGCGGCAGGATAATCGCCTTGCAATAAATAAATTTCGCTAAGCAAATGACTGGCAGCCCATTTAGTAAGTTTACCTTGTTTAAAGCCCGACTGATCTGGGTTGGTTGGCAGGTGATCTACAGCAAACTTTAAATCATCCACCATGTGCCCTATTACTTCGGCTTTTGGTGTGCGTGTAAAGTCAAGTTGGAAATCGTACAAAATGGTTTCTGTGTAAGGCACATCGCCATATAAATACACCAATGTACGGTACGCATAAGCCCTGAAAAAACGAGCCTCAGCTTGAAAACGAACTTTATCCGTTGGCGAATCCCAGTTGGTATTCTGCTCTGAGTATACCAGCATTAAATTGGCCGAAGAGATTAAGCTATACGCCCAATTCCAATAGGTACCTACGAAACGCTCTGTTGGGGTAAGCGTAAGGTTGGCAAAAGCCATTAGAGAGGCATCGCTATTAATTACATCGGCAATATCTGTTGCTGCCTGCAATGCTTCGTAAGGAGCGGCTCCGTTGTGGATATAAGCACCGCCTTCTCCGTAAGTATTGTATTCTGAGCGAGTTAAAGCATAAAGACCAGCACTACCTACTTCGAAACCATAAATGCTGGTGTAGGTATTGGTGGGTGCTAATTCTGTTTTTAAATCTTCTTCTAAAAACTTTTTACAGCCGCCTAATGAGATGATTACGATAAGCGCTAAACTTGCATTAATAATATTTTTCATTTTCGTATTGTATTAAATTAGAAGTTTACATTTAGGCCAAACATATAAGAACGTGCGGTTGGATATGATGCCATCCAAGTGTTATCGTAGTTAAGTACTTGTCTGATATTGGAGAAAGTGTGGAGGTTGTTCACGCTTGCATTAACATCGATACCGCTTAGTCCTATTTTTTTAGCAATGCTTTGCGGAACACGATATCCAAAAGTTATATTTTTAACTTGTACGTAATTCACTTTTTTGTAATAACCATGTCCCTGAGTGTTCAGATAACCGGGAGATACGATGGTGGCATTAGGATTTTCTGGTGTCCAATAATTGGCGCCGTGTACATAATTGGTAATTCCGAAAGTCCAAGCACCCATGTTGGCCATGTGATCATCTCGCCATACGCCAAAAACGCCGGTTAACAAGGCTGATGCATAAAAGTTTTTATAACTTAATCTATTGGCAAAAGAAGCGGTATAGCGTGGATTTCTAGAACCGATAACTGTTCTATCAGCTGTGGTAATTACTCCATCGCCATTTACATCTTGCAATTTAGCTGCACCAGCGGCAGCACCAGGTTGCATACTGTAATTTTCGCCAGTTTGCCAAATACCAATCATGTTATAGTCGAAAACCACTCTCAAAGGCTTTCCGATATACCAGTTGTTACCAATATCATCTTTTCCATCCCCTCTTAGTTCTACAATTTTATCTCGGTTTAGTGAAAAAATAGCTGTTGAGTTCCATTTGAAATCTTTACTTTGAATATTAACTGTATTTAAAGTAAATTCTATCCCTTTGTTTCTGGTAGCACCAATGTTATCATAAACTCTGCTATAACCGTTCATGATGGGTACCGTGCGGATCATCAATAAATCTTTTGTATTGGCTATGTACGCATCTATGGTACCGCCTATCCTATTTTTAAAAAATTGGAAATCTATACCCAAATTGGCGGAGTACGTGGTTTCCCATTTAAGATTTGGGTTACCCACACCATCGCTAGCCAAATATGCTGTGTTTACGGGCTGTCCGTTATCGCCCCAAATGTACTTCACGTTAGAGTACAAACGATCTAACGATCGGTAAGGAGGTATTGCTTGGTTTCCATTAGCCCCGTAAGACACACGTAATTTCAAAAGATCTACCCAATTTGCGTTGTTCTTCAAGAAACTTTCTTCTCCAATATTCCAAGCAACAGCACCTCCAGGAAAAAATGCGTACTTATTATTTCTTGCAAAATTAGAAGCCCCATCAGTACGACCCGTTATGGTAAGTAAATACTTGCCTTTATAACTGTAATTTAAACGGCCCATATAAGAAAGCATCGCTGTTTCAGATAGTCCCGAATTATTTACCACATTTCTAGCTGCAGTATTCATCATAAAATATTCGGTATCATCAGTCACAAAACCTTCGCCACTTTGTGATGAAGTGATACTTTGAGTTTGTTGTATACTGAATAAGCCAGTGGCATCAATGCGATGATCGCCAAATGTCCTATCGTATTTTAAGAGGTTTTCCCATGTATAATCGTAATAATGCGAATTGCTAATAGCTGCCCTGCCTCCTGCTAGTCCAGCTTGTTCCCTTCCATCAAAAGTGTTACGGCCATAATAGGTACCATTAAAACCGCTTCTGTAGTTATATCCAAAATTTGATCTAGCAGACAAACCTTTAACTGGAAGCAGTACATCTGCATACGCGGAAAGGAAAAAGTTTCTATTTATCCTATCTTGTACGGCATTAACGTTACGCATAGGATTGGCAATCAACGAATACTCCATGGGTTCTGGCACATAATTGCCAGCGGCATCTTTATAGCTACCATAAGGACTTTGTTTAATGGCATGCTCTATATTTGGTGTAACGCCGCCATCACTTCGTTGCGTAAACTGCATACCCACACCAATAGTTAACCACTTGTTAAAAGTTTGATCTAGATTAGCGGTCATATTTAAACGAGACAAACGTGAATTATACACTACCCCGTCTTGATCTAAAGCCGCCAAAGAAGCCATATATTTGGTGCTTTCTGTACCTCCAGACACGCTCAATTGATGATCCATGGTAACTGCACGTCTAAAAATATAATCTTGCCAATCATGGGTAATGTTATTGGCATAGTTACCACGTTCCGTTACGCTGATGATATCTCCAGCAATTGGATCTAACAAAGAACCTGTATAGCCTTGTCTTAACCTGCCAATATCTTGCTGAAAACGGATATACTCGTTAGGCCCCATTACCTCTATCTGTTGCATTGGCTCTGCTAAACCAAGTTGGCCGCGGTAAGACACACTAGCTTTTCCCAATTGCCCTCGTTTTGTTTGTATCAAAATTACACCATTAGAACCTCTAGAACCGTAAATAGCTACCGCAGAAGCATCTTTCAATACAGTTAGGTTTTCTATATTATTTGGATCAAGATCTACTAATGAGCCACTGTAAGGAATTCCATCCAAAACAATCAAGGGATTATTTTGAGCAGACAGTGAGTTTTCTCCACGAATAAGTAATGATTGATCGGCCCCTGGTGCTGCGCTCCCAGAAGTAATGGTAAAACCCGCCACCTGGCCTACCAAACGATCCATTAAATTTGGTGTAGAAACCATACTTAATTGCTCTTTGCCAACTACGGCCAAACCTCCAGTTAAATCTTTCTTTTTTGCGGTACCGTAACCTATTACAACTACTTGGTTAAGCACTTTGTCGCCACTCATTTTTACGTTGATTACTCCCGATGGATTGACCTTGAATTCTTGCGGATCGAAACCAATGTAGGAGAATACGAGGGTTGCATTTCCAGGAACTTCTATCGTATAATTTCCTTCGGTATCGGTAGAAGTACCCTTGGGCGTTCCTTTAACAAGTACCGAAACGCCAACTAGCACCTCTCCTTTTTCATCGGTAACTTTTCCTTTAACTTTAACCGGATCTGTGCTTTGTGAATAGCCGTAATTTGTTGCTAGTAGCATGATGGCTAAAATCATCAACCAGCTTTTAAGCTTAATGTGTAATGCTCTTATCATTTATATTTATTTTGGTTAGGATTTAAAACTTTAACATTTGATTTCTTCACTTTATATGAAGAAATTTGGTTCACGTGATTTACCTTATAGGCCTTGTAATTGGTTCATTGAAATTTTTACTACTGCGAATATTTAGAACTGGTTGCAACTTTACAGCTCCTTTAACAGCTTATCGTATTTTGATCTTGAAAAACTGAAACTCTTGCAATACCCTACGCATAGTTTCTACCAAGCTCGTTAAATAGATGATTGGGTAAGTTGTAGGTTTTAATGAATAAGTAACTGGTGTTTGGATTTTTTTTGGCTATCGCCTTTGAGCAGCCCGTTTGGTTACAAATAGCAACAGCTATTAACTGATTAGTTTTCATACTCGGTTTGGTTGTTATAATGGTTAAGACAAAACTATCCGCATCAACTATTCAGAGGGTTCACTTTTGTACGAAAATGGTTTGGTTTTGTACAAACGGAAGGTTTTCTGCTATTTTTTGCTCAAACAACCATAAAAAAGCCTTTTTTACTTCCTATTTAGGGTTTAACATTTTTTACGTGATCTACCACTACACTCTCACTTTGCTCAATATCAATTGGAGCGCCTTGGCCAGTATAGAAAATATCTCTAAAACTAGCGTTCGCTATTCCTTTAACTTTTACCTGAAAATTACTTACCAAGTTTCTTACAAATAAACCGTTGATGTTTTGCGCATACTCCGCTTCTAAACCTTTTTTAGATAAGGGGCTGATGATCATGTTTTCGATAAAAACGTTGCTTATTCTTAGTTTACCTACGGGCATAATACGAATGGCACGATGCGAAAGAGAATAGAAATCTTGCCAATTTTGAAGATAGATGTTAGCGATATTATCCTTTTCGCCAGCATAAATGGAACCACTTACGACATTCACATTTTCCTTACCTGCTTCTACCCCTGTATCAGTTAAACCGATATTGATAAAATCATCGCCACTTTTACCTTTAATGTTAGCAATGATGATGTTTTTGCAGCCAAAACGTACGCCCATTCCATCTTGGTTAAGGATTTGTTTTTCTACTCCGGCAACATTAACCGCTTGTCGTACATCGAAAGTAATATCTTTAACCACACCATTGGTACTGCGCTCCATTACCAAACCATGGCCATGGTAATCTTTCAAAGTAATTCCACTAACCTGAAAGCCATCCACATAGGCGAAAATGATGGCATGGTTGCGCCAGCCACCTTTTTGGTTTTCGTTGGGTTTGCCGGCATCGGTACCAAAAGATTGGCCAAAACCATCTGGATTTAAAGACAAGGTTTTGTTATGATCTCCCGTAGAACGAGGATTATTGGCTCCTTCTAACAACACATTACCAATACCAATTACCTTAATGTTTTTTAGCGGAGCGATATTTTTAATTCCTAAACCTGCATTAGCAGAACGGATGAAATTATCCCTGCATTTATCTGATAGTTTGATTTTGCAGTTATTCAGTTCCAGTTCAAAATCTGCAGGCAGCAAAATTGCTTGATCGATTAACCAAACATTGGTTTTGGTAATGGCATCATATCTTGGGATGACTACTTTTCCTGTAGTTATCTTCGCATCGTTAATGGCTTTTTGTATACGTTCTGATTGCGTACCAGTTTTATAGTTATTTGGACTGAGGTAAGTTTCATTTGGTTTTTGGGCAACAACTGTTAATGCAGCTATAATTTGTAGAAATAAGCAAATGGTAAATAAAACTTTTCTAGGAATATACATTACTGTTTTTTTTGAGGATAATACTATTTTAAAGCAAGAATACTTGTTTTTACTATTATTTTTTATGTTTTTATAACCTTTTCTTTAATCTTGTTAAGGCTTCCAAATAATAATAATCGGCATAGGTTAAAGGCGCATCAATTTCTGATTTGAAAGGATAGGCACCTGTGCTATGTTTCAAGATGAAATCTCCATTTTCGCCACGTTTAGCGGTATATTCATCAGATGCTAAAGTTCTAATTTGAATATCAACTACTTGCATATATTTACGCTTTAATTTGGCATCTACAAAATCGCTTAATTCAATTAAAGCCGACGCCATTACCGTTGCCGCCGAAGCATCTCGAGTGGTATTTGGTATTTGTGGCGCATTGTAATCCCAGTAAGGAATAAAATCTTTTGGCATATTTGGGTGGTTGATTAAAAAATTGGCAATGTTCTTTGCTTGTTCCAGATAGCGTTCATCTTTAGTTTCGCGGTACAGATAGGTATAACCATACAAGCCCCAGGATTGTCCGCGGCTCCATGCAGAATCGTCAGCTGCACCTTGATGGGTCTGCTTTTTATGTGGCAAACCAGTTTTTTTATCGTAAGAGACTACGTGATAAGAACTAAAATCTGGTCTGAAATGATGGATCATCGATTTGTTGGCATGTGAAATTGCGATTTTTTTAAACCTCTCATCTTTAGAATATTTAGCAGCCCAAAGCAGCAATTCTAAATTCATGAGGTTATCTATAATTACCGGATATTGCCAAACTTTTGTATTATGATCCCACGAACGGATTAAACCTACGTTCGTATCAAAACGAGTAGCTAATGATTTTGCTCCAGTTAACAGCACTTCTTTGTAACGTTCTTCGCCTGTAATACGTAAGCCATTACCAAAACTGCAATATAACATAAAGCCTACATCATGGTTATCGGTGGTGTACTTTTCTCGCTCTACCCTATCGGTAAAAAGTTTGGCATATTTAAGCACTTCGGTATTTTTATTGTTTTGGTACAAGTACCAAAGTGAGCCTGGAAAAAAACCGCTGCACCACCATCGTGAATCCGATGAGGTATCTTTACCGTTTTCAAATGATTTTGGAAATCTTCCAGGTTGATCTTCATATTTTTTCGCCATTAAAAGGCTTTGCTGCTCGGCATTTTGAAACGCTTTATCAATTACTTGCTTTAAAGATTGTGCCTTAACTTGCCCCACAATAATTAATGTGATAAGTAATAGCAACGAAATTTGTGTTCCTTTTTTGTTCATTAGTTTAAGTTTGAATATTTGGTACCAATTGAGATTTGGCATCTTCAAAACTACCACAAACACTTACGATGAAGGGTTCAATTTTGTACAGAAATGGTTCTCTTTTGTACTTTAGGATGGAAATTTGAGCATCTTTGGGGCTTTTAGAAGTTTTTAGCACTACCAAGAACGTCATCCCAGATTTAGTCTGGGATCTTAACGCTGTAGAACCAATTTAAGATCTTAACAAAAAACCTTTTTGCGCTTTAAGATCCCCGCCTTCGCGGGGATGACGACGTGGGAATGACCGAGCGAATTTGACAATGCCATTGCCAAGAAATACTACTTCTTACCTGCTTTACATTTAAACTACCTATCATGGAATTTATAATTTCATTTATTTTTCGGACCTCAGATCCGACGATAGTGCTTCGGAATTGCAAATTCCGAAGAGCGAAAGTTCTTTGTACAGAAATGGTTCGCTTCTGTACTTTAGGATGTAAATTTAAGCATCTTTGGGGCCTTAAGAAATTTTTAGCACTACCAAGAACGTCATCCCAGATTTAGTCTGGGATCTTAACGCTGTAGAACCAATTTAAGATCTTCAAAAAAACTTTTTAGCGCTTTAAGATCCTCGCCTTCGCGGGGATGACGATGTAGGAATGACCAAGCGACTTTGACAATGCCATTGCCAAGAAATACTACTTCTTACCTGCTTTCTTTTTAAACTCAGAAGGACTTAATTCGAACTGTTTTTTAAAGCAAACACTAAAGTATTTAGCGTTATTAAAACCTGTTTCATAGGCCACTTCGGCAACCGTTAAATCAGATTTTTCTAACAAATAAGCACTTCTTTTTAAGCGGATATTCAAGATAAATTCCTTGATAGACATCCCCACAATGTCGTGAATTTTTTGATACAAGATGGTTCTGCCTACATTCATATCAGACACAAAATCTTCTACCGAGTAATTGGCATTGGCAATATTTTCTTCAATTACCTTCATCGCTTTCCTCAGTAGTTCTTCGTCCATAGAGGTAACCGTTACATTAGATGGGTCTACTTGTATGCGCTTGCTGTATTTCTCTTTCAGTTCTTGCTGATTTTTGAGAATGGTTTCCGCCTGCTGCATTAGGTAATCAACATCAAAAGGTTTATCTATAAATACACTGGCACCATACTCCAAAGCTTTAATTTTGTTTTGGTTATCATCGCCATTTCCAGAAATCATGATGATGGGAATATGACTAGTTTTAAAATTTTGCCTCAAGCTTTTGCATACATCCAAACCAGTTCGGTTAGGCATTACTAAATCGGTAATAATTAGTTGAGGATAAATTTTTTCTGCTTTTATCAACCCTTCGGCACCATCACTTGCGGTATACACATTATATTTTTCTGCCAGTCGCTGCTCTAAATAAGCACGTAGTTGCGGATCATCCTCCATCAACAACACGCTATCGGTCTTCTTAGCACTAGCATTATTATTTTCTGGTGCCTCCGTATCTTGCATCATGATATCGTCAATCTCAGAAATGGTATAATCGTACACATTAGATTGCATATCTCCAGAGCCAGCCTGTTTCATCAGCGGTAGCATAATGGTAAACGAGATTTTATCGGTTTTGTTTACCATCCAAATCTTACCATTTAACACTTCAACAAGCTCTTTAACAATTGCCAATCCCAAACCAGAGCTTTCTTCGAACGTGGGCCGTTGCGACGATAAACGATTAAACGAAGTGAAAAGCGTTGCAATCTGTTCTTCAGAAAATCCATCGCCACTATTTAAAACTTCTATAGAAACATACTCGGCTTCTTGCTCGTCTATTCTATCTGTTAATCTTTCCTTTTCTTGGTTGGTAGAACTGTAAATACGTACACCAACATAACCTTTGTTTGGGGTATATTTCAGTGCATTTGAAAACAAATTGGTTAGTATTTTTTCAATCACATCGTAATCAAAAGCAACGTATAAATTATCTTTATGAGCAGCAATATTGGTTTCTATTTGCTTTTTGTTGGCGTAAAGTTCAAATAGTCCAAAAAGATCTCTTACAAAGTTGATAAAATCTCCATTTTGAGGATTAAGTGTAATTTTTTGGCTTTCAATTTCTCTAAAACGCAGCAACTGGCTAATCATACGTTGTATTCTGGACACATTTTTCTCGATTAGGCCCATGTAGCCAATAGCACTATCATTAGCTACCAAAGTTTCTTTTAATTGTTTTAAAGGCTGTATGACCAAGGTTAAAGGTGTTTTTAAATCATGAGAAATATTGGTAAAGAAATCTGTACGGGCTTGGCTCAGCTCACGCATATTTTTCTCTTTGAGGGCTTGTAGGGCTAATCTTTCTTTAAAAACTTTCTTATTGGTGTAGTACCTAATGATAAAAAACAATAAAGCAAGCGATACCGCAAAATAAAAGCAATATGCCCACCACGACAGAAAAAATGGTGGATCTACATGAATATACAGTCTAGAAATTTCATCTCCCCACAAACCATCGTTGTTAGATGCCTTGATTTCGAA